>NZ_JAMYWQ010000001.1 GCF_024160145.1 Serratia nevei
ACAGGGAGCAAAGGTTAGCATTCATAGTGACGGCAGTTTTGAAGGTTTAGGGTGTGTTTTGGCGAATACAAACCTAAACGTTCTGACTGCCGTTTTCTATTGGTTCACGCTAAGACGCGATGAACCTTTTTTTTTGCCTGCTATTCCTCGTCTGCTTCGCCGCTTTGCAGCAGCGCATGCTTTTTCAGCATGCCGCGCAACTGGTGATAGGTCAGCCCCAGCAGCTGCGCCGCCTTGCGTTGATTGAACCGCCCTTGCTGCAGCGCCGCTTCGATCAACGCCTTTTCCTGTTCCAGCTGCCAGTGTTTCAAATCCAGCGGCAGCGCCGGCAATGCGCCGGCACCCTCGGCGGCGGGCGTGAGCGGAACAGCCTCACGTGGGGCGAACGGGTTGATGACGATCTCGCTCAACGGGTTGTCGCTGTCGCCATGACGATAGACCGAGCGCTCCACCACGTTTTTCAGTTCGCGCACGTTGCCCGGCCAGCCGTAGCCGAGCAGCGTTTGCCTGGCATGTTCGGTAAAGCCGGGAAACAGCGGCAGCGCCAGCTCGCGGCACATTTGCATGGCGAAATGCTCGGCCAGCAGCATGATATCGGGCCGCCGTTGGCGCAGCGGCGGCAGCTGCACCACGTCGAACGCCAGCCGGTCCAGCAGATCGGCGCGGAACTTGCCCGCCGCCGCCAGCGCCGGCAGGTCGTCGTTGGTGGCGCACACCAGGCGCACATCTACCCGCAGCGGCTGGCTGCCGCCCACGCGCTCCAGTTGGCCGTATTCGATCACCCGCAGCAATTTTTCCTGCACCAGCATCGGCGCGGTCGCCAGTTCATCGAGGAACAGCGTGCCGCCGTCGGCGCGCTCGAAGCGGCCCAGATGGCGCTTCTGCGCGCCGGTAAACGCGCCGGCCTCGTGGCCGAACAGTTCGGAGTCCAGCAGGTTTTCATTCAGCGCCGCGCAGTTGAGCGAGATGAATGGCCCTTGCCACCGGTTGGAGAGGTAGTGCAGACGGTGGGCGATCAGCTCCTTGCCGGTGCCGCGTTCGCCGATCACCAGCACCGGCTTGTTCAGCTTGGCCACCTGGGAGACCTGCTCCAATACGTCGACAAAGGCGTTCGCTTCGCCCAACAAATTATCTGGCTGCTCGCTCATGATGAAATTCGCCAATGTTTGGTTAAAATAATCACTCTACAGCAAGCGCGCAGAGAGTCAAAAATTAATAGTCTTTGTTTTTCAAAGAAATAAAAGTTGGCACGGGTTTTGATTATATCTTCAGGCAAGCTGTACGACTTAACGCGGCGCTTCAGACGCCATCAGAACCAAGAGGAAGTGAATTATGGGTATTTTTTCTCGTTTTGCCGACATCGTGAACGCCAACATCAACACTCTGCTGGACAAGGCGGAAGATCCGCAAAAGCTGGTGCGGTTGATGATCCAAGAGATGGAAGACACGCTGGTTGAAGTTCGCTCTACGTCGGCGCGCGCGCTGGCGGAGAAAAAGCAGCTGCTGCGCCGCATCGAGCAGGGTGAAAACCAGCTCAGCGACTGGCAGGAAAAAGCCGAGCTGGCGTTGCGCAAAGATAAAGAAGATCTGGCCCGCGCGGCGCTGATCGAAAAACAGAAGGTGGCCGATCTGATCGCCACGCTGACGCAGGAAGTGGCTACAGTAGAAGAAACGCTGGCGCGCATGAAGAGCGAAATCAGCGAGCTGGAAAACAAGCTGACCGAAACCCGCGCGCGGCAGCAGGCGCTGGCGCTGCGCCATCAGGCTGCATCGTCCTCCCGCGAAGTGCGCCGCCAGCTCGACAGCGGCAAGCTGGATGAGGCGATGGCGCGTTTCGAACAGTTCGAACGCCGTATCGACCACATGGAAGCCGAAGCGGAAAGCATCAGCATCGGTAAAAAGAAGTCGCTGGACCAAGAGTTTGCCGAACTGAAGGCCGACGACGCCATCAGTGAGCAACTGGCGGCGCTGAAAGCCAAGATGAACCGCTCAGAGTAAGGCGAATCGCGGCCACACGCCGGAGGTGGCCGCCTATCCAGGACCCGATAAGAAGGAATAACAATGAGTGCTTTATTACTTGCCATTCCGCTGACAATTTTCGTGCTGTTTGTCGCGCCGATTTGGCTTTGGCTGCATTACAGCAATCGGCAACAGACCGGCATCCAACTGAGTCAGCAAGAAATGCAGCGCCTGGCGCAGCTGGGGGAAGATGCCAAACGCATGCGTGAACGCATTCAGGCGCTGGAAGAGATCCTCGATGCGGAACACCCGAACTGGAGACAGTCCTGATGAGCACGACGCTGGGCAGTAAAAAGCTTTATCGCGTTCCCGAAGAAGGCATGGTGAAAGGCGTCTGCGCCGGTTTGGCTCACTATTTCGACGTGCCGGTGCGCCTGATCCGCGTGATGGTGGTGCTGTCGCTGTTCTTCGGGTTGTTCTTTTTCACGCTGGTGGCCTATATCGCGCTGGTGTTCGTGCTGGATGAAGCGCCGGCCAGCCGTTTCGAAGGTGAGCATCAGAAGACGCCGCGCCAGCTGCTCGATCAGCTGGAGTATGAGCTGGGCAGCGGCGAGCAGCAGCTGCGTCAGGTCGAGCGCTACGTGACGTCCGATACCTTCGGCGTACAGAGCCGTTTCCGCAAGCTGTAACCCTTCTTGCGATACCCGGCCTGCGCAGGCCGGGTATCTTCGCCGCCGTTATCCCGTGAATGTAACCTTAATCGTCTTGTGCCGGAGGGCATTGTCATGAATAAAATCGATGTCGCGAACACCGCCAGAACGGGTGGATTTAAACGAGGAGCGGCGGCAATGTTGAAGACATTGGCTAAAGTCATCATCATAGCGTTATTGAACTATGGCCCGGCGGGCGCCGCCGGCTGGCTGTTGAAGACCGTCGGCCGCAAACCGGTGCGCTTCGTGCTGGCGCTGGTGCTGGAACCGCTGTTCCGTAAAGGCCTGAACAAGGCATTCGGGCGTTACGTCAAGGAGAGCAATGAAACGACTGCAAAATGAGTTAACCTCGCTGGTCAACCGCGGAATGGATCGCCATCTGCGCCTGGCGGTGACCGGCCTGAGCCGCAGCGGCAAAACCGCCTTTATCACCGCCTTCGTCAACCAACTGCTGCATGTGCACAGCGGCGCACGCATGCCGCTGTTTTCTCCGGTGCGCGAAGAGCGCCTGCTGGGCGTGAAACGCATCCCGCAGCGCGATCTCGGCCTCCAGCGTTTCACCTATGACGAAGGGCTGGCGCAGCTGTACGGCATGCCGCCGGCCTGGCCGACGCCGACGCGCGGCGTCAGCGAAATCCGCCTGGCGCTGCGTTACCGCTCCAACGACTCGCTGCTGCGCCACTTCAAAGACACCTCCACGCTGTACCTGGAGATCGTCGACTATCCCGGTGAATGGCTGCTGGATCTGCCGATGCTCGAGCAGGATTATCTGGCCTGGTCGCGCCAGATGGCCGGGCTGCTGCAGGGCGAACGCGCCGAGTGGGCCAAGCCCTGGCTTGCGCTGTGCAAGGCCTGCGATCCGCTGGCCCCGGCCGACGAAAACCGCCTGGCGGCGATCGCCCAGGCCTACACCGATTATCTGCTGCGCTGTAAAAGCGAAGGGCTGCACTTCATTCAGCCGGGGCGTTTCGTGCTGCCGGGTGACATGGCCGGCGCGCCGGCGCTGCAGTTTTTCCCGTGGCCCGACGTGGCCGCGATCGGCGAATCGAAGCTGGCGCAGGCCGATAAACACACCAACATCGGCATGTTGCGCGCTCGTTTTAACTACTACTGCCAGGCGATCGTCAAAAACTTCTACAAAGAGCATTTCGCCCGTTTCGATCGGCAAATCGTGCTGGTCGACTGCCTGCAGCCGCTCAACAGCGGCCCGCAGGCATTCAACGATATGCGTCTGGCGCTGACCCAGCTGATGCAGAGCTTCCATTACGGCAAACGCACGTTGCTGCGCCGTTTGTTCTCGCCGACCATCGACAAACTGATGTTCGCCGCCACCAAGGCGGACCATATCACCGCCGATCAGCACGCCAACCTGGTGTCGTTGCTGCAACAGCTGGTGCAAGAAGCGTGGCAGAACGCGGCGTTCGAGGGCATCAGCATGGATTGCGTCGGCCTGGCCTCGGTGCAGGCGACCGAGAGCGGCATCGTCGATCATCAGGGGCAACGCATTCCGGCGCTGAAAGGCAACCGCCTGAGTGACGGCGCGCCGCTGACGGTGTTCCCCGGCGAAGTGCCCGCGCGCCTGCCGGGGCCGGCGTTCTGGCAAAACCAGGGGTTCCACTTTGATGAATTTCGTCCGCGCGCCATGAGCGTAGACAGCCCGTTGCCGCATATCCGTCTGGATGCGGTGATGGAGTTTTTATTGGGAGACAAATTGCGATGAGCGAGCCTATCAAACCGCGTATCGATTTTGACGAGCCGCTGCAGCCGCCGCAGGAGCCGGCGTTGCGCGCCGGCGTCGCTTTCGATGCCGAACAGGCGGAAAGCTTTTTCCCGGCGGCACCGGAGCTGCAGCAGGAAGAGGAAGAAGGGCGCGCCGAAGGCATCATCAACGCCGCGCTGAAACCTAAACGCAGCCTGTGGCGCAAAATGGTTACCGCCGGCCTGGCGCTGTTCGGCGTCAGCGTGGTGGCGCAGGGCGTGCAGTGGGTGCATACCGCCTGGATGCAGCAGGACTGGATCGCCATGGGCGGCGGCGTGGCCGGCGGCCTGATCGTGTTCGCCGGCGTCGGTTCGGTGGTCACCGAGTGGCGGCGTTTGTATCGGCTGCGTCAGCGCGCGGAAGAGCGCGACGTGGCGCGCGAGCTGTTGCACAGCCACGGGCTGGGGCAAGGGCGCGAATTCTGCGAGAAGCTGGCGCGCCAGGCCGGGTTGGATCAGGGGCATCCGGCGCTGCAGCGCTGGCAGGCTTCATTGCATGAAACGCAAAATGACCGTGAAGTGGTGGAGCTGTACGCCAAACTGGTGCAGCCGGTGCTCGACAACCAGGCGCGGCGCGAAATCAGCCGCTCCGCCGCCGAATCGACGCTGATGATCGCCGTCAGCCCGTTGGCGCTGGTGGATATGGCGTTTATCGCCTGGCGCAACATCCGTTTGATCAACCGCATCGCCGCGCTGTACGGCATCGAGCTGGGCTACTTCAGTCGCCTTCGTCTGTTCCGCCTGGTGCTGTTGAACATCGCGTTCGCCGGCGCCTCCGAGCTGGTGCGCGAAGTGGGCATGGACTGGATGTCGCAGGATCTGGCGGCGCGGCTGTCGGCGCGCGCGGCGCAGGGCATCGGCGCCGGGTTGTTGACCGCGCGGCTGGGCATCAAAGCGATGGAGCTGTGCCGCCCGCTGCCGTGGCTGGAAGGGGAAAAACCGAAGCTCGGCGATTTCCGCAGCCAGCTGATCGGCCAGTTGAAAGACACGCTGAAAAAGAGCGACGGCAAGGGCAAATAACCCCGCGACGGCGCTCTCAGGAGCGCCGTTTTCTCAACGGCGCCGACGCCGGACGTAATCGAGACTTGACGACAGTCGATCCCCCTGTGAGTGCGTGATAAATATCTGCAAAATTAATTCTGGTTGTGATAACTCTCTGTTTGTAGGCTAAAATGACGCCGATGCTGTTATTCACTTGCGTTTAAAATCAGCAGCCACGGCAATAAATCAGAGTTCTGTCAACTTTTGCTGACAGATCGCTTCTACCGCCCGGTGCGAGGGAGTATCATCATCGTCAACGATCCCCGCACCTGCAGAGATAAGGCCAACACTGATGCGTTTGGAAGTATTTTGCGAAGACCGCCTCGGTCTCACTCGAGAATTACTCGATCTTTTGGTATCGCGCAGCATTGACTTACGTGGCATCGAGATCGATCCCATCGGCCGCATTTACCTCAATTTCTCCCAGCTGGATTTCGATACTTTCCGCGCGCTGATGGCGGAGATCCGCCGCATTGCCGGCGTGACCGACGTGCGCACCGTCAGCTTTATGCCTTCCGAACGTGAGCATCGCGCGCTGCGCGCGCTGCTGGAGTCGATGCCGGAACCGGTGTTCTCGATCGACATGAAGGGCAAGGTCGAGCTGGCCAACCCGGCGGCGCAGGCGTTGTTCAGCCTGAACGAAGACAAGATCCGCAACCAGACCGCCGGCGCGCTGATCGGCGGCTATAACTTCAGCCGCTGGCTGGAGAGCGAACACACGGCGCCGCACTCCGAGCGGGTGGTGATCCGCAGCCAGGACTTCCTGATGGACATCACGCCGATCTATCTGGAAGACGAACAGCAGCAACCGGCCGCGGTCGGCGCGGTGGTGATGCTGAAGTCCACCGCACGCATGGGCCGCCAGCTGCAAAATCTGTCGGTGAACGACGATACCGAATTCGATCACATCGTCGCGGTGAGCGCCAAGATGCGTCACGTGTTGGAGCAGGCACGCAAGCTGGCGATGCTCGACGCGCCGCTGCTGATCGTCGGCGATACCGGCACCGGCAAGGATATTCTGGCCCGCGCCTGCCACCTGCGCAGCCCGCGCGGCAAACAGCCGTTCCTGGCGCTGAACTGCGCCGCGCTGCCGGATGATGTGGTGGAGAGCGAGCTGTTCGGCCATGCGCCGGGCGCTTATCCCAACGCGCTGGAAGGCAAGAAGGGTTTCTTCGAGCAGGCCAACGGCGGCTCGGTGCTGCTGGATGAGATCGGCGAAATGTCGCCGCGCATGCAGACCAAACTGCTGCGTTTCCTCAATGACGGCACGTTCCGCCGCGTTGGCGAAGAGCATGAGGTGCACGTCGATGTGCGCGTGATCTGCGCCACCCAGAAAAACCTCACCGAACTGGTGCAGCGCGGCGAATTCCGCGAAGACCTCTATTATCGCCTCAACGTGCTGACCATCAGCATCCCGCCGCTGCGCGAACGTCCGCAGGACATCATGCCGCTGACCGAGTTGTTCGTGGCGCGCTTCGCCGATGAGCAGGGCGTGGCGCGGCCCAAGCTGGCGAGCGATCTGGGCGGCTTCCTCAGCAAATACGGCTGGCCGGGCAACGTGCGCCAGTTGAAAAACGCCATCTATCGCGCGCTGACGCAAACCGAAGGCTACGAGCTGCGGCCGCAGGATATCGTGCTGCCGGAATTCGAGGTGGAGATGTCGCTGGGCGACGAGGTGCTGGACGGCTCGCTGGACGACATCAGCAAGCGTTTCGAACGCTCGGTGCTGACGCGCCTGTATCGCACTTACCCCAGCACCCGCAAGCTGGCGAAGCGACTGGGCGTTTCCCATACCGCCATCGCCAACAAGTTGCGCGAGTATGGCCTGAGCAGCCGCAAAGGCGGCGCCGAGGGCGAAGAATAAGAAAGGCGCCCTGTGGCGCCTTTAACGGGTTTTCAAAGCCGGCGAACGCCGGCTTTATTATTTCAGCGCTGCCAGCGCCGCGTCGTAGTCCGGCTCGGTGGTGATTTCGTTCACCAGCTCGCTGTACAGCACGTTGTCCTGGCCATCCAGCACCACGACCGCACGCGCGGTCAGGCCCGCCAACGGGCCTTCGGCGATTTCAACGCCGTACGCCTGCTTGAACTCGGCGCCGCGCAGGGTGGACAGGGTGACCACGTTGCTCAGGCCTTCCGCGCCGCAGAAGCGAGACTGCGCGAACGGCAGATCGGCGGAGATGCACAGTACCACGGTGTTATCCAGGGCGCTGGCCAGCTGGTTGAATTTACGCACCGAAGTCGCGCAGACGCCGGTATCGATGCTTGGGAAGATGTTCAGGACTTTGCGTTTACCCGCGAAGCTGCTCAGCGCCACGTCTGACAAGTCTTTGGCAACCAGCGAGAAGGCCTTGGCCTGTTCGCCCTGCTGTGGCAGTTTGCCCGCTACGCTGACCGGATTGCCTTGAAAATGTACTGTCTGAGTCATTGCTAGATTCCTTTTACAGGTGTTTATACAAAGGGTATGAACCTGATGAAACGGCGCGCCGGCGGCGGCATTTAACATCAGGTTCACACCCTGGCGCCAGTTTATGACAACCGGGGCGGATTGGATATCAAAGTTTGCTAAATAGTTGTATATATTAGGCTGTTCCATAAAACATCACCGGCGCATCAGCCTGGCTGGATGCGCAGTTTTCGCTCAGGAGCCGTTATGAGAGACATGCGTTTTTACCCGGAAGCCTGGCCGCTGCATACCGCCTTCGTGATTGCGCGCGGCAGCCGCACCGAAGCCCGGGTGGTGGTGGTCGAAATCGAACAGCAGGACGTACGCGGCATCGGTGAGTGCACGCCGTACCCGCGCTACGGCGAGAGCGAGGAATCGGTGATGGCGCAGCTGGCAGAGATGGCGCCGGCGATCGCCCAAGGCATGAGCCGCGAGCAGTTGCTGGCGCAGATGCCGGCGGGCGCCGCCCGCAATGCGCTGGATTCGGCGCTGTGGGATCTGGAGTGTCGCCTGCACGGGCAGAGCCTGTGGCAGCGCAGCGGCGTGACGGCCCCGGCGCATATCCGTATGGCGCAGACCGTCAGCATCGGCACGCCGGAAGCGATGGCCTTCGCCGCGCGTGAGCTGGAGCGGCAGGGCGCTACGCTGCTGAAGATCAAACTCGACGATCACTATATCAGCGAGCGGCTGGTGGCGATCCGCGCCGCGGTACCGCAGGCAACGCTGATCGTCGACGCCAATGAGTCCTGGCAGGCGGAAGGGCTGGCGGCGCGCTGCCAACTGCTGGCCGATCTCGGTGTGGCGATGCTGGAGCAGCCGCTGCCGGCCGATGACGACGCTGCGTTGGAGCACTTTATTCATCCGCTGCCGATCTGCGCCGATGAAAGCTGCCACACCCGCGCCGATCTCCCTCGGCTGGCGCAGCGCTATCAGATGGTCAATATCAAACTGGACAAAACCGGCGGCCTGACCGAGGCGTTGGCGCTGGCGCAGGCCGCGCGCGAACAGGGGTTCGCCATCATGCTCGGCTGCATGTTGTGTACGTCGCGGGCCATATCCGCCGCCTTGCCGCTGGCGCCGGCGGCGCGCTTCGTCGATCTGGACGGCCCGACCTGGCTGGCGCGCGACGTCGAACCGGGTCTGTCGTTCGAATGCGGGGCGATCGTCGATATCGCCCCGTAGGGATTAATTCGGGTAGGTCAGCAGCTCGGTCATCGCGTCGATGTAGCGCTCGCTGGCGGCATCGGCGGAGATCGGCGGGAATTCGGCGGTGATGCACGGCAGTGACAAATCCGCGCACCAGCTGCCGAACGAACCGGGCGTTTCATAACCGACGCTGGTCACCAGCGGCAGCTCGAACTTGTGCGACAACCAAACGCCGAGCCGCGAGCTGGCGGGATCTTCGATGCAGGCCAGCGGCTCATGGAACGACACCACCCAGTGCGGCTTCAGGCGATGGATCAGGTGGCACAGCGCCTGGGTTTCCGGTTCGGAGCCGGGGCGCCCGCCGGTGGAGAGCTTGACGTCGCGCACCGGCGCCGCGCTGTTCCAGCGGTAGACGGTGTCGCCGGAGCGCCAGTTGGCAGCCGGGAAGTTGCGGTTCAGATCGACGCCGTTGGCATTGGCGCGCAGCCCCAGCTGGCAGCCGTCGGGGTTGACCGCCAACACCACGTGGTGCCGCAGCCGCTCAGGTGCGATGCTGCGCAGCGCGCAGGACAGGGTCACGATGGCGGCGCTCTCATCGCCGTGGGTGCCGGCGATGATAAGCCCGGTCTCCGGGCCGCTGACCGCCGCCGGGAAATAGAGCAGCGGCGCGCCCAGCAGCGAGCTGCCGTAGTTCTCTCCTGCGACGGCCAACTGGCCACGTTCACTGCGCGGTCGATGTTCGGTCATGGTGGTGTCCCTGAGTTAAAAGCCGAGAGTCATTGTCATTTTATTCAGTGTATTACGCTTTGCGGCATCTTTCCCATCGCAATTGTGCGGCGTTTGCGCGATCTGTGACGCCGCGACGGCGAAAACGCCAATTAAACCGCACCTGGCCTGAGGCTGTTGTTATACTAACGGCAGAGCTAAGCCAATCACCCGCAAGAGGATTTAACATGCCAGTAGCCAGAATCATCGCCAGCTATAGCGAAAATGAAAATGACACCATCACGCTGCTGTGCGGCGTGGACGCTGAAAACCAGATCCGCCAGGGGGAATGGTTCGGCGTGGTGAAAAACGACGACGGGCGCGGGGACGAATCGAACTATCCGTTCACCCTGCATATCGATTACCAGAAAGATGCCTTCTACCTCGACTACGGCTACGATGACGCCGACGCGCGTCAGCTGCAAAAAACCGATATCTCGGCCCGCCCGCTGGCCGAGAAAGGCTTTTTCACCGTGTTCGATGAAGAAGAGGGTGAAGAGTTCAGCTACCGCATCAACAGCATCCACCTGTACGACTGACGGTCGCTGCTGCAAACACCGCCCGTGCCGCCCTGTGCCGCACGGGTTTTTTATCGCCTGAATCGCACTTTTTGCAACTTCTCGGCCGCAGGCTCTAGGCCGGACGGATCTTGTGCTATATGATAAAAAATTCAGATGGTTAACGGGGGAAAAATCATAATGACGGGAAGAAGAATGCAACGGGGTTTTCGTTTGGCGCTGTGCGCGGCGGCGATCGGCGCCGGTATGAGCAGCGCCATGGCGGCGCAGGTTCCCCCGGGCACCGCGCTGGCGGACCAACAGGAAATCGTGCGCCACATTAAAGACGAACCGGCCTCGCTCGATCCGATCAAAGCGGTAGGCTTGCCGGAGGCCCAGCTGGCGCGCGATCTGTTTGAAGGGCTGGTCAATCAGGACGCCAACGGTAAAGTGATCCCCGGCGTCGCCACGCGCTGGCAGACCAGCGACAACCAGACTTATATTTTCCATCTGCGCAAAGACGCGCGGTGGTCAAACGGTGCCCCTGTCACTGCGAAGGATTTCGTCTACAGCTGGCAGCGGCTGGTAGAGCCGAAAAACCTGTCGCCGTTCGCCTGGTTCGCACAGCTGGCGGGGATCCAGAACGCCGAGCAGATCATCAGCGGCAAATTGCCGGCCGATCGCTTGGGCGTCTCGGCGCCGGACGACTACACGCTCAAGGTGCAGCTGGACAAGCCGGTGCCTTATTTCGTCAGCCTGACGGCCAACTTCAGCCTGTTCCCGGTGAATAAGGCGGTGGTGGAAAAATACGGCAACGACTGGACCAAGGTCGGCAATCTGGTGGGCAACGGCGCGTTCAAACTGCAGGAGCGGGTGGTGAACGAGAAGCTGGTGCTGACGCCTAATGACCATTACTGGGATCATGCGCATACCGTGCTGACCAAAGTGACCTTTGTACCGATCAACCAGGAGTCCAACGCCACCAAACGTTACCTGGCGGGTGACATCGACATCACCGAATCCTTCCCGAAAAACATGTATCAGAAGCTGCTGAAAGACATTCCAGGGCAGGTGTACACGCCGGATCAGCTCGGCACCTATTATTACGCGTTCAACACCCAGCGTGCGCCGACCAACGACGTGCGGGTGCGCCAGGCCTTGTCCTACGCCATCGATCGCAAGATTATCGCGGAAAAAGTGCTGGGCACCGGCGAAAAGCCGGCCTATCACTTCACGCCGGACGTGACCGCCGGGTTCAAACCGGAGGCGAGTTTGCTGCAACAGCAATCGCAGGCGGAGCTGGACGCGCAGGCCAAGGCGTTGCTGCAGGCGGCCGGTTACGGCCCGAACAACCCGCTGAAGCTGACGTTGCTGTATAACACCTCGGAAAGCCACCAGAAGATCGCCATCGCCGTGGCCTCAATGTGGAAGAAGAAGCTCGGCATTGACGTCAAGCTGCAGAACCAGGAGTGGAAAACCTACATCGACAGCCGCAACACCGGCAATTTCGACGTGATCCGCGCCTCCTGGGTGGGGGACTATAACGAAGCGTCGACCTTCCTGTCGCTGCTGACCTCGACCCACAGCGGCAACATTGCCAAGTTCAAAAATGCGGACTACGACAAGCTGCTGGCGCAGGCCGGGCGGGAGACTAACCCGGCGGCGGTGACCGCCGACTACAACAAGATGGAGCAGATCATTGCCGACCAGGCGCCGATCGCGCCGATTTACCAGTACACCAACGGCCGCCTGATCAAACCCTGGGTAAAAGGCTACCCGATCACCAATCCGGAAGACGTGGCCTATAGCCAGACGATGTATATCATCAAACACTGAGTCGATTTATTTATCGCCCCCGCCTAATGCGGGGGCTTTATTTTATCGACGAAGCAACGACGAAGAGAATTAATTTTTCCACGCGATAAACCCCGTTTAATAATAAACGGGGTTGCCATCATCACATGATTATTTCGCTATTTCAGAGAGGGGTTACGCTTATAGACAGTCCCGCATGGCATCGACCACCACGCGGCCGCTCATGTCGGTCTGGGTGATGCGGTAGCTGGTGGGATAAGAGCGACGGGTGCTGAAACGATCGTGGACGGAGACCTTGCCAACCTGCAGGCCGGCGGCGTTCTTCACCACAAACTCACTGATCTCTTCCTGGCCCTGGTTTTGCAAATGTATATTGCTGATTTTTTCCAGCGTATCGCTGGCGTTTATTTTTAAATGGTCGCGTAACATAACTACCTCCTCGTAGTGAGAAAAGTATATGCCCCTAAAATTTGCGCTGAAACAGCTTTGTGTTGATTTATTATTATCATTTTGAATTAAAAATGATAGCAATATGTTAAGTCATAATAATAACGGCATTACCAGCGCTTTATCGGCGATATTGCCTGATTTAGCGGCAATGGTTTATTTCATTGCCGTTATTATTAGTCTGCATTAATGGGGAACAGCGCCGGCCTGGCCGCCGGGGCGGGAAAGACGCAGGCGACGTTGTGCCCGCAGCCGGGAACGACCGTCAACCGATGTGGCTTATCCGGCGCCAGATAACGCCGGTCATAGTCGGCATAGGCCAGGGCGCGCTGCAATCGATAAGGGCCTTGCAGCCGGGCGGCGCAGGATTTGTCGAGTATCCGATAGTAGGCACCCGGCGCGGTACCGGTATCCTCGGCGGCAGCCAGATAGGTGACATCAGCGGTGACGTACCGCCGGCGGGCCATGTCTGCGGTGCGCCGCAGGTGAGCAGGAAGCGCTTCCAGGCCGTATTTCCAGCGATTGGCCTGCGGGCACTGGCCGGCGTTCAGCGTTTGCCAACGGAAGCGGCAGGCTGTTTCACTGCCGCAGCTTCCCCCGTTTGTTGGCTGGGGGCGCAGATTATCAAAATAGAGCCAGCTGCCGGGGTCGGCTACCACATAGCGCAGCCGCACCCCGCTTGGCGGATGAGCAAAGCCGACATAGTGCTGCACGAACTGGGCGCCGGCAGAGAAACCGGCCACGGTTATCAACCGCAGCGACGGCCAGCGCCGTTGCATATCGGCCAGCAGGTTATCCATGGCGTCGAACGAGCCGACCTTCCCGGCATTATCCAAACCGCCTTCGATCCAGGAGCCGCAGCGCCACAGGGCGTCGCCGTCTTGCGGCTGGGGCAGACCGGCGGAATGGCAGTGGGCGGCAAGTTTCTCCGGCACCTGGAACAGCGGGGCGACCAGTAAGGTATCATCTGCCGTTCCCGCCGGCCGCGCGGCGTCGATCGCCGCCTGCAGCGTTTTAACCGCATCGCGCGGGTGGCCATGCATCACCACCAGTGCGGTACGCGGCTGGATGTTGTGCCCACGGGCGACATAGTAAGAAAAATTGCCTCCTGCCGTCGCTACCCGCAAAGGGGAGGCGATGCGCTCCAGCGCCGGCTGCGCGCGCAGCGGTTGGCTGGCGAAAAGCAGCGCCGCTATCGCGGTGCAGAACAGAACCGCCAGGTTCGGTGCAGCATGCCTTGTACCTGATTCTTTCGTTCCCACCACCAGCGCCTCACCTGTTTGCCAATGTGACTTCGCCTGAAGTATAGAGCACGTGTGTCGCCTGGCGGGAAAACTGGCGTTACAGCTTGGCCTTTGATCTCCAAGGCGTTAACGCTAGACTCAGCATCATTAGCAAGACTGAGGGGATAAATGAATGGATGTGATTGAGGGGGGCGAGCTGCAGGTCGCCGATGCGGTTTACGCTTATCAGCTGGACGGCAAGGGGGGCGTAACGCCGATCGAGCAGGGTGACAAGATCACCTGCGACGCGCCGTGCTGGCTGCATCTCGATTATGCGCACCCGGCCAGCGCCGAATGGTTGAGCAGCACGCCGCTGCTGCCGGATTCGGTGCGCGAAGCGCTCTCCGGCGAAAGTTCGCGGCCGCGCGTCAGCCGCCAGGGTGAGGGCACCATGATTACCCTGCGCAGCATCAACTTCAACGCCAACTCGCGGCCGGATCAGCTGGTCACCATCCGGGTATACATCACCGGCAAACTGATTATCTCCACCCGCCATCGTAAGGTGTATTCCATCGATCAGGTGGTGAACGATCTGCAAAGCGGCGCCGGGCCGACCAACAGTGGCAATTGGCTGGTAGAGATTTCCGATGCGTTGACCGATCACACCAGCGAATTTATCGAGGATCTGCACGACAAGATTATCGATCTGGAGGACGCGTTGCTGGAGCAGCAGGTGCCGGAGCGCGGCCAGCTGGCGTTGATCCGTAAACAGCTGATCGTGCTGCGCCGTTATATGGCCCCGCAGCGTGACGTTTTTGCCCGACTGGCCAGCGATCGCCTGCCGTGGATGAGCGACGACGATCGCCGCCGCATGCAGGACATCGCCGATCGCCTGGGGCGGGGATTGGACGATCTGGATGGCAGCATTGCGCGCACCGCCATCTTGTCCGACGAAATTACCACGGTGATGGCCGACGCAATGAACCGCCGCACTTACACCATGTCATTGTTGGCGATGCTGTTTCTGCCGACCACCTTCCTGACCGGGCTGTTCGGCGTCAACCTGGGCGGCATTCCGGGCAACAGCGCGTCGTTTGGTTTCGGCACCTTCTGCCTGATGTTGCTGGCGCTGGTAGGGGGCGTCGCCTGGTGGCTAAAGCGCAGCCGCTGGCTGTAGGCCAAAATGACGAAAACCCGGTTAACATTGAGCAATATCAACATTTAGCCGGGGGAAATGGGGCATGATCTCTCTCGCAGGTGAATGCAACGTCAAGCGATGGGCGTTGCGCTCCATAATTGTCTTACTTTCTTATTTTTGAATTACTGCATAGCACATTTGATTCGTACAATGCCGGTTTAACCACCGGCATTTTTTTATTCGCCTTTTCCACTCCGTCAGGCCGCGCTTTCATCCCAGAAACTGGCTTCAATCTTGTGTCCATCCAAATCACGGACAAAGCAGCCGTAGTAGGCTTCACCGTAGTGCGGCCGCGAGCCGGGCGCGCCTTCATCGACGGCGCCGGCCAGCAGCGCCTGGCGATGGAATTCATCCACCTGTTGCTTGCTGGTCGCGAAAAAACCGACGTGCGTGCCGTTGCCGGGCGAGGCCGGCCGGCCGTCGATCGGCACCTGCAGCCAGAACTCCGGGTAGTCGCGGCCGTACCCGATGGCGCCGGGATGCTCCAGCACGCGTCGGCAACCGAGGGCGGCCAGCGCACGATCGTAAAAGGCGGCGGCGGCCTCAAAATCGTTGGAGCCAAGCGAGACGTGGGACAGGCAGGGGGTAATATTCATTACGCGATCTCCATATGACTGTATGAATAAACAGTATAGGGTAAAAACGTCACTGCCCAGTAGATTTTGCGCAAACTGTGAACAGGATCGAGATCGTCGAAAGGGGGAAATGTCGCCGCTTGCAGGGTGGCAAGCGGCGAGGGGCCTATTTGATTTCCAGCACGTTCAAACGCGCCGGTGCCGGCGCGATGTCGTCAGACTCTTCCGGCTGCCAGCCGACCGGCTGCATCGGAATGTCTTCGCGATCGAAGGCCAGATCGCCGCCGCCCACCACTTCGCTACCGTGGTGAATGCCTTTGAAATCGAACAGGTTGACGTCGCTCAGGTGCGAAGGCACCACGTTTTGCATGGCGCTGAACATGGTTTCCAACCGGCCCGGGTAACGCTTGTCCCAGTCGCGCAGCATGTCGCCGATCACCTGGCGTTGCAGGTTAGGCTGCGAGCCGCACAGGTTGCATGGAATGATCGGGAAGGCTTTGGCGATCGAGAAACGCTCGATGTCTTTCTCGCGGCAATAGGCCAGCGGGCGGATCACGATGTGTTTGCCGTCGTCGCTCATCAGCTTGGGTGGCATGCCTTTCATCTTGCCGCCGTAGAACATGTTGAGGAACAGGGTCTGCAAGATATCGTCGCGGTGGTGGCCCAGCGCGATCTTGGTGGCGCCCAGTTCGGTGGCGGTGCGGTACAAAATGCCGCGGCGCAGGCGCGAGCATAATGAACAGGTGGTTTTGCCTTCCGGGATCTTGTCTTTGACGATGCTGTAGGTGTTCTCTTCGACGATCTTGTACTCCACCCCCAGGCTTTCCAGGTAGGCGGGCAGAATATGCTCCGGGAAGCCAGGCTGTTTCTGATCGAGGTTCACCGCCACCAGCGAGAAGTTGACCGGCGCGCTTTGCTGCAGATTGCGCAGGATCTCCAGCATGGTGTAGCTGTCTTTACCGCCGGACAGGCAGACCATGATGCGGTCGCCTTCTTCAATCATATTGAAGTCGGCGATCGCTTCGCCCACGTTGCGGCGCAGACGCTTTTGCAATTTGTTCAGGTTATACTGCGAGCGTTTGTTATCTTGTTGACTTTCTTTCATTTTATTTTTTCGATACTCCAGAAAGGGGCATTATAGGGGCAAAGAGTATTAAATAGCCAGCCTGTCATTGTGCTTTGCTTCCCGATCGTCGCGCATCTGTGCAATCTGTTTTCTGCGGGGCGCCGCCCACCCGCCGGGCCGCTAAACCGCAGTGTCGTCGGCGCTTAACGTGTCGATGTCTATCCGTTTGAAATCCTTGTCCAGCACTTCAATGCGCTCCCCGCAGGCGGTATTGCTGAGGAAATCGCAGCGCTCTGTGATGTTTGCATCTCGAATGCGCAGCCACTGAGAGAAAATAGGCACGAAATCAAAACCGGTTCGACGCTCAGTGACCCTTTCCCGGCGTGTGTCATCGTAGCTCGTAATCACGAATGGCGGCATAAACGCTTGTTGATTCAAGTCATCATGCTCCATATAAGCATCGTCCATGCCTTTATTGAACTGGCCTAAGCCGTGATCGGCAAAATAGAGCAGAGACCATTTGGCATCGTTAGCGGTGGCGATGCCGGTAATCTGCTGCAGCAGGGTATCGGTATTCTTGATGCTTTGGATATAACACGAGAGATCTTTTGACCGATAGAATTCATCATATTTGCCATTGGTCCTGGCGCAGGACTCAGGATGTGAGCCAATCAAATGTATAACGATGAGTTTCTTCTGCGCGCTGTCGGCCATCGCTTGTTCAATCGATGGCGTCAGTGCGCTGTCGGGATAATAGTGATGGTCGTTGGAGTCGCCGCTCTTAACAAAATAGCTCACGTCCGCCTGCCGACCGATGTCAGCCACAGGGCCGTCATAGCGTCCGAATCGCCCCTGATTTGAAAGCCAGAACGTTTTATACCCGGCCTTTTTGGCCAGCCTGATAATGCTGTTGTTGTACGCTATGCCGTCATCGCGTCGTGGGTAGAAGGAGGCGAGGAGCGAGGGAACGGTCGCAAAGCTGGGGGAGTAGTAATTATCAAAGAAAATCCCCTTCGCATTTGAGAGAAACGGCGTATTTTTGATGCCGTATCCATATGCATGCATATAGTCTCTGCGGACACTCTCACCAACGACCATGATGTAAGTATCATACTGACTGCCCAAATTAATGGGGTTCCATTCATCCTGCGTGGCGAGCAACGCTGCACTGACCTTTTCTTGCTCGGTGATGAGTCTATAAGGTTCATAAATATCGTTGACAAAGCGAATGGGGGTAAAATTAAATGTACGGTATGAGAAATTTTTTTCTTTTATATATGATGCGGCGGGATTAAAGGAAATAATCGCTACAGCGGTGAACATCATAACTGAAATGGTGCGCTTTTTCAGATTGATGCGCTTGGCCAAGAGCGCAATACAGGCGAAACCCAGCATCATAACCAGCAAGGAGAGCATGATGCTTGAGATCGGCGTGAGGCGGATAAACTCCAGGCATTCCGATGTGCTGGTATAGCGTGCGGCGGCAACCGTATTCACAGAGGGAGGGCCATATTTTACGGCGGTAGGGAGGTATGCCGCAGAAACGATGCTAAAGAGGGCAACGATAATGCCCCCGCCGACGCGAGATATCTGAAATGCCAGAATAACCAGCAGGGCCAAAGCGATGACGTACCCGGGCCTGACGGCGTATCCGCATGAAAAATTCACCAGGGTCGACCAAAAAAAGAGCGCAACAAAAATAATGTATTTATTATATTGTTTCATCCGTGACTATTCTGTGTGTTTTTATTGGAATTAATTATTAATTTTACCATTCATCCTATATTAATTCGATGGGAAAGACGCATTGATGGCCCGAATAGAGGTCAGTATTCAATCAGTTAGAATGTCTGTTGATGGTGAACGAGAAGACGGCCTGGCGAATATCGCCGCTTGCCGTATTTTTATTCTGCACTTGGCTATGTTTTCGTGTCATGAGCCGCCTATTAAATAACCCGATTTTCTGGCGGTGCCGCTCTTTTTTTGTTCGCGATTTTTCTAATCATGCCCCCTGGGTAATGTCGGCGGTTTTGGCAATCGCGTTTTAAGAACGGTCGAGCAAATCTCTTGAGCCGCGTTGCTTACCGGTCATACCCATGCTTTGATAGAGACGATACCGTCAATAATGAGAGGGAAGCATGCGCCATTTGCTCAGAACGGGTCTGTTATCGGGGCTGTTATGCATTCTTGCGCCGCCGGCGACTGCTGTCGATTGCTGTCTCTTTTTGTCGCAGGCAACGCTGGCGCAGATTAAAGCCCAGCCTGAAGGTGCGCAATATCGCGCTTTGCTGCGGGACGCCGATCGCGCGTTGCTTGAACCCTTGTACAGCGTGACGGCGAAAACGCTGACGCCGCCAAGCGGCGACAAGCATGATTATATGAGCCTGGCCGCCTACTGGTGGCCCGATCCCGAAAAGGCCGACGGCTTGCCGTGGATCCGCAAAGATGGGCGAGTGAACCCGGCCAGTAAGGACAATCGCAGCGACGGCACGCGGCTGGCGCGTTTTACCGAGACGGTGTGGACGCTGGCGCTGGCCGGCTATTTGTCCGGACGAGAGGCGTACAGCGAGCGGGCGATGGCGCAGATTCGTTACTGGTTTTTCAATCCGGCGACGCGCATGAATCCCAATCTCGATTATGCTCAGGGCGTCCCCGGCCGCGATGAGGGCCGGGGCAACGGTATTCTCGATGGGCGTTATTTCGCCACGCGCCTTGTCGACAGCCTGCAGTTACTGCGCGAAAGCGACGGCTGGACGGCCTTGGATGAACACCGAATGCGGCAGTGGCTTGAGAGCTATCTCGACTGGTTGTTGCACAGCGCGCCTGGTAAACGGGAAGCGGCGGCGGCCAACAATCATGGCAGTTGGTATGCGTTGCAGGTGGCGGGCATTGCCGCTTATCTGAAACGTGATGCGACGGTGCGCGAGATGATCGGATTGATGCAAAGCAAACTGGATGCACAGTTGGCCGCCAACGGCGCTCAGCCGCAGGAACTGCGGCGCACGCGATCGTTTCATTACAGCTATTTCAATCTGCAGGCTGCAGTGCTGATGGCGACGTTGGCACAACGTCAGGGGACCGATCTTTGGCGCTATCGCACCGCGCAAGGCAGTTCGTTGCTGGCGGCGCTGGATTTTATGGCACCTTATGTGGACGCCGCACGTGCATGGCCTTATCCCAGCCTCGATCGGGTCGGGGTGCGTCTGGTGCCGCTGCTGATCAGGGCGGATGCCGAGCTGGGCAGCGAACGTTATCGCAAAACGATTGCGCAGGCGAAGTTTGATCCTGCAGCCTGGTCAGGCGCATCCGGCTATGTGCGTGGTGCGGTGCAGGACGCGCAGCGCGAAAGCTGGCTGGAGTCAGGGCGCGAATCGTTCGCGCCCTGACGAGGTTACTCTGCGGCGGATTTTTCCGCCTTGCCGGCCAGCAGGCTGAGAAAGTCGTATTTCTCCTTCAGCTCTTTCTCGGCGGCCTGATACAACGCGCTGGCCACTTCCGGCTGCTGCGCGTTCAGACGACGGAAACGCTGTTCCTTCAACAGCGTTTCCGCCAGGCTGCTGTTCGGCGGCCGGGAGTCCAGCGCCAAGGCGGCCTTGCCCTCGGCGCTGCGGCGCGGATCGAAGCGGTACAGCGGCCAGAAGCCGGTGGCGGTCAACTGTTTCATCTGATCGTGGCTGAGCGCCAGATCGTAGCCGTGCTCTTCGCACGGGCTGTAGGCGATGATCAGCGACGGGCCCGGATAGGCCTCGGCCTCCTGAATCGCTTTCACCGTCTGGTTAAGCTGCGCCCCCAGCGAGATCTGCGCGACGTAGACATGGCCGTACATCATCATGCTGACGCCCAAATCCTTGCGCGCCTTGCGCTTGCCGTGCTCGCCGAACTTGGTCACCGCGCCGAGCGGCGTGGCCTTCGACTGCTGGCCGCCGGTATTGGAGTAGCACTGGGTATCGAGCACCAGCACGTTGACGTTCTCCGTCAGGCTGAGGACGTGATCCAAACCGCCGAAGCCGATGTCGTAGGCCCAGCCGTCACCGCCGATCAGCCAGATGGATTTATCCACCAGGTAATCAGCGTCGGCCGCCAGCTGGCGAGCGTCCTCGCCTTCAAAACTCGCCAGCAGCGTGCGCAGTTCGGCGATCTGCTTACGGCGCGGCTCCGGCGCCACGTCTTCCATCTGCAGGGCATTGACCAACTGCTCAGGCAGCTGCGGCGCCAGCGAATTCAGCAGGCGCAGCACCCGCGCGCGA
The DNA here is from genome assembly GCF_024160145.1 of Serratia nevei. GTDB lineage: Bacteria > Pseudomonadota > Gammaproteobacteria > Enterobacterales > Enterobacteriaceae > Serratia > Serratia nevei_A. The sequence continues at coordinate 20,891 of NZ_JAMYWQ010000001.1, forward strand.
TGCTGGTCGACCGTCAGGCGAAAGCCCAGGCCGAATTCGGCGTTGTCTTCGAACAGCGAGTTGGCCCACGCCGGCCCGCGCCCTTCGGCGTTGGTGGTGTACGGCGTGGTCGGCAGGTTGCCGCCGTAGATCGACGAGCAGCCGGTGGCGTTGGCGATCAGCAAACGGTCGCCATAGAGCTGGGTCAGCAGCTTGATGTATGGCGTTTCGCCGCAGCCGGAACAGGCGCCGGAGTACTCGAACAGCGGGGTGATCAGCTGCGAGGTGCGAATGTCGATGCGCTCCAGCTGCGCCGGATCGATTTCCGGCAGCTGCAGGAAGAAGTCGTAGTTGTCTTTTTCCGCCGTCAGATTAGCGAGACGCGAAGCCATGTTGATCGCCTTGATCTCCGGGTTTTGACGATCTGTTGCCGGGCAGACCTCAACGCACAGGTTACAGCCGGTGCAATCTTCCGGCGCGACCTGCAGCACGTATTTCTGGCCGCGCATATCGCGCGCTTTGACATCCAGTGACTGCAGGGAGGCGGGGGCGTGTTCCATCTCCGCCGGCTGAACCACCTTGGCGCGAATGGCGGAGTGCGGGCAGGCGGCGACGCAGTGGTTGCACTGGGTACACAGGTCGGGCTGCCAGATGGGGATCTCTTCGGCGATATTGCGTTTCTCCCACTGGGTGGTGCCCACCGGCCAGGTGCCGTCCGGCGGGAAGGCGGAAACCGGCAGCGCATCGCCCAGCCCGGCGAGCATCGCGGCGGTCACGGTTTTGACGAAGTCCGGCGCGGCGTCCGACACCACCGGCGGGCGCATCGGGCTGCGGGCGTCGACCGGCTGCAGCGGGATCTCGGTCAGCGCGGCGCGGGTGGCACCCAGCGCCTGCCAGTTGCGCTCGACGATCTCCTGGCCCTTGCTGCTGTAGCTGCGGGCGATGGCATCCTGCAACTGTTGCAGCGCTACGTCGCTCGGCAGGATCGGCGTCAGGTGGAAGAATGCCATCTGCATTACGGTGTTGATGCGCGCCCCGAGCCGGCATTCGCGCGCCAGCTTGGCGGCGTTGATGATATAGAAACGCGCCTGGCGTTGGTGCAACAACGCCTGGACCTCCTGTGGCAGGCGCGACCAGACTTCGTCGGCGGCGTAAGGCGTATTGAGCAGGAAGGTACCGCCGGGCTTCAGGCGCTCGACCATCTGATATTTATCGATAAACTGCAGCTGGTGGCAGCCGACGAAGTCCGCGTGGCTGACCAGGTAGGCCGAGTTGATCGGCTGCTCGCTGACGCGCAGGTGCGACACCGTCAGGCCGCCGGCCTTTTTGGAGTCGTAGACGAAATAGCCCTGGGCATACAGCGGCGTGGCGTTGCCGATGATCTTGATGTTGTTTTTGGTGGCCGAGACCGAGCCGTCGCTGCCCAAACCGTAGAACAGCGCTTCCAGCGAGGCGCGCTGCGGCAGGATTTCGTCGCTCAGCGGCAGTGAAAGCCCGGTGACATCATCGAAGATGCCGACGGTAAAGCGCGCACGCGGCTGCGGCTGGGCCAGCTCGCGGAACACCGCCAGCGCACAGTCCGGGCCGAACTCTTTCGACGACAGGCCGTAACGGCCGCCGATCACCCGCGGCAGCGTGGCGCGCTCACCCCGGCTGTAGGCTTCCGCCAGTGCGGTCATCACGTCCAGATACAGCGGCTCGGCCAGCGCGCCCGGCTCTTTGGTGCGATCGAGCACCGCGACGCTGCGCACGCTGTCCGGCAATGCGCCGAGCAACTGCTGGGCGGAGAATGGCCGAAACAGCCGCACCTTCAGCACGCCGACTTGCTCGCCGCGTGCCAGCAGGGTGTCGATCACCTCTTCGCAGGTGCCGGCGGCGGAACCCATCACCACCACCACGCGCTCGGCCTGCGGGTGGCCGTAATAGTCGAACGGCCGATAGTGGCGGCCGGTAAGGGCGGCGAAGGCCGCCATGGCGTCGATCACGTGCTGGCCGGTGGCGTCATACCACGGGTTGGTGGCTTCACGCGACTGGAAATAGGTGTCCGGGTTGGCGGAAGTGCCGCGCACCACCGGATGATCCGGCGACAGTGCGCGGCGGCGGTGAGCGTCGATCGCCGCCTGCGGCAGCATTTGCCGCAGCGTATCGTCGCTGAGCGGCACGATCTTGTTGATTTCGTGCGAGGTGCGGAAGCCGTCGAAGAAATGGATAAACGGCACGCGCGCGTTGAGGCTGGCGGCCTGCGAGATCAGCGCGAAGTCTTGCGCTTCCTGCACGCTGCCGGCGCACAGCATGGCGCAACCGGTCTGGCGCACCGCCATCACGTCCGAATGGTCGCCGAAGATAGACAGCGCGTGCGTAGCCACGGTACGCGCGGCGACGTGCAGCACAAACGGCGTCAGCTCGCCGGCCAGTTTGTACAGCGTCGGGATCATCAACAGCAGCCCCTGCGATGAAGTGAACGAGGTCGACAGCGCGCCGGTTTGCAAGGCGCCGTGCACGGTGGCGATCGCGCCGCCTTCCGACTGCATTTCCACTACCCGCGGGATGTCGCCCCAGATGTTTTGCCGGCCATCGCCGGACCAGGCATCCGCCTGTTCCGCCATGGTGGAACTCGGCGTGATAGGGTAGATGGCAATCACTTCGTTGGTACGATAGGCCACGGAAGCGACTGCATTATTACCATCTGTAGTTATCATCGACGTTACCTTTTCATTGCTCACAAAGCCGCGAAAGCGCATTTCGCAGTAATGGAAAAAAGTCTAACAGAGGGGTTGAACGTGGCTTTATCGTGTTTGTGTGACGGGTGATAAATCGTCAAAGGCCTATTTCCTCGCCGATTGAGGGCCGGTGGCAATAAATTGTTTTCACCGTTTAAAGACAATTTATTTCAGGCGCGTCATAATTGCGCATCGGCAAACTGACAGAAGAAAACCATGAACGCATTTATGTATTTGACGATGGCGATAGTCGCGGAAGTGATCGCCACCACCCTGTTGAAAGCCTCCGAGGGCTTTACCCGCCTGTGGCCGTCGCTGCTGGTGGTGCTGGGCTACGGCGTGGCATTTTGGGGGCTGTCGATGGTGGTCAAGAGCATGCCGCTCGGCATCGTGTATGCGATCTGGTCGGGCATGGGCATCGTGCTGGTGTCGGTCGCTGCGGTATTCGTTTATCAGCAAAAATTGGATTGGCCGGCGATCGTCGGTATGGGATTAATTATTGCCGGCGTGCTGGTGATTAATTTATTGTCCAAAGCCTCGGTGCATTGAGTGTTATTTTAATGTGAAAAAAGGCCGGCGTGACAGCAAGTCGCGCCGGTTGAAGAATTCAGCCATCATTCACTGAAAATAGTGGAATGCTAATTACTTAGCGCCGCCAGCATAGCCGCAAATATCATCCTCTCCGGTAGCAAAAAATGCGCCGTCTTACTGAAAGCACGCGAAGATAATGAATACCGATATTGCGGGAGAGATCTCCCCGTCGGCAGCGGTGACGTTATCACTTCCTGCGTGCGGCCGGGGCCGGGTAGCAGGTGGCACCGTCACGTTTGGCACCGCGCGCCGGGGTGGAAATATTCTGCAAACAAAATAAATGTTCGACCGGCGCAAAAAAACGCCAAATAATGGCCGGAATATATTTTCATTATTTATATATCGAGCTAGATTAAACAAGTTTGCATCAAAGATAGCGAAACGTGTCCGCCAAGTGACGCGCGTTATCAGCAATGGCGATTTTACACAGCGCAGTTCCGGGTTCAGGAGTGGGATAATGACGACATCAAAATGGCTGCTTGCCAGCGCCGTGCTGCTTTTAGCCGCCTGCAGCAGCAATAACGAAGAGCCAGTACAGCAGGGCAACAGTGCCAGAATCAATACGTTGCAGACCAGCGCCGGTTGCGCGGCGGTCGGCGGCGTCACCACCATCACACACAACTTGAACGGCGAAGCGCTGCGCATGTGCCAGATGCCGAACGGCAAGCAATGCGAAGAACGCACGCTGGGCCTGGGCAGCTGCGCCGGGTAAGGGCACGGTCTCAGGCCCGGCGGCAGGATCAGTACACCCAATCGCGCAGGGTATAAACCAACGTGTGGCCGCTGCCGCTGAGCGTCAGCTGCTGCTCGTTTAGCGTCACTTCGGCGCCGTTTTCCAGCACGGTGCCGATCACCCGATCCCAGCGGTTGCGCTGTTCATCAGGGCACAGCCTGCGCGTCGTGGCCAGCGGTTTTACCGTCAGCACGCCGTCGCGTAATTGCCCCTGGCCGAAGAAGCGGTTGCACATCGCGCCGGAGACATGCAGGCTCTCGCCGAACTCCAGATTGAGCATGCCGCCACCCGCCGGTGATTTCACCGTTTCGCCATCCACGCTCTGCAACACAAAGTTGTGATGCAGCAGATCGTTTGGCGTGACGGCCGTGTGTGGTTTCATGTTGCACCCCGCCAAGGCCAGCGCCGCAAGGGCGGCTACCGTGGTTTTTCTCATCGCGTTCTCTCAAATAAACAGGGCGCCGCAAGGGCGCCCCGAGGTTACGCTCAGGCGTTCAACTGGTTCGGGCAGGCTTCGCCGCGCTCCAATTGGCCGATGTTCTGCAGCGTGGTTTGCGAAATGCTGGTCAGCGCCTCTTCGGTCAGGAAAGCCTGATGGCCGGTAAACAGCACGTTGTGGCAGGCCGACAGGCGGCGGAACACGTCGTCCTGAATCACGTCGTTAGACTTGTCTTCGAAGAACAGGTCGCGTTCGTTCTCGTAAACGTCCATTCCCAGCGCGCCGATTTTCTGCTGCTTCAGCGCGTCGATGGCGGCGGTGGAGTCGATCAGTGCGCCGCGGCTGGTGTTGATCACCATCACACCGTTTTTCATCATCGCGAAGGCGTCGGCATTCAACAGATGGTGGTTTTCCGGCGTCAGTGGGCAATGAAGGGTGATCACGTCGGATTGCGCATACAGCGTTTTCAGATCGACATACTCCGCGCCCAGCGCCAGCGCCTGTTCGCTCGGAAACGGATCGTAGGCCAGCAGCTTCATGCCGAAACCTTTCAGAATGCGCATCGTCGCCACGCCGATTTTACCGGTGCCGATCACGCCAGCGGTGCGGTTGTGCATGTTAAAGCCGATCAGCCCTTCCAGCGAGAAGTTGGCATCGCGGGTGCGTTGATAGGCGCGGTGAATTCGGCGGTTCAGGCACATCATCATGCCCACCGCGTGTTCAGCCACGGCCTCCGGCGAATAGGCCGGCACGCGCACTACCTTGATACCCAGCGCTTTGGCAGCGTCCAGATCGACGTTGTTGAAGCCGGCGCAGCGCAGGGCGAGGATCTCGACGCCCAGCGCCGCCAGCTCTTCGAGCACTTCACGGCTGCCGTCGTCGTTGACGAAGATACACACCGCCTTGCAACCGGCGGCCGTTTTGGCGGTTTTTTTGCTGAGTAAAAAGTCGAAGAATTCCAGCTCATAGCCAAACTGCTGATTCACCAGTTCGAGATATTTACGGTCATACTGTTTGGTACTGTATATCGCCAATTTCATCGTGGTTTCTCCACCGTGATTTTGTGATCAATTTAACAGATTTTGGTAAATTCGACAATTGGTTAGCCTTTTCGGCGCGGCCGGGCAGAGGGGCGTTAAACGGTGGGGAGAAGGCGAAGGGGGTGGCAGGCGGCAAAAAAATCCCCACGGGGGTGTGGGGAATGGCTTCTCTAGTACACAGTTAGCTAGCAGCTAAACTCTTATTAGAATGATTGCAAGACTATTAATCATCAATAGTAACAACAATAACAAAAGTCTGAAAACTGTCCTATTGATGTGAACTATATGTAACGAAAATCTACAATCCCGTACGCGTTTGCGCCAAAACGGTGCAAATCACCCCCACCGCCGCGCTTGGCTTCACCCTATGTCAAATTCGTGCCATCATTATTGTCAATTCAGGCATAGACTTAACGAATGCCTAACTCAGGAACAAAGCAATCATTTAATGACCAGGCGATTGAAAGTATTCATAGGGACGGTGGCGGGCTGCGTAATCCTGGTGCTGGCGTTGTGGCAAACCTTGCCGCGCTGGCTGCCGGGGGTGTTATCGCATTGGTTGCCGGCGGGGAGCCGGCTGGAGTTGCAGGGCACATTGCACTGGCGCCAGGGCGGTCTGGCATTGGCGGGGGCGCGTTTCACCGCCCAAGATTGCCTGCTGGCCAACCTTGGGCCGGCGCGGCTGGCTTATCGCCAGGGCCGCTGGCAGCTGTCGAGCGATAAGGTCAGCGTCGATACCGCCTGTTTGTCAAAACTGCCGGGCGGCGACGCCAACAGCGCGCCACTGGCGCTCGATCAACTGCAGCGACAGCTGCCGCCGCTGGATCTGGCCATTACTGAGCTGACGCTCATTCCCTGGCAGCGCTATGCCGGCAAGCTACAGCTTGCCTCCGGCCCTGACGGGCAACGCCTGCATTATCAGGGGCCGAATCTCAGCGCCGAGGCGCAGCTGGATGAAAAACAGCAGCTGACGTTGCAAAGTTTGACCATCGTCCCGCCCAACAGCGCACAGCCGCTGCACCTCGCCGGCAAGATAACCATTCCGCTGGATCTGGCCAGCCTGCCGACGCAGGGCGCGTTGCAGGGGGAAATGCAGATCGCCTATCTGGAAAAACCGCTGTTGCTGGACATGCGCTGGCAACAGCAGCAGGGCGTGTTGACGGTGAGCGAAAAAGGCGACGATCGCCCGCTGGCGGTGTTGCCGTGGGAAGTCGCGCCGCAACGGCTCAGCATCAAGCAGGGCGAGTGGCGTTGGCCGTACAGTGGGCAGCCGTTGAACGGCGGCCTGAGCATCGCGCTGCACGACTGGAGCACAGGGCTGGATGAAACGGAGATCAGCGCGCGGCTGAACGTGATCACCGCCGGCCACAACGGCAAGGGCAATGCCGTGCTCACCCTCGGGCCGGGCAAGGTGGGGTTGAGCGACAGCGATCTGCGCTTCCAGCTGACCGGCCAGGCCAATCTGGCCGATTTCTCTACCACCGCGTCGATCCCGGGCGTGCTCGGCGGCAGCATTCTTAATCCGACGCTGGTGCTTCAGCCGGGGTCGCTGCTGCGCCTGTGGGGCAAGGTGACGCCGGAGATGAAGCTGGAGGAGGCACGTTTACCGCTGGCGGGCGTGAAGGTCACCGCCGCCGGTATCACCGGCCGCCTGCAGGCGATTTTGAGCGCCAGCGACAGTTACTGGGGGCGCTTCAAGCTGCACCTGGACGGCCAGGCGCAGGATTTCTGGCCGGACAAGGGCGACTGGCAGTGGCGCTACTGGGGCAACGGCCGGTTGCCGCCGCTGCAGGCCGCCTGGGACGTCGCCGGCAGCGGCCGCTGGCAGGACAGCGAGCTGGTGCTCGATAAGCTCTCCACCGGTTTCGACAAATTGAAGTACGGTCTGGTGACGGTCGCCGCGCCGCGCCTGAGCCTCAACCAACCGCTGCGCTGGCAGCGCGATGAACAAAACCCGCAGTTCAACGCTGAGCTGCAGCTGGCGGCGGATAAGGTCAGCTTCAGCGACGGCGGCCATCTGCCGGCGCCGGTACTGGCGCTGCAGCTGAACGGCCGTTCGCCGGACAGTTTCCAGCTGCAGGGCAAACTGCAGGCGCAGCAGATCGGGCCGATCGCGCTGCGCGGCCGCTGGGACGGTGAACGCCTGCGTGGCGAAGGCTGGTGGCCGAAACAGTCGCTGAAGGTCTTCCAGCCGCTGCTGGCGCCGGATCTCAATCTCACCTTGCGCGACGGCGAGTTTTACGCGCAGTCGGCGTTTTCCGCCGCCCGCGAGCAGGGCTTTGAGGCCGGCGGCCACTGGGTGGTGAAAAACGGCGGCATGTGGCTGAAAGACGGCGAGATGAGCGGCCTGGATTTCATCCTGTCATACCGGTTCAAGCAGCATCAGTGGCTGCTGGGGGCCAAACGGCCGGTGTCGCTGCGCATCAAGTCTTTCACCAACCTGTTCGAGATGCAGAACATCTCCGCCGATCTGCAGGGCACCTATCCCTACAGCGAAGGGCAGCCGCTGACGTTGAGCAACGTCGGCGTGGACATGCTCAACGGGCATATCAGCCTGTCGGCGCTGCGCCTGCCGCAGCATGACGCTGCGGTGCTGAAACTGGACAAGGTCGATCTCAGCGCGTTGTTCACCGCCCTGAAACCGAAGCAGTTCGCCATGTCCGGCCGGGTCGACGGCGAGCTGCCGCTGTTCCTGAACCACCCGAAATGGCTGGTGCAAAACGGCTGGATCGCCAACGCCGGCACCCTGACGCTGCGGCTGGACAAAGACATGGCCGACGCCATCGGCAGCAACAACCTGGCGACCGGCGCGGCGATCGACTGGCTGCGCTACATGGAAATCAACCGTTCGCACGCCCGGGTCGATCTCGACAACCTGGGCGAGCTGACGCTGAGCGCGCGCATCGACGGCATCAACCCGCAGAAGAGCGCCAAGCGCGAGGTGATCCTGAACTATCGCCATCAGGAAAACGTGTTTCAGCTGTGGCGCAGTTTGCGCTTCGGCGACAATTTACAGGAGTGGCTGGAGCAGGCCCTCTCACAACCTGGGGAACAACAATGAAAATCATGAGTGTGTCGGCGCTGGCAGCGCTGCTGTGCGTTTCGCTGCTGAGCGGCTGCGTGCCGCGCATCGAGGTGGCGACACCGAAGGATCCGATCACCATCAATATGAACGTCAAGATCGAGCATGAAATTCATATCAAGGTGGATAAGGACGTCGAAAACCTGCTGAAAACCCAAAGCGGTCTGTTCTAGGAGCCGACATGAAAAAACGTTATGTGTGGCTGGCCGGCGCCGCCTGGCTGTTCAGCGGTGTGGCGATGGCGCTGACGCTGGATGAGGCCAAACAGCAAGGGCGGGTGGGCGAAACCCTGAGCGGCTATATCGCGCCGGTGCAGCAGGACGCGGAAACGCTGGCGCTGGTGAAGCGCATCAACGCCGGCCGCGCCGAGAAGTATCAGGAAGTGGCGGACGGCAACCATATCGCCGTCGACGAAGTGGCGCGCATGGCCGGGCAGAAGCTGGTGACGCGCGCGCAAAGCGGCGAGTATGTGCGCGGCATCAACGGCCAGTGGCTGCAGAAATAAAAAAAGCGCGCCGTCTGGCGCGCCAAGAGATACGGATAGCTGATTATTATGAGGGTAGTGCGGGTTTGACAGGACGTGTGTCTTGTCCGGCAGGGGCGTGGCGCCCCTGCGCAGGGTCTTAGGCAGCAACCACCTGAGACAGGGCCGCCTTGGCGTCTTCCTGGGCTTTGGTCGCCACTTCCGGGCCGTAGGCGATGCCTTCCGCGAAGACGAACTCCACGTCGGTGATGCCGATGAAGCCCAGGAACAGACGCAGGTAAGGTTCTACCAGGTCGGTTGGAGTGCCTTTGTGGATGCCGCCGCGGCTGGTCAGGATCACGGCGCGTTTGTTTTTCACCAGGCCTTCCGGACCGTTTTCGGTGTAGCGGAAGGTTACGCCGGCGCGGGCAACCAGATCGAAATAGTTTTTCAGCTGGGTCGGTATGTTAAAGTTGTACATCGGCGCGGCAATCACGATGACGTCATTGGCCTGCAGCTCGGCGATCAGCTCGTCCGACAGGGCCAGCGCTTCTTGTTGACGCGGGGTCAACGGAGCATCGGAAGGACGCAGCGCGCCGACCAGCTCACCGTCCAGCACCGGGATTGGCTGCGCGGCCAGATCGCGTACGGTGATGGCGTCGCCGCTGTGGGCGTTGCTCCATTGCTCTACGAAGAAATCGGCCAGTTGGTTAGACTGAGAGTAGGTCGCCAGGATGCTTGATTTCAGAACCAATACGTTGCTCATCGATAATTCCTTACGTTGTGACAGTGACATCAGGACTCAGCGTCCCTTGCATGAAGTACATGCTATTCACATTCCCCCCACAGTGATAGCGCAATATTTCGAGATCTTCGTTCGATTTTATTGAATGACATGGCGACGCTTTACTCGCGGAAGTAGGGGGAGAAAGCCGTTTGTGATAGGCTGTGCGGCTAAAGCAAAAAAATCGCTAAAAAAACACTAAACCGTTGCCAAGCCTGGCCTTGGCGGCGAAGAAACAAGGAACACCGAACGTGAAATCTCCGCTCGAGGCACTGCCGGCCCAACTGGGTGAGCTGATGCTCCGCGATCAACAACGCCTGCGTCGTCGCCTGCAGGGCGCACGAAAAATCAAAAATCCCGATGCCCAGCTGGCGGTTGCCGCCGAAGTAGAAAGCGACATCGCGGCGGCGCGGCAAAAAGTGCAGGCGCGCGCCGCGTCTTGCCCGCGCATTACCTATCCGGAAAGCCTGCCGGTCAGCCAAAAAAAACAGGACATTTTAAACGCCATCCGCGATCACCAGGTGGTGATTGTCGCCGGGGAGACCGGCTCGGGGAAAACCACCCAGTTGCCGAAGATCTGCCTGGAGCTGGGGCGCGGGGTAAAAGGGCTGATCGGCCATACTCAGCCGCGCCGCCTGGCGGCGCGCACCGTCGCCAACCGCATCGCCGACGAGCTGGAAACCCCGCTCGGTGGCAGCGTCGGTTACAAGGTGCGCTTCAACGATCAGGTGGGGGAAAACACCCTGGTCAAGCTGATGACCGACGGCATCTTGCTGGCGGAAATTCAGCAGGACCGCCTGCTGATGCAGTACGACACGTTGATCATCGATGAAGCGCACGAGCGCAGCCTCAACATCGACTTTATTCTCGGCTACCTGCGTGAACTGCTGCCGAAGCGCCCGGATCTCAAGGTGATCATCACCTCGGCGACCATCGATCCGCAGCGCTTCTCGCGCCATTTCAACAATGCGCCGATCATCGAGGTTTCCGGCCGCACCTACCCGGTGGAGGTGCGCTACCGCCCGGTGGTCGATGACGGCGACGATACCGACCGCGACCAGCTGCAGGCGATTTTCGATGCGGTGGACGAGCTTGGGCGCGAAGGGCCGGGCGACATTCTGATCTTCATGAGCGGCGAGCGTGAGATCCGCGATACCGCCGACGCCCTGAACCGCCTCAATCTGCCGCACACCGAGGTGCTGCCGCTGTATGCGCGCCTGTCGAACAGCGAGCAGAACCGGGTGTTCCAGTCGCACCACGGCCGCCGCATCGTGCTGGCCACCAACGTGGCGGAAACCTCGCTGACGGTGCCGGGCATCAAGTACGTCATCGATCCGGGTACCGCGCGCATCAGCCGCTACAGTTTCCGCACCAAGGTGCAGCGCCTGCCGATCGAACCGGTGTCGCAGGCCTCCGCCAACCAGCGTAAAGGGCGCTGCGGCCGCGTCTCGGAAGGGGTGTGCATTCGGCTGTACGCCGAGCAGGATTTCCTGTCGCGGCCGGCATTTACCGATCCGGAAATTCTGCGCACCAACCTGGCGTCGGTCATTTTGCAGATGACTTCGCTGGGGCTGGGCGACATTGCCGCGTTTCCGTTCGTCGAGGCACCGGACAAGCGCAACATTCAGGATGGCGTGCGCCTGCTGGAAGAGCTGGGGGCGATTACCACCGCCGACAACGGCCATTATCAGCTGACGCCGCAGGGCCGCCAGCTGGCGCAGTTGCCGATCGACCCGCGTCTGGCGCGCATGGTGCTGGAAGCGCAGAAGAGCGGCAGCGTGCGCGAGGTGATGATCATCACTGCTGCGCTGTCGATTCAGGATCCGCGCGAGCGCCCGATGGACAAGCAGCAGGCCTCGGATGAAAAACACCGCCGCTTCGCCGACAAAGACTCGGACTTCCTGGCGTTCGTCAACCTGTGGGATTATCTGCAGGAGCAGCAAAAAGCAAACTCTTCCAGCCAGTTCCGCCGGCTGTGCCGCAACGACTTCCTCAACTATCTGCGGGTGCGCGAGTGGCAGGATATCTATACCCAGCTGCGCCAGGTGGTGAAAGAGCTGGGGCTGCCGATCAACAGCACGCCTTCCGACTACCGCAGCGTGCACACCGCGTTGCTGACCGGCTTGCTGTCGCACATTGGCCAGAAGGATGCGGACAAGCAGGAATTTACCGGCGCGCGCAACGCCCGTTTCTCGATCTTCCCCGGCTCCGGCCTGTTCAAGAAGCCGCCGAAGTGGACCATGGTGGCCGAACTGGTGGAAACCAGCCGCCTGTGGGGGCGTATCGCCGCGCGCATCGAACCGGAATGGATCGAGCCGCTGGCTCAGCACCTGGTGAAACACAGCTACAGTGAGCCGCACTGGTCGAAGTCGCAGGGGGCGGTGATGGCCAGTGAAAAGGTCACGCTGTTCGGTTTGCCGATCGTCGCGGCGCGCCAGGTCAATTACGGCTCCATCGATCCGCTGCTGTGCCGCGAGCTGTTTATCCGCCATGCGCTGGTGGAGGGCGATTGGCAGACGCGCCACGCTTTCTTCCGCGACAACCAAAAGCTGCGCGCCGAAGTGGAAGAGCTGGAGCATAAATCGCGTCGCCGCGACATTCTGGTGGACGACGAAACGCTGTTCGGCTTCTACGATCGCCGTATCCCCAACGATGTGGTTTCCGGCCGCCATTTCGACAGTTGGTGGAAGAGCGCCGCCAAACAGCAGCCGGATCTGCTGAACTTCGAAAAAGAGATGCTGATCAAGGATGGCGCCAGCAAGATCAGCGCGCTGGACTACCCGAACTTCTGGCATCAGGGCAACCTCAAGCTGCGGCTGAGCTATCAGTTTGAACCGGGCACCGACGCCGACGGCGTGACGGTGCACATTCCGCTGCCCATCCTCAACCAGGTGGAGGAGCAGGGCTTTGAATGGCAGATCCCCGGCATCCGCCGCGAGCTGGTGATTGCGCTGATCAAGTCGCTGCCGAAGCCGGTGCGCCGCAACTTCGTGCCGGCACCGAACTACGCCGAGGCGTTCCTTGGCCGCGTCACGGCGCTGGAATTGCCGCTGCTGGACGCGCTGGAGCGCGAGCTGCGGCGCATGACCGGCGTGACCGTGTCACGTGATGACTGGCAGTGGGATCAGGTGCCCGATCACCTGAAGATGACCTTCCGCGTGGTGGGCGAGAAAAACCAGACGCTGCGCGAAGGCAAAGACCTGGCCGCGTTGCGTTTGCAACTGAAAGAGAAGGTGCAGGAGACGCTGTCGGCGGTGGCTGACGACGGGCTGGAGCAGAGCAATCTGCATGTCTGGAGCTTTGGTCAACTGCCGGCGTTTTACGAGCAGAAGCGCGGCGGCTATTCGATGAAGGCCTATCCGGCGCTGGTGGATGAAAAGGACAGCGTGGCGATCCGGCTGTTCGACAGCGAAAGCGAGCAGCAACAGGCGATGTGGCAGGGCACGCGCCGCCTGCTGTTGCTGAATATCCCCTCGCCGATCAAATACCTGCATGAAAAGCTGCCGAACAAGGCCAAGCTGGGGCTCTATTTCAACCCGTACGGCAAGGTGCTGGAGCTGATCGACGACTGCATTTCGTGCGGCATCGACAAGCTGATCGCCGAACACGGCGGCCCGGTCTGGCAAGAGGAAGGCTTTGCGCGCCTGCAGGAGCAGATCCGCGCCGAGCTGAATGACACGGTGGTCGAGGTGGCCAAGCAGGTTGAACAGATCCTGACGGCAGTATTCAACATCAACAAACGGCTGAAAGGCCGGGTGGATATGTCGTTGGCGCTGGCGCTGTCGGACATCAAGACCCAGCTCGGCGGGCTGGTCTACCGCGGCTTCGTCACCGGCAACGGCTGGAAACGCCTGCCGGACACGTTGCGTTACCTGCAGGCGATCGAGCGCCGGTTGGAAAAACTGGCTATCGATCCGCACCGCGATCGCGCGCAGATGCTGCGGGTGGAGCAGGTGCAGCAGGCGTGGCAGCAATGGTTGAACAAGCTGCCGCCGAAACGACAGCAGGAAGAAGAGGTGAAAGCGGTGCGCTGGATGATCGAAGAGCTGCGCGTCAGCCTGTTCGCGCAGCAGCTGGGCACGCCTTACCCGATCTCCGACAAGCGCATTCTGCAAACTATCGAGCAGCTTTCGGGCTAAGCTCAGGCGCGCCGGCCGGCAAGCGGCCGGCGCAGCGCAAGGTGAAATTCAGGGAACAGAGAAACAGCAACGGCGCCTAAAGCGCCGTTGAGAGAGGATTATTTGCCTGCCGCCAGGGCGTCCAGCGCTTCGCGAATGCCGGGCACCGCCAGGGCGCGGTTATCGGCGCGATAGCGATCTTTCGCCGCCGGCGCCGAACTTTGGATGGCGATCAACTGCCAGCCGTCGGCGGTTTTCAGCAGCAGCGGTGAACCGCTGTCGCCGGGCAGGGTATCGCACTGGTGCGACAGCACGCCTTGCTGGGCCCAGCCGGTCACCTTGCAGTTCTGGTGGCTGTAGAGGTCATCCAGATGGTCTTCCGGGTAGCCCGCCTGTGTAATCAGCCGCTTAGCCTGCTTAAGTGCCTGAGTCAGCGCTTTGCTGTCACCTTGCCACAGCGGCAGCGGTGCGATCGGCAACGGCGTTTTGTCTTTCAGGCGGATCAGCGCAAAGTCATAAGCGGCGGCGGCAGGCGGGACGATCCAGCCGTCACCGTCCGGCTTCAGCTTTTTGCCCAGCTTGCTGTCGACCAGGGTCTCGATATTGCCGGTTTGATACTGCCAGGATTTATCACCCGCCACGAAGCGCAGGGCGACGGCTTTATCCAGTTGCCCCGGTGGTGCCAGCACGCAGTGGCCGGCAGTCAACGCCAGGTGCGGGGAGATCAGCGTGGCGGTACACAGATTGCCGCTGGCGGTTTCGACCTGGCCGATGGCCTGCCACGGTTGGGCGGCGGTATCCGTGACCTTGATTCGTTCATCTTTACCGAAAAACAGACGCGTTTGCTCGGCTTTGGACGGGCCGTCGGCGCGTGCCGCCTGAGAAGCGATGAGCGGGAGTGAGCACAGCAACAATAAAACGGATATGCGCATAGATCTCTTGCCTGACAAATACGGATCATCCATAAACACACTGAATGCTAACTATAGACTGATTTAGCAGCCATGTGGATGGGCAATAATTGATTTTTCAATAATTTCCCGCCGGCGACGCGGCAGGCTACAGGTAAAAAAAGACGGCGATCAGTCCACACAGGATCAGGGCGGTCAGAATGATCTCGAACAGGTAGCGGCGCAGCATCAATGAGAACCCCCCGATGAAAAAACACCCGGCGAACCGGGTGTCGTACACGTCAAGCCTGAAGCGGTGAGGGGACCCTCACGTCATTACGCTTTCTTGTGGCTGGCTTTCTTGTGGTGCTTTTTAGCCGCCTGGGCTTTTTGCGCCGGGGCTTTCTTACCGGCTTTTTTGTGATGTTTCTTGGCCGCCTGAGCTTTCTGTACCGGGGCTTTCTTGCCGTGGTGTTTCACCTGAACTTTAGCCGGCGCAGCGGTGGCGGTGGTTGCGGTAGCCGCAGGTGCGGTGGTGGTGGCAGCTTCTGCAGCGAAAGCCACGGAAGACAGACCCATTGCAGCGGCAACAACCAGAGCTAATACTTTTTTCATCGCAGAATCCTCAACATGACTTTTCGGGTATCAACCCCACTGCGGGGCCGTTGAAATGATAGTAGGCAAACGGCGCCCGGCTTTCCGTGAGTGATTGGTTTCGGCTTGTAACCTAATGTACAGCCGCGGCGGTAGCGGGGGGGATTGCTGCTATAATGACCACCGGGTGCGATAAAAGGGATTTGAAATGAACGAGATAACGATTCGCTGTGGCGTGACTGAACAGGGCGAGGTGCCGTTGGCCTATGAGGATTGGGGCGATGAGGCGCACCCGCCGCTGCTGCTCATCATGGGCATCGGCGCACAGCTGTTGCTGTGGCCCGACGATTTCTGCCGCGCCCTGGTGGCCAAGGGATTTCGGGTGATCCGTTATGACAACCGCGACGTCGGCCTTTCCGGCAAAACCCAGGCGCAACGTTCGCAGCCGTTGTGGCTGCTGATGCTGCGCGCCCAGCTTGGTTGGCAAACGCCGGTGCCTTATACCCTGGCGGACATGGCGACGGACGCGACGCATCTGCTCGACCATTTACGCATTCGGCAGGCCCATGTCTTGGGCGCCTCGATGGGCGGCATGATCGCCCAGGTGCTGGCCGCCGACTATCCGCAGCGCGTCGCCTCGTTGAGTATCCTGTTTTCCAGCACCAATCAGCCGCTGTTGCCGCCGCCGGCGCCTTCGCTGCTGTGGCTACTGGTGCGCCGGCCTGCGGCCGATATGACGCTGCAGCAGCGCCATGAGGGGATGAAAGCCTTTCTGCGCGCGCTCGGCACCGCGGTGTACCCGCCGCAGGAGGCAGAGCTGGATGCGCTGGTGAAACGGCTGCTGAAACGGGGCGTGGATCCGGAAGGCATGCAGCGGCAACTTTCCGCGCTGCTCGGCAGCGGCGATTTGCGCCGTTATTGCCGGCGTATAGCCGCGCCGACGCTGGTCATTCACGGCGATCGCGATCGGCTGGTACGCAAGGCGGGCGGGGTGGCGATCGCCCGTGCGGTAGCCAACGCCAACCTGCAGATTATGCCGGGCATGGGGCACGATCTGCCTGCGCAGTTGCGGCCGCAGCTGGTGGCGATGATCGCCCGTCATGCGCTGGGGCGGGAGGCCGGGTAGCCCGCTGTTTTTTACTATTTTAGTTACAACATACTTATGGTGGGTGGCCACCCGCCACTCTGTAACTCAAGCGTTGTCGGCAGGGAATCTGCGCTATGCGGCAGTATCTGGTCATACAGGCAGGAAAAGGGCGCGGCCGGGGCCGCGCCAGGGGAAATTACAGGTAGCGGTTTTCCAAATGCTGACGGAAGTAGCATGGGTTGAGCGCTTCGCCGGTCGCGTTGGCGATCAGCGTCTCGGTCGGGAAACGGCTGCCGTGGCGCCAGATGTTGTGCTGCAACCAGTGGAACAACGGTTGCAGATTACCGGCGGCGATATCCTCGCTCAGCGAAGGCAGCGCCTGACGCACGCTGTGGAACAGCTGCGCGGCGTACATCGCGCCGAGCGTATACGTCGGGAAGTAGCCGAAGGCGCCGTCGGTCCAGTGGATATCCTGCATGCAGCCGTTGCGGTAGTTGCCGATGGTGTCGAGGCCCAGGTAGGCGTGCATCTTCTCATTCCACAGCGCCGGAATGTCTTCCACTTCGATATCGCCTTCGATCAGCGCTTTTTCAATTTCATAGCGCAGGATGACGTGAGCAGGATAGCTCACCTCGTCGGCGTCGACGCGGATCAGGCCCGGTTTAACGCGTTGGTTGAGGCGAATGAAGTTGGCTTCTTCCAGCGCCGGCTGTTCGCCGAATTGCGCGGTGACCAGCGGACGCAAGATTTTCAGGAATTCATTGCCGCGCGCCAGCTGCATTTCGAACAGCAGGCTCTGCGATTCGTGGATAGCGGTGGAACGGGCCAGAGCGACCGGCTGACCGAGCAGATCGCGCGGCAGATTCTGCTCGTAACGGGCGTGCCCGGTCTCATGCACGATGCCGAGCAGCGCGGTGAGAAACTCTTTCTCGTTGTAACGGGTGGTGATGCGCACATCTTCCGGCACGCCGCCACAGAACGGGTGGGCGCTGACGTCGACGCGGCCGTTGTCGAAGTTGAATCCGAGCAGCTTCATCACGCTGAGGCTCAGCTGGCGCTGGGTGTCCACATTGAACGGGCCCTGCGGCGTCTGGCAAGGCTCATTGGCCTGTTTGGCCACCACGCGCTGCAGCAGATCCGGCAGCCAGGTTTTCAGATCGCCGAAGATGCGGTCGAGATCGCTGCTGCGCATGCCCGGTTCATACAGATTAAGTAAGGCGTCGTAACGGCTGGTGCCGGCCGCCTGCGCGCGGATCTGCGCCTCTTCCCGGCTGAGCTTGACCACCTCGCGCAGATTTTCGGCGAAGCCGTCCCAGTCGTTGGCCGGGCGCTGGGCGCGCCAGGCGTGTTCGCAGCGCGCGCCGGCGAGCGATTTGGCTTCGACCAGCGAGGCCGGCAGCAGCACGGCGTCTTCATATTGGCGGCGCATTTCGTGCAGGTTGGCGCGATCGAGTTCGTCCAGCGTCTCTTGCTGCGCGCGATCCAACAGCGCGCCGGTGCTTTGTGCCGTTAAAATCTGGTGTTGCAGCACGCTCAGTTCGGCCAGCGCTTCGGAGCGCGCCTTGCTGCCGCCCGGCGGCATCATGGTTTGCATGTCCCAACCGGCGATGGCGGACAGGTGGCCGAAACGCGACAGGCGGCTGAACAGGGCGCGCAGGTGATCGTAAGCAGACGTGTTGGAATGTGCAGATGTCATTATTATTCGGCTCCAATGAGAAGGTCCGGCGGCATTACGCCAGATCGGCTTTTAAACTGAATGTCGGCTTCACCGGCCAGCAGAAACGGAAGCTGGCGCCGCCGAGCGAACTGCCTTCGACGAACACCTGTCCCTGGTAGGCGACGGCGATGGAATGGACGATGGCCAGCCCCAGGCCGCAGCCGCCGGTGGCGCGATCGCGGCTGGGATCGAGACGGACGAAAGGCTCAAACACCCGCTCGCGCTCTTCCGGCGGGATACCCGGCCCGTCATCCTCGACCTGTAAACAGGCGAGGTCGCCGTCAAACCACAGGCCAACGCGCAGGCGCTGTTCGGAATAGCGCAGCGCGTTGTTGACCAGGTTGTCGAGCACGCGCTCCATCAGGCGCAGATCGACGCCGCCGAAGTCGCCGACGTGCGGGATATCGAGCTGGATGTCGCGCTCCTGATGAATAAGGCGGATATCATCAACCTTGTCCTCGAGCCACTTTGGCAGATCGATGGGTTCAATGTTTAACGCAACCTGCGGGCGGTCCAGACGGGCATAGGTCAGCAGCTCGTCGATCAGCGACTCCAGCTGACCGATATCGCGATTCAGCGCCTGCTGTTCGCTTTCGGACAGGTTATCGCTCATCTCGAGCCGGTAGCGCAGGCGCACCAGCGGCGTGCGCAGCTCGTGGGCGATGCCGTCGATCAGCTGTTTCTTGCTGGCGATCAGGGTGTTGACGTTGTCCGCCATCTGGTTGAACGCCACGCCGAGCCGGTTGAGACTGGAAGTGGGATCGAAGTGAGTGCGCTCATCCAGATGCCCGGCGCCGAGCCGCTGGGCGGCGTTTTCCAGCTTGAGCAGGTCTTGCCAGTGCGGCCGCATCCACAGAAACACCGGCAGCGCCAGCGACATGCCGATGAATACCAGCAACACCAGATCCAGCAGGCGCATCTGGTGCAGATAGAACAGATACGGAATGGGGCCGACCACCAACACATAGTGGCTGCGTGGAATGCGCTGCATAAAGGTGTACTGATCGTCCAGGGCGATGATCTCCCCCAGGCGCAGCCGTTTTTTCAAATCTTCGCTCAGCTCCTGTTTGCCGAGTGGCTCAATATGCAGCTTGAACGACAGGTTGAGATCCAGCGTGGCGATGGTCTTGTTCCAGTCCTTCAGCGGGATCTCGCGCAGCTCGCTGCGCATCAGGTACAGCGAACTTTTCATCAGATCGTCCATCGACTGGCGGCCGGCGCGCTCGGCGGTCACCTTGTACACCAG
This sequence comes from Serratia nevei, assembly GCF_024160145.1. Classification (GTDB taxonomy): domain Bacteria; phylum Pseudomonadota; class Gammaproteobacteria; order Enterobacterales; family Enterobacteriaceae; genus Serratia; species Serratia nevei_A. The sequence continues at coordinate 40,374 of NZ_JAMYWQ010000001.1, forward strand.
GCCGACCAGCATCGCCATCACCAGGAAACAGACGAACAGCAACAGGAAGAACTGAACGAAAAGTTTTCTCATTGTTGCACCGATGCCCAGGCGTTAGGGGCGAACAGATAACCTTTGTTGCGCACGGTCTTGATGCGGAACGGCTCCAGCGCGTTGTCGTACAGCTTGCGGCGCAGGCGGGAGATCGCCACGTCGATGCTGCGATCCATACCGTCGTAGCTCACGCCGCGCAGGTTTTGCAGCAATGCCTCGCGATCCATGATCTGCCCGGCGTGGGTCGCCAGTTCCCACAGCAAATCGAAATCCGAGGTGGACAGGGTGACCGTTTCTTCGCCCAGCGTGACCTGCCGGTTGACCGGATCGATACACAATAGCCCGAAATGCAGCGCGTTGTGCTGGGTGAGCGGCTGAACCGACTCTTCTTTCGGCTGCTGGCTGTGTTGACGCAGATGTAAACGCAAACGCGCCAGCAGCACCGCTGGCGGCGTGGTTTTCAGGATATAGTCGTTGGCGCCCATCTCCAGCGACAGGATATGGTTCATGTCGCTGTCGAGCGAGGTAAGCAGCACGATCGGGCCGGGAAAAGTGGGGCGCAGATCGCGGCACAGCGTCATGCCGTCCTTGCCGGGCAGCATGATGTCCAGCAGCACCAGATCGGGTTGCTCGCGCTCGATGCGCGCTTGCGCGGTGTCGCCGCGCGGTTCGATCAGTACCTCGATGTCGTGTTTGCCCAGGTAGGCGGCGATCAGTTTGCCGACTTCAGGATCGTCTTCCACAAAAACAATTTTTTGCATATGCCCGTGTTTTAATAAGAAAAGCGGATTTCAGCATAGCGCGGCCCGCGAAGATGCGCCATGCGGATCTTTGGGTCAGCGCAGTGGCCGCCCGCCGTCGACGCCGTGAGAGCGGCCGGTGACATAGCGGCTCTCCAGCAGGTAGTTCACCAGATTGACCACTTCGCTCTCGCCCGGCGCGACCTTCATCAGCGATTTCGCCAGCGCCTGCTGCCGATAGGCTTCATCGTCGCCGGCGTTGAAGATGATCAGCGCCGGCGCGATGGCGTTGACCTTGACCTCCGGCGCCAGCTTGCGGGCGAACGATCGGGTCATATTGTCCAGCGCAGCCTTGCTGGCGGCGTAGGCGATATGTTTGTCGCTGCCTTTTTCCACCACGTAGTCGGTCAGGTGGATAATATCGGCACCGGCCTGGCCCTGGCCGGTCAGGCAGGGTTCAAGCAGCTGGTTGAGCAAATAGGGGGTGTAGACGTGAATTTGCAGCATCGCCGCCATCACCTGCTCCGGCGGCACCTCCGGCGACTCGGCCTGCCAGGCACTGGCATTGTGGATCACCGCGCGCAGCTTGGGCGCTACCTGCCGCACCCGATCGGCGAAACGGTAGATGCCCTCGTGCGTGGAAAAGTCGCCCTGAATGCAGCGAGCGCCCAAGGCTTTCAACTCGGTCATCGCCGGATATTCGCTGCGATAGGCGATGATGACGGGCATGCCGCGCTGGAGAAACGCCCTGGCGAGCGCCAGCCCGATGCGCCGCGCGCCGCCGGTAATCAACACCGGGGCAGAGTTGTGATGTTCCATTGATTAAAGCTCCTGGACAGACTGGCAAACAATAGGGGAATTATGCCATCATACGGCGGAAAGTCGTTAAAGCTTCGCATGATTATCCATTTCTGGATGTAAGATCCCCAATGCATTTCAGGTTGTCGCCCGGCGGCGGCTTGAAAGACCACGGGTTAACACTGGCCATGAGAGGAATGAGGGGATGAACAGCAATCACCTTGCATCCATCGCGCGCAGTGAGAAAATCTGTTTCGATTATATGGATTTTCTGTCCGCATCGTGCAGGAAGCACTGGCGCTTTGTTGATGCTATTTATGGTGTGATGCCGATCTTCGGCATGGTGTTGAAATCGCGCGTGACCACGTCACAAACGCGCAAAGAGCAGTTGAAAGAGCTGGCGCTGCAGGTGGTGTCAACGCAGGTCAGCGATGAAACCAATATCGTGCGCCTGATTGACCTGGCGCAGCAACAGGGCCTGACGGTGTTTGATATTCAGCTGCCCTATGCGCTGGAGACTCAACAGCTGGCGGCCATTCAGAAAGAGTGCGCGGAAGGCATCGCGATCGCCCTGGTGGGCGAGCGTATGACCGTCACCATTCCCCCTAAACGCTGATCGGATGCATCGTCCGTCCATGGTTAGGCAATTGCCTCAGCGCGATGGCCTAACCATGAACGTGAAATTCCGCGCCCCGTAACGGTAGGCCCTAAAGCCGGGTTCCGGCATGGGGGCCGGAGCGCAGGGTATAAATACTGTCTATATGAATGAGCACCGCGTATTTCGGCGGTTTCATCCCGTTTTTTTCTGCAAACGTCAGCGCATCGTCAAACGGCTTGCCCGCCTGGAACAGTTCCGGGGTACCGATGAAGCGGTAGCCGTCCAGCGCCTCGCGATCGATGACCACGACGGCCATTTTCGATCCTTCCCTGATGTTTTGCAGCGTCTGACCACCGGTATTTTCGTTGTAAATCAGCGTGTGGTCGTCATAGAGGCGCAGCGAGCGCTTGGGGCCGATATCGGGCACGCCGCTGCGGCTGCTGGTTGCCTGCACAGGCAGCTGTTTGGCCAGCATTTTCTTCATTTCGTCATTTAATTCATTCATTGGCAGATTCCCCCTCAGGTCGTGGTGTCGTTGTTAATGCACGGTAGCGGAATGGCTTGCAGCAGGCGCGCAAAGGCTGGTTTCCGGCAGCCGGTGTTCGCGCAGCACCTGCAGCGTCTCTATTCGGAAACGCAGCAGGTGCCGTTCGGCGACCTGCTGCATCTGTTCGCACAGCGAGGTATCGTCCATCACCTGCTCGATGGCGAGCCGGGCCTGATGCACGTGCGGCTCAACGCCGCGCAGGGGCTTTTGCCGCAGGCGCAGATGGGTCAGGTTATTGAACGTGACGATCAGCGCGGCAAGGGCGGATTCGAAAATATTCAGCGCTTCAAATCTGGCGGTATAGTCCGCATTTAACCAGGGTTTCTCGGCGAGGATCGCCTGAGCGACTTCCAGCGCCTGCTGATAGTGCGTCATCGCCAGGCGATCGCGTTGCTGATTGAACGCCGTGTTGCCTTCGGCGATCAGCGCTTCCCAGGCGGCAAACAGGGGGAGTGCGTGCAGCAGTTTTTCAGCCATGAAATGCCTTCCATTTTCAGCCTGTCTTAACAAGACCTCCTGATGTTTCCCATCGGGGGCCTCACCTACGTCCTGCCAGTGATGCTATAAATGATAATGATAATTAATTGCATTTGAGATCGCAAGAGGAGCAATTGACCGATCAACAACGTGGAGTGCGGCAAAGAGAAAAGAAGGGGAAACGAAATGCGGCTGACGGGCAGCCGCATTGACTGGCGATGTTAGTGCAACATAACCCAGCCGGCAGGCAGCGTCGCCACCAGCAGCAAGAAGATGCTGCCTTTTTCCAAGCGGTTCAGCAGATTGATATCCCGGTGGCCGCGGCGGGCATACATGAACACCAACAGCCCTGGTGCGTACAGCAGCACCGACATCAGCAGGTGCATCAGCCCGGAAGCGTACAGCAGCCACAAACCATAGACGCAGGCGCCGGTCGCGGCGAAGATCAGGCGCTTGTCGCGGCGGCGGTACGCCACCTTAAACAGAAACGCGCCGACCAGGAAGTAAGGCACCAGGATCATTTCTGAAGCGATGGTCAACAGCGAGTTGTAGTTGCTGCCGGTCAGCCAGATCAGCACCAGCGCCAGCTGCACCGCGATGTTGGTCAGCCACAGCGATGAAGACGGGGCGTGATGGCGGTTCTGCTTGCCGAACACGCGCGGAAACGCACCGTGCTGCGCGGCCAGCAGCGGCACTTCCGCCGCCATGATGGTCCAGCTCAGGTAGGCGCCGCACACGGAAATGATCAGGCCGGCGGCGATGAGCACGTCTCCCCACGGGCCGATCAGTTCCACCATCAGCACCGCCATCGACGGGTTGCGCATTTCGGCCAGTTCGCTGCGCGGCACCACGCCCAGCGACAGCAGCGTGACCATCAGATACACCGCCAGCGCCGACAGCACCGCCAGCATGGTGGCGCGGCCCACGTCTTTCTTATTGCGGGCGCGGGCAGAAACCACCACCGCGCCTTCCACGCCGATAAACACCCACAGGGTGATCAGCATGGTGTCCTTGACCTGTTCCCACACCGGCTTGCCGAGGGCGATGCCCTTGAAATCCAGCGTGAACACGTCCATTTTAAAGGCAATCGTCGCCAGAACGGCGAACATCCCCAGCGGCAGCAGCTTGGCAAGGGTGGCCGCCAGATTGATGCTGGCGGCAGTTTGCACACCGCGCAGCACCAGCGCGTGAACGATCCACAGCAGGGCGGATTCGGCAATCAGCGCTTGCCAGGTATTGCCGTCACCGAGAATGACGCTGCCGCCGCGATCGGTGAAGATACTCAGCGCCGCGAACACGATCACCAGATACGAGACGTTGGCGATCACGGCGCACAGCCAGTAACCCCAGGCGGAGCAGAAGCCCACCAGCTCGCCAAATCCTTCCTTGGCGTAGGTGAAGATCCCGCCGTCCAGATCCGGCCGCAAACGCGTAAGCAGCAGCATGGCGAAGGCCAAAAACAGAATGCCGACGCCGGTGATCCCCCAGCCCAGCAGCAGCGCGGCGGGGCTGGCGACCTGCGCCATGTTTTGCGGCAGACTGAACACGCCGGCGCCCAGCATCGAGCTGAGCACCAAAGCGGTTAGCGCGGTAAGACCGAGTTTTTTTTCCAATGACGGATCCTGAACGCAGAATAAACAACTGGAAGGGAACTGCTTGGCGGCAACAATGTATTAACAACCACTGCGCGAATAGACAATAGCCCTAAAAATTGGCGCAAATTTTACGGAGGGATGATTAGAGATGCAATGATTGAATATGCGGAATTTACAAAAAACTATTCAACGAATGGCGAAAATAACGGCAATAAAAACGGGCAGCTCAAGGGCTGCCCGATGGTAAACCGAAAAGCGGGGTTTATTTGAACAGATCGGCGCTGACGGTCAGGTTGCCGCCGCTCTTGTTCTGCCACTGGCGGGTGACGTGATAGTACTTGGCGCCTTTCTCGGCCGCGCGTTTCGCCACTTCGGTGGAAACGTCGGTCATGCTGTTGAAGTGGCCGGTGAAGGTGACGGAATCGAACGGCACCATCTGCGCAGCGGTCACGTTGTTCACTTCCTGAATCTTGGTGCCGTTAGGCAGCGTGACGGTATAGCGCTGGCCGGTAGAGGACTGGGTTTCGAAGAAGCGGCCCACGTCGCGGCTTGGCGAACCGGAAGACGCGACGCCAGGAATTTCGACTTTCGCGGCAGCGGCGCCACCGGCGGCCAGTGCGGCGCGGCCGGCGTCAGAATCGGCCGGAATGGCATCCGGGCTCTGCACGCGGCGTTTCGGCGCATCGGCCTTATAGATGTAGGCGGTGACGAACTGGTTGCCGCCGGAGTTGGCGTCAACCTGGCGCACGATAAAGAACGAGGCGGCGCCTTTTTTCTTCGCTTCTTTGGAGATGGCGTCGTTGATGTCCGGCTGGCTGCGGTAGAAACCGCTGACGCTCACGGTATCGTAAGGCTCCAGCAGATAGGCTTCATCTTTAGGCAGTTCGTTCACGCCGTTAAATACGCGGTATTTTGGTGTTTTGCTCACTTCTGGCGCATCTTTATGATAAAGGTCTGCGGTGACGCGCCAGTTGCCGCCATTGTTGCTGTTGTTGGTGTCCTGGATATAGAAGGAATCGGCACCCAGTTTGTCTGCACGGCGGGATACGGCGTCGACGGCTTCATTGATGGCATTGAAGCGGCCGGTAATCGTGATGCGATCAAACGGCTTCAGCGCCGCTGCTTTCTCAGGAGTTAACTCTTGCGCCGCATGAGCAGACAGCGCGGTGAGTGATAACAAGGCTGACGCGATGATCGTGGTCTTCAGCTTCATAAAAAATCCTTTCGCCTAGCGCATTAACGTTTATAACGTACTGAACTGTTTAAGTGTAATTCAGCCGTCGATTATTACATGTAATTCTGAAAACTGTCTCAGCATTTTATGTTATCCCGTGCGACAAATTGCCGAAGGTGACGTGGGTCGCACGCATGGCGCCACCGCCATAAGTTTCCATAATAACGGCTTTGGTGTCATTAATGTTAATTATTCACAAAACGATAACTTTTATGCTTTTTCACCACGTGCGGCCATAAATCGTTACGCTGGGCGTAAACCTCTTGTCACGCAGAATGCGCTGTTCTGTATGGGTTTTTTCACTATAAATTGCGATTTGTCATATCGCTCCCGGCGTTTTTATGTAAAAACAGGGCTGAATGCGTAAGCAATTATGGATCATCGACCTTATTTTCAGTAGGTTATAGTTGGCGTTTGAAATCAGTGCGGGCAAGTTAACGCCTTGCTCGCCGGCGGCGCCGTACTATGGGCAGGAAAATAATAAACATCATCCAAGACAGGTGAGAAGGGAACATTATGCGTATTGGTGTACCAAGAGAGCGGTTGGCCAATGAAGCCCGGGTCGCAGCCACGCCGAAAACGGTGGAACAACTGCTGAAGCTGGGTTTTACCGTCGCGATCGAACGCGGGGCGGGCAAACTGGCCAGTTTTGAGGACGTCGCCTACCAAGCCGCCGGCGCGGCGCTGGTCGACGAAAACGAAGTGTGGCAGTCGGATCTGATCCTGAAAGTCAACGCGCCGCAAGACGACGAGATCGCCTTGATGCGCGAAGGCAGTACGCTGGTCAGCTTTATCTGGCCGGCGCAAAACCCCGAACTGATGGCCAAGCTGGCGGCGCGCAACGTCACCGCGCTGGCGATGGATTCGGTGCCGCGCATCTCGCGCGCCCAGTCGATGGATGCGCTGAGCTCGATGGCCAACATCGCCGGCTACCGCGCGATCGTCGAAGCGGCGCATGAGTTCGGCCGTTTCTTCACCGGCCAGATCACCGCCGCCGGCAAAGTGCCGCCGGCCAAGGTGATGATCATCGGTGCCGGCGTGGCCGGCCTGGCGGCGATCGGCGCCGCGGGCAGCCTCGGCGCCATCGTGCGCGCCTTCGACACCCGCCCGGAAGTGAAAGAGCAGGTGCAGAGCATGGGCGCGGAATTCCTCGAGCTGGACTTTGAAGAGGAAGCGGGCAGCGGCGACGGTTACGCCAAAGTCATGTCCGAAGCCTTTATCAAGGCCGAGATGGCGCTGTTCGCCGCGCAGGCGGCGGAGGTCGATATCATCGTCACCACTGCGCTGATCCCGGGTAAACCGGCACCGAAGCTGATCACCAGAGAGATGGTGGCCTCGATGAAGCCGGGCAGCGTGATCGTCGATCTGGCGGCGCAAACCGGCGGCAACTGCGAACTGACGGTGGCCGACACCATTACCGTGACCGACAACGGCGTGAAAATCATCGGCTATACCGACCTGCCGAGCCGCTTGCCGACCCAGTCTTCGCAGCTGTACGGCACCAACCTGGTCAACCTGTTGAAGCTGCTGTCGAAAGAGAAAAACGGCGAGATCGACATCGATTTCGACGATACGGTGATCCGCGGCGTCACCGTGGTGCGCAGCGGTGAGATCACCTGGCCGGCGCCGCCGATCCAGGTTTCCGCCCAGCCTAAAGCGGCGCCCGCCGCCGCACCGGCCGCCAAACTCGAAGCCAAACCGACCTCGCCGTGGCTGAAGTACGGGCTGATGGCGCTGGCGATCCTGCTGTTCGGCTGGTTGGCGGACGTGGCGCCGAAAGAGTTCCTGTCGCACTTTACCGTGTTCGCGCTGGCCTGCGTGGTCGGTTACTACGTGGTCTGGAACGTCAGCCATGCGCTGCATACCCCGTTGATGTCGGTTACCAACGCGATCTCAGGGATTATCGTGGTCGGTGCGCTGTTGCAGATCGGTCATGGCGGTTGGGTGAGTTTCCTCTCCTTTATCGCTGTGCTGATCGCCAGCATCAATATTTTCGGTGGGTTCACCGTCACTCAGCGCATGCTGAAGATGTTTCGCAAGAACTAAGGGGTAGCAAATGTCTGGAGGATTGGTTACAGCTGCATACATTGTTGCCGCTATTTTGTTTATTTTCAGCCTGGCGGGCCTGTCGCGCCATGAAACGTCGAAACAGGGCAACCTGTTCGGCGTCGCCGGTATGGCGATCGCGCTGATAGCCACCATTCTGGGGCCGGATTCCGGCAACGTCGGCTGGATCATCGTCGCCATGATCATCGGCGGATCGATCGGCGTTTATCTCGCCAGGAAGGTCGAGATGACCGAAATGCCGGAGCTGGTGGCGGTGCTGCACAGCTTTGTTGGCCTGGCGGCGGTGCTGGTCGGTTTCAACAGCTACCTGGATCATGGCGCGCCGATGGAGCCGGTGATGGCGAACATCCATCTGACCGAAGTGTTCCTCGGCATCTTTATCGGCGCGGTAACCTTCACCGGTTCGATCGTCGCCTTCGGCAAGCTGCGCGGCATCATCTCTTCCAAGCCGCTGATGCTGCCGAACCGCCACAAGCTGAATCTGGCGGCGCTGGTGATCTCGTTCCTGCTGCTGGTGGCGTTCGTGCGCACCGACAGCGTGGGCTGGCAGGTGGTGACGCTGCTGCTGATGACGGCGATCGCACTGGCGTTCGGCTGGCATCTGGTGGCCTCGATCGGCGGCGCCGACATGCCGGTGGTGGTGTCGATGCTCAACTCCTACTCGGGGTGGGCGGCGGCCGCGGCGGGTTTCATGCTGAGCAACGATCTGCTGATCGTCACCGGCGCGCTGGTGGGCTCTTCGGGCGCCATCCTGTCTTACATTATGTGCAAGGCAATGAACCGCTCGTTTATCAGCGTGATCGCCGGCGGTTTCGGCAGTGACGGTTCGTCCACCGGCGATGCCGAAGAGATGGGCGAATACCGTGAAACCACGGCGGAAGAGGTGGCCGAGCAGTTGAAGAACTCCACCTCGGTGATCATCACCCCAGGTTACGGCATGGCGGTGGCGCAGGCGCAATATCCGGTGGCGGAAATCACCGAGAAACTGCGGGCGCGCGGCGTGAAGGTGCGTTTCGGCATTCACCCGGTCGCGGGGCGTTTGCCGGGCCACATGAACGTGCTGCTGGCAGAGGCCAAGGTGCCGTACGACGTGGTGCTGGAGATGGATGAAATCAACGAAGATTTCCCGGATACCGACACCGTGCTGGTGATCGGCGCCAACGACACGGTGAACCCGGCGGCGCTGGAAGATCCGCGCAGCCCGATCGCCGGCATGCCGGTATTGGAAGTGTGGAAGGCGCAGAACGTGATCGCGTTCAAACGCTCAATGAACACTGGCTACGCTGGCGTGCAGAATCCGCTGTTCTTCAAGGAGAACACCCAGATGCTGTTCGGCGACGCGAAAGACAGCGTGGAGGCGATTTTGCGGGCTTTGCAAGAATAACGCCGTCCAAAGAAAGTCTGTTAAGTCTCTTCAGCAAACCATGATATCGGCCCTGGGCAATTGCCTGGGGCCGATTGCATTTAATTGAAAATTAGATAATTTTCACCTCGCGGATGTTTATCTCTGTGAATTGCAATGATTTAATTTGAATATGATTTTCAGTTAATGATAAATCATTAGCATATTAAATATTTATATTTTAATTTCAATTGCGGAGTTATTTGAAATGGGAAGGGGAAATAATAAGGTGTGCAATTAAAATAAATTAACTGGTCTAATATGTTCATTTTTTCTCATGCGCTACTGTGTTAACGTTCGGTTAATGAAAGGTAGCGCTTTAGGTTTATTATGCGATTGATTTATTCGAAATGATATTATCTGTGGGTTTTCGGAGTTAATAATAATGAGTCTTTTGACAGGTAAAAAATTCTTGATTGCCGGTGTTGCCAGCGATCGCTCTATCGCGACAGGCATTGCCGAAGCGCTGTATGCACAAGGGGCAGAGTGCGCTTTCACCTATCTGAATGACAAACTGAAAATGCGTGTTGAGAAAGTCGCCGAACGCTGTGGTTCGTCATTGATTTTTCCCTGCGATGTGAATTCAGATGCGCAAATTGAAACATTATTCGAGAGCCTTTCACGCCATTGGCCTACTTTTGATGGGTTTGTGCATGCCATCGCCTTTGCGCCTGGCGATCAGCTGGAAGGTGATTATTTGGAATCGGTCACGCGTGAGGGCTTTCGGATTGCACACGATGTCAGTTCCTACAGCTTTGCCGCGATGGCAAAGGCGGCCAAGCCTTTCCTTAATCCCGGTTCATCGCTCATTACGCTCAGCTATCTTGGGGCGGAGCGTTCAATACCTAATTACAATGTCATGGGCTTGGCTAAAGCGTCATTAGAAGCCAACGTCCGTTTTATGGCGGCAAGCCTTGGCAAGCTTGATATCCGTGTTAATGCAATTTCAGCCGGCCCCATTCGTACCTTGGCCGCGGCGGGAATTGCCAATTTTAAAACGATATTGCACCAATTTGAATCAAGTGCGCCATTAAAGCGCTGCGTTACCATCGAGGAAGTGGGCAATATTGCCGCTTTCCTGGCCAGCGATTTATCTTCAGCGATGACTGCCCAGGTATTGTATGCCGACAATGGTTTCAGCACGACTGCATTAGCATTTTCTGGATGATATGTATAGTTATAAGAATATATAGCCTCTGGCATTTAGAGGTTTTTAAAAATTAGTTGATGTAATTTATAAAGGTATTGAGTAGTTGCAACAACGAAACCCCCACTTTCTCCTCGGATATTGCCTATTTATGAGTTAAACACCATGCACTACCAACAGAAGATCTCGGCGTCATATCGCGATGCCGATTCAGCTGAGTTTCGCGGCGATCTTACGCTAAAGCTGTTCAGAAGCTTAGTTAAGGTCGGTGAGGTTATTTCACCCGGTTACACCAAGGGGAAAATGGAGAGTTTAATTTTCAGACCTAAAAAGAAAAAGCATGACCCCAAGGACAGCTTCCTGGAAACGGCGGATTCGACGGAGACATTCTCCCTCAGTTCAGGCATTCGTTGCCGATATTATCTTTGGGGCGGAGTCAAACCCGATGTGTTGTTGGTACATGGATGGGAGTCCAGAGCCTCACATTTCGCCAAACTGATCGATATCTTGGTTGCCAAGGGATTTTGCGTTGCGGCATTCGATGCGGTAGCACATGGGCAGTCTGATGGTGTAGAAGCCGACATGCTGGACTTTATGGAGTGCATTTCCCGGCTTCATGCGTTTTTTGGCGGAATAGATAGCATTATTGGCTACAGCTTCGGCGGCATTTCCGCGATAAATGCGGTAAAAGCCGGGCTGAGGGTCAATCGTCTGGGAGTGATAAGCTCACCGTCCAGTTTTTACGGCATCTTTGAGAAAGTGTCCATGCAGTTGAAGCTATCAAAGAGAATGCATGAACACCTGGAAGGGGTCATCACACGGCGCTACCGCATTGATGCCGATGACTGGGACCATTACAGCACTTATCACGGCGTGGCCGAGCAACAGATCCCTCTGGTTGCCATTCATGATGCAAACGATAATTATGTTCATAAAATTGAAAGTGACATGCTGGTCGATGCCTGGCCAAACGCGACGCTGATCGAAACCCAGGGGTTGGGTCACCGGCGAATCATCACTTCCGCAGCGGCAATGCAGGCGTTTTGCGATGCATTGTTAAAGTGAAAGGAAAAAACCGCTCACGATGCCGCGAGCGGTTTAAGAGTGGTGTTAACGCTTAATCTTCGTCGTCATGCTCATCATCTTCATCCGCCGCGATCGGGCAGTTGAAGTTCTCCGGCTTAATCACCAGCAGATCGCATTTCAGATGATCGATCACATGTTCCGCCGTATTGCCGATAAAGGCTGCCGAAATGCCGGTGCGGCCCAGGGTGCCCAACACCACCACACCGGCCTGCAGGTGCTCGGCCAGATCGGGGATCACCTCTTCCGGCAGGCCTTTTTCCACGTGGGTGAACTCTTCCTTAATGCAGAATTTCTGCCGCAGCGCCTTCATGGCGATCAGATGCTGGCCGCGAATGGCGTCGTTGTAGACGCTCGGATCGAAGTCGGGCAGCTCGATGGCGATGTTGATCGGGGTTACGGGGTAGGCGCCGACCAGGTGAACCTCGGTCTGGTTGACGTTTTGCGCCAGTTCGACGGTTTCTTGCACCAGTTTGATATTCAGCGGATCGTGATAGGGCTCTTCGCTGGCCAGGTTGACTGCCACCAGCGCTTTGCCGCCTTCCGGCCAGGGCTGGTCTTTCACCATCCACACCGGGCAAGGGCATTTGCGCAGCAGGTGCCAGTCGGTGGGCGTGAAGATCACCGACTCCAGCCGGTCGTGCTGGTGCGCCATTTTCAGCAGCAGGTCATGTTGGCCGGAGAGTACTTCCTGAATGATGGCTTCGAAGGGGCGGTTATGCCAGACCACTTTGATTTCGATCGGTACGCCTTCATTGAGATAGAAACGGCACTGCTCGTTGATCCAGGCGGCGCGCTGGCCGATCACGCCTTGCCGCATTGCCGTTCTTTCGTCCGGGGAGAGCAGGGTCGTCATTTCGTAAGAGAAGTCATAAATGGGCAGGAAGGCTTTGATGCGCCCGCCGTTCCGCTTTACCAGGTACACGGCGCGACGCAATGCCGGCTGATCGTCCTGATTGGGGTCAATAGCCACCAGAAGATTCTGATACTTCGCCATAGGGCCTCCTTACAGCTGAAATCAACAGTCTGTTAATTTACAGAGTAACCCAACATTGAAAAACAGAACAACAACAGAAGCGGTGCCGGATCAACAATTTCGGTGAAATGTTGATCCGGCGGGGGAATCAGGCGTTGACGGTCACGTTGATGCGCGGCGTACCGGCCAACACCGACAGGGCGTCGGCGTTTTCGATGGTGATGTACTTGCCTTTTACGCTGAGGATTTCGCTTTTCTGGAAGCGGCCCAGCAGGCGGCTGATGGTTTCCACCGTCAGGCCGAGGTAGTTGCCGATATCCCCACGGGTCATGGTCAACCGGAACTCACGCGGTGAGAAGCCGCGCTCCGCGAAGCGGCGCGACAGGTTGTACACGAACGCCGCCAGGCGCTCTTCGGCGTTTTTCTTCGACAGCAGCAGGATCATGTCCTGGTCGCCTTTGATCTCGCCGCTCATCAGCCGCATGATCTGCTGACGCAGGTTAGGCATCTTGCCGGACAGATCGTCGAGGGTCTCGAACGGGATTTCGCACACCATCGAGGTTTCCAGCGCCTGGGCGAAGCTCGGGTGCTTCAGGCCGCCGATGGCGTCGAAGCCCACCAGATCGCCCGCCAGATGGAAGCCGGTGATCTGCTCATCGCCTTGCTCGGTGATGGTGTAGCTTTTGATGGTCCCGGAACGGATCGCGTACAGCGATTTCAGCTCGTCGCCGGCCTTGAACAGGGTCTGGCCTTTCTGGATGGGCTTTTTCCTTTCGATAATGTTGTCGAGCTGGTCCAGCTCGTGAGCATTAAGGGTGAAAGGAATGCACAGCTGGCTGATGCTGCAGTCCTGGCAATGGATCGCACAACCACCAGACTGGATACGACGAATCACGCGTTTTTCCGGGATCATAGATTACGCTCATTCAATAATTGATATGAGTCAATTTTAACATCTTTTGCCGCAGCTGATAAGGGTGGCATTAGCATGAATAGGGGTATTGTGTGCGAATTTTGTGCACACATGCCGCCGATTGTTCTGTATCGCACTGAAGTCACTAGATTTATTTGGCACTTGTGCGCAACGTGCGCTTGCCTTGCCGGTGGCATGAAGCGCGACGATCGTCATGGGCGGCCTCCGCGGTGCGCGCTGGCGAATTTTAGCGGCGTGCATCAATCATTCTTTGACACATTTGCTGGCGAAAGCTTGTCGCATTTATCCCAATCATCGCCGTAAAGCCTTGCCGCGCCAGCGTTATCCTGAGCATCAGAAAGGCAGGCGAACAATCCTGTTCAGGAGCGAATGATGAAAAAGCGCATATTGTTGATGGCGGCCGCCGGAGTGCTGATGACAGCCAGCGCCGCCGCCCTGGCTCACGGTTATTATGGCCACGGCTACTATGGCTATGGACACGGTTACTATTACGGCCCGCGTGTCGTGATCGGCGTACCCTGGGGGCCGCCGCCTGCCTATTACGCGCCGCCGCCGGTGGTGTATGTCACACCGCCGCCGCCGCAAACCTATATCGAGAAGGCGCCGAATTACGCCTACTATTGTCGCCGCCCGGCGGGCTATTACCCGCAGGTGCCGCGTTGCCCCGACGGCTGGATGAAAGTGGTGCCAGACGGTTCATTATCCCGGTAATTCAAGGCGGTGCGCGATGAGACACTCTTTTGCTTTCCCGATATTGGCGCTGGCTGGACTGTTGGCCGGCTGCGTTTCTCCGCCTTCGGGGCCGGAGGTGACCGTGCTGCCCGGCACGGGAAAAAGTTACGAACAGTTCAATCGCGATGAGGCCATGTGCCGCGGCTATGCGCAAAACAGCCTCGGCGGCGGCGCGCAAACGGCAGCCAATTCGGCGACGGGCACGGCGGTGGCGGGGACGGCCGTCGGCGCGGCGGCGGGGGCGCTGATCGGCGCGGCGTCCGGTCATGCCGGGCCGGGTGCGCTGATCGGCGCGGGAAGCGGTTTACTGGTCGGCAGTGCGATGGCCAATAATTCGGCCTGGCGCAGCAGCGACGATCTGCAAGATCGTTACGACACGGTGTACACGCAATGCATGTATGCCAAAGGCAATAAGGTGCCGGTGGCTTACGGTTATAGTGAAACGCCGTCATCGCCGGTGCCGCCGGACTATTATCCCGCTGCGCCGGCTGGGGGCGTCCCGCCGGACTATGTGCCGCGTTAGCGGGAAAGTCAATCCTGTGGCAAATAGCCTTCGTGCTGCAGCAGCCACTGTTTGCGCTGCACGCCGCCCGCATAGCCGGTCAGCGCGCCCTGGGAACCGATCACCCGGTGACAGGGCACCACGATGCTGATCGGATTGGAACCGTTGGCCATGCCGACCGCGCGCGAGGCGGTCGGACGCCCGATGCGCTGCGCCAGCTGGCCGTAGGTCAGGATCTCGCCGCACGGGATCTGGCGCAGCTGCTGCCACACGGTGCGTTGGAATTCGGTGCCGGCGGTCATCACCGGCAGCCGATCGATAATGCTCAACTCGCCGGCGAAATAGCGTTGCATCGCGTCGGTCAGCCCGCTGGGGTCGCGCTGCTCGCGCAGCGTGAAGCGATCGGCGCGATAGTGGGTGTTCAGTAACTTCATCAGGCGCGCTTCGTGATCGGTCCAGTCAATCGCCCGCAGGCGCCCCTGCTCATCGGCAATCAGCACCAGTTCTCCCACCGGCGTCGCGGTACGATCAATCAAAAAAGTCTGCATCTGGATCACTCCTCGGTTTGGTAAGGCGATTATTGCATGAAAGCGGAGAAAGCGATGGCGGATTTCGGACATGCTGATGGGCAACCGTAGGGCTGCCCGAATCGTCGGCTCACGGTAAGACGGGTAGTCATTGCGGGTTAAATTTATAAAATAAATTTATAAGTCATCAAGACCCGTTGTGGCCTGCTTATTCTTCCATCAAGCATTAACACTTTTGGGTTACTTATAGCTGATGACCACGCGTTTTAAACGAGGGTCGTTATTAACGAGTTCGCTGGTGACGGCAGAAACCAATTCTTTTGGCATCTCTTTTAACGAAGATGAAATATAACCGTTCTGGTTTCCCGACACGATACCGAAGCAGCTGGAGATGAGCTGTTCATTCTGATGTTTGATGGTGCAGGCCGGGGTGGTAATGGCGCCGGTGAAGCGCACGACGCCGGAGGCGGCCTGGCTGTCGGAAAGCGGTTTTGCTTGCAGAGCGAAGGGCAGAATGACCAATGCGCTTAATACGGCAAAGTAATGGTTCATACGCTGTTCCTTTCAGGGTAAAAACACTGCCAATTAAAAAACAAGCACGCTTGTTTTCATCAAATAAGCTATTCCGCCTGGCGAAATAAAAAACGAATGGGCAAGAATCCTACTGCCTGCATTCAATGAATTTGATAATAGGGAGGTAGGATGAGTAAAACCATGATTTGGATCATAGTGAAGACTGGTTAATGATTTCCGATGCGGGCAGGGTAAAAGGCTGTGATCGTTCTCTCAGGAAAACGGGAAATGGCGGGATGTTTTCGCCCCCGTGGTGCAGCCACTGAAACCGGGGGCGAGCGCGGGGTTACAGCATGCCGCTGCTGCCGCAGATGCGGATCTTTTCTGCCACCACTTCTTTCATCGCCAGCTTACCGGGGACGATGTATTTGCGCGGATCGTTGGCATCCGGGTGCTGGGAAAAGTAACTTTTCACCGCGTCGGCGAAGGCGATTTTCAATTCGGTAGCGACGTTGACCTTGCAGACGCCGAGCGAGATCGCGCGTTTGACCATCGCCTCCGGAATGCCGGAGGCGCCGTGCAGCACCAGGGGCACGTCCACCTGTTCGCGGATCAGCGCCAGGCGCTCGAAGTCCAGCTTCGGCTCGCCGTGATACAGGCCGTGGGCGGAACCGATCGCCACCGCCAGCGAATCGATGCCGGTGGCGGCGGCGAACTCGCGTGCCGCCAGCGGGTCGGTATAGAAGCTGTCTGCCGTATCGACGATCAGATCGTCTTCCTGCCCGCCCAGGCGGCCCAGCTCGGCCTCCACGCTGGCGCCGTAGCGGTGGCACAAGGCGACCGCAGCGGCCACTTTGGCGATGTTCTGCTCGAACGGCAGATGGGAGGCGTCAATCATCACCGAGCGGATGCCGCTTTTGACCTTGTGTTCGATGTCGTCCAGCTCTTCGTGATGATCCAGATGCAGCGCCAGCGGCAGATCGTAGCGGTGCGCGGCCGATTGGCAGATGCCGATCAGGTAGTCGGTGCCGGCGTAGCTGAAGGTGCCGGGCGTGCCGGCCATGATCACCGGCGAGCGCAGCTCGGCGGCGGTTTCCGCCACCACCTGCACGGTTTCCAGATTGTGGACGTTAAACGCCGGCACGGCGTAACCCTGGCGCTGCGCCTTGAGCAGCATTTCTCGGTTGGCTATCAGATACATGGCATCTCCTTACAGCACAGGGGAAGGAAAACGGTAAATCGTTACGCCTTTCACCACCCGGTTGACCTCGCCGGTCGGGCAAGGGTTGTCCGGGGGCAGCCCCAGCGCCAGCGAACTCTCGAAGGCCAGCATTTGGGTGAACAGCAGATACGGGAACAGCAGCCAGATATCGTCCGTGGCCTGGTGCAGAGGCAGCAGGGCATTGGCCGGCGCCTGGGGCTCGCCGGTCAAACCGACCAATTGCCTCGCCAGCCCGTCGCGCTGCAGCTCGTTCCACAGATCGTGGTCATACTGGCGCGCGTAGTCGTCGTGGGAGAACATCAACACCACCAACGTCTGGTCGTCGACCATGAATTTCGGGCCGTGGCGCAGGCCGAGCGGTGAGTCGTGGCGCGTCACGATGCGGCCGGCGGTCAGCTCCAGCATCTTGAGCGAGGCCTCTTCCGCCAGGCCGGTGAAGCAGCTGGCGCCGAGGGTGATATAGCGGCGAAAACCGCTGGCGGCCAACGCTTTCACCTGCGGCTGCAGCGTTTCGCGCAGTTCGCGGCAGCGCTGCACCATGGCGTTCAGCGGCGCCTGGGTGGCCTCGAGCGAAGCCGGGCCGAGCAGCAGCGCGGCGCTCAGCATCATGCAGCTGAAGCTGGAGGTCATGGCGAAGCTCTGATCGTTGGAGCCTTGCGGCATCACCAGCGAACAGACGTTGTCGCGCCGATGCGCATACTGCGCCAGCCGGCTGTCCGGGTTGCACACCAGCATCAGGTGATAGCTTTCCGGCAGCAGCTGGTCGGCCAGCTCCACCGTCGCCACGCTCTCCGGGCTGTTGCCCGAGCGGGCGAAGGAGACCAGCAGCGTCGGCCGCTCAGGACAGAGATACTGCCGCGGGTTGGCGACGATATCGGTGGTGCCGTAGGCCGCCACGTCGCGGCCGGTTCGTTCGCGCAGCCAGGGCGCCAGGGCGCGGCCGGCGAACGCCGAGCTGCCAGCGCCGCACAGCACGATTTGCAGCCGAGGATTCGCCAACAGCGGCGCCAGGAACGGCTGCCACTGCGCCTGTTGCTCCTGCAGTTGCCGGTGCAGCGCCGCCCACAGATCCGGCTGTTGCCAAATCTCCGCGGCGGTGTGCCAGGCGTTGCGCTGCTTCAGCCAATCCGCCTCGTAAGAGAAATACGCGTTCATGATGCCACTCCTTAAAAGCCTCGGTTAACGGTCGGCGATAATCACGTCGATCCCTAAATGGTGCAGCGCCTGCAGATAGTGTTCCGGAATGCGGCTGTCGGTGACCAGGCGGTGGATCTGGCCGATTTCGCGGATCATGCAAAAGCTGGTGCGGCCGAATTTGCTGGCGTCGGCGATGGCGATCACTTCGCGCGCCACCTCGCACATCACGCGGTTCAGCTGTGCTTCGCCCGGATCCGGCGTGGTGATGCCGCCCGCCAGATCGAAACCGTCGACGCCGAGAAACAGCTTGTCGAACCGGTACTGGCGCAGCTGCTGCTCGGCGGCGGGGCCGTACAGCGACCAGGCCTTGCGGCGCACGCTGCCGCCGACCACCATCAGATCGATCTGCTCGTTGTTGGCCAGCTCGAAGGCGATGTTCAGCGCGTTGGTCATCACCACCAGATCCTTTTTCCCCGCCAGCTGCGGCGCCATCTGGCTGGTGGTGGAGCCGGAGTCGAGGATGACGGCGTCGCCGTCTTCGATCAGCGCCGCCGCCGCGCAGGCGATGGCGTGTTTCACGTCGCGGTTGATGCGGCCCTTGTCCTGCAGCGGGCGATCGAAGGCGAACTGTTTGTTCAACATGGCGCCGCCGTAAGCGCGCACCGCGCAGCCGTGCTTTTCCAGCTGGCGCAGATCGCTGCGGATGGTGACGCTGGACACCGAAAACTGCTGGCTGAGCTGTTCCACGCGCACCGAGCCTTCGCGGCACAGCTGGTCGATAATTAATTCCCGGCGTTTTGCGGTATTGATCATTAACGCAGACTCCTGATTTACCTGTAGCCGTGCCCGACCGCGGCTTAATAAGCCGCAGCGATACCGACCGGAGCGCTTTCAGTTGTTCGTGGCGAATTACAGCAAACGAAATACTGAAATGCAATCGATTAATTTTAAAATATCCATATCTATCAGTTGTTTATATTTAATTTTGCTTTCAGTTTAGCGGCAACCGAAAGCGGTGTTAACGCAAAGTGAAAACGGCAAATTCGTTATTTTTCAGGCGACAATTCGCGGTATTAATTCATTCGGGCTTTGGGTGACGAAAGCCGCGGCGATAATTCGGCAGCCGCCGGGCTTTCACTGTTTTTTATGCCGCCGCGGGTAATAGCGCCGCGCCGCGCACGCCGCTGCTGTCACCGTGCACCGGCGGGAACACCGCTGCCGGTTCCACGCCCGGCAGCAGCCAGCGCCGCATCGCCGGCGGCAACAGCCGATACAGCTCGCCGACGTTCGACAACCCACCGCCCAGCACGAAGGCATCGACGTCCAGCAGCAGCTGCAAACCGGCCAGCGCGCTGGCCAGGATGTCGACGTAAATCGTCATCAGCCACTGTGCGAGCGTATCCCCCGCGCGATAGCTGGCGATCAGCGCCGGCACGTCGGCGGCCGGATGGGCAAAGTGGCGGCTCAGCGCCAGCAGCCCGCTGCCGGAGACGTAGCGTTCAAAGCAGCCGGTCAGCCCGCAGTTGCAGCCGAACAGCGGCAGATCGTAACGCTGTGCCAGCTGGGCGGAGATCGGCATATGGCCCCATTCGCCCGCCAGGCCGTTGCGCCCCTTGTGCAGTTGCCGGTTCACCACCAGGCCACCGCCGGCGCCGGTGCCGATGATGGCGCCGAACACCAGCGGCAAATGGGCGGTTTGCGGCGTGCTGGCTTCCGACAGCGCGAAGCAGCGGCAGTCGTTCTCGATGGCGATCGGCCGCGCCAGCGCCTGCGTCAAATCATCCGCCAGGCAATGCCCGGTCAGGCAGGGCACGTTAACCGCCAGTTGGCGGCGGCTGATAGGGTCGGTGATCCCCGGCAAACCGATGCCGATGCTGCCGCGCGCATGCAGCTCGCGGTCCGCCTGCTCGACCAGCCCGGCGATGCAGGCCACGAACTCGCCGTAGTCGCCGGTTGGGGTGCGCACGCGCTGGAGCAGCACCCGATTGAGCCGGCGATCGTAAGCGGCCATTTCAATCTTGGTGCCGCCGATGTCGAAGCCGTAACGCATCTCTCTCGTGCTCATGGTCAGGCTCCGTTCAGGGCGATCACCGCCGCTTCGCGGCGCGCGCGTTCGGCGGCGAACACCATCAGGTGGCTCTCCAGCGCTTCCGCCGGGCCGGCCAGTACCTGGTTCGGATCGTTGGCGCGAATGGCCGCGATAAAGTGCTGCATCAGGTAGTAGTCGCCGCCGCCGTGGCCGGCCATGGCGTGCAGATCCTGGCCGGCGTCGGTGTCGTAATGCGTTTCACCGTCGTCGAGGAACGAGGTGATGCGGATATGGCGGCCGTCGCCCTCCAGGCAGCCACGGCTGCCGAAGATGCGGGTGTGGCGATCTTCGTGGCGGGTAAAGGCCGTCATGGTGAACGACGCGGTGCGGCCGCCGGCGAACTGCATGTTGACCACCTGATGATCGACCACGTTATTGTCGCAGCGGTAGACGCAGCGCCCGTAGGGCCCGTCGCGCAGCGCCGCCCGCAGCGTCGTCTGGTCGGGTTCCGGCGTCAGCACGCGCAGGAAGCCGGGCGTGGCCTTGTGGTCGTCGCCCAGATAGATGCGTTTGGCGGAATAGGGGCAGGATGCCTCCACCGCGCAATCCAGACAGTTGTCCGCCGCACCGGCCGGTTGGTTTTCCCGGCGGAAGTGGCGCAGGCCGCCGAAAGAGCTGACCTGCTCGCAGGGCTGCTCCATCACGTAGCGGATCCAGTCGATGTCGTGGCAGGATTTCTGCAGCAGCATAAAGGCGGCCTGCCGATCGTTGCGCCAGTTGCCGCGCACGAAGGAGTGCGCCTGATGCCAGTAGCCGACCGGCTCCAGGTGTTGCAGGCTGACGATGTCGCCGATCGCGCCGTCGCGCAGCAGCTGCTTGAGCTTTTGGGTATAGCGCGTGTAGCGCAGCACGTGGCCGACCGAGAAGATCAGCTTTTGACGCACCACCTCGGCGACGATGGCGCGGCACTCGTCGGCGTCCGGCGACAGCGGCTTTTCCAGCAGCATGGCGTAGCCCTGGCGGGCGAAGGCCAGCGCCGGCTCCAGATGCATCTGATCCTGGGTGCAGATCAGCACTGCGTCGGCCAGCCTGCCGGCATCGGCGGCCTGACGCCAGTCGAGGAAGACGTTTTCCGGCGCGATGGCGTGCTGTGCCACGAACGGCTCGCGGTAAGCGGCGCGCGGTTCCGCCACCGCCACCACCTGCATCAAATCGGGGTGCGCCAGCGCATAGCGCGAGTAGATTTCACCGCGCGCGCCGGCGCCGACCACCAGCACCCGCACCGGGCGCTGGGCAACGTTGTTGGGTTGTGTTGACGACATTGCTGATACTCCGCTGTTGTTATTTGAGGTTTTGGCCGCTGAGCTCGTCGAACAAATGCGCGCGCGTCAGATCGAAGGCCAGATGAACGCTTTCGCCGAGGCGCGGCTCCCAGTCCGGCAGCGACGCCATGCGCAGCACGAAACGCAGGTCGGCCAGTTCGCAGTGCAGCAGCTCCTCGTTGCCCATGCGCTCGATGGTGACGATCTGCGCCGGGAAGCAATTGGCGCTGCCGGGCGCGCACAGCCGCAGGGATTCCGGCCGGATACCGAGGCACACCCGCACATGCGGGTAGTCCACCAACTGCCGTTGCAGCACCGGCGGCAGCGTGAGCTGGTGTTCCGGGCCGATGCGCAGCCGCACCGTTTGGCCGTCGCGCACGAGCGCCAGATCGTGCAGATTCATCGACGGGCTGCCGATAAACTCGGCGACGAAACGGTTGGCGGGGTGGTGGTACAGGTTGATGGGCTTATCCACCTGCATGATGGCGCCGCGGTTCATCACGCAAATACGATCGCCCATGGTCATCGCCTCGACCTGATCGTGGGTGACGTACACCATGGTGGCGGCGGCGCCTTCCTGCTTCAGCTGGTTGTGCAGTTCGATCAACTGCACGCGCATCGACACCCGCAGCTTGGCGTCGAGGTTGGACAGCGGCTCATCGAACAGGAACACCTTGGGCTTGCGCACGATGGCGCGGCCGACCGCCACCCGCTGGCACTGGCCGCCGGAGAGCTGCCCCGGCTTGCGCTGCAGCAGGTTGGTGATCTCCAGCTTTTCCGCCGCGTCGCGCACCCGGCGGTCGATCTCGGTCTTGCTCTCTTTGCCGATCAGGCCGAACGCCATGTTCTTGTACACCGTCATGTGCGGGTACAGCGCATAGTTCTGGAACACCATGGCGACGCCGCGATCCTTCGGCATGCTGTCGTTGACGCAGCGATCGTGGATCAAGATCTGCCCCTCGCTGACGCTCTCCAGCCCGGCGATCATCCGCAGCAGGGTGGATTTGGCGCAGCCGGACGGGCCGACGAACACCATAAATTCCCCGTCCTCAATCTCCAGATTGACGCCGTGCAGCGCGTGGAAACCGTTGGGGTAGACTTTTTTAACGCTGTTTAACTGAATTCCGGCCATGTCGTTTACCTTGTCTGCGCGTTAGCCTTTCACCCCGGCGCTGGCGATGCCCTGGATGAAATAGCGTTGGAAAATAATGAACAGCATCAGCATCGGGATCACCGCCATCAGCGCCCCGGCCATCAGTAGCGGGTATTCCACCCCGGCGCGGCTGGAGAGCGAGGCGAGGCCCACCGGCAGCGTCAGCTTCTCGGTGGTGGTATTGACGATCAGCGGCCACATCAGGTTGTTCCAGCTCCACAGGCCGTTGATGATGACGCAGGCGATAATGCCCGGCCGGATCAGCGGCAGCATGATGCGCCAGAAGATGGCGAAGTAGCTGTAGCCGTCGATCAAGGCCGCTTCTTCCATCTCCTTCGGCACCGCCAGAAAGAACTGGCGCAGCAGGAAGGTGGCGTAGACGCTGAAAATGCCCGGCAGCACCAACCCGGTGATGCTGTTGACCAGCCCCAGCTTCTGTACCACCAGGAATTGCGGGATCAGAAACGCCTGGCCGGGCACCATCAGGATCGACACGCACACCAGAAACACCGCGTCTCGGCCGCGAAAATGCAGGCGCGAGAAGCCATAGGCGGCCAGGGTGGCGATCGCCATCTGCAGGGTGACGGTGAAGAAGGTCGCCAGCAGCGAGTTGAGATAAAAACCGGCGAACGGGATTTCGTGTATCACCCGGCCGTAGGCCTGCAGACTGGGGTGCGCCGGCAGCAGCGTCAGCGGGATCTGGATGCTCTCGGCCTGGGTTTTCAACGAGGTCACCAGCATCCAGATAAAGGGCACCACCGAGGCCAGCGCCGCCAGCCCCATAAACAGGTACACCAGCGTTTTCTTGCTTGTGTTCATGTGCAGCTCCTCAGCTGACTTTCAGGCGCTTGCCGATCGCCATTTGAATCAGGGTGATCACCAGCGTAACGGCGAACAGCACCACGGTGATGGCGGAGGCGTAGCCTTTTTCCTGCAGGTAAAAGGCGTACTTGTAGAACAGGTTGGTGACGGTCATCACGTCGTTTTCCACCAGCGCACGGTCGAACATCAGGAACACCACGTCGAAGATTTGCAGGATCTCGATAAAGCTCATCACCGACACGAAGAACAGCGTCGGCACCATCATCGGCAGCGTGATGCAGAAGAAGCGCCGCAGGGTGCCGATGCCGTCGATATCCGCCGCCTCGTACAGCTGGCGCGGAATGCTCTGCAGCCCGGCCAGCAAAATGATGATCTTCAGCGCCAGCGACGACCAGATGATGATGATGGACACGCTGATGCGCACCACGTCCGGATCGGACAGCCAGGCGATCGGCGCAATGTGCAGCAGGCCCAGCGCCTGGTTGATCAGCCCGAAGTCCTTGTTGAACAGCCATTGCCACACCATGGCCACCGCCGCGGGCATGGTGACCGCCGGCAGGAACAGCAGGGTGCGCAGCAGGCCTTTGCCGCGGATGTTCTGGTTGAGGCCGATCGCCAACAGCAGCGACAGGCTCAGGCTGATCGGCACGCACACCACCACGTAGAACAGGGTGTTGGCGGCGGCGGTGTAGAAGTCGTCGTCTTCGAACAGGTTGAGATAGTTATCGACGCTGATGCTGCTCCAGCGCATGAACTGGTTCAGATCGGTAAAGCTGTAAAAAATGTTCTGCAAAAAGGGGATTAGGTAAAACACCGTGACCCCCAACAGCAGCGGCAGGATCATCACCCAGCCCCAGAATCGTTCGGCGCGTTCGAGCCGATTGAGCGCGGGGCGGGCGGTGCGCCGGGATGATTTCAGGGTGACCGTAGCCGTTTCTGCCAGCGACATGTTGCCATTCCTCACCTATCACTTTCAGCGTGGGTCCAGCGCGGCGCACACTCGGGGTAGCGCGCCGCAGCGGGGCGATTACTGCTCCATGACGCGTTCGATCTTCTTGACCGACTTGTCCATTTCCTGCCTGGCGTCCGCGCCCATAAAGATTTTCTTCAGGCTGGCGATCCACATATTCTGCCATTTCGGCGTATTGGTGCCGGCGGTGGGGTAAGCCTGGGTCACTTCAAGGGTCTGGATGTAAGGCGAGACGTCGACTTTCTGGATCTGCTGCGCCCAGACCTTGGCCGCCGTCTTGTTGGCCGGGATCACCACCTTGGCCAGCTCCGCCTGCGAGGCTTCGCTGCTCATGAAGGCGATATATTTCCAGGCGGCCTGCTTGTGGGCGCTTTTGGCCGACATGGCGAAGGCCAGGCTGTGCGCCACGCCGGACTGCCGTTCGATTTTCGGCATCATCACCACGCCGATGTGATCGTTGATCAGCGGGTTGTTGGCGAACGGTGCCGCCAGCCAGGAGCCGGCATAGACCATCGCGGCGCGGTTCGACTGGAAGATGTTCTCGGTTTTGACTTCGCTCATTTGCTGGGCGCTCGGCATCAGGCCGTCTTTCATCATGCCCTGCAGCTGCTGGTAGACCCAGATGGATTTGTCGTTGGCGATGTCGGTGGGCTGGCCGTCTTTCGGCACGATGTGATTGCCGTTTTGGAACAGCAGGTTCATATAGCTGTCCTGACCGTCGATGCTGAGATCCATCACCAGCGGGAAGGCGGCGCCTTTCAGCCCGCTTTTCAGGGCGGTGGCTTTGTTTTTCAGATCGTCCCAGCCCCAGTCGCTGGTGGGGTAGCTGACGCCGGCCTGATCGAACAGTTTTTTGTTGTACCACACGGCGATGGCGTCGACGTCGCGCGGAATGGCCATCTGCTGGCCGTCGTACTGGTAGGCCTTCACCGAACTGGTGACCACGTCGTCCAGCTTAAGGCCGCTGTCCTTAATATAGGGCGCCAGCGGCTCCATAATGCCGTTTTTGGCGTACTGCACAAAATAAGGCATATTGATCCAGAATATATCCGGCGCCACGCCGCCGGCGGCAGCAGAATCCAATTTAACGAAATATTGCGCAGAGGGTGTTAATTCTATTTCTATTTTTATATCTGGATTGGCCTGTTCAAAACGTTTGGCGATCTCCTGTTCGGCAGGTAATTGGTTTCTGTCCCAAACGGCATAGCGTAATGTTATTTCATCTGCGGCATGGAGCAGGGTGGGTAATAATAATGCGCTGGCAAGAATAGAGTGCGCCAGCAGGCGTCCGGTATTTTTTATCGGTGACATTGCTTTCCCCTCGGTGAGCGACGAATAACGTTTTTCGCAACGTAAATTCTTTCTATCCCTTAACTTTCAATGTGTCAATACACCCCCGAACGCCCAAAAATGGGGCGTAAATGTTTCATTGTTGTTAAAATCGAAAGGCTTTTACGGCCAAGTGAAAGGTGTTTTTATTCACATTTTGTTAACCTTGTGGTGGGTTTTCTCCCTGTTGCCGCAGCATTTAGCGGCCCTCGCAGGCATAGGAATAACTGATAACCCTCGCACCATAATGGGGATTAAAAACATTTTTATTGTGCAAGCCTCAGCTTCTTTCATTTTTGTGATGCAAATAAACAAAAAAATCGGGTTGCGGCAGTCAAAGAAGGGCGTGGGAACGATTTTTATTGCCGGCTATTGTCTGTGGCGATAAAAGGCGCTAGCCTGAATTTCACCGTGTTTATTCATTGAAAATAAAGAGGGCAGAACATCATGCGCCTGTCTCTGGTATTTACCCATTGCCTGGAGAAGGTATTTCATCGCCACAGCCTGCCACCTATTTCCGTGGAGGAACGGCTGAGCGGGTTAAATAACGAGGTGCTTTCCTGGCAGGCGGTGTACTGTTTGCAAACGCCGGGCAACGAAACCCGCCATGAGCTGTGTTATCAACTCGATGGGCCGCTGGCGGATTATATCAGCGTGCGCCAGGTGCAATCGGTACCGAGCGGTTTTCCCTGTTATCGTGAGACCGACGAGAATTACCTGACGACCGAGCCGGGGTTATTTCCCGATCCGCTGATGCCGCTGCCGCAACGGCGTTTTTTCGCTGCCTGCCGCTATTATGGCAGCCTGTGGCTGACCCTAACGCCGCCGGCCGACGCGCAACTGGCCGGCGACTTTCCATTGACCCTGCGGCTGTTGGATGCCCAGAGCGGCGAGGCGCTGGCCGAGGCCACGCTGACGCTGCATCTGGTGCCGGCGGCGTTGCCGCCGCAAACGCTGTTGCATACCGAGTGGCTGCACACCGACTGCCTGGCGGATCACTACCGTCTGGCGGTGTTCAGCCCGGATTACTGGCGCGCGGTGCGCCACTTTGTGCGCTGTGCGGTGCAGGCTGGGGTCAATATGCTGCTGACGCCGCTGTTTACCCCGCCGCTGGATACCGCCGTCGGCGGCGAGCGCACCACGGTGCAGCTGGTGAGGGTGACGCGTTCGGTGCAGGGGTATGGCTTCGACTTCAGCCGCCTGGCGCAATGGGTGGCGCTGGCGCAGGAAGAGGGCATCGGGCACTTCGAAATCGCGCCGCTGTTTACCCAATGGGGCGCGGCGCATGCGCCGAAGATCGTGGTGGAGGAGCAGGGCGAGCCACAACGACTGTTCGGCTGGCACACCGATGCGCAGGGCGAACCGTATCAGCGTTTCCTGCAGGCGCTGCTGCCCGAATTGACCGCCTGGTTCCGCGAGCGGGGGCTGGAACGGCAGGTATGGTTCCATGTTTCCGATGAGCCGACGCTGGACAACCTGGCGGCCTACCGCCGCGCCAGTGCCGCACTGCGGCCGCTGCTGGACGGTTTCCGCACCTTCGATGCGCTGTCGGATTTCGCTTTCTATCAGCAAGGCCTGGTGGAAACTCCGGTCGCGGCGACCGATCATATCGAGCCCTTTATCGAACACCGGGTGCCTGGCCTGTGGGCTTATTACTGCTGCGTGCAGAAAACCGAGGTCGCCAACCGCTTCTTCGCCCAACCTTCGGCACGCAACCGCATCTTGGGCGTGCAGCTGTATCTGTACCGCATCGCCGGCTTCCTGCATTGGGGATTCAACTTCTATAACAGTGCCCATTCGCGCGAACGCATCAATCCGTACGCGGTGACCGACAGCGGCCATGCGTTTCCCTCCGGCGATCCGTTCGTGGTTTATCCGGGCGAGGATCTGCAACCGGTGGAGTCGCTGCGCCTGCGGGTGCTGCACCAGGGGCTGCAGGATATGCGCGCGCTGCAGCTGCTGGAGAGTCTGACCGACCGGGCGACGGTGGAGGCGCTGATCGAACGCGAGCTGGGCATGCGCATCACCTTCAAACGCTACCCGCATCAGGCGGAACCGCTGCTGCGCCTGCGCGAAGCGGTGAACCGCCGCATCGAAGCGCTGATATAAGACCGATGGGGGAAAAACACGTCTTTCTCCCCCAAACCGCCAGCATTTGCTATACCTGATAATCAATGGATTCATTTTTTTGTCATGTAAATGACACGTCAGGGTCACGGCTCTGGCTTAAGTTTGCAGCGACTACGTCAGGAGATAACACGATGTTCAGCCTGGATTCTCTGTTGCAAGATGCATTTCCACACCGCAATACCCCTGCCTGGCAGCGCAGCCTGCTAAGAACCCTTCTCTTCGAAAAAGAATTCAAACAGTTCGCCGCCGACTACCCCCACCTGAAAGGGCTCGATCTGATCGAGCAGGTGGTGGACTACTTCAACCTCAGCTGCGAGCTGGTGGACGGCGATCTGGAAAATATTCCGAGCCAGGGGCCGGTGGTGCTCGTGGCCAATCACCCGATCGGTTCGCTCGACGGCCTGGTGCTGCTGCGCGCCGTCGCCGCAGTGCGCCCGGATGTGAAAGTGGTCGCCAGCCAGTTGCTGACCTACATCGAACCGCTGCGCAACCTGTTCGTGCCGGTGGATAACGTCGCATATAAAACCAGCCGCAAGCAGATTGAAGGCATGCAGCAGCAGCTGGACAATCAGGGCGCGCTGATCCTGTTCCCGGCCGGCGAGGTGTCGCGCATGAGCCCGAAAGGCATCCGCGACGGCCACTGGCATACCGGCTTTCTGCGCCTGGCCGCCAAGGCGCGCGCGCCGATCGTGCCGATCCACATCAGCGCGCGCAACAGCAACCTGTTCTACTTTACCTCACTGGTTTACCGGCCGCTGTCGACGCTGCTGCTGGTGCGCGAAATGTTCCAGCAGCGGGGCGGGCGCATCAAAATCCGCATCGGCGGCCGCGTGCCGTTCGCCAACTGGCACGACGGCCACACCAGCGCCAAAGATTTGGCGGAGCGTTTTCGCCGCCACGTGTATCGCCTGGGGCAGGGCAAGCCGGGGCTGTTCGCCAGCGAATCGCCGATCGCGCTGCCGGAAGATCGCCTGGAGCTGAAAAAGGCGCTGGCGAACTGCGAACGGCTGGGGGTGACGCCGGACGGTAAAACCATCTACCTCTATCGCCGCCATGACGAAGCGCGTACGCCGATCCTGCGGGAGCTGGGGCGGCTCAGAGAGATAGCGTTCCGCGCGGTGGGGGAAGGTTCCGGCCGCCGCCGCGATCTGGACAGCTACGACGACGATTACTACCACCTGGTGCTGTGGGATGAGGAGGAGCTGGAGATCGTCGGCGCCTATCGCTTTATTCCCACCGCCGAACAAATCGAACGCAAAGGGCTGGAAAGCATCTACAGCAACAGCCTGTTCCATTACGACCGCGATATGGAACCGATCCTGGCGCAGGGCATCGAGCTGGGGCGCAGCTTCATTCAGCCGGCCTATTGGGGCAAACGCGGGCTGGACTATTTGTGGCTGGGCATCGGCGCCTATCTGTCGAAATACCCGCAGTACCGCTACCTGTTCGGCCCGGTGTCGATCTCCGGCGGTATGCCGCTGGCGGCGCGCGATCTGCTGATCGCCTTCTATCGGCTCTATTTCTCGCCGGATCACGCCTTCGCGCAGTCGCGCCGGCCTTATCCGGCGTCGCTGCCGCAGGTGCTGGCGCAGTTTGCCGGGGACAACTACCAGGAAGATCTGGTACGGCTGAAGAGCCTGCTCAGCAACATCGGCTGCTCGATCCCGACGCTGTACAAACAGTACACCGAACTGTGCGAACCGGGCGGGGTGCAGTTTATCGACTTCGGCACCGATCCGGCATTCAACAACTGCATCGACGGACTGGTGCTGGTGGATACCACGCGGCTCAAGCCGTCACGCTATCAGCGTTACATCGCGGTGCATCAGCCGCAGCCAGCCGAGACGGCATGACTGGTGTCTGGCTCATGCCTTTTTGATCTAAGCACGACCTTGGGGCCGGCGACGGGATAGCGCTACGATAATCGTTTTGCTTTCCACCGCCGGAGCCTTGCATGCCTCACTCGTTTACCCCGCCGCTGTTGTCTGCCGATGAACCGCCCGCCGTCGCCGTCGAAATCCCGCACGGCAAAGCGCCGTTTTTGCTGCTGTGCGATCACGCCGGTAAGGCGATACCGCGGTCCCTCGGCGATCTCGGCCTGCCGCCGGGGGAGATCGAACGTCACATCGGCTGGGATATCGGCGCGTTGAGCGTGTCGCGCCATCTGAGCCGCCAGCTGGACGCCACGCTGATCCATCAGCACTATTCTCGGCTGGTGATCGACTGCAATCGCACTCCCGGCATCGCCAGCTCGATCCCGCCGTTGTCGGAGCTGACGCCGATCCCCGGCAATATCGTTCTCGACGCCGACCGCGCCCAGGCGCGCGAGCGTGAAGTATTTCGGCCGTATCACCAGACTATCGACGAGCATCTGGGGCAACGCCGTCGGCGTGAATTGCCGACGGCGGTGATCGCCATGCACAGCTTTACGCCGGTGTTCAAAGGGGAATCGCGTCCCTGGCAGGTGGGGTTGTTGTTTAACCGCTACCCGGAATTCGCCCATCTGCTGGCCGAGCTGCTGCGTGAAGAGGGCGATTTGCAGGTGGGGATTAACGAACCCTATGCGATGACGGACGCCACCGACTACACGTTGCCGGTTCATGCGGAGCGCCGCGGTTTGCCTTACGTCGGCATTGAAATTCGCCAGGATCTGATCGCCGACGAAGGAGGGCAGCAGGCATGGGCGAAACGTTTCGCGCGCCTGCTGCCGCAGGCCTGGCAACGCTGGCAAATTTGACTTTAGGAATATTCCCAGAGATGATAACCGTAAGGAATTCGTAAGACGTTATTAGAAAAAAAGTCAGGAGAGACGTGTGGAGCACAGCGATAACGGACTGTTTATCAAACGGGAGCGTTTTGAAGTTCTGGCGATTCTGCGTGAAATTTGCAAACAACGCACGCCGCTGCGCGTAGAAAATCAGCAGCGCCGGTTTCAAAGTCTGTTATTGAGCGTCGGGCCGGACAATATCGTGTTTAGCGGTGAGGAAGCGGAAAACGCCATCGACGGCGCCTGCACCATCGTGATTGAAAGCAACGATGCCAAGATTGAATTTTCCGTCGGTCAGGCGGAGCTGACCGAGCACCAGGGCGTGCAGGCCTGCTCGACCCGCCTGCCGCAGGAGCTGGTCTACATCCAGCGCCGTCGCCAATTCCGCATCACCACGCCGCACTGGCGTCAATTCTTCTGTACCGGCGAATACCCGGACGGCACGCCTTATGAGCTGCGGATCCACGATCTCTCCGCCGGCGGCGTCGGTTTGCGCTTCGACGGCCCGCTGCCGGAATTCTTCCAGCCGGGCCTGCAGTTCAAGAAAGCGCAGCTGGATCTGGGCAGCTACGGCAGCTTCAAGGTCAACATGGAGCTGGTGGTGGTCAACGACGATCAGGAAACTGACGACCACGACCAGGTGGTACACTTCTCGCGCCTGTCATGCCGCTTCCTCAAACTGGGCCTGGCGATGGAGCGCAAAATCCAGAGCGCGGTGTTCGCCTTCGAGCTGGATTTCAACAAGAAGAAAAAACGCTGATCCTCTGTTCCGGCGCGCCGGGCTGGATGCCGCCCGGCCGCGCCGCCATTCTTTCCCCGTTCAGGGGACGTAAATAATCTCGAAGCTGGACGTATTGTCGTAGGAGGCGTTTTTGCCGCCGTCGACGTAGATAATCTGTAAATCGTAGTGATACACCAGCTTCTTGTCCGGATGCAGGATCAGTTCCAGCACGGAGATCTTCACGTTAACCGATTGAACGGGGTGCTTCTTGTCCAGCTCAATGGTTTGGTTGCCGATGCTGACCAGCATGCGCTTGATCGGCCGCGGCCCGGCAGGATCGTAGGCGCCGGCGTCGCTGCGGAATTCCACGGTCTTATTGATGTCCGCCGGTGCGGATTGCTTGATGAAGTCCGGCAGCCTGTCCTGGTATCTGGCGTCCAGCGCCAGCGCTACGGGCAGATGATCCGGGTTGAAGCCGGTGAACTGCACCGCCAGATACCCTTTGAGCAGCAGATTTTGTGGCGACCGTTCGAAGAAGGCGTCCCAAATCAATCCAAATTGGCTGGCGGGCAGCGTGAATGAATCCACGATGCCGCTCTGCAGATTGATCAGCGCGTTTTTTTCCTCCGTTTTGCCGTCCGGCAGCCCCAGCAACAGCGTCAGGGTGTCCGCGTTGGCGAACGGTGCCAGCTTGCCGTCCGGTTGCATCTGCGTGAACTGTGCGGTGGCGTTGCCGATGCGCGCCTGATTGACCTTGGGCGACAGGAAATAGTCGAACGTCACCTCGACATCGTTGAGCGAGGTCGCGTGCGGCGCTGCAGAAAACGAGATAGACAGCATCGGCTTGTCGTCGTCGTCGGCGTTGGTCGCCAGCAGGAAAGTATCCGGCAGGTAATAAAGATAGTTTTTTCGTACATAGTCCTGATAGTAGTTGTACCACAGATGCCCGAAGGCCAGCGGCGTGAGGATCAGCTGCAGGCGCGGCGGCGGCGGCAGGATGCCCTGATAGATATAGGGATAGTAGTTCTCGGCAAAGTAGAAGACTTTCGGCGAGGTGATGGTGTTGAGGAGTCCGTTATCGGTGACGATGGCGACCACCAGCGTGGTTTGCGAGTCATAATCCGACAGCGCTCGCAGCAGCGCGTCACGCTGTTCCAGGCGCTCCAGGTCGAGCTGGGCACGGTAGCGGGTCGGCGGGGCGTCCAGCAAAACCTGTTCGAAGATCATTTCTTCAACCTTGCCGAAAGTGCTGAAGGTCAGCACCACGTAGGGCACCTGCTGAACGGCGCGGCTGAGCGCGAAATCCACCGTCATCTGCCAGCGCGTACCGTCACTGCGGGTGGCGATGCGATAGCGCGTCTCTCCCGAGACGACTTCGGTACAAACATCGGCCAGCAGTTCGTCGGCTACCGGCGCGGGTGCGGCGCGGTAGCGCAGGCGGGGGGCTTCGGCGTCGGGAAACTGTTCGCACGCGTTGTCCAAAATGACCTTGTTCAACGTCACCAAATCATTGAGAAAGGTGTTCATCGCGATCCCCCTGGAAAGAGAGGCGTGCCAGATGTCGGAACTGGTTCAGGCAGGCGGAAGTCCAAAGAAAATGACCGTCGTGACGGCGATAGAGCGGGCTTTCGTCGTTGGTCGCCGGCAAGCGCCAGGCGGCCAGCGCATCGATCGCCGGTGCAAGCTGCGGCACCCCTCGCTGCCTGGCGTATTCCAGCGTACTCAGCCACTCATGCGGGTGGGCATAATAGGGCGTTAACGCGTTGAGGCGGTTGTAATCGCCGTCGCTCCAGCTTACCGCCTGATTCAGCATTTGAATAATGCGTGGATAGGCCGGCGGAGGGCTGCTGTGAGCGGCGGTCAACGCATGGATTAAAATCAGCGCGTTGGTATTCACGCAGCAGTCCAGCTGCGTGATATCGCCGTCGTCTTTCATCCAGGTGTGAAAGGCGTAACACTCGGCCCAGGGATAGGGCGTCGTCTTCAGCCGCCGTTCGACGCGCTGTACCTGATAAGCCTGCATCTGCGCCAGCGTCTGCCTGGCTTGCGTCAACGAGCGCCGATGAAATCGATACAAGAGTTCAGTGATAATGGCGGTATCGTCGATGTCAGCGTCGATCCGCTGGCCCGCCATCCAGGTAGGGTGTTTGCCGGCAGGCCAAAAATGGAAGTGGTGCGGGCGGCTCTCGCAACCGAGCAAGAAGTCGAGCGCCAGCTCGATATGGGGCGCAGTCTGGGCGGTATAATCCAGCGTGCGCAGCACCTGGGCGGTGACAAAAGCATTTTCATCCTTGTGCCAGCGGCCATCCGGCGTTCTGACATGAGAGGGAAAGGCGCCGCTGGCACACTGCTGCGCCAACAGCTCCTCCAGTCGCAATGGTGCAGGGGGCACCGCTTCACGCGCTTTGAACGGCATGGCTTCGAAAGGCGCGTTTTGCGGGCTGAACGTGCAGCTGACGCTGCGATTGCCCTGGCGATCGCAGGAAAAACCGACGACGTTGTACTGCAACGGAACCTGCTCGCTCACCACGCGGTTAAGCAGCGGCACGGCTTGACCATCGGGCGCCAGCAGCGCGTTGATGCCGTCGAAAACGCGGCGGTTGTCGCCGAAAAAACGGGCCGCCATGGCGAACAGCGTAAAACTCTCCAGATTGCCGTCCGGCGCGTATCCCAGACTGAATCCGTAGGTGGTCGGGGGGAAGTCCCGCCTGTCCTGCTGCTGCAGCGCGCGGTCCAGCAGCGGCATCAGCGCGGAAAAACGGCTTTCTCCTTCGAACAGCCGCATGACGGCGAGGATATCGTCACGCGTGATCCGCGCACTGTGCCACTGGTAGTAATATTCGCGCGGAGAGTCGGCAGATTCCGGATAGTACCCCACCATCAGCAGCGTCAAGCCCGCCGCGCGGCGGGCCTCGGCGGTAAGCGGCCCTTGCAAGCCATCGGGCGCGGCCGCCATGTCGGCGGGGGTTTCAACATAGACCTTGGTTTTGATCGCGTCCGGGGTGTATTTTCGCCCCAGCCAGGCGCCGAAGCGCAGCGGCTGAACGCTTGCACATTGCATGCGTCGCACCGTCTCCAGGCTGTTGGCGGGATCGGCGAGCGGGGCTGCGGTGATCGCCTGACAGTGTCGGGCAAAGGGGCCGGCGCCGCG
Organism: Serratia nevei; assembly: GCF_024160145.1. Classification (GTDB taxonomy): domain Bacteria; phylum Pseudomonadota; class Gammaproteobacteria; order Enterobacterales; family Enterobacteriaceae; genus Serratia; species Serratia nevei_A. Next base: position 75,032 of record NZ_JAMYWQ010000001.1, read on the forward strand.
CTGCTGCGCATAGCGCGGTAAGAAGGGATCCAGCGTGCAGGCGAGCCCCTGCGGTTTGGCCGACGACACGGTGAACTCCAGCGGGCTGCCGTTATAACCGAGCAGGCTGGTGGTAAACGCGGCGGACAAACTGCCGGGCGTCGCCTTCGTCCGGCTGAAGCGGGCGACGTCCGGGGCCAGCGTGTTTTGCAAATGGGGCGCTTCCTTGCACAGGGCGTTGACCAGGGCGTTCCATGCCGCGGGTAACACTGCGTTGCGATCGGTCATGGTGCTCACCTAAACCAGATTGGGGATGACGATCGCCGGCGGGTTTTCGCTGCCGTTGCGTTCGACGGTTTCCCCGCCAACCAGGAAGTAAATCAGTGTGTAATTGACCGTCCAGGGCTTCTCCGTCAGACAGCGGTATTTGAACGTTTGGTCCTGGTGTGCGTCTTGCGTAAAGGTATATTTCTTGGTCTTTCGGCTTCCTTTGTCGTCCTGATAGCTCAGCGCCACCATGACCTGGTTGCAGTTTTCCCACGAGAATTTGCGGTCGAGGAAGATACTGATCTCGTTGAAAGACAGCACCGAGCCGGGATCCATGTTCAGCAGGGTCGAAGCCGATTTGGACTGCGGCTGATAGCTGCTGCTGCCTTCCCAGCCCGAGGAGGCTGCGGATTTGAACGCGAATTCGCTGGTGATATGGAACAGCTCGTTCTTATCGCTGCTGCGGGCAATGCGTTTGGTCCATTTACCGTCATCGTTGGTGAAAGGCGCGCCGGTATAAACCTGGTTGTTGTAACGGATGTTGAAGGTGGCGGCCTTGATACCGTACTCCTCGAAGCTGTCCGGCCCGAGCACGGTCAAATCCAACTGTTGGAAGAACGGATCGTTGACGTTGACCTGAATAAAGTAGGGCGCGGTTTTCTTGGCGTGCAGGATATCGCTGCCGATGAAGTTTTGCGGCACGGCGGACTGGCTGAGGGCTTTCGACGAGGTGTAGTTGAAGTTCAGGCTTTTGGTTTCCTTGAACTCCACCAGCCTGATATCCAGTGAAGCGCTGGGGAACAGGCCGCCTTTGTCGGCTTCTTCGGCTTTTTCGCCTTCTTTCTTGTGGCTGGCGATCAGCGAATCCAGAATGGCGTCTCTGGCGGATTTCGCCTGCGGGTTGCTGTCGTGGTTAGGTTTGAGCGTGGCGCTGAAAAAGCTTTTCAGGAGCTCTTCCTTGACGAACTGCAGTGCCCACGCTTTCTCTTTGGCCTCTTCGTCGCCCGGCATGCTTTCGGTGACTTTGATCACCAGTTTCTGATCCTGCTGCAGTTTTTTGATGACGCTGTCGAAGCCCAGCCAGAAGCTGGCCGGCGTCTCAACCGAAATGGGGCTGCCGATGCCGAATTTCTGCTCGAACTCTTTGTGGATGCTTTCGATCTGTGCGGTCACTTCGACCTTCAGCGCCGGCGTAATGCCGGTGAAGCTGAGGTTATAGGCGACGGCGACCGGCGCCTTGGCCAGGGTGAACGCGGCTTCGAGGATCGCCGCCTGGGACGGCGTCAGCTTGGCGCTGAAAATGGCGCTGTTGTTGCCGAACAAGCTTGGGCAAGGGGCGCTGATCAGCACACCGTTGGTGGCGCCCGCGTCGAGCACGAAGAAGTTCACCGTGCCTTTATCATACGGCACCTGGGCCTTGCGGGCGTTTTTGGGATCAACGTTCAGTGTGCGCAGATAGTCGTTGAAAGCACGGTTCAACACCGCGTCGTCGATCGCCGTATCGACCGCGAAGTTGATGTATCCCCCTTGCTGGTCGCTGGCGTCGCCGGTGTATTTGATCAACGAAAACACCGGTTCGCCCGACTCCTGCGCGATGTGGATATCACCGGGCAGATACCAGAACTGGTTATCGTCTGAATCGTCGGCGAAGAAGGTGATGTTGTTGATGGTGGCGGTTTTGGCTCTGAGTAATAACATGGCGTTTCCTTAGTTAACTGAGGGTGGCGAGATCGAGAGCGTTGGCGTCGGTCGAGTACTGCACGTTTTCGCGCCGATCACCGCCTTCGCCGGGTTGATAGGTAAACCAGATATCCAGATCGACGGTCAGCTGCTCCGGATCAAGCTGATCGGCGCTGAAACACTGCGGGGCGGCGTCGGATTCGGTAAATTGAAACACCTGCTGCAGCGTTTCCGCCGGCGTGCAGGCGTAGCTGGCGGAAACGATGACCATTTTCACCTGGCGCCAGTCCATGTCGGCCGACAGCGTCAGCACGCGCTGGCGATACAGGGTGGAGAACAGGTAGACGTTCTGGTCGGTCGATTCTTGCAGCTCGGCGGAAATATGCGGCGAGCCGCCAGCGGCGCTGTAGGTTTTATTGACGTCGAATTGGTATTCGTCCGGCTCCGGCAGCATGACCGGGTAGTGGGCCCGTGGGCTGGTCCGGTCAAGTTGGAAGCTGCGCGACACGCTGCTGTTCGGCCGTTGCCGGTGGCGATAGCGCAGCGTGACCAGCACGGATTGATAGCGTTGCCAGTCGAACTGTTGCGCCGCTTCGATCGCGAAATCATAGCGGCCGTAGAGCGACTCGACGTCCAGAAAGACGTCGCTCATCTCCGTTTGCAGGCTGCCGGAGCTGACCGAAGTCACGCCGCCTATCGACTGGTTGAAGTACACGGTGAAGTCATACTCGACCGGCCACAGCATTTTTCCCGTCTTCGGGTCGAGCCGGCTGGGTTCCTTTAACTGTTTGGGCCCGAAGTCGTCGCGAGTAAATTTCAGCTGTCGGCTGTTTGATCCATAGCGCAACCGGGCCGTCACCAGCCTGATATTGGCGTCAAGCGCTTCCGACAGCAGGCTGACCCGCACCTCGCGATAGGTGAAAAAGTCATCCTGCAGGTCGCGTTTGACGATCGCGCGATCGGCCTGATAGTCCGTGCCGCTGACCAACTGGGCGAACAGGGCCTGCGGATAAAGCGAACGCTGCACGACGGTGGTTTCGCTGATCTTGCCGCTCAGGCGGCGTTGGTCGATGTTTTCAACCGAGAGCTGTTGCAGATAAAAGCCGGCTTTGGGGCTTGTCTGCTGCGGTTCGTTGGCGATAACCGGCGTGAAGAACTGGCTGGTGAGGATCTGCGTCAGTTCGGCGACCGCCTGTGCCATGTGGCCGTCGGGATTGGTGTCCCTGACTTTGACGGTGACGATTTTATCGCTGATCAACCGGGCGGATGTCTGCTCGATACCGACGCTAAAGATCAGCAGGTTAAAGCCTATCGAGCGCTGCAGGTAACGGTAAACCTGGTCCCAGTTGGCTTCCAGCTCGAAGGTGGCCGGCGGCAGTTGCTGCAGGTAGTCGATTTTGTAACTGACGGCGATCGGCGTCGAGGCCGGCGTGCGCATCAGGCTCGCCAGCAGCAGGATATCGTCGTCGTCGTTCAGTTTGGCGGACAGATAGCAATATTGCTGGTCGCTCAGCGAGGTTTTGCTGGTCTGCCCGGGGGTCAGGCCGGGGATATTCAGCGTCGCGCTGCAGGCGATCGCCTGTAGCGGCAATAAGATCGCATTGCGCGGTATGTCCGGGCTGGCGTCGGCGGCGCGTTGCGCCGCTTCGGGCGAACTGGCCAGCTGGGTCTGCAACGACAGCGTGGCGTAGTAAAGATCGTCCGGTTGGTTGAGGTTTCTGAAAATTTGCAGTTGGACATTGGGTTGATTGCCTGCGGCGACTTGCACGCTCGGCGCGGCGGCACAGTAGTAATACACGGGCCGATCCAGGTCCGCTCGAATAAAACAGAGGTCTTGCATGATTACCTGATCGCGCATGGCGGCAACCCCACGTCATCGGAGAGGGAGCCGGAGCAAGGCGAGCTTGCTCCGGCGGAGACCGGCCGTCAGAAGGTAACGACCACGATGGTGCTGGTGCTCGTGATCGGCTTGGTGACGGTTTTCTCCTGGTTATCGCCGTAATAGACCGTGGCGATGTAGCTGATCTGCGGCTCGTTGCCTTTCTCTTGCTGCATCAGGTTGAATGTCAGGTATTGCGTGAGCGACTGGGTATCTGACTCGGTTAACGTAATGGACCGCGTTTGCGAGAAGTCCCATTTCGGGTAGTTCACCGTCATCTCGAAGGTGATCAGCGAAACGTCTTTTTGCGACGGTTTGAAGATGATGGTGTATTTCTGCGGCTTCGGCAGGGCGTTGGCGATCAGGATCTGATTGGCGCGCGTTTGGCCATAGCCGGGCAGCTGAGGGCTGCTTTCCACGCCCGACGGGAGGTAGGTCAGTTTGTCGCCGTCCAGCGCATAGTAGTCGGCCGAATAATAAAGCGGCTTTTCCACGTTGGTGCCGATCGGATAAATAAACGGCAGCGGCGAGTTCTTGTGGTCGATCACCTGGGTGTATTGCCTGAGCGGCACGCCGTGCTCTTTGTCTTCGTACTGAGTCTTGACCACGACCTGGCTGAAGACACCCCAGCCCAGCGGGTTGAGCAGGGTGGAGATATCCGCATAAACGATACCGCTTTGCGCCGCGTTGATGGTGACCACCAGATCGTCTTTGACCTGGATCTCGCCAGACAGGTAAGGCTTGGCCTGCATGCCGGTGAAGTTGACGGTGTAATGATAACGGAAGGCGCGGCCGATCTCGGGTTTGATGAACCACTTGTCGGTTTTTTTCGACCCCGGATCCTTCGGCGTGAAGGTCAGCGTGCTCTTGAGATCGTCGTCGTACACCGCGGTGACCACGATATTGGCGATGCCATATTTCGCCATGTCTTCGGTGACGTAGAACTCCGGTTGAATGTACTGATAGAACGGATCGTGGAGGTCGTACTCTTTGAAGTACTGATCCAACTCGGCTTCGCCGACGATTGAGCGTATCGACGGCAGCTGGGTCTGCGGGTAAATGGTGAAGGATACCACGGCGTTTTCTTCATATTCGCGGGTGAAGCTTTGCGTTTGCGAGAGTTTGGACGAGAATTTGTCGAAGCCGTCGGCGTCGTTCAGCAAATCGAGACTCATGTCTAAGCCGGTTTGGCTGCTCAGGATCTGCTCGACCTGCTGTTGTCCCCACGCTTTTAAACCTTCCTCCCACTTTAAATGGTCGGCGGGTTGCATGCCCATCTCCTCCGCCGGTAGCCCGAACTTCACGTCCACCTTGATTGCATCGTTGGAGTAAAACTGCTCCTGGACCTTTTTCTCGTCGGCCGACCAGGTGTTATGGTTGATGGTTTGCGTCACCGACTTGGCCTGCTCGCTGTTGTAGCTGACGATCACCTTGGCCGCCGACAGGGAGGCATCCAGGGAGAGGTCGAAGCGCACGCTGACGCTGGTGTTTTTAGCGGTGCCTTTCAGCACCTGTTCAAACAGCGTGGCGCCTTCCCCGGTCAGCGACAGGCTGAACACGGTATCGTTGTCGCCGAGGCCGGAGGGGGACAGCGGCGTTGGGATCTGGCGATAGAAATTATCGTTGCCGTCGAGGATCAGCATGGCCTTCACCGAGGTGTAGCGCGGTTGCATCAGTGTGATCGTCGCCGGCATCAGTTCGCTGAGGAATTGGTTCTTTTGTTGGGTGGGGTCATAGAGCGCGACAAACCGGTTGAGCTGTTCATCGCTCAGGCCGGTACTCTTCTGCGCCCGGTCCATCGTGGTCTTCTTCTCGTTGCTTTCCGGGTCTGCTTCATAGCGCTGTTTCGCCTCGATGTAGTCGACAATGAGCCCGGATTTTTTTCCCAGCGGGCCGTTTTTTCCGCCAAGGCCATCATACAGCTGCTGGCGGATGAGTTCTTGCATCCTCTCATTCGGCTGCGGCAGCTGCACGGTGAATTGTGCGTAGCCGCCTTGCATATCTTCGCTGCGGTATTTGTAAAACATGAAGCTCGGCGTATTGGTATCACGTTTGAGAAACACCGGGATCTCCGGCACCACATAGAAGATATCGTCGCGCTCGCTGTCGCCGTAGCAGGTACATGCGTATTGCGTGATGCCCAAATACTCGGTGACCTTGATCTTTATCGATTGCTGCAAAGCGGTGGTTAACATTGGGTGGTCCTCTTGTTTATGTCACTTGTGGTATTGCAGTTGGATGGGGCCGGTGGTGGCCTGCAGGGGGCCGGAGTCGTAGTTTTTGGGGAATAGCGCCGCCGTTTTCCCTTGCCAGCGATAGTCCACCCGGCCGTTGAGGCCAGCGGCATGGGCGTTGATCCACCAGTTGGCCTGCCACTGCGCGGCGGAAAAGGCGAAGGTGAAGTTTTGTTTCTTGCCCTGGCCCGCCGGGAGATAGCTGGCGCTGCCGGAGATCGTTTTGAATTCGGACTTCAAAGACTCGGCGTCGAACAGCAGGCTGTAGAAACCCACATCCTGCGGCGTCAGCGCGATGGCGTCCTGCCACGCCAGCCGGCTCTCGAAGCTGGTGTAATCGGCGAAGGTCACCTTGAGTGCGATATCGCTCACCGCCGCTGTCGTTTCCAGCTTCACAGGCGGGAAGTTGGGCCACGCCATCGGCGCCTGTTGATCTGCCCAGCGCAGCTCTATCGCCATGATATTGAAGCCTTTCGGATCAAATCCCAGGCTGACGGTGCAGCGTTGCGGCTCGATCGGCTTATCCGGCCTGCTGGGTTCCGGCAGGGGCGTTGCGGTAAAGGAAATGATGCCGTCGGCAGGCAACCGGTTCAGCAGTTCGGCAATGTCGCGTTGCTGCTCCAGCAGATAGCACTGGGGCACGGTGTTGTCGTATTCGATCTGGTAATTCAGCTTGTTGGGGATTTGATCTGGCGACGAGATATTGCGTAGCGTGTTGGTGATCAGCAGTGAGGCGGTATGCATCAACGCCTGGCGAACTTGAGCTTGCGTCTGTTCTGAAGGTGCATTGTCGAACTGCGCTTGCAGAATGACGACGCCGGCGTCGATTTGTTGGTCCAGCAGCCTGACGATCGTTTCCGGTTGCCGCGCCTGTTCGTTGAAGGCCAGGGTGACAAACGCGACCCAATCGGCCTGCAAACGGGCATTGACGCGGCTGCCGACGCTGAATCGGCTGCGGGTGAGGAAATAGACCTGGTCTTTTGTTCCCTGGATCGCGCCCGCCAGCCGGCCAGACTCCTCATGGGTCAACGCCATTTTGGACTGTTCAAATTCGACGCTGTAGGCGGCAGTCGCCGGCCGTTGCGCGAAGTGCAGCCACAGCGATTGCTGGATCTCTTCCTGCTCCAGGGTGATGGTTTCCGGAGCGGGGACGAAATGGCGGCGGATAGAGTCCTCGATAGCCGCCCTGTCGACCGGCAGCTTCGGTGCAATGAAGGTCGCCAGGCCGCCGCCGGGGCTGGTCAGCAAATGCAGCGAGCTGATCTTGCCGGCCGGCGTTTCCTGCACCACCTGCGGCGTATAGCTGCCGTAGGTGTAACAGCCGCTGGGGCGCGTTTGGTCGTGAAACGCCAGCGCGCGGTCAAGAAGAAAGAAGTTTTGCAACGTACGTTGCGGATCCAATTCGTCGGTCATGGTGTATCACCCTTGATATCGATCGTTTGGTCGCCGGTGACATAAGGCGACCAGGGGCCAGTGGGAGTCTTGTAGCGGAAGCCGGCGGCGAAAATGGAGATGACGTTCCATTTGTAGACGAAGCTCGGCTGCGAATGCGTAAAAGTGCGCTCGCTGGTGCGCTCGCTGTCCTGCGGCTGAAAACGCAGTACGGCGCTGAGCGACTGCGGCGGCAGCCGAACGGTGATCGTCGCCTGCTGTGCGCCGAACTGCGGAAAACTGTAGGCGCCGATGGTGGCGTTTTGCACGATCGGGGCGGGTAACGGGACGGCGCCGTCGCCGGAAAGTGAGTAGGCGGTTGCCTCGGCAACAGTAGGGTCGCCCAGGATTGGTGCGCTGAAATAGGGCGCCGATGCGCTGAGCGCCCACGTTTGGCGCCAGCCGGCGGAGTGATAGGGGCCGCCAAGTCGGCTTTGCTGGGCGAACGTTGGGTCGAGATACAGGGTCAGGAAGCGGCAAGGCAGCGCGGCATAATCCAGTACCAGGTTATCCTCGTCGCAGCGACGTTGTTCGCCGGGCAACGTACGGTAAACGCCGTCTTGCGGGTAATTCACGCGGATCTGGTAGAAAAACGGCTGTGCATCCAGCGCGCTGTTGTGAAACTTGAAGGTTAACCAGAAGCGGTCGGGCCACAGCGCCAGCGTTTGCGTTTGCTCGATCGGGTAGATATTGCCGGGCGCTACGGTCAGCTGAATATCGATCGAAACGCCGGATTGCAACCCCAGCGGGTAGGCGTAAAAGACGTTGATCTCTCGCTCTCCCGCCGGCAGCGGTGGTGCGGTAGTGCGATGGATAAGGGTATCGGGCGAAACTTTGACGATCTGCTGCGCGGCGACGAACGGATCCAGCGTGAAGCAAAGCGGCCGCTGAGTCAGCGCGACATTGGCCAGATCGCACCGGGTCCGGCCGACATGTGGGGGCGGCGTCAGAAGGATCTGCGCCACATTGCCGGCGGCGGGACCGGCAGACGGTGAACCGTACAGGTTATATAGCCGATCGAGTAAAGCCTGACTGAGCAGCAAATCGCCGGTCGGATCGTTCGCCGGCGGCGGTGGATCGATGTCGAGCGGCAAGCGGGTGAGGTTGCGGCTGAGGTAGAGGGTTAGCCCGTCGTAGGGAAAGACAATCCCGGTGTTGCCCACGGTATGGGCGCCTTCCACGCCGGCGGCCAGGGCCAGGATCAGCGCGCGGGCATCAAATTCCACCCGGTAGGCCAGACGTGGCGATACGCCTTCGACGAAACCGTCCAGACGCGCGTTGAAGCCGACCGTCTCATCGAGCAGGGTGCGCTCGATCAACTGAGTGCTTGCCGCATTGAGCAGAATGATGAATTGACTGCACTGTGCCGAATACCAGGTGGTGTCGTAGTGCCGGCCGTACAGACCGCTGTCGTAGTCGATGGGCACGTCGAATCCCAGGCTGCCCGGCAAGACCGGCAGCGCCTTCACCGCGCAATCCGAATACTGTTGCTTGAATGCCTGCAGGCTTTGTTCACCGGCAAACTGCAATTGCGTGGTGAAATTCAGCCAGCCGTAGAGACTTTCGGTACTGTAGCTGCGCACGATATCCAGCGAGAAAGCCAAAGGGTCTGCCGCCAGGATGCTGAGCGCCTGCGGATATAAATAATAGGTGTCGTTTTGCCGATACGCGGCGACGAAACGCTGATCATCACAGATAATAATGCGCTGGAAGTCGGGGTAGCCTTCATACATGAGATTATTCTTCCGCCGCATTGATCATATTGTGGTAATCCTGGTGCCACTCGGCAGGCAGCGTTTTCAGCACGTTTTTAGGGCGTTGGTGATATTCGTCTTCATAGAGATGTTGAACCAGCGCGTCACCGACCAGGACGCCGTTAGCATAAAAAGTACTGAGGGCGCATTGGTTTCTTTGCAGCGGTGAGTCAGCGCTGAGTTGCAGGTTATAAACGGTTAACTCACCGGACTGGAGAGAGAGCGCGGTAATTTCGCACTCGCCCTGCCGGGTTTTAAGACGCATGCCTGAGGTCAATTCACGGGCAAGAAAAATACCGTTTTCGGTGACGAAAGGGTGCCCCAGGCTGGCTTTGATGCGATATTCACCTGCCGCGTGGTCGCGGGCGGTAATGTCAATGTAATGCTGCTCCTGACCCGTGGTGATATTCTCAATTCGTCTGGGTTGGTGACTGCCGCAAATAACGAATTCATCCGTTGCGAGAGCATTAATCAGTTTTTCCGTGCCATCCTGCATTAAAATCAACGTATCCTCTGCCAGACAGCCATAAATAATCTGCATCGGTTTGATTTGTACGGTGTTGAGCAGGCGGCGATCCGGATCGTTTTCTTTTGGCGCGTTAGTAATAAAAGCGGCGATGCTGCGGCCTTCGACATCAAGCGTAATTTTAAAAACGTAATAAACCAGTTCGCCGGATTCAAAATCGACGCGGTTGAATTCCAGCCAGTCAAGATCCCAGGCGATGTTATTCCCGTTGATTCGGGTCGCGGCAGAATTAAAAATATTATAGCCGCCGTAAGGGGTGATCGGATCGCCGCCGGCACGGGTACGGATAAGATAAATGGTATTGCTGGCGTTGACCGGTTTTCCATTGCTGAGATCAATATTGCCAAAATAGGTGATATTGCCTTTTATCGGCACTTTAACCGTGCCGTCCTGAGCGTAGCTGGTGCGATAATCACAGTCGCCATCGTCACGAGTCAGGCAAATCTTGATCATGTGCTGGTTATACAGATTCCTGGGGGAATCATTGATCATTTCTTTCGGGTAGCTTTGCGTTGTGACGATTTCGGCGCCGTAAACGGTTTGCTGACCGACCGTTTGCGCGAAGGTATAGATCACCGTAACCGGAAAGATGCCGGCGGTCTGGCTTTGCGGATAGTCACCGCTGGCGCTGATGGTGCAGTCCGCCGTGTAAACGTAGTCGCTTTTGTATTCCACCTTGCCGACGTTATCGGCGCCGCCGTCGAACAGGCCGAGGGTTTGCGTCACATTGGTTGCCTGAACCGGCAAAGAGCCGATGGCGTCGGTTTGATAGCGTTTACCGTCGGTGGAATCCAGCCTGACGATGCTGTATACCGGCTGAGCGCCGCTGGTGTTGGCCTCGCTTCTTCGGCCCGCGACCCGTTTGACGCGTTTTGTCTGCTGCCAGAGTTGGGTGAATTGCGGTGCGCCGGCGGCGGTGACGCCGGCGAGTTTTAATTGAATATCATAAAATTCGGTTAAAACCGGATCGCCTGGCTCGATAAGAAATACGCCGCAGTTCTCGTACCGGTCGATAACGTTTTTTACGATGCGTTTCTCATCTGACGTATAATCTTTTTCGAGCATAATATCGGCACCAATAAACTAATGGCATTGCCAGAGATGCACACCATCATCATGGCGTGCCCATTGTTTTTAACAGGCGTTATTTACAGGTTTTTTACAGTGTTCCTCGCCGGGTTTTTCTTTTTATTAAATTCAACGTAAGGTTTTTTCATCGGCCGGGCCATATTTAGCGTCGGCAGCGCTGCCAAATCACATCGGACAATCTCTGGTAAAACCTTCTTGCTTTAAGCCTGGCAGAATAAAATCTGAATTGCCGACCGCTTTGGGCGCGCTATCAAAAATGACATACTTTTTAAGAGGCATAGTCAGATCCTTATACGCTGGATGGTATAAAAGGAGATGGTTAATCACTTTGTCACCGCATTTTACTCACACTCAACAATAGCAATGGCGTTTAAAAAAGCAATACATACATAAAAATAAATTAAGTATTTATTCTTTTATGGCAGATAGTCAATAAAATCACAGCGTTGTAAAACAGGATAAATAGTTTAAAAAATCAAAAAAATAGAATGTTTTTTGCGGTTTTCATTTTCTTATTTGCATTAACTTTAACAAATCAATACGTTGAGTGTGGTTATCGTCTTCAATGATTCTAATCATTAGTTGCTTAATTTTTTATATATAGTGGATTAATTTATCATTACCGTGCGCATCATTGGCGGGGTAATAAATAAAATTCGCAGCGGAATGATTGCCACGGTGAGCAATCAAGACGGGAGAGGCGGGGCAGCAGGCTGCCCCAGGTCAGGGTTTAGGTTAACGCCCGCAGGCTGCCGATCTCTTCCCAACCGAAGTGTTCCGCTTCGGCCAGCACGCCGCACACTTCGCCGCCGGCGGCAACCACTGCCGCGTCGAGCGCGGCGCCGTGCAGCAGATGGCTCACCAGCAGCGCGGTGAACAGATCGCCGGTGCCTTTGACCGCCGATTTAACCTTCTGATGGGTAAAGCACTGCGCTTCCTGCCGGGTGACCAGCATTAAACCCACCTCGTCCTGGTGCTGCGCCACGCCCGGCGCGCTGGTGACCAGCACCCATTCGGTGGTGTCGTTCAACAGCGCCTGCGCGGCGTGTTGCGTCTGCTCTCGGCTGCTCAGAGTGCGGCCGCACAGCTGCTCCAGTTCGAAACCGTTCGGCGTCAGGCCGTTGGCCAGCCGCAGGAACGGCGAGCGGTAGCAGTTGACGATGCGCTCATCCACGTAGATCCCTTCACCGTAATCGCCCATCACCGGATCGATATAGATTTTTATCTGCGGATTGAGGGCGCGCACCCGCTGCAGCCAGTTGGCCAGAATATGGCACTGCATCACGTCGCCCAGATAGCCGACGATCACCGCCCGGGTGCGCTTCATCACGCCGCGGGCGATCAGATCGTCGAGAAAGCCGCCGAACCACTCGCCGGAGATGACGCCGCCGTGCGGCTTGCCGTAATAAGGCGGGCAGCCGAACAGTACGCTGGGCACCTGTAGCGCTTCCAGCCCTTTTTTCAGCAGGGCGCGGTAGGCGATGCCGTTGCCGACGCTGCCGTAGACCACCTGAGATTGAATGCTGATCACGTCGATGGACGGTGACCGTAAGGGGGAAATCTGTTGCATGAGTTACATCCTGGGTTCGTTATTATCCAGCCAGCGCGCGAACACCTGCCGCGCACGCTGTTCCAGCTGTGCGCCGTGGCGCAGCGCCTGTTCGCGCAGGCTGTGGGGCGCGATGTCGGCCAGCTCCAGCTCGCAGGCATGGCCAATCAGCCAACGTTCAATATCGCGATGATCCGCCTCCAGATGGAACTGCAGGCCGAGCGCGAAGCCCTGATAGTCGAAGGCCTGATGCGGGCACACCGCCGTGCCGGCCAGGCAGCGGGCGCCCTCCGGGATCATGAACATATCGCCGTGCCAGTGCAGCACCGGCGTGTCGGCCAGCGGTGCCAGCACCGAATCGTCTTCCGCCGCCGGCATGGTCAGCGGGGCGAAGCCGATCTCTTTGACGCCGAGCGAGATCACGTCGGCGCCCAGCGCCTGAGCGATCACCTGCGCGCCGAGACACACCCCGAGGGTCGGCCGCCGCTGCGCCAGGCGCTGTTTGACCAGCGCCAATTCATGGTCGAGAAAATCATAACGCAGCGCGCCGGAAAAGTGCTGGGCGGCGCTGATCGGACCGCCGAGCACCACCAACAGATCGGTCTCTTCATTATTGATAGCACGAATATCATCGCGGCCGGCATCGTAATACTCGATCTGATAGCCGCGCAGCGACAGCAGGGAGCCGAGGATGCCCAGGTTTTCAAAATTGACGTGTCGAATGGCGACGGCTTTTTTCATTGCTAAACCTCGTTAGCGTGGGTGAACGGCGTCAGTGCCAGCGACTCACCCAGCACGGTGATGCCTTGTGCGTCGCTCTGGTAGACGATGCGGCGTTCGCTGACCTGGCTGAGCTGCACCTGATAACCCTGCGCGGCCGGAAACAGCGCGCACGCCTGCTCCAGCTGATCGGCTGCCCAGGGGGTGAACATCTGCAGGCGGGCAAAGGCTTTTCCTGCATACTGAATGTCGAGCACGTAATGTTTATCCATGTAACCCCTTACTTTTGGCCGCAGAAGCTGTTAATCTTATTTGAACTAGTACAAAAGGATTTATGTATGACTTCATTGTATGCAAAAGGTGGCGGCGCTGTCCAGATTGCCGAGCAGATCGCCGCACGCATCAAAGACGGCGTGCTGCGGCCGGGTGAACTGTTGCCACCGGTACGCCAACTGGCGGCGGAGCTGGAGGTCAACCCGAATACCGTCGCCAGCGCCTACGCCCGATTGCGCGACGCCGGTCTGGTGACGACGCGTGGGCGAGCGGGAACGGTGGTGCTGGAACCACCGCTGGCGGCGCTGAGTGCGGCCTATACGCCGCGCCAGGTGCCGGCGGGGATGTGCGATCTGGCCAGCGGCAACCTGGATGCAGCTCTGTTGCCGCCGCTGGCGCTGGGCGCGGCGGAGGTGTTCCCGCAGCAAAACGGGTATGACATCAGCGGCGATCTGCCGGTGTTGACCGGGCTGGGGCGTGAGTGGCTGGGCCGCCAGGGCGTTACCCTGGGGGAACCTGCGGTGTTCTCCGGCGCGCTGGACGCGATGGAAAAGGCGCTGCGCTACCATATGCAGCCTGGCGCGGCGGTGTGGGTGGAAGATCCCTGCTGGCCGCCGTTATTGACGCTACTGCGTCACCTGCGTCTGCGGCCGCTGCCGCTGGCGGTGGACGAGCAGGGCTGCCGGCTACCGGAAAGCGGGGCGGCCGGCGCGGTGATCCTGACGCCGCGAGCCCACAATCCGACCGGTGCCTCGCTCACTGCGCAACGCGCGCAGCAGTGGCGGCGTTTTCTGAACGACAACCCGCAGTGTCTGGCGATCGTCGATGACTTCTGGGGGCCGCTGTCGCAGCAGCCGCTGCATCTGCCGTTCGACGGCGATCGTGGGCTGTACGTGCTGTCGCTGAGCAAGTTTCTCAGCCCGGATCTGCGCATCGCGTTGGCCTGCGGCAGCCCAAGCTTGCTGCAGGCGATGCGTGCCGATCAGTACATCAGCGAACGTTGGGTCAGCCATATCCTGCAGCAGATCGCCGCCAGACTGTGGGGGCAGGCCATGCAGGAAGGGCAACTGCAGCGGGCGCAGCAGGTGTATCAGGCCAAACGGGATGAGCTGGTGCAGCGGCTCAACGCGCTGAATCACGCGCCGCTGGCGGTGGGGGAAGGGCTGCACCTGTGGTTGCCGGTGCGGTCGGAAACCGCCGCCACGCAGCTGATGGCGCAGCGGGGCTGGCTGGTGCAGGGCGGTGAACCTTTCCGCCTGAAGGGCGATCCGGCGATCCGCGTCAGCCTGGCCAACGTCACGCCGCCACAGTTGGCGCTGCTGGCGCAGGATCTGGCCGACGCCATGCGGGCGGTGGCGGCGATCAACTAGGCCGGCGTCTGGCTCTCCGCCGCCAGCAGCTGCAGCGAGGTTAACCGGGCGGTCGGTTCGCCGATCGGCGTGTCGATGATGAATTCTTCCACGCCGTACTGCTGTTGCAGCTGCGCCAGCTGTTGATGTACCTGCTGTGCGGTGCCGAGCAGGATATGGCTTTCTCGCGGTTCGATGCGGTAGTCGGTGGCGCCGGCCTGTTGCACGAAACTCTCCGCCTGCGCCAGGCTGCCGACGGTCACGCTCTGCTCACCGGCGACGTGCACGCGGTATTGCCGGATATCCGCCGCCAGCGCCGCGGCCTGTTCAGCGCTGCGCGCCACGATCGTCGCCACCGCCAGCAGCCCCTTGCGGCCGCCGCTCAGTGCGGTGTAGTGCGTCAACGCTTCGCGGATATCTTGCGGATTGCCGTTCAGATGCGCGGCGAACACGAAGGCCCAACCGGATTCGGCCGCCAGCGTCGCGCTCTCTTTGCTGGCGCCGAGCAAAAAGCGCTGGGCGGCGTGCGGCGGCAGCGGTGTGGCGCTCAGTCCCGGTTCGGCGTCGTCGTTCAGGTAGGCGGTCAGCTGCGACAGCTGCTGCGGGAAAGCCGGTTTGTTTTGCCGGTCGTGGGCGGCCTGCAGCGCCTGGGTGGCGAGCGGCAGCCCACCGGGCGCTTTGCCCACCCCGAGATCGACGCGCCCCGGCGCCAGCGCCGCCAGCAGGTTGAAGTTTTCGGCCACCTTGTAGGCGCTGTAGTGCTGCAGCATCACGCCGCCGGAGCCGATGCGAATGCGCGACGTCTGGCCGAGCAGGTAGCCGATCAGCACTTCCGGCGACGGGCAGGCGAGCTGCGGCGTGTTGTGGTGCTCCGCCAGCCAGAAACGCCGATAGCCCCAGCGTTCCGCCTGCTGCGCCAGATGCAGCGTGCGCGCCAGCGCCTGCGCGGCGCTTTCCCCGTCGGCGATCGGACTCTTTTCCAATATGCTCAAGGCATAAGCCATTTTCCCGCTCCTTTCCTCATCAGATATGCCTGACAAATACCATGCGGGCGGCGCGCGCCTTAATACTGATTGGCGATAGGATATTCCATTGTTCCAAAACGGATTTGGATTTGCGCAGAGCGGGATAGCGCCTAAGCCACGAAACGTTGAGCGCCGTTCGGTGTCAACGGTTTCGGGTATTTTAGCGGCGCGCCAGAGGCTTCCGTATTCCAGAATACCCGAACGGAAAAAGCCTGGCGCTTTCGATATACTCGCCAGGTTCCGCGTTTCTATACGCGATCGCTTTGTAGTGATGCGTGATTTCTTTGCAGTCTCTTGTTGATTGTCATGGCCGGACTTTCTACCCATTTGAAACTCAAATAGGCAAACATACTTGAAACGATCATTGACAGCACAATGTTTGTGTATGGCGACGCCACTAATACGGAGGCGATGACCTGCTGTATTGGGAATGCCCAAAGATAAATGCCGTAGGAAATATCATTTTTTATCTTAAGCCTTTTCAGATAGGACGTCGATGCGCAGTACAGCAAAAGCAGGGAGGCGAACACATAAAATAGCGCGGTCTTGCCGTTCTCATCGTCGATGATAAAGAAAGCGAGGAGTGCGATAACGGCTGTGGCCAACAGGCCGCGGGTGGTTACCCGGTCTTTCAGAATTGCCAGAAGGCAACCTATTGCGAAGAAAGGATAAAGTAAATAGAGGGTTGGACTGTCTGATTTTGCAATTAGATGACCTTTTAACGGCGTAAAAGGCTCAACGAGTATAACGATTGATATGAAGGCGATAAAGAGCTTCTTGTAGGGGCCAAAGGCAAGGCTGGCCAGGTAGATCAAGAGCAGATAAGAATATGCCTTCACTTCCAACGGAATGGTCCAAAGGGAGCCGTTCACGGCATTGGTGGCATTGCCGCTAAAGACACCGGGTAAGGTGTACTGAACATCAAACTTCAATGTTTTAACGACGTAAGACCAAACCTCATTTGAGCTGAAATAATCGGAAAGGCTCAATGTGCTTAACCAGGGGCCAATAATGAGAGCGGATACGACAACCGTTACCGCATAAGCCGGAAAAACCCTGAGAAAACGCGAGCCAATATAATTTATTATTCTCCCATTGGTAAGGAGACTATGGGTGACGAGTAGCCCACTGATGAGAAAGAAGGTTTTTACAGCTAATCCACCGAATGAAACATGACCGAGCAAGGTTATCTTGTATAAGATATCATTACTCCCTTCAGCGGGAGACAGAACGAAGGCGTGGGCATAAATAACAAAATAGGCGCACAAAATTCTGATTAAATCGAGATTGTTGTTTTCTCTTTTTATAAATTGACCAATAGTTATTGCTTTCATTAATAAACCACATTATTAAAACTCATTCGTCAGTATATTAACACTGCTGATGCAGGACAGGAAGCCAGGTTGCTTTGGTGGGGTATACCCCAGTTTCGTGCCGGGTATCGTTTTGCTATCGGCCCGTTGCAGAACGATACTCGGCGTCCCCTGGTGGTAGCGACTACAGCAGCCCGCGTTGCCGCAGCGTGAAGCGGGTGGCCTCGTTCAGATCGTACTCCGCCAGGCGCTCGCGCGGCACCCAGGCGTAGTCGTCGAACTCGTCGTTGATCGTCACGTCGCGGTTGGCGGCATGGCAGTCGAAA
Source organism: Serratia nevei (assembly GCF_024160145.1). Taxonomy (GTDB): domain Bacteria; phylum Pseudomonadota; class Gammaproteobacteria; order Enterobacterales; family Enterobacteriaceae; genus Serratia; species Serratia nevei_A. Next base: position 92,426 of record NZ_JAMYWQ010000001.1, read on the forward strand.
ATCAGGTAAATCATATAGATTTGTTCCCGGCTGCCGTCGGCGTAGGTTTTGACGCGCACGTCGTCGCGGAAGGTCCAGGGCGTGATGCTGTCGAGGAGCAGCGCTGCGCCCAGCTCTTCGCGCACTTCGCGCCGCAACGCCTGTTCTATCTGTTCCCCCGGCTCGACGCCGCCGCCGGACAGTGCCCACTGGCCGGGGAATACGCCCTTGTGGGCGGCCATCTTGCACAGCAGGAAGGCGTTATCGTTTTCAATCAGCGGGCAGACAATGATGCGTTGGCGCATGGAAGACTCCTGTCAAAAAACAAACCCGCAGGGTAGCAGGTTTGGCGGCGCAGGACAGGAAGCCGGATCGCGTTCTGCGCGATAGCAGAATGTTTCTGTTCCGCAGTGCATAACGCCTTGATAAAGGAGTAATCTGGCGGGGTTGAAAATTCACTTAAAAGGGAACTTTATGAATTACCAGGTGGTGCCGTTTTGGTTTTACTCCGGCAAGGTTCTGCTGGCGGTGCTGGCCGCGATCGGATTAGGGCTGTGTGGCGTCAACGCAGCGATTTTTTACTGCCTGCTGCTCGGGGGGGGTTGGCCGGTTGCCGTTTCGATGCGGTTGCATCAGTTGGGGGAAAAGGGCGTGGCGATGAATCCCCGGCGTGCTTCGCAGTGGATGGTCTATGTGCAGGGCATTCCGGTACAGGAAACCCGTCAGCTGTTAACCAATCCCTGTTTTGCTCTGGAAAAGCAGATGCGAACCTTTTTTCTGCGCGCTTTCGCCGGGAAAACCGTGCTGCAGATGGCGCTGTTGCTGCTGTTGATCGCGCAGCTGGCGGCGGCGGTGAATCTGTGGATCGCCTTGGCCGGCGCGTTGTTTGGCGCCTGGCTGGTGTATAAAACTGTCGACAGCGCACGCGCGCTGCGCGCGGTGGCCAGGCAAAACTGGGTCAGCGAACGGCGGGTCACCGAGCGTGACACCGTCTGGTATAGTGCGGCGTTTAACGGCCGTAAAGGGCCGATGGCGGCGCTGGATCGTCTGTTGTCGCTGTGAAGAAGAGAGGCGCGGCGCGCCTCTCAGACCGTTGACAAAGGAGGATAAAACGTGTTTTTTCCTCCTTTGTGGCCATCAGCCGAAAATCAATAAATTGATTTTCCTTGTTTTTTATCCGCTGCTTTCTGCAAACCCGGCTCGGCCGCCTGACGGCGCTGCAGCTGGCCTCGTCCACCGAACTGCTGGCGCACCTGCTGGAAGAGCAGGAAGACGTGCTGGAACAGGTGGTGCGGCAGGCCAACCAGTATCTTTGGCATGAACGTGGGCGGGATCCCGCTGGCCAGCAATCACCACGGTTTTATCCTGCTGGTGTTGCTGGTCGGCGGTTTTACGCCGATCGCCGGTTATCTGGCGTTCAGGCGCAGGGACGAGACGTAACTACAGGCGGGCGCGGTACTCTTCTTCCCGCCGGGCATGGGTGCTCCAGAACGGCTGCGGCGCCCGATCGTGCAGACGATCCAGCAGGATATCCAGATGGGTGTGCCAGCCGCCGGCGACGCTGAGCATCTCGTCGCGGTTGGCCAGGCGGCGGTGGGTCACCGTCAGCAGCACCGCATTTCCCTGTTCCGTCAGCTCGAAGGTCACCTCGGAAGGGCGGCCCTGATCCTGCTCGGCCCAGGTAAAGCTCAGCAGGCGTGGCGGGAACAGGCAGGTGATGTGGCCGCGATTGCTGACGCAGCCGCCGTGCTGTTTGTACTTGGCGGGCGGGGGTTCGTGCTCGCCCGCCAGATCGGAGTTGCGAAACTCCAGCTCCAGCGGCGCGCCGTTTTCCAACTTCATGGCGCCGGCCGCCAGCCAGGTGGCGCGCTTGTCGGATTCGGTCAGGTAAGCCCACACCCGCTCGATGGGGCCGGGCAGCAGCCGCTGGATGCGCAGCGTGCCGGGTTCGATAATCATGCCGTAATCATTCATGGTTCACTCCTTGGGAGGAAGCTGTTCGGGCTGTAGCAGCGCCTGTTCGAGCGCATCCAGCCGTTCAGTCCAGAAATGTTCATAGGTTTGCAGCCATTGCATGGCCTGCGCCATAGGCTCGGGTTTGAGCCGGCAGATATGGTTTCTTCCTTGCACGGTGCGTTGCACCAGGCCCGCATGTTCCAGTGCTTTCACGTGCTTGGAGGCGCCGGCGAACGACATCTGCAACGGCGCGGCCAGTTCGCCGATGCTGCGTTCGCCGCCGGCCAGCGCGCGTAACATCGAGCGGCGGGTCGGGTCGGCCAGCGCATGAAAAATGGCGTCCAGCTGTGAGGAAGATAATTCAACCATATGGTTGAATATAGAACAGGCAGGCTACTATTCAACCGTCTTGTTGAATATTTTTTGCCCCGGCGAAAACCGGGGCGAGGATCAGACGTCGGCGTGCGCCAGCAGGGCGTTCAGCAAGACGTCGGCACCGGCGGTGGCCCAGCCGGGGGTGATATCTTCCCGTTCGTTGTGGCTGATGCCGTCCACGCAGGGGATGAAAATCATGGCGGTCGGGGCAACGCGGTTAAGATAACAGGCATCGTGGCCGGCGCCGGAAACCATGTCGCGATGGCGATAACCCAACCCTTGCGCGGCGTGGCGTACGCTGTCGATACAGCCCCGATCGAAAACAACCGGTGGATACTGAAAGATGCGCTCGGCGCGTGCGGTCAGGCCGCCGCCGTTGACGTGGTTTACCGCCGCCAGCAGGCGCTGCTCCATCTGCTCCAGGGTTGCCTCCTCTGGATGACGGAATTCGACGCTGAAAAAGACCCGGCCCGGCACCACGTTGCGTGAATTGGGGGTGATTTGCGCCATGCCCACCGTGGCGCGCGCATCGGGCGCGAAATCCCAGCCGATGCGGTTGACCGCCGTCACCAGCTCGGTGAAGCCCAGCAGGGCGTCGCGGCGGCGATCCATCGGCGTGGTGCCGGCATGGGCGCTGAAGCCGACGACTTCCAGCTCGTACCAGCGCTGCCCTTGTGCGGCGGTCACGACGCCGATGTCGAGGTGTTCCGCTTCCAGAATCGGCCCTTGTTCGATGTGCAGCTCGAAGGCGGCGTGGATCGGCATGCCGCCCACCGGGTGCTGGCCGGCGTAGCCGATGCGTTCCAGCGCCTCGCCGAGGCTGATGCCGTGCTCGTCACGGCGCGTCAGGCCGTACTCCAGGTCGAATGCCCCGGCGAATACCCCGGAGGCGATCATCGCCGGCGCGAAGCGTGCGCCTTCTTCGTTGGTCCAGTTGATCACTTCAATCGCGCGTTCGGTGACGATCTGCCGATCGTTAAGGCTGCGAATAACCTCCAACCCAGCCAGCACGCCGTAAATGCCGTCGAAACGGCCGCCGCGGGGCTGCGAGTCGCCGTGAGAACCGGTGACCACCGGCGCCAGTTCGGGCCGCGAGCCTTCACGGCGCAGGAACATGTTGCCCATCCGGTCGACGCGCACGCTGCAACCGGCCTCCAGCGCCCAGAGACGCAGCTGGTCGCGCGCCTGCCGGTCCTCTTCGCTGAGCGCCAGGCGGGTGACGCCGTTGTCGGCGATGGCACCGAACTGCGCCATCGCGTGCAGGCTTTGCCACAGGCGCTCGCCGTTGACTCGATACGTCATTGTTCTTCTCCCGGCGTTTTGGCGGTGTAGCGGAAATCGCAGCAGGGGGCGCCGGACATGATGGTTTGGCTGCGCTGCAGTTCGACATCCGGGGCATAGCCGACGATAAACTGGCTGTCGCGCGCGCAGGAGAGCAGGTGACCGATGTCCCCCAGCCCCATCTCGTGATACATCTCGGCGTAGCGGCAGCGGGTGACGTTATAGTCGAAGTGCTGTTCGTCCTGGTGGATCACCTCGACGCGCAGCGCATCGTCTTTTTCCCACAGGTACTGCAAGGCGGCGAAGCTGCGCAGATCCGCGCCGTGCGGCTCCTGTGCGGCGAACTGCTTGCCTGCCGCGATGGCGGCATTCTCGATGGCTTCGCCGATCACTGCCTGCGCGCGCGCCTTGCCGATTTCACGCACCAGAATCTGGTAGATCGGTTTGATGATCTCCGCTTCGATCTTTCTGCGGGCCAAAATGCCCAGCTCGTTGTTTGCACAGCTCATCGCCTTGCTCCTCTCGATTTATTGTGGTTTGGCGCCGCCCAACACGGTTTGCGGCTGCCATTTGCCGTCCACGACCCGGTACAGGGTGAAGCTCGGCTGTTGCAGGTTGCCCTGCGCATCGAAGGCGATGGCGCCGGTCACGCCCTGGTAATGTATGGCACGCAGTTTCGGCAGGTAATCGGCCGGATTGGCCGAGCCGGCCTGTTCGATGGCGGCGATCAGCACCCGGGTGGCGTCGTAGGCGAAGGGCGCATGCAGTTCGATGTGGGTGCGGTAACGATCGCGATAGGCTTGCTCAAACGCCTTGCCGCCCGGCATCTGTTCCAGCGGCAGCCCTGGCTCCAGCGCCACCACGCCTTCGCCTTCCCGCTGCGCCAGCGTCAGGAAGGTCTGGCTGACAAAACCGCCGGCCCCCATCAGCTGCGCGTTCATGCCCAGCTGTTTCAGCTTGCGCGCCAGCGGTGCCGCCTGGGAGTCCACGCCGCCGAAGAAGATCAGATCGGCGTTTTTGCTGCGCACGGTGGTCAGCACGGCGCTGAAATCGACGGTCTTGTCATCGACGTACTCGCGGGTGACCGGTTGCACGCCCTGGGCCTGCAGCGATTTGATGAACTCGTCCGCCAGGCCCTGGCCGAACGCGGTACGATCGTCGATCACCGCGATGCGCTGGGCTTTCAGCGTTTTCACCGCATACTGCCCGGCGTAGTTGCCGCCGTCGTCGTCGTGGCCCATCACGCGGAAGCTGGTGTCAAAGCCTTGTTGCGTGTAGCCGTGGCCGGTGGCGACCGGTGCCACTTGGGCGATGCCGGCGTCGTGATAGATGCGCGCCGCCGGGATGCTGGTGCCGGTGTTCCAGTGGCCGACCACGCCGACCACGCCTTCGTCGACCAAACGCTGCGCGACGGCCACGGCGGTGCGCGGATCGGACTGATCGTCCTCGGACAGCAATTTGAAGGTGACCGGTTTGCCGTTCAGCGTCGGCTTTTGCGCGTTGGCGTCGGCGATCGCCAGGCGCGCGCCGTTTTCGAGATCTTTGCCGATGCGTGCGGAAGGGCCGGTCAGCGGCCCGGCCAGGCCGATCAATACGGTGTCGTCCGCCAGCGTCGGGAGGCTCAGGATCATCGTCACGGCGGCCAGCGCCAACGGCTTGATGCGAAAGTTCTGCTGCATGTCATACTCCTGGTGCGGTTAAAGGTAACAACGGTTATTCACCCAAATAGATCTGTTTGATTTTTTCATCGTCCAGCATATCGGCGGAGCGGCCGCTGTGGCTCAGGCTGCCGCTGTCCAACACATAGGCGCGATCGGTAGACTCCAGCGCCAGGCGGGCGTTTTGCTCGACCAGCAGTAGCGTGACGCCGTCACGGGCTAGCTGTTTGATGACTGAAAAAATGGCCTCCACCACGATCGGCGCCAGCCCCATCGACGGCTCGTCCAATATCAACAGGCGCGGGCGGCTGAGCAGCGCGCGGCCCATCGCCACCATCTGCTGTTCGCCGCCCGAAAGCAGCCCGGCAGGCTGGTTCAGGCGCTCGTTCAGGCGTGGGAAGGTGGCGCATACCCGCTCGAAATCGTGCCGCACCGCCGGTTTGTCACGCCGCGCATAGGCGCCCAGCTGCAGGTTTTCTCGCACCGTCAGGCGGGCGAAAATGCCGCGTCCCTCCGGCACCATCACCAGACCCTGTTGCAGCAAGCGGTGCGGCGGCACGCCGCGAATCGAACGGCCGTCGAACAGGATGTCGCCCTCGAACGGTTGCAGCCCGGTCAGCGCCCGCAGGCTGGAGGTCTTACCCGCGCCATTGGCACCGATCAGCGTGACCTGTTCGCCGGCGTTGACCGTAAAATCGATGCCTTTGACCGCATGAATGCCGCCGTAAGACACTTTGAGTTGTTTGACGCTCAGCAGGGCTTCAGACATGTGCGCCGCCTCCCAGATAGGCCTGAATGACCGCCGGCTCACGCCGCACCTGCGCCGGTTCGCCTTCAGCAATCGCTCTGCCGTAGTCCAGCACCGTCAGGCGATCGCACAGGCCCATCACCAGCTTGACGTCGTGTTCGATCAACAGCAGCGTTTTGCCGCTGTCGCGAATGCGCAGCAGCAGCTCGCGCAGCGCCACTTTTTCGCCGGCGTTCATGCCGGCCGCCGGTTCGTCCAGCGCCAGCAGCCGGGGCTCGGTCGCCAGTGCGCGGGCGATCTCCAGACGGCGCTGGTGGCCGTAGGCGAGATCCCCGGCGCGGTAATGGGCGAATGAGCCGATGCCGACGTACTCCAGCAATGCATGGGACTTGTCGCGCACCGCCTGTTCTTCCTCCCTGGCGCGGCGGTGGCGGGCGATCGCCGCCCACAGGCCGTTGCGGGTACGTATGTGGCAGCCGACCATCACGTTTTCCAGCACGCTCATTTCGTTGAACAGCCGCAGGTTCTGGAAGGTGCGGGCGATGCCGGCCTGCGCCACCTTATCGATCGCCTGGGGCTTATAGCGCTGGCCCGACAGGCGAAACTCGCCCTCGTCGGCACGGTACAGGCCGGTGATCAGATTGAAGCAGGTGGTTTTACCGGCGCCGTTCGGCCCGATCAGGCCGTAGATCTCCCCCTGGCGGATGCTCATGCTGACGTCATCCACCGCCGTCAGGCCGCCGAAGCGTTTGCTGACGTGGTGTAAAGTGAGCAAAGGCGTCATGCGGCGCTCCCTCTTAGGTGGCGGGCCGGCCACAGGCCCGCCGGGCGATACAGCATCACCAGGATCAGCGCCAGGCCGTAAAACAGTTGGCGGATAATTTCCGGATCGATCAGCACCTGGCCGAACAGCGCCTGCTGCAGCGGCCCCATGCTGCTGCGCAGCAGCTCCGGCAGGGCGGCCAGCAGCAGCGCGCCCAGGATCACGCCGGGGATGTGCCCCATGCCGCCGAGCACCACCATCGCCAGTACGGCGATCGACTCTTGCAGGGTGAACGATTCCGGCGACACGAATCCCTGAAACGCGGCGAACAGCGCGCCGGCCACGCCGCCGAAGGTGGCGCCGATGGCAAAGGCCAGCAGCTTGAAGTTGCGGGTGTTGATGCCCATTGCCCGCGCGGCGTCCTCGTCTTCACGGATCGCTGTCCACGCGCGGCCAATGCGCGAGTTTTGCAGCCGCAGGCTGATAAACAGGATCGCCAGCAGCAGCGTGGCGAACAGGTAGTAATAGAGGTACAGGCCGGAGAAACGCACGCCGAACCACTCATGCATGCCGGAAAACTTCAGGCCGAACAGATTGATCGGGTCGATGCCGGAAATGCCTTTGGGGCCGTTGGTGAGGTTGACCGGGCGATCGAGATTGCGCATCAAAATACGCACGATCTCGCCGAAACCGAGCGTGACGATCGCCAGATAATCGCCGCGCAGCCGCAGCGTCGGCGCGCCGAGCAGGATGCCGCACGCCGCCGCCAGCAGCGCCGCCAGCGGGATCAGCCACAGCATCGACAGGTGCAGCCCATCGGGGAACCACTGCAGCAGCAGCGGGAACTGCTGCGTCAGATGCGGTGACGACAGCAGCGCGGCCAGATAGGCGCCAACGGCGTAAAAAGCGATAAAGCCCATGTCCAGCAAGCCGGTCATGCCCACCACGATGTTCAGCCCGAGCGCCAGCATCAGGTACAGCAGGGCGAAGTCGACGACGCGCACCCAGTAGTTGCCGCCGGCGGCGCCCGCGACCCAGGGCGCCAGCAGCAGGGCGAGAATGAACAGCGTCAGCCCCAGCCTGGCGCGCCGAGGCGTGGCCAGAGGAAGCGAGGAAGTTAAAACGGTCATCACGGTGTCCTTATGCGCGCGTGGCGATGCGTTCGCCCAATAGCCCGGAGGGGCGGAAGACCAGCACGGCGATCAGCACCAGAAACGCGAATACGTCCTGGTAGTTGCTGCCGAATACGCCGCCGGTCAGCTCGCCGAGATAGCCGGTGCCCAGCGATTCGAACAGCCCCAGCAGCAAACCGCCGAGCATCGCGCCGCGCAGGTTGCCGATGCCGCCGAGCACGGCGGCGGTAAAGGCTTTGATGCCCGGCAAAAAGCCCATCGAGAAACCGGCGTTGCCGTAGTTGCTGGCCATCATGATGCCGGCGACCGCCGCCAGCGCGCCGCCGAGCGCGAAGGTCAGAACGATGATGCGGTCAGGACTGATGCCCATCAGGCCGGCGACCTGCGGGTTTTCCGCCGTGGCGCGCATGGCGCGGCCGAAACGGCTGTGTTCGACCAGCAGCCAGAGGCCGGCCATGACCGCTACGGCCACCGCCAGCGTGACGATCGCGGTGCCGGTGATCACCGCTGGCGCATGTTCGACGCTGCCTGCGGTCAGGGCGATGGGCGTCATCGGCAACAGCTGCGGAAACATCAGGGGATTGCGTGACCAGATCAGCATCGCCAGGGTTTGCAACAGCAGCGAGACGCCGATGCCGCTGATCAGCGGGGCCAGGCGTGGTGCAGTGCGCAACCGGCGATAGGCCAGACGTTCGATCGCCATCGAGGTGATGGCGCAGACGGCCACGGCGAACAGGGCCGCCAGCAGCAGCGTCGCGTAGGGCGGTAACGCGGGAAAATGATGCTGCAACGCGCCGATCGCCGACAGCGCGCTGAGCGCCCCGACCATCAGCACGTCGCCATGCGCGAAGTTGATGATGCGCAGGATGCCGTACACCATGGTGTAGCCGAGCGCGATCAGCGCATAGATGCTGCCGAGCATCAAACCGTTGACGGTCTGCTGTACCAGCGTATCCATAGGGAGAGTCCGGAGATAATGAGTCAGGAGGCTCACAGTAGAGAATTTAAAAAAATTGTAAAATACGGATAAATACTTTCTTATACAAAAAACGAGTGATTTTAATGCTTTGATTTTTATGTATATTAAATAGAATCTTCTCCCGGACTTTCCATAAAAAAATCGATATATGAAAAAAACAGAACAGTACGATGAGCCGTTACCGATGCTGCCGAACGATCCGCCGCTGCGCGCCGTGCGGGCGTTCGAGGCCATCGCGCGCCTGGGCAGCATCAGCGCGGCGGCGAAGGAGCTGATGATTTCGCCTTCGGCGGTCAGCCATCAGCTGAAAACGCTGGAGGCATTCTTGCAGATGCCGTTGACCGAAAGGCAGGGGCGCCATCTGGTGCTGCGCGGCGAGGGGCGGGAATATTACCGCTCGATCCGCTCGGCGTTTAACGTGCTGCGCCAGGCGACCGAACACGTGCGTGAGCAGTCCGCGTCGCGGCAGGTCACCATCAGCCTGATCCCGCTGTTCGGCATGGGCTGGTTCATTCCGCGGCTGCGTGGCTTTCTGCGCGAAAACCCGGATATCGATATCAATGTGGTTTACGCCAACCACCGTAATTACCTGAGCGACGCCGCCGATCTGTCGATCCGCTTCGGGGTTGGGCAGTGGACCGGCTATCGCAGCGAAAAGCTGATGTCCGGCCAAATGGTGCCGGTGTGCAGCCGGGCATTCAGTAAACTGCACGGTTTGCTCGATACGCCGGATCAGCTGGCGACGCTGCCGCTGCTGCACGACGAAGAGCGTAATACCTGGATGCAATGGTTTCAGCTGGCCGGCGTTAAACGCCCGCTGCGCAGCAGCGGGCCGATGTTCGAAGACGGATTGTTGACGCTGGCGGCGGTGCAGGCGGGATTGGGGTGTGCATTGATGCGCGAGCCGTTAATCGCCCAGTACCTTGCAAGCGGCGAGTTGATCAAAATGTTCGATCTGCCGATCGACGACGGCCGGGATTATTACCTGTGCGCCCGCCTGGATAGCGAACTGTCGCAGGAGGGCGAAAACCTGCGGCAGTGGCTGCGCCGCGAAGCCGATGAGCGCCGGCTCGCTTAAAACTCGACGTCCTCCAGGCTGAAAAACGCCGTTTGATCGTTGTAGGAGAAGATTTCGCCGTAACGTCCCCAGTTGATCACCGTATCCAGCGTCTCTTTGGCGGCGCTGTCCGACAGCGAATCCTCCAGCTCTTGCTCGAAACGCACGCGCGGCGCGCGGTGCCCCGGCCGTTCGTCCAACACGTTTTTGATCAGCGCGGCCAGCGGCACATAGCGCAGCAGATGCTCCGCGAACAGCACTTTGCGCGCCTGAACGTCGCCGTCGGCGAAGGCGCGTGCGGGCGGCGTCAGGAAGATGTCGCCCTCGCGCACGTCGGCGAAGCCCAGCGACTGCAGCACTTCGGCGATGGGAAACAGCTCATCCACCTCCAGATGCAGCGAGAGGGCGATCTCCGGCATGTCGGCGCGGCCGAAATAGGGCGCGGCGGCCAGGGTTTCGATCAGACCGGCGATCAGGTTGGTGGAAACGTGCGGCAGCCAGGTGCCGAGCTTCAGCCCTTTTTTGACGTTGCCGTCGGTCGGGCGGGCGGTCATCTTGGCGTACACATCGTCTACCAGGCGGCGGAACTGGGGATCGAGCCGGTTGCGCGGATGGCTGAACGGCACCTTGATTTCGGCGATCACCCGGCCGGGGTTGGAAGAGAGCAGCAGAATGCGATCGCACATAAACACGGCCTCTTCGATGTTGTGCGTGACGATCAGCACCGACTTGATCGGCATCCGCCCTTCGGTCCACAGATCCAGCAGGTCGGTACGCAGCGTTTCGGCGGTCAGGACGTCCAGCGCCGAGAACGGCTCATCCATCAGCAGCAGGGTCGGATCCACTACCAGCGCCCGGGCAAACCCCACGCGCTGGCGCATGCCGCCGGAGAGTTCTCGCGGGTAGGCGTTTTCGAAACCGTCCAGGCCGATAAGATCGATGGCCGCCAGCGCCCGTTCGCGCCGTTCGGCGGGCGCGACGCCCAACGCTTCCAGCCCGGCCTCGACGTTTTGCAGCACCGTCAGCCAAGGGAACAGCGCGAAGGTTTGAAACACCATGGCGACGCCTTTGGCGGGGCCGTTCAACGGCTGACCCAAATAGTTCACCGTGCCGGCGGTGGGGGTAACCAGGCCGGCGATGATGCGCAGCAGCGTCGATTTGCCCGAGCCGGAGCGGCCGAGCAGCCCGACGATTTCGCCCGCCCGCAGCGACAGATTGACCCCATCGAGGATCAACAGCTCGCCGTGCGCCTTGTCATAGCCGTGGCTGACTGCGTTGACCGCCAGAATTTCCTCGTTGGGCGACTGGGGCATCTGTGTTGGGTGAAGATCTGACATCTGAACGGTTCCTTAATCGATGCGGAAGCGGGATTCGGCATAGGCGTAAAGCGGGCGCCACAGCAGACGGTTGAATAGCGTGACGAACAGCGACATCACGGCGATGCCCAAAATGATCTTGGGGAAATCGCCGGCGGTGGTGGTTTCGGCGATGTAGGCGCCCAGCCCGTGCGCTTTCACCTGGGTGCTGCCCCACTGGACCAACTCGGCCACGATGCTGGCGTTCCAGGCGCCGCCGGAAGCGGTGATGGCGCCGGTGACGTAATAGGGGAAGATGCCCGGCAACATCACCTGACGCCACCATTGCCAACCGCGAATGTGGAAGTTGGCGGCGGCCTCGCGGTAGTCGTTGGGCAGCGCGGTGGCGCCCGCCACCACGTTGAACAAGATGTACCACTGGGTGCCCAACACGATCAGCGGCGACAGCCAGATATCGGGGTTGAGCTGGAAATGGACAATGGTGATGACGAACACCGGGAACAGCAGGTTGGCCGGAAACGCGGCCAGGAACTGGGCGATGGGTTGGATTTTCCCGGCCAACGCCGGGCGCAGGCCGATCAGCACGCCGAGCGGCACCCAGACCAGCGACGACAGGGCGATCAGCACCGCTACGCGCAGCAGCGTGATCAGCCCCAGTACCATTACGTGGCCCACATCATTGAGCGTCACGCCGGTCTGCACATAGAGAATGACGCGCCAGGCGATCGCCAGCGTCATCAAGATAACGACGGCGTTCCAGCACAGATCGATCGCCCGCGAGCGGCGTTGCCGTTGGATGGCGTCACCGCGGCGCTGCGGCCAGGCCGGCAGGCTCAGCTTCAGACGCGCGGTTTTAGCCAGCAGCGCGCCCAGCGGCGTCAGCAGCAGGTGGATCAGACGCGTGCGGCGCATCAGGTTCAACAGCCAGGAAGTGGGGGCGCTCGCCGAGCGGGTGGTTTCCATGCGAAATTTGTCCGCCCACGCCACCAGCGGCCGGAACAGCAGCTGATCGTAGGCCAGGATCACCACTGTCATGGTGAGCAGCACCCAACCGATCGCCGGCAGATTCTTGCTGAGGATCGCCTGCGCGAGATAAGCGCCGATGCCCGGCAGCGTAAAGGTGTTGTTACCGACGGTGATCGCTTCCGACGCCACGATAAAGAACCAGCCGCCGGACATCGACATCATCATGTTCCAGATCAGCCCCGGCACGGCGAACGGCGCGTCCAGCTTCCAGAAACGTTGCCACGGGCTAAGATGAAAGCCGCGCGCCACCTCTTCCAGATCGCGCGGCACGGTGCGCAGCGACTGATAGAAGCTGAAGGTCATATTCCACGCCTGGCTGGTGAAGATGGCGAACATCGCCGCCAGCTCGACCCCCAGCACCCGGCCGGGGAACAGGGCGATGAAAAAGGTGACGGTGAAAGAGATGTAGCCGAGAACCGGCACCGACTGCAGAATATCGAGGATCGGCACCAGCACTTTCTCGGCGCGCCGGCTCTTGGCCGCCAGGGTGCCATAGACCAACGAAAACGCCAGAGAGGCCACCATCGCCACCAGCATGCGCAGCGTAGTGCGCAGGGCGTATTCCGGCAGGTTGGCGGGATCGAGCGACACCGCCTGCGTTTTCAGCGTTGCGAGCGGTTGCAGGGTTTGGTGCAGGCCGATGGCCATCATGGCGATCAAGCCGATGATCAGCGGAAAGGCGATGACGTCCCAGCCGTTGGGCAGCAAGCGCCGGGCGGAAACATGGGGGTTAAACCTGACGTTCATTTCACTTCTCCCACGGCGTGTGCATACAAGAAAGTGACAACAGCATAAGCACTATAGACCATCCTGCCGCGGCGTTTCTAAACCGTTGCTCACCGGTAACGGTTTCTGTGCCGCAAAGGCGCGATACTGTAACCCGCGAAGATGACGATTAAGTTATGCTTATCCTGCCGAACGGGTGGCGCGACGGCAATAAAGTGACAATAATTCCAACTCTCAATGCAAGGCTAAGGAGCAAGCAGATGTCTGTCGGCAATGATATGGAAACTTCGAACAAGACGGGCCTGACGCCGTTGGCGCTGGGCGCTTTGGGCGTGGTGTTCGGCGATATCGGCACCAGCCCGTTGTACACCCTGAAAACCGTGTTGTTTCTCTCCGGCGATGCGCCTTCTGCACCGGTTATCCTTGGCCTGCTGTCGCTGATTTTCTGGACGCTGGTGATCGTCACCTCGCTCAAATACGCCATGTTCGCCATGCGTATCGACAACCGCGGCGAAGGCGGCATCATGGCGCTGATGTCGCTGCTGGTCAGCAAACGCAGGTCCCGGCCGCTGGTGTTGTTCGCCGGTCTGTTCGGCGCGGCACTGATCTACGGCGACGGCGCCATCACGCCGGCCATCTCGGTGCTCTCCGCCCTCGAGGGGTTGAACATCGTGCTACCGGCGTCGCAACCCTATATTCTGCCGGCGGCAGTGGTAATTTTGCTCAGCCTGTTCGCCATTCAGCCGCTGGGCACCGCGCGCATCGGCCGGGTATTCGGGCCGATTATGGCGTTGTGGTTCCTGGCGATCGGTGCGCTGGGCGTGTGGGGCATCATTCAGCACCCGGCGGTGCTGCTGGCGCTGAACCCGCTGTACGGCATTCATTTCCTGTTCTCCAATGGGCTAACCAGCTTCCTGGTGTTGGGCGGTGTGTTTTTGTGCGTCACCGGCGCTGAAGCGCTGTATGCCGATATGGGCCACTTCGGCAAAAAGCCGATTTGGCTGGCCTGGTTCGGCATTGTGTTTCCCTGCCTGCTGCTCAACTACGCGGGGCAGGCCGCGCTGATTTTGGCCGGTGCCGACGTCACGCAAAACATCTTCTTCCGCCTGTGCCCGCCGGCGTTGCTGATCCCGCTGGTGATCCTGGCCACGCTGGCGACGATTATCGCCAGCCAGGCGATCATCAGCGGCGCGTTTTCCATGACCCGGCAAGCGATCCAACTGGGGTGGCTGCCGCGGCTGCGGGTTAAGCAAACGACCGAGGAGAGTTACGGACAGATCTACATCGGTGCCATCAACTGGCTACTGATGGTGGTGACGCTGTTCCTGACGGTGTTCTTCAAATCCTCGGACAATCTGGCCGCCGCCTACGGCATCGCCGTCTCGCTGACCATGATCATGACCACCGGTTTGCTGTTCGTGGCGATGCGTGAGGTGTGGCGTTGGGGGCTGGCCGCCAGCCTGCTGGTGGCGGGGGGGTTCTTCGTGGTCGATCTGAGCTTCCTGACGGCCAACCTGACCAAGGTGTTGCAGGGCGGTTATATCCCGCTGCTGCTGGCCGCCGCGATCTATACCGTGATGCTGATCTGGCATCGCGGGGTGTTGGCGGCCGCGCATACCCTTGGCGAGACGACGGTGCCGATAGCGGATTTCCTGGAGAAAATCCGCCGTGAATCCGTGCCGCGCGTGCCGGGCACCGCGGTGTTCCTCACCCGTAGCCTGCAGGGCACGCCGCCGGTGATGAAATGGCACGTTAAACGCAACGGCTCGCTGCACGCCCAGGTGCTGGCGTTGACCATTGCCATTGTCAATGAACCGCGGGTATCGAATGCCGAGCGCCTGGTGATGCGCGAGCTCGCGCCAGGGTTTTGGTGCGGTATGGCCAATTACGGCTTTATGGAGCGGCCAAACATCCCGCAGCTGTTGCAGCACGTCGAAGCGCAGAAATGCGGCCTGAATTTCGACGAGGCGACTTATTACCTCGGCCATGAAACCGTGGTGCGTCGCGAGGCGAACGACCGGTTGCCGTCGTGGCAGCGCAACCTGTTCGCGCTGATGGTGCGCAACGGCATGCACGTCACGGATTATTATTACCTGCCCAGCGATCAGGTGGTGGAGATCAGCCGGCGAGTGCCGGTATAGGGCGAGAAAAAGGCATCGCCGCAATTGCGGCGTGCCTCATACAAATTGCTCTTCTCTGCCATAACCTCAAAAAGTATGGGGTGCTCGGTAGCTGCCAACTCGGGTGTTGACCTTTGGCGCAGCCAACCACAGAACGTCCAGAGGCTGGATAAAAAAATGCCACTCAGGATTAAGTGAGCGGCATTACCGCACTGCGGGGCTGTTGGCTATTCATCCGACGCGTGATTAACGGCCGGCGACGGTGACGAAGCGGGTTTCCAGGTAGGATTCGATCGCTTCGCTGCCGCCTTCGGTGCCGTGACCGGAGTCTTTTACGCCGCCAAACGGCGTTTCCGGCAGGCCGAAACCGATGTGGTTGATGCTCAGCATGCCGCTCTCCACGTCGCGCCCCAGCGCATTGACGGTGGCGATGTTGCGGCTGTAAGCGTAGGCGGCCAGCCCGTACGGCAGGCGGTTGGCTTCGGCGATCGCCTCGTCATAGGTGGCGAACGGGCGCAGCAGGGCGACCGGGCCAAACGGCTCTTCCGACATGGCACGGGCGCTCAGCGGCACGTCGCGCAGCACCGTCGGCTCGAAGAAGTTACCTTTGCCCGCCACGCGCTTGCCGCCGGTGCAGGCTTTTGCCCCGTGGGCAACGGCATCCTGCACCAGCGCCTCGATATTGTCGACGCTGCGGCCCAGCACCATCGGCCCCATGGTCACGCCGTCTTCCAGCCCGTTGCCGAGCTTGAGCTCACGCACGGCGGCGGTGAATTTCTCCACGAAGGCTTCATAAACGCCTTGCTGGATCAGGAAGCGGGTCGGGGCGATACAGACCTGGCCGGCGTTGCGGAACTTGGACTGCGCTAGCTCTTTGGCCGCCGCGTCGAGATCGGCGTCGTCGAAGATCAATACCGGCGCGTGGCCGCCCAGCTCCATGGTGGCCTTTTTCATATGCTGGCCGGCCAGCGCCGCCAGATGCTTGCCCACGCGGGTGGAGCCGGTGAAGGAGATCTTGCGAATGGTCGGATGCGGGATCAGGTATTCCGAGATTTCCGCCGGGGTGCCGTACACCAGCGCGATCACCCCGGCCGGGATCCCGGCGTCGGCGAAGGCTTTGATCAGCTCAGCCGGCGAGGCCGGCGTTTCTTCCGGGCCTTTGACGATGATGGAACACCCCGCCGCCAGCGCGGCGGACAGCTTGCGCACGATCTGGTTGATCGGGAAGTTCCACGGCGTGAAGGCGGCCACCGGGCCGACCGGCAGCTTGAGGGTTTGCTGCTGCACGTCGCGGGCGCGGGACGGAATGATCTGCCCGTAGGTGCGGGTGGCTTCGCCGGCGAACCAGTCGATGACGTCGGCGGCGTTGAGAATTTCGACTTTGGCCTGCGCCACCGGTTTGCCCTGTTCCTGCGTCATGACGGCGGCGATGGCGTTAGCGCGTTCGCGCAGCAGCGCCGCCGCTTTGCGCATCAGGTTGGCGCGCTGGTGCGCGGCGGTGTCGCGCCAGACGTTAAATCCGCGCTCGGTGGCGGCCAGCGCCAGATCGAGATCCTCTGTGGCGGCGTGCGCCACTTGACCGATTATCTCGTCGGTGGCGGGGTTGGTGACCGGCAGGGTTTTCCCGGCCAGCGCGTTGCGCCATTGTCCATCGATATACAGTTGAGTATCCGGATACATTGTTGCCTCTTGTTTGCGGAGTGTCAGGGGCCGATGAGCTTCGCGATGCGGCGCGCCTGAAAGGGACAGGGACCTTAACCCTACGCCGAATGGCGGCGATCGTCCAGGCGAGGGGCACGAAAGCGCCAGGGCGGCTACTCAACCGGCGATGTTTTGGCTATGCTGAGCAGATTGTCAGCACGGACGAGGAGGTCGGGTGCAAGGGGTACCACAACAGTTTCCGTTCGAGAAGGATTGCGCGCAGTTCCGGCATTTGTCGCATCTGCCGGGCGTTGAACTTTATCAGGCGCATATCGAACGCTATGCCTTCGAGCCGCATACCCACGACGCCTTCGCTATCGGCACCGTAGACACTGGGGCGGAGCGTTTCCGCTATCGCGGCGCGCAGCATCTGGCGGCGCCGGGCGCGCTGGTGCTGATGAACCCCGACGAGCTGCATACCGGTGAAGCCGACACGCCGGGCGGCTGGTGTTACCGCATGCTCTATCTGGCGCCCGAGGCGCTGGAGCAGCTGTCCGGCGATCGGAGCCAGTGGTTCACCGAGGCGGTGCGCCACGATCCGCGGGCGGCGCAGCGCCTGTCCGCCATTCTCGCCACGCTGTGGCAAACCGACGATCCGCTCACGCTGGACGGCCTGCTGGTGGAGGCGGTCGCGCTGCTGCACCCGCATATCCGTGCCGGGCAGCGGGAAAAAGCCGAGGCGGCGCACCGTTTCGAGGTGGTGAAAAGCTACCTGCACGATAACTTCGCCGAGGCGGTGACCCTCAATCAGCTGGCCGATTTGGTGTCGCTCAGCCCGTACCATTTCCTGCGCAAGTTCAAGGCCGAATACCACGTTTCGCCGCAGCAGATGCTGATGGCGATCCGACTGGCGCAGGCCAAACGCATGCTGGAGCGCGGCATGCCCGCCGCACAGGTGGCGGCGGCGGCGGGGCTGACCGATCAGGCGCACCTGACGCGCGCCTTCGCCAATCGTTACGGCGTCACGCCAGTGCGTTTCCAGAAACAGGTGAAATCGGGTTAAAACAGCAACCTGCTACAATAATTCCTTCCTGCGTTTTCGTTACTCTGCCGCTGTCTTGTCGGGCGGGTTGGCCGCGCCGGCCGTTTGTCGGAGTCGTTATGTTCATTGGCGTTGTGTTTGCCCTGGCCGCCGGGCTGATGTGGGGATTGATCTTCGTTGGCCCGTTGCTGGTGCCGGATTATCCCGCCGCGTTGCAGTCCACCGGCCGCTATCTGGCCTTCGGGCTGATCACCTTGCCGCTGGCCTGGCTCGATCGCCGCCGCCTGCGCAAGCTGCGGCGCCAGGATTGGCTGGAGGCGCTCAAGCTGACGGCCATCGGCAACCTGCTGTACTACCTGTGCCTGGCCAGCGCCATTCAGCGTACCGGTGCACCGGTCTCGACCATGATCATCGGCACCTTGCCGGTGGTGATCGCCCTCTGCGCCAACCTGTTTTACGGTCGGCACGACGGGCGGCTGGCCTGGAGCAAGCTGGCGCCGGCGCTGCTGCTGATCGTCTGCGGGTTAGCGTGCGTGAACGTCGCCGAGCTACGTGGCAACGCGCTGCCGGTCGACGGCTGGCGTTATCTCAGTGGCCTGGGGCTGGCCGTGTTGGCGGTGGCGTGCTGGACCTGGTTCCCGCTGCGCAACTCGCGCTGGCTGCGGGAGAACCCGACGCAGCGGCCGGCCACCTGGGCCACGGCGCAAGGGCTGGTGACGCTGCCGCTGGCGCTGCTGGGCTATCTGGCGGTCTGCGGCCAATTGGCGCTGAGCGAACCGGCGTTCGCCTTGCCGTTTGGCCCGCGCCCCGAAGTGTTTATCCCACTGATGCTGGTTATCGGCGTGTTCTGCTCCTGGCTGGGGGCGCTGTGCTGGAACGAAGCCAGCCAGCGGTTGCCGACGGTGTTGGTGGGGCCGCTCATCGTGTTCGAAATTCTGGCGGGGTTGGCCTATACCTTTCTGCTGCGCCAGGCCTGGCCGCCGCTGCTGACGCTGGCCGGCATCGTCTGCCTGATCGCCGGCGTGGTGTACGCCATGCGCATCAAGCCGCAGCCGGTGGTGGTGGCGCTGGAGGACAAGCAGAGGTGACGCCCGCCGCGAAGGCGGGCGCGAGGGTTAACGCTTGCTGTGGTGAATGATCTCTTCGGCCACGTTGCGCGGCGCTTCGGCGTAGTGGCTGAATTCCATGGTGTAGGTGGCGCGGCCCTGCGACATCGAACGCAGGGTCGTCGAATAACCGAACATCTCGGACAGCGGCACCTTGGCGTGGATCGCTTTGCCGCCGCCGCCCGGGATCTCTTCCATGCCCTGCACCAGACCGCGGCGTGAGGAGAGGTCGCCCATCACGTTGCCGGCGTAATCTTCCGGCGTTTCCACCTCCACCGACATGATTGGCTCAAGGATCACCGGATCCGCCAGGCGGCAGGCTTCCTTGAAGCCGAAGATCGCCGCCATGCGGAACGCCTGTTCCGATGAGTCGACGTCATGGTAAGAACCGAAGGTCAGGTGCACCTTGACGTCCACCACCTGATAACCGGCCAGTACGCCGTTGTTCAGCGCCTCGAGCACGCCTTTTTTCACCGCCGGGATAAACTCGCCCGGAATGACGCCGCCCTTGATCTCATCGAAGAATTCGAAGCCTTTGCCGGGTTCGTTGGGTTCGACGGTCAGCACCACGTGGCCGTATTGCCCTTTACCGCCGGACTGGCGTACGAACTTGCCTTCCACGTCGGCCACCCGCTTGCGGATGGTTTCGCGGTACGACACCTGCGGCTTGCCGGTGGTGGTCTCCACCCCGAATTCGCGGCGCATGCGATCGACGATGATCTCCAGGTGCAACTCGCCCATGCCGTAGATAATGGTCTGGCCGGATTCTTCATCGGTGCGCACACGGAACGACGGATCTTCCGAAGAGAGGCGCTGCAGCGCGATGCCCATTTTCTCCTGGTCGCCCTTGGTCTTCGGTTCGATCGCCTGAGCGATCACCGGCTCGGGGAAGGTCATGCGTTCCAGCGTGATGATGGCGCTAGGGTCGCACAGCGTATCGCCGGTGGTGACGTCCTTCAGGCCGACGCAGGCGGCGATGTCGCCGGCGTGCAGCTCGTCGATGTCCTTACGATCGTTGGCGTGCATCTGCACGATGCGGCCGATGCGCTCCTTTTTGCCCTTGATCGGGTTGTAAACGCTGCTGCCTTTGGCCAGCACCCCGGAGTAGACGCGCACGAAGGTCAGCTGGCCGACGAAGGGATCGGTCATCAGCTTGAACGCCAGCGCCGAGAATTTTTCGTTGTCGTCGGCTTTGCGGGTGATGATGTCATCGTGTTCACCGTGGCCCTCCATCGGCGGCACGTCGAGCGGCGAGGGCATCAGCTCGATCACCGCATCCAGCATGCGCTGTACCCCTTTGTTGCGGAACGCCGACCCGCACAGCATCGGCTGGATTTCGCCGGCGACGGTGCGCACCCGCAGCCCGTGGACGATCTCCTCTTCGCTCAGCGGCACCTGGTTGAGGTATTTCTCCATCAGCTCTTCCGAGGCTTCGGCGGCGGCCTCTATCATGTTTTCGCGCCACTCTTGCGCCGAATCGCGCAGCTCGGCCGGGATTTCTTCGAAGCTGAAGTTCATGCCCTGCGAGGCTTCGTCCCACAGGATGGCCTTCATCCGCACCAGATCCACCACGCCGCTGAAGTGGTCTTCGGCGCCGATCGGAATAACGATCGGTACCGGGTTGGCTTTCAGGCGCTCGATCATCATTTTGCGCACGCGGAAAAAGTCCGCGCCGATGCGGTCCATCTTGTTGACGAACGCCAGCCGCGGCACCTTGTATTTGTTGGCCTGACGCCAGACGGTTTCCGACTGCGGCTGCACGCCGCCCACCGAGTCATAGACCATCACGGCGCCGTCCAGTACGCGCATCGAGCGCTCCACTTCAATGGTGAAATCGACGTGCCCGGGGGTGTCGATAATATTGATGCGGTGCTGCGGATAATTATGCTGCATGCCGTTCCAGAAGCAGGTGGTGGCCGCCGAGGTGATGGTGATGCCGCGTTCCTGTTCCTGTGCCATCCAGTCCATAGTCGCCGCGCCGTCATGCACTTCACCCAGCTTGTGGCTGACCCCGGTGTAAAACAGAATCCGCTCGGTGGTGGTGGTCTTGCCGGCATCGATATGCGCGGAGATGCCGATATTGCGGTAACGTTCGATAGGGGTGGTGCGAGCCATAATCAACCTTTCTTAGCCGCGTGAAAGAGGGCGGCTTAAACAGCATGGATAATGGTGATAATCCTCATAGGGTTATCTGCCGGATCGCAGAGCCTCGCTCTGGTCACAAACTAATCGTAGTTGAAGGCGTTGGTTTTTTTAAGCGATGGCTGCAATAGATGAAATTTTGCGCGCAGGCGCAAAGAGGGGCGAAAAAAAGGCCCCTAACGGGCCTGTTGTCGAGCGGCGCATTTGCCGCTTATTTGCGCCCCAGCAAGAAGCCGAAAACGATGCCGACCGCCGCCGCAACGGCCACGCCGGCCAGCGGGTTGGCCTCCACCTGGGTTCTTACGCTGTCCGCTGCGTCACGGGCGGCATAACTGGCCTGGGAGGCGTATTTGCGCGCCGCGCCGCGCACCTGATGCTCCGGCGAATCGACGGCTTTGCCGAACGCTTCTTCTACCGCGCCTGCGGCTTCATTGGCTTTGTCTTCCGCTTTACCAAACATGCTGCTCTCCTGATCCTTGTGGGTTAACGAACCCTAAGCCTAGCAGGTGGACGCCGTTTTTTGCAGCATTCTGTGCGTTATAAGAACAATCCGAGCAGTGTAAAATCTGGCCGGCCGCGCGGTGACGGCTTCACCCGCGCGGCTTTTTGTGTTCTATTGGCTAGCGGTTTAACCGGGTATCGTTAACCTTTGACCGATTCGTTGAGTTGAAAGGACTCCCCATGTCAGTACTGCGTATTGTGGCGCTGCTCGTCGCGACCGCCGCCGTGTCGCCCGCCCAGGCCAAACCCGCGCCCCACGACGCGGCCGGCGCCGAAAGCGGCATCCGTTGGCAATCTTGCCTCAACAGCGGCTTTCAGCGCTGGTTCGATGAGCCGCCGCCGCCGGGGCTGCGCTGCGGCTATCTCGAGGCGCCGCTGGCCTACGGCACGCCGCCCGCTCATGCGGCGCAGGCGGGCGAACAGACCGTGCGCCTGGCGCTGACCCTGTTGCCGGCCACCGGGCCGAAAAAGGGCAGCGTGGTGATGATCAGCGGCGGGCCGGGCCTGCCGGGTATCAATCCGTATCTGGGCAACGACGCACAGGTGGCCAGACTGCGAAAATCCTACGACATCATCGGTTACGATCCGCGCGGCGTCGGCCAGTCGACGCCGAAAATCTCCTGCCAGGTGGCCGAAGGCGACGAAACCCCGTCACCGGACGACAACGACGTGGCCGGTGCTGAGAGCCAGACCCGCACCCTGATTGCCGCCTGCATCAAACAAACCGGCGCGGACGTGCTGCAACATATCGGCACCGACGAGGCGGTTAACGATCTCAACGTCATTCGCCATGCGCTGGGCGAGCCAGGGCTGACGGCGGTGGCGTACTCTTACGGCACCAAGGTGGCGGCGCTGTATGCCGAACGTTTTCCGAAGAAAACGCGCGCGCTGGTGCTGGACGGGGTGGTGGATCTGGCGGAAGACGACTTCACCCAGCGGCTGAACCAGGAGCGGGGCTTCCAGCAAAGTTTCCTGCGCTTCGCCGCCTACTGCGGCAAAACTGACAGTTGCCAGCTCGGCGGCGGCGCCAATCAGGCGCTGCAGCGCTATCATGCCTTGCTGCGCAAGCTGCGTGAGCAGCCATTTGTCACCGCGGCGGGCTATGAAATCTCCGCCGAGGATGTGCTCACGGTCACGCGCTCGCTGCTGCTGTGGCCGGAACGCTGGCATGAGCTGGCGACCGTGCTGCGCCAGCTCGATGCCGGCATCGCTGGGCAGCAAGTGTCCGATCTGATCGACGAAAGCTATTCGCCGGATGCCGATGACGCCCTGAATGTCATCACCTGTGCTGACGTCGCTAACCCGACGGCCGATCCGCAGCGGCTGCGCAGCCAGCGGCAGGAGGTCAACACCGCCGCCCTGTACGCCCACTATCTGCCACTGCACGAGTACCCGCTGGAAATGTGCGATCTGTGGCCGTACCGCGGCAAAGATCGGCCGCACACCCCGGTGGCCGCAGCCGCGCTGCCGCCGCTGCTGTTCGTCGCCCAGCGCTACGATCCGACCACGCCGTACCGCAATGCGCAGGTGATGGCCGCCGCCTTTAAAAGCCCGCTGATCACCCGCGAACGCGATGGACACACGCTGGTGCTGAACGGCATCGACAGCTGTGTTGACGAAAGCGTGGTGGATTATCTGCTGGCGCCGAAAAAGCCGCGTCGCGACAAGACTTGCCGTTGAAGAGGCCGGGCGGAAGCCCCGGCCTTAAGTGAGTCAACCGGCGAAAATATGCGCCTGGCCCATCACGTTGAGAGTGACCTGAGAGCCGGGCTGAAGACCTTCGCGGCTGACGGTTTTGATCTCGATTTGCGCGCCGCCGGCGGCCATTTGCAGGTTGAGCGTAGAGACGAAACCGGCGAAATCGATGCCGGTGATCACCGCCTGGCCGCGCTGCGCCGGATCGGACAAACCGATTTGAATCTGCTCCGGGCGCAGCATGATGCGCGCCGGGCCGCTGCGTTGCCGATCGTCGACGGCAACGCGCCCCAATGCGCAGTCGGCCCAGCCGTGCGCCAGTTCGGCGGTCAACACCAGCGTTTCGCCAAGGAAGCTGGCGGTCGGCTCATCGACCGGCCGCAGATAGAGGTCTTGCGGCGCGCCCACCTGCGCCAGCCGGCCGTTGCGCATCACCGCTACCTGATCGGCGAACGACAGCGCTTCGCTCTGATCGTGGGTGACCAGAATCGACGCCACCTTGGCCTCCGTCAGCAGTTCGGCGACCGCTTTGCGGGTGGCGGCGCGCAGGCCGGTATCCAGCGCCGAGAACGGTTCGTCCAGCAGCATCAGCCGGGGTTGCTGCGACAGGGCGCGCGCCAGTGCCACCCGTTGCTGCTGCCCGCCGGACAACTCGTGCGGCCACAGCGCGGCCAGACGGCGATCCAGCGCCACCATCTCCATCAGCGCCTCGATGCGCCGTTGTTTCTCACGCTTGCTGCCTTTAAGGCCAAAACCGATGTTGCCGGCGACGGTAAAGTGCGGGAACAGCGCGCCATCCTGCGGGACGAAGCCGATGCCGCGCAGATGCGCCGGCACCCAGCCGCCGCCGTTGCCCATGGCTTGCCCCTGCAGCAGGATCTGGCCGCCGTCAGGAATTTCAAAGCCGGCGATGATGCGCAGCAGGGTGGTTTTGCCGGAGCCGGAGGGGCCGACGATCGCCGTGCGGCTGCCGGCGGCAACCTGCAGGTCGATGTGTTCCAGCACCCTGGTGGCGTTATAAGATTTTTCGATACCGTGCAGTTCGAGCGTGCTCATAGTCCCGCCGTGCGTTTGGATTGAGAATAAAGAAGCCAGGTGAGCGGCAATGACAGCGCCACCATAATCAGCGCATAAGGCGCGGCGGCGACGTAGTCTATCTCGCTGGTCAGCGCCCAAAATCCGGTGGCCAGCGTGCGGGTGCCGTTCGGCGCCAGCAACAGCGTGGCGGTCAGTTCATTGGCGATCGCCAGAAACACCAGCGCCGCGCCCGCCGCGGCACCCGGCGCCGCCAGCCGTAGCGTAGTGCTCCACAGCGCCTGCGCCGGCGATTTGCCGAGGCTGCGCGCCACGTTTTCCAATTCCACCGGCGCCTGTGCGATGCCGGCACGCAGATTGATCAGCGCCCGAGGCATAAACATCAGCAAATACGCCAGAAGCAGGGTGATTTCGGTTTGGTAAATCGGCCGGACGCTGTGAATGGTGATGGTCACCAGGGCCAGCGCCACCACGATGCCGGGCAGCGAGCTGGTCACGTAGTTGCAGCCCTCCAGCACGCGGTACAGCCGGGCCGGATAGCGCACCGACAGCCAGGCCATCGGAATGGCGCACAGCGTGATCAGCAACGCGCCGACGGCGGACAGCGACAGCGTTTGCCACAGCGCGGGCCACAGCTCGGCGTTGCGCCACACCTCGAATCCCCCCAGCCACAGCCAGCGGGCCAGGGTAATGAAAGGCACGCCCAGCGCCAGTGCGGTCAGCGAAATCGGCAGCAGCAGCGCCAGCGCGGCGAACGGCAGCGAAAGGCGACGCGGCGTTTGGCTGCGGGCGCTGCCGGAACCGACGCGAGCATAGCGCGCGCGGCCGCGGCTGAGAGCCTCAAGCAACAGTAACCCGAGGCAGCACAGCACCAATACGCCGGCCAGCATGTTGGCCGCCGGGCCGTTGAAGGTCGACTGGAACTGATCGAAGATCGCGGTGGTGAAGGTATCGAAACGGATCATGGCATACAGGCCATACTCCGCCAGCAGGTGCAATGCGATCAGCAGGGAACCGCCCCAGACCGCCAGCTTCAGCTGCGGCAGCACCACGCGGCAAAAGACCGCCAACGGCGGGGAACCGAGCGAGGTGGCGACGTCTTCGATACCGGGATCCAGACGGCGCAGCACGGCGGCGGCCGGCAGGTAAATGAACGGGAAATAGGCGAGCACCGAGATGAAGACCCCGGCGCTCAAGCCGTGCATCGACGGCACCAGGCTGATCCAGGCATAGCTTTGCACAAAGGCCGGCACTGCCAGCGGCGCGGTGGCCAATACCGCCCAGAGACGGCGGCCCGGCAGCGTGGTGCGCTCGGTCAACCAGGCCAGGGCCACGCCCAGCACGGCGCAGACAGGCAGCGTCAGCACCACCAACAGCAGGGTGTTCAACAGCAGTTCCGCCACGCGCGGGCGGAAAACCAGAGCGTTGACCGTTTGCCAGCCGGTTTCAAACGCCACGCCGATAACGAATCCCAGCGGCAACAGCGCCAGCAGCGACAGCAGCACGGCGCTGGCCACCACGATCGCCCCCGGCCGCGGGTGACGAGGGACAACAGAATAACGCCGCGCGGTCTGCGCGGCGTGGGGACTCGGGTTTGACATAACGATCAACAACTCTCGGTTTGCCGGCGGGCCTTACAGCAGGCCGGCTTCGGTCATCAGTTCGACCACTTTTTTACTGTTCAGCTGCGCGGCGTCTACTTTCGGTGCGTCCAGATCTTTCAGCGGCACCAGTTTCGGGTTGGAGGCCGCGCCGACGCCGACGGCGTATTCGAAGGCGTTGTTGGTGCGCAGGATCTCCTGGCCCTGTTTGCCGGTGATCCACTTGATGAACGCCTGCGCCTGCTGCTGATGCTTGCTGGAAGCCAGCACGCCGCCGCCGGAGATGCTGACGAACGCGCCCGGATCCTGATGTTTGAAGTAGTACAGCTTGATGTTGTTGCTGTTCTCGCCGGTTTTAGCGCCATCCACGAACGGGTAGTAGTGATAGATCACGCCGCTGTCGACCTGGCCGGCATTGACCGCTTTCATTACCGTGCTGTTGCCCTTATAGGCGGTGAAGTTGGTTTTCATCGCTTTCAGCCATTCCAGCGTCGCTTTCTCGCCTTTCAACGCCAGCAGCGCGCTGACGATCGCCTGGAAATCGGCGCCCGACGGCGAGGCGGCCCAGCGGCCTTTCCATTCCGGCTTGGCCAGGTCCAGCAGCGACTTCGGCAGCTGCGCTTCGGTCAGCTTGGCCGGGTTGTAGACGAACACGGTAGAGCGGGCGGCGATGCCGATCCAGCGGCCGTGGCTTGGGCGATACTGCGGTTCCACCTGGGCCAGCGTCGCGGCGTCCAGCGGGGCGAACAGCTTGGCGTTATCCACCAACACCATCGCCGGGGAGTTTTCCGTCAGGAAGACATCGGCAGGCGAAGCGCTGCCTTCTTGCACCAGCTGATTGCCCAGCTCGCTGTCGCCGCCGTTGCGCAGCGTGACCTTGATGCCGGTGTCTTTGGTAAACCCGTCGACCCAGGATTTCACCAGGTTTTCATGTTGGGCGTTGTAAATGACGATGCCCTGATCGGCCGAGGCCGCCTGAGCGCCGAAGGCCAGCATCATCGAGGAGGCGAGCAGGGCGACGGGGCCGAGAGATGAAATACGCAGCTTCATGCAGTTATCCTTTTAGCGTTCGAATGAGGAAAACGAATATCGCCTGGCAAGCGCAAGCAGCCCGATTTTAGCCAAGAACATCAATAATGATAGTGAAAACGATTCGTATTAAATTATTTTTGACGATCGCTCACAAAATGAATGGCCCTAAGGATAAGTTAAGTTTCGGCTGGAAAAATCTGAATTGATTGTCTGAATAGAATTGGGCTGCGTTATCTCACAGTGAGCGGCCACCTGCCATCGCAGGCAGCCGCCCGTCAGGCTTGCTTCTTGTCACGCCAGCACAAACTCACCGTTGCCAACGCCGAAGAACTGCCCGTTGATGCTGCCCGCCCACTGCGGCGGATGAACCAAAGAGGCCAGCACCCGGCCATTCTCCAGCAGCGTCAGGACGATCGAACCGGGGTTGATGGCCAATTGCAGGGTTAACGGAACGCCGATCAGATTTTCGGCATCGGGCACGGTGCCTTGCAAATAAATCGTCGGGATGTTGATGTTACCGTCTGAGCCAGTGCCGGTGGCCTGGCCGACAAAACGCACCGATGTACCGCTTGATGGGGCATTGGGACCGATATTGGCAAGCTGCGCGGAAATTTGCACGGTCTCCGCATGTGGCGCGCAGCCACACCCGCATCCACAGCCCTGGAAGCTGAAGTAGCCGCAGATATTTTGTTGGCACCCGCATCCACACAAGGATTGCGGATGCACTTGCTGGTTGAACGCCGGTTTCAATTGCGGATGTTGGTTGAGCAGCGCCTGGCGGCTCTGCACTTCCGCGTTATAAGCGTCACGTGATTGTTTATTCAATGCGTTAGCCTGTTCAGGCGTAATATCTTGCAATGAAGGCATAGGTAAACTCCTGTGATTTTTTGCTGAGTCAGTCTGAAGTGCATATCACGCTGAATCCGGTTAGCCACCAGACAGGTAATTGCATCTGAATGGAAATAGTCATTGCCCTCGAAAGAAAAACGGTATGGAAAGCAGACCGTTGCATCTTATTCTCACGGCAAGCGTTTATATTTCCGGTTTGTTCTTACGGGAATTATTTTTGATTCAATCATTCGCCAGTCATTGATTTTATAACCGGCGGTGGCTTCATGTATATCTCGAAGCCATTTAAAGGTAGTTAGGTGTCATAGAGATATCAAGTGAGGTTTTTAATTTTATTTTTAAATGGAAATGCTACTGATTTCTTTAGTCCATTATTTTGCTGTTAACCTTTTTTTGCAACCAATTAATTAATATGAATTAAGTGATTATTATATTTTATCATGTTGATTTTTATTAAATTATTTTTCTGTTTCATTTTTTTTAAATATTCTCAGTGTATTCATAGAGGTGACAGGTAAGTGTGGATTTACATTTGACTTACATCAGTTCCTTGTCAACGCTGTAATGGCAATTAAGCTGTTGCAATGGTGACGTCTTGTTATCGAACGGCGTTCTTTTTCTCCAGTCTTTTCATATCGTTCTTCAGCGTTTCGTTCAGGTATTAATAACACGGCCTGTCAACGCGAATGACGAGCCATATTCAGTAAAAAATCGTGAGAGAGGTGCCTATGTCTAATGGTCCGTTTTATACCAATCCTATCGTGGTCATCGATGTAGCTAATGATTGCGTGCATGTGGAAATGGCGATCGATGGAGGATTATACGAAAACGTGTTTCCGCTGTCGGTAGCGGCTAATGAACCCTATCCGAAATTGCTGGTGAATCTGGCGATCCAGGCGCAGGCGAGCGGTAAATCCTTAATGGTATGGGGGGAGCCCGGTCCAGAGCCGGTTAAAGGCCTGCCGCTGTTTGGTATCACGACCGTGAACATCAAGTAGAGGACGGCAACGCACATTGTGTTTGCAAGCGAAAAGCGCGGTGAGGGATATTCCTTTGATAATGAAAGAAATTCAACACCGCTTTTGGTTATGACTCATAGCGATTAATGATTTAATTTATTCCACTGCCACATTGCATATTGAACGCGATAAAACACTAAACAGGGATATCGACGTGAAATATTCATTTAATGGCAAGAATTTGGCTGGTTTAATCCTCCTGGCTTTTAACGCGGCGGTCGCTCAGGCGGCCGATGTACCGGCGGACGCTAAACTGGCGCCGGTACAGGAATTGGTGCGCGCCAACGGGTATGAACCGGCGACGCTGGATCCGAACCTGGCCGAGAGCAATGTGGAGTTCTACATTTTCAACGATCTGTTCGAAGGTTTGCTGCGCGTCGGGAAAGACGGCGAAGCGATCCCGGCGCTGGCGCAGAAATGGGAGCAGCAGGGCAACGTCTGGACCTTCCATCTGCGGCCGCAGGCCAAATGGTCGAACGGCGATCCGGTGACCGCCGACGATTTCGTCTACAGCTGGCGGCGCCTCACCGATCCGCAGACCGCGTCGCCGTACGGCAGCTATCTGGCTTCGGCCTACGTGCTGAATGCCGCGGCAATCAACGCCGGCAGCAAACCGCCGAGCGAGCTGGGCGTCAAGGCGCTGGACGCGCACACCCTGCAGGTGACGCTGTCGGAGCCCAACTCCTACCTGCTCAAGCAGCTGGTGCATTTTCCGGTCTTGCCGGTTAACCGCAAGGTGGTGGAGCAGTACGGCAAAAACTGGACTCAACCGGCGCATTTTGTCGGCAACGGCGCGTTCCGCCTCAGCCAGTGGGTGGTGAACGAAAAGGTGGTGGTGGAGCGTAACCCGCAGTATTGGGACAATGCCAACACCGTGCTCAACAAGGTGACGTTCTTGCCGATACAGGGCTTCCCGGAAGTGGCGCGCTTTCGCGCCGGCGAGGTTGAGTTAGGGTATACCACGCCGCCGGAGCTGTATCAGCAGCTGAAAAAAACGCTCGGTGAGCAACAGCTGGTGACCTATCCGCTGCTCTCCACCAGTTATTTCGCCTTCAACAACCGCCAGGCGCCGTTTAACGATGTGCGGGTGCGCCAGGCGCTGAATCTGGCGCTGGACAAAGAGATTATCGCCGGCAAGGTGCTGGGGTACGGCCAACAGCCGGCCTGGACCTTTACCCCCACGGGGGCGGGCGGCTATAGCCTGCAGCCCGGCGCTGCGGCCGGCTGGACGCCGGAGCAACGCCACGCCCAGGCCAAGCAACTGCTGGCGCAGGCCGGTTTCAACGCCGAAAATCCGCTGCGCTTTACCGTGCTGTACAGCAACGACGCCACCATCAAGAAGATCGTCATCGCCGCCGCCGCCATGTGGAAAAAGAACCTTGGGGTAGAGGCCACCTTGCAAAGCCAGGAGCGTAAAGTGACGCTGGATACTATCAACCGCGGGCAGTACGGCGTGGCCTTTACCCGCTGGCTGGCGGATTACAACGATCCGTCTACCTTCCTGAACGTGTTCCGCTCCGACAGCAGCGAGAACAGCCCCAAATACCATAACCCGGACTATGACCGTATTCTGCATCAGGCGACGGCGGCGCAGACGCCGCAGCAGGTGCAGAACTACTTCCAGCAGGCCGAGACGGTGCTGGCTGCCGATACGCCGGTGGCGCCGCTGTACTACGAGGCCAATGCCACGCTCATTAAACCCTACGTGAAGGGGATCGATTTTACCCGTCAGGGCGCCTTGTACGATAAAAACGTCTACCTTCTCGAGCACTGAGAAATATAAAAGCGGCTGATTTATATCAGCCGCTTTTATAGATTCGTGTTTAATAACATTATCCTAAATACTCCATAAACGACGGGCAATCTTTTCTTCCCGCTGAAGAAAACACCGCCTATACTGCGCCGGTAGTTTATATGCAGTATCTCGTTTGGCGAGGCTCCTATACAAACACAGGTTACTGATCTGACGACATCGAGAGATGCCCAAGGTTAAGACAGGCTTTATCGGATTAAGGTTCAGCCCAAAGTAACTTCCGAGCAACAATTCGGATACGTTGTATAGTGCTAAAACCTGGACGCGGAGATAGGCAGTCTGCACTCCCTCTGTGGTTACGCCCCTATGCGATTCGCTGTTGAAGTTCAAAACAGAAATAGGGACTGACAATGATCAAGTCACATCAACATTATTCTTCTCCGGCGCTGAGCGCGACTGAAACTCTCGACGAGACCTCGGTCGCCGGCTATATGAACGCCGATTTTATTACTGTTCCCGCGACGATGACGGTCAATCATGCCCGGGAATATTTACTTTCACAGCTTAAAACGGACGAAATTCCCACCCAGGTATTTATTACCGCAGACGATTATCATCTGCGCGGCACGCTGTCGGTGAAAAAACTGCTGCAGTGCGACGAGCAGGATAAAGCGGTCGGCGTGATGATGGATCACAGCTATTTTCAGGTTTCCCCCGACGACGATCGCAACGACGTGGCGCATCTGCTCGGCAAGGGCGGCCTGGACGTGGTGCCGGTGGTGGCGAACAATACGCTGGTCGGCGTGCTGGGGGAGCGAGAGATCGCCCGCCTGGTCGAGGATGAAAATACCGAAGATGCGCAGCGCCAGGGCGCGAGCCTGCCGCTGGACAAGCCTTATCTGGAAACCAGCCCGTGGGCGCTGTGGCGCAAACGCTCGGTCTGGCTGCTGATGCTGTTCGTCGCCGAGGCTTACACCGGCAACGTGCTGAAGGCGTTTGAGGATCAGCTCGAAGCGGCGATTGCGCTGGCGTTCTTCATCCCGCTGCTGATCGGCACCGGCGGCAACAGCGGTACCCAGATCACCTCCACGCTGGTGCGTGCCATGGCGCTGGGCGAAGTCAGCTTGCGTAATCTGGGCGCGGTGATCCGCAAAGAGGTCACGACCTCGCTGCTGATCGCCGTCACCATCGGCCTGGCGGCCTGGGTGCGTGCCTGGATCATGGGCGTCGGCATGGAGGTGACGCTGGTGGTCAGCCTGTCGCTGGTGGCGATCACCGTGTGGAGCGCGATTGTCTCGTCGATCATTCCGATGCTGCTGAAACGGCTCGGTATCGATCCGGCGGTGGTGTCGGCGCCGTTTATCGCCACCTTTATCGACGGCACCGGCCTGATTATTTATTTCAAAATTGCCCAGTACGTCTTGGGAATTTAAACGGATCCCGCTCTAAAAAGGGCGGGAATGTAAAAAAGAGGAGGACGTTAAAAACCATGGATACCGACCAACCCCGATATTTAACGCAAGGGGCTTTTATCGATAACATTTAACCTGAGGACAAAATAATGGGAAACATGACTATTTTTATGGGGTTTCTGGCAATGATCAGCTCACTGGGCCTGTTGGCGGCCTATATGAGCACCAAATGGGATGATTGATGAACGCAAAAGATCCGCCTAGATGCATCCTCCCCGTAACCGCTGTTTATTATGGGGAGGATTTTTAGCGGCGCGCCGAACGCGCGGCCTGATACGGGAGTTGATAATAATGACGATTCTTATTCTGGGATTGCTCTACGCCATTTTAATGATCTCGGTGGGCGTTAATGAGATTTATTTTTATTCCACCGGAGAGTCCAATTTTCTTACCAGCCTCATGCTGACATTTTCCGGCAGTATGCTGCTGATCGCCTTTGTCTGGCAATTATCCGCTAAAGTAAAAAAATAAATCACCGTCCGAATGTGAGCAGCACAATGCAAAATGAAAAGCAGGCCGTGGCCAGAAACTCGATGATTGCCAGCGGGTTACTGGCTACGGGCAAGTTCGTCGCCGGCATTTTTACCGGCAGTATTGGCCTGATATCCGAAGGGATCCACTCTTTTACCGACTTTATCGCCACCAGCATCACCTGGCTGGCGGTGCGCATCAGCGATAAGCCCGCCGATGACGATCACCACTTCGGCCACGGCAAGGTGGAAAACCTGGCGGCGCTGTTCGAGGTGCTGCTGTTGTTGGGGGCCGCCGGCTGGATCGTTTATGAGGCGGGCAGCAGCCTGCTCGGGCAGCCGCATGAGATCGTCGCCGCGCCGGTGGTGATCGCGGTGCTGCTGATTTCCATCTGCGTCGATTTCTTCCGCGTGCGGGCGCTTAACCGCGTCGCCAAAGCGACCGACAGCGCGGCGCTGGAAGCGGATGCGCTGCATTTCTTCTCCGATATGCTTTCGTCCGGCGTGGTGCTGCTGGGCATGGTGTTTGTGCTGCTGGGCTTTGGCCGCGCGGACGCCATCGCCGCGCTGATCGTCGCCGGCTTTATCTTTGTCGCCGCGATCAAACTGGGTAAACGCTCCTTCGACTCGCTGATGGATGCCGCACCCGCCGGGGCCACCGAGGCGATCCGCGCCACGCTGGAGCGTTTTCCGGCGGTGCTGGCCTGCGACAGCGTGCGCATTCGCAACGCCGGTGCGGTGCTGTTCGTCGAAATCACGGTGGCGGTGTGCCGCACCTTGCCGCTGGAACGCATCGACGCGCTGAAGCGAGAGATCGTCGAGCGGCTGCGGGAGCCGTACGCCAGGGCGGAATTCACCGTCATTGCGGTGCCGCAGACCCGCAGCGATGAAGACATGGCGACGCGCATTCGGGCGATCGCCGCCAACCACGGCGCGCTGGTGCAAAATGTCACCTTGCAGCAGTTGCCGACGCGCATGGCGATCGGCATGGATTTGGCGGTGCCGGCCCACGCCAGCGTGGCGCAGGCGCATGACATCGCCACGGAGATAGAGGGGATCCTGCGTCAGGCGATCGGTGAAGACACCGAGATAGAGACCCACCTGGAGCCGCAGACGCCGCATTGGCTGACCAGCGAGGATGTCGATGCGACGGAACTGGCCGATATTCGGCGCATCCTGCAGTCGGCGCTGGAGCAGGGAGAGAGCGTGCAAGACGTACACAACGTCCGCGCGCGCAAGACCGACGGCGGTATCATCGTCAACTTCCACTGCCGGGTGTCGCCGGCGGTGACCATCGCCGCCGCGCACGACGCGGTCGATCTTGTCGAGCGGCGGCTGCGCTTGCTTTATCCGGCCATCACGCGCGCGATAGGGCACGTCGAGCCGATCAAACCCGGCATGTGAATCAGCTCGGCCAACTGCGGATAGAGCGCCGCGTTGGCCAACAGCAGCGGGTTGCCGCGCCGCAGCCCCTGTTTGAAGTCGACCGCCAGGCTTTGCCGCCGTTGATAAAAGCTGAAGGCGAGATCGGCGGCAGCGCGGGCGATCTCACGCGCAAAGCGGTAACGCGCCTCGATGTCCCGTGGGGAAAGTGAAGTCATGGCAGGCTCGATAGCAAAGAACGAATCGGGTTACCCTGCCATAAAAGGATGAAGGTAATGTGTCGCTCAGCGCGGCGGGTAAGAAAAACGTAGCAATATCATGGCATCAGGGGCCGAAAGCGGTTCGGTCGTGGCCCCGGCCGGTATTACCGAGCGCCAAAACGCCAACCCGCGCGGATTATCCGGGCTGACCGACAGCGACCAGCCGCCGGGGTGCTGCGCGAACAGGGCGCGGGCGGCCCGTTGCCCCATCCCGGTACGCCGCCATTCAGGCTTGATGTAGAACTCCGCCATTTCGACGGTGGCGCTGTCCAGGCGCCTGACCAACGCGAAACCGGCCGTTTGCCGATCGCTCAAAATCAAATAAGGGTAGCGGCCGGCCTCGCGCCAGTAGAGCGGCAGATAGGGGTATGCCTCATCGGCGCCCAGCTCGCGCAGGCAAGCGGACAGCATGGCCGCCAGCAGCGGCCGCTGTGCGCACGAGGCTGATACCAGGGAAAATGGCATGCTGTTCTCCGTCAAAAAACAGGCCGCCGCCCGGCGGCCTGTCTGGGTTAGCCCAGATTCAATCGGGCGGTGATGTCGGCAATCTCGCGGCGCCAGCGCGCCTGCAGCGCCGGTTTCTGGTGCTTCGGCTTGCGCGCCAGATCGTCCGCCAGTTTGCTTTCGAGGGTAAACAGGGCGGTCAACAGCGCGTCTTCGCCTTCCAGCCGCTCGGCCGGCGTCGGGTTTTCTGCGTTGGCTGGGTTCGCCGTCGGCAGCGCCGGCGCTTCGCCCGCCAGGCGCTGATACACCGGCGCCAGATCGTGCCACTCCTCCAGTTTTTGCTGGTCGATCAGCCAAAAGCGGTTGCAGCTCTGTTCGATCAGCATCCGGTCATGGGTGACCAACATGACGGCGCCGGCGAACTGGCGCAGCGTTTCCGCCAGCTCTTCTTTGCCCGCCATGTCCAGGTGGTTGGTGGGCTCGTCCAGCAGCAGCAGCGAATGGTTGGCCAGCGTCAGGCCGACGAACAGCAGCCGCGAACGCTCGCCGCCGCTCAGCGAACGGATCTGCTGATGGTGGCGCAGGTAAGGGAAACCGGCGCCGATCAGCGCCATTTTCCGCTGTTCCTCGGTCAGCGGCGCAAACTGCGCCAGCGCTTCGCTCAACGTGTCTTCATCGCGCAGCTGTTGCAGGCTCTGATCGTAATAGCCGATGCGCACGCGCGGGTGGAAGATCGCCGGGCGTTCGGTGGGCTGCTGATATGCCTGCCACAGCAAACGCAGCAGCGACGATTTGCCACAGCCGTTGCGCCCGACGATGGCGATGCGATCGCCGCTTTTGACGCGCAGATGCTCCAGGCTGAACAGCACCGGCGCATCCGGCGCCGGGCGCACGGCCCATTGCGGCAGCGCCAGCAGGCGATCGGCGTCCAGCGCCTCTCCCTGTAATCGCAGCCGCCACGGGCTGCCGGCGGTCAGGGTGGTCTGTTCTTCCTTCAACCGATCGACACGCTTTTCCATTTGCTTGGCTTTGCGCGCCAGATCTTCGTTGTCGTAGACCTTGCCCCAGGTCGCCAGGCGTTTAGCGCTTTTTTCCACCCGATCGATCTCTTTTTGCTCGGCCTGGCGACGGTGCTCATCCGCAGCGTCCTGTTCCGCCAGCGCGGCGCGCGCAGCGGAGCAGGGCAAACGGAAGCACTGCAGCGTTTTGTCGCGCAGGATCCAGGTGCAGTTGGTCACCTGGTCGAGCAAATAGCGATCGTGCGATACCAGCACGAAGCTGCCGCTCCAGCTGCGCAAGAACTGCTCCAGCCACAGCAGCGTGGGCAGATCCAGGTGGTTGCTGGGTTCGTCGAGCAGCAGCAGATCGGGCTGGCGGATCAGCGCGCGCGCCAGCAGCAGGCGGGTGTGCTGGCCGCCGCTGAGGGTGCCGGCGGTCAACGCCCAGCTCGCCGGTTCAAACCCCAGCTCGGCAAGCAGCGCTTCACAGCGCCAGCGTTCGCTGAGGTGTTGGCCCGCGGGTAACTGCGCCAGTACCGCATCCAGCAGGGTGCTGGCGTGCAGCTCAGACGGCAGGTGTTGTTCGATGCGCGCCATCAGGCATTGGTGTGACAATGTCACCATTCCGCTGTGGATGGGCAGGGCGCCGCTGAGCAGTTGCAGCAGGGTGCTTTTGCCGCAGCCGTTGTCGCCGATCAAACCGATGCGATCGCCTGTTTTCAGGCTGAAGGAAATCTCGCTCAGCAGGACGCCGAACGCGTTGTCGTAACCGACAGATTGTGCAGACAGTAGTGTGCTCATTGCTTACTCAAGAGTTACAGGCATGACAATGCCTATCGTCAAACATCGCTGACGACAACCCGGTAAGCCGGAGGGAAGATCCTGGATTTTAGTAAGCTTCGCTCAAGCTGGGTTATCGCAGCACGATACCGGTAATGCTTGAGCGGCGACGATTACCAAAGAAGTGTGAGTGAAAAAACAATTCACACGTCAGCATAGTCAGTCTCCTTTTATTGGTTGCGGGTTAATCGGTGGCAGGAGTATAGAGCGCTTTACGCCGAGCCGCCAGTGTCAAAGCGCCTGAATAATCAGCAGGCTAAGTACGGCGGCAGCGCGTGGCACACAATGGGAATAATTACTGTATTTCGGCCGACATTAAGCAGCTATTATAATTAGCGTTTATGGTTAAGCGACGGTTCATCCGCCGCCTGTTCGTCTGTCTATCAGATAATGATGCTGAGCACTGAATTTATGTTAAAGCCTCGTCCGTTCCTGCTGTTGTTGTTATTGCTGTTGGGTTTGCAGCTGACGCCGCTCGGCGCCGTCGCCGCCACCCAGGATGATCCCGCCGCCGAAAGCGCACCCGATCCCGCCACGCAGCTGAAAGCCGCGCAAAAGCAGTTGGACAGCATGAAACAGCTGGTGTCCAAAGCCACCACCGACACCCAGCTCAGCAAGCTGCGGCTGGCGACCGACGATCTGGTCGCGGGCATGGACAAACTGTCTGCCGATCTGCAGCCGCTGCAGGAGAAACTGCAGGCGCAGCTGGACGTTCTGGGGCCGGCGCCGGCGGCCGGCGCGCTGCCGGAAACCCCGGCGGTGGCCCAGCAGCGCAACGCGCTGAACAACAGCAAGAAACAGCTGGACGATGCGGTAAAACGCGCGCAGGCCATCAAAAGCAGCGCCTTCGATCTGGGGCAGCAGATCGGCGATCTGCGCCGGGTGGCGTTTAAAACCCAGCTGGCGCTGAATACCGGCAGTATTTTGGGCATCAAATTCTGGGCGCCGGTGGTGCAGCCGTCCGCGGATGACGTGCAGCGGCTGGATCAGTTCAACGCCGAGATGAAAGCGGCCTGGGACGCCAGCTGGCAGGACGAGTGGCGTTACGGCACGCTGGCATTGCTGGCGCTGGCGGTGATCGTCTGGTCCTGGGGGCGCTATTTTTCCGAGCGCTTCCTCGCCTGGGTCAGCATCCGTTTCCTGCCGGACGGGCGACTGCGCCGCAGCTTCATGGCGATCGTCACCGTGGCGGTGACGGTGATCACCACCTCGATCGCGCTGAACCTGCTGTATTACGTCTTTGTGCGCGTGCAGCCGCTGCCGGTGACGCTGGAGGATTTCGCCGAAGGCTTCAATCGCCTGGGGATTTTCTGCGCGCTGATCGCCGGGCTGGGGCGTGCGGCGCTGTCGTTGAATCGCCCGTCGTGGCGTCTGGCTTCCATGGATAACGACGTGGCCGCCGGGCTGCGTTACTTCTCGCCGCTGCTGGCCGGCCTGGCGCTGGCGTTCGGCACCGTCGAGCTTATCAACAACGTCGTCAGCGCCTCATTGGCCACCACCATCTTCGGCAACGGCCTGGTGGCGGGCCTGATCGGCATGGTGCTGCTGGCGGCGCCGCTGCGCGGCCAACGCATTCGTCGCCGTCTGGAACAGCAGGGCGCGCACCTGGAAAAACGCACGCTGATCGGCGGCCTGGTGCACATCGTTACCCTGGTCTGTTCGATGGTGATCCTGCTTTCCCTGCTCATCGGCTACATCGCCTTCGCCCGCTTCCTGACCTACCAGTTGATCTGGGTGGTGCTGGTGCTGATGGCGTTCTACTTTATGGTGCTGTTCGCCACCGATTTGTGCGCCGCGCTGTTTTCGCCGCAGACCGTCAGCGGCAAGATGCTGAAGAAAACTCTCAGCTTCAAGGATCGTCATCTGGAGCAGATGGCGATCATCACCACCGCGCTGGCCAAATGTTCACTGTTGCTGTTGATGATCGTCGCGCTGTTCAACGGCTCGTTCGGCAGCACCACGCCAGGCTCGCTAATGGAGAAAATCGTCTCCATTCTGACCGGTGAAGGGTTGCAGCGTTTCAACATCGTGCCCGGCAACTTGCTCAATGCCGTGATCTGCCTGGCGATCGGTATCTACATTCTGCGCGCGGTGCGGCGCTGGCTGGGATCCGAACTGCTGCCGAAAACCATTTCGGACGTCGGCATCCGCGCCTCGCTGGTGACGCTGTTCAGCAATATCGGCTATGTGCTGGTGATTCTGATCACCCTGGCGGCGCTGGGTATCCAATGGAGCAACCTGGCGTGGATCGTCAGCGCCCTGTCGGTCGGTATCGGTTTCGGTTTGCAGGAGATCGTGAAGAACTTTATTTCCGGCCTGATTCTGCTGACCGAGCGCCCGGTGAAGGTAGGGGATATGATCGGCATCGGCGGCGTGGAAGGCGACGTGCGGCGCATCAACGTACGCGCCACCGAAATCCAGCTCAGCGACCGTTCCACCATGATCGTGCCGAACTCGCAGCTGATCTCGCAGAACGTGCGCAACGCCACCATGGGCAACGCGCAAGGGGTGGTGACCATCGCGCTGACCTTCCCGACCTCCATCGATCCGGAGCAGGTGCGCAATATCTTGCTCAGCGCTTACAACGAGTACGAAACCATTCTGGAAACGCCGGCGCCTTATGTACGCTTCAGCCAGCTGGGGCCGGACGGCATTATCCTGAGCGTGACCGGCTACGTGCCGAGCCCGCGCATGGTCGGCGCCACCAAGAGCGAACTGCTGTTCAACATCCTCAAGCTGCTGCGCGCGCAGGAAGTGAGCTTGTCCAGCCCGCAGGAAGTGGTGTTCATGAAACAGCAGGCGACGCGATATCAGGCCAACGAAGAGGAGCAGTCTTCTTAGTTCAGGCCTGAGGCGGCGGGCCGTTTATCGACGGTCCGCCCAGCGCGGCTAGTACATCGACGGCTCCACCGATTGCGAGCAGTCGCTGTTGGCACCGGAGTTGCTGCAGGTATACGGCTCATTCGGCGACGCCGGCGGAGCATTTGACGGACCGCCACCGCCGCCGATACACCCGCTCAGCATCAGCATCAAAAACACGAGAATAATCTTCTTCATTCCACCGTCCTCCATTGCGATTTATCCCTTAAGTATATGTCGGGAAAGCGAACGCCACCGCTCGCCGGTGGATTTTCTCGCCGATGTGATGCCGCCGCCTGCGCGTTGACCTCAGCTGTTCTATGCTGGAGGCGGGGCAATTTCTACATCATCGACAGGGGACATCATGAACGAAAGCATCGTGGTCAGACCGCTGGAAGCGCGGGATTACGCCGCCTGGCTGGCGCTGTGGCAAGGGTATAACGCATTTTACGGCCGTGAGGGGGCAACGGCGCTGCCGGACGAGGTGACGCAGGCCACCTGGCGGCGTTTTTTCGACGCCTACGAACCGATGTTTGCGCTGGTCGCCGAACATCAGGGCCAGGTGGTCGGGTTGACGCACTATCTCCTGCACCGCAGCACCATCCAGCTACAGCCTAACTGTTATCTGCAGGATCTGTTCACGGCGCAGAGGGTGCGCGGCAAAGGCGTGGCGAGGGCGCTGATCGCGGCGGTCTATGAACGTGCGCAGCAGCTGGGGCTGCCGCGTGTTTACTGGAATACCCACGAAACCAACCAGACCGCCATGCGGCTGTATGACAAGGTGGCGGAGCGCCCCGGTTTTGTGATGTACCGCAAGGCGCTTTGACGCCGGGCGAAAAGAAAACGGGCGCCAAACGGCGCCCGGAGATGGGGGGTTAGAAATCGACCGTCGCCTGCAGGCTGAGGCTGCGCGGTTCGCCTTCAATCACGCGCAGGTTACCGGCGCTGGAGGCGTAGTATTCGCGGTTAAACAGGTTTTTCACATTCAGTTTCAGCTGAGTATGTTTGCCAAGCAGCTTGCTGTCCCAGGCGACAAAGGCATCCGCCACGGTGTAGGCCGGCATGGTGAAGCTGTTCTCCGGATCGCCGGCGCGGCGGCCGACATAGCGCGCACCGCCGCCCACGCGCACCTCGCCGGGCACCACCGGCAGCGTCATGCGGTGGCTGAGATACAGGCCGCCCATGTTGGTCGGGGCGTTGACCAGCCGGTTGCCGACGTTGGCCGGATTGAGGTTGTCTTCGACGATCTCGGTTTTATCGTAGCTGTAGTTGGCGGTGAGATCCCAGTTGGGCGCCACTTCGCCGTTCAACTCCAGTTCAGCACCGGTGGATCGCGCCTTGGGAATGCTGCGGGTCACGCCGTTGATAAAGATCGACATATTGCTTTCTTCAATACGATAGAGCGCCAGCGTGGCGTCGAACGCCGGGGTGATCTGCCATTTGCCGCCCACCTCATAGGTGGTGCCGGTTTCCGGCGTGGCGACGTTGCCGTTATCGTCGATGGCGGTGGACGGCGTGAAGGAACGGCTGTAGTTACCGTACAGAGACAGGTTCGGCGTCAGCTTATACACCAGCCCCGCCTGCGGCAAAAACTGATCGTCTTTGTCATTGAGCGTATTTTTCGGCTTCTGGAAACCGTTGCTGTTGTTCTGGTAATACGACTGATAGCGGGCGCCGAGCACCGCAATCCACCGGTCGGTGAGATGAATGCTGTCCTTGGCGTACAGGGAGCGGCTGAACAGCGTCGTGCGCAGGTTGCTCAATGCGTCGTTGTAGGTGGTGCTGTCGGTGACGGGCGCTTCGCCATACGCCGGATCGTACATGTTGAACGTCTTCGACACCTTGCCGCGATAGGAGTAGGCCTTGTAAGTCTGGTTCTTCTCGTAGTCCACGCCCAGCAGCAGATCGTGTTGCATGCCGAACACTTCCGGCGAACCGGTCACATCCCAGGAATAATAATCGGTCTGGTGATTGAAGCCGCGGTTGGCGTCGGCGCGGCGCGAAACGATGCCGGTCGCGGTGTCGATCGCGGTGGCGCGCACTTCGTTGCTGTCGTAACGGCGCTGCAGCCAGGCGTAGTTGAGGCGGGTGGTCCAGATCGGATCCAGCGCATATTCATAATGGGCGTTCAGACGTTTGTTCTTGCCCCAGGCGCGGTTGGCGTAGTCATCCAGCCGGCGGTTATAGGGCACATCGACCGGTTTGCCGTCGATAAACGCGGTGCCGCGATCGTAAGGAATGTCGTATTTGTACTCGCTGTAGGCGATGTTAAAGGAAGCCTGGTCGCCGAACCAGCTGAGTGAAGGAGCGATCAGCGTGTGTTCGTCGCTGCCGAAGTTACGCCAGTAATCCTCGTGCTGGCGCTCGGCGATCAGGCGGAAGGCGAAGCCGCCGCCCAGCGGGCCGGTCACATCGACGCTGCCGCTGCCGCCGCCGAAGCTGTTGGTGGCGCCGCTAATGCGGGTGTTCCAGTCATACTGCGGTTTTTTGCTGATCAGGTTGATGACGCCGCCGGGGCTGAGGATGCCATACAGCAGCGAAGCGGAACCTTTCAGCACCTCGACGCGATCGGTGGTGGCGTCCATGCTCAGCCCCTGGTTGCTGCGCACGCCGTCGATGAACACCGAACCGTCGGAGTTAACCCCGAAACCGCGTTTGACGAAGCCATCCTCGGTGCCGCCGAGCGTGTTACCCTGGGTGACGCCGCTGACGAATTTCATCGCGTCATTGACGCTTTTGACCTGGAAGTCGTCAATCACCTGCGAGGTAACGACGCTGACCGATTGCGGCAGTTCACCGATTGGCGTGGCGGTTTTGCTGCCGGTTGAGGCGGTATCGGCGCTATAGCTGCCGGCAGGCAGGGCGGTGGCGGTCACCGTGATGGCGTCTTCCTTTTTTGCGTCGGGCGCGGCGGCGATCGCCAGGGCGGGGAACAGGCCGGCAAGCAGGGGCAGCGTACGAAGAACGTGATTTTTATTTCTTTTATTGGGGTGGCGAAGAACTGACTGGTGCATATCATTCCATGTTAAATTATAAATAATAACGATTATCATTATAATTATTGTTTACTTGGCTTGCATAGAGGGCAAAGGAGAGATCCGCGCATTGCCCGATTTTATTTTGTCATCAAAGAAAAAGACGGTGGTTTTAGCGATAAAAATCCGACGAGTTGACCATAATGATCAAGACGGTCGGGATGCCTTGGCAGTTTCTGCGCCAGATGGGTGAGTATCGTCAATATATTGATACACAAATATATTTTTCCTTGATGAATAAACAGGTGTCCGAGCCGGTAAAACTGGCAATAATAGTGGGGTCGGTCGTTAATATTCTTCTCATTGCCGACGGGCATGACGCCAACAGATTGTCACCTTACGCAAGCGGAAGTCTCTGGATCCAAGATGCAAACCACTTCGTTGTCCGCTACCCGGAAAATCTGGCCTGCGATCACCGTTTTCTTGCTGGTGTTCGTACTGTGCCTGCTGGGTATCCTGAGCCGCCCCGGTGGCTTTCTGGCGATATTCTGGCCGGCGAATGCCGTGCTGCTGGCGGTATTGGTCCGCCGTCCGCAGTGGGCCACGGGCGCCGGTTGGGGAATGGCGGTGCTGGGTTATCTGGCGGCGGATCTGCTGACCGGCAGTTCGTTGGAAAAGGCGCTGCTGCTGAACGCCGCCAACCTGACCGGCGTAGTGGTAGGGTATCTGATGTTCATGCGGCTCTCGCCGCCGGCACGCATGTTGCAGCGCGGCGCTTCCAGCATGTACCTGTTCGCTATCTGCCTGGCCGCCGCCGCCGCTACCGGCGTAGTGGGGGCCGTTGCCTCGCAGTGGTTGTTCGGCAAACCCTATCTGACCTCGGTGGTGCTGTGGTTCTCTTCCGAATTCACCAATTACGTCACGCTGATGCCGTTTATTCTGGTCTTTCCCGCCGATGGGCACCTGCGCCTGCGCGCGGCCTGCGCCATGCTGATGCAGCGCCGCCAGTGGACGCATGTGGGGCGGAAACTGGCCGTATTGGCGCTGCTGGTGCTGGCGGCGGTTTGCAGCGTGCTGATCGGCGGCCCCGGCGCCGTGATCTTCCCGATGCCGGGGCTGCTGTGGCTGGCGATGTCCTTTTCGCTGTTCAGCACCATGATCGCGGTCCTGGTTTACGTGCTGTGGTGCCATCTGGCGATCGATTTTGGGTTGCTGAGCACGACGCTCGACATGAAGGTGTTGCAAAACGCGGTGTCGATGCGTTTGGGCATCGCGCTGTTGGCGCTGGGGCCGATCGCCGTCGCCAGCATGAACTATGCGCGCAACGCGCTGTTACGCACGCTGGAGCACGTGGCCAATCACGATGCGTTGACGCACGTACTGACGCGCAATGCGTTTATGCAGCGCGGTGAGCGGGTGATCGACCAAAAAGGCGAGCTGGTGTGCGTCATGATGCTCGATATCGACTATTTCAAATCGATTAACGATCGTTTCGGCCATGCCGGCGGCGATCAGGCGCTGATGGCCTTTACCCGGGCGATCGCCGCCGATCTGAGCGTCGACGATCTGTTCGGCCGCATGGGGGGCGAAGAGTTTGCCATCGTCTCGACGCTTGGCCAGCCGCAGCAGGGGTTGCAACTGGCCGAACGGCTGCGGCAACGCATCGAAGCGGAGTCGATCACCATGCCGGCCGGCCATCCGCTGCAGATCACCGTCAGCATCGGTATGGTGACCTGCCTGGGCGGTTCCGGCCACAGCCTGGCCGATCTGCTGAAGCTGGCCGATCTGGCGGTGTACAAAGCAAAACACGCCGGCCGTAACCGCGTCGCCACGCCGGAATTTTCCCCCTCGGTTGATGGCGAACGCTGAACTTCCGATCCGGGCCGCGCACAGGCCGTCTAAACTGGTAGGGCGCGCAGGCGACTTCGCCCGCGTATTTCTCTCCAACGCTAAAACGGAGACGCCGATGGCCAGAATTACGCAACATCTGTGGTTTGAAAAAGAGATGGAAGCAGCGTTGAACTGTTATGTCGCGCTGATCCCCGGTTCGTCCGTGAACTGGTTTTCCGAGCTGCCGGCCGAGACGCCGAGTGGCCCCGCCGGCAGCGTCAAGCTGGCGTCCTTCACCCTGGGCGACCAGCGCTATGCGGCGATAGAAGCCGGGCCGCTGGATCCGTTCAACCACAGCTTTTCCATCATGGTGGAGTGCGACGATCAGGCGGAAGTGGACAGGCTGTGGGAAACGCTGAGCGACGGCGGCGAGGCGGAGCAGTGCGGCTGGCTGCGCGATCGCTGGGGGCTGTGTTGGCAGATCGTGCCGCGGCGCCTGACGGAACTGATGAACGATCCCGACGCCGCG
Source organism: Serratia nevei (assembly GCF_024160145.1). Classification (GTDB taxonomy): domain Bacteria; phylum Pseudomonadota; class Gammaproteobacteria; order Enterobacterales; family Enterobacteriaceae; genus Serratia; species Serratia nevei_A. The sequence continues at coordinate 137,019 of NZ_JAMYWQ010000001.1, forward strand.
CGCGTGCGGCGGGTGACGGAGGCGATGCTGATGATGGGCAAAATCGACATCGCCGGCCTGGAAGCGGCGGCGCGGGACTAGCGGCTGGCGCCGCGCTTGCATCAATCTGCTGCACCTCAAGCTCAGTATTTATCATTTGTCAGCCGCCGGCGTTCGCGGCATGGTGACGGCAACGCCAAATCAGTCAGGAACAGTTATGCAAAAATCACAGATTCAACCGTGGGTTGCGCAGCATCCGCTGTTGCAACGAATGGTCGCCCTCGAGCCGATCACCTGGTTCAATCCGCGCGCGACAACGCTGGCCGCAGGCTTGCCCCATGTCGGCCTGAGCGCCGCCGACGTCGCCGCAGCGGAGCAGCGCCTGGCGCGCTTCGCGCCTTATCTCGCCGTGGCCTTCCCCGAGACTCAAGCGACCGGGGGGATTATCGAATCCGAACTGGTGGCGATCCCCGCCATGCAGCAGGCGTTGGATCGGCGCTACGGGCTGCGGCTTGGCGGGAAGCTGCTGCTGAAAAAGGACAGCCATCTGCCGATCTCCGGCTCAATCAAGGCGCGCGGCGGCATCTACGAGGTGCTGACGCACGCGGAGACGCTGGCGCTGGCGGCGGGGCTGCTGCAGACCGGCGACGACTACGCCCGGCTGTTTTCCGACGAGTTTCGTCAGTTCTTCAGCCAGTACCGCATCGCCGTCGGATCGACCGGCAATCTGGGGTTGTCGATCGGCATCATCAGCGCCCGGCTGGGGTTTGACGTCAGCGTGCACATGTCGGCGGATGCGCGGGCGTGGAAGAAACAAAAGCTGCGCGATAACGGCGTCACGGTGGTGGAGTACGCCGAAGATTACGGCGTGGCGGTCGAACAGGGGCGCAAACAGGCGGCGAACGATCCGCGCTGCTTCTTTATCGACGATGAAAACTCGCAGACCCTGTTCCTCGGCTACGCGGTGGCCGGCGGCCGCCTGAAGCGGCAGTTCGCCGAACAGGGCATCGTGGTGGACGCGCAGCACCCGCTGTTCGTGTATCTGCCGTGCGGCGTCGGCGGCGGGCCGGGCGGCGTGGCGTTTGGCCTCAAGCTGGCGTTCGGCGATCACGTTCACTGTATTTTCGCCGAACCAACCCATTCGCCCTGCATGCTGCTCGGCGTCTACAGCGGGTTGCATGACGGCATTGCGGTGCAAGATCTCGGTATCGATAACCGCACCGCGGCGGACGGGCTGGCGGTAGGGCGCGCCTCCGGCTTTGTCGGCCGGGCGATGGAGCGCCTGCTGAGCGCGTTTTACACCCTGAGCGACGAAGAGATGTTTGCGCTGCTCGGGCTGTTGGACAAGCACGAGCATCTTCAGCTGGAGCCGTCTGCGCTGGCCGGCATGGCCGGGCCGTGGCGCGTTGCAGCCCATGCGAAGGCGCTCAGCGAGCAAGGCATCAGCGCCGAGAGTCTGGCGCAGGCGACGCACCTGGTGTGGGCGACCGGTGGTGGCATGGTGCCGCCGGTGGAAATGGCGAAGTATCTCGCCGCCGGGCAGGCGGAATAAGGCGCAGTAAAAAGGGGCGAAAATCGCCCCTGATTGTCTGCCGCGCGGTTACAGCTGTTCGCCGTTGCTGGCGATCACCCGGCGGTACCAGTCGAAGCTCTTCTTGCGCGAACGCTCGAGCGTGCCGGTGCCGTCGTCATGCTTGTCGACGTAAATGAAGCCGTAGCGTTTGCCGTACTCGCCGGTGGTGAACGACACGCAGTCGATGCAGCCCCACGGCGTATAGCCGATCAGGTCTACGCCGTCTTCAATCACCGCTTTCTTCATCTCTTCGATATGGGCGCGCAGATAGTCGATGCGATAGTCATCGTTGATCCGGCCGTCCGCTTCCACCTTGTCGAAGGCACCGAAGCCGTTCTCCACGATAAACAGCGGCTTCTGGTAGCGTTCATACAGCACGTTCAGCGAATAGCGCAGCCCGACCGGATCGATCTGCCAGCCCCAGTCGGAAGCTTTGACGTGCGGGTTCGGCACGTTGCCCGGGAAGCCGAACATGCCGTCGCTGCCGTCCACCGCGTTAGCCTGCAGGGCGTTGCTCATGTAATAGCTGAAGCCGATGTAGTCGGTGCAGCCCTCGCGCAGGATCTGCGCGTCCTGCGGCTGCATCTCGATCTTCAGCCCCTTGCGTTCCCAATCGCGCAGCAGGTAGCTCGGGTAGTAGCCGCGCATCTGCACGTCGGTATACAGATAGCGCTGGTGCATCGCCTCGACGGCGTACATCACGTCGTCCGGCTTGCAGGAATACGGGTAGAACGGCACGCAGGCCAGCATGCAGCCAATCTTGAATTCCGGGTTGATCTGATGGCCGAGTTTGACCACCTGCGCGCTGGCGACGAACTGGTGGTGCAGCACCTGGTACAGCGCCTGTTCCGGGTTGTCTTCCCGGGTGTAATCCACGCCGGAGCAGCAGTAGCCGAACAGCGGATAGCGATAGTTGCTCTGGTTGTTGATCTCGTTGAAGGTCATCCAGTACTTCACTTTTTCGCGGTAGCGGCGCATCACCACCTCGCTGAAGCGCACGAAGAACTCCACCACCCGGCGATTTTTCCAGCCGCCGTAGGCCTTCACCAGATGGTAAGGCATTTCGAAGTGGGACAGGGTGATCACCGGCTGGATGCCGTATTTCAGCAGTTCGTCGAACAGATCGTCGTAAAACTGCAGACCGGCCTCGTTCGGCGTCGTTTCGTCGCCGTTCGGGAAGATGCGCGTCCAGGCGATCGAGGTGCGGAAGCATTTGAAGCCCATCTCGGCGAACAGCGCCACGTCCTGCTTATAGCGGCCGTAGAAATCCACCGCTTCGTGGTTAGGGTAGCGATAGCCGTCGAGCACGCCGTCGGTCATCACGCGATCCACGCCGTGCGAGCCGCCGGACAGCACGTCGGCGATGCTGGGCCCTTTGCCGCCCCGATCCCAACCGCCTTCAACCTGGTGCGCGGCGACCGCGCCCCCCCACAGAAAATCCTTCGGCAACTGTTTCATCGTCAATGTCTCATCGGTTTATTTAATGAAGGGTAATAACGCTGCGTTGAGAATAGAGTAGCAAGACCGAAAGAAATGTCACGATATAACAAACCACCGTGGAAAGTGATTTGTCACAATAAAAAAACAGCCTGTTTTATTTGGCCGAATTAATATGCCCGAGCCGTTTACCGATGGTTTCAATAATGTAAAGCACGGGGATCTGCGTGGTGATATTGTGATGCCCGCCGATCAAATGCTGCGGAACGTGGTAGGAGAGGTTGAAGTCCGCCAGCCGCGCCAGCGAAGAGGTTTCGTTGTTGGTGATGCTGATGATCTTGCAGTGGTGCAGGCTGAACTGGCTGGCCAGCCGCAGGATCTCTTCGGTTTCGCCGGTAACCGACAGCATGATCGCCACCGCGTTTTTATACATGTCGCTGTTGACGGGATAATAAGGATCGTCGATGTGGGTACTGAATTTCCCGACGTTGGAAAAGAAACGCGCGCCATATTTCCCCAATGCGCCTGAGGTGCTGATACCGACGAAAATAATTCGCTCGGCGGCGGCGATATGTTGCACCGCCTGATCGATCAGCTGATTAAACTCTTCGTTGCTGACGCTTTTAAAAAAGCTGAGGATTTCGCCGATGCCGGAATCGACCGGCGGCGCATCGGTTTGTTCCAGGTACAGCTTGAATCGGATGCGAAATTCCGAATAGCCGTCACAGCCCATTTTCTTGCAAAACCGCAGCACGGTGGTGGTGGACACGCCGGCGGCCTCGGCCAGCTCGCGGATGGTCATGTACATCACTTGATTCTTGTGTTTGCTGACGTAGTTATAAACCATCAGCTCCAGGGCGTTGAGCTCGGCGATTGCTTTATGGGTAAACATGAGTCGATCCGGCGGCTGAAAACGGGAAGCTTATCTGCGGGTTAACATAGCAAAATTCACCGCCGCTGGCACTGCCGGGCAAAAAGAAAAGCCGCACCAGTCAGGCGCGGCCCAGGGTTCACGACGAACAAGTAAAGCAAAACGTTCCGGAAGACGTGCCATGAAAACGCGTTTCATCACACAGCGTTAGCATAGGCCAGCGGATCCCGGCGGCAAAATGCCGGTTTTTGCTTACTAAAGCGAAAGATTGGCAAAGTTATGGCATCGCCTGTTTGGCGCGTGAACGCGCGAGCAAAGGCGGTACCAGCAGATACAGCGCGGCGGCCAACGCCCACACCAGGCCGGGCCAGACATCGCGCGTGGCGGCATACAGTGCCGTCGCCACCAGTGGCCCCGCGACGCCGATCAGGCTGCCCATGCTGGCGAGCGTCCCTTGCAGCTCGCCCTGATGATCGTCGTCCACCTTGTGCGCCATCAGCGCTTGCAGCGCGGGCAACGCCATGCCGCCCGCGGCGAAGAACGGCAGCAGGGCGAAAGGCGCCCAGCCGCGCGTGGCGACAGACAACAGCACCAGGCCCAGGGCGTCGGCGGCCAGGCCGATCAGCAGCGCCTTGCGTTCGCCGAGCCGTGCGACCAGCGGGCCGATGGCAAAGGCCTGCGACAGCGCGTGGCAGGCGCCGTAGCCGGCCAGCGAGAGGCCTGCCACCATCATGCTCCAACCGAAACGATCCTGGCCGTATAAAATCCACAGCGTGGCCGGTGCCTGCGAAACCAGCGCCATGATCAGGTAAATGCCGGCCAGCGGCAGCAGGCCGGGCTTGCCGTGCAGCCGCCGCAATGACGAGAAGGGGTTAAGGCGAATTTTCTCGGCGGCGCGGGGGCGTGTTTGACGCGATTCGGGCAGCAGGAAAAACGCCATCGCCAGGTTGAGAGCATTCATCACCGCCGCCGCCAGGAAGGGCGCATGCAGATGCCATTCGCCCAGCGAACCGCCGAGCAACGGGCCGACGATAAAGCCGACGCCGAACACCGCGCCCACCAGGCCGAAACGCCGCGCGCGCTGGCCGGCAGGGGTAATATCGGTGACGTAAGCGGTGGCGACCGCCATGTTGGCGCCGGTGATGCCCGCCAGCAACCGCCCCAGATAGAGCCAGGCCAGCGTCGGCGCGAACGCCATCAGCAGGTAGTCGGCCGCCGCGCCGGCGAGCGAAATCAGCAGTACCGGCCGCCGTCCGAAGCGATCGCTCAGCGCGCCGAGGATCGGCGAAAACAGGAATTGCATCAACGCATAGGCCGCCAGCAGGGCGCCGTAATGCACGCTGCCGGCATCGAGACCGCCCAGCGAGCGCAACAGCGCCGGCAGAATCGGCATGATCAGACCGATGCCCACCGCATCCAGCAGCACCGTCAACAAAATAACCAACATCGGTTTTTTCAAAATTGTGACTCTAACAGTGATAGAGTATGGAGTATTCCACAGTTACCCTATCAGTGATAGAGAGATGAGCGAAAAAAATAGTGCGGCGCGTTTAACGCGTGAAACCGTCCTGCGCGGGGCGCTGGCGTTGCTCGATGACATCGGCATCGATGCCCTGAGCACCCGCCGCCTGGCGCAACATCTGGGCGTGCAATCTCCCACGCTCTATTGGCATTTCAAGAACAAGGCCGAGCTGCTGAAGGCGATGGCGGAAACCATCATGTTGGATCACCGCGAAGAGGTGCCCGCCGACATCCCCTGGCAAGCCTGGGTGACCGCCAATGCGGTCAACTTCCGCCGCGCGTTGCTGGCTTACCGCGACGGGGCGCGCCTGCACGCCGGCACTCGGCCGCAGGCGCCGCAATTCGCCATGATTGAGGCCAAGGTGGCGCTGCTGTGCCGGGCGGGCTTTACGCCGGAACGCGCCGTTAATCTGCTGTTCGCCGTCGGGCGTTTCGTGGTGGGTTGGGTGCTGGAAGAGCAGCAAATGCAACCGGATGATGCGCTGAACGAAGCCGATCGCCGGCGCTACCCGCTGCTGTGTGAAGGCTGGAATAAGCTGCAGGAGCAGGGAGCAGACGGGCTGTTCGAAGCTGGCTTACGGCTGCTGGTCGACGGTGCCGCGGCCGAATTGGCGGCATCTTCGCCCATATGCTGATGGCTGCCCTCGGCACATGACAAAAGGGAAGGCCTGTGCCTTCCCTTGTTTTTTACGACGCACAGTTCGTTCCAGTAGCTGAAACGGATGCGCCGTTGCAGGCGGTGATGCCACATAGCCAACTCCTTCTACCTTACACGGTTTAAATAAATAGCACCGCGCCCGGCGCAAGGCGAATGCCTTATTGTGCAAAGCTTGCCCGGCGGGCGGGATTAACCGGTTTTATCGGCCCGCCGCCTGACCGGCGCCAGCCGCCAACCGAAATTCATGCCCGCCGCGGCACCCAGGATCGCCAGCGTGCCCAGCAGTTGCAGCAGGCTGAGGCGGTGGCCGAACACCGCCCAGTCCACCACGATCGCCACCGCCGGGTAGATGAACGACAGGGCGCCGACCAGAGCCGTGGGGATGTTCTGAATGGCGCCGTACAGCAGCGTGGACATCAAGCCGGTATGCACCAGGCCGAGGATCGCCAGCAGCAGCCAGTCGATGGGGGCCGCAGGAAGCGTGCTCAGGCCGGCGAACGGTGCCAGCGCCAACGCGCCGACGGTCAACTGAATCAACACGATCAGCTGCGGCGGCAGCATGGCCAGCTGTTTGACGATCGCCGCCGCAATGGCGTACATCAGGGCCGCGCCCAGCGCCAGCGCCACGCCGAGCTGGTAGTCATCGCCGCCGCCGCCGCTTTGCCGGCCGGTGACGATCAACACCATCCCCGCGAACGCCAACAGAAGCCAGCCCAGCCGATGAGCCGTCAGTTTTTCGCCGAACAGCAGCACCCCCAGCGCCACCAACATGAACGGCTGAACGTGGTAGGTGACGGTGGCGACAGCGATCGAAGCATGCTTATAGGCGGCAAACAGCAGCGTCCAGTTAAGCACCAGCGCGATGCCCCCCAGAATGGCGAAGGCCAGCTGGCGCCGGTTGATCGCACCTTGTTTCAACTGACCGAGTGCGGCGCAGGTCGCCAGCATGGCCAGCGCGCCGAACGCGCAGCGCCAGAACACCACCGTCGCGGGCGGCTGCCCCAAAACGAGCACTGGCCACCCCACGGTGCCGGAGATGGTCATGGCGAGGATCATTTGCACTGCGCCGCGCGTTTTCGTTTTCATGTCGTTTCCCTCGTGGTCTGACCGTACTTGTGGTGAAGCGGATTAATCATTAAAATGAACAATCGAACATTATGATGAACACGAATACAAGTGTTCGTCAAGTCGAACAAATGGATGGTATAGCGAACAATGAGTGACGATCGGATGCAGAACATCACGCCTATCGGCCTGCTGTCGGCGGCGATCCGCCGCGAGCGGGAGCGGTTGAACCTGTCGGTGACCGAACTGGCGAAGCGTGCGGGCATCGCCAAATCCACGCTGTCGCAGCTGGAAGCCGGCAGCGGCAATCCCAGCCTGGAAACGCTGTGGGCGCTGGCGATGGCGCTGGATGTACCGGTCAGCCGGCTGATTTCACAGCCGAGCAGGCAGGTGCAAGTGATCCGCGCCCATGAAGGCACGCCGGCGCTGTCGGAGCAGGGCAACTACGCCGCCACGCTGCTGGCCACCTGCCCGCCGGGGGCGCAGCGCGATATTTATCGGCTGCGGGTGCAACCCGGCGAGGCCAAACTTTCCCGGCCGCATCCCCCCGGCACCGTCGAGCATGTGATTATCAGCAGCGGGCGGGCGCGTCTGGGGCCGGCGGATCAGCCGCTGGAGCTGAGCGCCGGCGATTACATCAGCTATGCCGCCGATCGCGAGCATGTTTTCGAAGCGCTGGAGCCGGAGACCACCGCCGTGATGCTGATAGAGCAGGGCTAACCTGGGCGTTGAAGGTCCGTTTATTGAAAATGATTCTCAATTATATTAGTGTGCCCGCCTGTTTTGACGCCGGGACGGGCGTATAGCCCGGCGTCGCCGTTTATTGCCCTTCAAGGACCGAAGATGAAAATCGCTATTCCTTCCCTGCTGTTATTCGCCGGTTTGACGGCAACGCACCCGGCCACCGTGTTGGCCGTTGCACCGCCCGCCGCGGCGGATCAGAGCCAGAACGACACGGCCAACAACGATTTCAGCTTCGTGCGTTATCGCGCGGATTACCGCGTCAACGCCAACGCCACCAACGTGAAGACGGAAAGCTACGACGTGCTGCTGAAGACCAAGGCGGCGGTCGAGAAATTCAGCCAGATCCGCCTGAGCTACAGCGAAAAAATGGAAACGCTGGAGGTGGTCGCCGCCTACACGCTGACCGCCGACGGCCAGCGCCACGACGTGGCGCCCGATCGCATCTATACCCAGGAAAGCTACTCCAGCGCCACGGCGCCGCTGTATGCCGACCGCAAAGTGCGCGTCATCGTGTTCTCCAACCTGGCGCCGGGATCGCGCGTGGTGTATGAGCTGCGCCGCACGCAAAACACCCCGTATTTCCCTGACTATTTCGGCCTGTGGGAGACGTTCAGCGTTTTCGATCAGTTTGACGACGCCGAAGTGACCCTGCAGGCGCCGGCCAAGCTGCCGATGCATATCTTCACGCGCGGCGTGGAAGGCGGGGACCAGCCGCAGATCCGCGACGGGCAGGCGCACTGGCGCTGGCATTATTCGCGCAGCGCGCCGATGAAGGCGCAAAACTGGGCGGCGGACAGCTGGACCTTCAGCCCGACCATCATGGCCAGTACCTACCGCGAGTGGCCGCAGTTGGCCAAGGCCTACCAGCTGAAGGCCGGCGCGGCGGCGCAGGTGACGCCGGGCATTCAGGCGCTGGCGGACAACATCACCGCCGGCATCAGCGATCGGCGCGAACAGGCGGAGGCCCTCTACCGCTGGGTGGCGCAAAACATTCGCTACGTGGCGGTGTACCTGGGCAACGGCGGGCTGGAGCCGAATTCGGCGCAGAGCATTCTCGACAACCACTACGGCGACTGTAAGGACCACGTGGTGATCCTCGAGGCGCTGCTCGCCGCCAAAGGCATTGCAAGCTCGCCGGTGCTGATCGGCATGGACCAAGGCCCGATACTGCCTAAAGTGCCGTTGCTCAGCCGCTTTAACCACGCCATCACCTACGTGCCGGAGTTCAAACTGTACCTGGACTCCACCAATCCGTGGGCGCGGTTCGGGCAACTGCCGGAAGGCGACCTGGGGGCGCCGGTGCTGCTGACGCGCGAAGCCAAACTGGCGCGCACGCCGGGCAGCGACGAGCAGCCGGTCAAGAGCGCGCTGAGCGTCGATTTCGTGTTCGACAAAGCGGGCAATCTGCACGGGCAAACCGAGCGTCGGCTGAGCGAAGTGGAAGAGATTGACCTGCGGGGCTACTTCTCGCAGATCAACCGGCAGAACCGGGCGCAGGCCGAAGCCTCGATCATGTCCGCCTCCGGCATCGACGGCAGCGGCGAGGTGGCGATGAACAGCGATCCGCTGGATCTCAAAAAACAGTTCGGTTATCGCTTCCGCTTCAAAGCGGACGACTACGTCGATTTCGGCGTGGTGGGCGGCATGACGCTGCCGAATCCACCCGGCGGCAAGTCGTTCCGCACGCTGTATACCACCACGGCGGCGCCGGGCAACGAAACGCCGTTCTACTGCAGCGCGCAGCGCTACGACGAAACCTACCGTCTGCAGCTGCCGGCCAACGTGCCGATCATCGCCATTCCGCAAGACAGGCAATTCCGCAATGCAGCGGGCGATTACCGCGTGGCGTGGCGGCGCGACGGGCAGCAGGTGATCGTCAATCATCAGCTGCAGGTGAACGCCATTCGCGGCAAGGAAGCGCTGTGCCAGGCGCAGGATTACCCGGCGTTCCGCGAGCTGTTCCAGCAGGTGCGGCGCGGTTTCCGCGGCCAGGTGGTGTACGGCGAATTGGCCACCGGCAAATAAGCCGATGCCCCGCCGCGTTCGGCGGCGGGGCGCAGGCCTCAATAATTGAACTCGCCCGCGACCTCGGACCACAGGCTGACGCGGCAGCCGCGCGCGGCGAAAGAGTCCATCTCGCGTTTGATGCCGCCGCTTTCTTGCCAACCCGGCAAATCGAGCACGATCAACTCATCCATTGCCGCCATGAACAGGGCGTCGATCGGCGCCCACAGCCTGCCGATGGCGGTTTTGTCGAACTCTTGCAAACACAGATTGATCGGATGCGACATGCTGACCTGGCTAAAAACGGCGCTGCCGGCGCGCACGATAGCGGCGGCGACCTCGTTGCAGGCGATAAAGCGTTGCTGCACGACGTTGGCGTCGGCGTGGCTGTAGGGGCAGGCCAAAAATATCTTTCTCATTACCGTTTTCTCTCTCAATAACTCGATCGTGGGGGAAAAAAGGGCGCAGCTTCCCCGTGAGGCGGCGCCCCGTTTATTTGTTCTGGTGCAGGGATAAATTCAGCGAGCGGCGGCGGCGATGGCCGTCGGCTGCCTTTGCGTCTGTTGTTTTTCCAGCAATTCGGCTTCCTGCACCGAGATCTTGATGGCGATCAGCACGGCAATCATGCCGCCGAGGAATTTACCCATCATGATCGGCAGCACCAGCGAAGGTTGGAAGTTGGCGGTAAACGCCAGGTGATCGCCCAACGTCGCCTGCGCACAGATGCCGAAGGCGACGCACAGCACCTTATCGCGCGCCCGCATGCCTTTGAACAGGTGATAAACCGCGATGATATTGGCCAGCACCATAATAAAGCCCAGCGCGCCGGTATCCGACAGGCCGAGTTTTTTGCCGATGAAATGCATCGGCTTGCGGCAATAGCGCTGGAACAAATAACAAATGGGGAATGTGCCCGCCAACATAATGCCGATGTAACCGGCAATCTCGATGGCGCGGAATAATTCGTCTTTGTCGGCGAATAACGGATCGAATACCCAGCCGCCGAAGACCTTTTTAAACACGCCGGTGAAATGCTCGATGATGCACAGCGCCAACACCAGTTTGATAAAGGCGTCCGCCGCCTTGCCGAAGATCAGGAACCCTTTCACCATGGCCGCCGGCCGCAGCTTCAGGCCCAGCGCCAGCAGGAAACACAGGGCAAACAGCGGCGACAGCAGCCGCAGCGCCTGCAGGAAGTCCAGCTGCAGATAGTGCGCGGCGGGCGAGGTGGTGGAAATGATCTCCCTGACCGGCAGGTTGTTGAAGGTGATGGTCACCAGGGCGATCAGCACGGCGAACGGAATGCTGATCAGGCCCGCCATCGCGCCCAGCGCCAGATATTTATGGTCGTCGCGGTTCAGCATGATAAGCCCGACGGGAATCAGGTACACGATGCTGGCCCCGGAGGTGTAACCCACCAGCATGGCGACGATCCACATGTCGCGGTTGGCGGCGATGGCGTCGGCCAGCTGATAGCCGCCCATGTCCACGGCGATCACCGCCAGCGCCGCGATCGAGGCGTCGGAGCCCAGCGCCGAGAAGAAGGGGCCGATGCTGTACATGATCAGGTAAGAGATGATCGGGATCGCCGCCATGATGCCCGCCTGGGCGAGAAACACCGGGCCGATGGCGTGAATGCCGTTGACGAACTCGCGCCCCAGTTCACCTTCCGGTTTGACGATCGACGCCAGCGCTCCGATCAGGGTGCCGGCCATGATGATATAGATGATGAAATTACCGAACTCAGCCATGGTGTTCCTCCTGCGATGAACGTAAGCCGCGTGAGCGGGCGATGATTTCCTGATAGCGGGCGAACCAGAGCGCCATATCGACTTCGGCGGGTTCCGTCACTTCATAGCGATTGAGCACCTTGAGCGGCTGTTCCACGCCCAGCCCTTTACGCGCCAACTGCGCCACGCCCTGGGCGGTGATCTCTTTGTTGGCGGGCGTAACGATGCGCTTTTGGATCAGGTTGGCGAGGAACTGCGTGAAATAGCGGTTGGCGGACAGACCGCCGTCCACCGAAATGCTGTCGCCGATCGGTTTCAACTTATCCATGGCGTTGATCACCTCGGCGGAACGCATGGCGATGCCTTCGAGGATCGACTGCAGCAGATCCTTGCGTTCGGTTTCCAGCGACAGGCCGGCCCACACCCCGGCGGCGGAGCGATCCCAATACGGGCAGGCCAGCCCGGAAAGCGCGGGCACAAAGGCCAGGCCGCGCGCGATGGCCGGCTGGGCCGGGAAATCGCCGAATTCATCGACGTCGCTGAACAGGCCGATCTTTCTTGCCCAGTTGATGGCGGAAGCCGCGTTATAAACGCCGCCGTCCAGGCCATACACCGGCTCGCTGCCGGGCAGCTTCCAGCACAGCGTGGGCAACAGGCCGGACTCGCCGGCGTCGAGCGGGCGCGGCCCGGTGATCGCCTGTAAAAAGGCGCCGGTACCGAAGGTGATCTTCATCTGCCCCGGTTGATGGCAGCCGTGGCCGTATGTGCCGGCAAACTGGTCGACGATGCAGGCCGTCAGCGGCACCGGTTTGCCGTTGAGCGTGACGTCGCCGAAGTGGCCGATGTTGTCTCTGACCTCGGGCAGGCTGTCGATCGGCACGCCGAACAAACGGCACAGCTCTTCATCCCATTGCAGGGTATGAATGTTGAACAACGAAGTGCGCGAGGCCGAGTTATAGTCGGTGAGATGCCGGCCGCACAGGTGGAACAGGAAGAAGGCGTCCATGGTGCCGAGCCGCAGGCGGCCGCGTTGCGCCAGCTGCCTGGCCCCCGGCGCGTTGTTCATCAGCCAGCCCATCTTGCTGGCGGAGAAGTAGGTATCGAGCGGCAGGCCGGTTTTCGCCCTCACCAGCGGCTCGACGCCTTCGCGTTTCAGGCGCTGGATCTCCGGCTCGGTGCGCTGATCTTGCCAAACGATGGCGTTGTACAGCGGCAGGCCGCTGTCGGCGTCCCAGGCCAGCAGGCTTTCGCCCTGATGCCCTAAACCGATGGCGTCCACCATGTCGCACTGGCTGAGACAGCGGCGGATATTCGCCAAAATCTCCAGGGCGTCGTGTTCCACCCAGCCCGGATTGGGGGTGATCTGCTTGTGCGGCATGCTGGCCGGCGAATGGTGCCTGCCGTCTTCGCCGAACACCACGACCCGGGTGCCGGTGGTTCCCTGATCAATCGCGGCATAACGTTGATTCATCATCGCTTCGCTCTCTTATAGGTTTTGTTTTTTATTGTGCCTGATGTTGGTTGTGTGACTGTTTTAATAATCTATCTTCAATTTCACACATTAAAGCAACATAAATCACAAGATAAAATAACCCCGCGTGATCGACCTCATACTTTTTGCTTATCACCCCGTTCTGCGGCTTTTTTTTGGGAGTTATGTTGTTTTTGCCATTTCAAATGCGGTTATTGTGTGGTTTTATTGTGGTTATCACATCAAAACGGGACATCAGCATGATGGAAGAACAAACGGGTTGGGACATTGTCGTGATTGGCGGCGGTGTGGTCGGGTGTGCGGTATTCCGCAAATTCTGCCTGATGGGCGCCCGTACGCTGCTGTTGGAAAAGGGGGGCGATATCCTGTCCGGCGCCAGCAAAGCCAACAGTGCGCTGCTGCATACCGGCTTCGATGCGCCCAGCGGCAGCCTGGAGCTGCGCTGCATGCAGGCCGGCTACCGGGAATTTATCGCCATCCGCGAACGAATGAATCTGCCGCTGCTGCCCACCGGCGCGCTGGTCGTGGCCTGGGACGAGCAGCAGTTGGCGGCGCTGCCCGCGATCGTGCAGCAGGCGCATGACAACGGCGTGCCGGACGTGGCGCAGATCGACGCCGCCGAGCTGTATCGCCGTGAACCGCAGCTGGCGCCCGGCGCATTGGCGGCGGTAGCGGTGCCGGGCGAGAGCGTGATCGATCCCTGGAGCACGCCGCTGGCTTACCTGACGCAGGGCGTCAAACACGGCGGCGACTATCGCTTCAATACCGAGGTGACCGGCGCCGAACGCTTGCCGACCGGCTGGCGGCTAACCAGCAACCGGGGCGAGTTTCACGGCAAAATCGTCATCAACTGCGCCGGCAATCAGGGCGACCGGGTAGAAAGTTTCTGCCATCAGCCCGAGTTTGAAATCCGCCCGCGCAAAGGGCAGTTCCTGGTATTCGACAAGGCCGCCGCCGGGCAGGTCAACGCCATCATCTTGCCGGTACCGACGGCGATCACCAAAGGGGTGCTGCTGTCGAAAACCATCTTCGGCAATCTGTTGCTGGGGCCGACCGCCGAAGAACAGCAGGATCGCGAGACGGCGACGGTGGACGAATCCAAAATGCGCGAGCTGATCGAGCAGGGGACGCGGCTGCTGCCCACGCTGGCAAATTACAGCGTGACCGCCAGCTATGCCGGATTGCGCCCGGCGACCGAGCAGAAACACTACCGCATTCAGCCCTATCCCGAGCGGCAGTGGATCTGCGTGGCGGGCATTCGCTCCACCGGCCTGACGGCGGCGCTCGGCATCGCGCAATACGTGGAGCAGCTTTACCGCGACCATTTTACGCCGTGCTTCACGCCGACGGCGCCGCAGACCGTGCATTGGCCGCAGATGCCGATGCTCGCCGACTACGCGCTGCGCGATTACGCGCGCCCGGACAACGGCGGCATCGTTTGCCATTGCGAGCTGGTGACCCAGCGGGAAATCGAGGCGGCGTTCGATTCCGCCGTGCCGCCGGAGTGCATCGGCGGGCTGCGGCGGCGCACGCGCGTGATGATGGGGCGCTGCAACGGTTTTTATTGCAGCAGCCGGGTGGCGGAAATGGTGGGCGATCGTTTTGGCCAGACGCTGGCCGTAGGGAGCATTGATGAAAACTGAGTATCAGGTGGCGATTGTCGGCGCCGGGCCGGCCGGGATCGCGGCGGCGACCGCACTGCGGCAGGCGGGGATCGAGGAGGTGGTTCTCCTGGAGCGGGAGCAGCAGGCGGGCGGCGTGCCCAGGCACTGTCGGCACCCCACCTTCGGGCTGCAAACCTTTTACCGGCCGATGCTCGGCTCCACCTATGTCGAAAAGATACTGGCGCGCGCCGGGCCGGTGGAGATCCGCACCGGCGTGACGGTGCTCGCCATCAAACCGGACGGCGAGCTGACCATCACGGATCGCCGCGGCGTCAGCACCTTGAAAGCGCAGCGGGTGATCCTGGCGACCGGCGTGCGCGAGACGCCGCGCCATCCGCGCCTGGTGAGCGGCCTGCGGCCGCAGGGCGTGCTGACCGCCGGCGCGCTGCAACAGTTCGTCTATCTGCGCGGGCTGCAGCCGGGCAAGGCGCCGGTGGTGGTTGGCACCGAACTGGTCAGTTTCTCCGCGCTGTGGACGCTGCGCAACGCCGGCGTGCGCGCCGTCGCCATGATTGAAAACGGCGACAGGCCCGTCGCCTGGCGTCTGAGCGCGCTCTATGCGCGCCTGATGGGGGTGCCGATCCACTACTCTTCGCGGGTGAGCGATATTGCTGGCCGCGATCGGGTCGAATCCATCGAGGTGGAAAACCGCCTTGGGGAGAAACAGCGCATCGCCTGCGACAGCCTGATCTTCACCGGCCGCTTTACCGGGGAGTATACGCTGATCCGCCAGAGCCACCTGGCGCAGCGGCCGGACAGCGGCTGCCCGCTGACCGATCAGTTCGGCCGCTGTTCCGACACCGCCTATTTCGCCGTCGGCAACATGCTGCATCCGGCGGACATGGGTGACCAGTGTTATCAGGAAGGGCTGCGCGTTGGCGAAGCCGTTGCCCGTTCGCTGCAACGCACGCTGCCGCCGGCGCGGCAAATTCTCCCGGTGCGACACGACGAGCGGATCCGCCTGACCGCGCCTGCCAACGTGGCGCTGATCGGCAAACCCACCCGGGTCACGATCAATATGCGGGTGGAACGGGCGGTGTCCGGTTCGGTGGTGGTGCGGCTGGGCGAGGAAGTGCTGTATCGCAAAACGCATCGCTGCCTGCCGGAACGGCGGATCCTGCTGCGCAACATCGCTTTGCCGGCCGACGGCGAGCGTGATGCGCTGCACATCAGCATCGAATCCGCCGGATGAACAACGGCAACGGCTTGCGTCTAACGCCCTGAAACCCGTAGTATTCCGTCAGTTGACGCCGCGAATCTCGGCGCAAGCAGTCACTCTTACTTAAGGCAGCGAGTGTAATGTGAATGGATATCTCTAATTCCGTGGATAGGCGCAATGAAATACTGGCGCTGATCCAGGCCAACGGCCGGGTTTACGTGAATGAGCTGGCGGATAAATTCCAGGTTTCGCAGGAAACCATTCGGCGCGATCTCAACAAGCTGGAAGATTATCGGCTGATCAAGAAGATCCACGGCGGTGCGGTCAGCAGCCAGTTCAAATTCGAGCATGAGTTCAACGAACGGGCCAAAATCGCCGAGGCCGAGAAGCGCGCCATCGCGGAGAAAGCGGTGACGCTGATCCAGCCGGGCGATACGGTGTTCGTGGATTTCGGCTCCACCACGCTGGAGTTCGCCCGGCAGTTGGCGACCGTCGATCAGCTGACGGTCATCACCAATTCGCCGCTGATCGCCAACGTCTGTCTGGAAAATGACTCCATCGACGTGGTGCTGATCGGCGGGCAGTTCATCGGCTCCAAAATGGAGTGCCTGGGGGCGATCGCACTGAATAACATCGAGGCATTTTTCGCCGATTACGCCATCATCGGCGCCGGCGCGGTCAATGTGCAGACCGGGGTGATGGATCAAAACGTCAATGAGGCGGCCATCGCGCGCAAAATGATTGCGCAAAGCCGCAAATGCATCGTGTTGGCGGACGAAAACAAGCTGCGTGGGCATGCGATGACGTTGGTGGCCAAATGGCCAGAGATCGATTATCTGGTGACCTCCGACAGCGGCAACGCGTTGGAAGGGCTGGTGTTCCCGGCCAACGTCAATGTGTTGGTCGCACAGGTATAAAGTTGATGAGAAGCCTTTCTCCGGGCCGAGCAACCCGGAGAAGGCCTCCAAACCGCTTTCCTCTAGGCGATGTTGACCTCGCGCACCTCTTTGGATCTCAGTGTCACGCGGATCGGCACCGATTTGTACGAAGGCGTGCCGCTTTCCTCATCGATGTAATGCAGCGGCACCAGCACGTTGGCCTCCGGATAGTAGGCGCCGACCGAACCGGCTGAAATGTTGTAGGCGATCACCGTGATGCCCTCCAGGCGTTGAGTGCAGCCGGGCAGCGCCGTTTCCAGGTCGACCACGTCGCCATGCTCCAGCCCCAAGCGTTGCAGATCGCTGTCATTCATGAACAAGACGTCGCGCCGGCCGAAAACCCCGCGGTAGCGATCATCCAGGGCATAGATGGTGGTGTTGTACTGATCGTGGCTGCGCAGCGTAATCAGCCGCAGCGTGTCTTGGTCTGCGATAGTTTCATCTTCATGCAGCCCGCTGAACACGGAAAACATCGCTTTACCCGTCGGCGTCGGCCACCGGCGCTCGGTTGGCGGCAACGGCATGCGGAAACCGCCCGGCTGGCGGATGCGCGCGTTGTAATCGTCGAAGCCCGGAATGGTTTTTTCGATCAGATCGCGGATCACATCGTAATCTTCGATCAGCTCATCCCAGGGCACCTTGCTGGCGGGCATCACCGCTTTGGCCATGCCGGCCACAATGGCGGGTTCCGAACGCAACAGCTCCGACGCCGGTTTTAATTTGCCGGACGAGGCATGCACCATCGACATTGAATCCTCCACCGTCACCGATTGCCGCCCGCCGGCCTGCAGATCCAGTTCGGTGCGCCCCAGACAGGGCAGAATGAGGGTTTGTTTCGCCACCAACAGATGGCTGCGGTTGAGTTTGGTGCCGATATGCACGCTTAACTCCAGCGCCTTCATCGCCGGGAAGCTCTGCTCGGGATCCGGCAGCGCCACGGCGAAGTTGCCACCCAGGCAGATCAACGCTTTCGAGTCGCCGTCGATCATCGCCTGCATGCACTTCACGGCATCATGCCCGTGGGCGTTGGGCGGCGTGAAGCCAAACACCGATTCCAGCTTTGCCAAAAAATCGGCCGAGGGTTTTTCGGTGATGCCGACGGTGCGGTTACCCTGCACGTTGGAGTGGCCGCGCAGCGGGCAGATGCCGGCGCCCGGTTTGCCGATGTTGCCGCACAGCAGCAGCAGATCGGCGGCGAAAGCGGCAAATCCTGCCGTGTGCTCGGCAATAAAGGCGTGATCCACGGCATTGCCCTGTGTTTCATCCAGCTGCAGCAGCGCCTTGGCGATGCCTTTCAGCGCTGCGGCGTCGCCGCCGGCTTTCACCTGATAGTAGGTTGAAGCGATAGGGGTCGAACTGTAGGTCGCCATTTCGATGACGTTCTGCGGATCGGTGAAACGTTCGAGCGCCCGCTCGCGCAGCGGGTTGAACACGATGATCGGCACCTTTTTGCGCGCCAGCTCATGCAGCGTGCCCATCATGCGCGGGTGATTGGTGCCCGGATTGTGCCCGATGGAGATAACCAGCTCCGCACTGTCGAAGTCGTCCAGCGAGACGGTGCCTTTGCCAATGCCAATGGACTGCGGCAGGCCAACGTTGGTCGGTTCATGGCACATGTTGGAACAGTCGGGGAAGTTATTGCTGCCGAAGTCCCAGTTGAGCGTATAGGTGTTGCTGACCGCGTTGCCGGCGGCATCAACGATCGAGAAGTGGGTGGTTTGGTGGGTTTCCAGTCCTGGCCGCACCTGTTCGGTCGGCGAGATCGCCGTCGGGTTGATTTCGGCGGCGCGTTTTTGCAGGTAGTCGGGGGCGATCAACTGCGCTTCCGGCACTTGAGTGAAATCCGGGTCGCCGAGGTAGTCGGCGCGATCGGCGAACACGCGCTTTTCGATTTCCGCCAGCAGGTGGATATAGCGCGCCGAGTTCAGCGGCACGCCCTTGAAGTCGGCGGCGCGATCTTCTTTTATCCCCAGCAGCTGCGCCAGCGCGATGCCGCCGGAGCTGGGCAGCGGGGCGGTATACAGGGTGTTGCCGCGCCAGCTGATGCGCATCGGTTCACGCCATTTCACCCGATAGTCGGCCAAATCCGCCGCGCCGATCAGCCCGTTGTCGCGCTGCATTTGCGCCACCAGCAGGCGCGCGGTTTCGCCGTGATAAAAATCGTCGGCGCCCGACTTGGCGATGCGCTCGAGGGTGGCGGCCAGCTCCGGCTGTTTGAATACCGTGCCGGGCTTCATGGCACCGAAATAGTCGCCAAAGTTGGTTTTACCGGCGAACAGTTTGTTGGCGTCTTCACGGTACTGATACTGCTGATCCGCCACGGTGAACCCTTGCCGGG
The DNA here is from genome assembly GCF_024160145.1 of Serratia nevei. Taxonomy (GTDB): domain Bacteria; phylum Pseudomonadota; class Gammaproteobacteria; order Enterobacterales; family Enterobacteriaceae; genus Serratia; species Serratia nevei_A. The sequence goes on from NZ_JAMYWQ010000001.1 coordinate 156,192, forward strand.
CGTAACCGATCGCCGGCGTCAGCAGTTCGGCCCACGGCAGCTTGCCGAAGCGTTGGTGGGCTTCCCACAGCCCCAGCACGGTGCCCGGCACGCCGGCGGCGCGGCTGCCCACCAGGCTGAGATTTTCGATCACTTCACCTTTTTCATTCAGGTATAGGGTTTTGTTGGCGGCCTTGGGCGCCACTTCACGGTAGTCGAGGAAATAGGGTTTGCCGTCGACGTACAGCGTCATAAAACCACCGCCGCCGATATTGCCGGCTTCAGGGTAGGTGACCGCCAGGGTAAAGGCGGTGGCGACCGCCGCGTCGACCGCGTTGCCGCCGGCCTGCAGAATGTGCGCGGCGACTTTGGCGCCATACCGATCCGGGGCGGCGACCGCGCCGGCGGTCAGATCGGCGGCAAAGGCGGTGGGAACGGTGCAGGCCAGGGCCACGCTCAGAGCTATCGTTTTCAATAAACCGGCAGACATAGAAGATCCTTTTAGCGATTTTCAGTTATCAGGTGAATTCAACTAATTATTTTGAAACAGCAGGTTAGCGCGTTTTCTTCGGGCTGTTGCGGCGCTTTATTGAAGGTAGCAGCGGTCAGGCGGGGCCGCCTGACCAGAGTAACGAAGCGTGACGTGGCGCGTTATGCGCCGGCGGGCAGCGCCGACTGCAGCCACTGGCAGAAGTGCCGGGCGAGCGGGTTGTGTTCGCTGTCGCGGTGCAGCAGCCATGCCCAGTTGGCGCCGCGCACGCGCTGCCTGGTTAACGGTTGCAGCAGCCCGGCGTCGCACGCGTGCTGCGCCAGCAGTTGGCTGACCAGCGCGATGCCGAGGCCGTTGCAGGCGGCGTCCAGCAGCAGACCGGGATCGGAGAAGTTCAGCCCGCTGTCGCGTTGGCCGACGTGCGCGCCGCCCGCCACCGTCCAGTGGCTCCAGTCCATCTCTCGTTCGCCGTGCAGGGTCACGCGCTGCTCCGGCGCCAACGCCAGCAGGCTGGGGTGGCAGGCGGGATAGAGCCGGTCGGTGCAGAGCGGGTTAAAGGTGCAGTCCGCCTGCGCGCTAAGATCGTCGCGGATCGCCAAATCGATGCTGTCCGTCGCCATGTTCGGCGGTTCAAAGCTGGTGAACAACCACAGATCGACCTGTGGATGCTGCCGATTGAAGTCGCCCAGCCGCGGCGTCAGCCAGTGGCGGGCGAAAGCCGGGGTCGTGTTGACGATCAGCTGGTTGGGTTTGCGGTACTGATCCAAACGGCGAATGCCGACGGCCAGCTGCTGCAGCATCACCTGCGCGGTGCTGAACAGATCGTGACCGGCGTCGGTCAGCGCCATGCTGCGGCCGGTGCGGAAGAACAGCGGTTGCTCCAGAAACGCCTCGAGGCTGCGGATCTGCTGGCTGATGGCCGACTGGGTAAGGTGCAGCTCTTCGGCAGCCTGATGAAAACTGCCCAGGCGCGCCGCCGCTTCGAAACCGCGCAGCGCGTTCAGGGGGGGCCAGTGTTTTAACATTATCGATAAGCCTGTCTAATCAGATATCCACTAAATATATCGTTTGTCGCGGTGGCAGGGGAAGACTAGCATAAGATTCGGTCGTGCAAACGTAATTTTTACGGTTAACTTTTTGAATTATAAATGATTGAAAGAGGTCTTTCATGTCAACTCGCCGCATGTTTATTAAACAGCTTTCCGCCGTCGCCGGGGTCGGTCTGACGGCCTCGCTGGGGATCCCGTTACGCGGTCACGCAAAAGCTGCGCTTAATCCGGCCTGGCGGATGCCCGACGAAGGGGAACCGCAACAGCGGGCGTTTCTCGCCTTCGGCGCGCAGCGAGCCATCTGGGGCGCATTCACGGCGGATGTGCAGGCGGCGCAGGGGCGTATCGCGCGTGCCATCGCCGAGTTTCAGCCGGTGACGGTATTTTGCCGCAGCAATGAACGGCAGTTGGCCGAGGCGACCTGCGGCAGCCATAACGTCAGCTATGTCGTCACCGAGCTGGATGACATCTGGGTGCGCGACTTCGGTGCCAATTTCGTCGTTAACGATGCCGGCGAACTCGGGGCGGTGGATTTCAACTTCAACGGCTGGGGCAATAAACAGCGACATGCCAAGGATGCACGCCTGGCGGCGTTTGCCGCCAACCGCTACGGCGCCGCTCAACTGCGCCGCAGCGCACTGGTGGGCGAAGGCGGCGGTATCGAAGTGGACGGGCACGGCACCGGCATCATGACCGAGAGCAGCTGGGTGAATGCGAACCGTAATCCGGGCTGGAGCCGGGACCGGGTAGAGCAGGAGCTGAAAGCGCTGCTCGGCCTGCGCAAAATTATCTGGCTGCCGGGCATTAAAGGCCGGGACATCACCGACGCCCACGTCGATTTTTACGCCCGCTTCGTGCGGCCGGGCGTGGTGGTGGCCAACCTGGACACCGATCCGGCCTCTTATGATCATGCGGTTACCCAGCAACATCTGGCAATCCTCAAGGCGGCGACCGACGCCGACGGCCGCCAACTGCAGGTGCATACGCTTTCGCCGCCGCTGGCGCCGCGCGACAGCCGTTTCAGCCGCAGCAACCCGGACTTTGCCGCGGGCTATATCAACTATTTCGTCATCAACGGCGCGGTGATCGCCCCGGAGTTCGGCGATCCGCAGGCGGACCAGGCGGCGCTTGAGCTGCTGACCGCGCTCTACCCACAGCGCAAGGTGGTGCAGTTGGAGATCGACGCCATCGCTGCCGGCGGCGGCGGTATTCACTGCGCGACCAACCAACTGCCGAAATGACCGCACGCTTAGACGGACGTTGGAAACAAGGCGTCGGCAGGATTTCAGTGCCTGTCGGCGTTTCAGCTCACCGGTTTTTCATGGGTTGCCAATTCATCATTCGGTGCAAATAAGGCCCTGAAGGCAATGACATACGCTAACGTAAACAGGGTCAGAACACTGAAAATCAGGAAGCAGTAGCCGGAGTTTTTGATCAAATAAATACCGAGAAATCCACCCGCACCTTCGCCAATGCCCATGGCAACCGAGTTGATGGCCAACACGCTGATCAGAATATCTTTCGCCGCATAGCCGGAAATACAGCTTTGCAACGTCGGGATCAGCAGCAACTCACCCAACGTCCAGACAAAGAGTGCGAGGTAGAGTTCCGTTTGCGTTGTTGCATAATGCAGCCATAAAGAGCCTGCTGCATGGGCCACCAGTGAAAAGCACAGCGTTTGAAACGCATTGACGTTATAGCGGGTGAACAGTGCTTGAAGCCTGGGGGCCAGTAGGATCGACAAGATGGCGTTGAATGTCAGCAAGTAGCCGAACTGGCTGGTATCGTCCAGCAACTGGTTAACCTGCAGCGGCAAAGAGGTAAACAATTGTGAATAGATCATCCAGCATAACGCCGTGAGCAGAAAATAGTGACGCAATGTGACGTTATGCAGCTGTTCACGCAGTGCATGGGTCCACTTTTTCTGCGCCGCCAGCGTCGGCCAGAAGGCGCGTCCCCAGACCACGACCAGTGCAAAGCAGAACATCAGTGCGGAAGCAATGAGGAACGGCAGCCGGGGAGAAACGTGATTATAAAGATAGAGAGCGATTAATGGTGCCAACATTGACGCCAGATTGGTGATGACGGACAAACGCACAAAAATGGCGGCGCGTTGGTGCGCGTTTTCTGTCGCGCCGGCGACGGCCCGGATCAGTATGCTGTTCGTTCCATAGGCAATCCCGAAGGTGCCGATAGCGCACAACAGCACCAGATATTGCTGTGACAGTGCGATCATCAAGCAGCTCAGGCTCATGACCAAGGCCGAGAGAGAGACGATATAGGCCGGCGTCATCACATCGAGGAATGGTGAAATCAGCAGGCGGGTGACCTTGGATCCGATGGAGGACACCATGACGATACTGGCCGTTTCCAGCGCTGTCAGACCAAGGTAGGCATCCATATAGAGTGCCAAAATGGCCAACGTCATAAAGTAGGTGAAGGAAAATAAAAAAGAGTCCACGCTAATCGTGGCCATACCGTTTTTAAACGGTGTCGAAATGAACATGTGCCGCCATCTCCATTGCTGTTTGCCTTGCTTTATCGCTATTTGCCTCGCGTACAACGACACATCCTGCCCGCTTGCCGGAATCCGTACAGGCCACGAGCGTAGCTCCGGGTTTTACCATCAGTTCTGTCAGCAAAACCTGGGTATTTTGCCGCACGTTCTCCAGACCGTGGATCGTCTTCAGTTTTCCCTCGGGAGCATCAAAGTATTTCACTGCGGCGGCACAGCTGTAGGCGATCGCCGGAGGCGCGGCGTTACTGCGGGAGGATAACGGCAAATACTGTTCGAATACCGCCGCATAAGTGGGGATCCCCGTAGCGACCTCCGTCAACAGATGAATGTAGTCCCCGCCTGGACGGCCGTGCATTTCTCCGATGATGATACTTTCACCCGCGAGCCAAAATTCCAGGTGAAAATGTCCAAACGTCAGACCGATGCACGCCAGTGCCTGTTGCGCCAGGGCATACACGCCGTCTCGCGTTTCTGCCGGCAGCGCAGCGGGGAAGACATGCATGTCTTCTACAAAAGCGCCGCCGGGTTTGAGACTTTTCTCCGTGATCCCTTGAAAGACGGCTTTGCCGCGGTGGAAGAATCCCTCCAGGCTGAATTCTCTGCCTTCAATAAAACGTTCAATCAGGAATTGTTGCTGTTGGTCGGGCATCAAACGGGAAAAGGCGCGATGCAGATCCCGTATCGAGTTGTGGGTGATACGGCTGACGCCCTGGCTACCGGAGGCGTCAATAGGCTTCAGGATCCAATCGGCGGGGGCCCGTGCGTTTAAAAAGTCTTCGGCCGGTTCCAGGCCGTTAAAAATACGTGACTCCGGCTGCGGCAAACCGTGTTCTGCCAGGATCCGGCGGCAGAGATTTTTGTTGCGAACTCGCAAGATGGCGTCCGTGGAATTGTGGGCAAAGCCAAACGTGGCACAGAGCTGTGAGCAGGTTTCCACCGAGAACTCTTCGAACGTGTAAATGCCCACTACCGGGAATGTGGCGCACAGCGTTTTTATCTGCGGCAAGCATTCATCGTAGTTTTTTGATTTAACGGCATAAGCGGGAACCTGCGGTAGCGCTCTGGCCGACAGATTGGCGAGGTTCTCATGAGTATCGACCAGAATAACATCCAAACCCAGAGACTGAGCCTGAGCAATGGCGCGGGGCCCCTGACGGTGTGAGGCGCAACCGAATAAGATGAGGACATTTTTCATTGAATAGTAAACCTGATTTGTTCGGCCGCCCATTCCAGGGTATCGGCAAGCTGCTGATAGCTTTCGCCGGTGGCAATCAGCACGCCGAGCCGGTAAGCGCTGTAATCTTCAGGCGGCAATGTCACCGCGTGTCCCGGTGCGAAATGTAAATACAGATGCTGAATGGCGGGGTGGTTGAGCACTCGGGCAACGTTGTCAACGCTCTGCAACGTGCCGGCCTTTTCAGCAAACAGATAGCGTACGCCGATAAAATCGCCGCTGAGCTGCAGATCGACGGGGGGAAGGCCGCGGCAGAGTTGAACATAATTTTGTAAGTGTTGGTAGCGGCTGGCGTACTGCAACAGATGGGTTGAGATGTACCCCCCCGCAGGCCTGGCGGCGCATTCGATAAATTTGAACCCCTTGCTCGAATACTTGCCTTCGAGGTGGAAAACCGTGTGATTAATACCGAGCTCGCGCACAATATTACGGGCGCATTGCTTTATCTCTTCCTGAATGCCATCGCTATGATGAGAAGGGAAAATATGGCGGTTTTCCACAAAGGTGACGGGGTCTGACTGGTAGTCGGTAATGCCGATAACGGTAATCTGTTCGTCTGCCACATAGCCGTCAACGCTAAACTCCGGCCCGTCAACAAACTCCTCCAGGATAATCTGCCCTCCGAAGGCGCTAAAGACGGTATCGAAGGTATCGGTAGCGATATTGGCAAGCTGCGCCAGTGCCTGCGCCAACTCACCCTCGTCGCTGACCTTAAAGATGCCTTTTGACCCGGAACCCGAGGCGGGTTTGACAATAACCGGATAGCCCCATTGCCTGGCTGCCTGTTGCGCATCTTTCAGGGAAGTGACTTGCTGGAAAGCGGGGATCATGGGGCCAAGGTGTTGCAGCCGCTGTTTCATCGCAATTTTATCGCGGCTATGCCGCACCGCCTGTTCACTCATCGCCGCCAAATGCAGCTCTCGGGCAAGGAAGTTCTTTAACGGCACGTCGGTTTCAGACCAGCAGACGATGCCGCTAAACGCATATTTCTGGTGCAACGAACGGGCAACCGTGAGGCAGGCGGCGAAGTCATCCAAATCGACCAGGGCGGTCTCGTCGGCCAACTCCGCGGCATAGGCGGGGATCTGTTTGGCCATCAGGATAATACTCAAACCTAAAGCGCGTGCCGCCCGCATCTCCGCCAACCGCTCATGGGGGTTTTGTCGGCCGTTAATGTACAAAATGCAGTTGTTCATGATGGCTTCTCATTGGTTCATGGGGGTCAGATGCTGGAGGGGATCTGATGTAACGGCGTGCCCAGCGCGATAGCAGAAAGGGTCATCTCATCGCTGTCATAGATCATGATGCCGTTCGCCATGGTGCCTTTGGAGACTGTCGGTCCGGTTATCCAGGTGAGTCCAGTTCCCAACTCGTACCTTTCGAATCCGGTTTGTACGACACGTTCAGGGGTGAAGATTTTCATGCCCGGGATATGGTCGTTGCCGGAAAGCCCATGTCGGCAATGACGTTCATTCATCAAAGTGAAATGTGCGGCAAGATCGTGATGGTGGTTGACTTCAAAGGTGCATGAGCCGGTCAGGTCGGGCAAGGCATAGTGAGACAGCAAGACATTGTGAGTACGGAACGGCTTAACGATGGTTTCAGGTAAAGAATGCAGATAGCTGAGGCTATTGTCATTCAGCAGGCTCGGTAACTCATGGTCTTCGTACAAAAAAATCCTTCCTTCGGCCAATGCTTTACGCTGTGAGAAGTCAAGTTGATACCAATTGGCCGGATAGTTGAAGCCTGCCGCTGCGGAGGGGACTTTGCGGATCGCAAAGAGATCATGGTTGCCGATAACAACCTCGGAGCAGCACTGCTGCACCAACGTCAGGCAGCGGTTGGCATCTCGCGTTGCCAGATAACCATAAAAGGGCACGGAGTACCCCACAATGTCACCCAGGCAGATCACCTCATCGACACCGAGCTTTTCCAATAACTTCAGCGACTCTTCGAGCCTAACCACGTCTTCATGAATATCAGAGATAACACCTGTTTTCATAACGCGCCTGGATCCTGTGATTTTATTTATACAAGCTGCGGGAAATGCGCTTATTCATGGCCGGCATCGTATGCTCTTGGCCTGCAAGTTGCGTATGTTGATGCAGATATTGTTCAATACGCGTGTAGATATGCTGAGTGCCGTAATGGCTGGCTTCGAACTCCCTGGCGACGTCCACGATAAAATCGAGCGACATGGCGACGTTTAAGCGCAACCTGTTGAGGCCTTGAAGATAACGCCGCAGGACCCGGCCGCGGTTATCCGCTATCGGCCGGATATCGAGTGACATGATGGCCACGCAGGCGATCAGCGCATCGATAATGTACAGCTCTTCCGCAGAAAAATGAGAGAAGCGCGGCGCGGCGCTTAGAGCGAGAATGGAGCTGCTCAACCCATGCAGACGGGTAATGATGGTTTCCACCCCAAATGCCGCTTCAATGGCGAGAGGCACCTGCGGCGTTTCGATCACGATCAGGTTGCCGATATCCATAAACGCGCCGCCATCGCAACTGACCGCCAGATTGCAATTGCGGCCGGTGACGCCGTCCATTCCGAACTTATGGCGGTAATACGCGGGGGAGTGGCTGTCAAAGTGGAGATAAGGCGACAGGCCTTCTGCCGTCAGCATCTCGATAAGGTCATGATCCTGGCTTGAGATATTGATCCGCAGGCGGTCCGGTGCGGTAAGCTCCAACTGTGTCATGAAATCGTGTAATGCCTGGGTGATGAGAAACCGATCTTGGTATCTCCCGATAGCGCCGACGCTACAAAACAGCGATGACCATTTGGGGTAGCTGTTAGCCAGCTGCAGCGCATGATTGTTCTGCGTGCGCAGACAGTCCTGCACGGTAAACATGGGTTTCAGCTCATATTCCGCATGCTGAAGCAGGTAGGGCTTGAAGGTACTGATAGTGGAGCCGGTAAATAGGGTGGACTTGTCATGGCTGGGTATCAGCGCGTCAGGCGGGTGAAAAGCAAAACCAGCCGCGGTAAACGCCGACGTGAATGCTTGCTTGACACGCGTTTTTTCAGCTGCCATCAACGACAGCCTGGCTTCATCCGCACGGGTGTTTGTCATTGTGATCATACGGATTCAACCAATGGCATGATTTTCGACACCTGCGGGTTGTTATAGGCGGAATATCCGCCGTGATACAGCCCCAGGGCCCCTTGATTGACCCAGAAAGATATCTGGCCGATCCGCATGCCGGGATAGAGACGGAACGGACGAGCCGCGACGAGTTCCAACGTCCACTGATGGCATGCGCCGGTATGACCAAGATTGGCTGAAACCTGCAAAAACAAGCCCAGACGCCCTAACGAGCTGCGTCCGATCAGCGACATCGCAAACTTATCGCTGCCAAGAATTTCCAGGGTATGGCCCAGGTAAGTGGTACCGGCCTCCATCACATAGCCTTCGGGCGGGATATCGATAAAATCGAACGTGACGTTCTCGCCCTGGATGCGTGGAATGCCCAACTTGGGCCCCAAACGATAGTTGTAGCTGTTTGGATTGAGCTGGCCTTCGTTAAATGGCGCAATGGTAATATCGTTACAGGCGTTTCTCTTTTTAATTTCGCTGCCGGTAAGAATCATGGTCGTCATTCCAGTGTCGTAATTGGATTACTGCTTGAAGTCTGAATAGGCCAGAGAGACCCGTGGCCCTTCAGAACCTTGATATTTCCCATTGTAGGGAATGATATCGCCCAACGGTTTCCAGAAAGTTACCTGGCCTATCTTCATTCCAGGGAACAGCCTGATAGGCAATGTACTGTGCAATTGAAAAGTTACGCAGCCGAATGACCCTATATCAATTAAGTCCGCTGTAACATGCACAAACAACCCCAGTCTGGCGATGCTTGATTTGGCATGAATGATTGGAACGTATTTATTGCTGCCTAATTTCTCTACGCTGTGGGCTAATACAAAATCGCCTTTATTCAGCATGATTCCTTCCGCACCGCATTCGATAATGTCATGACGATTTTCCTTTTTGGGATCCATGACTTCTTCGCGGTAACGAATAAAACGACTGCCTAATGTAAGATCGTAAGAGTTTGTCGTTATATGGTTAGCCGAAAATGGAGAAATAGCTATATCGCCGTTTCTGACAAACGCCTCGATAGATTTTCCTGTCAGTATCATATTTTAAACACCTTGAGTACACCCGGATGATGGCAGCCTTTCCAGGGAAAGGTTGCCATGACGACCTGATTAGCGACGTACGCAAATGGCGACGTATTCAGACCCAAAATATTCATTGGGATCGGAAGCGCCTGGTGCATCGGTTACCCAGGAAGGGTGCTCGTAAAGGTAGATTTCTTCGATACGGAAAAACGGCTCTAGCAAAGCGGCGGTGTTGGCCGCATTGAGGAAGGTGTGAATCAAGCCTTTTTCAGGGCCCGACTCCGGGATATAGGAGACGTCTTCTTCGACTTCCGTGCCTTTTTTCCAGTCTGATGCGCGTTCTGAAGAGAAGGTGACGAAGAATAATCCGCCTTTTTTGGTGGTTCGGGCAACTTCAAAAATAGTCTTTTTGACGTCCTGTAAAGACGCGTGGTTTATCACTGCGCGCGAAATGGTGATATCGAAATAATCATTCTCAAACGGCAGTTCGGTCATGGGGCAAAGGACCAACTCCGCCGTTTGCTGACGGCGTGCCAATTCTGCTTTAGTAAACGCAATGGCATTTTCAGAAAGATCGCTTCCTGTCACGTCAAAGCCGCGCTCGTTGAAATAAAATAAATGACGGCCGCCGCCACAACCAAGATCGTGGAGCTTGTTTCCTGTCAAAGAAAACCGTTGGCGTAATGCCAGGGAAGGATTGACGATATATTTATGGTAAAAGTCTATGACTTCGTCGGCGGGATTCATCAAAATCCATTTAGGTGACTCAAAGAGACCATGCCATGCATTTTTCTTGATTATTGAAGCCAGATCTTGATTGTACGCTATATTACCGGCGAGCTCTTCCTGCTGCCAGATCGGGTTATGGATAGGCACGTTGCTTCCTTTTTTGATGTTATGTTTCAAATTTCCCACTTAGGGATATTCAGTCGAACGAAACTGAATTTTTATTTATGTCTTTTCGGTCGATTTTATGCCTGACAAAGTGATAGTCAAGATGATTTTTTTAGCACTGTTTATGTAAAAATAAAAAAATGTCGTCCAATAGAACAATGACAGTTAGTGAATTGATTTTTTCATTTAAAATTCATTTGGTTAAGGTGATTTCGCGGGTGAAGCAACCGATTGCCAAGATACCGGGAAAGCTAAATATTTTTTTATGTATTGACGGTTTTCATTTATTGGTCTAACGAAAGGTAGGCAGGCACTTATGGTTAGCTTAACTTATTCATATTCCGTGTTTATGACGATAGCCTTCGGGTGCAGGCTGCTGCCTGCAATGTCATCTCTGTTTCAACCAGCAAGCCTGCCGGAAACGCGAAAACGAGAAAGATAGAAGCATCGCTGCTCCAAACGCGGGCCCGTCTTGGTGCGATAAGATTTTACGCAATTCTTACGTAACCCTTTCAGAAGCGAATGTCGGCATTCGATATATTGAGAATAGTCATTCTCAACAGGATCGTATTGCAATGCAGAGGAAAACGCTTTTGGTGCTTGTGCTGTCGCTGTTGCTGGCCGCCTGCGATGGGCAAAACGCCGGTGCGCCAGCCGGCGCGGGCGGTGAGCAGGAGGTCGGTGTCGTCACGCTGCGCGCCCAGTCAGTGCCCCTGAGCAGCGAGTTGACCGGCCGGGTCAATGCCACCATGACTTCCGACGTGCGGCCGCAGGTCGACGGGATTATCAAGCAGCGGCTGTTTAGCGAAGGGGCCGAGGTCAAGGCCGGGCAGGTATTGTACCAAATTGACCCTGCCAGCTATCAGGCCAGCTACGATCAGGCCGCCGCCCAGCTGAAAAATGCCCAGGCCACGGTGCAATCCACCCGGCTCAAATCGCAGCGCTATGCGGCGCTGGTGAAAGCGAACGGCGTTTCTCAGCAAGATGCCGACGACGCCAAGGCCGCCTATCTGGCGGCCGTAGCCTCGGTGGCCCAATATCAGGCGGCACTGGAAACGGCGCGCATCAACCTCGCCTATACCCAGGTGCGGGCGCCGATCGCCGGGCGTATCGGTATCTCGTCGGTGACGCCGGGCGCGCTGGTCACCGCCGGCCAGAGCGATGCGCTGGCCACCATCCGCACGCTCGACCCGATCTATGTCGATCTGACCCAGTCCAGCGCCCAGCTGCTTAAACTGCGGCGCCAGCAGGCGGCGCTACAGCGCGGCGCCGTCACGCCGGTCGCCATCAAGCTGGAGGACGGCACGCCTTATGCCCACGCCGGCAAGCTCGAGCTGACCGAGGTGGCGGTGGACGAAGCCACCGGTTCGGTCACGCTGCGCGCGGTGTTCCCCAACCCCGAACATGAGCTGCTGCCCGGCATGTATGTCCACGCCACGGTGGATAACGGCGTCGATCCCAAAGCCATTCTGGCGCCGCAGCAGGGCATAACCCGCAACGTCAAAGGGGAAGCCACCGCGTTGGTGGTGGACGCGCAAAACAGAGTGGCGCAGCGCACCGTCAGCGCTGAACGGGTGGTGGGCAGCCACTGGCTGATCGGCAGCGGCCTGAACGAAGGCGATCGCCTGATCGTCGAAGGCACCAGCAAGGTCACGATCGGCGCCGCGGTGAAGCCGGTTGAGGTCTCGGTCGACAAAACCCAAAGCGGGGAGCAGTGATATGGCGCAGTTCTTTATCCGGCGGCCGGTATTCGCCTGGGTGATCGCCATCATCATCATGCTGTGCGGCCTGATGTCGATCAATTCGTTGCCCGTTTCGCAGTACCCGGACGTCTCACCGCCGCAGATCTCCATCTCCGCCACCTATCCGGGCGCGGACGCGCAAACGCTGGAAAACAGCGTCACCCAGGTGATTGAGCAGCAGCTCACCGGCCTGGACGGCCTGCTGTATTTTTCTTCGACCAGCAGCTCCAGCGGCTCGGTCAGCATCAACGTCACCTTTGATCAGGGCACCGATCCGGATATCGCTCAGGTGCAGGTGCAAAACAAGGTGCAGCAGGCGGAAAGCCGTTTGCCGAGCGCGGTCACCGCGCAGGGCGTGACGGTCAAGAAATCCCAGAGCAGCTTCCTGCTGATCGTCGGGCTGTATGACGAAAGCGACAAGACGACGATGGCCGATATCTCCGACTATCTGGTCAGCAACCTGCAGGATCCGCTGTCGCGCATCGAGGGCGTGGGGGACGTGCAGGTGTTCGGCTCGGAATATGCGATGCGCATCTGGCTGGATCCGACCAAGCTGGCGAGCTATGTGCTGATGCCTTCCGACGTGCAGACGGCGATCGAAGCGCAAAACACCCAGGTGTCCGCCGGCAAGATCGGCGATCTGCCGGCCGCCGCCGATCAGCAGCTGACCGCCACGGTAAAGGCGCAGTCGCGGCTGCAAACGCCGGAACAGTTTCGCAATATCATCCTGAAAAGCGACAGCAGCGGCGCGCTGGTGCGGCTGGGCGACGTAGCGCGGGTTGAGCTGGGCAACGAGGACTACTCCGCCAGCGCACACCTCAACGGCCACCCGGCGGCGGGGATCGCGGTCAAGCTGGCGGCGGGCGCCAACGCCCTCAACACCGCCAAGCTGGTGAAGGCCAAGGTGGCGGAATACCAAAGCGCGATGCCGCAGGGCTACAAGGTGGCCTACCCCAAAGACAGCACCGACTTTATCAACATCTCGATCGAGGAGGTGGTGAAAACGCTGTTCGAAGCGGTGGCGTTAGTGGTGGTGGTGATGTTCGTGTTCCTGCAAAACCTGCGCACCACGTTGATCCCGACCATCACCGTGCCGGTGGTATTGCTGGGCACTTTCGGCGTGCTGGCGGCGTTCGGCTATTCAATCAATACCCTGACGCTGTTCGGCATGGTGTTGGCGATCGGGCTGTTGGTGGACGACGCCATCGTGGTGGTGGAAAACGTCGAACGCGTGATGCGGGAGGATAAGCTGCCGCCGCGCGAGGCGACGGAGAAATCGATGCGCGAAATCACCGGCGCATTGGTCGGCATCGCGCTGGTGCTGTCGGCGGTGTTTCTGCCGATGGCGTTCTTCGGCGGCTCCACCGGGGTGATCTATCGCCAGTTTTCGATCACCGTTGTCTCCTCGATGGTGCTGTCGGTGGTGCTGGCGTTGACGCTGGCGCCGGCATTGTGCGCCACGTTGCTGAAACCGGCGCACGACGCGCAGACCGACAAGGGCTTGCTGGGCAAATTCAACCGCGGCTATGACCGGCTGCAGGAGAAGTACGCCGACAAGGTCGGTGGGGTGATCCACCGGCCGACGCGCTATCTGCTGCTGTACGGCCTGCTGTTGATCGCCGCCGCCGTGATGTACCTGCGCTTGCCGACCGGCTTTCTGCCCAACGAGGATCAGGGCACGGTGATGGTGCAGTACACCTTGCCGGCAGGCGCCACCAACGTGCGCACCTCGGCGGTGAGCGAAGCGGTGACCGCCTATTTCCTCGACCGGGAAAAGGCCAACGTCAGCACCATTTTCACCATCAACGGTTTCGGCTTCAGCGGCAGCGGGCAAAACGCCGGCATGGCGTTCGTCAGCCTCAAAGACTGGAGCCAGCGCAGCGGCAGCGCGAACACCGCCGACGCCATCGCCAAACGCGCCATGGCGCACTTCGCCTCGCTGCGCGACGCCCAGGTCTTCTCCATGAGCCCACCGGCGATCGACGGTTTCGGCCAGTCCGACGGCTTCACCTTCGAGCTGCAGGCCAAAGGGGCGACCACCCGCGCCGAGCTGCAGGCGATGCGCGACCAGATCGTTGCCGCCACCGGCAACAACCCGGCGCTGCTGGCGGTGCGCGCCAACACCTTGCCGGACACCCCGCAGCTGCAGGTGGAGATCGACAACGGCAAGCTGCAGGCGCTCGGCCTGAGCGCCGCCGACGTCAACAGCACCCTCAGCAGCGCGTTCGGCAGCACCTATATCAACGACTTTATCGATCGCAACCGGGTGAAAAAAGTCTATATGCAGGGCGATGTGCAGTACCGCGCCAAGTCGGAAGATCTCGACCGCTGGTTTGTGCGCGGCACCAACGCGTCGGGCGCCAGCAGCATGACGCCGTTCTCCGCCTTTGCGTCTTCGCACTGGATCTACGGGCCGGAAAACCTGTCGCGCTATAACGGGCTGTCGTCGTTCGAGATCACCGGGCAGGGTGCCGCCGGCGTCAGCTCCGGTACGGCGATGAGCGAGATGGAGAAACTGGCGGCCACATTCTCCGCCGGCAGCAGCTATGCCTGGAGCGGGCTGTCCTATCAGGAGCGGCTGACCAGCGGCCAGGCGTCGTCGCTGTACGCCATTTCGCTGATCGTGGTGTTCCTGTGCCTGGCGGCGCTGTATGAGAGCTGGTCGATTCCGTTCGCGGTGATGTTGGTGGTGCCGATGGGCGTGGTGGGCTCGCTGCTGGCGATCACCCTGCGCGGGCTGGAAAACGACATCTACTTCCAGGTGGCGCTGCTCACCATCATCGGCCTGTCGGCGAAGAACGCCATTTTGATCGTCGAGTTCGCCGAGGAGATGCATCAGCGCGGTGAAACGCTGATTGGCGCGGCGGTCCACGCGGCGCGCATGCGCCTGCGGCCGATCCTGATGACCTCGCTGGCGTTTACCGCCGGGGTGCTGCCGCTGGCGGTCTCCAGCGGCGCCGGCGCCAACAGCCGCATCGCCATCGGTACCGGCATTATCGGCGGCACCATCACCGCCACCGCATTGGCCATCTTTTTCGTCCCGCTGTTTTATGTGTTGGTGCGCCGCATGTTTACCCGTCGGCCCGCCAACCCGCCGTCACAGGCAGGAGAATAACGTGTTGCAACGAGTCATGATGTTAACTTTACCGCTGCTGCTGGCCGGCTGTCTGTCGCTGGATCCGCACTACCAGCGCCCGGCGGCGCCGGTGCCCGCCAACCTGCCGCAGGACGAGGCCGGCGGCAACCAGGCGCTGAGCTACCCGGACGTCGCCTGGCGCGACTATGTGCAGGACGCCCGGCTGCGCCAGGTGGTGGCGCTGGGGCTGAACAGCAGCCGCGATCTGCGCGAGGCGATCGCCAATATCGCCTCGGCGCGCGCCCTGTACGGCGAGCAGCGTTCGGCGCTGTTCCCGACGGTCAATGCCACCGCCGACGGCAGCCGCGGGCGGGCGCTGACCGGCAGCGGCAACGCCACCGCGCTGAGCCAAAGCTACGAAGCCGCGGCCGGCGTCAGCGCATTCGAGTTGGATCTGTTCGGCAAAAACGCCAGCCTGTCGCGCGCGGCGTTCGAAACCTATCTGGCGAACTCGGAGGCGGCGAAAAGCACCCGTCTGACGCTGATCGCCGATATCGTCACCGACTGGGTGGCGGTGGCGGCCGAGCGCAGCAATCTGGCGGTGGCGCAGCAGACGATGGCGAGCGCCAAACGGTCGCTGGACGTCACGCGCAACAATCAACAGCACGGGATTGCGTCGCTGGTTGACGTGGCGTCGGCGGAAACCGTCTACCAGCAGGCGCGCTCGGACGCCGCTAGCTACGCCACCAGCGCCGCGCAGGCGAAAAACGCGCTGGATTTGGCGGTGGGGCAAAGCGTGCCGGAAAACTTGCTGCCGAGCGGTATCGAGGCGCTGGGCGGGATCATGCGCGATCTGCCGGCCGGCGTCGCTTCGCAAGTATTGCTGAAGCGGCCGGACGTGCTGCAGGCCGAGCATAACCTGAAATCCGCCAACGCCAATATCGGTTCGGCGCGGGCGGCGTTCTTCCCGTCGATCAGCCTGACCGCCAGCGGCGGCGTGGGCAGCGGTGAACTCTCCTCGTTGTTCAGCCACGGAGCCGGCGTCTGGTCGTTCGCACCAAGCATCAGCCTGCCGATCTTCAGCGGCGGCTATAACACGGCTCAGCTCAACTACAGTCAGGCGCAGAAAGACCTGTATGTCGCCACCTATGAGAAAGCGGTGCAGACGGCATTTCAGGAAACCGCCGACGCGCTGGCGCGCAAGGCCACGCTGCAGGAACAGCTGGCGGCGCAAAGCGGCTATGTGGCGGCGGCGCAGCAATATTATCGTCTGGCCGAGCTGCGTTACCGCCAGGGCGTAGACAGCTACCTGACGCTGCTGGACGCGCAGCGCACGCTGTACACGGCGCAACAGGCGCTGATCGCCGCGCAGCAGACCGCGTACGACAATCAGGCCACCCTGTATAAAGTGTTGGGCGGCGGCGTTACCGCCGAGCGGCAGGGGGACGACGTCATCGCCGACAAGACGACGCTCAGCCGCTAACCGTCGACCGCGCGCGCCAGGCTTTTGGTTGTGCGCGGTTTTTTTATGGAAAGTGTAAAGAAACAGAAAACCCGGCCAGCGGCCAGAACTCGCCGCGGTGAGCAGAGTCAGACAGAGAACCGCATTCACCTTTATTCATATCGGCTCGAGGTCGTCATGGCAGAAGACATTCAGCAACAGGTCATCGCGCTTATCGCCGCCTTCAACGCGCCAGGGCGGCTGAAAAAGGGCGTGGCCATCACCCCGGAAACCGAGATCAACACCGCGCTCAACCTGTCGTTCAGCGATTCCAATACGCTGATGCGCCGCTACTTCGATACCTTCGGCGTCGACAGCGGCAACTATAACCACGAGCTGTATTTCCAGCCGCCGAGCAACACCGGGCGCTGGTTCTCCCCCTCCGCCTGCAAAGAACACCCCCGGCCGCTGTGCGTGTCGATGCTGGTGCGTTCCGCGCGCGCCAAGCGCTGGCTGTACGACATCCACTTTCTGATCGAGCAGCTCCGCTAGCGCCGCGTTACTGCTCCAAGAGCTCGGCGAACTTGGCCAGCCACTGCGGATGCGCCGGCCAGGCCGGGGCGGTGACCAGATTGCCGTCGACGTGCGCCTGATCGATGCCTATCTCCGCATAATGGCCGCCGCCGAGCCGCACCTCCGGCGCGCAGGCCGGGTAGGCGCTGCAGGTGCGGCCTTTCAACACCCCGGCCGCCGCCAGCAGCTGCGGGCCGTGGCAAACGGCAGCGATCGGTTTTTTCGCGGCGTCAAACGCCTGCACCAGCGCGATCGCGTCGGGATTCAGGCGCAGGTATTCCGGCGCCCGACCGCCGGGGATCAACAGCGCATCGTAGTGCTCTTCTTTGGCGGCGGCGAAGTCGGCATTTAAGGTAAAACGGTGGCCGGGTTTCTCGCTGTAGGTCTGCGCCCCGTCAAAGTCGTGGATTGCGGTTTGGATGTAATCGCCGACGGCTTTGCCGGGGCACACGGCGTCCACCTGATGGCCGATCATCTGCAATGCCTGAAACGGCACCATGGTTTCGTAATCTTCGGCGTAGTCGCCGACCAGCATCAGGATCTTTTTCTTGCTCATGATCACAACTCCTGCGGGATAGGGATTGCCTAAGGTATAGCCCAGCGCCCCTGGGAATGCGAACCGCAAAGCGCCTATCTATACTCGTGATACTGCGGCATTTTTCCCGCCGCTCAACCCCAGGGAGGATCCCCGATGCTGAATCTGGCTACCTTGCTTGAAGAGAGTGCGCGCACCTGGCCGGAGCGGCCGGCGGTGATACAGGACGACAACCCGCTCAGCTATCGGGCGCTGAACGAAATGGCCAATCGGGTGGCGAATTTGTTGGCCGCGCGCGGCGTGCGGCCCGGTGAACGGGTGGCGCTGGCCTGCCCGAACCGGCCGGAGTTTCCGGCTATCTATTACGGCATTCTCAAAAGCGGCGCGGTGGTGGTGCCGCTGAACATTCTGCTTAAAAGCGCGGAGTTCGACTATTACCTGGCGGATTCGGCGGCGGTGGCGCTGTTCTGTTTCGAGGGTAGCGGTGGCCTGCCGCTGGGGGAGGAGGCGCTGCGGGCGGCGGCGAGGGCGGAGCCATGCCGCGAGGTGTTTATCATCGGCGATAGGCTATCGCTTGAAGGGGAGCGTTTCAGCGCGGCAATAGCCGAACAGGCTACCGAATTCGCGTCGGCCGCAACGCTCGAAAGCGACACCGCGGTGGTGTTGTATACCAGCGGCACCACCGGCCGCGCCAAAGGCGCGGAGCTGACCCATGCCAATCTGGTGCTCAACGCATGGGGGTCGGTGCGGCTGTTCGACGGTTCGGAGACGGCCCCCGATCGTCACCTAGTCACCTTGCCGCTGTTTCATACTTTTGGTTCGACGGTGCAGATGAATGCCGGGTTCGCTTCCGCCGCCACTCTGGTGCTGGTCGAGCGCTTCGACGCCGCGCAGGCCATTGCGCTGATGCAACGGCACGGCATCACCTTCTTCGCTGGGGTGCCGACCATGTATTGGGCGCTGTTGAATGCGCTGAATGAACACACGGATATCGAAAGCTTGCGCAGCACGCTGCGTATGGCGGTGTCCGGCGGCGCCAGCCTGCCAGTACAGATCCTGGAGGATTTCTCGCGCCGCTTCGGCGTCAACATTCTCGAAGGGTATGGGCTGTCTGAGACCAGCCCGGTCGCCACCTTTAACCATCCCCATCGGATGACCAAACCCGGCTCTATCGGCCAACCGATCTGGGGCGTGGAGGTGCGCCTGCTTGATGCCACCGGGCAGCCGATCGACGGCATCGACCAGGTCGGGGAGATCGCGGTGCGCGGTTACAACATCATGAAAGGTTACCTGAATCGCCCCGAGGCGACGGCGGAGGTGCTGGAAAACGGCTGGTTCCGTACCGGCGATCTGGCGCGCCGCGACGCCGACGGCTTCTATTTCATCGTCGATCGGGCCAAGGACATGATCATTCGCGGCGGCTTTAACGTCTATCCGCGCGAGATTGAAGAAGCGTTGATTCGCCATCCCGCGGTGTCGTTGGTGGCGGTGATCGGCGTTGAACATCCCTCGCTGGGCGAGGAGATCAAAGCGGTGGTGGTGTTGAGGGAGATGGAGGAGCCGATTGAGGAAGAAATGCTGATCGCCTGGAGCCGGGAGCGGCTGGCGGCGTACAAGTATCCGCGTATCGTCGAGTTCGTCGAGCGTTTGCCGATGACCAGTACCGGCAAGGTGTTGAAGCGCTGTTTGCGCTGAGGAAAATCCGGCCTGCCGGGGCAGGCCGGGATGCGGGCATCAGCCTGGGTAGATGCCGCGCTCTTTACGTGCGGTCAGAATGCGCTCACAGGCCACGATGTAAGCGGCGGTGCGCAGGCTGCACTCTTTCTCGGCCGCCTTGTTCCAGACGTGGACCATGGCGTCGGTCATGATCTTGTCCATACGCTCGTTGATCTCGGACTCGCTCCAGAAGTAGCTCGCCATGTCTTGCACCCACTCGAAGTAACTGACCGTTACGCCGCCGGCGTTACAGATAACGTCCGGCACCACGGTGATGTTACGGGAACGCAGAATATCGTCCGCATCCGGGAAGGTAGGGCCGTTAGCGCCTTCCAGCACCAGCTTGGCGCTGAGGATTTCGGCGCGCTGACGGGTGATTTGGCCTTCCAGCGCGGCCGGGATCAGGATGTCCATGTCCACAGACCAGAACGCTTCGCTCTCGATCTCGCTGGCGCCAGGGAAGCCGGCGATCTGCTTGTGCTTGGCCTGGTATTCGGTCAGCGCGGCCAGGTCGATGCCGTTGGCGTTGAACAGGGTGGCGGAGTGGTCCTGGATGGTGACGACGCGCGCGCCGACGCCAACGAACAGGCGAGCCGCTTCGCTGCCCACGTTACCGAAGCCTTGTACCGCCACTTTGGCGCCTTCGATCTGCACGCCCAGACGCTTGGCCACTTCGCTGCCGGTGACGAATACGCCACGGCCGGTGGCTTTCTCACGGCCCAGGGAGCCGCCGAGGTGGATTGGCTTGCCGGTGACCACGCCGGTGATGGTGGTGCCGTGGTTCATGGAGTAGGTATCCATCATCCAGGCCATCACTTTGGCGTTGGTGCCGACGTCCGGCGCAGGAATGTCTTTCTGTGGCCCGATGATGAAGCCGATTTCGCTGGTGTAGCGGCGGGTCAGTCGCTCCAGTTCACCTTCAGACAGTTTGAACGGGTCGACGCGGATGCCGCCCTTGGCGCCGCCGTACGGCAGGTTGACCGCGGCACACTTGATGGTCATCCAGGCGGAGAGGGCCATCACTTCGTTCAGATCGACGTCAGGGTGGAAGCGGATACCGCCTTTGCCCGGCCCACGCGACAGGTTGTGCTGTACGCGGAAACCTTCGAAGTGGCGGATGGTGCCATCGTCCATCTGCAGCGGGATATCAACAATCAAAGCGCGCTTAGGGTGACGCAGCGTATCAACCCAGCGTGACAGCTCGCCGAGGTAAGGGGCGACGCGATCGATTTGTTGCAGATATGTAGCCCAAGCGGTGGTGCTGCTGTCTGAAGCGTAGGATAGCTTTTCCATAACCAACCTTTATATATTAGAGGTATTTATTTCGTTTAACCGTGGATTAGCAAGCGCATAACACTTTGCGCCGCTAAATTTACCACTAATTATGCCGGTTGTTAGCCCCCCTCTCATCGGGCCAGCGGACGGTTTTTCGCCGCCTGCGGGGCGGTAAATGAATAGTTAATTACTTTTCGTTGGCAGCGGGTGAGTACATGCATAATTTATGCATATAAAACGCATAAAAACCCTTTTTATCTATTTTTCAGAAGCTTGAATGTGATCAAAAAGTTTCATTTTATTTAACTGCCATGTTGACAATGGCAATTCCCCTCGCCAGAGTTAAATTAATGTTAAAACGGCTCCGGCGTCGTTTTTTTGTTGCACAAGGGAAAGTATAACTATTTGATATTTTAGTGTTTACCCACCACGCTCAGGCTTTGTACGCCAACCGTGGCGATACAACGGCTCACGCGAGCATTTTCTCGGTACCCATTATTATGACCACCCTGTCACAACGGGGCGGGCGGCGTTTGGTCTGAATTTTTTTGCCGGTTAGTGCGCCCACGGGCGTTTCGCTCCTGCTGCAGCCGCACAACGGTTGCTTAATCGCCTTAATGACGGACAGGTAACACCATGACAAAAAATCACTGCGATCGGCTGAACCCGGGTTCAGCCGAGGGGCCTCACTGTGCCCAAACCCTGCAGCGCGGCCTGAGCGCGCGCCACATTCAGCTGATTTCGATCGGCGGCGCCATCGGCACCGGGCTGTTTATGGGCTCGGGCAAGACCATCGCGTTGTCGGGCACGTCCATCGTGCTGACTTACGCCATCGTCGGCTTTTTCATGTTCATGGTGATGAGGGCGATGGGGGAATTGCTGCTCACCCGGCTCGATTACCGCTCGTTCGCCGATTTCGTCTCCGAATACCTGGGGCCGCGCGCCAGCTTTTTTCTCGGCTGGTCCTACTGGCTGAGCTGGGTGGTGACCTGCATCGCCGACGTGGTGGTGTGCGGCGGCTATATACAGTATTGGCTGCCGAACGTCTCGCCCTGGCTGCCGGCGCTGCTGACGCTGGGGTTCCTGTGCCTGTTCAACATGCTGTCGGTCAAGATGTTCGGCGAGGCCGAATTCTGGTTCGCGATGATCAAGGTGGTGGCGATCGTCGCGCTGATCGCCACCGGCGCCTGGATGGTGTTCAGCGGCTGGACTTCGCCGGACGGCGTGACCGCTTCGCTGCATAACGTCACCGATCCCGCCATTTTCATGCCGCACGGCATCTTCGGCTTCTTCGCCGGTTTCCAGATCGCCATTTTCTCCTGCACCGGCATCGAGCTGCTGGGCACCATGTCGGCGGAGACCAAAAACCCGCAGAAGGTGCTGCCGAAGGCGATCAACGCGATCCCGGCGCGCATCATTGTGTTCTACGTGTGCTCGATGCTGACCATTATCGCCGTCACCTCGTGGAGCCACATCTCGCCGGACAGCAGCCCGTTCGTGATGCTGTTCGATCGCGCGGGGCTGCCGGCCGCCGCTGCGGTGATCAACTTCGTGGTGTTGACCTCGGCGATGTCTTCGGCCAACAGCGGTGTCTATTCCAGCACCCGCATGCTGTACAGCCTGTCGATGGAAAAACACGCCCACGGCCAGTTCCGCATTCTGTCGCGCACCACCGCCATTCCGATCCGCAGCCTGCTGTTTTCCTGCTTCTGCATGGTGGCCGGCACCTTGCTGCTGGTGCTGGTGCCGAACGTGATGACGCTGTTCACCCTTGTCTCCACCGTGGCGGCGATCCTGGTGGTTTACAGCTGGGGCATGATTTTGGTCGCCTACCTGGTGTATCGCCAGAAGCGGCCGGATCTGCACGCCGCCTCCCACTTTAAAATGCCGGGCGGGGTGGCGATGGCCTGGCTGACGCTGGCGTTCTTCGCCTTTACGTTGGTGCTGATGGTGTTCGATCGCGATACCCTGATCGCGCTGTGCAGCATGCCGCTGTGGTTCACTGCGCTCGGCCTGATCTGGCGCTATCGGGTCCGCGACAGCGTGGCACGCGAGAGTTATGTGTTTTATCGGCGCGGCGTCGAGGCGGAGTAACCGGCGAAGGATGCGCCGCTTGCCGCCCGTCCCCTCGGCAAGCGGCGGCAACTGCGGTATGCTAAGCGGCTGAACAACAAACCAAACCGGGCTATACGGAGACCCCCAGCGTGCCGAACTCTTCTTCTCAACTCGACCTTTTGCGCTCGGTCGCCGACGGCATCGCGGCGCTGTTTTTCCCGAATGCGGAAGTGGTGATCCACGATCTGGCCACCAACAAGATCGCCTATCTGGCGAACAACCTGTCGAAGCGCAAACCGGGCGACGACGCCGGGCTGGAGGACTTTGAGCTCGATGGCGGTGCCGGCGTGACCGGGCCCTATGAAAAACTGAACTGGGACGGCAAAAAGATGCGCTCGGTGAGCATCGCCGCCCGCGACGAGGAGGGCAAGCCCAGCTATCTGCTGTGCATCAACCTGAGCACCGCGATGTTCGAAGACGCCCGCAACGCGCTGGACATGTTCCTGTCGGTCACCCGGCTACAGCCACAGCCGCAAGCGCTGTTCAAAGATGACTGGCAGGAGAAGATCAACACCTTCTTGCACGACTGGCTGCGGCGCGAGAACGCCGCGCTCGGCGCGCTGAGCCGCGAACAGAAACGGCGGCTGGTCAGCGATCTCTATCATCAGGGGGCGTTCAAGGCCAAAAGCGCGGCGGACTACATCGCCAACGTACTGTCGATGGGGCGCGCCACGGTGTACAAACATCTGCGGGAACTTAAGCAGGAGTAAACGGCAGGCGGATTTCTACGCCTGCCTGTAAGGTTAGTGTATTTGCCCCAGGTTGACGTACTTGGTTTCCAGGTACTCTTCCAGACCGATATCCGATCCCTCGCGCCCCAACCCGGACTCTTTGACTCCGCCGAACGGCGCCACCTCGGTAGAGATAATGCCTTCGTTGACGCCAACAATGCCGCTTTCAAGCAGCTGGGTGACGCGGAATGCGCGCGCCAGATCGCGGGTATACAAATAAGCCGCCAAGCCAAATGGTGTCGCGTTGGCGCGAGCGATCGCCTCGTCCTCATGTTGGAACCGGAAGCAGGCGGCCAACGGGCCAAATGTTTCCTCATGTGCCAGCCGCATTCGTTCGTCGGCGTCCGCCAAGACCGTTGGCTGGAAGAAGGAACCGCCGAGTGCATGGCGCCCACCGCCGCACATCAGACGGGCGCCCTGGTTGAGAGCATCCTGCAGATGGCTTTCCACTTTTTCGAGCGCCTTTTCATGAATCAACGGGCCTTGCTGCGCGCCAGGCGTCATGCCCGGAGCCACCTTTAGCGCCCGTACCGCGGCGGTGAGCTTTTCAACGAACTGCGGATAAATGCCGGCCTGAATATAGAAGCGATTGACGCACACGCAGGTCTGGCCGCTGTTGCGGAATTTGGCCGCCAGGGCACCGGCGACCGCGGCATCGAGATCGGCGTCGTCGAACACGATAAAAGGCGCATTGCCGCCCAGCTCCAACGACAGCTTTTTGACCGTATCGGCGGCCTGACGCATCAGCAACTTTCCAACCGGTGTAGAGCCGGTAAAAGAAACCTTGCGCACCGCCGGGCTGGCCATCAGCGCTGCGCCGATGGCGGTGGTATCGCCGGAAACGGCATTAATCACCCCGGCCGGGACGCCGGCTTGTTCTGCCAACACGATCAGCGCAAAAGCGGAAAGCGGCGTTTCATTGGCGGGTTTGATCACCGCCGTGCAGCCGGCGGCCAGCGCCGGCCCCAGTTTGCGCGTCAGCATCGCCAGCGGGAAATTCCATGGTGTGATGGCAGCGATGACGCCGACCGGCTCTTTGAACGTCAGAATACGGTTGGCAGCCTGCGGGGCTGGAATGGTTTTGCCGCAGGCGCGCTTGCCTTCTTCGGCAAACCATTCGATAAAGCTGGCGGCGTAAGCGACTTCACCCAAGGCTTCGCTCAACACCTTGCCTTGCTCCAGCACCATCAATTCCGCCAACGCCGCCTGATGGTCCATGATAAGCCGGAACCATCGCTGCAGGATCTGCGAACGCGTCTTGGCCGGCAGGGCACGCCATGCGGGGAGCGCGGCGGCGGCGGCGGCGATCGCCGCTTCGGTCTCAGACGCACCGGCGCTAGCCACCTCGGCAACCACCTTGCCGTTGGCCGGGTTGTACACCGGGTAGCTAAGCTGCGCGGTGCGCCATTCGCCATCACAGTACCACCCGTGGCGCAGTAATGAAGAGTAGGCAGTCATGCGATGTTCCTCGTGTCGAGATTATCCTGAATAAATACGCCGCGCGCCGGGCGGCCGCTGCGGGCAATGCGTTTGCCGGCGGTATAGTCATTGATGACGTCGCACGGCGTGTAGTTGCGTTCTAACTCATAGCGTTCATCGTCGCTGAGCTGGGTGGCCAGCGCCGCCATCGCGCTGTCGATCTGCTGCACCGTATCCGCGCCGACCAGCATGCAATCAACGCCCGGGTGACCAAGCACCCAGGATTGGGCGATTTGTGCGGGGGAAACCCCGCGCAGTTGCGCGACCTGGCTGACCGACTGCGCCACACTGAGCGAAGTTTGATCGGCGTACATCTCTTGGGTAAAGAAATCGGTCTGGTTGCGCACCGAGTTGAAATCACAGCTCAGCAGCCCCCGAGCCAGCGGGCTGAATACTGAGACGCCCAGCCCCTGATCGCGGCAGAAGGGGATCATTTCCCGTTCCTCTTCGCGGTAAGCGCAGTTAAGTTGCAACTGCATATTGATGGGTTTTACATAGCCATGGCGTTCGCAGAACCAGAGGATCTTCGCCAATTGCCAGGTATACATGGTAGACACACCGACGTAGCGCGCTTTGCCTGAGCGAACGATGTCGTTCATCGCCGACCAGGTTTCTTCGATAGGGGTGTTGACGTCGAAGTAATGCAGCATGTAAATGTCAACGTAATCCGTGCCCAGGCGCCGCAAGCTGGCCTCAATGCCGGCCATAATGTGCTTGCGCGAATGGCCCTGATTGTTCCGGC
Organism: Serratia nevei; assembly: GCF_024160145.1. GTDB lineage: Bacteria > Pseudomonadota > Gammaproteobacteria > Enterobacterales > Enterobacteriaceae > Serratia > Serratia nevei_A. The sequence continues at coordinate 181,910 of NZ_JAMYWQ010000001.1, forward strand.
CGCCGCCAATCGGGTAACCGACCTTGGTGGTCAGCACCAGTTCGTCGCGGTTCCCCAACCGCGCGATGATGCGGCCTACCACTTCTTCACCGGCGCCGCTGGAGTAAAAATCGGCCAGATCGATAAAGTTAATCCCGCATTCCAGCGCGTGTCTGATCAGCGGTTCGCTCTGCGCCTCGTCGAAGATCCACGGTTTCCACTGCTTGCTGCCCATATTCATGGTGCCGAGGCACAGACGAGAGACCTGCAGCCCACAGTCGCCCAACGTAAGGTATTCCATGTATTTCTCCTCAGGACTTCGGGGTATAAAAAGGATTGCCCAGTTGCGGCAGCGCACGCATCAGTTGGTCGCGATCTGGCAGTTGGCCCATCGCCGCACGGATCGCCTGGCTGCAGGCACGGTAATTGTTCCGATACACCTCATCGAGGTCGTCACAGCCTGGGTTTACCCAGTTGGCGGTGACGATGCACCAGTGGTCTTCGGCCTCCGGCGGCAGAATGCCTTCCAGCAGCGCTTCGGTCACCGCTTTGGCGATGGCAGCCTGGGAGGCACCCCAGGTGGCGTTGCCGTGCAGCTCGCTGCCGATCGCCGCTTTATTGACATACAGCGTCATCGGTTTGGCCGGCACGTTGGGTTTGATAACCACCATGAACGGGCAGTGCCCCTGGCTGGGCGACGCCAGGCTGGAGGAGAACGCCTGGCCTACCGCGCCGCTGCGCGGCCCGATCATGATATTGATATGCGACGCGTTAACGCCGTTCCCTTCAAAGCCTTCACCGATATACATTTCCACGTCGTTGCTCCTGTTTTCAGTCATCGAGGGTGGGTTATTTGGCCGGCGCGGCCAACGGGTCGTCCGTCCGTCGGGCCGGTGCCTGCGCCGCATCCACCAGGGAAAGCCCCTTGGTTTCCGGTGCCCAGGCGATGGAAACGATAGCGCCTGCAGTCAACACCAGCGCCAGAATGCCGGTGGTGGCGGGCATGCCATAATTGAGGATCGCCAGTGGCAGCAGGCCGGTGCCGATCGCCGAGCCGAGACGGCTCATTGAGGTGGCGAAACCAACGCCCATCGAGCGCACTTCGGTCGGGAAGCTTTCTGCCGGGAACACGCCCACCAGATTGCTCACCGCCGACATCACCAGCGTAAAGGCGGCGAACAGGGCGATCAGCCAGGTGGTCTGGCTAGAAGGGATGACGCTCAACAAGACCAGGCAGGCGGCGAGAAACAGGAAGGAGCCGATCAGGAAGCCACGGCGCGAGCAGACCACCGTCAGCAGGATACCGAGCAGCGCGCCGACGATCAGCAGGCCATTAAGCAGCAGATCGGTGGCAAAGTTCTGAGCCAGCCCCATCACCTGCAGTATCGACGGCAGGAAGGTGTAGATGGCGAAGTAGGGGATCACCAGGCAAACGAAGAACAGACTGTTAAAGGCGGTGCGGCGGCGATAGCGCGGGCCGAACAGCGACAGAAAACGCTGTTTACTCAGGGTCGGCGCTTCGTCGATCAGCATGACGTGCGGACCGAAGTGGCGATGCACGATTGCCATCGCCTGCTCCCGACGCCCCTTACCCATGAGCCAGCGGGGCGATTCCGGCGTGCCGATACGCATCAGCAGGATGATCAACGCCGGCACGGCGGAAGATGACAACAGCCAGCGCCAGGCATCCGGCCCCATCGCCGTCAGGAAGTGCCCGGCAAAACCGGCGGCGACATAGCCGAAGGTCCAGATAACGCTGAATGAGCCGAGCAGCACACCACGATGTTTGCGCGGTGAGAATTCCGCCAGCATGGTGTGGCCGACGGAGAAATCGCCGCCCAGGCCAATGCCGACCAGCACCCTCAGTAAAAACAGCTGTTCCGGCGTGGTGGCGAAGAACTGCAGCGCCGAAGCTAACGTGATCACCACAAAACTGAAGCAAAAAATCTTTTGCCGGCCGATGTAATCGGCAATCCAGCCGAGAAACAGGCTACCGAGAAACAGTCCGATCAGCGCCGAGCTGCCGAGCATGCCTTCCCAAAAGGCGGAGAGTCCCATCTGCGGCTTGATTTGCGCCAGTGCGAAACCGATGACGCCCAGCACGTAGCCGTCGGTGAAATGCGCACCAAAGGTCAGCCCGGCGATTTTGAGATGGAATCGGTTCAACGGTACGTCATCCATACGGATTTGTTGTTGTGTCAGCTGTTGCATTTGACCTGTCCTCCGGTGTTGGAGCGGTGTAGGGTTATTGTTGTAATTACGTTAACAATGTGGCAGTTGGCAGGAGGTTAGGCGAGTGCGTTTTAGTCATACCCTCAGGTGCAAAACGCATGTGATCTGCTTCCGGTTTTACGCAAATAGCGCTGCGGCCATCGTCGAAGTACTGCAAATTGGCAACGTGGAATTAACATTTTTGCGCATGGGGAGAGGCTAAGCTGATCGTGAGAAAACTTCCGTCACTCAGTATGTTGCGTGTTTTTGAAGAAACTTGCCGAACGCTGAGCGTCAGCAAAGCGGCGGAAGCCTTGTTTATCACTCAGAGCGCCGCCAGCCGCCAAATCAAACAGCTGGAATCCTTTCTCGGCAAATTGCTGTTTGTCCGCAGCCACAGCGGGCTGGCATTGACCCAAGACGCCATATTACTGTTGCCGGCAGTGCGCCAGTCGCTGGATATCCTGGAAGAGGGCATTCAGCATGTTCAACTGCGTAACCCGCTGCAGCATTTGCGGCTGCAGGTGGCGCCCACCTTCGCCACTCGCTGGTTGGCGCCGCGCCTGGTGACGTTGCGCCGTCGCAATAGCCAGCTGCAGATTGCGTTGATCAGTGAAACCCGACAGAAATACTGCGACTTCGACTGCGCAGTCCGTTTCGGCACCCCGGCCGACTGTGCCGACAACGGTGAGTGGCTATGCCACGAACGTCTGGTGTTGGTCGGTAGCCCGTTGCTGATGGTTAACGGTGTGTTTCCGCCGTTGCACACGCAGCCTCAACTGCACGTGCTCAACGGCGACGTGCGTCTGGACAATTGGCCGTACTGGCTGAACGCCGCCGGCCATGATGCCCGATCTCTGCAGGGTGGTCTGGAGTTCAGCACCCAGGATCAGGTGATCAATGCCTGCATCACCGGTGCGGGCTATGCGGTGCTCGATCGCATGATGATCCGTAACGAACTGCAAAGCGGCCTGCTGCTGCGGCTTGCCCCGCTGGAGCTGGAAAGCCGCAACGGCTATTGGCTGGAGATCCCGCCCGGCAAGCGAAACTTGCCGCGTGTAGGCTACTTCCATGATTGGCTGCAAGAAGAGGTCCGGGAGGCACGGCAATCTGCCGAATCCGTGGCTGAATACTGAGGGATCGGCATGTTATGCTGGGGTTTATCGCATTGTCATATCCTGCCGCGGCGGGTTTTTCAGGGGAATAGCGTGTCTACCATCGTTGAAGTGTTAAAGTTGCATCCGATCATTGCGGCGGTAAAAGATAATGCCAGTCTGCAGGTAGCAGTGAAGTCCGATTGCCCGATTGTTTCGGTACTTTATGGCAACATCTGCAATATTGGACGTATCGTCCAGCAAATCAAAGAAGCGGGTAAATACGCTTTTGTGCATGTCGATTTGTTGGAAGGCAGTTCCAATAAAGAGATTGTGATTAACTTTCTAAAAATCGTCACCGCCGCCGACGGTATTATCAGCACTAAATCGGCGATGGTGAAAGCGGCGCGCCAGCAAGGCTTTTACGCCATTCATCGCCTGTTTCTTCTCGACTCCATTTCTTTCCATAACGTTGACAAGCAGGTGGCGCAATCGACGCCTGACTGCGTCGAGATCTTGCCGGGCTGCATGCCGAAGGTGTTGGGATGGGTAGCCGATAAGATAGATTTGCCGATCATCGCCGGCGGTCTGGTCTGTAATGAAGACGACGCGCAAAACGCGCTGAAGGCCGGCGCCATCGCCGTCTCCACCACTAACCACGAGGTATGGAAACTCCGCCTCAATCCATCAGCGAACTGAGCGAGCGCAACAGCGGATCGAGATGTTGGTTTAGCCGCTGGTACACCTGCTGGTTTAGCCGGCAATAGAGGCCATGGTTGCGCTCGTTCGGGGTAAAGCTGTCTCCGGCTCGCACCAGCTTTTCGGCAGCCTGCTCGTAGCTGTCGAATACGCCGATCGCCATGCCGGCGTTAATCGCACAGCCGATCGCCGCCGATCCGTTCATCAGGTTGCGTTGGGTTGGGATACCGAAGACATCGGCGAAAATCTGCATAAACAGATCGCTGTTGGCGCCGCCGCCGGAGATGATCAGACGGCTGAAGGGCGTTTTCAACTCATGGGCCATTTTGTCCATGTGGTTCTTCATGGTGAAGGCGATACCTTCCAGGAGAGAACGATACATATGCGCCCGCGTGTGGCGGCCATCGAAACCGATCATCGCACCTTTGCGAAATTCGGCTTCGGCTGGCGGCGCCCAATCATGGACGGTAATCAAGCCTTCGCTGCCGGCGGGCACCCGCGTTGCCTCCTGATTCAGCAGTTCCTCGATGCTGACGCCGGCGTCATGGGCGGCGGACAACGCTGCCGCGCCGAATTGATCGCGGAACCAACTGACGGTCCACATGCCGCGGCGCACACCCATGCATTCATACAGGTAACGGCCGGGGATCGATGCCTGGAACGGCCAGAAATTTTGCGCATTTTTCAGGTTGGCGGTGCCATGCACCATGGCGCCTATGTAGGTGCCCAGGGAGATAAGCGCCACGCCGTTACCGAACGAACCGGCGCCCAGCGCCTCCACCGCTTTGTCATGCGCCGTCGCCACGACAGGGATGCCGGCCGGCACGCCGATTTGCTGCGCCACCTGTGCGCTGAGCTGCCCGAGGATCTCACCGGGCTTGACGACTTCGAATACCTGCTCACGCTGCAGATTGCAGCGCCGCCAGGCCTCCGGGTCGCGGCTCCAGTCCAGACTGTCGTTATCCATCGGCCACCAACCGATATAGTTGGCGCAAGTATCTTTGAACTCACCGGTCAGCCGGTGGGTGATGTAGCCCGAGGTGGTGGTGACATAGCGAACCTGACGGTAGGCATCAACATATTCATAGGGCTTGTTCATACGCTTATCCATCCAGTTAATCACCGGATAGGCCAACTCGCCGTTTTCTTGCAGCAGCGCCCGGCAGCAGCGAACGATGCAGATCCCCATCGCCAAAATATCATGCCGCTGGCCGCCGCCATCGGTAAAACGCTGCATCGCGCGGCGAAAAGCGACCTTCAATGCATCCCACAGATCGTCGTGCGGATGTTCGGCCAACTGCGGTGCGGGAATATCCAGCGCACGCAACTGCTGCCGACCTTCACACAGAATATTGCCGTCCAAATCGAAAAGGGTGACCTTAGCGCTTTGGGTACCCACATCCACCCCCATCAAATACTGCTTTTTCATCCGTTAACTCCTTAAGAAAAGACGTTACTCAACGGCCGGACGTGGCGCGTTCTTTTTTGTTTCGGCGCGTTTGATATTGTTTGCCAACAGCAGGGTAAACACCACCACCACTGCGGTGGAGCCCAAGCCCATCAGCCACATATTGCGATACGCGGCGGCGGCGGGCAGGCTGTCTTGCCAGTGGCCGACCAACGGATAGACGAACACGTCGGGCAAAAAACCTATTACCGAACAGATGCCAACGGTGGTGCCCATAATGAACCGGGGCGTACGAGCCTCACCGATGCAGGCGAAATACAGGCCGCGCGAGGCATAGCAGGCGAAAGCCAGCAATAAAATCAGCCCGATGCCCACCGCAACCGACGCCGGATGGTTATTGGTGAACAACAGGGCGCACAGCGTGATCAGGCTAACCAACGCCAATAGCTGGATCACCCGGGTAGGAGACCTGAGGCGGCTGTAGGTGGTGATCAACCCTCCAACCGGACCGCACATGGCGCGGAAAATTTTGTTGATCACAATGCCCATGTAACTGGCCGCGACCAGCGTCATTCCGTACATTTCGGTCAGGTAATTGGTGGAGTAACTCAAAATAGCGTAGATGGTATAGACACCGAAGATGATCATGCTGCAATACCAGGTGGTGCTGATGCGCAACACGCGCAGGATGTCGGTGAGGCTAAAACGGCGCGCCGTTTCGGCACTGTCCGTTGCCGGGGTGAAACCGTCGTTGACGAAGAACCAACACAACACCCCGAGCAGGATGTAGACGCCGCTGTAAATCAAAATAACCGCTTTCAGACTACGGGGATCTTCAGGGGCGAACAGGGAAAATATCCACATGGTGAAGACAGCCAGCGCCATGACGCCGACGCCGCGCAGGCCTTCCATCCAGCCCATGATTTTCCCTTGTTCCTGATGGCTGCCCAGTAGTGATGCGGCTTTGATGGATACCGACCACAGCATCAAAATGGTCGTCAGGGCGAATGCCACCTGGATCAGGATCATCACCCAGAACGACGGGTAAAAGGCCATCACGCAGCCCAACAAGCCGGAGGCGATCATGGCGGAACTCATCATTTTTTTATGGGAAAATTTATCGGCGACAATGCCACTGGGGGCATACAAAATAATGGCGGTAATGCCGAAAGTGCTCATTATCAGCCCGATTTCGGTGTTGGAAAACCCCATAAACTTCGCCATGGGTATTTGGTAAATATAACGCAGGTAGGCCAGATCGAAACTTACGCCGCCGCTGATGCTTATTATCGCCAACGTTAACCATCGGTGAGAATTTGATTTTTCCATGGTACGGTCTCGCCAGTAAAGTTAAACAAAAAAAAGAGAAAGGCAGACTCCCCGCCAAGCAGGAAGTTACTTTTCTCTTCGGCTCTTTCAGTAACTGCGGTAATAAATAGCATGACGGCATTAATGCCTTCTGTGAATATCATCACAAAACCATGAGCGGGTGAATTGTCGTTGTTTTATGTGGGAAATGAAATGACGCATTGCACTTATTTTTTATCTGATAATTTTGCGATAATCATCACGGAATAGGGTGAAGACGATATGTTAGCGTGTTTCCCAGTTACTGGAGACGATGAGAAAAGTAACTTCTCTGCCACCCGCAGAGAAGCTTGCTTTTCTCTTTTTTTTTGCATTTTTCCGGGCCAAGGGGCAGGAGCATGTCACTAAACGCATTGAATGAGTTCTCACTGGATTTCTTTTCGCTGAAGGGTAAGACGGCGATCGTAACCGGCGGCAACAGCGGCCTGGGGCAAGCGTTTGCCGTTGCGTTGGCCAAGGCCGGCGCCAATCTTTTTATCCCAAGCTTCGTGATGGATAAGGGGCAAACCCGTGAAATTATTGAACAACAGGGCGTGCGCGTCGAATTTATGCAGGTGGATATCACCGAGAAAGGCGCGCCGGCGAAAGTGATCGCGCAGTGTCTGGAGGCCTTTGGTGCGGTTGACATTCTGGTGAACAACGCCGGTATCTGTAAACTCAACCAGGTTCTGGATTTCGGCCGCCAGGACTGGGATCCCATGATCGACGTCAACCTGACGGCGGCGTTTGAGCTGAGTTATGAAACGGCGCAAGTCATGGTGCCGAGAAAACAGGGGAAAATAATCAATATTTGCTCCTTGTTTTCCTACCTCGGCGGCCAATGGTCACCGGCATATTCAGCCACCAAGCATGCTCTGGCCGGGCTAACCAAATCTTATTGCGATGAATTGGGGCAATATAATATTCAGGTCAATGGCATTGCTCCTGGTTATTACGCCACCGATATTACTGCGGAAACACGTAAGAATCCGCAGACTAACCAACGCATACTGGATCATATTCCGGCCAACCGCTGGGGTGATACGCAAGATTTGATGGGTGCGATGGTGTTTTTAGCCAGTAGAGCGTCCGATTATGTTAATGGCCATTTATTGGTGGTGGATGGCGGTTATTTGGTTCGTTAATAAAACATTATTTTTACGGAATCTCACTTATATTCTGACTATCAGGAAGGGTTAATTATGTCTCTGACTCGAGAAGCTATCGTCAGTCATTTGAAAGAAATCGTTGGGCCGACACGGGTGATTACCGACGAAGAGGTGCTGAAAAAGAACAGCGTTGATCGTTTCCGTAAGTACGCTGATATTCATGGCGTATTTACGCTGCCGCTGCCGGCGGCGGTCGTGAAGCTGGAAAATACCCGCCAGGTTTCTGACGTGCTGGCATTTATGAACGCCAACGGCGTTAACTGTGTGCCGCGTACCGGCGCTTCCGCCACCGAGGGCGGGCTGGAGACGGTCGTGAAGAACTCCGTGGTGCTGGACGGCTCTGGCATGGACCAGGTTATCAGCATCGACATTCGCAATATGCAGGCTACGGCGCAGTGCGGCGTGCCGCTGGAGGTGCTGGAAAACCAGCTGCGGGCGCAGGGGTACACCACCGGCCATTCCCCGCAGTCCAAACCGTTGGCGCAGATGGGCGGGCTGGTGGCGACACGCAGCATCGGCCAGTTTTCCACGCTGTATGGCGCGATCGAAGATATGGTCGTTGGCCTGGAGGCCGTGTTCCCCAACGGCCAGATCACCCGGATCAAAAACGTGCCGCGCCGCGCTGCGGGTCCGGATATTCGTCACGTGATCATCGGCAATGAAGGCGCACTGTGCTTCATTACCGAAGTGACGGTGAAAATCTTTAAATATCGCCCCGAGAACAACCTGTTCTATGGCTATACCCTCGACAATATGCAGACCGGCTTCGATATCCTGCGCGAAGTGATGGTCGAAGGTTATCGGCCGTCGATCGCCCGATTGTATGATGTCGAAGATGGCACTCAACACTTTACCCACTTCGCCGCCGGCAAATGTGTGTTAATTTTCATGGCGGAAGGTGCGCAGGGCATAGCACAGGCGACAGGCGACGGCATCGAGGCCATCGTCAAATGCCATGCCGAATGCAAGAAGGTGGATTCGCGACTGATTGAAGAATGGTTCAACAATTTGAACTGGGGACCGGAGAAGGTAGCTGCGGAACGCTTGCAGATCATGAAGACCAACAATATGGGCTTTACGACCGAAGTGTCCGGCGATTGGGCAAGCATCAACGTCATCTATGAGAGCGTGCTGCATCGCATCCGTGAGGAGTTTCCGCACGCCAAAGACATCACCATGCTGGGCGGCCATTCCTCCCATAGTTATATCAATGGCACCAATATGTACTTTGTTTACGATTACAACGTGGTGGACTGCAAGCCGGAAGACGAGATCGAAAAGTACCACAACCCGTTGAATAAAATCATTGTGGAAGAAACGCTGCGGCACGGCGGCTCTATGGTGCACCACCACGGTATCGGCAAACACCGTGTACATTGGACCAAAGATGAACACGGCAGTGCTTACTACATACTGAAGGGGTTGAAAGCGGTTTACGATCCTAACGGCATCATGAACACCGGCACAATCTACCCGATTGAAAAATAACGTCTCATTGGCCCGGCCTACCGGGCCTGTTCACGACCTGCCTGAAATACAACAAGCCGGATAAACGGAAGAAATGGGCGGCGCTGGCCGCCCATTTTTGTTACCAGCGGTAGTTGACCGAAGCGATGATGCTGCGGCCGCTGCCGTAGAAGCAGGCATATTCGCCGCTGCATGAAGAAACGTATTTCTTGTCCGTCAGGTTCTGCACGTTGAGCTGAATAGCCGCACCACGCAGCGCCGACGAAGCCTGGCCGAGGTCATACTTCACCATGGCGTCGTACAGCGTGTAGTGCGGCACATCGTACTGGCCGATGGCGTCGGCCGGCGCATTGCCGATGTAACGCACGCCGCTGCCGACGGTCAGGCCGTTCAGCGCGCCGCTCAGGACGCTGTAGCTACCCCAGGCGGACGCCGCATGGCGCGGAATGCCCGCCGGGCTGTGGCCGATTTCGTCCGCCGAGTTGGAGTCTTTGGTCACCACGTCGGTGTAGGTATAGGCGGCGGTCAGCTTGATCTCCGGCGTTGGCTGAGCGTGCACTTCCGCCTCAATCCCTTTGGATTTCACCTCACCGATCTGCTCGTAGGCGGAGGTAAGGCGGTTATAGGACGCCACATTGCGCTGGGTAATGTCGAACCAGGAGAGGGTCAGCAGGGTATTGCCGCCCGGGATCTGGTATTTCACGCCCACTTCGGTTTGTTTGCCGGTGGTCGGTTTGAGCGGATCGGCACCCGGCGCGCTCGGGTACAGATTAGGATCGAACGAGGTGCTGTAGCTGACATACGGTGAAATGCCGTTGTCGAAGGCGTAAAGCAGGCCCGCGCGGCCGGTGAACTGGGCATCGTTGTAGGTTTGCTCTTTACCGCCGCTGGTGCGATCGCGCGTGTTGACCTGCGACCAGTCCTGGCGGCCGGACAGCAGCAGGTTCCAGTTATTCCACTCCAGCTGATCCTGCAGATACACCCCGACCTGATTCAGCGTCTTCAAGTCGCTGGAAGCCAGCGCCAGCGTGCTGCCATCGATGCTGGGGCGAACCGGGTTGGCCCAGTCGATCGGGTAATCGTTGCCGCGATCGCGGTACATTTTATAATCGCTATGGCTGTAGCGGTAATCCAGCCCGCCCAGCACCGTGTGCTTCACCTCGCCGGTGTCGAACACCCCCTTCAGCTGATTGTCCACGCCAAACTCGTTGGTCATCTGCGTTTCATGCTGCGCCATGCGCGTGACGGTATGGTCGTTGACCTTCGAGTTAACGTTATAAACCAGATATTTATAGTCTTCATCGCGGTGGGTGAAGCGCAGGTTCTGGGTGAACGACAGCGCATCGCTGAAGTTATGTTCGAGGCTGTAGCCGATCGACGCCTGCTCGCGCCGCGACTTGTTGAAGCTGGGTTCGCTGATGTTAAAGTCATAGGGCACATAGCCCGCACTGGTCGGGAACAGCGTGCCGGCACGCGGCAGGAAGTTGCGCGATCCGGCTTTCGGATCGTTCTGGTAGCTGGTCAGCAGCGTAAAGCTGGTGTCTTCGTTCGGCAGCCAAGTGAAGGCCGGCGCGATGGCCACCCGTTGCTGCTTGCTGTCTTTGACAAACTCATGCTCGGTTCTGGCGATGCCGTTCAGGCGGTAGAACAGGGTATTATCGTCGTTGAGCTTGCCGCCGAAATCGAACGCCGTTTCCGCCAGATGGCGGTTGCCGGTGCTGAATTTGACTTCATGAATGCTCTGGGCGGTAGGGCGCTTGCTGGTCATTACCACCACGCCGCCGGGGCTGACCTGGCCGTACAGCACGCCGGCCGGGCCGTGCACCATCTCCACGCGCTCCAGCAGCCAGGGATCGATCTGGCCGGCGCCGCCGTTTTGGCTCGAAAGGCCAAAGTGCAGGCCGTCGAGCAGCTTGGGCGCATAGCGGAAGCCGCGGCTGATCACTTCGTCATTGCGGTTGGAGTTGCCGCGATAGGTGGTGATCACGCCGCTGGTGTAGTTCAGCGCGTCGGCCACCGACGCCGGCTCCTGATCGTTCATTTGTTCGCGCGTGACCACCGAGATAGCCTGCGGTGTTTTACGCAGCGGAACGGCGGTCTTGGTGCCGGCCGCGCTCTCTTTGGCGACGATCCCTTTGACCGGCGCAGTCACGCTGTTTTGCGCGTCGGCGGTCACCACGATCGTCTCGTCCGCCGTGGCGGCGGCGCTTTGCGCGAGGGGCAATAAGGCCAGCGCCGATCCCAGCAGCAGACGCGTGGCGGACATCGCATCCGCATTCCCGTTGGTTATCCCTTTGTTTTTAATCTTCATTATCTCTCCTGCATACCTGCTTTAGTGTGTAATGCCACCCTGATAAATCCCGAAATGCCGACAGGCAATCTTCTCCTCGTCGACGCGGCAGCGCCGTGTCTGCACGACGGTAAAAATCCGACAAATAGTATTGAAAATGATAATGAGTATCAATACGATTGTCAGGTTTTGTAAAAATCACTCATGTTGTGTAAGGGGCACTATGGAGTTTTTGCCGGAAAAAGAGCCAGAAAGCGGCCATGAGGGATTGGCAGCACAATGGCTGCGTGAAGAGGCGGCGGGGCAGCCTGACTGGTGGCAACGGGTGGCCTCGCATGGCACGCCCATCGTCGAGCCGCACGATGACCACCACGTCAAAATGACCTGGCTGTGGCGCGATCCGGCCGGCGATGAACGGCACTCGCCGATCCGCCGCGTGTACGCCGACATCAACGGCATTACGGATCACCACAGCACGGCCCCCAGCAGCCTGACCAGGCTCCCCGGCACCGACGTTTGGTACGGCGCGGCCGTTATCGATCGCCGCTGGCGCGGCAGCTACAGCCTGATCCCCATCACAGAGCGAGATCTTCCCCCCGTCTTCAGCGACGACGAAACGCTGCGCGATCGCCAGCAGCGCGCCTGGTGGGTATCGCTGTTTCCGCTGGCGATCGCCGATCCGCTGAATCGCCTCTCGCTGGGGCCTTCGCATCGTCCGCGCCCGCTTTCCCTGGCCCAGGGGCCGGATGCCGACGACCAAAGCGCCTGGCAGGCCGCCGATCGGCCGCTGGATGAGGCGCGATTGCACCGTTTTCAATGGCACAGCGAACGGCTCGGCACGCCGCGGCGCGTCTGGCTGTATGCCAGCGGCGACGCAGCGGTGAAAGCGAACCGCCCGTTGGTGTTATTGCTCGACGGCCAAAACTGGATCGAAAGGCACGCGCTGTTGCCGGTGATCGAGCACGAAACCGCAAAAGGGCGGCTGCCGCCCGCGTGTTGGCTGCTGATCGATGCGATCGACGGTGAACACCGGGAAAACGAGCTGCCCTGCAACGCCGCCTTCTGGCAGGCGGTGATCGACGAACTGCTGCCGCAGGCGCAGAAGCGCGAAGCGTTCAGCGAGGAAGGGGCGCGTACCGTCGTCGCCGGCCAAAGCTACGGCGGGCTGGCGGCGTTATACGCCGGTCTGCACTGGCCAGAGCGCTTCGGCCTTGTGCTGAGCCAGTCCGGCTCCTTCTGGTGGCCCACGGTGCAATTCGTTACCCAGTTCGAAAAACGCCACGAACTGGAGGAAGGCTGGCTGATACGCCAGGTTCGGCAACGCAACGTGGCGGCGCCCACGCTCACCGTGATCCAACAGGCCGGCGATCGCGAGGCGGATATCGAATTCGTCAATCGCCAGATGCACGAGGCGCTGACGGCGGCGGGGCACCGTGCTGAATACCGCGTGTTTTCCGGCGGGCACGATGCGCTTTGCTGGCGCGGCGGTCTGGTGGACGGCGTGCGCCAGCTGCTTTCCGGGATGGAATAACCCACACATTTTGACAGACAGGTAATGCAAATGACTCAGGAACAACAAAACCCGTTCGATGACGAAAGCCTCCGTTTCTCCGTTTTGGTCAACGCGCAGCAGCAGTATTCGCTGTGGCCGCAGTTCGCCGATACGCCGCAGGGGTGGCGCGTGCTGATGGGGCCGGCATCGCGCGGCGAATGCATCGAGTACATCGAAACGCACTGGCAGGACATGCGGCCGGCGACGCTGAAAGCGGCGGATGCGGCGCGTTAAGCGCCAGGCAGCCACATCGATACATTCCGTTTAAGGAAAAGGACAGACACCATGTCAGAAACGCTTTCTTTGCCGGATACTCAGGTCGAGTATCGGGATTATCCGCTGGTTGCAGCGCAACCGGGGATCTGGATCGCCGACCAAATCGCGCTGCGCCGCAACAGCTTCGCCGTGGCGCACTACACCGAACTGCATGGCGCTATCGATCGTTCAGCGCTGGAGCGCGCGATCCGTCAGGGGTTGGCCGAAGCGGATACGGTGCAGGCGCGGTTCTTTGAGGCGCAGGACGGCCAGCCGGTGCAGCGTTTGCCGCTGATCGCCGATCCTGCACGCGTGCAGGCGCCGGAGTGGTTTGATTTCAGCGCGCGGCCGGACGCCGAACAGGCGGCGCTGGCGCTGATGAACGACGATCTGGCACAGGATCTGCCGGCAGACGGCGAGCGGCCGCTTTACCGCCATGCGCTGATCCGCGTCAGCGCCGATCGCTGGTTCTGGTACCAGCGCTTTCATCATTTGACCCTGGACGGCTTCAGCTTCGAAGCCATCACCCGCCGGATCGCCGATATCTATCGCGCGCTGCGCCACGGGCTGTCCCCGGCGACCTCGCCGTTTACCCCGTTCGGCAAGGTGGTGGAAGAGTTTCAGCAATGGCAAACGTCGCCCGCACGTCAGCGGGCGGCCGAGTTCTGGCAACAGCATCTGCGCGATCTGCCGTCGCCGCTGTCGTTATCGACGGAAAACCGGGAGGTTGAAGCGGGTGCCCGGCCGCTCAAACAGGCGCTGGTACTGCCTGAATCGCTGTTTGACGAAGCGCGGCGCGATAACGCGCTGCGGTCGCTGCAACCGGCCGATATCGTCACGGCGGCGCTGGCGATGTACCTGGCGCGCATGAGCGGCGAAACCCGCTTTGCGATCGGTTTTCCTTTCATGCGCCGGATGGGGTCGCAGGCGCTGGCGGCGGTCGGCCCGGTCGTCAACGTGCTGCCGCTGCTGCTGAATGTGACGCCGGAACTGTCGCTGGCGGACGTCTGCCAGGCCACCGTGGCGGAAATCAAGCAGGCGCGCCGCCATCAACGCTATGAGGCGGAGCAGATCAAACGCGATCTCGGCCTGGTCGGCGGCCATCAGGAACTCTACGGACCGGTGGTCAACGTCAAGGTTTACCACAGCGCCTTGTCGTTCGACGGTCAGGCGGCCGTGACTCACACGCTGGCGATGGGGCCGGTCGACGATCTGGAGTTTGAGATCGGTTTTCGAAGCGGCGTGCTGACGCTGTCTTTGGTCGCCAACCCGGCCAAATACTCGCCGCGCACCTTGCATCATCACGCGCAGCGCATCGGCCATTGGCTGCAGCAGCTGGCGCGGCAGCCGCATCAGCCGCACGGTCAACTGGCGTTGATCGGCGAAGGGGAACTGCGTCAACTCGCAGCCTGGGGGCGTGGCGCAGAGCTGACGGCGCCGGCCGGCATGGTCTCGATCATGGATGCGTTCCAGCGCCAGGTTGCGCGCCAGCCCGAGGCGCTGGCGGTGGCCTGCGGCGAGGTGCGCCTCAGCTACCGGCAGCTCTCCGAACGGGTGATGCAGCTGGGGCGAGTGCTGATCGCAAGCGGCATCGGTGCCGAAGACGTGGTTGCCATCGGCATTCCGCGCTCGGTGGACACGCTGGTCGCGCTGTTCGCCGTGCTGGCCAGCGGCGCGGCCTATATGCCGCTCGATCTGGACTATCCGCGTGAACGTTTGGCGCTGATGTGCGACGACGCGCGGCCGGTGATGCTGCTGACCCATCGCGCCACGCGGGCCAACATGCCGGATCTGCCGCAGGTGTTGTGCCTGGACGACGCGCCATGCCTGGCGCGCTGCGCGGCCGCCGAGGCCACGCCGATAACGGATGCCGAGCGGCGGGTGCCGCTGAGCGAAGCGCATCTCGCCTACATGATTTACACCTCCGGCTCGACCGGCAAACCCAAAGGCGTCATGTCCACGCACCGCGGGCTGCTCAACCTGTTCCTGTCGCACCAGGCCTCTCTGTTCGGCCCGGCGATCGAAAAATTCCAGGCTCGCCACGCGCGCCGCTTGCGCGCCGGCCATACGGCATCGTTTTCCTTCGACTCCTCCTGGGAACCGCTGTTCTGCATGATGATGGGCAGCGAACTGGTTATCTTCGATGAGGAGCTGCGCCGCGATCCCTGGGCGCTGCTGGAACAAACCCAACAGACGCCGATCGATCTGCTGGACATCACGCCGTCGTTCTTCTCGCAACTGGTGGACTGCGGCCTGCTGAAGGGGCAGTTCCCACTGCCGTCGTTCGTGATGATCGGCGGCGAGGCGGCGACGCCGACGCTGTGGAACCTGATGCAGCAGCATCCGGAGGTGGAGATCCACAACTATTACGGCCCGTCCGAATACACCGTCGATACCCTCGGCGCGCCGGTGACGGCCGCAGACCAGCCGGTGATCGGCCGTCCCCTCGCCAATACCTCAGTTTGGCTGCTCGACAGCCGCCTGCAGCCGGTGCCGATCGGCGCGGCGGGCGAGCTGTACATTTCCGGCAAGGGCATCGCGCGCGGTTACCTGCGGCGCCCGGATCTGACGGCGGCGCGCTTTGTCGCCAACCCGTTCGCCGAAGGCGAGGTGATGTACCGCAGCGGCGATCTGATGCGCTGGAGCGCGGAGGGCCAGCTGGTGTTCATTGGCCGCACCGATCACCAAATCAAGGTGCGCGGCTTCCGCGTCGAGCTGGGTGAGGTGGAAAGCGCCTTGGCCGCCTTGCCGGACGTGGGGCGGGCGGTGGTGATCGCCGAGCCGATCGGCGCCACCTATCGCCTGATCGGCTACTGCTCGGTACAGGATGACGCTCGCCGCGCCGCGCCGGCGCTGCAAAACGAGCTGCTGGGGCAGCTGGCGCAGCGTCTGCCGGATTATATGGTACCGGCGATCCTGGTGGTGATGCCGGAGCTGCCGCTCAACGTCAACGGCAAAATTGACCGCCAGGCGCTGCCCAAACCGCAGGAGACGCTGGCGCAAAGCATTCGCGAACCGGCCACCGAGCAGGAAAGGCTGATTTGCCGCGCGATGGCGCAGCTGTTGGGGATGGAGCGCGTCGGCGCCGACGACGATTTCTTCGCGCTCGGCGGCGACAGTATCTCGGCGATGGGGCTGGGCACCGCTCTGCGGCGCAACGGTTATCTGCTGCGGCCGCGTGAGATCTTCGCGCTGCACACCCCCGCGCGCATGGCGCAGGCGATGCAGCCGCTGGCCGCTGACTCTCAGACCGCGCGCAGCGTGCGGCAAGGCCCGATCGACGGGCTGCCGATCCTGCACTGGTTTGCCGAGACGGGCGATATGCATCGCCGCTTCGCGCACGGCGTTTTCCTGCACGTGCCTGCGGAGCTGCAACCGGAACAGCTGCGTGATGCGTTGGACCAGCTGCGCGCGGCACACCCGGCGCTAGGCGCGCGGATCCGCGATGGCCAGTTGGTGGTTGAGGAAGCCGCTAGCGCTGAGTTCATGCAGGTTCTGGCCGTATCCGGCGAGCTGGAGTCGGCGGCGGAACAGGCTTTCGACGCCGCACTCGAGCATCTCGACCCGGCGGCCGGCGCCATGATGCAGGCGATCCTGTTGCAGCGTGACGGGCAGAGCCTGGGGCTGGTGCTGGCGATCCACCACCTGGTGGTCGACGGCGTTTCCTGGCGCATCCTGCTCGACGAGCTGCGGCAAGTGGCCGACGGTGTCATGCAGGGGCAGCCGATCACGCTGCCGCCGGAAGAAACCTCGCTCTATGAGTGGTCTGCGCGTTTACGCGCCGACGTGGAACGCCGGGAAGCCGAGCTGCCGTTCTGGCGGCAAATGCTGGCGGACGGCGTGCCGCGTTTGGGCCGGCGCGCGCTGGAACCGCAGACCGATCGCCTTGCCTCGGTGAGCGAACGGCGCACGCTGCTCGACAGCCGGCTGACCGCCGCGCTGCTCGGCACATTGCCGCAGGGATATCGCGCCCAGGTTGAAGAGATCATGCTGTGCGCGCTGGCTTTGGCCTGCCGCCGCCGTTTTCAGGCCGCGTCGCTGCGTTTCTCTCTGGAGTCGCACGGCCGCGCCGAGCTGGACGACGGCCTCGATCTGGCCCGCACCGTCGGCTGGCTGACGGCGGAGTATCCGCTGCGCATCGAACTGCATGACGCCGAACACAATGAGGCCGTGCGCGCGGTGAAACGGGCGACGCGCGCGGTGGTCGATCGCGGCGTCGGTTACGGCCAGCTGCGTTATCTGCATCCGCAGCGTGACGACCTGGCGGCGCTGGCGCAGCACAACGCCCCGGAGATTTTATTCAACTACCTCGGACGTTTCAGCCAGGATGAGGGGCACTGGACGCCGCAGCGCAGCCAAACCCGCTTCCGCGATGCCTTCGCCGTGGCGCAGGATGCGCAGCAGGCGCTGTCTTACGGGCTGGAAGTGAACATCTTTGTCGAGGAACGGCGCGACGGCGCCTGCCTGGCGATTAACTGGAGCTGGCTGGAGGCAATCTTCAGCGAGAGCGACATTGCGCAGCTGCACAGCGGCATCGAGCAAGCGGTGCGTTCACTGTGCGAGTTTGCCGAACAGCATCCCGAACGCGCGGCGGCGACGTTGGTGGCGGCCGAGATCGCCCAGCCGGGCGTCGACGATCAGGCGGTGCGCGCCTGGGAGCGGGAGTGCGGGCCGTTAACCGCGGCGCTGCCGCTGTTGCCGTTGCAACATGGCCTGCTGTTCCATGCGCAGACGGCGCAGCAGGGCGGCAGTTATAACTCGCTGACGCGCCTGAGCCTTAGCGGCGAACTGGACGTGCATCAGCTTCAGCAGGCGCTGGATGCGGTGATCCGCCGCCATCCGCAATTGGCCGCCCGATTCAACCGCGAGGGGGAGCCGCTGCAGCTGATACCGCAGCAAAGCCATTGGCCGCTGGACAGCCACGCGCTGCCGCCGCTGACGGAAGAACAAGAGGCGCAGGCACTGCACCGGCTGGAGCAGCAGGAGCTGCAGCGCGATCTGTTCAACCAGCCGGGCGCGATGCTGCATGCGCTGCGGGTCAAACACGGCGATAGCGAACGCTACACGCTGTTCCTTAACGCGCACCACCTGATCGTCGACGGCTGGTCGACGCCGGTGGTGCTCAACGATCTGATGCTGGCCCTGCGTGAAGGCGAGCAGGCGTTGCCGCCGCTGCGTTCGAACTATGCCGATATCGTGTGCCGCCTGACCGCGCGGGATGCCGAAGCCTCGCGC
Source organism: Serratia nevei (assembly GCF_024160145.1). Taxonomy (GTDB): domain Bacteria; phylum Pseudomonadota; class Gammaproteobacteria; order Enterobacterales; family Enterobacteriaceae; genus Serratia; species Serratia nevei_A. Next base: position 200,616 of record NZ_JAMYWQ010000001.1, read on the forward strand.
CGCCTGTGGCGCGAGACACTGCAGGACGTGCGGCCGACGTTGCTGTTCGGTGAAACGCAGGACGAGCGCGTGCATGAGCTGGAAATGACGCTGCCGCCGGCCGAGGAAAGGCGCTTGCTGACCCTGTGCCGCGAACGCGGGTTGACGCTCAATACCCTGATGCAGGGCATTTGGGCCTTGCAGTTGGCCAGCTGTTGCGGCCAGCAGGACGTGGTGTTCGGCTCGCCGGTTTCCGGCCGTTTTGGCCAGATAGAAGGGATCGAGGAACACGTCGGCCTGTTCAGCAACACGCTGCCGGTGCGGGTTCGTCTGCAGCACGATCGTCCGTTGACGGAGCAGTTGACCGACCTGCAGCACCGGCAGATTGAACTGCTGGAGCACGACGATTTGGGGTTGGGGGAAATTCAACAGCTGGCCGGAGCGGGCACGCTGTTCGATACGCTGTTGGTGGTGGAGAACTACCCGGACAACGACGCTCTGCTGGGCGGCGCAGGTTCGCTGCGCTGTGATGCCATCCGCAACAAAGGCTATACCCACTATCCGCTGACGCTGTTGGTACTGCCGGGCGAACGTCTGCGCCTGCTGATGGAGTACCGCGCCTCGGTGCCACAGCCCGAGCGCTTCGCCGCGCGGCTGCTGGCGCTGCTGCAGCAGTGGATCGCCGAGCCGGATCTGCCGCTGCCGCGCTGGCAGTTGCAAACCCCGCAGGAGCAGGCGCTGATCGCGGCGGTCAACCGCACCGGGCAGGCGGTGGCGGACACCACCTTGCATCAGGCGATCGCCGATCAAGCGCGGCGCACGCCGGAACGCATCGCGCTGCAGGATGCCGGGCACAGTCTCAACTACCGTGACATGCAGCGCCAGGCCGCGCTGCTGGCCGAGCGACTGACGGCGGCCGGCATTCAGCCGGGGGATATCGTCGCGGTGGCGTTGCCGCGCTCCGTGCGCCTCAGCCTGGCATTGACGGCGATTGTACAGACCGGCGCCGCCTGGCTGCCGCTGGACACCGGCTACCCGGACGAACGTCTGGCCTACATGGTGGAGGATGCCAAGCCGCGGCTGATTATCACCGAAAGTGCATTGGACACCCGCTTCGCCGCGCTGGCGCCGACGCTGCTGTTCGATGCGCTGGACGACAGCGGGCGCGAACCGGCGCCGCGCGAACCGGCGGGGAACGGCGATTATCCCGCCTACGTGCTGTATACCTCCGGCTCTACCGGGCGGCCGAAAGGCGTGGTGGTGAACCACCGGGCGATCGTCAACCGCCTGTTCTGGATGCAGCATGAGTATGCGCTCGATGCGCAGGACGTGGTATTGCAGAAAACGCCGTGCAGCTTCGACGTTTCCGTGTGGGAATTCTTCTGGCCGCTGATGGTCGGCGCCCGCCTGGTGATGGCGCCGCCGGAAGCGCACCGCGATCCGCAGGCGCTGACGACGTTGATTGACGATTATGGCGTGACCACGCTGCATTTCGTTCCGTCCATGTTGGCTATCTGGGTGGAGGCATTGAACGAGCGGGCGCCACGGCGCGCCGCCGCCAGCCTGAAACGCGTGTTCTGCAGCGGTGAGGCGCTGTCGTGTGAACTGGCTTCCCGCTATCAGGCGTTGGTTACCGCGCCGCTGCACAACCTGTATGGCCCGACGGAGGCAGCGGTTGATGTCACTTATCAACCGGCGTCCGGCGCGGCATTGGCGGCGGTGAACGGCGCCGGCGTGCCGATCGGCAAACCGGTCTGGAACACCCAACTGAGCATTCTCGACGCCATGTTGCGGCCGGTGCCCGTTGGCTGCGCCGGCGATCTCTACCTGCGCGGCATTCAGCTGGCGGATGGCTATCTGCATCGGCCGGGGTTGACGGCGCAGCGGTTTGTCGCCGATCCCGCCGGCAACGGGGCTCGCATGTATCGCACCGGCGATATCGCCCGCTGGCTGGAAGACGGCAGCGTCGAATATTTGGGGCGCAGTGACGATCAGCTGAAGATCCGCGGCCAGCGCATCGAGCTGGGCGAAATCGAGCAGGCGCTGCTGGCGCAGCCGGGGGTAGCGCAAGCGGCGGTTAGCGCCATCGAGCTGGGCGAGGGCGCGACGGGGCTTGGCGGCGCCGATATGCGCCAGCTGGTCGCCTGGCTGATCGCCCAACCGGGCGTGACGCTGGATACCGGCGTGCTGCATCAGGCGCTGGAGCAGCGTTTGCCGGCGCACATGATGCCGGTCAGCTATGTCATGACCGACCGCTTCCCGCTCAGCGCCAGCGGCAAGCTGGATCGCAAGGCGTTGCCACGGCCGCAGCTGGCCCGGCAAGCCGGGCGCGCGCCGCACAGCGACAGTGAACGCCTGCTGGCAGGGCTGTTCGGGGAATTGCTGGGGCGCGAAAACGTATCTGCCGACGACGACTTCTTCGCACTGGGCGGCCATTCGCTGCTGGCGATGCGCCTGGCGGCGGAGCTGCGGCGGCGCGTGCCTCGGCCATTGAGCGTCGGGCAGATCATGTTCGCCCGCAGCCTGGAGAAGATGGCGCACCTGCTCGATGACGCGCAGGCGGCCAACTCGGCCGAGAGCCGCGGCGTCGGCGAGTGCCTGCAACTGCGGGCCGGCCAAGGCCCGGCGCTGTTCTGCCTGCATCCGGCTTCCGGTTTCGCCTGGCAGTACTCCGGGCTGAGCCGTTACCTGCCGGGGAACTACCCCATCATCGGCCTGCAGTCGCCAAGGCCGGACGGCGCCATCGCCACCTGTGAGGATATCGAGCAGATGGTCGATCGTCATCTCGCCCATCTGCGCCGCCTGCAGCCGCAGGGGCCTTATTACCTGCTGGGCTATTCGCTCGGCGGCACGCTGGCGCATTCGATGGCCGCGCGCCTGCAGCAGCAGGGCGAAGAGGTGGCCTTCCTTGGGATGCTGGATACCTATCCGCCGGAAGGCCAGGATTGGACCGGCCCCAGCGAGGAGGAGGCGCAGAAAGAGGTGGCCCAGGAGCAGGCTGAGTTTATGGCGGAAGATCATGGCGATCCGGCGCTGATGGCGGAGAAGGCGGCGATGTTCGACAGCATCGTCGCCAACTACCGTGACGCGGTGCGCATTCTGTCTCAGGCGCGCAGCCGGCGTTTCCACGGCACGGCGACGCTGTTTGTCGCCGACCGGACGCTGCCGCCGGAGATGGATATCGCCGCCGTGTGGGCGCCGTATCTGGATGGGCTGATCTGCCATCACCAGCGCTGCGAACACGCGGACATTCTGTCGCCGGCTTCGCTGGAGACGCTCGGCCCGCTATTGCACGAGCTGCTGACGCGGCAATACGGGTTGGTATAACGCAACCGGGCCGGGGGGCGTGCGTCCCGGCCCGCACCAAAACATGATATGCAGGACACTATGGCCAGACCTTCTTTTTTTCTTGATTTCAGTTTGCTGAGAAGCAATGCGCATTTTCGCGCGATTTTCTGCGCCCGCATGCTGTCGGTGTTTTCCCTCGGCATGTTGGCGGTAGGGGTGCCGATCCAGATCCAGGCGATGACCGGCTCCACGTTGCAGGTGGGGGTCGCGGTGGCGCTGGACGGGGTGGGCATGTTTATCGGCCTGATGCTGGGCGGCGTGCTCGCCGATCGCTACGATCGCCGCAAGCTGATCCTGTTTGCGCGCGGCACCTGCGGGCTGGGTTTTGTCGCCCTGAGTCTGAATGCCTTCGCCCCGGCGCCGTCGCTGTGGGCGCTTTACCTGCTGGCGGCCTGGGATGGGTTCTTCGGCGCGCTGGGCATGACGGCGCTGATGGCGGTGATCCCGCTGCTGGTCGGGCGCGAAAACCTGGCGGCGGCGGGAGCCTTGAGCATGGTGACGGTGCGCATCGGCGCGATCCTGGCACCGGCGCTGGGCGGGATCATCATCGTATTTGGCGGCGTGGGACTGGCGTTCGCCGTGGCCGCCGCCGGGACGCTGGGCACCCTGGTCCCGCTGGTGCGCCTGCCGACGCTGCTGCCGCAGCAGCAGGAGCCGGAACACCCGTTGCGCGCGCTCGCCAGCGGCTTCCAGTTTGTCTGGCGCAATAAGGTGGTAGGCTCGGTGGTGCTGCTGGGGATGCTGATGAGCATCGTCGGCGCCGTCAGGGTGCTGTTCCCGGCGCTGGCGCAGGACGCTTACCACGTCGGGGCCTCCTCTATCGGCCTGATGTATTCCGCGGTGCCGCTCGGTGCGATGCTGGGCGCGCTGACTAGCGGCTGGGTGGGGCGTTTATCTCGGCCCGGCGTGCTGATCCTGGTCGCCGCCATCGTCGCGTTTACCGCTATCGCTTCGCTGGGGCTGTTCAGCCACCTGGCGCCGGCGCTGCTGGCGCTGGTGTGCTACGGCTATGCCAACGCCATCGCCTCGCTCCTGCAGTTCATGCTGATCCAGAGCAACACGCCGGATCATCTGCTGGGGCGGGTGAACAGCCTCGGCACCGCGCAGGACGTGACCGGCGATTCGATCGGCGCGCTGGGGCTCGGCGTACTGGGCAGGGTATTCACTCCGCTAATGAGCGTGCTGTCGTTCGGTGCTTTCGCCGCTGTGCTCGGCGTGCTGGTGGCCTTCAGCGTGCGCACGCTGCGCCAGTGCCGGCCGGCGGACGCGCTGGTCGAGCACGATGATCCCGCGCCGGCCACCTCAGCAGCGGCGGACAACTAACCCCTCACGGCACCGGCTGTTCCGGCCGGTGCTGCTCCCCCCAGTGGCACATCATGTCGATGTCTATTTCTCCTTCGCCCTCTTTTCTAACGCAATATTCAGCTCCAGTACGTTTATCCTTTGCTCCCCGAAGATATCCATAATGGGCGGTTGAATATGCGATTGGATAAGATCTTCAATCTGCGAAACCGGTATTCCACGTGACTTTGCAACCCAGGGGGCCTGAAGAAATGCGTTATCGGGGCTGATATCCGGATCGAGTCCTGATGCTGAGGTCGTCAGCATATCGGCTGGTAACAAGCGATTGCGCAGTTCCGGATGGGCGGATTCCAGCGCCTGGCGATCGGCAGTGATTCGATCGCTTAGCGTTTTACTGGCCGGCCCCAAATTAGATCCCGACGAGTTATTTGCGCTATAGGGCGCAGCAATCGTTTTGGTTGCATCACTCGGATCAGTCATCAGAGTTGCCGATGGGCGACCATGAAACCATTGCGCTCCGTTCCATTGTTGCCCTATCAGGTGTGAACCTAATGGTTTACCCGCAGGGGTAATTATCAGACTGCCATTGGCCTGGGCCGGGAATAAAGCTTGCCCCAGCCCATTGACCAGGAAGGGATACATCAAGCCACAAAGCAGCCAGGTAATGATGCTGACACGCAGCGCGCTGTTTAATATGCTCAACATGGTGTCGCTCCTTACATGATAAGAGACAAAAACAGGTCAATCAGCTTAATGCCGATAAAAGGGGCAATTAACCCGCCTGCACCGTAGATAACCAGATTGCGATAGAACATCGCATCCGCGCTCTTTGGTTTAAATTGCACGCCGTGTAGCGCCAGTGGGATCAGCACCGGAATGATCATGGCATTGAAAATTAATGCGGAAAGGATGGCGCTTTGTGGGGTGGATAGTGCCATCACGTTCAACACAGAGAGCCCAGGCAGTGCCGTAATGAACAGTGCGGGCAAAATGGCGAAATATTTCGCGACATCGTTGGCAATGGAGAATGTTGTCAGGGCACCGCGGGTAATAAGCATTTGTTTACCGATACTGACCAACTCCAGCAGCTTCGTCGGGTCGGAATCCAGATCAATTATATTTGCGGCCTCGCGTGCAGGTTGAGTACCGGAGTACATCGCCACGCCCACATCGGCCTGGGCTAATGCCGGTGCATCGTTGGTACCATCGCCGCTCATGGCGACCAGTTTCCCCTGGCGTTGCTCATTACGGATGAAATTCAGTTTGTCTTCAGGTTTGGCATTAGCAATAAAGTTATCCATGCCGGCTAACGCGGCAATAACGCTGGCAGTCACAGGATTATCCCCCGTGACCATCACGGTATGGATTCCCATATATCTAAGCTGAATTGCACGCTCCTTTATGCCGGGTTTAAGGACATCCGTCAGCGCAATAATACCAAGGACACTGCCATTAACGGCCACTGCCAGTGGTGTGGCACCTTCACGGGCCACCTTTTCTGTAAGTGCAGATAAATCTCCAGGGATCGGCGTATGCCACTGTTTCTGAACATAGCTGACAATGGCATCCACTGCGCCTTTGCGGATAACTCGGCCATCAGGCATATTGGTACCGCTCATTCTTGTCTCAGCAGAGAAGTCTGTACCGGTTGCCTTCTCCTGGCCGGGTTCAGCATGCCCGCCCATCCGTAATGTGTAGCGCACCGTTGATTGTCCTTCCGGTGTTGAGTCAAAAAGTGAGGCAAGGTAAGCGGCCTGAAGCAGATCTCTCTGGTCTTTCCCCTGCACGGCAAAGCATGCCGTTGCCTGCCGGTTACCGGTTGTAATGGTTCCCGTTTTATCCAGAATCAGAGTACTGACATCGCCGGCAGCCTCCACGGCCTTTCCTGATGCTGCGAGCATATTAAAACGCATCGTTCTATCGATACCCGCAATGCCAATGGCTGAAAGCAATGCGCCGATGGTGGTTGGAATGAGGGCAACAATAAGAGCAATCAGGTCGGCGATGTTAATTTGCGCATTGAGATAACGGGCAACGGGCGCCAGGGCGGCGACGACAATCACGAAAATCAATGTCAACACGGATAACAGGACGGTCAGGGCGATTTCGTTTGGCGTTTTCTGTCGTTTTGCGCTTTCGACCAGATGGATCATGCGATCAAGAAACGTGTTGCCGGGTAATACCGTCACACGAATGACAAGAGCATCCGACAACACCCGGGTTCCTCCTGTCACGGAGGAGGCGGTATCAGAGCCGGGTTCTTTGATAACCGGTGCAGACTCACCGGTTATCATTGACTCATCGACATAAGCGACACCCTCGATAACCTCACCATCTATCGGGATGATCTCCTCCTTCTCGGCTTTGACCAGGTCGCCAGGTTTGAGGTCTGTTGCCGGGATTGTCTGGTACGAACCATCGGTTAACTGTTGATGAGCGGTTAATTCACCCACGGCACGGCGTAAGGATTGCGCTTTTACTTTGCCACGCCCCTCCGCCAGCGCCTCAGCCAGATTAGCAAACCAGACGGTAATCACCAGAATGAGTGTCACGATGCCGTTATAGCCAGCGCTGGCGTGTGTTGGCCCAAACAGTGACGGGTCAACGGTTAACGCTGCTGTTATCCATGCGCCAATCCACACGACAAACATGACCGGATTGCGTATCTGCGCACGGGGACTAAATTTCGCCAGTGAAGCGGCCAGCGACTGCCGGAAAAAGGCTACGTTATATCCAGGGCGCTTATCTGTAACATCCGACGTGTATGAAACAGTACTCTTTTTCATTTTCGTTGTTCCTGTGAACCGCCACCAAAGGCACACTTAAAATAAGGTGTGACTGAGCATGGCGAATTGTTCCGCGATGGGACCAAGCAACAACGCTGGCAAGAAAGTCAGCGCACCAACAACCAGGATCACAACCAGCCACCAGGCACCAAATAACGGCGTGTCTGTGCGCAGTGTGCCCGCACTTTGCGGTACTGTGGGTTTGGCCGACAGAGACCCGGCAACGGCCATCAAAAAAATAATCGGTGGGTATCGCCCAAGGAAGATGACCAGCGCGATGGTCAGGTTATACCAAGGCGTATTGGCGTTAAGCCCTGCGAATGCCGACCCGTTATTCGCTGCCGCAGACGTAAAGGCATACAGCACCTCCGAATAGCCATGCATGCCAGAATTATTCAGTGAAGAAATGGCTGTTGGAAGTATCATTGATATTGATGAAGGGATCAGAATCACCATGGGATGAATCAGCAGCGCAAGGGATATCAGAATGATCTCGCGTTTCTCAATTCGTTTGCCCATAAACTCCGGCGTTCTGCCCACCATCAGCCCCGCCACAAAGACCCCGATCAGACCGTAGATTAAAAAACTTAAAAAACCGACTCCTTTACCGCCAAAGACGCATTGCAGCATCATCTGCATAAACATTGACACACTTGCTACGGGGGTAAAGCTGTCGTGCATGGCATTAACGCTGCCGGTTGTGAAGGCTGTGGTGTAGGCCGCGTACAGCCCGCTCAGGGTAATACCGAAACGCAGGTCTTTTCCCTCCATATTACCGCCAGGTTGCCCGGCGCTGGCATGCAGATTAATACCCATCTGCTGTAATAACGGCGTACCTGCCTGCTCAGAAATAAGAACGACTGCCAGGAAGGCAACCAGCATGACAGCCATCACGCCATAAATCACCCGGGCCTGCCGTTGTTGATGGATCATGCTGCCAAACATAATGACCAGGGCTGCGGGAAGCCCTGCCATCAGCAGAAGCAAGACAATATTGGTGAGTGGATTTGGATTTTGGTAGGGATGAGCGGCGTTAACATTAAAGAAGCCCCCCCCGTTAGTTCCGAAGTTTTCGATAGACTCCTGCGCCGCAACGGGACCCAGACTTAATGTCTGATGCCCGCCTGCCAGCGGGGATACGAGGGTGCCGGCACTCATCGTTTCGGGAACGCCCTGCCAGATCAAAAAGAGTGCCGCCAGAACAGATACCGGGAGCAGAACACGGGTGATAAAGCGAATCAAATCCCGGTAAAAATTACCCAGACCGCCGCTCTCGCCCTGTGACAGAAAAGCGCGGATAAATGCGACCGCAACAACGAAACCTGTGGCTGCAGAAGTAAACATAGGGAAGGTGATGGCGGTCATCTGACTAAAGTTAGAGAGCGTACTTTCGCCAGCATAACTTTGCCAGTTGGTATTGGTGATAAAACTGATGGCCGTATTAAATGCCAGTATGGGGTCCATGCCATCCAATTTCAGCGGATTAATCGGTAAAACACCTTGAAATACCAGAATGAAATAAATAATTAACGCCATCACCAGGTTGGTAATCAGCATATTAATAGTATAGCTTTTCCAGTCCATTTCCCGGTAACAACTCTCCTTCCCGATAAGACGATAAATTGTATTGTCGATAGGATTTAAAAGTGGGTCGAGAAACGTTTTCTGGTCGGTAACGACCTGAGCCAGATATCGCCCTGCGACGATACTTATCGCCAGCGTCATTAAAAGAACAAAACCGACTTGCAGCCATAGATGCAGCATATCATGACTCCTTTAGAGCAGGTGATGTGACATGCCGTACGAATCAGAACTTGTCCGGATGGATCACGGCATACAGCAGATAAAGCACTACGCTGAAAAGCAGCGTGATTAACAAATAAATAGCCATAGTGACCTCTGATAAATAACCAACTTATCTTCCTCTCTTTTCGGTTGTATCGATAACACCTTCAGCGAAGCGGATCAATAAACCGCAGATGGCATAAGTTGTGACGACTAACACGGCCATGATGATTATTAACCACATACTGAACTCCTTGCGGTCTTCGCTGTATTAAAAAGCGATACTTCAGGTATAGGGAACAACCTATAAAAGGAGGGTAAAAAAAATAGCGGGCGAGATAAAAATAATGTAAACACAGGTCTCGCTGAGACGCAGGTGCATTAAGGCCACGACAGACAAATACTATTTTTATGATGTAAAACCATAGTTCTGATACGAAAGATCTTCAGCCACTCGCCGATCTTATTGCTCTGTGCTTTCGCCGGTATCTGGCTTCTCCTCTAAGCCCTTGAAACCTAGAGGAGATAATGGCAGAGCCTGTGTGGGGGGAGCCGATGCTGCCGGCTTAAACGGAAAAGCGCTTTTTGATTCTATCGATCAGCGTGCCATCGCTGAGTGGCACCTGCGGCAGGCGAGCATACTCGCGAAAGCCCATTTTTTGATAATAGGCGAGGCCGCCGACGTTATCCGCCCGAATGGTGGCATTGATGTGCTTGAAACCGTGCGACTTCGCCGCCGCCAGCGTTGCGGGAAACAACGCGCTGCCGACACCGTGCACCTTGGGGGTCAGGCGGGAGAAGGTAGCAATATCTGCGGTATCGGGCGGCAGGGCATCGTCAGCGCTCAGCGACTGGAAGCCCACCAACAGCCCATCCAGCTCCGCGACCTGGCAACTTCGCGCGTTGCTGCCGCTGATGAACCATTCGCTGAATTCGGCTGGGGTGAGGGGCGTTTCTATCGCGGTGGTGCCGCCGGCGCTGATCACCTCATTCAATAACAGCGTCAGTGCCTCGGCGTCTTGCGGGGTTACCGTTCTGATCTTCATTGCGTTGCTATCTCCTCGACGGTGGTCGTTTCAGGCGTGATGAATTTGCTGGAACCATCGAAACAAGATAGACGCAGACGTCCGATAAGGAAATATCGGAACGTGCCGGACAAAAAAACAGTGAGGGGAATTACATGAACAGGAAGCGGTCGGCCAGCGGAACCCCACGTTCGAGGCGCGGTGGCAACACGTCGTCACGATCGTCAGGCTGAGCAGCCTGCGGCGCGGCGTCTTCGGCTTTTTCAATCATCAGCTCGCCGAGCAGGGCCAGAAAACGAGTGAGCTTTTGCATATTCCCTCCGGATCCTTGATGACAGTGAGAGTGATACTAATCGCCGCTCAACCGAATGGGAAAAACTTAAAACTCATATCCTAAGAACCGGATCGCATATCGCCTGACCGGGCGACGGTTGCCCATCGCCCGGTGTACGGTTTAGAAGGTGACGTTAACCTTGGCCCACAGGGTGCGGCCCGGTTCATTCACCGCGCTGTTGGCCGAATACCCGAAGGCGCTGTTGCCCGCCAGGTTGAGGTGCTCGCTGTAGGTCTTGTTCAGGATGTTATCCAGACCGGCGCTCAGCTTGACGTTTTTATTCACCTTGTAGGCGGCGTTGGCGGAGAGCACGCCGAAGCCGGCGCTTTCGGCAAAGTCTTTGCCCACCACGTTGCCTTCGTTGATCGCCACGCGGTGTTGGCTGCTGACCAAACGCCACAGGCCGGTGCCGCTCCAGTCGCCGTACTCATAGGTGAGCCCCAGACGTGCCTCCAGCGGCGGGATCTGCGGCAGCGGCCGGCCGTCGCTGGTGTTTTTGCCCCAGGAGTAGGCCAGGCTGGCATCGGTTTTCCAGTGCTCGCTCAGCTGGTAACCCATGCCCATTTCACCGCCCATGATGTTGGCGTTGACGTTATCGACCTGGCTGAGACGCGCGTTGTGCGGATCGTATTTGAACAGGATGAAATCATCGACGCGGCCCACGTAAGCGGAGACCCAGCCGTTGAAGCGCTTGCCGTTGTACTGTGCGCCGATATCGAGCTGCGTGGTTTTTTCGCTCTTGACGCTGGAGAACGGATCCTTGCTGCCGTTCGGGCCGAGCTTCGGCGAGAACAGCTCCCAATAATCCGGGAAGCGCTCGGTATAACCGACGCCGGCATACAGCATCAGCGGCAGGTCGGCCAGCGTATGCTCAAGACGCATAAAGCCGCTCGGCAGGGTGTCTGAACGCTCCCCGTCGCTGCCGCTGCGGAAATTCTCCACCAGGGTGCGGTCAAGACGCGCGCCGCCGATCAGTTTATCCTGTTCGCTGGTGGACCAGGTCAGTTCACTGAAGGCGCCGTAGCTGTTGAACTGGGCGTCTTTTTCCCAGCTGCCGCGGCTCATGCTGCGGTGGGTGTTGGTTTGGGTGTCCAGGCCGCTTTCAAGCTTCACGTCCTGCCACTGCCAGGTGCCCATCACGCGGCCGCCGACGGTGCGGCGATCGAGCTGCATCGTCATGCCGGAGGACATCATGTGCCCGCCGTGGCCGCCCATGCTCATACCGCCATGGCCCCCGTGGCCACCCATGCCGCCGCTGCCCGGCGAGCGCAGGGTGACGTTGTCCATCACGTGGTTGGCGTAGTTGTAGTAGACCTGCGCTTCCAGCTTATCCAGCACCTCGCCGATGTTGGATTTTTCCACCCGCATACCCAGGCTTTCGCGTTTGAACTGCGAGCCGTCCATGCTGCGGCCGGCATAGCGCGCTTCGCCGTTGCCGCGACCCATGGTCACTTCCAGCAGCGTGTCGTTGTCCGGCGTCCAGCCGAGCGCCAGATCGCCGTTCCACTTGTCCCAGCGCGACGGCACGCGCGTATTCGTACCATCCTGATAATCGTTGGAGCGGGATTTGTTGGCCATCACCCGCAGGTAGCCTTGTTCGGCGCCGAGGCTGGCGTCGATATTCTCGTCCCAGCGGCCGTTGGAGCCGGTCAGCACGCTGGCGCTGCCCTTGATGCCCGGTTTGTCGAAGCGCGGGCGTTCACGCTCGAAACGCACCGTGCCCGCCGACGATCCCGGCCCCCACAGCACCGTCTGCGGCCCTTTGGTGATGGTCAACAGATCGAAGCTTTCCGGCGAGATGTAAGAGGTGGGCGCATCCATCCGCGATGGGCAGGCGCCCAGCATTTCCGAACCGTCGGTGAGGATCTTCAACCGCGAACCGAACATGCCGCGGAACACCGGATCGCCATTGGTGCCGCCGTTGCGGATCTGCGAAAAGCCGGGGATGGTTTTCAGGTAGTCCGAACCGTCGCTGGCCGGCACCGGCTGGCGAGGGGTTTTCGGCGAGGTGACGATGGTCAGCGGGGAGTAGAGCGGCGCGGTGACGGTGATCACGTCGCCATCATTCACCTGTGCGTCGGTAGGGTGCTGATGCGCCTGCGCCGCGTGGCCGGCCAGCAGGAACAGCGGCATGGCGGTGGTGATGGCGCGGGTAACGGCGTTCTTTTTATAAGTCGGTTTAAACATCATCTTTCCTTAAGCTAACTTTTTTCCGTTCTTGGCCGAGGGATTATTCAGGCGTGGGGCGGCCTGGCGAAAATCACCATCGGAAAATACGGGGGTTAATTCCATCAACATGGAAATAACCGGATTAATAATGTCGTCTCGATGATTAACCGTCGGGCGAATTAATTCCGCCGTGTTGAAGCGATCAACGGCAATACAGAGAACGGCAATGGGCTTATTGTTAAATCAGAGGAAAGAGACGGGGGGCGCGCGCGGCTGTAATTCGGTGTGAACGACGTGGGCAAACAGGGGAACGAGATAGTGAATCGGCGGCGGGCGCGAAGCCAGCAACTGGGACCAGAACAGCGGGGCGTGGCTCACGTCCAGCAGCGGCGCGTGCAGCAACAGCACGCAGTAGCCGCAGGCGCTGTCGTCCATCATCATCGCCATGTTGTGATGGCCGCCGCCGTGCTGCATCAGCGGCTGTGAGGCTTTTTCAGGCTCAGGCGGCGGCGAGTGCATCCCGTGATGCATCGGCATCTCCATGCCGCAATCCGCCATGACGGTCGTTCCAGCACTTCCGGCGCGTACATGCTCCAGGGATCGCGAGACCACCGGCGCAATGAACAACATCAGAATGGCAAACATCCCTAACCAGGCGGCGGCCCGATGTCGCGATGCAGAGCGCTGAATTAACGACACAATCAACCTAAAAAAAGGGTTAACACAGGGTAGGGAATTGTACTGGTTTATGTCGAAATGTTAAAACCTTTTATTTCTGGTCACGGTCTGTTGATGAATATATTATCGAAATGTCGCTTTAATTTTGACCAAAGGCTATTTTTTAGCGCCGATAATGGCACAGGCCCAATATTAATGGCGGAAAACTGGCGAGCACGATTATCCCGCTTTATGACGAACATGCCGCCTGTGGGGCAAGAACGGTCTGGTTGGCACCGACCTATTGAGTGACAATGTCACTGGCAGGTTCACCTGATCCTGCCCGTTAACGTTATTTAGCGCTGACGCGCCAAACGGTGTTGCCCACGTCATCCGCAACCAACAAGGCGCCGGTCTTGTCGACCGCTAATCCTACCGGTGCGCCATAGAGTTCCTTCTGGTCGTCGGAGACAAAGCCGGTGACCACCGCGTTGAGTTTGCCGACCGGCTTGCCTTGCTCAAACGCCACGTAACTGACCCGGTAGCCGTTCAGCGGCGAGCGATCCCAGCTGCCGTGTTCGCTGACAAAGGCGCCGCCGCGATACTCGGCCGGCAGTGCGCTTGCGGTGTAGAACAGCAGCCCCAGCGGCGCGACGTGCGAGCTGAGGGCGTAATCCGGCTTGATGGCTTTCGCCACCCGATCCGGCCGCGCCGGCTGCACCCGCCGATCGACGTGCTGGCCGAAATAGCTGTAAGGCCAGCCGTAGAAGCCGCCGTCCTGCACCGAGGTCAGGTAGTCCGGCACCAGATCGGCGCCGATCTCGTCACGCTCGTTGACGATGGCCCACAGCTTGCCGCTGTGCGGTTCCCACTGCAGCCCGGTTGGGTTGCGCAGGCCGCTGGCGAAGACACGGCTGGCGCCGGAGGCGGTGTCCACTTCCAGCACGGCGGCGCGCCGGTACTCTACGGCCAGGCCGTTTTCGGTGATGTTGCTGTTGGAACCGACGCCGACATACAGCTTTTTACCGTCCGGGCTGGCCAGCAGGGCCTTGGTCCAATGATGGTTGATGGTGTCCGGCAGATCGGCCAGCTCTTTACCCGCATCGCTGATGCGCGTTTCGCCCGGCTGATAGGCGTACTGCATGATGTTGCCGGTGTTGGCCACGTACAGGGTGTTGCCAATCAGCTGGACGCCGAATGGGGAATCGAGCCCCTCGAGGAAAACATGCTTTTCCCAGCGGCCGTCGGCGGTTGGGCGCAGCAGGGTGATGCGGTTACCGCCTTTGCCCCCTTTACCGGACTGGCCTTTCACCAGCCCGGCGATCAGTTGCTTGGGCGTACTCACCGCCTCCGTGCCCGGCCCGTTGGCTTCCACCACCAGGACATCGCCGTTGGGCAGGGTAAGCAGCTGGCGCGGATGCAGCAAACCGTCCGCCACCTTGTCGATTTTCAAACCCTCGGCCACTTTCGGCATCTGGTTCTGTTGCCAGCCGACGCCCTTTGGCACCTGCATCGGCGGCATCAGGAAGTCTTGCGCCGCCGGCAATACCGGATCCGGCCCCATTTGTTGTTCCGGCGAAATGACGGCGCTGTTATCGCAGCCGGCCAGCGCCAGCACGGCGGAAAGCGCAATCGCGGTGGATGATAGCTTCATGAAAACCTCCTTATTTTGCGCGGGCGCCCACGGCCAGCAGAATGTTGGCGAGGCTCAGCAGCGCGACCACGATCGCAGACAGCACCAGGCCTTGCGGCACCACGGCATACGCATCCCGGCTATGCACGAAAGCGTTGATGATGGCGAGAACGATGGCGATCAGATTCAGCCAGAAATGGAGCTTGACCGGTGAACCCTGCAACCGGCCGCTGCCGAACCACACCTGAACCAGGTTAATCAGCCGGGGAATGATGGCAAAAACCAGGCCGATGGCGATCAGCCAGCTGGCGCCATTGACCCACTGAATATTCGCCGTGCAGGCATAGATGATGTCGAAAATCAGCGCCGCGGTGAAAAATCCGTAGGGTAGCGGATTGAGCCATTCATAGACGGCCACCGCGACCGCTGAAGGCCTTGCTGTGGTTTGCGTGGTCATGCAGGTATCTCCATGAAAAATGATAGGTAAAAAAGGCCCAGGCCCCTTAAAGCTTTGTTCAGATTCACCGATTTGAACAATTTTGATTCTCATTTTTAGCATGCGATGTTAAAACCTGAACCCTCACTGCGGCATTATCAATGGCTTAGCAACATCGGGAGGAAGAACATGAGTAGTGAGAATTGCGCCACAACGCCTGGCCAGCATCACCGGAGCAGAGTGGATTGACGTGACGGGGTAACGTTAAGTGACGATGTCACCATTATGTTATGTTAAATGTGGTGCATTTTATCGTGATTAATATACTGTTTTAACAGGAAAAATCACTAGCTCATCGGGTTATGGCAAACCGCTTCGATATTGTGACCATCCGGGGCGATCACAAATGCCGCATAGTAGTGGGCAGGGTAATTGGGCCGTAAACCGGGCGCACCATTGTCTATGCCGCCGGCATTTAGCGCAGACGCATCGACCTGTTCACGGCTGCTTGCGGCAAATGCCAGGTGCAGGTGTGCCGGCTTTTCATTGGTTTGAAACAGGCACAATGACACGTTACCCCGACCGGAACAAAGTTCGACGCCATAGCCGGGCTCGCCTGCGGCAACGATCTTTACGCCCAGCGGCGCCAGCGCATTGAGGAAAACGCTTTTAGCATACAAATAGTGCCCGTTTAAGTGACGCGTTTGGGAGAAATCTGCAGTATCGTAGCCGCCACGTTTTATCAGATTTCACGTAGCGCGATCAAAAAAGCAGGGGATTTCTGGCCAATATCGGCAGGTATGCGCCTAAGAAAATAATGTCCGGTCATCATTACTGAAGCGGGAAATGGCAGAGCGCAGCATCACGGTCGAGGGCTATGATCTTTGGAACACTATCAAGATGAAGCGCTGAAACTACGCGAGATATTGGCTGGTGTGTTAACGGCAATTCATCATATCGGTAGTACAGCAGTGCCAAGCCAACGCTTGTTATCTTGAACGACATTACCGGCAGACGTTGCTAGCAAGTGAACAGACGATCAGACAGTTGGCGTTCAGAGATTTTCTGCGCAAGCATCATGGTATTGCTGAGCAACACAAACACCAGGCAGCAGAAGACCGCCGGCAAAACCCGGCGGCTTATGGTCGGCTGAAAAACGAATTATTTCATCGGCATGAGCAGCCGGCACGGGCATGGTTGGCCGCAGGAGAAAGCCCATGAATCAGGCCCGGACGTCATAATCCACCTATCACCACTTAGGTGCGCATAATGTATATTATGTTAAATTGCCTGCATTGATTATAACTTCATGTGTACCTCTACCACTGCTATAAATCTGACGATTACTCTTTGTGATGGCACTCGCATTCAGGCCATCAAGCTCTTCTATGAGTTCTGGTTGTAGAAACACAGTGTGACGTTTGCCACAGTTTCAATGTATCCATGCACAGCAAGCCGGATAACCGATGCTTTACGCGCGCAGGCCGTTATCCGATTCAGGTTGACGTAGGGTTGACGTAGAATACGCAGGGAACTCCTGTCCCCTGCATACACGACACGTTGGAATGATATTCCGATTGCCAGGCTGCCATGAGTGACCTGACGTTATGGTTGGGGGCCCGCCTGGAAAACGGAAATTATCCTACGTTAATAAAATCGGTGGTCATCGTTTGAACCACGCCGTTTTTAGCAGCCACCGGCCTTTTTGGCACCGTAGGTTGCTTGGTCAACAGTGTATTTGTCTCCGGCACTTGAGGAAAGTTGCTGAATGAGGCCTTTGCACGAGAAGCCCATCATACTGAGATACTGCTTCGCAGATCTAACGGCATTTTTTTGAGGCCCAGTCAAATCTCCCGCCCATGTTGGCGCAGCGAAAAACAAAGCGGCAGTCAGTACTATCTTCAAATAATTCATTGAAATATCTCCATAATCCATACGGCGCCTTTAACGCCCCCGAAACTCTTCTTGTATAGCTTTCTATCTGGTTATCGCTATTACGATAATAGTCTTGCTCAATTCAGATCTTTCTGTTACTGGCATTATGATTGCCCTGTTTTCTTTTCTTGCAGCAGGCTTTATTTTTTTATGCTTTGCCATTTTACTCAAGGATATGTACTCAACGAAAAAGTATATATTAACTGCCATAAAGCAAATAAAAAAGAAAAACCCAATTGATTTCAAAGGAATGCCAGAATTCAAAAGCGGAATTTTTTGCTATAAAAAATCATGGTATGCCCTCTACTCCCCCTCTTTGAATTTACTTGAGATAGGCGTTAATGCGTTTGATAGCCAACCTGAGATTGGCAAAAAGTTCACCCTACGAACGTTGTCTAAGCGTGTTATCACATTCGTTCCTGAAGTAATTCCTGATGAAATCAATGATGACACTGAACTATTCGGCCAACTGGTGATTTTTTGTGAAATATCTACAAGAAATCAGATTATGGCGGAAAATTATATTGAAGCCATAAAAAATGGCTCTGCTACACCCTGGCTTATCCCTGTGCCAGATAAAACGCCATAATTTTAGCATGGCGGAAATGTTATCCGCCATGAGCTCAATCAGCGATCTGAATTCCGTCTTTTGACCACATCAATGTGTTCGCTTTCCGTATTGCGGCACACCTGCACCAGCGGGATCTGATGCAGATCTTGCGCGATCGCCACCCACTCCTTGGTTAACACCGTCGCCAGGAACAGAATGCCATCGACCTGCAGCTGCTGGTGTGGAATCCGGAAACGCTGTTCCGGCTGCGCGAGGCGGTTGGCCCGATGGTGGGCCTGAACCTCGATCCCAGCCACCTGATCTGGATGGGCGCGGATCCCATCGCGGTGGCCCGCGCCCTCGGCCCCGCCATTCACCATGTGCACGGTAAAGACGTGCGCCTTGAGCGCGGCGTCGTTGAGGTTAACGGGCTGCTGGAGACCAGACCGATCGACGACGTGGCCGGCCGGGCCTGGAACTATGTCGCCGTCGGCTGCGGACGGGATCTGCAGTGGTGGAAGGCGTTCTTCTCGGTGGTGCGCATGGTGGGCTACAACGACTGGGTGTCGCTGGAAATGGAAGACCTGACCATGTCGGTCGATGCCGGCATCACCACCTCCGTTCAGGCGCTGCAGCAAAGCCTCAGCCAGTAAAGCCAGGCGCGGCGGCCACGGCCGCTGCGCCCCCTTTCACTCCGGTTCACTTGCCCCGGCCGGCGTTTGCCGCCGATACTGCGACGGCGACTGCGCCATCACCCGCTTGAAGGCGGTGCTGAACGCGCTTTCCGAGCCGTATCCCAACGAGTAGGCGATCGACGCGACGTTTTCTTTACCGGCCCGCAGGCGATCTGCCGCCTGCAACATACGCCAGCGCGCGAGGTATTCCATGGCGGTGCTGCCAACCAGCCCTTTGAAACGTTGAGCGAATACGGTGCGGGAAATGCCGGCGATGCGGGCCAGCTCTTCCAGCGTCCAGTTGCGCGCCGGCTCGGCGTGCATGGCGGCGATCGCCAGGCCGATCTGGCGGTCGGTCAGCGCCAGAAACCAACCTTTCGGCAGCCCATGGGCCGTTTCGAGGAACTGGCGAAACACCTGCACCAGCATCAGGTGCGCGAGGTGGGTCGACATCAGCGCACCCCCGAGCTGCGGATGGCGCAACTCGTTCGTCCACTGTTCGAGCGTCCAGCGTAAAACGCCCGCCTGGCTCGAGGCTTTGGGGATGTTGATGATCGGCGGCAGCGCATCAAACAGCAGCGCTGCATGTTGGCCGGAAAAACCGAAACGCCCGCTGATCAAAAAGACCTCGCCACCGCCGTTATGCACGGCGATGCCGTCGCGCGTCGCCTCGGCCATGATCTGCTCCCCTCCCTGCGGCGGCAACGCCGGATCGGACGCAACCCTGAAGCGCCGCCGACTGTTCAGCAAAAAGCAGTCCCCTTCGCGGAAATGGATCGGCTGCGCCAGATCGTCGGTCATGCCCCAGCAGGCGCCGCGCATCACCGCCGTGAATTTGATGCCTTCATGAGGGGGAAACTCGAACGACCAGTCCCCGGCGGCGTCGAAACCGGCGTAAAACTGGTTTTGGGGTTGCAGCAGCGACAGCACGTCTGACAGCGGGTCCATAATGAAATCCGTACTATTGATAAACAAACAAGTACTTTAGCGCATGGATCGTCCGTCTCTCAAGGCTTATTCTTGACGACAAGTTTTATCGCGTCGTACGGACAAAGGTGACCTGAACCGCGTCGCTGCCCGAATCATCCATTGTTGTGCTGAAGGAGTTCTGACTTTGAGCCGTTGTTCCAAATTGCGCCCGGCAGCGGGCGGCTATGCTTCATCGCCACAATGGCGCGATCGGCGCTTTAACAATCAGCGGCCGCCGGCGCCGGGTGACCTGCCCGAGTCTACCCTGCGCGTGTGGTGGGACGTATTTTTCAACAAACCCAAAGGCACGGTGCCGGCGACGCCGGTGCCGACTCAGCGCCTGTCGTGCGCTGAGCTTGAGGCAGCGCCCGATCGTAGCCTGTACCGTCTGGGGCATTCCACGGTGTTGCTCAAGCTGAGCGGCCAGTGGTGGCTGACCGATCCGGTGTTCTCCGAGCGGGCGTCGCCGCTGCCGTTCGCCGGGCCAAAACGCTTTCACGCGCCGCCGATCGCGATCGAGGAGCTGCCGCCGATCCGCGCCGTGATCCTCTCGCACGATCATTACGACCACCTGGACCAGGCCGCCATTCGGGCGCTGGACGGCAAGGTGGGCCAGTTCGTCGCACCGCTCGGCGTGGGCGATCGCCTGGCGGCCTGGGGCGTGGCGCCGGACAAAATCCGCCAGTTCGACTGGTGGCAAGGCACGGAAATCGACGGCCTGCGGCTGACGGCCACCCCGGCCCAGCACTTTTCGGGCCGGAGCCTGACCGACGGCAACTGCACGCTGTGGTGTTCCTGGGTGATTGAAGACGATGAGCTGCGGGTGTTCTTCAGCGGCGACAGCGGCTATTTCGCCGGCTTTGCCGAGATTGGCCGCCGTTTTGGCCCCTTTGACCTGACGCTGATGGAAACCGGCGCCTACGACAAACGCTGGCCCTATGTGCATATGCACCCGCAGCAAACCGTGCAGGCGCACCGGGATTTGCTCGGCCGCTGGCTGCTGCCGATCCATAACGGCACCTTCGATCTGGCGATGCACGCCTGGCAAGACCCGTTCGACCAGGTACTGCGCCATGCCGCTACCTCTAGCGTGCAGGTCGCGACGCCGATGATCGGCGAACGTGTCGATATCGTCCGGCCGCACCCCGGCAGCCGTTGGTGGCGCTAAGCGCCGTTTTATTGATTCGCAGGAAACGTGAAATGAACAATGACCATAAAACGAGGAATCTCGATATGAACAAAACCTGGTTTATTACAGGCGCATCTTCCGGCTTCGGCCAGGCTTTGGCTGAGGCCGTGCTGGCCAAGGGCGACAACGTGGTGCTCACCGCCCGCCGCCAGGAGCCGCTGCAGGCGATCGCCGCCGGCCACGGCGAACGCGCGTTGGCTCTGCAGCTGGACGTGACCGATCCTGCGGCGCGCGCCGCCGCCCTGAAGAAGACCGTAGAAACCTTCGGCCGCATCGACGTGCTGGCCAACATCGCCGGCGCCGGTTCTTACGGGGCACTGGAAGAGTTCACTTCCGAACAGATCCGCGCCCAGATGGAGCTGAACTTCTTCGCTGCCGCCGAGCTGTCGCGTGAAGTGCTGCCGCAGATGCGCGCTCAACGGTCCGGCCATATTCTCAATCTGACCAGCATCGCCGGCCTGGTGGCCTTCCCCGGCAGCGGTCTGTACAACGCCACCAAGTTCGCGTTGGAAGGGTTTACCGAAGCGCTGCACCACGAGGTCAAGCCGCTGGGGATCCACGTCACGCTGATCGAGCCGGGCGCCTTCCGTACCGGTTTCGCCAGCAGCGCCGCCATGAAGGCCGAACACGAAATCGCTGCCTATGCGCCACTGGATGCCGGCATGGAGGAGTATTACCGCACGCAGAACGGCAAACAGATGGGCGATCCGGTCAAGGGCGCTCGCGTGATCGTCGATATGGTGGCAAGCGCCACCCCGCCGGTGCGTTTGATGCTCGGTAAGGACGCGTATCAGCTGTGGGACAGCGCGGTAGCCTCCCGCAGCCGCGATCTGGCGCCGTGGCGTGAACGCGGTGAAGATACGGCCTTCCCCGGCGCCGCGATGAACCCCGTTCAGGCGCTGTAATACCCACCTTTCAAACGGGCTGCCTATGTAGCCCGTCAGGATATTGATACTTGCAATTTGCGCTTCACTCTATCGTTGCCATAAATTTTTGATACCCTCCTCCTTTTTTAATATTGTACTCTTTTAAGGTCGGTTGTAGTTTTGCGTTTCTCTCATGAAACTTAAAGAAACCACGGCTAACAGTTTCGTCAATAAGACGCAAATATTCACCTGAGCCTGACGTTTCAAGTTGCTCCAAGGTTAAGCTTTCTTCTTCAAGAAATTCAGTGACCAATTCCCAAAAAGGAATGTGGTGGTCAATATGAAGCTCGTCATTGTTATGAATAAGTTTGCCCGAGATTGCACACCGAACAGGAAACTGCAACGAACGCCTAAAGTCTATCATCTGCTGTCTAATGATAAAACGGAGTGCCTCGACAGTTTTGGCTCGCCGTGTTTGGCGTTCGCCATCAATACATGCCTTGTATGAAAAACGCTCTCTGCTGTTGTCTTTTCTTATTATTTCAAAACCTTTCCCAGCCCCTTGGGTATTAGATGTCACTGAAAAATCTTTTACTCCAACGCCTATTTTGCAGGCTGCTTTAGGGTGCATAACTAAAAGATAGTGGAGTTTTTCTATCGTCTCTGGGTGGGTTACTATTCCCTCTCTTGCTCTCTGAAGGAAGTTCTTGATGCTCTCTTTCAATTCATTTTTATTTTTGTATACATAATCACCTAAATGGAAAGAATAATTATCTCGACTCATTATTAAACCCGGTATTAGTGCACAAATAGTATTATCGGTATGCCATTCTTTCAGAGGACTGTCAATAATCGGAGGTATTCCTCAGCGACTGAGGACAGTAGAGTTCTATATTCACCATTTAGCTGACGACTTATTTGTAAAACAATAAAAATGACAATGGTTACATTTCCGCCAACATCAACGACAGCGCTCGACACCATTCCCCACGGCGTCGAGCCGATCGCCGGCCGCACGGCGACGGTCAGTTTGAGTGAAACTCATTAAGCCTGTCCCTCCGGCGTCAACCCGGCGATCAGCGCCTGCAGTAAAGCGCTGACCTTCGGCTGCGCCCGGCGGCTTTTCAGCCAGACCACGTTGATCGGCAGGCCGTCGGTCGCCAGATGCGGCAACACCTCGGCCAACGCCCCTTCCTCTAGCTGCCGTTTGACCAGCCAGGTCGGTAACTGGGCAATGCCGTGCCCCGCCAGCACCGCCGTCAGCTGCCCCTGTGCATCGCCAATGGCCACCCGCGGCGTCAGCGTTCTTCGCTCTACCGGCTGGGCACCGCTTCCCGAGAAATGCCAGGGCGTCTGCACGCCGTCGTTTTCCTGATACAGCACGCAATGATGATGCGCCAAATCAGCGGCGGTGGTGGGTTCACCGTATTTATGCAGGTAACCGGACGCAGCGCAGAAGATATGCCGCTGCTTACCAAGGTAGTGATGCCCCAGCGTATTTGGCCAAACATCTGAACCGCCGATGCGCACCAGGATATCGATGCCTTCGCTGACCGGATCGGCGAAGCGGTCCGAGAACGTGATATGCGGCACCAGCAACGGGTGATCCTCAATACATCGCAGGATCACCGGCAGCGCATGCAAACGGCCAAAGGAAGCAGGAAGATCGATGCGCACCCTGCCGCGCGGCTCGGCGTTTTCCGCCTGCATCGCCAGTTCGGCCTCTTCCAGCTCGGCCAGCACACCGGTACAGGTGCGATAAAATTGAGCGCCGGCGTCGGTCAGCGCCAGCCGCCGCGTGGTGCGCTGGAACAGCTTGGTCTGTAACCGGCCCTCCAGCCGGGCGATCCCTTTGCTGACGGCGGAGGCGGTCAGGTTCAGGCGTTCCGCCGCCAGCGTAAAACTGCCCATATCGGCCACGCAAACAAACAGGCCGATCCCTTTAAGACGTTCCGAAGAAAACATGCCCCACCTTATTGATGAATTTATTTCCTGCAACTCGGTAATTTATAGCGTAAATCATGATTTTTATTCCGATAGACTTTCCCTCGAAGCGTTAAAAACCGCAAGAGGTAAATATGAAGAACAACAAGCCCCAGATCCTGATCACCGGCGCCACCGGCCAGATAGGCGGCGCGACCCTGCGTCTTTTGCAATCCCAGGCAGAGATCGAGCCGGTTGCCGCCGTGCGCTCTCCCGCCAAGGCGGCGCCCTTCGAAAAACTGGGTATCCGCACCGTCCTGCTCGACTTTGATCGGGAAGAGACGCTGGCACCGGCGCTGGCCGGCATCGAGCGCGTATTTCTGGCCACCGGCTACACGGTGGACATGCTGCGGCAAAGCAAGGTGTTTCTCGATCGCGCGCGCCAGGCCGGCATGTCGTGCACCTCGGCGCCTGCGGCCGTGACGACACCACCGTCGCGCATTGGGCCTGGCACCAGCTCATCGAGCGTTACATCGAGTGGTCGGGATTTTCTTTCACCCACCTGCGGCCGGAGTGCTTTATGCAGAACCTGCTCAACTACGACGGCGTACCGGCGGTGAAAAACGGCGTGATCCGGCAATATACCGGCGATGCGCCGTTCAGCTGGGTGGACGGCGACGATGTAGCGCAGGCGGCGGCGCTGGCGCTGCTGCACCCCGAGCGGCACGGCGGCCAAACCTACCGCATGGGCTATGACGTTAAATCCTACGGCGAGATCGCTGCCATGATGACGGAAGAGCTGGGGCAGCCGTTCCGCTATGAAGCGCAAGATCCGCAGATTTTTCTGGACGAGATGCGCGCGACGGGCGCCGAAATGGCCTATATGAGCTGCGTCTACGACAATTTTCGCCGCATGGCGGCGCGCGATATCCCAGGCGTCGAGGAGGTTTTCGATAATTTCCCGCAGATTGCGGGGCGAGAGCCGATGCGGCTAAGGGCGTTTATCCGTAAGCACCGCGACAAGCTGGCCTACTGAGCCTCGCAAGGTTCGCCGGTTTTGGCCGGCGAACCTTTTTTGCGCCCTACCGCCGCGCCGTTACAGCATCCACTCGATAGGCAGCCAGCCGGCCAGGGTGAGAATAATGCGTTTTACCCAGCCGGCGCCAGGCTCTTGCTGATGCACCTCGGTGTGGCCGTCTTCGAAGGCTTCGTTCCACACCATTTTGCCTTCGGGCGTCAGCGCCGGGCGGTAGGCGGCGTACTCAAGCGGGCCATCAAACAGTTGGCGAGTGTCGGCCGCCAGCGTCGGGCTGTCGATCAGGAAGCCCATTTCGCAGTTCAGGTGTGCCGATCGCGGATCGAAATTGAACGAACCGATAAACACCCGCTTATCGTCGATGGCAAAAGTTTTCGCGTGCAGCGCTGCGCCGGACAGCCCCAACGGCTTGAGTTCCTTGCGCCCGGTCAGTTGACCGGCGCGCAGCTTCAGTTCAAACAGCTCCACGCCCGCCTGCAGCAGCTCACGCCGGTATTTGGCGTAGCCGGCATGCACCACCAGCACGTCGGTGGTGTTCATCGCGTTGGTCAGCACGCGTATGGATTTACCCTGTTTGGCCAGCGCTTCAAAGAAGGTCGCGCCTTCCCGGCCCGGCACGAAATAGGCGGAAACCAGTTCCAGCTGCCGGCTGACACCGCCGATAATCTGGCCCAGCTGCGTCACCATCAAATGTTCACGTGAAGCCTGGCCCAGCCCTTTCACCGGATCGTCGGCCACCAGCTCTACCCTGGTGAATTCAGGCTGGACGGCGCCATCACGCAAGCGCACCGCGCTGGTTTCCAACTGCACCGCCAGTTTGCGGGCGCGCTCGCTGCTTTCGGTCGCGGCGGCCTGCGCCAGGAAGGCCGAAAGGTTGCCTTTGCCTCGGATAATCTGTTCAACGCCAAACACCGACGCGCTGTTCCAGTAGCGATCGAAGACCTCTGCGGTCTCCGCCACCACGTTGCCGACGCTCAGCACGTCAAGATCGAGGAAATAGTTTTCGTCGCCGACCTGGAAATACTCGTCGCCGATGTTGCGGCCGCCGATGATCGCCGCAGCGCCGTCGACGATGTAAGACTTGTTATGCATGCGGCGGTTCATGCGCATAAAGTCGAAGGCGTAGCCGGCCAGCTTCGGCGTGCGCACGGTCGATGGGTTGAACAGGCGGATCTCGACGTTTTCCTGCGCGTTCAGCGCCGCCAGGGTCTCGTCCATGGCGACGCCGTTATCGTCCAGCAGCAGCCGCACGCGCACGCCGCGCTGGGCGGCGTCATACAGGGTTTTCAGCAGGATCTGCCCGGAAGTGTCGTTATGCCAAATGTAGTACTGGGCGTCGATCGACCTTTCCGCCATCCGCGCCAGCGCCAGACGGCTGGCGAACGCATCGTGCCCGCTGGCCAGCGGCACCACGCCGCTCAGTCCTGGATGCGCCGCCATCAGTTCGGCGGCCCGCGCCGGCAATGGCGCGGTAGGATCCGCCGGCAACGCCGCCTGCGGCAGACGCTGGGAAATATCCGGCAAACGAAAGAGGACTCTTGCTGCAATAATGGCGATCGTCACGGCGAGAATCAGATACACGACAATTTTTATCACGGGAAGCGGCCTCGGGGGTTGACTGCTTTGCTTTATACGTCATTAGGTTGCTTCAATCTATAGGAGAAGCGCGCTATGCAAGACGGCTATAGCGTAAAGCGCGAAGGCGAAACGCCAAACCGTTTTTTGGACGCCACCGAATGTGACGTTCTCGCAAACCACACCAGGGGCCTTAAAAGCGCGGCGGAACGAATCAGGAGGTGAACGCATAATCGGCAGGTAGCTCAGCCTGGGAGGCGGCTCGATGCTGACAGGATATGGAGAGCGCCAGGTCTCTCCTCTATCCATTTTCGTGATCCCGTCAACGGGCCAACTCGGCGCCGTCCAGCTCGGAAATCGCCAGACAAATCACCTCCGTGATGGCCTGTACGGTATAGGCGGTATTGGCAGGTATGATTAACATCTCATGAGGCTGCAACGTCTGATCGTCGACGTTCAGTTCACCGCTCAGCACCATCAGTTTCACCCACCCCGGATGAAAACGCGCCGGTTGTCGGCTGCCCGCATCCAGTTTCAGCAACGCCGTATGGCCTGGCGACTCCCGTTTCAAGATATGGTAGTGCACCCCATCGTAAGGCATGTTTTCGTAATGCAGTGACGCCAGTGTTCTCTTATGCATGGTAAGTGTCCTCGTGACCTGTGAGTAGCTGCTCCGCCTTCGGTCGCCGAAAAAACGATTGGCGGCTGTCCCTACCGAAAGCTCCGGCTCGCAGCCTCTTGGCGAACCGATTAACTGCCGTACTTGCCGCGGCCCGAGCGGCCGCGCTTCATGCCCAACCGGCCTCAGGCATGCTAATAAATATATAAGAGCCTCGCCGAGGGCGCAAAAAAACCGCTGCGCGGCTGAGCGTATATTCATTTCCCGTCGTCAAATCGCTCGGGGCGATAAGCGTGCGGAATGGCAGGATTGACGCCATACAGCAGCTCGTCGCTGACCAGCCGGCCAAGCGTTGGCGCGCACATCACTGCCGGGTGCATCACCGCCACATAGAGCCGGGTAGCGCCCAGTGGCCCGATGATGGGATAACCGTCGCGCGGCCGGGGCCGCATCCCCACCGAACACGCCTGCAGTTGCAAGGGTGCCGTATCCGGCAGGCGGTTTTTAATCGCCGATTGCGCGTCGTTTTCCACCCGTTTAACGTCCCCCTCCGGCAGGTAATCCTCCGCCGCCAGCAGATCGCCGTTTTGCGTATGGCGCACTTCAACGTCATCGCCCGCAATCAGCGTGTTCACTGCCAGCGCCGCCGCACGATAGCGTAACAGAATCGCCGGCGACGCCTCGATCGGCAGCGAGAACCCGCTGCCATCCAGCAGCGCGGAGATTCCCGTGCCGCAGGCAAGCACCACCCGATCGGCGGCAATCGCGCCTTCCTCGGTAACGATGCCGATTATCTGCCCCTCTTCACGCAAAAATCCGGTGACGGTTCGCCCCAGGAGCAACTCCCCGCCCCACGCGCTAACGCACTCGAGCAACCGCTGTGTCACTTCTTGCGGATCGACGGCGCCGTCACGCGCCGCAAAATAGGCTTGGCTATCGGGCTGCCTGAGCCCCGGTTCCAGCGCGTTCACCTCGGCGGAGGGCAAACCCGATTGTCGGGGTTTTGCGTCGCCGGCGCCTGGCCATAGCTGAGCGCGCCGGACCAATTCACCCAGAGATCCGGGATCTCCTGCGCCAGGCGCATCCAGTCAGCGACGATCTCGCGCCGCAGAAACGCGTCGGGAGCGCCCTCAGGCACGCCTTCGCTGATCCAGCCAAACGAGCTGCCTGTGGCCCCCGCCGCGGGATGCGCCTGCTCAACGACGACAACGTGCTGCCCTTGGCGCGCGAGATGATAGGCGACCGATGCCCCGACAATCCCGGCGCCCACGATAACCATGCGTGATGATGTTCCATTCATTTAATGATGTCCGTACCTCATTTCAAGTGCTGCCGCCAAAGCAGGCAGGCCGCCAGACAGGCTACCCCACCACCGCAGGCCAATACGGCATAAGACGTGCCCCAGCTCTGGGTGGTATCCATCACGACGCCAAAGGATAACGGGGCGAACGAACCGATACCGAACCCCAGCAGCGATCGCCAGCCCATCACGCTGCCGAGCTGTTGCGGCGGCACGTTGTCCGCCATCGCGGCCGACAGCACGCCGGAGTCGCCGAGGATGAAGAAACTGCCGATGCTGACGGCCAGCAGCGTCCATCCCGGCCCCCAGTTCGCCGACCAGCCCATCAGCAGCGATCCCAACGCGCCGGCGGCGCCCATAAACATCAGCACCGATGCACGGTTGAAATAGTCGGAAACGGTGCCGACAATCAGCGTGGCAACCATGCCGGCCAGATGGATCACCGCCGCGACGATCAATCCGGCGCTCAGCGGATCCAGCGAGAAACCGCTTAACGCCTCGCTGACCAGGCTGGGTGCCCAGGCCCAGTTGCCGAGCAGCTCCCAGCTGTGGGCGATATACCCGATCAACAACAGCAGGGTCGCATAGGTGATAGCGTAGCCTTCACGTTTCGTCCTCCTCCCCAGGGGGCGTGGCTGCGGTTCCTGATAACCGACCAAGGCCAACGAACCGGCCAGCGCCCCCAGCAACGCGCCGGCGGCGCACAGGGAAAACGCCACGCCGGCGCCCCAGCGCATGGCGCTCCAGCCGGCGATGAAGACCGACAGAAAATACCCCAGCGAGCTGGCCGCCAGCATCATGCCGACGGCATAACCGCGCCGGGCCGGGCCGTTCATTCCCATCGCCAACAGCAGCGCCGGCGTGTAGGCGCCCCCCTGCGTCAGGCCGACGAAGGCCATCAACACCAGCGCACCGGCATAAGAATGAGCAAATACGGCGAACAGCGCCAGCGCGATGGCGCCCAGCCAGGAAAACAGCAGGTAAACCCGGCGCGCGCCCAACGAATCACACCACCAGGAGGCCACCAGCAAAGCCAAGGCGTTGGTCAGGCTGAACACTGTCTGCACCGTACCGGCGGAGGCGGCGTCGAGCTGCCACTCGCTTCTGATGGTCGGCAGTGCGCCGGCGAACATCATGGTGCCCAGGCAGAGGCCGGCCCGGCTCACGCAAAGCAGAAAGAAAGCGCGCATCTCAGCGACACCTTCCTGCCCATCGATGGGTGAGGATAACTCGACCAACACGGGCGACAAGACGGGGAAACCTCAGCATGGCACACTCGGCAAATCTGGGGAGGATGCGTCATAATAGTGAGCAAAATCAACGGCTGGCAAACGATCTTTCCTCGCTCATTTGGTTGAGCTAGACTCAACCTATGAAAAAAATCCATTCCCTGCCGCACCTGCCTGCTTTCGAAGCCGCCGCCCGTCTCGGCAGCTTCAGCGCCGCTGCGGATGAGCTGTTTCTCACCACCGGCGCCGTCAGCCGCCACATTCGCAGCCTGGAAGAACAACTGGGGATCACACTGTTTTATCGCGGACACAAGTCCGTGCGGCTGACGCAGGCCGGCGAGAACTTTTCCCGTACCGCGTCCCGGGTGATAAGCGAACTGTTTGCCGCGGAAAACGCGCTGAAAACGAGCGCCGGCCGGCAACGGCTGGTGGTGCACAGCCTGCCGACGTTCACCATGCACTGGCTGATGCCAAAGCTGGCGGCGTTCAATGAGATTCATCCTGAGGTCGCGATTGATATCACCACCAGCACCGGCGCCGTCGATCGCAATACGCCGTTCGATCTGGCGATCAGGCGCGATCCCGCGCACTTCTCCGGGCTGAAAGCGATCCCTTTCCTGCAGGAAGACAGCCTGTTGGTCTGCAGCCAGAGTTATTTGCACGCCACGCCGGTCAGTGCGCCGGGCTGGCTGGCCGGGCATACCGCCATCCGCATCCGCGCCCGTGAGGATTTATGGCACAGCTGGCTGAATACCTACCCGACGGCGCTGGACGCCTCACCGCCGCCGCTCACGCTCGACCATACCTTTGCCGCCATTCAGGCGGCAGAGGACGGCCTGGGGCTGGCCGTCGTGCCTTACCTGTTTTGCGCCAAACATCTGTCGTCCGGCCGGCTGGTGTCGCCTTTCCCGGCGTTGACTATCCGCACCGGCGTTTACTCCCTGCTGCTGCGCGATAGGGACGATGAGGTCGTGAGAAAATTCGCCGCCTGGCTGCAAGCGTTCCAGGCTGAGATCCCGATTAGGGGTTAGCCGTGGAGCACCAGGCCTTTTATCGCCTTGTCCACCGCTTTCTTCGGCCCGCGCAGCGCCAGGCCGACCAAGTCCAGATTGTCCGCGTCTTCGGCGAGAAACGCCTGCCGGTTGGCTTCATCGTGCCCGGTCGAGAACATGGCGTGCACATAGGGGATCAGCGTCAACTCTCGCTCCAGCCCCTTGCGATGCACATTTTGCAGGCTCGGCAGATCCGCGGCGAAAATCAACATCGGTTGCCCGGAAATGCCGCCGTAGCGGCGGCCCTGCGCATCCACGTAGCACTCGCCGATGATTTCCGGGGCCGCGGCGGCGATGCCCGTCGCCAGAAAGGCCACCACGTTCAGCCGCTGCCAGGTTTGCAGATCGTCACGCACGACAAACGCTATCTTGGTATCAAACATGTTTCGCTTTACTCCGTTGTGCTGTTAAAAGCACATCATCGGCGAAGGACGAATCAGCGGTATAGAACGTTTGTGCACTGGCGTTGATAGGCCGCCGGCGATAAACGGTAGGCGCGCTGGAACCAGCGGCCCAAATGGCTCTGATCGGCAAAGCCCACCTGCATGGCGACCTGCGCCGGTTCTTGCCCCTGGGCCAACAACACGCGTGCCGCCCGCAGCCTTAGCCGAACCAAATAAGCATGCGGCGACTGGCCGAAAGCCTTGGTGAACTGACGGGTCAGTCGGAAACGGTCCAGACCGCACTGAAGCGCCAGGTCATCCAGGCTTGGGTTATCCGCCATATGCGCATGCAAATAGTCCCGTAAACGATTCATCTCAATCAAAGCGTCATCGTGTTGGGAAAAGGGCCTGGTGCGGACATGCCGTGACAACAGCGTCAGCAGATGGTCCAGGCTCTGATCGCGCGCCAGTCGCCCTTCTCTATGATGCAGCGAGAAAAAGGCCTGCTGTATTGCGGTCGCCAGCATCGGATCGTCGGTCAACGTGCTGTGGAAGGCGCCTTCCAATACCGAGGCATCCCCCAATCCGCGGCGATGCATCGCGTCGCAGACCCAGCGCTGCGGCAGATAAAGCATCGCATAGGTAAACCCCTCGGCCTGTGGCGCATGGCCATCATGCACCGCGCCCGGTTCGATCAGCATGGCTCTGCCCGGCCGGCTGGTATGCAATGAACGGTGGCAGTTGAAACGCTGTAAACCCTGCTGCGTGACGCCCACCAGCATTTCATCATGATCGTGCGGATCGTAGGCATGTCCCTGAAAGTGGGCGTTGACGCTCTCGATGCCGGTTTCGTCATCGCGTCGCAGTTCAAGCCAGTCTTTATGTTGGCGATTTGGCGTCATGCGGTTGTTCCATGCTCAAGCTCATCGTGAAAAACACAGCGTCATCTTAGGTTCATTATCTTATGACATCTGTTTTTCGGCTAAAGCTAGTTGGGAACAATCTTTTTCAACAGGCCGTAACGCGCCATCACCCAAAGCGCCATCAGACCGGCGACATGCACCGCCGTATTGAAGAGCCAATGTTGCGTCCAGAGATCGAAGGTCACGAACTGGCTGATGAACAACACCAGATAGACATGAATAATGAAGGTATACAGCGAGTTTTGCCCCAGTACGATCAGGAACCACCCTATGGCCTTGTTGATCGGCTGCCAGCAGACGGTCAGCAGCCAATAGACGCTGGCAATCAGGCAAAAATCATTCAGGATGCGTACGGGCCCCAGCGCATTCTTGGCGGCAAGGTGCTGATAAAACCAATTGAATTCCGCTGCCGGGATCACATGCATCATCAATGCCGGCGGCATAAAGGGATTGGTATGGTTCTGCGCGACGAACAGCATGGCCAAGGCCACCGCCGCCATGAGATAACGTGCCATCTTGCCGGCCTGGGTTCGGGCCAACGACGCGATCTCCTCTTTATACCACCCGCAGCACAGGCCCAATACGTAGATCAACTGCCAGGCCAGGAAAGGAAAAGCGAACTCGAACTCCGCCGACGTCATCGGCATGTCACTGAGCTGGTAGTAGCCATAAGCAATCAACGACAGCGCCAGCAGCGCGGCTCCCCTGCCCGTGTTCAATAGCCAGAGGAACAGCGGGCTGAACAACAGCAGATAGAAATAGAGCCCCAGAATTTGCGTTTGATGCGGCCCGATCTGCAAAAAAAGAATCTCGTTAAACCAGGCCTCTTTGACCTGTTCATTAACCGGATACATCGAGTATACCGCCCCCGAAAAACGATCGACAAAATGCGTCACTTCAAACGTATCGATAAAGTCCAGTGCTCGCACCAGCAGAATACTTATAATAATAACGATGTTAACGAAATAAAGCTTTACCGCACGGCGTACCAGCGAATAGGCCACCGTCAACATGGGTTCAGTTTGTAACTGACGTCGTTTCATATTGCCGAGAATAAAGCCTGACAAGATAACAAAGCCCTCCGCCCCGGTCGTCAATCCGAATCTTTCCCAGGTGAAAATATTCAAAACCGACATAACCTCCACGTGCGCCACCACCATCATCACCAGCGCTATGCCGCGCAGCATATCGATGCGCAAATCACGTTTTCCACTGGCAACATAATGAATCGCCGTCGTAGGATACTCATCAACTTGCTGTAAATTCATTGGGTTATCTCATGATGCTCGATTTGAAAGACGGCACTACGTGGTTTGCTTGCACCTGTAATTAATTGCAAAATAAATTTATAACTTACTAATCATTTTATTCCCCTGACAGGCCTCTAGGAATTTTAGATGAAAAAACAAATTTGTCCGCCCGAGATGTGTTTTTACAATTGCCAGCCAATCATATAAAAAATAATGAGATGCGCTTTTAATTTTAAAGCTGAGCTCTTGCTAATCCTTCACCCTTAACTAAACTCTCTGTCTATATCACGACTTCCTTGCCGGGAATGAAATGCATGGCGAATTTTTATTTTTCATCTTTTGAAAAAAGGAGCCCCCCTGCACCGCTAAAAACCTCGCGGGCAATTGAGTTCCTGTGGCAAACTCTCGCCGTTGCTGCTTTGTTGGTCGGTGCCAACTACATTCGCTGGCGCTGGATGGCGTCGCTCAATTATGACGCCTTATGGTATGCCGTCCCCTTGGTGATAGCGGAAACCCTGGCCTATTGCGGCACGATCCTGTTTACCATCAACCTGTGGCAGGTACGCGACGTCAAACGCCGGCCGCCGCCACGCGATATACGTCAATGCCTCGATCCTGACGACACGACGGCACCGCGCCCGGTCAAAGTCGATCTGTTTATCGCCACCTATTCCGAAGATACCGAACTGGTCAGGCTGTCGATTCAGGATGCCAAACGAGTCACCTATCCCTTCGCATTGGATTACCGCATTCATGTGCTGGACGACGGCAAGCGCCCCGAGATGCGACGCGTTGCCGAACAGGAAGGCGTGAATTATCTGTCGCGGGAGAACAACATCGGTTTTAAAGCCGGCAATCTGCGCAACGGGCTGGAACACACGGACGGGGACTTCATCGTCATTTGCGATGCCGATACCCGCGTCTTCCCGTCCATCTTGACCGACACGCTGGGGTATTTTCGCGATCCTTTGGTGGCCTGGGTGCAAACGCCGCAATGGTTTTACGATCTGCCCGCCGGAAAGCGCCTGCCGCAAAGGTTGAAAGCCACGCTCGGGCAGCCCGGCTATCTCGCCGGGCGAGCGCTGGAAGGGATGGTTGGCCC
Source organism: Serratia nevei (assembly GCF_024160145.1). GTDB lineage: Bacteria > Pseudomonadota > Gammaproteobacteria > Enterobacterales > Enterobacteriaceae > Serratia > Serratia nevei_A. Next base: position 234,645 of record NZ_JAMYWQ010000001.1, read on the forward strand.
CCTTACCGTTGGCCACGATCCCTTCTTCAACGATCCCAAGATGTTTTACGACGTGATCTTGCGCCGCCGCAACTGGGCCAACGCCGCCTTCTGTTGCGGCGCGGCCTCGCTCCATCGGCGCGAGGCTATCATGCAGAGCGCGTTGCGTAGCTATGCACGCGCCGTCGAAACGGAAATCGATCGCTATACCCGCGACGTAACGGATGCCGGGCTGCGCGACGAGCTGGGCCGGGCGATGAAACCTCAGGTTGCGCTCGATACCGAATTGACACCCTATAAATTCCACGTGTCGGAAGACATTTACACCTCGATCGTGCTGCACGGCGATCCAGAACGGCGCTGGCGCTCCGTCATGCATCCCGAGGTGGAATCGAAAATGCTGTCGCCACAGGATTTGTTGACCTGGATGATTCAACGCTTCAAATATGCGGCAGGTTCGCTGGACATCGCGCTGCATGATGCGGTCTTCAGCGCGAAAAACTTCAGGCTCAGCCTGGCGCAAAAACTGATGTACGGCACCACGTTCTGGTCATATCTGGCCTGCTTGTGGAATACGGTGTTCCTGATCTCACCGTTGATCTATCTGTTTACCGGCATTCCGCCGGTTTCCGCTTACTCGCTGCCCTTTTACCTGCACTTTTTACCGTTTTTCCTGCTGTCGGAGCTGGCTTTCATGTTCGGCACCTGGGGGATCTCAGCCTGGGACGGAAAAGCCTCTTACCTTTCGCTGTTTTCCATGAACCTGCGGGCGCTGGATACGGTGTTGCGCGGTGAGAAGATCAAATTCCACGTCACGCCCAAAGAACGCCAGCAAGGCAATTTCCTGACGTTGGTCAAACCGCAGTTGGCCATCATCGCCTTAACGCTGCTGGGGCTGTTATGGGGCGGCGTTCAGCTGTATCTCGGCAACGTGGCCGATCCGTCCGGCTATGTGATCAATATTTTCTGGGGTGGCGTAAACATTTTTGCCATGTTGCCAATGGTGTTCGCCGCACTGTGGCGCCCCGAGTCAGAATCCCCTTCCGAGCAGCAGGAGGCCGGATAAGCATGACGTGGAAACACTCATTGTTGCAGGCGCGCAGCTATATCGCGGTCATCATCGGTTTCCTGCTGGCATTCGGCGTCGTGGTTTATGTTGAGACGCATATGCCCCCCGCCCCGGCGGAAAGCGCCGAGCTGACGCTGAGCGCCGATTTCCCCACGCTGCCCGCGCCGCGCGCGCTCACCTTCGACGAAGCCGTTTGGGCACGCATCGCCTGGCAATACTTCGTCAACAACACGCAGTCCAACGGACTGGCGAATGCCATCGACAACCAGCCCTACACCACCATGTGGGATACCGGCAGTTATCTGATGGCAGCCATCAGCGCGCAACGGCTCGGGATCATTACGCGCGACGAGCTCAATGCCCGCGTGAATGCCGCTCTCACGGCGCTGTCGTCATTACCGCTGGCCGACGGCCAGTTGCCGTCGCTGTATTACCATACCCAGCGTTCGATCAGGCTGAACAGCCTCAGCCAAAACGAAAGCCAACCCGATTGGTCGGCCGTCGACATCAGCCGTTTGTTGATGGCCTTGGATATCGTCGCCTGGCTGTACCCGGAACAAACCGCGGCGATCGCTCGCTTAACCGCTCCCTGGCGGTTCGACGCCCTGTTTATGCAGCAGGAGCCGCAACAACCGCTGAATTTCCGCGCGGCAAAGAAATGGCAACTCGTCACCCAAAGCAACCGCGACAGCTATGGTTACCAGCTTTATGCCGTCAACGGACTGCGCCGCGTCAGCCCCCTGGCCGGCATCGTTCTCGGTTCACAACAGCCCTCGCCGCGCACCATCAGCATTGACGGCCTGCGTATCCCCTACGACAGCCTGGTCAAAATCGGCAAGGTCGATCACCCGGTCGTCACCACCATGCCCTATCTGCTGACCGGGCTGGAGGCGGGGTTCGACATCCGTTCGGCGGAAATCAGCTGGCGGGTGATGAAAGTGCAGGAAAGCCGCTATCGCAGCCACGGCGATTACGCCTATGTGAACGCCGACAATGAAGAACAATTGCCGCGTTTTATCGACGATGCGGTCATCAGCCGCTTCCCGGCATTGATCGACAAATCGCGTGCGGAAATCAAAGAGGCGGCGCTGCAGCTGTCGACCAAGTCGGTGTTCGGTTGGTACGCGCTGTTTCGCACCCCATGGAGTGACGAAATGCGTCGGCGTGCCAGCGTGTTGTTCGAGCCGGGACGCGGCTGGTACGAAGGCATCATCGCCGCCAATGGGCAGCAGAGCCGGGTGATCGGTGCCAATACCAATGCCCTGATATTGGAAAGCCTGGTTTATATCGCGCAAGGTCCGCTGTTTTGCCAAAACTGCGCCCCTGTTCCCCCGGCGAATTCTACCGACGGTCAACGGCCGTAATCAGTTATAAGGAGCCATTATGCCTCATCATTATTCCGTCAGGCCGTTTGTCACGCTGGTTCGGCGCGCGCTGTGCGGCTGTTTGCTACTGTTGCTGACGGTGTCTGCAGCCGCAGGCGACACCCAGTTGCCCGCCGCCGCCTATCCGCAGCGCCACGGCGACCTGACGCCGCGCGAACAGGCGATGGCGGTCAAAGCCTGGCAATATTTCGTCACCAACTACCAACCGGCGACCGGGCTGGTCAATGCCGTCAACAACTACCCGTCGACCACCATGTGGGACAGCGCCTCCTACCTGGCCGCGCTGACGGCCGCTCGCGAACTCAGCATCATCGACAAGGAACAGTTCGATCAGCGTTTGATCAAGTTTCTCGCCACGCTCAACACCGTGCCGCTGTTCCAAAACCAGATGCCGAACAAGGCGTACAACACCATCACCGCGCAAAAGGTCGACTATCTCAACAAGCCTGGCGAGATCGGCTTTTCATCCATCGATATCGGCAGAATGCTGCTGTGGTTGAAAATCATCAAAGAGCGCTATCCCGAATTTGCCAACGACGTCGATAACGTCGTACTGCGTTGGGATTTCAGCCATATCGTCGACGACTGCGGCACGCTGTATGGCGCCAATCTGGATGCCAACAAGCAGCCGGTTTACGTCCAGGAAGGCCGACTGGGTTATGAAGAGTACGCCGCCAGCGGTTTTCAGCTGTGGGGGTTCTCCACCTGCCAGGCTTCCCGTGCGGAACCTTACCAGTTGGCGGACATTTATTGTGTTCTGGTGCCGTATGATTCACGCGATCCGCGTACCACCAGTCAGCATAACTATGTGGCCACCGAACCCTATGTGCTGCACGGGCTGGAGATGGGCTGGGACACCAGCGACGATCGCAGCAACGATCCCGCTAAACACAGCCATCCCTGGATGCAAGACTTCGCCAATCGGGTCTATCAGGTGCAGGAAAATCGCTACCAGATTACCGGCCGTCTGACGGCGCGTTCCGAACATCAGCTCGATCGCGCGCCGTACTTCGTGTACGACACCGTCTACTCCGACGGCTTCGACTGGAACACCATTACGGATAAGGGAGAATACGTGCCCGATACCGCCGCCATCTCGCTCAAAGCGGCGCTCGGCATGTGGAGTCTTTGGCAATCCCCGTATACCGATCGGCTGCTCGACGTGATTGAGAACGCCAGTGAAAAAGACAAGGGCTTCTACGAAGGCCTGTATGAAAACGGCGCCGGCCCGATCCGCGAGTTCACCGCCAACAACAACGGCATCATGCTCGAAGCCCTGCTGTTCAAAAAACAGGGGCGGCTGTTGAAATTCAATACCAATGACCAGAGCGACGGCAAGTATGCGCCGGCCCTGTGGGATAAAACGCTGGTGAACGTGTTTGACGACAAAAACACGCCGTTTAACCGGCCTTTCATCACGCCGGACGTTAACCTGAAAACCTGGTGTCAACAAACGGGGGTCGCGCTGCGCAACGCGCCATCCTGCAAAGCCTGCAAATGCCCGCAGTGCCAGAATGACGCGCCTATGAAACTGCCCCCGGTAGCGACATCATGCTTAAAACCCTAACGCTGATCGTCTCCGTCGTCATCGCACTTGCGCTGGTGGTGCTGTTGGGGGTCATGGCACGCCCCGACGGCGCCGGGCCGGTGTGGGAACGGTGGCAGCAACAGCCTCGCCGCGGCGCGTTGACTGAAGAACAACGGCAATGGGCCGACGTTGCCTGGCGTTACGTGCAGAACAACACGCAGCCCGGCTCCGGTTTGGTGAACGGCAAAGATCGTTATCCGGTGGTCTCGCTGTGGAACATCGGCGACAGTCTGGTTGCGTTGACCGCCGCACGGCGTTTGGACCTGATGCCGCAACGGGAGTTCGATACCCGTTTGTCGGCGCTGCTGACGACGCTCGATCGTTTACCTGTGACCCGCATTGGCGCGCCGGGCATGCTGTACGACGCCGTCAGCGGCGCTTTCAGTCAGAACGGCAGCGCCGTCAGCGAAGCGCAAGGGATGGCTCGCCTGCTGGTCGGCATGCGCTTCACGGCGCAAAGCTTCCCCGAATACCGCACCTTCCTCGAACGCATCGCGCTGCGCTGGAACTTCTGCAACCTGCTGACCCAAGACGGCCAGCCGCTCGACGGGCGGGAGCAAAACGGCGGTTGGCGCAGTGCCGCAGCCAGCGACGTCGGCTATGCCGACTACAGCGGCGCAGCGTTCCGCCTGTGGGGATTTCAGCGGTCATCAACGCGAACGGCGCCGTTCAAAACGGCGATCGTCTATGGTGAACCCATCGCCATTACGGCTCGCGATCCGCGTCTCTCCGGCACGCCCGCCGGCATCGAAAATACCCCCTATCTGCTGACCGGCCTCGAGATGGGATGGCCGGCACCCCATGCCGGCGAGGCGGCCGACGCCAGTATGGCGCAACGGGCCCAACGCCTTTACCAGGCGCAGGAAACGCGCTGGCGCCGGGAGAAAATCCTCACCGCCCGGGCGCAATATTCACGCAGTGCGGCGCCGTGGGAGGTGTATGACAGCCTGTTCGCCAACGGCTATGCCTGGAATACCCTGGCGGACGACGGCCGCTACGCGCCCGAGCTGGCGCTGCTCTCGACACGCGCCATTTTCGGCCTGTGGGCGCTCTGGGATACCCGCTACACCGACGCGCTGATGCAGCTGGGGCGACTGCATCAGGATGACAAACGCGGATGGTTCGAAGGCCGCTACGAGGCGAGCGGCGGCTATAACACCACCTTCACCCTCACCACCAACACGGTGGTGCTGGAGGCGCTGTTATTCAAACAGAACCGCGGCCCGCTGCTGCACGCAGCGCTCAACGACGGCTATCTCGATGCGCGCATGAAAGACATATTCAACTGGCCTGGCCACTGTCTGCCGCAGGAACGTCATTCGCTCCCCGGTGAGAAAGGAGGATGACATGGGGATCAATTATGAAGAGCTGTTCAATAACAGCTACAACCGCATCACTCAGGGAGATAAAGGCGACCGTTTCTTCACCCATTTTTACGCGTTGTTTATCGGCAGCACCGAGGATCTGAGTTCGCCGGGCAGTATCGCCCAACGGTTGGAAAAGCAGAAAATCATCTATAAAACCTTTTTCTATATGCTCTCGGTCGCCAATACGCATATCGTGGCGGATTACCTGGTGCAGGTGACGCAGGAAGGCAGCCCGCAAAGCCTCAACCTGCCACCGTCGATTTATGCGCTGTGGCGCAAAGCCGTGCTGCAAACCGTGCGGGATCTCGACCCCGAATGCGATGAGGAGATCCTGACCGCCTGGGCCATCGTGCTGGCACCGGGGCTGGAGTTCATGCGGCGTCAGGCCGAACTGCATCATAATCCCACTGCGCAATCAGGGCTGCCGGGATGAACAAGCTGCCGCTGCTTTCCGCGCTCAACGCCCCACCTATCGCGCTGGCCATCTATGACGCCGAAGAACGGCTGAGCTATTGGAACCGGCGTGTGATCGAGTATTACCCCGGCCTGGAGTCTTGGCTGCGCATCGGGCTCACGCTCGCCGACGTCTTGCGCATGATGATCGATATCAGCTATCCGTCGTTGCATGACGACGCCAAAAAACGCATGGCGGCCGCCCTGCTGGCCAACTATCGCCGGCCAGATCATTACGAGGTGCGACGGATCACCGATCGCACCCTGTATATCCAGCACCGCCGAACGCCGGAGGGCGGCGTGATCAGCACCCATACCGATATCAGCCGCTATGCCGACGTCATCAAGGCCGAACAGCGGCTGCACAGCGATTTTATCCTGGCGGCCGAAACCTCGCGCATCGGTATCTGGGAATGGGATTGGGCGACAGACGAGTTGCAGGTTAATGACGCGTTGCTGCTGTTGCTGGATATTCCGCGGACCAACCCGACGCTTTCCGGCACATTGTGGGCGCAGGCGCTTCCCGCCGACGATCTGGCGCATTTCACCCGCAGTATCCGCCAGGCCGGCCGGGCTATCCTGCCGATTTTCGCCTGCGAAGCGAGGATACAGCGTGCGGATGAACGTTACGGCTGGGTGTCGCTGCAGGGCCAGATCGTGCAGCAAGACCTGCACGGCGAAGTGCAACGGGTCATCGGCACGCTGCAGGATATTACGGAACACAAAGAGGCGGAGGCGTCGTCCCGCCAGTCGGTTGAGATAGCCAAAGCGGCCAGCCAGGCAAAAAGCGAATTTCTCGCCAACATGAGCCACGAAATTCGCACGCCGATGAACGGCATTCTCGGCATGACCCAGCTTTGCCTGGAGACCGAGTTGAATCAGGAACAGCGCGACTACGTCACGATGGCGTACAGTTCCGCGCGCGCCCTGTTGAAAATTATCGATGACATTTTGGATTTCTCCAAAATCGAAGCGGGCAAGATCAGCCTGGATCCGGAAGATTTCGCCCTGCGGCCGTTATTGCAGGAGATCACCCGCCCGCTGACACCCAAATTCTCTGAGAAAAACGTCGAACTGCTGGTGGATATCCACCCTGACGTCGCCGACGAGATCTATGGCGATCCGCTACGGCTGCGCCAGATACTGACCAACCTGATAGGCAACGCGCTCAAATTTACGCCCGCAGGCGAAGTGGTACTGCGTATCGAGCCGGTAGCCAACGATCCGCATCGCCTGTTGTTCAGCATCCGCGACAGCGGTATCGGCATCGCCGCCGACAAGCAGAAAGTCATTTTCGAATCGTTCAGCCAGGCAGATAACTCGACGACGAGAAAATACGGCGGCACCGGCCTCGGGCTGACGATCTCCGCCAGACTGGTCGCGATGATGGGGGGCGAATTGCAGGTCGACAGCGACGTTGGACGCGGCAGCCGTTTCTATTTTTCACTGCCGGTGTTGTCAGACGCGCGCAGAGAAAGCGTCCGCTGGCCACGCACGCTGGCAGGCATCGAGGTGCTGGTGGTGGACGACAATGCCACCAACCTGCGTCTGCTGGCCGACCTGCTGCGCAATATGGGCTTGAAACCGACCCTCGCCGGTTCAGGCAAGGAGGCGCTGGCGCTGATGAACAGCCGCGCACCGTTCCCGCTGGTGCTGCTGGACGCGCAAATGCCGGAAATGGACGGCATGGCACTGGCGCTGGAGGTGATGTCTACCCCCTCGTTGCGGCACTGCACGCTGATTATGCTGAGCTCGACGGGCAACCGCATCGATAAGGCGGTGCTGCAAAAGGTGGGCGTTTCCTTTTTCCTGACGAAGCCCATCGATGCCGGCGAACTGTTTGCCGCCATGGAACAGGCGCTGGTGCCCATGCTACCGGGCTCGCCCGCCGCCGCTACGGCCACCGAGGCGCCGCCGGCCGTCCACGAGTCGGCGATGGCCACCGAGGCTCCCCATTACCATTTGCTGATCGCCGAAGACAACCCGGTCAACCAAAAGCTGGCGCTCAGTTTCATCGGCAAGCTGGGGCACAGCGCCGATCTGGCCGGCAACGGCGCCGACGCGCTGAGCCGGCTGCAAACGGCACGCTACGACGTCATTTTAATGGATCTGCAGATGCCGGAAATGGACGGCGTCGAAGCGGTGCAGGCGATCCGCCAGGCGGAGCGGCAGGGGCCGGCCGGCGAGCCGACGCAGCGGATCATCGCCATGACCGCCCACGCCATGAAGGGTGACAGAGAAAAATGCCTGCAGCTTGGCTTCGACGGCTATATCGCCAAACCGATCCTGCTGGACAAGCTGGCCGAAGAAATTGCCCAGGTGATCGCTGCCGCGCCCGCCCCGGCGCCCGCGTTCGACTACCCGCTGGCGCTCGCGCAGTTGGACAACGATCCGGCGCTGTTCAACGAGCTGGCGGCGATGTTCATCGACGAATTGCCCGGGTTGTTGCACGCGCTGCAGACGGCGATCGCCGCCCAGGCATTCGATGAGATCAAACGCTGCGCGCACCGGCTCAAAGGCGAAACGCTGCACTTTGCCGGCTCGCCGTTGACGCCCTGTCTGCAAGCCATTGAGCAGGCCGCCGGCGCCCGCGATCTCGCGTCGCTCCCCTCTCTGCAGTCGCAGTTGGCGCCCTTGAGCCGGCAACTACGCGACGCGCTGATCGCCATCGTGGAGGCAACATGAAGACAAGATTCTGGCTCTCGTTGGGGCTGCTGGTCTGTGCATCAACCCCCCTTGCCCAGACGCCGCGCAGCGTTTCCCTCGATGGCGTGTGGCAATACCAGGACGCCAACCCGCCCCATGACGATCGGCAACGCCTGACGCCAAACTGGCGCCCGCTGCGGGTACCGGCGAACTGGTACAGCGCCGGCGTCGATCATCAGGGCGCGTTGTGGTACCGCACGACATTCCCTCTCCCGCACCTCACCCGCGATCGGCTGGCCACGCTCACTTTCGACGGCGTCGACTATCGTGCGGACGTCTGGCTCAACCAACGCTTTGTCGGCCGGCATGAGGGCTATTTTCAGCGTTTCCAGTTCGATGTCACCCAAGCGACACGGCGTGAGAACCACCTGCTGGTGAGGGTGGACAGCCCGTTTGAACCCCCCGGCAGCGTCTGGCCACTGCACAAGCGCGCAATTAAAGGCATTTTGTCACAGCATGATACCCGCCCCGGCGGTGCCTGGTCGCCGCAGGGCCAGGATGCCAACTCAGGCGGTATTTGGCAACCGGTCACGCTACGCCTCAGCCGCGGCGCGGCGATCGATAACCTCACGGCGTTGCCCGACTGGCGTCAAGGATTGGAACGACCGACGCTGGACATCCGTCTCGATTACCGGGTGAATCGGCCAAGAAAAGCGCGCCTGACTCTGCGCCTGACGCCGCTGAACTTCGCCGGAAAAAGCTATCGTCTTTCCCGCCGCGTAACGTTGACCGGCGGCGCACCGCTCGCCGTTTCGCTGCCGATGCCCGGCGCCGCGCTTTGGTGGCCATACGGCTATGGGGCGCAACATCTTTATCGCATCGAGGCCACCCTGTCCGACGCCGAAGGGCTGCTGGATCGGCGCACGTCGCACACCGGTTTGAGAGAGGTCCGTGAACTGGCATCGGGCCATGGCTGGACGATCAATGGCCGTCGTCTGTTCATTCGCGGCACCAACTATATCGGTTCACCGTGGCTCGGCACCATGACCGGCCCGCTCTATCGCCGGGATCTGCTGCTGATGCGCGCGGCAAACATCAACGCGGTGCGGGTGCATGGGCATGTTGCCGGCCAGGCGCTGTATCGCGAGGCCGACGAGCTGGGCATGTTGCTGTGGCAGGACATGCCACTGCAATGGGGGTATGACGACAGCGAAGCCTTCGCCGCCGAAGCGGCGCGCCAGGCCGGCGATCTGTTGCAACAGCGGGGCAATCATCCTTCGGTGATCGTGTGGGCCGGACAAAATGAGCCGCCTTTCGATTCACCGTGGATGAAACAGCGGTTTGCCGACTGGACCCCCACGCTCAACCGTCGGCTGGCGCAACGCGTGGCAGACGCATTGAGCGAAGATCGCAGCCGCATCGTCCACCGCTGGTCGACGGTGGCCGAGCATTACTGGCAAGGATGGTATTTCGGCACGATCGCCGATTTTCTCAAGCCGGCGACCACGGCGATCATCAGCGAGTTTGGTGCGCAGGCGCTGCCTCGTCTCGCTACGTTGCGCACTATTATTCCGGCGGCGAACCTGTGGCCCGCCAGCGCTTCGCCTGACGATCCGGGCTGGAAAGTCTGGCAATATCACAACTTCCAGCCCGAGCAGGCTTTCGGGCTGGCCAAATTGTCGCGCGGCACCACGATCGAAAGCTTTATCGCCAACACCCAGGGGTATCAGGCGGAAGGCATCCAACTGGCGGCGGAAAGCTATCGGCGTCAACGCTATCAACCGGTCGCCGCCCTGTTCCAGTTCATGTTCAGCGAGACCTGGCCATCAATAAACTGGGGGGTGGTCGACTACCGTCGGCAGCCTAAATCGGGTTACTACGCGTTGCGTAAAGCCTATCAGCCCATACTGCCATCCATCGAACCGATCACGCCAGAATGGCAACGGGGGCGCAGCGGCAGGATTGGGCTCTGGGCGATCAACGATCGCTGGCAGAGCTATCACGACGCGAGGCTAAGCTGGCGTCTGGTGCAGGGAGAACAGGTATTGGCGCACGGTAGCATGAAGCTGGATCTCCCGGCGGACAGCGGCCGCAAGCTGAGGGAGCTGACGGTAACGCCGCGCTCAACATTGCCGCTGCACCTGGTGACCGAACTGGCAGACAGCGACGGGAATCGACTGGGAGAGAACAGCCGGCATTTTCAGGTAAATGAGCACTGAACGGTACGGCGCGAGGCGTTGCGCCCCGCGCCGCTATTGTCCGTGAGCAGCAACCAGTTCACACAGTTTTTCCGGCGACACTGCGGGTGAAAAGTAAAAGCCTTGCGCGACATCGCACCGATACTGCATCAGGAAATTGAGCGACTCTTGATCTTCGACGCCTTCCGCCAACACTTCATAATCGAGTTTATGCAGCATAGCGATGATGTTCTCGACGATAATCCGACTTTCCGCATCGGTTTTTAATTGTCTGATCAGAGAACCATCCAACTTGACCACATCGGCGGGAATATGGCGCAAGTAGTTGAGGTTGCTGTAGCCGGCGCCGAAATCATCCAGCGCGATACGATGTCCGTTAGCCTTGAGCGCGTGCAGGCAAGCCAGCGCAGCGCTGCTTTCCTGAATGCGTTGCGACTCCAGGCACTCGAGCTCGATATCGCCCGGCCGCAGCCCGCGCCGCACGATGGCATCATTCAACCGCTCGGCAAAGTGCCGCTCGGCCAGATTGCTGGCCGTGACGTTGATCGAAATCGGGAACCTGATCCCCGCCTCACGCAGCATCAGCAGTTGAGTAATCGCCTGCGTGATGACGAACTCGGTCAGCGGTTTTATCAGCGAGGTGTTTTCCACCAGCGGAATGAACTCTGCCGTCGGGATGGCGCCCAGCACGTCATGCTGCCAGCGCAGCAACGCCTCCGCGCCGACGATGCGCCCGGTGGTCAAGTCGACCTGAGGTTGGTATTCCAGAAACAACCCGCTGTTTTGTTTCAGACACTGCGCCAGCTCATTGAACAAATTGAATTTATGCTTGCGGACCGCGTCCTTCGGTTCACTGTAAACAGAGAGCGTTCGCCCTTCGTCGATAGAGTCATGCAGTGCGCTGGTTGCCTGCCGCAACACCTCCTGCGGGCTGGCGTGCGGTGCGGAGAACACCGCATAGCCGGCATACAGTTCCAGACGCAGCGGCACGGCACCGCGCACCTCGCGGTGCAAGCGATCGGCGCAGCGCAGCAGATCGCGTTTGGCCTGCGGCAAGTTTTGCGCTTCAATGATAACCGCGAAACGTCCAGGCGCGATGCTGTACAACATGCGGTCGCTGAGAAAAGCGTCCTTGAGAAAATGCCCGATATCCCCTAACAACAGCTCGACCGTGGAAAGGCCGAAGGAGCGCGCCATTTCATAGGCGTATTTGATATCGATGGTGTCAATCAGCAGCAGCGCATATTTTCCCGCCGCCGGCAGATTGCAAAGATCGCCCATCAGCCGCTGCCGATTAGGCAGCCGAGTGATAGCGTCTACCAGGCCGATTTCGCTCTGCGCTTCGATCAGTTCGCTGACGATGGTGGTCATGCTGTTCAACAGTTCGGCCTGATGGCGAGTGAACGGTTTCGGCTCCGGCCCGACGAGACAAAATGCGCCGATCGTGTAACCTTCGCGGGTACGCAGCGGGATGGCGGCACAGTGGCGGATCGCCGCCGCCCCGGTCACCATCGGATCCGTGGCAAAACGTTCATCGGTCAACGTATCAGCGCAAAACAGCGCCTCACCGTAGCGACGCACAAAGTTGAACAGTGGGCTAGCGAAATCAATTGCGTCAAACCCGATATCGATCTGCGCACGGATCCAGATCTTGCGTGAACCATACAGACAGATAAGGCAACCCGACGCCTGCAGCAGTTTACGAGTGATGTTCAACACTTGGTCAATGGCGTCGTCATGGCTCGCGCCCAGTCCCTCCAGCGCATCGATGGACGCCAGGCGCTCTTCTTCGTTTTTACTCAGGTGTCGTAGCATTGCCGCCGCCCCCTCAGGCTCACCGGTCACAGATGGCGTAAGTGCCCTTTCCGGCAGATTTCGCCTTGTACATTGCCCCGTCGGCGCTGGCCAACAGTTTTTCCGCCGTGACTTCGCTGGTCGACGCAATGGCCGCGCCAATGCTGGCGGACAGACTCACTTTTTGCTGGCCGATCTGCGAAATACCGGCCAACTGCGTCAGCACCTTTTCGCAAAATTCGCTGACTTCCCGCCGCGGTTCGGTCAGCGGCCACAGGATCACCGTAAACTCGTCACCGGCCAGGCGCGATACGCTGTGCTGTGGACCGGCGCAGGCGCTGAGCAATTTGGCGAAGGTTTTCAAAATCAGATCGCCGAAATCATGGCCATAGCTATCGTTAATCGCCTTGAACCCATCGAGATCGATGAACAACAATGCCATCTGGCGCTGGTGACTGCAGGTGGGCAATGTGGCAGACAATCGGCGCAAAAATGCACGTCGGTTGGTCAGCCCGGTCAGCATGTCGTGCGTAACGTCGTACTCCAACCGATGCTGCAGACGTTTCAGCTCAGTGATATCCATGGCGAGCATGTAGAGGCCTTGCGCTTCGCAGGGTACCAGCGTGGTATGGATCATTTTCACCCCCTGCGCCGTCTGCAATTCATTCTCAAAGCTTACCACCTCGCCGGCCAATGCGCGTTCAATCATCGGTTCGGCTATCTGATACACGCCTTCGCCCATGAACTCACGTACCGTCATCCCCTGCAGGTTGGCCTCTTCCAGGCCAAACCAGATCTTATAAGCGCTGTTGGCGAACAGGTAGCGTTCATTGGCGTCGATCTGGCTGATCAACGCCGGCATGTTGTCGGTAATGGCGCGCAGGCGTTCTTTCTCCGCGCTGAGCTGATGCTCCGCCAACACGCGGGTTTCAATTTCAGCATTGAGCTTTTCGACCACGACGCTGAGTTCATGCGTACGAATGTCGACGCGCTCTTCCAGCTCGTGCTGCAAGGCGAACAGGTCAGCCTCCGCCGCCTTGCGCTCGCTGATATCGACGACAACGGAGATGAAATGATCCGGCTTGCCGTTCGGCAGCCGATTCAACGCGACCGTCAACTGGGCCCAGACGATCGAACCGTCGGCGCGAAAATAGCGTTTTTCCATCGAATAGGTATTGATTTCATCTCGCAGCAGCTGCTCCAAATACACCAGATCGTTATTCAGGTCGCTGGGGTGTGTAATGTCCTGAAAGGTGCGATCGAGCAGCTCGCGCTCCGAGTATTGCAACATTTCGCAAATGCGCGGGTTGACCCGCAGCCAGTACCCTTGCAGAGAGACCAGCGCCATGCCCACCGCCGCCTGAGAGAAGGTTTGCTCGAACAAGGATTCCGTGCGCTGCAGATCTGACTTTAGATTTTCGGTATAGACGTTGCGTTCGATGTTTTGCAGGTATTCTTCAACTACGGCGGCAAAATCGTGCAGATCGGCCAACTTTTCCTGCGGAAACGGCTGCGGTTTGCTATCGATAATGCACAAGGTGCCGAGTGGCAAACCATCGAGCGACAGCAACTGCTGCCCTGCGTAGAAACCGATCTTCGGTCCACCAATGACCAGCGGATTGTCAAAAAAACGTGGATCTTTGGCCGTATCCGGCACGACCAGGGCGTCATGCTGTAAAATCGCATGGCCGCAAAACGAGATATTGCGAGGTGTTTCGCGGGCATCGAGGCCGTAGCGCGATAAGAACCATTGTCTATCACGGTCGATCAATGAAACCAGCGCGATGGTCACGCCGAAATATTTCGCCGCCAGCCGCGTAATACGATCCAGCTTTTCTATCGAGGTCGAATCCAGCACGTTCAGCGAATTCAATACCGACAGGCGTTCGGCTTCATTTTCGGGAAAACATGGCTCGAACATGTTAGCTCCTGCTGCGTCTCCGATAGGCCGCAAGCCTCCGTTCAGGCGGAGGCAACCGTTGCATTTTTAATCAGAGTCAGCTCGTTGCGTCCGTCGGTGGAACGGTAACGAACTTCGTCCATCATGGAGTAAATCAGTCTCAATCCGATCCCACTTTCTGGCCAACTCTCCAGGGAGCCCGGTTCGGGGAACGCCTGCGGCTTATCCGCCAACGCTCGCAGGATCTCCGCCGGTATCGGGCACCCGCTGTCGGTGAGCGTCAGGGTGATCACGCCAGCAGAAAGTGACATAGTCACATCAACCCTGTGTTGCACGTCATAATTGACACCGTGCCGGACGATGTTGCTGAATGCCTCGCTGGCTGCCAAATCCATCTGGTATATCGCCGCCGGATCAAGCGCGAACGGCGCGACGAACTGTTGAAAAGCGCTGCTCAGCGCATCCAGATTTTCAAGCGTCGCCCCCAGGCGCAGCGAGGTGGTGACAGTCTCCATCAAAGCCTCCCGGCAAAGCGCCACACTAGTCGCGGGCAAGAATGTCCAACGCGTCCTGCCGCGTGGCCCCGATGGTAAAGATCCTGTCCATTCGGGTCAGTTTGAACAGATGCTGAATATTGCCGTTGAGGGAACACAACACCAACTCCCCTTTTCCGTTCAACGTTTTAAGAATCGATACCAGGGCGCCCAAACAGCTGCTGTCGATAAAATCGACCCGGCTGAAGTCGAGCAGCACACGATTACCGTTACGCTCGATCACGTCCAGCACCTGCTGCTTGAACGCCAGCGCGACGGAAGCGTCGAGACGACGCACCAGCGGCACCACGATCTCAATGTCATTTTCGGTATACATTTCAAAATTCATGGTTTTCCTCATCGAAGTTGTCTGGGATTATGCGGTGCGCTCAATAGTCACCAGCGAAATATCGTCATTAAAGAAACGGCCGTACTCCGCTAACTCATCGGACTCCGGTCGGCTCCAACTCACCAACTCGCGTTCAACGCGTTGAAAAATCGCCGGCCTCGCCAGCCCGCGATGCGCTTTCAGCAGTTGCTGCAGCCGCGTTTCCCCATAGAGCTCTCCCGCGCAGTTCTCACATTCGCTAATGCCGTCGCTGTAGAGATAGAGCCGTTCGCCGGGCGCCAGACAAAATTCGCTGCTCTGATACGCCGACTGAGGAAATAACCCGACAGGAACACCGCCGAGGCCAACGGTACGCAGTGCTCCGTCCTGGCGGATAATGAAAGGTGTTGGATGGCCGGCCTGACAGAGCGCACCCTGCCCGGTTTGGGTGTCGATAAAACCGTAGATGAGCGTGAAATAGCTGGTGATCTCTTCATTATCCAGGCAGAAACGCCGGTTGAGCGCCGTGACCACCTGATGTGGTGCGACGATGCCCCCATCGACGATCAGCAGCCGCTCATCGACCCGACCGGTAAGAAACTCCCTGGCCACCGCCAGGGACAGCATGGCGGCGCTCACCCCATGACCGGCGACATCAATGCAGTAAAACGCCAGATGACGACTGTCGAGCGCAAAATAGTTCAGCAGGTCGCCGGAAACGTACGCAGAAGGCAAGAACATCCAGTCCGCCTGATAGCCGCTGAACGTCAACGCTGCCGCCGGCAACACGCTGCGCTGCAATCGCGCGGCCGCCTGCAGATCCTGCTCCATCTGGCGATAGGCGCTGCTCAGCCGCTGGTTGCGGATCGCCAGCGTGCTTTCCAGCGTCAGGATGCGTTCGGCGGCATGCAACCGGGCGCGCAGCTGGCTCTGATTAACCGGTTTTGAGAGGAAATCGTCGGCGCCGGATTCCAGCCCCTGAACCAGATCTTCGATCGACTGGCGCGCCGTCACCAGAATGGCATAGATGTAATGGCCGAAATCACGTTGACGAATTTGGCGACAGAGCGCCACGCCGTCCATTTGCGGCATTTCCCAATCGCTGATGACGGCGTTGATGGTTTGCGTCTCCAACATCGCCAGCGCGTGTACGCCGTCCTGCGCCTCCAGCACCTGGTAGCCCCATTTGCTCAGCATGCTGCCCAGCAAATGACGGTAGCTCCTGGAATCATCGACGATCAGGATGGTCAAAGAGGATGCGCTGTCTTTATCCGTTGGTTTCACAATTACACTCGCTTAAAACGGGAGCGTCCAGCTCAGGTTGATCGTCCCGCTACGAAAATTGGCATTGGCGTCGCGGCGCCACGGGTAGCGCGTGCCGGTATAGTTGTCGTAATGCACGGATACCGCCCCCGGCAAATAGCTGGAGACATAGCCGATGCTGTAGGTGTAGTCGTAATCCCAGGGCTGCTGTTGCTGGTGGTCGGGATAATAGAACGACGATACGCGCAGGAAATAGTGTTGCAGCAGCGTGTAACCACAGCTGGCCAACAGCGAGCTTTTGTTACGTTTGATGCCACTGTCGGCCAGCGAATAATATCGCGGCACATAGCTGTAACCCACCTGGCAGATCAACGCGTCTTCCTTGTTGATCAACAGGCGTTTTTCGACGCTGTCCGGCAAACTGAATTTATACGCGAACGTCCAGGCGCCTTGTTCAAAATAGGTGTGTCTGTCGCCGCTGGCCGGATAAAAGTGGTTATTATCGTTATAGTTGCCGTAGACCAGGCTAAAGGTGCCGGGGTGCCAGTCATCGTAGCCAAAGCTGTACACGAAATCGGTGCTGTATTTATTGGTGTCCTGCAGCGGCACCCGCACCGTCATGTTGGCGAAGAAATAGCTCATCGGCGAATACTGCATGCTCAGCAACATGCGCTGGTTGTACTTATCACGGATCTCGGACGTGTTGGGCCCCGTAGGGACATAGACCGGCTGACGCGCCAGGTTTGAGTTATAGGTCAGCGCCGTGGAAAAAGACGCCTCGCTGCCGGAGAACAGACGCGCCCAGGGGCTGGTGAACACGCGTACCGCCGGCTGGTTGGGCACGGTGTCCGCCGCCCAGCCGCAAACGCTGAACAGACAGCCGGCCAGCGGGGAAAAACGTCGCAAAAATCGGGTGGCCATATCAGTATTTCATCCCCCAAATCTCCTTGGCATAGCCGCGAATGGTGCGATCGCTGGAGAAGCCGCCCATACGTGCAATGGTCAACAGCGCGCGACGATGCCACTGTTCCGGCTCGTCGAAATCGGCCGCCGCACGCAGTTGAGCCAGCCGATAACTCTCAAAATCCTGCAGATGACAAAAATAGTCGCCCGCGATCAACATGTTGCGTAAAGGTGCAAACAGTTCGGTGTCGGCCGCGAACAGGCCCGAAGTCAGCGAGTCCACCACCCGTGCAATGCGCGGGTTGTTGCGATAATGATCGCCGCCGTGGTCACCGTTGCGCCTGATGTCGTCGATTTCCTCGGCGGTGGCGCCGAACAGGTAAAAATTGTCCGCCCCGACCGCATCGCGGATCTCGATGTTCGCCCCATCCAGCGTGCCGATGGTCAGGGCGCCATTGAGGGCGAATTTCATGTTGCTGGTGCCTGAGGCCTCGGTACCGGCGGTCGAGATCTGCTCGGACAGATCGGTCGCGGGGATAATGCGTTCGGCCAGCGAAACCTTATAGTCCTCCAGGAACACCACTTTCAGCTGGCCACCGACGCGAGAGTCCTGATTAATGCGCTGCGCCACGCCGCCGATCAGCTGAATGACCAGCTTGGCCAACGCATAACTCGGTGCCGCCTTGCCGGCGAAAAGATGCACTTTGGGCGCGATAGTCTTACCTCCCTCCTTGATCTCCAGATAGAGATCGATCACATGGAGAATATTCAGCAGTTGGCGTTTATATTCGTGGATCCGCTTTACCTGGCAGTCAAACATCGCCATCGGATCGAGATGCATGCCATGACGCTGCGCGATCAGTTGGCATAGCGCGACCTTGTTGGCGCGTTTTATCGTGCGTATTTCATCGATCGCGCCGACGTCATCGGCCAATTTCTCCAGGCCGGCCAACTGTTGCAGATCCGTCGGCCACCGATCGCCCAACTGTTGATGCAGAAACGCCGCCAGCGGCGGGTTGGCCTGCTGTACCCAGCGGCGCGGCGTGACGCCGTTGGTCTGGTTAACGAACTTTTCCGGCGAGATAAAATAAAAATCCGGCACCAAATTTTTCTTGATCAGTTCCGAATGCAGTTTCGCCACGCCGTTAACCCGATGGCTGCCGACGATCGCCAGGTTGGCCATGCGCATCTTCTTGTCGTGCTCGCCCGCAAACAGAGAAAGCGACGGCAACAGCTGCGGTTGATCGGGCCAGCGTGCGGCAACCTCCGCCAGAAAGCGCCGGTTAATCTCATAAACGATCTGCAGGTGACGCGGCAGCAGCTTTTCAAACAGGCTCACCGACCAGGTCTCCAGCGCTTCGGGCATCAGCGTGTGATTGGTGAAGGCGCAGGTTCGCTGTGTGATGTCCCAGGCTTGCTCCCACGGCAGCTGGTGCTCATCAATCAACAGGCGCATCAACTCCGCCACCGCCAGCGCCGGATGGGTGTCGTTGAGCTGGATCGCCACCCGCTCCGGCAATGCCGCGATCGACGCCTCTTCCGCAGCATAATCGGCCAGCACATCCCGCAGCGTACAGGCGACCAGGAAATACTCCTGCGTGAGGCGAAGCTCTTTACCGGTCAGCGCCTCATCCGCCGGATAAAGAATCTTCGAGATATTCTCGGAGGCGATTTTCTCACTCACCGCCTTGATATAATCGCCGCGATTGAAGATATGAATATTGAAGGAGTCTGAAGCCCGTGCGCTGTAGAGCCGCAGCTTATTGGTCGCCGCCCCCTGATAGCCGGAAACGTAATAGTCATGCGGGATCCCCACGAGGATCCGCCAGTCCATCCACATCGGGTTATAGTTTCCCTCGGCGTCTTCGCCGTGTTCAACGCGGCCGCCGATCGGGATCAGCATCTGTTGAGCATGGTGTTCCACCAGCCACGGTGAGTGCGTGGAGTGCCAGTCATCCGGTTGTTCTATCTGCTTGCCGTCATGGATCGCCTGTTTGAAGAGCCCATACTCGTATTTGATGCCGTGCCCGGAGGCGGCGATGTCCAAGGTAGCCATCGAATCGATGAAGCAGGCGGCCAAACGCCCCAAACCGCCATTGCCTAAAGCCGCATCGGGTTCTTCATCCACAATGCGTTCGAACTCAAACCCCAATTCGGTGACAGCACGCTGCATATTCGTCAGCAGGCCGGTATTAATCAGGTTATTACGCAATGACTGGCCTAATAAAAACTCCATCGACAAATAATAAATGCGTTTCTTTTTTTCCGCCCGCTGTCGTTGCTGGGTCAGCAGAAAATCGTCATATTGATAATGACGGACAGTCAGCGCCACCGCATTGAAAACGTCGTTTTCAGTTGCCGTAGGCAAAGTCACACAGAGTTGATATTTAAGATTATTTTCAATCTTTGCACGGAGTTCGTTAACGCTCGGCGCATTGTCTACGGGCTGTTCTGCTGTCATTGCACTTCCTTTCGGGAATGATGTTTAACGGTATATTCGTTAAACGGCAATAAGTTATCAGATAAATTCTAGCCCCTTTTTTTATAATGTCTTTTTTTTTATGGATTTATTTTTAATTCAAAGCGAAATGGTGAGATTGTTAATTATATTAAGAGCGGGTTTGGCGCAATTAAACGATTACCGACACCATCATTTGATTAATCCATGCCGGTACCGACGTTGCGTTTGCCGCCGTGCAGCTTTGCCGGCCGGGCCGGCGACGCGTCGGCCGGTGTTTCGCCCTTGGCTTGACACAGCCCCGCAACACCGGACTCCAATAAGGTCAGCCGGGTCGTCAGCAAGGCTTCTCGTTGCTCATTCAGCGTGGCCATCATCAGCTCGATTTCTGCCAGCCGTTCATCGACGCCACGCATCAGTCCTTCCTGATAAGCGCTGCCCTGCAGCGCCAGCACGCGTTGGATCGCCTGCAGCGAAAAACCCAGATTCTGGCCGATTTGGATCAGGTGCAATCGCTCCAGCGCGCTGTCGCTGTACACCCGATAACCGTTGACGCCGCGCACCGCTTTCGGCAGCAACCCCAGCTGTTCGTAGTAGCGTATCGTCGAGGCGGCCACGCCGGCGCGCTCCGCCAATGCTCCGATCTTCATGCCCTATTGACCTTAAAGTTAACTTTAAACCTAGTATAGCGCCATTCCCCTTACGCCAGGAGCGCAAAACCGATGTTTACCCTACTGACTCTGCCCAACGGCAGCCGCCTGACCAACCGTCTGGCCAAGGCGGCGATGGAAGAAAATCTGGCCGCCCCGGACCAACTGCCCGGCCCTGCGCTGTGGCGCCTATACCGCTATTGGGCCGAAGGCGGCGCCGGCTTGATCATCACCGGCAACGTGATGATCGATGGCCGCGCCATGACCGGCCCCGGCGGCGTGGTGCTGGAACAAGACACGCCGCTTGCCCCGTTCGAAACCTGGGCCAAGGGCGCGCGCCAGGGCGGCGCGCAGGTGTGGATGCAACTTAACCACCCGGGCCGCCAGGTGATGGCGAATATGGGCGGCAATGCGTGGGCGCCCTCCGCCATCCCGCTGGCGATGGGCAAGCACAGCAAGCTGTTCGCCCAGCCGCAGGCGATGAATGAAGCACAGATCGCCGAGGTTATCGCGCGCTTCGCCGCCAGCGCGCACGCTGCCGAACAGGCCGGCTTTACCGGCGTGGAGATCCACGCGGCGCACGGCTACCTGATTTCCCAGTTTCTCTCGCCGCTGACCAACCAACGCAACGATCGTTGGGGCGGCGAGCTGGCGAACCGCGCCCGCCTGCTGCTGGAGGTGGTACGCGCAGTGCGCGAGCGCGTCTCGCCGGGATTTTGCGTAGCGGTCAAACTGAACTCCGCCGATTTTCAGCGCGGCGGTTTTTCATCGGACGATGCCCGCCAGGTGGTGCTGATGCTGAACGATCTGCCGGTCGATCTGATCGAACTGTCCGGCGGCAGCTACGAAAGCCCGGCGATGCAAGGCGAAACGACGGACGGCCGCACCCTGGCACGGGAAGCCTATTTCCTGTCGTTCGCCCGCGATCTTGCCGCGGTGGCCCGCATGCCGGTGATGACCACCGGCGGCATCGCCCGTCCATCGGTGGCACAGCGGGTGCTGGACAGCGGCGTCGCGGTGGTCGGCATCGCTACCGCCATGGCGGAAGTGCCCGACCTGCCACGGCGCTGGCAAACCGGGGCGGCCCCCCATGCGCTGCCCGCCCCAGTCACCTGGCGCAGCAAAGCGATGGCGTCGCTCGCCCGCATGGCGCTGGTCAAGCGCCGGATGCGCGCGCTGAGTGACAATCGGCCGCGCAGCGTGCGCTACTCTCCGCTGTTTACGCTGGTCGTCGATCGGTGGCGTACCCGCCGTCTTCTGCAGCGTTATCATTCATGGTTGAGAACACACAGCTAACTCAAACGCGAAATGTCCCCGATGAAGGACATCGGGGCATCGCAGATTAGCCGACAAACTGGAACCATTGCAGTTGAAGGAAGGAGTCATTGAAATCATTATCGGTGTAGTCTTCGCTCGCGAAGACATACTTACCAAAGTAGACCGTGGCGCCACGGGTAATCACGTCCTGTGCCCAGATCACCTGTGAATACTTTTGCCCCCCGTTAGTGCCGATCCAGATAGTGTAATTGCCGGAGGGGTCGGCAGCCTGAAAGAAACCCTGCCCAATTTGCGTGGGTGTACCGCCGCTCGAGCTTGCACCCTGCGTAGTGAAGATAACATTGGCGCCACTGTCTTTCAGTTGAATGAACTGATTGGCCGAGCTTTGAACCAAAGCCGACCAGAAAACCACTTTCCCGACGGGAATATTGACGGCAATACCGCCGCCGCTTACCGGTCCAATCGCCATTTTAGCCCCCTCATCCTATGCTGTTAAACCAGGTCAGTGTCAGGCAGGTATCATTGAAGTCCTGGTCTGCACCGTCTTCAGTAATGAAATTGAAACAGCTGGAATATATTTGACTGCCTATATTCAGCGTTATTTCATCCCACATGACCTGCGACCAGACCTGGCCATTGTTATAACCGAGAAAAACGGTATAAACCCCGCTACCTGCGGTAATAAACGAGCCTTGTCCTATTTGAGTAGGCGAATGCCCACCCGTGGATGAACCGCTGCTTTGAATGACGACATTATTGTTGGAGTCGCGTACCTCAACATATTGTGAATAGGATGCCTGGACGTTTGCCGTCCAGAATAGCGTTTTGCCTATCGGCAAGTTAATGGCGATGCCATTACCTGATACAGGACCCACACTCATGCTCTTCTCCTGCGATTAACGGGTGGTTCGTTCGGTGATGGCACTGCCATGGGCCGGCGCCAACATGCGGGTGGAGTTGCTACTGGTACACACAAAATTGGGTTGCTGCTGTTTTAAAGCGGCGCAAATACCATTGGCCATATCGACCTGACTTTGCGGAGTAAAGTTGTTGGGGAACGCTTTCGCGGTCGAAAATATTGGTGCCAACTGCCGATAGTAGCTATTGTCGCTGATACTAGGCTGTTGCCAGAAAGCTTGTGTGGCAACCAGCAAGGTGCGCCACGGTGAACCTGCCGGCAGATCCTTTGACTGCACGATGTAATTCTTCATCGCCGTGCCGGTCATCAGCGTCGTAAAGGCCTGGGCGTTTGCCGCGCACTGGCTCGCCGGGGGACAGGTTGCCGCGTTAGAGACAAACGCATCTTCAAACAACAACGGTTGAGGGTGTTCCCCCCAGGGAGTCGGAACGACGTACAGCGGTTTTTGCGTGGAAGAATAAAGGTTAATAAAGAATGACTGTTCAGAGAAGCCCATGTCGGTGCTGGCTTGCCCGGAGGCGAAGACCTGTTCGGTGTTGCCATTTGCGCCGTTGTGATAGGTCTTGTTGGTACATTTGTTTACCCCGTTGAAAGCACAGGTATCGGACAGGGAAACCAACTGTTGAATAACGGCCTCGTTGGGTGGCATCTGCATCGATTGTTGTAGGGCGCCATAACCATAAGTTTGAACATATGCATTAATGTAGTCGGAAGGAAGGGTCCAGCTACCATTAAAATTACCCACCAATTCGGTGACGGCTTTTGACTGCGAACTCAAATAATTCAGCATCTGCGCCAAACCGTTTTGCTGTTTTATCGCCGAGTCGAACGCATAGATGAAATTCATGCATAACCAGCTGGGAATACCCCACAGCTGCCCCTGATACGTAGCACCGGCCAACGCCACGGGCCAGGGCGTTTCTCCGGCGATCTGCGCAGGGTTAATCAAACGCTGTTCAGCCAGAAATCCCAAATAAAGAACGTCCAGTTCTATGACGTCAAACCCGTCCTGGCCGAGCAACTGAGGCAGATCGACAAAGCTGTAAATATTGACCTGCTGATTAAGAACCGCATTCAGCAGCACTTGCGGATGCTGCGTCTGATAGGTCTGCACCACGTGGGCAACCAGGTTTTCGAAGTTATCCGTCGGTAACGTAGGCAAATAGGGATAAAGTGAAACGTTCAATACCTGAGTTTGTAATCCGTTCAGCACCAGCGTTTGATTGGGGCCGCTAGGTGTGATTGTCATCTGCCGGGTCCGTAGTTGATTGCAGTCTGCCCAATTAATCACCGGCGATTTCGGCCTGCTGGTATTCTGCCCCACATAGAATGATTGTCCAGCCGGCACGGTAATATACCAGTCAAAGCTGCTACCGGACGTTTTAGTCCAACCGTCTACCGTGCACGTGATGGGCGAAGATGACGTATTCTTTAATATCAGTTGCCCGGCGAGGGTAACCGGGACGCTGAATATAAATAAAACGGTGTAAAATAACACCCGAATTAGAGCATTCATATATACCTCACCTGTGCGTAATCAAAGTTTTGCCCGTCTCTATATTCAAGGGCATATAAAAAACGAAGTTATTCAACGACAAAGAAATAAATAACAGAACGCCGGCGCACATGTTGGCATGCGACGTTACCTTAGCCTGATATTTATATTTACTAAAATAATTTAATGCCTGGGTATTATTTGAATTTAAGCTAAAACATTATGAATATAGCATTCCATTTAAACTCTGGCAAAGAAGTGTAAATTAAATTTATGTTTTTTATCACTGCCCACGCCATGATAATGAAGTTTAAGTAAAATCATTCAACGCTCAGTCTACCAGCATCAATCCTGGCCCCGCTTGGCCCTGAATTGCTCACCTTATTACCACAGAAAAAGCATGTCTAACCCCCTTCCAGGCAGGTTTTACCTGATCGTGTAACCGAAAGGAGTAAATGAACGTTCATCAAATCAAAAACATGTTGATTCTTAGAGAAAAAAGTAAACAGCCGGAAACAAAATAACCTATTGAGTCCCAGGCGAAAAAGCCATATATTGGACGCGCTTTTCACAAGGCAGTTACTTTTCTAATTCATTAATTCAATCGGAGCGTGTTGAGACCTTCGGTTGTAGGAGAGATATGATGACGGATAAAGTCCGTATTGATACTTTAGTTGCAAACTCATTAAACGGAAACAATGAAACCTATTTGGCGCGCCAAGCCGAATTTGAGTCGAATGTTAGGAGTTATCCGCGCAAATTGCCGCTGGCAATTGCGAAAGCCCAGGGCGTTTGGATCACTGATGTTGAGAATAATCAATATCTTGATTGCCTGGCCGGGGCGGGAACGTTGGCTCTTGGACATAATCACCCCGACGTCCTGCAAAGCATCCAAAATGTCATTACCAGCGGCTTGCCGTTACATACTCTCGATCTGACGACCCCGTTGAAAGATCGTTTCTCCGATTACCTGCTCTCTCTGTTGCCTGGCCAGGGCAAAGAGTATTGCCTGCAATTCTGCGGCCCGTCCGGCGCCGATGCGGTGGAAGCCGCGCTGAAACTGGCGAAAAAGCACACCGGCCGTTCCGGCGTGATCAGTTTCTCCGGCGGTTATCACGGCATGACCCACGGTGCGCTGTCGGTCACCGGCAACCTGTCGCCGAAGGCGGCGATCAACGGCATGATGCCGGAAGTGCAGTTCATGCCTTATCCGCATGAATACCGCTGCCCGCTGGGCATCGGCGGCGAAGCCGGCGTCAAGGCGTTGACCTACTACTTCGACAACCTGATCAACGACGTGGAAAGCGGCGTGCGTAAACCGGCGGCGGTGATCCTGGAAGCCGTTCAGGGCGAAGGCGGCGTTAACCCGGCCCCGGCCGAGTGGCTGCAGCGCATCCGCAAAGTGACGCAGGAGCACGGCATTCTGCTGATCATCGATGAGGTTCAGGCCGGTTTTGCCCGTACGGGCAAACTGTTCGCCTTCGAACATGCGGGCATCGAGCCGGACATCATCGTGATGTCGAAAGCGGTCGGCGGCGGCTTGCCGCTCGCGGTACTGGGCATCAAGAAACAGTTCGACGCCTGGGAACCGGGCCACCACACCGGCACCTTCCGCGGCAACCAGCTGGCGATGGCCACCGGCCTGACCACCCTGCAATACCTGAAAGAGCACCAGGTCGCCGACAAAGTGGCCGCTCAGGGTGAGTGGCTGAAAGGCAAACTGGCCGAGCTGCAGAAACGGTATCCGGTGATCGGCCACGTCCGCGGTCTGGGCCTGATGATCGGCATCGAGATCGTCAAGCCGAACGAAGCGCAGGATCACATGGGCTGCTACCCGGCCGATGGCGAGCTGTCAGCGCTGTTGCAGAAAAAATGCTTCGAATCCGGCCTGATCCTGGAGCGCGGCGGGCGCAACGGCTGCGTGCTGCGCCTGCTGCCTTCGCTGCTGATCACCAACGATGAGCTGGGTATTTTCCTGGATAAATTTGAGCAGGCGCTGTTGGCCGCCGGCGTCAAGCCAGTCTGATTGGAGCGAATGACCGCGATGTCCAAGTTAAACCCGATTCTGGCTTCCTCGGCGCACAGCGCCGAGGCTTACCGCCAGGCGATCGCGCAGAGCAGTGAAGCCGTCGTGCAGTGGCTGCAACAGCCCGAGATGTATCAGGGCAAAAGCGTGGCCGAACTGCGCGAGCGCATCCAGCTCGACTTCACCCCGCAAGGCCTGGGCAACCAGGCGGCTATCGATCGCGCCATCGAGTACTTTTTGAAAGACAGCCTGTCGGTGCACCACCCGCAGTGCGTGGCGCACCTGCACTGCCCGAGCCTGGTGATTAGCCAGGCCGCCGAAGTGCTGATCAACGCCACCAACCAGAGCATGGATTCCTGGGATCAAAGCCCGTCGGCCACGCTGATCGAAATGAAGCTGATCGAGTGGCTGCGTGCCCAGGTCGGTTACCCGGCCGGCGACGCCGGGGTGTTCACCAGCGGCGGCACCCAGAGCAACCTGATGGGGCTGATGCTGGCGCGCGATGCGTTCTTCGCGCGTCAGGGCCACTCCGTGCAGCAGGACGGCCTGGTGGGCGACCTGCGCAAGCTGAAGGTGTTCTGTTCTGAAAACGCCCACTTCTCGGTGCAGAAGAACATGGCGCTGATGGGCCTCGGCTATCAGTCCGTCACCCTGGTGAAAACCGATCGCTTCGCCCGTATGGACGTGAACGATCTGGCGGAAAAACTGGCGCAGGCCAAGGCCAACGGTGAGCAGGTGATGGCGATTGTCGCCACCGCCGGCACCACCGACGCCGGTGCCATTGACCCGCTGCGCGACATCGCACGGCTGGCGGCGCAGCAGCAGATCTGGGTGCACGTGGACGCGGCCTGGGGCGGCGCGCTGCTGCTCTCCGAGCAGTACCGCGACTACCTGGACGGCCTGGAACTGGTGGACTCCATCACCCTGGACTTCCACAAGCAGTTCTTCCAGACCATCAGCTGCGGCGCCTTCTTGCTGAAAGACGAGCGCCACTATGAGCTGATGCGCTATCAGGCGGCCTACCTGAACTCCGAGTTCGACGAAGCGCAAGGCGTGCCGAACCTGGTGTCCAAGTCGCTGCAGACCACCCGCCGCTTCGATGCGTTGAAGCTGTGGATGGGGCTGGAAGCGCTGGGGCAGAAGCAATACGCCGAGATCATCGATCATGGCGTGACGCTGGCGCAGCAGGTGGCGCGTTACATCGCCGATCAGGCATCGCTGGAACTGGTGATGCAGCCGCAGCTGGCCAGCGTGCTGTTCCGCTACCGTCCGGCGCAGTTGGCAGCGAACGGCGACGCGGCCGTCGCACTGTTCAACCAGCGCATCGGCGACGCCCTGCTGGAATCGGGCCGCGCCAACGTCGGCGTGACCGAGTTCGATGGCGTGACCTGCCTGAAGATGACGTTGCTGAACCCGATCGTGACGCTGGAAGACATCAAGCTGTTGCTGGCGCTGGTCGAGAAAACCGCGCAGCAGCTGCCGGCGTAACGTCGCGCAGCCTGCCACTCAAGCCGATAACCGCCGTTATCGGCTTTTTTATTGCTCCTCAATCGCAGGAGACGCAGCGTTTACGCTGATATACTGCATCAAACGCCTTTTCCCATTCCCGGCGCCACAGGATACGCACGCATGACCGACCCGGATTTCAACCTGTTAATCGCGCTCGATGCCCTGTTGACGGCGGGCAGCGTCGTCGGCGCCGCACGGCGTCTCGGTTTAAGCGCTTCGGCGATGAGCCGCACCCTCACCCGGCTGCGCGCCGCCACCGGCGATCCCCTGCTGGTGCGCGCCGGGCGCCGTATGGTGCTGACGCCCTATGCCGAAACGCTGCGCGAACGGGCGAGAAACGCGGCGTTCGAGGCGCGCGCGGTGCTGCGACCGGCGCAGGGCGAGCTGGATCCGACCCGGCTGGATCGCACCTTTACGCTGCGCGCCAACGACGGTTTCGTCGAGGCCTTCGGCCCGGCGTTGATCGCCGCCGCCGCCGAACAGGCGCCGCGGGTACGGCTGCGCTTTGCGCCCAAACCGGAGAAAAGCGACCGCCCGCTGCGTGAAGGGCTGGTCGACCTGGAGATTGGCGTGCTGGGCGATATGGGCCCGGAAATCCGCCTGCAGGCGCTGTTCCGCGATCGCTTCGTCGGCGTGATGAGAACCGCGCATCCGCTGGCGCAACAGCCGGAGATCGGCGCCGCCGACTATGCCGCCTGCGGCCACGTGGTGGCCTCGCGCAGCGGTCGCGTTCTCGGGCCGGTAGACGCGGCGCTGGCGGAGCTGGGGCTGGCGCGCCATATCGCCGCTGTGGTGCCGAGTTTCCCGGCTGCGCTGGCGGTGGCGCAGGCCTCGAACCTGTTGGCGTTGCTGCCCGCCTCCTTCCTGCATGCCCAACCGGCCGACGGCCCGCTGCGCGTCTTCGCGCTGCCGGTGAACACGCCGCCCATCACCGTCTCGCAAATGTGGCACCCGCGCCTGGACGCCGAGGCGGATCACCGCTGGCTGCGGCAATTGGTGCTGAATGTCTGCCGCCGGCGGGCGTAGGTACCGCTTCGCGAAGGAGTGACAATATCGACGTCGGGGGGCTACCAGGCGACGCCAAAGCCCCCATAGCCTGAGGGTTGTTCCCCCTCGCGCGATCGTGGAACATAGCGTTCACGATGCCTGACTCAGTGAAACGCCCATGACGCTTCCCCCTCTCTGGCCGGTGTTCGACGGCCATAACGACCTGCTGCTCAACCTGTGGCTGCACCACGACGGCGATCCGGCCGCCGCCTTTTATTCCCGCGTCACGCCGGGCCACCTCGATTTCACCCGCATGCGGCGCGGCGGGTTCTGCGGCGGGCTGTTCGCGGTGTTTATTCCCCCGGTCAGCTATATCGCCCAGATGCGTAACCAAACGCACGACGAGGCGCAGGCCGCTTTCGATCCGCTGGCGATCGCCGAACGGCAAATCGCCATCCTGCAGCAGCTGGAACAGGCCTCTCAGGGGCGGCTGCGCATCTGCCGCACCGCCAGCGAGATAGAACAGTGCCGCTTCAACCGACAGATCGCCGCGGTGCTGCATATCGAAGGCGCCGGCATGATCGATGCGGAGCTGACGCAGCTGGAGGCCTTCTACCGGCTGGGCGTGCGCAGCATCGGGCCGTTCTGGAATCTGCCGAACGCCTTCGGCACCGGCGTCAGCGGGCCGTTCCCCGGCTCACCCGATACCGGCCCCGGCCTGACGCCGGCCGGCGAGGCGCTGCTCCGCGCCTGCAACCGCCGCCGCATCCTGATCGACGTCTCGCACATGAACGAGAAAACCTTCTGGCAAACCGCCGCGCTGAGCCGCGCACCGCTGGTCGCCACCCACTCCAACGCCCACGCCCTCTGCCCGCAGCCGCGCAATCTGACCGACGCACAGCTGGACGCCATCGCCCAGAGCGGCGGGATGGTCGGCGTCAATTTCGGTACCGCCTTCCTGCGTGCGGACGGAAAACGTGACAGCGCAACAACCGGCTTAACAGAAATTGTTAAACACGTTGAGTATTTGATCGCTAAACTTGGAGAAGACCGCGTGGGCTTTGGCTCTGATTTTGACGGGGTCAACGTACCGCAACCATTGGCGGATGTCGGCGGCCTGCCGCGGCTGACGCAAGCGCTGGCACAGGCCGGGTTCGATAACCGGCTGCTGGAGAAACTGACCTGGCGCAACTGGCTGAACGTGCTCGCCGCCACCTGGGGTGAATAACCCGGTTACGCTTTAAAGGTTGCGATCTCCGTCACATTTCGTCAACATTGGGCCGGCCGGATGGGAACGTTTCTCATTGGGCTCGAACTATTACGCTGCATGCTAAGGAGCACCGCTATGACTACCTGGACTAAACCTGAGTTTGTTGACCTGCGTCTGGGGCTGGAAGTGACGCTGTACATTTCCAACCGTTAATCGCCCGTCTGCCCGCCTTTCGCGCGGGCATTTCTTTCCCTTTCTTCTGGTTCAGACATGCAGATAAAAGTTCTCGGCTCAGCGGCGGGCGGCGGCTTTCCCCAGTGGAATTGCAACTGCGACAACTGCCGGGGCGTTCGCGACCACAGCATCAACGCCACGCGCCGCACGCAGTCTTCCATCGCCGTCAGCGACGACGGTAAAAACTGGGTGCTGTGCAACGTTTCCCCGGACATTTGCCATCAGCTGCTGGCCTCGCCCGAATTGAATAATCCCGACGTGCTGCGCGGCACCGGTATCGGCGCGATCGTACTGACCGACAGCCAGATCGATCACAGCGCGGGCTTGCTCAATTTGCGTGAGGGCTGCCCGCACCACGTCTGGTGCACCCACGAAGTGCATGACGATCTCAGCACCGGCTTCCCGGTGTTTCCCATGCTTTCACACTGGAACGGCGGGTTGATTCACCACCCGGTGACGCCCGGCGAGCCGTTCCACACGGCGGTCTGCCCGAGCGTGCGCTTTACCGCCATCCCGCTGCTCAGCAACGCGCCGCCCTATTCACCCTACCGCGATCGCCCGCTGCCGGGGCACAACGTGGCGCTGTTTATCGAAGATACCGCGCGCGGGGTCGGGCTGCTGTACGCACCGGGCCTGGGCGAGCCGGACGAGGCGCTGATGCCGTGGCTGCGCCGCGCGGACTGCCTGCTGATAGACGGCACGCTGTGGCGCGACAACGAGCTGGCCAACGCCGGCGTGGGCCGCAATACCGGCAGGGACATGGGGCATCTGGCGCTGGCGGAAGAACACGGGCTGGCGGCGCTGCTCGCCACCTTGCCTGCCAGGCGAAAAATCCTGATCCACATTAACAACACCAACCCAATCCTCAATGAAGATTCGGTAGAGCGGCAAAGCCTGACCGCCGCCGGCATCGAAGTGAGCTGGGACGGCATGAACATCGAACTGTAGGAAGCCGCCATGACGCAACCACTCCCCCTTGATCCACCGGCGTTTGAAGCGGCGCTGCGCGCCAAAGGCGCTTATTACCATATCCACCACCCGTACCATATTGCGATGCACAACGGCGAAGCGACCCGCGAGCAGATCCAGGGCTGGGTGGCCAACCGGTTCTACTACCAGACCAGCATCCCGATCAAGGACGCGGCGATCATGGCTAACTGCCCGCAGCCGGAAACCCGCCGTAAATG
The DNA here is from genome assembly GCF_024160145.1 of Serratia nevei. GTDB lineage: Bacteria > Pseudomonadota > Gammaproteobacteria > Enterobacterales > Enterobacteriaceae > Serratia > Serratia nevei_A. Next base: position 266,004 of record NZ_JAMYWQ010000001.1, read on the forward strand.
GGTGCAACGCATCCTGGATCACGACGGCTACGGCGGCAGCGAAGGCGGCATCGAAGCCTGGCTGCGCCTGGGCGAAGCGGTCGGGCTGCAGCGCGACACCCTGCTCTCTGAAGAGCGGGTGCTGCCGGGCGTGCGCTTCGCGGTGGACGCCTACGTCAATTTCGCGCGCCGCGCCTGCTGGCAGGAAGCGGCCTGCAGCTCGCTGACCGAACTGTTCGCGCCGCAAATTCATCAGTCGCGCCTCGACAGCTGGCCGCAGCACTATCCGTGGATCGACGCCGCCGGCTACGACTATTTCCGCAGCCGCCTCGGCCAGGCCAACCGCGACGTGGAGCACGGCCTGGCGCTGGCGCTGGAGTATTGCGACACCGTGGAAAAGCAGCAGCGCATGCTGGCGATCCTGCAGTTCAAGCTGGACATTCTGTGGAGCATGCTGGACGCCATGAGCATGGCCTATACCCTCAACCGCCCGCCTTACCACAGCGTGACCGCCGCGCGGGTATGGCACAACCAGAGGCTGGTGTAATGACGCTGAACCCTGAACACACCCCCGTCTTCCGCCGCGGTTACCGCCTGCAGTGGGAGCAGGTGCAAAACAGCCACGTGATCCTCTACCCGGAAGGCATGGCCAAGCTGAACGACAGCGCCGCCGCCATCTTGCAACTGGTCGACGGCCACACCACGCTGAACGGCATCATCGCGCAGCTGAATGCCCGCTTCCCCGGCGCCGAAGGGTTGGCGGACGACGTGCTGGAATTTTTCCAGCGCGCCTATGAACAAAAATGGGTGACCTTCCGTGACTGAACCACGCGCGCCGGCGGTAGCCCCGCCGCTCTGGCTGTTGGCGGAGCTGACCTATCGCTGCCCGCTGCAGTGCCCGTACTGCTCCAACCCGCTCGATTTTGCCGCGCAGGAAAAGGAGCTGACCACCGCGCAGTGGATCGAGGTGTTTCGCCAGGCGCGGGCGATGGGCAGCGTGCAGCTCGGTTTCTCCGGCGGCGAGCCGCTGGTGCGTAAAGACCTGCCCGAGCTGATCGCCGCCGCGCGCGATCTCGGCTTTTACACCAACCTGATCACCTCCGGCATCGGCCTGACCGAGAAGAAGCTGCAGACCTTCGCCGACGCCGGGCTGGACCATATTCAGATCAGCTTTCAGGCCAGCGACGAAACGCTGAACGCTGCGCTGGCGGGCTCCGCCAAGGCGTTTGGGCAGAAGTTGGCCATGGCCAGGGCGGTCAAGGCGCTCGGCTACCCGATGGTGCTCAACTTCGTGCTGCATCGCCATAATATCGGCCAGATCGACCGCATTATCGAATTGGCTCTCCAGCTGGACGCCGACGACGTCGAGCTGGCGACCTGCCAGTTCTACGGCTGGGCGCACCTCAACCGCGAGGGACTGTTGCCGACCCGCGAGCAGATCGCCGATGCGGAAGCGGTGGTGAAACGCTATCGCGAACGCATGGCCGCCGACGGCAAGCTGGCCAACCTGCTGTTCGTCACGCCGGACTACTACGAGGAGCGGCCCAAGGGCTGCATGGGCGGCTGGGGAGCGATCTTCATGAGCGTGACGCCGGAAGGTATGGCGTTACCCTGTCACAGCGCCCGCCAGTTACCGATCGCCTTCCCGTCGGTGCTGGAGCACGATCTGCAGCATATCTGGTATCACTCGTTCGGCTTTAACCGCTATCGCGGCTATGACTGGATGCCGGAGCCCTGCCGCTCCTGCTCGGAGAAAGAGAAGGACTACGGCGGCTGCCGCTGCCAGGCGTTCATGCTGACCGGCAACGCCGACAACGCCGACCCGGTATGCGGCAAATCGCCGCACCACGGCACCATTCTGGCGGCGCGGGAAGCGGCGAACCGTTCGCAGATCGGTATCGATCAGCTGCGTTTTCGCAATCAAACCAACTCTCGTCTGATCTTCAAGGGTTGATGATGGCACTCGCCGGCGCCTCCTGGCAGCTCGACAACGGTTTGGCCGTCAGGGCGATAAGCGATCCTGCCGCCGCTAGCGCCGCCGCGCTGGTGCGCATTGAGGCAGGCAGTTTCCAGGCGCCGGTCGCCTGGCCGGGCCTGGCGCATCTGCTGGAGCATATGTTGTTTCGCGGCAGTGCTAACTTCAGCGCACAAGATGGCCTGATGGGCTGGGTGCCGGCGGCCGGTGGCCGGCTGAACGCCACCACCCAGGCCACGCAAACCGCGTTTTTCTTCGAGGTGGGTGCCGATCGTTTGGCTCAGGGGTTGGCGCGGCTGAGCGATATGCTCGCTGCGCCACTGCTGGCAGCTGCGGCGATCGCGCAGGAAATCGAGGTTATCGACGCCGAATACCGCCTGCTGCGCGCCGATACCGAAACCCGCTGTGAAGCCGCGCAGCGGCAGATGTTCGGTGGCCTTGAGGCATTGCACCGTTTTCATATCGGCAGCCGCGCCGCTTTCGGCAACGACATTTCCGCCTTGCAGCAGGCACTGCGGCAGTTTCACCACCATTATTATCGCACACCGAACATGACGCTGTGGCTACAGGGGCCGCAATCGCTGGCGCAGCTGCAGGCGCTGGCCCAGCGTTACGGCAGCCGCTTGCCATCGGGCAGCGCCACACCGCACGAAGCCTCACCGCCGCTGGCCGCTGCGGAAGATTACACCCTGTCTCTTCCCGGCACGCCGCAGCTGAGACTGGCGTTCGCCCTGCCGCGCGTCCACTCGCGCGGTTGGCTACGGCGGCTGGAGCGCCTGCTGCTGGACGAAGCCGCCGGCGGGCTGCTGGCCCGGTTACGCGCTCAGACGTATTGCGACGCCGTTCGGCTGGATTATTCACGCTGCAGCGAGAACAACGCGCTGCTGAGCTTTATCTTTACCGTCAATCACGGCTCGGCCACGGAGGCCGCACACATCGAAAGCGCCCTGTTGGCGTGGCTGCAGGCGCTGCAGACGCTGGCACCGGCTCAGCTTGCGCATTACGAGCGGCTGGCAAATCGCGATTTCCACCGTTTGGCGCCGCTCGACCAGCTGCGTGCCAGAGCGCTTGGGCTGCCGCCGGCGGAGCCGAACGACGATTGGCCACGGCACATTGCGGCGCTGATTAGCGCGCCGCGCCGCCGCCTGGCCGTGCGGCCCGATGGCGGCGGCGAAACCCGTGAAATTGAGGGGCTGCCGCTGGCGCTCGGCCCTTTCGTCAGCGCCGCGCTCGTTCCCGCACCGGAACCTTTCTGCTTTTTCGCCGCCTCGGCACCGCCGCCGCTCCCGACATTGCCCTCTGGCCAGGCGCCGCTGCGGCATCTGCTCCCCGGCGAAACACAGCCGGTGTTGCTGTTGCGGCCAGCGCCGTCCAGCCCATTCAGCGATCAACAGGCCTACGGCTTAAGGGCGGCGCTGCGCGCCGGGGCGGCAGAGCTGGCACATCGGGAGGGGCATTTAAGCTTCGAACGCCATCAGGGCGTGTGGCTGCTGCAGCTGGCAGGCAGCAATGCGCTGATCGGCCAGGGGCTGAGCGTAGTGAACCGCTCGTTGGTGGCGCTACCGCCTGCCATCCTCGAGGAGGCGGCGAGAAACCTGCGCCATACCCAGCTGAAGGAGCAAAACGATATCGCCATTCGCCGCCTGCTAGCCCGATTGCCTGCGGCGCTCAGCGCGCCAGCCGCCACGGCGGTGCAGTGGCATGCCACCTTGATCGGCGGCGATGACGAGTTAAAACGGCAACTGTCGCACCTGCTGTACGACTTCCCTTATTCCGTGGCCGCCGAGCCGCCGCTGCCGACACCTCAGCGTCATCGTCCCGTCACGCTGACGGCGAGCGGCAGCGAACACGCCTTGCTGCAGTTTTACCCGCTGCCGAGCGACGAAACCGCAGGCCGTTGGGCGCTGCGCGTGCTGGCCCAGCTTTACGCGCCGCGTTATTTTCAGCGGCTGCGCGTGGAACGCAACGTCGGTTACGTGGTGCAATGCGCCTTCCACCGCAGCGCCGATGCCGAAGGCCTGCTGTTCGCGCTGCAATCCCCGACATTCAGCGTTGAGCAACTGCGGCAGTTTACCGACGAATTCTTACAGCAGATGCGCCATGAGCTGGCGCACGTTGGCGCTGGCGAGCTGGCGCAAATACAACAGGCGCTGCGGCAAAGCCAGCAGCGCCTCAGCACAGAATCGTTGCAGCGCGCCCGAGAAATTGCCTTGGAAGATCGCGTGGCCATTGCTGACGCTGCGCCAGTCACGCTGACCCAACTGTTGCACTGGCAGCAGCGGCTTTTCCAGGGCGATGACATTTAAAGCTGCACCGCCCAGTTAGCCCGCCGTGAACAACACAATGGATAGGCGATGCCGGTCAGCACCATGCTGATCACCCAGGAAATGTCTGCGCCCGGGATCAGATTGGCGTAAGGGCCGGAGAAGAACGCGTTCTCGACGAAAGGCACCTGCACCGCAATACCGCCGAAATAAACGCCGAGCGCGCGGAGATTAAGCAGGCCGTAGCGTCCACCGTCGGCGCTAAAGATGGCCGAGATATCATAACGCTGGCGGTTAAGCAGGTAAAAATCGATCAGGTTGATCATGCACCACGGGATCAGCACCGAGATCAAGGCAAAGATCAGGTTCAGGAACAGATGTACAAAGTTGGCCGAGGCAACCAACGCCACCCATACCGATCCCAGCAAAATCAATGCCGAGAACAGCGTACGTATCCGCGCATTCGGCATCCACTGCGGCAAGAAGGTTTGTACGGCGGTAATCAGCGAGAGCACCGCGCCGTACAAATTCATCGAGTTATGGCAGATGATGTTGATCAGAAACAGCACCATCAGCACCGGCCCCAACCCTCCCGTCGCCTGGCGCACCGCCTCCATGGCATCTTCGCTGCCGGCGACCAGATTGACCGCCACCATGCCGAACACGAAGGCCAAAATGGTGCCGCTGCAGGCGCCTAAGTAGGTATACAGGAACGGTTTGGCAATGCCGACTTCCGCCGGCAGGTAACGCGAATAGTCTGACGTGTAGGGCGAGAAACTGATTTGCCAGACGGCGCCGATGCAAAACGTGGCGAACCAACCCGCAATGCTGAACGAGCCCCGCTGCCAAAAATCCGCCGGCAGCGGTTGAGCAAACATCAAGACCAGCCCGAGCATCAGCGCGCTGCCCATCACCCAGGCGCCGACTTTGTTGATCTTGTGGATGAAACGGTAGCCCACTACCCCGATCAGCGTCGCCAGCACCGCGCCAATCACCGTCGCCACGCCCATGTTCAATGACGGGATGACGTTATGGATGACTTTGCCCGACAGCGTGATGTTGGAAATAAAGAACCCCAGATAGATCACCGTGGTGAACACGATCACCAGCAGCGAACCATAGCGGCCGAACTGCGCCCGGCTCTGCACCATTTGCGGTATCCCGACCTGCGGCCCCTGGGCCGAGGTCAGCGCCAGAAAAATACCGCCGAACAGGTGGCCGGCGACAATCGCGCTCAGCGCCGAGAGAATATCGAGATGAAACGTCTGCGTGGCGATGGCCCCGGTCACCACCGCCAGCGGCGCAATGTTGGTGCAAAACCACAGGGTAAACAGGCTGCGGGCATGGCCGTGACGCTCCCCGGCGGGAACAAAATCGATCGACTTGTCTTCAATAAACGCGGTCTGCTCTGGCTGAGAATGCATATATCCCCCGGTTAACGTGGATTATTATTTTTTTACAGCGTGTAGGGTGCGAATACGTCGAAAAACGCGTGCGTTTGCCCCGGCGACATTGTGGTCGCCGGTATCAACGCGATGAAAACAGGGCTGCCGGCGCGACCTGAGATCGCGCCTGATTACGCTGACTCAGCGCATGACGAAGGGATCGTCTATCGGATCGTCACTGGTGCGCAGCCACACCGTCTTGCTGGTGGTGTATTCCAGCGCGGCGTCAATCCCGCCCTCGCGGCCAAACCCCGACTTGCCGTAGCCGCCGAACGGCGCCAGCGGCGATACCGCCCGATAGGTATTCAGCCACACCACGCCCACCCGCAGGCGACGGGTCACCCGATGCGCGCGCGTCAGGTTCTGCGTGAAAATACCGGCCGCCAGGCCATAGGCTGAATCATTGGCAAGCTGAATCGCCTCCGCTTCGTCCCTGAAGGTCAACACCGACAGCACCGGGCCGAACAGTTCCTGCTTCACGCACTCGGCTTCCGGCTGCGCGCTGCAATCGAGGATCGTCGGCGGGTAGTAAAAGCCCGGTGAATCGATCGCCGCGTGGCCAACCACCAGTTTCGCCCCCTGCTCCAGCGAGCGGCTGACGATGGCGGCGATCCGCTCTTGCTGCTGCCGGGTGCAAAGCGGCCCGAACTGGGTGTCCGGGCGATCCGGCGGCCCGATGCGGATACTGCGCACTTTCTCCGTCAGCCGGGCCAAAAACGCGTCTTTGATGCTTTCCGCCACCAACAGGCGCGAACCGGCTACGCAGCTCTGGCCCGACGCGGCGAAAATGGCCGCCACCTGCGCATTCGCCGCGCTGGTCAGATCCGCGTCGTCGAAGACGATAAACGGCGATTTCCCACCCAGCTCCAGCGAGGTGCTGGCGAGGTTTTCCGCACTGCCGCGAACGATGTGCTTCGCAGTTTCCGCGCCGCCGGTAAAGGCGATGTGGTCTACCTGCGGATGCGCCGTCAGCACCGCGCCGCAGTCGGCGGCAAAGCCGGTGATCACATTGCATACGCCGCGTGGAAAACCGGCCTCGTCTATCAACCTGGCGAACGCCAGCAGCGGCGCCGGCGCGGTTTCCGCCGCTTTGACCACCAGCGTGCAGCCGGCGGCGATCGCCGGGCCGATTTTCACCGCCGCAAGAAACAGCTGGCTATTCCAGGGCACGATCGCCGCCACTACCCCGATCGGTTCGCGCCGCACCCAGGTTTCCATGTCAGGTTTGTCGATCGCCAGCACGCTGCCTTCCATCTTGTCGGCCAGGCCGGCGTAGTAGCGGTAGTATTCCGCCACATAAGCGATCTGCGCCTGGGTTTCCCGGATGATCTTGCCGGTATCCAGCGTCTCCAGCCGCGCCAGCTCGGGAGCGTGTTGCTCCAGCAAATCGGCCAGCCTCAACAACAGCTTGCCGCGCGCGCCGGCGGTCATGTCGCGCCATTCGGCTCCCTGAAACGCCCGGTGCGCCGCCGCAACGGCGCGATCCACATCCCGGGCGCGGGCTTCCGCCACCTGCGCCCAGGGTTCACCGGTCGCCGGATTGAGCGAGGTGAAAGTCGCCGAACCGGCGTCAAACCGGCCGTCGATGTAGAGTTTGAACGATTCCATCAGCGCCTCCGTCAGTGAAATTCCGGCATCACGCAGCGAATGAACCGCGCCAGAGAGGCCTTTTTACGTGCAAAGCTCATGCCGCTGTCGATCCACAGCGCAAACTCGTCATACCCCAGCGCCTCATATTTTTTCAGCCGCGTAATGACCTCATTGGCGGTACCGATAGCCAGGTTAGTGCGCATCATCTCGGCGGAATAATAGGTATTGGCGGCGATCTCTTCATCGCTCAGCGGCTGAATCAGCCCTTGCCGCACCGGCCGCTGGTTCTTGAACCAGGCGCCGAAGTAGTGGTAGAAACGGTTGAGCTCTTCCGCCGCCTGGCGGGCGTCCGCCTCGTCTTCTGCCACATAGCCATGCTGCAACAGCATGATCTTCAGCGGCTGCCCGGCGGCGAAGCGTGCACGCGCCTCGTTGAAACAGGTCACCAGCCGCACGATCTCCTCTTCCCCCTGATGCAGCGGCGTCACCTGAACGTTGCAGCCGTTTTGCACCGCAAATTCGTGGCTGTTGGGATCGCGCGCCGCCACCCAAATCGGCGGATGCGGCTGCTGTTTCGGCAGCGGCGAGGAGGTGGTCGCCGGGAACGACCAGTATTCGCCCTGATGGGCATAGTCGCCCTGCCAGAGTTTTTTTACCGCCGGGATCAGCTCGCGCATGCGCTGCCCGGCATCCCAGGCGGTCAAACCGGGCATCAGCCGTTCGTATTCATAGGAATAGGCGCCGCGCGCGATACCCAGCTCCAGCCTGCCGCCGGTGATGATGTCGGTCATCGCCGCCTCGCCCGCCAGACGGATCGGGTGATTGAACGGCGCAATGACGGTGCCGGTGCCGAGCCGCACCCTGGAGGTGCGCCGGGCGATATCCGCCAGATTGATGAACGGATTCGGCGCTATGGTAAAATTCATGCCGTGGTGCTCACCGGTCCAGATGGCGTGCATACCGCCGCGATCGGCGATTTCGCAGAGTTCGATCATCTCTTGGTAGAGCTTTTCCTGCGACTCGTCGGGTAACGTTCGTTCCATATGCACGAATAAAGACAGTTTCATCACACTCTCCCGTTCAGCCTCAACCGGCGAACTGCTTGATGGCACCGCTGTGCTCATCGCCATAATAGATACCGTAATTACCCACAGCGTTTTCTTTGACGAACCGGCCCAGCATCGACCGCAATGCCGGATCCTTGATCGGCAGCCGCGCCAGCGTCGGCATATCGAACCATTCCGCCGCGCTGAGCTGCGGCGTCAGGCTGCCGGCGTCGGTCGGCAGCGCACACAGAAAAACGATGTGCTGCTGGTGCTTCTGCCGGTCGTCATAGACGGAATAGACGAAACCCGGATGGGCGTTGATGCCCAACTGCTGCAGTAAATCTCCCAACGTTTCGCTGACGCTGCGTTTCTCCACCGCGCTGGATGGCAGCTGATAGCCGCCGTCGTTTTGCCGAACCATCACGGCATGCCCTTCAAACTCGATCAGCGCACTGACCACCACCTGCGGCCCGCCAATCAGCGACTGCGCGTTTTGATACGGTGTGAAATAGGCACCGCGGTAATACCCCAGACCGGCGGTGGCGTTGGATTCGAACCCTTCGACCTGGCCGATCAGAATGGCGTGATCGCCGGCATCCACCACCTGATGCAGCGAGCAGTCGAACCACGCCGAACTGTTATCGATCAGCGGCACCCGCGACGCGCTCCAGCGCCAATCGATCAGCGCGAAGCGGTCTTCGTTCTTTTGCGCAAAAATGGTTGAAACCTCTTTTTGCCGTTCCGCCAGAATATTGATGGCGAAGTGGCTGCACTGGGTAAAGTTCTCCAGGTTCGCCGAACGCTTATCGATGCTCACCAACAGCAACGCCGGATCCAGCGACACCGACGAAAACGAATTGGCGGTAAAGCCAATCGGCCGCCCCTGCTTGTCCACCGAGGTCACAATGGTGACGCCAGTCATAAAGGCGCCGAAAGCGTCGCGCAACTGCCTGCGTTTATCCGCGTCCATCTGCCGCTCCTAAAGTCAAAGGTTGCTCTGCGGTCAGAAAATCGAGCATCAGCGCGTTGACGCGTTGCGCATCGGTCAGACTGACCATGTGTTTGGCGTTCTCAATGATCACGGCGCGCCCGTTCGGTGCGGCCTGCGCCATTTGCCGCGCCATCTCCGGGCTGGAGTTGGCATCGTGCTCGCCGGTCAATACCAACACCGGGCAGCGGATAAGGTGCCAACGCTGGGCATACACCCGATCGCCGGTAGCAAACGCCTGATACGCGCGGGCATAGCCCGTAACGTCCACCTGTTGCAACCAGCCGCCCACCTGCCGGCGCAGACGCTGTTCGGCGGGATCGGTACCAAACCACCGGCTCAGCGGCGAGTCGAGCTGCGTCTGGCCGCTGGCCAAAGCGCTGGCGCGTTGTGCGACCGCGGCGCTGGCCTGAGCAGAGCGCTGGAACACACCGCTCATCACCACGGCGCGCTTAATCCGCTGCGGATAATCGATCGCCAAACCGGCGGTGATCAACGCCCCCATCGAGTGCCCCGCCACCGCAACGCTCGGCGCATCCAGGGTGTTTAAGAAGGCCGCCATCCAGCGCACGTAATCCTCCAGCGTCGCGGCGTGGGCGAAGCCTTCGCTTTCGCCGTGGCCCGGCATATCGACGGCGATGACCCGAAAGTGCGCGCTAAGCGCCTCGAGCTGGGGATACCAGGCCTCCGCGTTCATGCCTACGCCGTGGATCAGCACCAGCGGCTCGCCACGCCCGGCCTCCAGATACCCCACCCGCAGAGCGGGTTCAGACAGCTGCCGGATTGTTCTGATCATGGCCCAGCTCTTTCAGATCCAAATAACGGTTGCCGATGCGGTGATGCGGCCGCCCCCCCAGTGCCGCGCCCAGTGCGATGACGATTTCGTCATCGAAAGGCGCGTCGTTGATGTTGAACTGGAATGTCAGGTAGTGCTCGCGGCTGCCTTCGTCGTTTTTCCCCATCATCGGGATCAAAATCGGCGCGTTGGCCGGCCCTCGGGTATTGTTGAACGCCAGATAGCTCTTACCGTTAACCGCCGAGCGGTAGTGGTTGCCGAAATGCAGCGTGTGGATCAGCGCCGAGGCGTGTTCCAGCTCGCCGCCCAGCCCCACCACCGCGCTTTTGCCGAAGGCTTCCACCCGCTCGCCGGAGCCGGCCTCGTTGAGGATCAAACCGGTCAGCAGCTCACCCAACACCGGCGCCATTTCTCGAATCTTTGGTGCCAGATCCTCAACGAAGCCTTGCCCGGCCCAGGGGTTTTTGATCACCGCTGCGGCGGCGATCATCACCAGCGGTTTGCCCGCCGATTTGCCGCCGTCGGCGTAGAGGGTTTCTGTGGCAACCAGGGTCTTGCGGATGTCTTGATGCATAAGGGACCTCGAAAAGTAAATCAAATGTTAATCAGATGTCACGAGTCGAGGGTATAGCATCGAGCAGATTGGCATGTCAAAGTTTGGTATACCATAATACGGTATTCTATAATTTGCGTAAGACGGCAAAGAAAGATTGAAAATAATATCTATTAATCAATTAATTAAAAAAAACCACATAGCTTGGCCGAGCGGAAAAAAGTGACCGCCCCCGCTCCCGCTCAACGGCATGCGCCAGTGCCGAAGCCGTTGAGCCAGCGGGTATCGGCAACGAAAAGCGGTTTTTTTAGGCTATCTTTCGATTTTGTGAGCTGCGGCAACATTCACCGTTTTGGCGCTGCGGCGCAAAATCAGCCGCCGTTGCTTTGCGGGTTGGAAAGGTGTTAATAGTACCGGGCAAACGGGAATACGCGTCGTTATCCGGATTAATGATGATCCACAAAAATAGAGACAATTATGGTTCAGGCGTCATTGAAGATTGAGAATGCACCGGTCACCTTACGCGAATTGGCATTGGCGAAAATCAGACAGGCGATTATCTCAGGGTATTTTCAGGCCGGCGATCGTTTGGTGGAACGCAGCCTGTGTGAGGAGTTGGGCGTCAGCCGCAGTGTGGTGCGCGAGGTGATCCGTTATCTCGAAGCGGAAGGACTCATTGAAACGCTCGGCAAGAAAGGGCCGATTGTCGCTATTTTGACCTGGGAAATTGCCGAGCAGATTTATACTATTCGCCTGCTGCTTGAACAGGATGCCGCTCATGACTGCGCCTTGAAAGCCGGGCCAGAAGATAAAAAGAAACTGCATGAAAAATTAATTGCGATTAATCGGGCTTCGGCCGGGCAGGACGATATTCAGCGCGTTGAAGCGTCGCAGGCTTTTTATGAAACCATTTTCCAGGTGGCCCATCACGCCATCGCCTGGGAAATCGTGCAGCGCCTGAACAGCCGCATCAGCCGGCTGCGCGCCCTGACCTTGAGAACGCCGGAGCGTCAGTTGGCCGGTTTCGAGCGCATGACGCGGATCTATCAGGCCATCGAACAAAACAATCCGACGCAGGCCCGGCAGGAAGTCATCGATCACCTGACCGAGGCCGCCGCGCTGGCCAAGCGCATTCTGCAACAGGAGCCCTGAGATGCCCGCTTACTGGATTGCCCATGTCACCGTGAGAGATCCGACGCAATATCAGCATTATATGGATTTAGCGCCCCAGGCGTTCCGCCAGTTCAACGCCCGTTTTCTCGCCCGCGGCGAGCAGGCGCAAACGCTGGAAGGCCCGACGTTTGTGAAGCATGTGCTGATCGAATTCGATGACTACGCTACCGCATTGGCCTGCTACCATTCGCCGGCCTATCAACTGGCGAAACAACAGCGGCGCCACGTGGCGGAAGCCATGATTACCATCGTCGACGGCTTGCCGCCCGCCCACTAAAAAGCCCCCATCATTGCGATGGAGGCTGAGTCGCGAGAAGCGAAGTAAAGGCGATCAGAAGCGCCAGGTCAGGCCGGCGTTGACGCTGTTGTCCTGATGGTTGGACGACAGCTGCCCGCCGTAGCCGAGGGACAAGACGGCGTTTTTGTTAACCGAAACGTCGACGCCCGCCTTCAGCACCGCGCCATCGCGGGAAACCGGCACGCTGTTCACATCGAACGCCGCATCGGTGCGTTTGAACATCAGCTGCGTTTTGCGCTCCAGCTTGCCGTACTGATGCTGCCAGCCCAGTTCCCCGCGCAGCGCGATCGCTACGCTATCGGCCTGCCACTGCGTATCGGCGCGCAGCCCCAACGTTGAGGCGGTGGCGGATTGGCTTTGCTTGTCGCCGCGCAGCGCCGCCGCACCACCATGCTCGTCGATCCCCTCGTTACGATAGTGGCTGTACGCCAGGTTGGCGAACGGCTCAAGATTGAGGCTGTCGTTCGTCCAGTCGTAACCGCTCTCGATAAACAGCTGGCCGGTGCGCGCGTTATAGCCGGCCTTCTCGCGATCCGACTGCACGCCATAGTTCACCGAACGCGAGGTGTCGATGCGATGCCAGGTATACGTGCCCCCCGCCCGCAGCGCCAATGCGCCGAAGCGTTTGTTGCCGTACAGCCCCAGATGGTAGTTGTTGCTGTGAGCGTTTGACTGATAGCCGCCATCCAGCGAGGTGCGGGTATATCCGGTCATCACCCCCAGCCGGCCGTCGTCAAACAGTTCGCTGTCGAGCCCTAACAAGACGCCGTAGGTGGACGTCTGGTAGCCGGTGGCGTTGTCGTTGCCGGACGCATGCCCCCAGCTGCCCAGCAGTTTCGCCCAGGCGCCGTTGTCATCCGCTTTGATATCGGAAGCGATGCGGCGGCCTTCCGCCTGACGCAGCCGCTCGATGGCGGTATCGCGCAGGTAACGGCTTTCGTTGATCTGGGCAGAAGCCATATCCGCGTGGATCTGGCCGGACAGCTGACGGGTCGCCTGTTGCAGCTCTCGGGCCGAAGTAAAGCCGAGGAAGCTTTCATAAACCGGGTGACCGGCAACCAGGCTCGCCTCTTCGCTTACGGCATGCGCATTGCCTTCATCACTTTGCGCGGCGTTCAGCGCTTCAGCGGCAGGCGCCGCCACGCTGCGCTTGGCCGTTTCCGTGACCGGCTCCGTCGCGTTCAACGTTTCCACCGCGCGGGCCACCGCTTTCTCGTTCTCGGTGCTCGCCAGGCTGTCAAAACGAGCGGCGGTACGCGTGATCCCAAGGCCGACGTCGTTGCCCTGATAATCCAGCGCCACATTGACAAACGGATACGCCGGATTGGCGTTTTCGAACCGGCCGTTGACGCCGTCCGTCGTCGTCAGGATAGTGTATTTGTTGCCCAGCAGACTTTGCGCCTCGTTCTGCGACAGCAGGTTTTTACTGTGCTCCAGGCTGACGTTCACGCTGCCGCCGTTCAGGAAGGCGCGTTGCGCTTCGATTTTATCGCTGCGGCCATTGCCCGCGATCTCGACGTTATACTGTGAGCCACGGTCAAACACGGCGTCGTGCAACACGCGCAGCGTGCCGATGCCGTTGCCCGGCGCGACGCTGCCGCCCCGCACCGCTCTGAAGGCGGCTACGGTGCCGTCGCCGGCCAGCGTGCCGCTATTTTCGATATAAACGTTGGACGTCACCGAACCGTTGATCGCCAGCGTGCCCTGTTTCACCCAGGTATCGCCGCCGTAGGTGCTGTTGCCCAACAGCGCCAGCGTACCGGCGCCCGTTTTGGTCAATCCGCCGTGGCCGCCGATGTCATTGCTCCACGCATCGTAGTCGCATTCGCTCGACGTGCAGCGCCGCTCAACCGGGGTGCCCGCTTCGACGATATTCCCCAGGCCGGGGATATTCACCACGAACTGTTTTTCACTGTAGGAGCCCGGTACATAATATTCCTGCGGGATATCCTCTTGGGTAATAAACATTTTCGGGCCGTTGATCGCATCGCGTAAATTGACTCGCCCCCAACCGAACAGATTATCAATGCCTGCCACGCCCAAATCGGTGGCGGTAGTTTTAATTACTGCGGATATTTGGTCGGCGCTCATATAAGGGAAACGCTGCATCAGTACGGCGGCGACACCGGTGACGTGTGGCGCCGCCATTGAGGTACCGGATTTATATCCGTAGCCGGGGTTGAGCGACAACTCGCCCTTATTATAGGCCTCGCGGTTAACGGCGCCGCCGGTATTGGATTCCAACCGGCCGACGGTACTGTAAATATCGGAACCCGGTGCGGAAACGCAGTAGCTGGCCGTTTGCCCACAGCTGGTCGAGGAGACGCTTAAATGGTTTTCGTCGCTCAGGTTGGTCACGATCAGGTAATTATTCAATACGTCCGGGAAGGCATAAGGCAGCGACTTTTGCGCTTCGGGAATATTGTAGTTGTTGTAATTGCCTGCCGAGAAGACGATCAGCTTGCCGTGCCGGGCCGCCCGCAGCAGCGTCGACATGGCGCTGTGTGCGCCGGTAGGCACCGGCTGTTGGCTGCCCCATTCCACGCTGGCCTTGCTGCGCATCATTTCAGCGATCACGTCGCTTTTAACGAACGCCACGTAGTCCGGCCTGCCGTTCGGCAACCAGATGATATCGCCTTTGGCGTCTCGCCGAATGTCCGGCGCAATTCCCCAACTGTTGTTGATAACGCGAGCCGCGCTCTGAATCAACTCCTCACGGCCGTTGCGGTTACCGTAGTCATTCAATTTGGTGCCGATAATATCCGCGTCGAAAGCCACACCGTGCATACCGGTGCCGTCTCTTTTAGCTGCGGCAATACCGGCTACATGGGTGCCGTGATCGCCGAAAGACATATTGTCTTGTTTATCATACGAGAAATTATAACTGCCGTTATCCAGCCGCGTCAGTTTACCGGCGAATTCAGAATGGGAAAGAATCGCGTTGTCGATAATACCGATGGTCACGCCTTTTCCGGTATAGCCTCTGGCATAGGCGAATTCGGCGGAAATAGCCTCGAGCCCCCATTGGCGGTTAAACTCTGCGGTTTTCCAACTGCCGGGTGAACCCAGCAAGCCGGGATCCTGATAAGCGGCAAGGGAAGAATGAATGGATAGGCCATAACACCCCAGAAAAACGCAATACGCTAACTTCAATTTTCTATTAAGTTTCATTTTACGCTCCATGTTTATTTATACCCAGAAGAAAACTTACGTTTTAACCGCCCTGCGACCTCCCAAGATCGTGAAACGACAGATAGCGCATGCAGACCCGATACGGGCCGCATGAGAAGACATGCTGAGTGACGAAAATTTGTGCGGGCAGACAAGAGCATGCCGCCGCGCCTGGCACCTATGGGGCAGAGATGCAAACAGGAGGCGAATGTACGTTTATCGGCGCCGTTACGCCGGAGCGGCTCGGCCATCTGGCCGGAGCGCGAGAATCAGACAGTAGGTGCATCTCGCTTAATCATCCAGTTTTGTTAATGATTTACATTCGCGAGGCTATCTTATACGTAAGTAAAGTGTCAACAGATGAAACAAAACATTTCTTGATTTGCATCATGTCTTCTCAGGTAAGCGCCAGGGAAAGGCACGCTGAGGACCACTGCGGAGTGCATAAAATGGCGTTTATCTCCGTCTTGACTGCGTTTTTTGTCAGTGTTACCGCATAGAGCGGGCAGAATACCGTTCAGAAGGACACCATGGCGACTGAACATTTCGCCAACCATAAACATCAAGAATGATTAATTTTCACGAGAATAACGCATCGTGGTCGGATCACTTATTTTTCGCCGCAATATAAGGGGGACTTATAAATAACAGGAATATTCCTAATGCGTTCACACGGGATGTATTCCATGCTACCGGGCTGATTTTTAGCCATGCCCGCTGGCTATTCCCATTTTCGTTGGCAAGACTATATTGAAAGAGGCTCTGCTACAGAGCGAGAATATGGGTAATTTTCCGAGGAAATACCGCATGCCCCTGTTGTCCAAGCAGACCAATAACAAAAATCCGATTGATCTCTATAGCGAAATCGTAGACGACTTGCCCGGTCTGATCTGCTTCGGCAACCGCCTCGGCGGCTACTTTAATAAACAGTGGCGCGGCTATACCGGCGCCATCGCCGGCGAGCACGGCGCCGCTGACTGGCTCGATGCCCTGCACCCCGACGACCGCGAGCGGCTGGCCACGCAATGGCGCCAGGCGATCGTGGCCCTCTCCGCGTTCGCCGGCGAGGCCCGCCTGCGCGATCGCAGCGGCACCTACCGTTGGTTTATGCTGGCGTTCAATGCGCGCCAAGACGGCACAGCGCTGGAGCCCAGTTGGTACCTCACCGCCACCGATATTCATCCGCAAATGCTGCTGCGCCAGCAAAACGTTCAGGCGCTCTCCATCCAGCAAGACATGCTGGACGCCAGCGTCGACTGCATCAAAGTGATCAACCATGACGGCACGCTGCGCCACATGAACCGCTCCGGCAGCCTGGCGCTCGGCATCGATCCGGCGCAAAAAGAGTTCGGCATGCCTTGGCTGGGGCTGCTGTCGCCTGAGATCCGGCGCCGCGGCCGCAAGGCGCTGCGCAACGTCAGAGCCGGTAAAAATGCGCGCTTTATGGGCTTGAGCGTGACCCCGCAGGGTAAAAAGCAGCACTGGGACAACATCCTCACGCCGGTCAGCGATGAACATGGCGCGGTAGCCGAGATCTTGTGCGTCTCGCGCGACGTGACCTCGCAGCGCGTGATGGAGCAACGCCTGCTGCTCGCCAGCGAGTATGACGAATTGACCGGCCTGCCCAACCGGCGCTTATTCAAGAAAAAGCTGAAGCAAGAGATGAAGCGCGCCCTGCACGGCAACAGGTCGCTCGGGCTGATGCTGCTGGATCTTGACCACTTCAAGCTGGTGAACGACACGCTGGGCCACGCGGCGGGCGATCATCTGCTGCGGGTGCTGGGCAAAAGGCTCAGCGCCTGCATGAACGCACACTCGTTCGTCTCGCGTCTCGGCGGCGACGAATTTGCCGTGGTGATCAGCGACGTCGAGAACGAGCAGGATATTTTCCGCATCGCCAACAAGTTTCTGCTGCAACTGGAGACCCCGATCACCCACGGCGGCAAAACGCTGCATTGCGGCATGAGTATCGGCGGCGCCATCTATCCCAAAGACGCCCGCGACGCTTCGGAACTGATGAAATGCGCCGATACCGCGCTGTACGAACTGAAAGACGGCGGCCGCGGCGGCGTCTACATGTTCGATGGCAAGATGATGGACAAGGCGCGCGCCCGCGCCAGCCAGCTCAACTACGCGCGCCAGATCGTGCGCGACAACTGCATCCGCCCCAGCTACCAGCCGAAGGTCAGCCTGACCGACGGCAGCATCGTCGGTTTCGAAGCGCTGCTGCGCTGGCACTGCCCGATCAACGGCGTGCAGCTGCCGGCGACGGTGGGCGAGGCGTTCAACGACTACGAGCTGGCGACCAAGATCAGCGAGGCCATGCAGCTGAAGGTGTTCGCCGATATCGCCCGCTGGCGCGCGGCCGGCGTGGCGGTGCGGCCGGTTTCACTCAACGTGTCGCCGATCGAGTTTTTGCGCGACAACTATGCCGAAACCTTCCTGCAGCGCCTGCTTAAGTTCCACATTCCCCACCACCTGGTAGAACTGGAAGTGACCGAACACGCCTTCAACAAGCACGGTTCGAAGTACGTGCTGCGCGCGTTGCAGATGCTCAAGGAGATGGGCATCCGCATCGCGCTGGACGACTTCGGCACCGGCCATTCCTCGTTCAGCCATATCATGGATTACCCGCTGGACTGCATTAAGCTGGACTGCGACTTCGTTCAGCGTATGAATACCGAACCGGCGATCCTGGCGATCGTGGAAAGCATCGGCATCCTCGGGCAAAAGCTGTCGATCGATATCATCGCCGAGGGGGTGGAAACCGAGCAGCAGCGGCAGACGCTGTGCGAAGCCGGTTTCCATATCGGCCAGGGTTTTCTGTTCAGCCGGGCGGTGGAATCCCAGCGGGTTCCCGAGCTGCTGCAGGCAGCACCACAGCCGGTCGGCGGGCGCTGACCCCGTCAGCCCTCGCGGCGGCGGCGCTTCATGATGATTCCAAGATTGGTTAGTTGATTTTGTTCGTTCACAGAACGGCGGCCTTCAGAGATAGTGCAACGACCGTGCAATACTCGTGAATGAAGGCAATTAACATAATGATAGATAGCAAAAAAATGACAATGATGGCGGCGTTGCTGAGTTTTTCCGCCGCCGCCGCGCCAGGGGTGGATATCGTCGCCAACGAAACGCCGATCCACACGGTAAAAAACGCCGAAGCGATCGCCAACATTCCCGCCGGCTTCCGGTTCGTGGAGCCCGGCACGCTGACGGTGGCCATTTCGCTGTTGGGCAGCGGCCCGCCGTTCGGCCTGTACGCCCGCGACAATAAAACGGTGATCGGCAGCGAGGCGGATATCGCGCGCCTGGTGGCCGACGGGCTGGGGTTGAAGCTCAAACTGGTGCCCACCTCGTGGGAAGACTGGCCGCTGGGGGTGGCCTCCGGCAAATATGATGCCGCGATTTACAACATCACCGTGACCAACGAACGCAAGACCAAATTCGATTTCGCCACCTATCGCCAGGATACGCTGGGTTTCTACGTCAAATCCGACAGCAAGATCACCCAGATAAAAACCGCCCCGGACATCGCCGGCAAAAAGATCATCGTCGATTCCGGCACCAATCAGGAAGCGGTGCTGCTGGCCTGGGACAAGGAGAACCGCGCCAGGGGGTTGGCGCCGCTGCAGCCGGTGTACGTCACCGACAAGGCCGCCTCCACGCTGGCCATTCAGTCCGGCCGCGCCGACGCCACCTTCGGCCCCAACGTCTCCGGCGCTTACCAGGCGCGGCTGACCGGCAAAACCCGGCTGGTGGGCCTGGTGCCCGGCGGCTGGCCGAAGACCGCCAACATCGCCGTCACGCTGAAGAAAGGCAACGGCCTGGTGAACGCGGTGCAGGCATCGCTCAACGGCGCCATCGCCAACGGCAGCTATCTGCAGGTATTGGATCGCTGGGCGGAGGGCGACGAGAAGATCGCCCATTCGGAGATTAACCCGCCGGGGCTGGGAGACTAGGCGTGAACCGGCCCCGCACGACGGGGCCGGTTATTGATGATCAAGCATGTTATTTCATTCCGCCAGCGCTACGCTGCCGCTCCAACCTGCGGTACAGCGTGCTGCGCGAAACGCCGAGCGCCTGCGCCGCCCGGCTGAGGTTGCCGTTTGCCCTGCCGATCGCCACCTGCAACTCTTCAAAGCCACCGTCGGCGTTTTCCTGCTGCGGTGCCAGCACCGCGATTGGCGGCGGCAGATCGTCCAGGGTGAGCACCGCATGATCGTCCGCCAGTGCCAGCAGCACCTTGAGGGTACTCAGCAGTTGCCGCACGTTGCCGGGCCACGGGTAGCGCGCCAGCATCGCCAGCGCCTCCGGCAACAGGCGAATGTCGCGCCGCTCACCGCCCAGCTCTCGCCACAGCTGCAGAATGAAGGGCTCCAGCGGTGCCCGCTCTCTGAGCGGCGGGATGCGCAGGCTGTATTCCTGTATGCGATACAGCAAATCCTCGCGAAACGCCCCCGCCTGCACCTGGCGGTGCAAATCGTGGTGCGTGGCGCAGACCAGCGCGAAATCGACCGGATAGGCACTGCGGCTGCCGAGCGGCGTGACCGTTTTCTCCTGTAACACCCGCAGCAGCCGCGTTTGCAGGCCCGCCGGCATGTCGCCGATTTCATCGAGGAACAGCACGCCACCGTCCGCCTCACGGATCTTGCCGATATACCCTTTTGGGTTGGCGCCGGTAAACGCCCCCGGCGCATAGCCGAACAGTTCGGACTCGATCAACGGTTCAGGCAGCGCCGCGCAGTTGATTGCCACGAAGTTGCCGTGGCGCCAGCGGCTCTCCTGAAACAGACGTCGGCTGAAGTGCTCTTTACCGCAGCCGGTTTCGCCGGTCACACACAGGGAAAGGCCGGCATTGAGAATGCGCAGCGCTTTTTGATGCGGCTCGTCCTGCCTTGGTGCCGGCGGCGCCGAACGCAGGGCGCTGACGCGGCGCTGCGGCGCCTCGAGCAGCGAATAATAATGCCGTTGATTGCCGGCCAGCGTCCGGTGCGGTGCGCCGGAGGGATGTCGCAGTAGGTCGGGGAACAGCTGGGCGAACTCAACCGAGCCGAATGCGGCCGGTGACAGCTGGAACTCCAGCATCGCCAGCCGATTGGCAGCGACCAGCACTTCATCGTGAAACACCAGCAGCAGTTCCTGCGCGCTGCCCAGGCTACCGGCATCGGCGTGCAGCCGCAGCGTCCAGTGACGATCGGCGATCGCACTTCTGACCCAGCGGTGTTCGATATGCCGCACCGCCTGCATGATCAGGCGCTGTGCATCGCGATACGGCCGCTGCGTGGGTGCGGAAAGATCCAGAATGCCGGCAATGTGGCCATCCGGCCGATAGATCGGCGCGGCGCTGCAGTTCAATCCGGCGTTTTGGTTGAGGAAATGCTGATCGCCGCGCACCTCGCAGAAAGCGCCCAGCGCCAGCGCGGTGCCGATGGCGTTGGTGCCCCGCTCCGCTTCGCCCCACGGGTTGCCCGGCGCCAGCGCAAAGCGCGACGCCTTGTGCAGAAAATCGGTATTGCCGCAGGTTTCCAATACCAGCCCATCGGCGTCGGCAATGACCACGATGGCCGGTTGGCGCGTAATTTGTGCGCCCAGCTGCTCGATCAGCGGCTGCACCCGTTGCGGCACCCAGTCGTTGCGGCTACGCCGCTCTTCGAGCAACCCGGCTTTGATAAGCGGGATATGCTGATCGGCGCGCGTCAGGCCGTAGCCCCGGCTGCGCTGCCAGGATTCCGCCAGCGGGTAGGTCAACAAACTGGCGCCCTCAGTGGGCAAGCGGTCGTCAGGCAACATGCGTTTTTCCCCCGTTCGCAAGTGTTGCAAATATGTATCACATGTATGTATCAAGCGTTGCGACGCGGGACACAAAAAATCATCGGCGGCGGCGGCACCCTCCGATTCACCCAGCCATATCCATTTCTAACGCACTAATAAATAAGCTTTTTTAATGAGCACCTTCGCCATTCATCAATCTGGCACGGAGCGTGCTTCTCCGTGCTGCGGCGGCCTGCCGCACTCACAGGCGCAGCCCAATAGCGCCGGTTATCATCTGCAGAGAGGTGCTCCACATGAAATATGTCCACCCCGGTTTGCCTGGCTCGCTGGTTTCGTTCCGCAAACGCTATGGCAACTACATTGGCGGCAAATTCGTCGAACCGGTATCCGGCAACTACTTCACCAACACCTCGCCGGTGACCGGCCAGCCGATCGCCGAATTCCCGCGTTCCGACGCCAAGGACATCGAGCTGGCGCTCGACGCGGCGCATGCGGCGGCGGACGCCTGGGGCAAAACCAGCGTGCAGGAGCGCTCCAACGTGCTGCTGGCGATCGCCGATCGCATCGAAGCGCGGCTGGAGATGCTGGCGCTGACCGAAACCTGGGACAACGGCAAACCAATCCGCGAAACCCTGAATGCCGATCTGCCGCTGGCGGTCGACCATTTCCGCTACTTCGCCGGCTGCCTGCGCGCGCAGGAAGGCACCGCGGCGGAGATCGACCAGAACACCGTGGCCTACCACATCTATGAACCGCTGGGCGTAGTCGGCCAGATCATTCCGTGGAACTTCCCGCTGCTGATGGCCGCCTGGAAACTGGCGCCGGCGCTGGCGGGGGGTAACTGCGTGGTGCTGAAACCGGCGGAACAGACCCCGCTCGGCATCAGCGTGCTGATGGAAGAGATCGGCGATCTGCTGCCGCCGGGCGTGCTCAACGTGGTACAAGGCTTCGGCGCCGAGGCCGGCGAAGCGCTGGCGCGCAGCAAACGCATCGAGAAGATCGCCTTTACCGGATCCACCCCGGTCGGCCGCCATATCCTCGCCTGCGCGGCGGAGAACATCATCCCCAGCACCGTCGAGCTGGGCGGCAAATCGCCGAACATCTATTTTGAAGACATCATGCAGGCAGAACCGGAATTTATCGATAAGGCGGTTGAAGGGCTGGTGCTCGGCTTCTTCAACCAGGGCGAGGTCTGCACCTGCCCTTCACGCGCGCTGATCCAGGAATCGATCTATCCGCAGTTTATGGAGAAAGTGCTGGCACGCATCGCCACCATCCGCCAGGGCGATCCCTTCGACACCGAGACCATGATCGGTGCCCAGGCGTCAAAACAGCAGTACGACAAGATCCTGTCCTACATCGATATCGCTAAAAACGAGGGCGGCAAAATCGTGGTGGGTGGCGAACCCGCCCAGCGTGGCGACGAAATGCAAAACGGTTTCTACCTGCAGCCGACGTTGATTACCGGCAACAACAGCATGCGCTTCTTCCGCGAGGAGATCTTCGGGCCGGTGATTGGCGTCACCACCTTCAAGGATGAGACTGAAGCCCTGGAGCTGGCCAACGACACCGAGTTCGGTCTGGGCGCCGGGCTGTGGACCCGCGACATCAACCGCGCTTACCGCATGGGCCGCGCGATCAAGGCGGGCCGCGTGTGGACCAACTGCTATCACCTGTATCCGGCGCACGCCGCGTTTGGCGGCTACAAGAACTCCGGCATCGGGCGCGAAACCCACAAGGCGGCGCTGTCGCACTATCAGCAGGTGAAAAACCTGCTGGTCAGCTATGACGCCAAACCGCTGGGCCTGTTCTGAACCGGGCGTAGCAACAACGAGGCCACCCGCAGGTGGCCTTTTTTCGCGTGGCTTACTTGGCCATGCCGAGATCGATCACCATGCGACCGCGAATGGTGCCCGCCTTCATCTCGTCGAAGATGGCGTTGATATCGCCCAGCGGCCGCTTGGTCACTTTCGGGGTCACTTTTCCTTCGGCGGCGAACTGGAACGCCTCTTTCAGATCTTCGCGCGTGCCCACCAGCGAGCCAATCACCTGAATGCCATCCAGCACCAGGCGCGGAATGCTCAGATCCATGCTCTCCGGCGGCAGCCCTACGGCCACCACTTTACCGCCGGCGCGCACCGCATTGACCGCCGAGTTGAAGGCCGCCTTCGCCACCGCCGTCACCACCGCCGCGTGAGCGCCGCCGGTTTGCTGCTGAATGATCTCCTCCGCGTTTTGCGTTTTGGAGTTGATGGTCAGATCGGCGCCGATCTGTTTGGCGAACTCCAGCTGGCCATCGTTGACGTCGATAGCGATCACTTTGGCGTTAAACACGTTCTTGGCATACTGCAACGCCAGGTTGCCCAGCCCGCCCAGGCCATAGATGGCGATCCACTGCCCCGGCTTGATATCGGAAATCTTCACCGCCTTGTAGGTGGTGACACCGGCGCAGGTGATGCTGCTGGCGGCGAAGGAATCGAGCCCGTCCGGCACTTTCACCGCATAGTCCGCCACCACGATGCACTCTTCCGCCATGCCGCCGTCAACGCTATAACCGGCATTTTTCACCGAACGGCACAGGGTTTCGTTGCCGCTGACGCAGTATTCGCAGTGGCCGCACCCCTGGTAGAACCAGGCGACGCTGGCGCGATCGCCTACCTTTAACGAGGTGACGCCCTCACCGACAGCGGAGACCACGCCGATGCCCTCATGCCCTAACGTAATGCCCGGCACCTCGCCGAAATCGCCGTTTTTCACGTGCAAATCGGTGTGGCACACCCCGCAACACTCCATTTTCAACGCCGCCTCGCCGTGCTTCAGCGGGCGCAACACTTTATCCTGAATGTCTACGGTATGGTTTTTCGTCACTACGGCAGCTTTCATGGTGTTTTCCTTAGCAGAGTGGAAAGTACAGTTGTTAATGTAGTGACTGTATTCAGTGAGGGCAAGCGTCACGTGTTTTGTGTAAAAACAAATAATTAAATTTGAATCAGTATGATTATTTCATAAAAAACAATTAACAGACGGCGCGCTTGCATGCACCTGTTCGGCGGCGCCGCCATCCTTTGACTCATCCCCTAAATCGATTCACGGGGATTTTCAGATAGTGTTGCCCATCGTCTTCGCAGTCAGGCAAAACGCCGCCACGAATATTGACCTGCAGCGCCATCAGCATGAGTTCCGGGTGCGGCAGCGTGGCGTCCCGCTGCTTTCTTTGCGCAATAAAGCGGGATTTATCCATGTTGACCACCCAGGGATTGTTCTCGCGCTGCTCTCTCACGGTGCTTTCCCAGCGAGCCTCACGCCCCGCCGGGCGGTAGTCATGGCCGGTAAACAGGCGGGTCTCCGCCGGCAGGCTCAAGATGCGCTGCAATGACTCCCACAGGGCCTCCGCATTGCCGCCAGGAAAGTCGGCCCTTGCGGTGCCGCTGTCCGGCATGAAGAACGTATCGTGGATAAACGCCGCATCCGCAATGTAATAAGAGACGGAAGCCAGCGTGTGCCCGGGAGACAGCAAGACTTCAGCACGCAGGTTGCCGATAAAAAAGACGTCCCCGTCCGCGAACAGCGCATCCCAGACGGTATTGGCCGCAGGCAGGTCTTTTAAATTATAGATCTCTTCCCACAGCCCCTGCACGGCGCTGATTTTTTCACCGATGCCGGTGAAGGCGCCGGTTTTCTGCGCCAGCCAGGTGGCGGCCGAAAAATGGTCGGCGTGCGGGTGCGTATCCAGCACCCAGGCCACTCCCCATCCCCGTTGCTGGATAAAATTCAAAATAGCGTTGGCCTGTTGATGCGACACCGTGCCCGATCGGCGGTCAAAATCCAGCACCGGGTCAATAATCGCACAACGGCGCGCCTCGGGATCGGCGACAACATACTGCAGGCTGCCGCTTTCCGGCTCATAAAACGCGTGAACTTCCGCAGTGGCCCGCACGCACCGATGCTTGCCATACCAGCCGAGCGCCTTATCGGCGTCCGCGCCGTATTCGTCGCATTGGCGGCGAAATTGCGCTTCATCTATCTGACCTTCGCGCAGCGCATACAGCAGGGAAAGGCTGGCAGAGCGAGCCCCGCTTCGGCAATGCGCCAGGGTTTTCTTGCCTTGCCGTAGCAAGTACTGGAAGGCATAAACGGTCTCCCAGGTCAGCGTCTCGAACGTATAAGGGAGATAGACGTAACGCATCCCCCCTTGTTCAGCCAGCGCTTGCTCTTGCTGATGGTCAAGATATTCCCCCGGCTCCTCATCCGGCCGGTTGTTGACGATAAGGCGGTAGCCCTGTTGCGACAGCGCCTTGAAATCACTCGCTTCAGGCGCGCCCGAAAAGGAGAGCTGATGATGGTAAGTGCGGATGCGCATGTTTTTTTCCTTCCGTTTCATAGGCTTTTAAATAACATATACAGGGCCAGCGCCAAGAGCATGACGGCGTAGAGCACGTTGATAATGTCTTCGCGTTTTTTCAGGCGCTCAGCGAGCGCCACCCCCACCACGCCCCCCAGGACACCGCCGACGATGAGCCAGCATGTAATGGCGACCGACACCTTTCCGGACAGGGCGTAGCTGGCGCTGGTCGATAACCCCATGGCAGACACCACAACCAGCGAGGTGGCCACCGCTTCAACCATTGAGAAGCGGAAAAACCAGACCAGCGCCGGCACCACCAGAAATCCGCCGCCGATGCCCAAAAAACCCGCCAACCCGCCCAGAGCCAGGACGCTGGGCCATACGATGGCGGGATGCACGACAGCATGAGAAGACGGCAAGGCGGGGGCGGCGAGGTAATTTCTTTTCACCGTTAATCCGGCGACCACCAGCATCAGCAGGGAAAAAGGCAAGGTTAAGTGGTGCCCGTCGGCGATTTTTCCCATTTGCGCTCCCGCCAGCGCCCCCACGACAGCGACCAGCGAAACCGCAAGCCCGGTCTGCCACCTGACATTGCCTTTGGCAGCGTGCGCAGCCAGGTTAATCAGCGCGTTAATGGCTACAGACAGGGCGCTGGTTCCTATAATTAAATGTGTATCCGGCACTTTCACCATATACAGCAATAATGGCACGCAGACGATTGATCCCCCCCCGCCGGTCAGCGCCAAGAGGAACCCCACAATTCCCCCGGTGACCACTAACAGCATCACGATATAAAAACTGAAATGGAAAAAATCCACTGCGCTAATCCCTTAATGATGCTCATGTCATTTATTAACGATCAGTTCACCGGCAATGTCAAATAACTTATTTCTATTTGTTATTACATATAGCAAAATGGAATATGTGATTTTTTATATAACCACAAGTTCTATGAATTCGCTTTCAATCTGGGCAACAACCCCCTACTTTCTTATGAAAGGAGGCCTGCATGAAACCTGAAAAAATAAATACCAAGAAAAAAATTGTTATTATCGGCGGCGGTTCGTCTGGAATAGGCGTCGCGGCAAGTATAAAAAAAAGAGTGAAAGATGCGGATATAACCCTGGTTGAGCCCAATGATTGTCACTATTATCAACCGGCATGGACGCTGGTGGGCGGCGGATTATTTGATATCAATAAAACGCAGCGCGCAATGCGCACTGTCATTCCGCCGGGCACCGCGTGGATTCAGGACGGCGCAGCCCGAATAGACCCCGTGGGCAAATATCTCGAAACCCGCCAGGGAAGAAAAATAAGCTATGATTTTCTTATTGTTGCCTGCGGCCTGGTTTTGCGCTGGGATAAAATAGCGGGTCTGAAAGAAACACTGGGATTAAACGGCGTCACCTCTAATTATCGTTTTGACCTTGCCGAATACACTTGGAAACTGGTGCGGGAAATGAAAGGCGGTCAGGCGATATTTTCTCAACCGGCGCTACCCATCAAGTGCGCCGGCGCACCGCAAAAAGCCTTGTATCTGTCATGCGACCACTGGCGCCGCCAAGGTACCCTGAATAATATCAACGTCAATTTCTGCCTTGCGGGCACGGCGGTTTTCGGCATACCGCAATTTGTCCCCCCGCTGACCGAATATTTAGGAAAATACCGTGCACAGGTCAATTTCAGTCATAGTTTAATCCGTGTTGATGGCGAGGCTCGGCAAGCGACATTTACCGTGGAGACAAATGAAGAAGGAAAACGCGAGTTAACCCTGCCCTTCGATATGCTGCACGTGGTGCCGCCTCAATCCGCCCCGGCGTTTATTTCGCAAAGCGGGCTCGCCGATGGTTCCGGCTGGTGCGATGTGGATAAATTGACGCTGCAACATCAGCTTTGGCCGGATATTTTTGCGGTAGGTGACTGTTGTTCCACGCCAAATGCCAAAACCTTAGCCGCAGCCCGAAAGCAGGTGGTGGTAGTGGCGGAAAATATCGCATCGCTTATTCATGGCGCTCCCCTCACCGCCCATTATGATGGCTATGGTTCCTGTCCATTGACGGTAGAGAAAGGCAAAGTGGTGCTGGCGGAGTTTGGCTATGACGGTAAATTGCTGCCCACGTTTCCGCTGCTCGACGCAACCCACCCCAGCCGCATGGCCTGGTGGCTGAAAGCCTGGTTTCTACCCCGATTTTATTGGGCAGGCATGCTGCGTGGGGTGGAATGGTTTGCCGGCAGCAAGCGGCCGTGACGCACATGCGGACGTTCTTATCGTTCTCGCCTCGGCAGGCGCTTGACTATTTAGCGAGACAAAGCCACCATCGCTTGCAGGTCCATCAGGCTGATTGCGAGCCGTCACCACTACCGGTCAATCATCAATGAAAAATGCCCCCGCCGTCACCATCCACTATTGTTCACAATGCAACTGGCTGTTGCGCGCCGGCTGGATGGCGCAAGAGCTACTGAATACCTTCGGCGACGAACTCGCCTCCGTCACCCTGATGCCGGGCACCGGCGGGGTGTATCAAATCAGCGTCGATGGCGTGATGATTTGGGATCGCCAGATCGACGGCGGCTTCCCCGATGCGGCGCAGCTGAAGCAGCGCCTGCGCGATCACAGCTTCCCCGATCGTTCTCTCGGCCACAACGACGGTAAAAAAGCCAGGCACTGAACGCCGTTCGCGGCTATCTGGCCCGATTCCATCGTTTATTGTCCGTCAGGCTACTCACCGGTGCTCTGAGCGGTTGCCTATACTGGCACCACCTTAACCGCTCAGGATCCACCGATGAAATTAACGCACATTCGCAACGCCACCCTGCTGATCGACTACGCCGGCAAATCGTTCTTGATAGACCCGTTCCTGGCGCCGTCTGGCACCTACCCAGGGTTTGAAGGCTCGCTGAACGCCCATCTGCGCAACCCGCTGGTCGATCTGCCGGTCGACGTCAACAGCCTGCTGCATCCCGACGCGGTGCTGGTCACTCACACTCACCTCGATCATTGGGATGAGGCTGCACAACGCCTGTTGCCCAAGGACACGCCAATATTTGCGCAGCACGAACAAGACGCCGCGCTGATCCGCGCAGCCGGCTTTCGGCGAGTGCGGGTATTGCAAGCGCAGACCGCGTTCGACGGGATCATGCTGTACAAGACCGCCGGTCAACACGGCAGCGATCGCGCCTATGCCGATGCGCAGCTGGCGGCAATTCTCGGCGAAGTCTGCGGCATTGTGTTTTCACACCCGGCGGAGCCGTGTGTCTATCTGGCCGGCGACACCGTGTGGCATCGGCACGTGGACGAGGCATTGCGCGCTTTCACGCCGGACGTCATTATTCTGAACGCCGGCGATGCGCAAATTCCGGGCATCGGTAACATCATCATGGGGAAGGCAGACCTGTTGCGCGCGCACCGGGCCATGCCGAACGCCACCCTCGTGGCCACCCACCTGGAAGCCGTCAACCACTGCGTTCTCAGCCGCGAGGCGCTGCGCCAGTTTATCGCGGAGCAGGCATTGAGCCCCTGGGTGCGCGTGCCGGAGGATGGCGAGAGTTATTATCTGTAATCAGAGGGAATTTATGGCCGTTCCATCCGTCTCCATCGTTGCGACCCCCGGTTTCAGCCCGTTTCATTTTTCGGTGCCCTGCATCATTTTTGGCGAGATGCTGGCCGATGAACCGCTGTTCGAGCTGCGAATTTGCGCGCTCCAGGCGGGCGTTATTCGCTCCGATCTCGGCATGTCGCTGGAGGTGCTCGACGATCTGACGGCGTTGCAGCGTGCGGATATCATCGTGATCCC
Source organism: Serratia nevei (assembly GCF_024160145.1). Lineage (GTDB taxonomy): Bacteria > Pseudomonadota > Gammaproteobacteria > Enterobacterales > Enterobacteriaceae > Serratia > Serratia nevei_A. The sequence continues at coordinate 295,190 of NZ_JAMYWQ010000001.1, forward strand.
CTTCTGGCCACATCCGGAGGAACGCCCCGCGGTGGCGCTGATCGACGCGTTGAATGCCGCCTATCGACGCGGCGCGCAGATCGTCGGGCTTTGCCTTGGCACCTACGTGCTGGCCTATGCCGGTCTGCTCGACCAGCGCCGCGCCGCCACCCATTGGGAAAGCGAAGCGGACTTTTCGGCGCGTTTTCCTCAGGTACAGTTGGACGCCAACGCGCTGTACGTCAGCGATGAACGGCTAATCACCTCCGCCGGCACCGCCGCCGGGCTGGATTGCTGTCTGCACGTGGTCAGGCAGCACCACGGCAGCGCCATCGCCAACCGTCTGGCCAGACGCATGGTGATCCCACCGCACCGGGACGGTGGACAGGCGCAGTTTATCGCCCGCCCGCTGCCGGCCACGACGCAGGATCAACGCATCAATCGCTTGTTGGTTCATCTGCGCGAGCGCCTGGCGCAGCCGCACGATCTGGATACGCTGGCCCGCTTTGTCGCCATGAGCCGCCGCACTTTTACCCGCCATTTTCAACAGGCCACCGGCATGAGCGTCGGCGAATGGCTGAATGCCGAACGCCTGCTATATAGCCAAACCCTGCTGGAAAGCACACGGCATCCCATTGCAACCATCGCCACTCTGGCGGGTTTTCAGTCCGAAGTCTCCTTCCGCCAGCGTTTTAAACAGCGTTTCGCCGTCAGCCCCAGCGAATGGCGCAGAACCTTCCAGCCGCCGGGCGTAAGCGGTTGATTTCGCCCGGGCCACCTGCGTTATACTGAGCGCCCTTTTAGCCACGCATTTAAAACCATTTTATGATTGAACGTTTGCTAGAAAACGCGATGTACGCCTCCCGCTGGCTGCTCGCGCCGGTTTATTTCGGCCTTTCACTGGCTCTGGTCGCCCTGTCGATCAAATTTTTCCAGGAGATCCTGCATGTCCTGCCCAATATTTTCTCCATCGCTGAAGCCGATTTGATCCTGACCCTGCTGTCGCTGGTCGATATGGCGTTGGTGGGTGGCCTGCTGGTGATGGTGATGTTCTCCGGGTATGAAAACTTCGTCTCGCAGCTGGATATCACCGAAGGAAAAGAAAAACTGAGCTGGCTGGGCAAAATGGACGCCACCTCGCTGAAAAACAAAGTCGCCGCGTCCATCGTCGCCATCTCCTCCATTCACCTGCTGCGGGTGTTCATGGATGCCAAGAACGTGTCGGACAATAAGCTGATGTGGTACGTGATCATCCACCTTACCTTCGTGCTATCCGCTTTCGTGATGGGCTATCTCGACAAAGTGACCCGCTCCAAGCACTAAACCTGCCGCCACACCCGATCGCCAGGATCGGGTGCTTTCGTCACGCCCCTCCTTCGTCCGCTTCTCCGCCGCCTTTTTTTCATCTGGCACATGTGATGATAATTTTATTATAATGTCATTACACTTATTCATGGATCGAACGCCGGGATTGCACCGGTTTCGCCGCAGACAGGATCACGCGCCCATGCCACTGAATGGTCACCCCCTGCAATTCAACGATATTGAGGCGATTTTGCCCCATCGCTATCCCTGCCTGCTGGTTGATCGCGTGCTGCCCGCCGGCACCTGCGTTGCCGAAGGGCGGTTGAGCGCCATCAAGAACATCACCGCCAATGAGCCGACGTTCTGGCGCGGCCACGCGCACTGCGCCGTTTTTCCCGGCGTGCTGTTGGTGGAAGCGCTGGCGCAAAGCACCGGTCTGCTGGCCCATTATTATCTGGGGGCGCTGAACGAAGGGGAGCATTACTATTTCGCCGCTATTCAGCGGGCGCGGTTTTATCGCGCCGCGCGCCCCGGCGATCGGGTGCTGATGGAGGTCGCCTTTGTGCGCCGACGCGGCGCGCTCGCCCGCTTTACCGGCCGCGCCAGCATTGATGGCCGGCGCATTTGCACCGCCGATTTCATGTGCGCCCGTAAATAGGCCGCTCGCCAAAGGAGCCCTGCGAATACCATGTCTCTGGTTGACAGCTTACTCAGAACCCTCGATTTTTCCCCGCGCGGCCAGGTGATCGCCCGCGAAGCCGATGCCTGGGGCGAAATCATCGTTTCCGATCACAAGGACTACCGCACGTTGCGGTTTGACGGCATCTGCGAGCAAAGCAAGATGAGCCTCAGCCATCCCGCACAGCCGATCCACAACTACATCAAAGCGATGCTGATGGCGGTGGCCTGGCAGCCGCCGGCGTCGGCGCTGATCCTGGGATTGGGCGGCGGCAGCCTGCTGCGCGCGCTGTATGCCCTCGATCCGGCGATGCGGCTGGAGGTGGTCGAACTGCGCGCCAGGGTGATCGCCGTCGCGCGCCGTTACTTTACGCTGCCGGTCGCCGACACCATCAGCCTGCGCACCGCCGACGCCATGGACTTCGTGCGCCCGCCCGCCGAGACGCGCTACGATCTGATTTTCTCCGATCTCTATTCGGCATTCACCATGGATCCGCAGCAAGGCACCCAGACCTTCCTGGAGAACTGCGCCGCCCGGCTGAACGACGGGGGCTGGCTGGTGCTGAATTACCACGATCTGCCCGACGAAAACAGCCTGCTATACCACAGCCTGCACCGGATATTCGGCACCGTGCTGTTTTGCACCGCCCCCAGCGGCAACGTGATCATCTACGCTACGCCGGCCCGGGTGGCGCTGCCGCTGAGCGCGCTGCGCCAGCTGGCCGCCGGCAGCGGTGAGCTGTTCAACTGCGAGCTCAGCTATCTGTCGCGCAAAATAGAGCGGCTGCATTTTCGTTGAAGGCGTAAGGCGCCACGGTCTGGCTGGCCGCTTCGCCCGCATGGTATTATCATTCAATTATCATTCTCTGGAGGATCCTGATGGAAAAGAAAACGGCGCGGCTAACGGTGCTGATTGACCCGGACAAGAAGAAAGCCCTGGAAGAGCTGTGCCTGCAGCAGGACGTTACCCCTTCCCAGGTCGTGCGCCAGCTGATCCGCGATTATTTGCACAAACATCAGGTGGACTACCCCAGCCAGCCGACGCACGCCAACCCGCGCGTCGAGAGCAATTGATCCGGTGCTTATTTCAGCGGCGCGTACAACAGCCCGCGCAAAAATAGCATCAGGATTTTCCCATACGGCTCACCGCCGTGCATCGATTTCTGCAATGACAGGCCGTGCGCCATTGCCATAAACGCCGCCGCCAACTCGTCCGGCGCCGCTGGCGGCGTCTTTTCCAGACGCTGGAACAACGTCGCCAGCACTGACGCAATCGCCGCCTGATGGTGCCGCCAGATTTTTTGATACTCTGCGGCAAACGCTGGGCTACGTTGCGCATGCAATTGCAGCTCAACCGACAGCATGCCCCAATCCACGTCCAGATTCAGCGTCGCCGCCCACGCATCCAACGCGGCCAACACCTGCGTCGGCGTTCGCGCATCGTGCTGCGTCAAGTTCGACAATTGGTCCGCCTCCGCCTGCATATGGCGCTGTAAAAGCAGCAACAGCAACGCTTCCTTGGAAGCGAAGTTAGAATAGAATGCGCCCTGCGAATAGCCGGCCTGGCCGGCGATATCCCGAATGGAAGTGGCGCCATAACCGTTGGCGATAAATAGCTGCCGGGCCGTTTCAATCAGCCGCTCGCGCGTTTGCCGTTGGCTTTCCTCACGCGTTAGTCGTTTTTTTGTCGTTTTCATAGCGATCGTTTTGTCTCTCGGCCAATAATTGCCGTTCAAGATATCACTTGATATTTTAAATGCCCACCACTAGTTTAAATATCAAGTGAACTTCCAATAACCAATGAGATTCCAGTATGAGCGACACAAAAACGGCTTTCGTTACCGGCGCCACGGGGCTGCTCGGCAACCATGTGGTACACGCGTTGTTGGCACAGGGCTGGCAGGTTCGGGCGCTGGTGCGCTCGGAGGAAAAAGGCCGCCGGCAGTTCGGTGACATCGCCGGTATTGAACGGGTCACCGGCGACATGAAAGACGTCGCCGCTTTCGCCGACCGACTGGCGGGATGCGACGTTCTTTTTCATACCGCCGCTTATTTTCGCGATAACTACAAAGGTGGCAACCATTGGCATGAGCTGAAAGCGATCAATATCGAAGGCACGGGACACCTGCTGGAACAGGCCCACCGGGCCGGCATTCGCCGTTTCGTCCACACCTCCTCCGTCGCCGTGTTGACCGGAGCGCCCGGGCAATTACTCGATGAAACTTGCCTGCGCCGGCCGGAAAACGCCGATGATTACTACCGCAGCAAAATCTTGGCCGACGACGTCGTGCTCGACTTTTTGCGACGTTATCCGGACATGCACGGCTGCATGGTGTTGCCGGGCTGGATGTGGGGGCCTGCCGATTTAGGCCCCACATCCTCAGGCCAGCTAGCCCGTGATATCCTGCACGGCAAGCTGCCAGGCCTGATCCCGGGCAGCTTTTCGCTGGTCGATGCCCGCGATGTGGCGCAGGCGCTGATCCTGGCCGCGCAACGCGGACAATGCGGCGGCCGCTACCTCGCGGCGGGCAGGCATATGACGATGCAAGAGCTGGTGCCGATGCTGGGAAGTATCGCCGGCGTCAAGACGCCGACGCGGGTTTTGCCCATGATTCTGCTGTACGCGCTGGCGGTATTGCAGGAGGCCTATTCCCGCCTCAGCGGCAAGCCGATCCTGCTGAGCCTGGCGACGGTAAGATTGATGATGCGGGAAGCCGACCGTTCACACTACAACCCGGCCAAAAGCGAACGCGAGTTGGGACTAAGCTTCAGACCGCTGGAACAAACGCTCGTCGACACGCTGAGCTGGCTCCGTGCCAACGCACCTTGATGTCGCCGGATCTGTCCATTCGGGGATATCGCTGCTACTGTTTTATGCGTTCATTCTCTCTCTTCGGAAAGGAAGCGTGCCATGTTCAGCCATATTACCGTCGGCGTCAGCAATCTGGACGCCGCCGCCGCGTTCTACGACGCTATTTTGTTGCCGCTGGGATTACAGCGGCGGGAAGTGACGCCGGACGGCGGGCCCGCCGCCCGCTGCTGGGTGATGCCGGGCCAAACGCTGCCGCGTTTTTATGCCTATCAACCCTTCGACGGGCAGCCCGCCAGCGCCGGCAACGGCAGCATGCTGGCCTTTCTCGCCGCCGATGAGCTGGCGGTCAAACGGGCCTACGCCGCCGGCCTGCTGGCGGGCGGCAGCAGCGAAGGCGAGCCCGGCGAGCGTGCGCACTACGGTAAAGGCTATTTTGGCGCTTACCTGCGCGATCCGGACGGCAACAAGATTCATGTGGTTTACCGGGGAGATCTCGCCTGTTGAAATGTCCGGTTTACCTGCGCTTCCCCTGAGCAGCGTCTGCCGCTGCCGGCCGCACGGGTTTCGTACAGGCACGCTACGCGTTTCAGCGCGCGTCGTAACCCAGCGCCCGTCGGCGGCCGCCGAAGGCGATGAGCAATGCCGCCAGCGCCAACAGCGCCGCCGCGCCGTAGGTTACGCGCATGCCGTAAGCCGCGGCCGCAGCGCCGCCGGCCACCTGCTGGGAGGCCAGATAAAATAGCGCCCCCATCGCCGAAGCGCCGGTGATCGCGCCGAGATTGCGCGACAGGTTCACCATCCCGGCGATAAGCCCACGTCGTTCAGGAAACAGATCTTTCATCAGCGCGGTGTTGTTGGCCACCTGAAACAGCGCATAGCCGGCGGTCAGCAGCGCGATCGGCGCGACATAGCCAAGCACGCCCCAGCGGTAAAGCAATGACAGCAATGCCGCGCCGGCCGTCACCGCCGCCAACCCAAACTGGGCGATGCGCTGCGAGCCAAAGCGATCCACCAGATAACCGGCCGGAATGCCGGTCAGGATCGCCACCGCCGGCCCTGCCGACATCACCAAGCCGACCTGCACGGCGCTCAGCCCCAACGCCCGCGACAAATAAAACGGCCCGACCACCAGCGTGGCGGTCATGACCGTCATCACCAGCGCGCTGGCCGTCAGCCCCGTCGTCAGGGCCGGATGGCGGAACATCGCCGGCGCCAACAGCGGCGCTGTGGCGCGGCGCTCCACGCGGATAAACAACGCCCCCGCCAGCAAAGCGCCCAATATCAACGCCAGGTTGAGCGCGCCGAAGTCGCCGCGCCCGAGTGTCATCGCCAGCGAATAGCAGAGCAATGCGCCGCCCAGCAACAGCGTACCGGCGCGATCGAACGGTTCCTGGCGCGCTGCCGCGCGCGGCCCATCCGGCAAGTATCGCCAGCCGAGCCACAGCGCCAGCAGCCCCAGCGGCAGGTTGATCAGGAACATCGCCCGCCAGCCGAAACCGGCGATCAGCGCGCCGCCCAATGACGGGCCCAGCGCAGTGCCCACCGCCGACATGGTGCCGAGCAGCCCCATCGCGCGGCCGATTTTTTCCGTGCCCAGCGTCTCGCCCGCCAGCGCCATGGCGATCGACATCATGGCCGCGCCTCCCAGCCCCTGCGCCATACGCGCCGCCAGCAGCAGCCAAAGCTGCGGGGCCAGCGCGCAAGCCAGCGAGGCGGCGGTAAACAGCGCGATGCCCGCCAGCAGCAGGCGACGGCGATTGAGGCGGTCGCCCAATCGGCCGATGCCGATGATGCAGGTGGTGACGGCCAACAGATAGCAGAGCAGTACCCACTGTACCGCCTGGAACGAGGCATCAAACGCGACGGCCAGCGCCGGCAGCCCGACGTTGGCGATGCTGATGCCGAGCGATGACAGCAGCATGCTCAGAGAAAGTGCGGCCAGTATGCCGCGAACGCCCTGCGGCGAAGGATGGGATAACATGATAAACACTCCTGACATAGACTGAGGGTTAGCCTATGCCAGAGGGTGGGATAGCGGAAGACGCACGATATGCACTTTATCAATGCGTCTGGCGCCTTATCTGACGCGTTCCATCACCAGGCGGCGATCTCCGCCGCGGTGAGCGGCAGCGGCTGAGTCACGCCGGTTTCCGCCGCGCGGGTCGCCGCCTCCAGCACCGCCATCACCGCCAGCGCCTGCGGGGCGGTAACCGGATTGTTGCCGACGCCGCGCAGCGCATCGCGCACCTGGACGTAATATTGACGCTGGTCGCCATCCGGCGTCGGCAGCGTGCGCACTGGCTCCGTGCCGATAAACAGGCTCATCGCGTCGTCGTCTTTGCCCCACTCCGTCGCCCCCGGCGTCACGCCGGCCAGCAGTTGGCTCTCCTGCCCGTCGGCGCGCGCTTTGACCACGCTGCCTTTCTCGCCATGCACGGTAAAGCGCGCCACTCCCCCTGCCACCAGCATGCTGCCGTGCAGGATCACGCGGTGCGTCGGGTAATTCAGCACCACGTGGGCCCAGTCGTTAATCTGCGCGTTGGGACGCAGCGTGGCGATGTTGGCCTGCACGCTGTACGGCAAACCGAACAGCTGCAGCGCCTGATCGACCATGTGCGGCCCCAGATCGAACCACAGCCCGCTGCCCGGCAGGTTCTGTTCGCGCCAGCGCACCCGCACTTCAGGGCGGTAGCGATCGATGTGCGACTCAAAGTGCGTCACCCTGCCGATCAGCCCCTGTTCGATCACCTGCTTCACGCCCAGGTAGTCGCTGTCCCAACGGCGGTTCTGGAACACCGACAGCAGGCGATCGTGCTTTTCCGCCGCCGCAATCAGCGTGCGCGCCTGCGCCAAATCCAGCGTAAACGGCTTATCCACCACCACGTGCTTGCCCGCCTCCAGCGCGGCCAGCGCCAGTGGCGCATGGGTATCGTTAGGCGAGGCGATCACCACCAAATCCACCTCCGGCCGACGAATGGCCGCCAGCGGATCGGCGATCACCTGCGCGTGCGGCAGATCGGCATGCACCTTGGCGGCATCGCGCGAAGCCACCACGCTCAGTTCCAGCCCCGGCACCGCGTTAATCAGCGGCGCGTGAAACGCCTTGCCGACAAAGCCGTAGCCAATCAGCGCCACCTGCAACGGTCGAGCAGTCTCGTTCATCAGTGTTCTCCTCTAGCGGTCGTCGGCGACGACACAAAGCTCAGTCAATGAGTGTTCGTCCAGGTTGTCCCACGGGCGATCGGTAAACAAGCGCTGGATCTGCGCCAGATCCGCCACGTGATGCGGCTCGCAGCGATCCAGCTTCATATGGTCGGCCACCAGCCAGCGCTCGCTGCTGTTGGCCAGCATGGCGCGTTTGATCTCTGCATCGGCCTCCTCGCCGGCGCTCAACCCCAGCTGCGCATGCACTGCGCAGGCGCCCAGCAAGGCGATGTCCGCACGGTAGCGTTCCAGCAACGCCAGGGTGGCGCTACCGGCGAACAGCCGCTGGTGCGCATCCCACTGGCCGCCAAGCAGAATCAGGTTGATCTCCCGTCTGTCGCTCAAGCACTGCGCGATATCCAGCGAGGCGGTGATCACCGTGGCCGGCCCACGCAGCGCCTGCGCCACCGCCAGCAGCGTACTGCCCGCATCCAGCATCAGGGTGCTGCCGGGCGGGATCTGCGCGGCCACCGCGCGGCCGAGCCGCTGCTTGACCTGCGGCAACAGCGCCGCACGCGCCTGGCGCGGCATGTCGGACGGTTCGAGCGCGATCGCCCCGCCGTGATGTTTCTGCGCCAGCCCTTGCCGCTCGAGATCGGCCAGATCGCGGCGCACGGTATCGACGGAAACGCCGATGGCGCCGGCCAATTCCGCCACCGCCGCCTGTCCGCGTTCGCTGAGCAAGTCCAGTAAATGGCGCTGTCGTGCCGCTTTGTGCATGGGATTACTCCGCAATAAAAGCATGAAACAGCAATATACAGCAAGAAACAGCAATCGAGAAGCCGCAATGAAGCGCACCGCAGATCAAACATCTTTTCGCCTGCGGGACGATGATGAAGGCATAACGCATCACAATCCGGAGAAATGATGAGCATCGACCTGACGTTTGAAGACCTGAGCGCGCGCGCCGTGCAATACAACGCCCGCGCTTCGGTGGAGGATTTTGACGCCTGCATGCTGGAATACGCCGCGCTGGCCCAGCGTGCCAGGGCGCAGACCCCCGGCATTTACGATCTGCGCTACGGCATGAGCACCGCCGAACGTCTCGATCTGTTCCCGGCTAGCGCTCAGCCCGCCCCGCTGCTGATCTTTATTCATGGTGGCTACTGGCATTCGCAGCGCAAAGAGGAGGCCTGTTCGATGGCCGCCGCATTTGCCCGCCGCGGCGTGGCGGTCGCCACGTTGGAATACACGCTGGCACCGGAGGCGACGCTGGCGGAGATCGTGCATGAGGTGCGCAGCGCCGTCGCCTGGCTTTACCACCACGGAGCCCCCTTCGGCATCGATCCGGCGCGCATTTTCGTCAGCGGCAGTTCGGCCGGCGGCCACCTGTGCGGCATGCTGATCGCCGACGGCTGGCAACAACGCTATCGCCTGCCGCCCGACGCGATCAAGGGCGCGCTGGCGCTGAGCGGCTTATACGATCTGCGCCCGCTGTGCGATATCTACATCAACGACTGGCTGCACCTGACGCCCGAACAGGCGCAAACCCTCAGCCCGCTGTTTTTGCTGCCGGCGAAAGAACATGCGCCGCAGATATTGCTCGACGTCGGCCAGCGGGAAACCCTGGGGTTCAAAAACCAGACGCAGGCCTATTATGACGCCTGCCTGGCACGCGGCCTCGACGTCCGGCTGCTGGCCGATCGCCACTGCAATCACTTTACGTTGGTCAATGAGCTGGCCGATGCGGAAAGCGCGATGTTTCGGCAGGTGATGGCGATGATTGACGCCACAGCGCAATCTTAAAGGGGAAAGGAGATAAGAGAGCCGGGGGCTGAGCGCCCCCTGCGTGCTATCAGCCTTTTTTGCGGCCGATAGCGGAAAAGACGTTGAACACTTCACCCAGACCGTAAATCGAGCCGAGCAAGACGGCCACCATTACCGGCACCAGGACCACCACGGTGGCCAAGCTTTCAATCATTTCTAACATCGTTTTCTCCTGGTTTTAAACACAGCAAATCTGCGCCGGAATAAACGGTTTCCGGCCAATCGGTCAATTATCGCGGGGAGGCAGTCTAAAACGTGAGCTACATCACACTTGATGCGAGCTAATGTAACTTACACAATTACATTAAATCAATGCAAAAAATGCTCTGCACGACAGCGGGTTGGGTGCGGTTTTTATTGCGTATCCGATTGATATTGCGGTGAACATGGGACGAAAGGATAGCCGGCGCGCAGCTCGACCTGCCCGGCCATTTCGGCGATGCTGGTTTGCGCCAGACTGGCTTCCAGCGCGACGCCAATGCGCGCAAACTCTTGCTCCAGCACCGGGGTTATCGCATGGCCGATATAGCACGCATCGTTAGGCCGGGTGCGGTGCAGCATGAAAAAAGGCTGATCCTCCACCGCGCGGTACACGTCCAGCAGCGAGATCGCTTCCGCCGGCCGCGCCAGCAGCGCCCCGCCGCCTTGCCCCATCTGCGAATAGGTCAACCCCGCCTCCGCCAGCGCGCCGAGGATGCGCCGCACCACCGTCGGGTTGGTATTGACGCTGCGCGCGATATCTTCGGAACGCACCGTTTGGCCACGGCACAGCGTGATGTTGGTGAGAATATGGATGGCAACGGCGAATCGCGTAGAGGTAGACACCTTGGCACCTGCTCAGAGTTTCGTTATGTCGGATTAAAACATAAGGAAAACGTATCAATTTCCGGTAATGCACATAATGAGTAGGGATAAAAGGAATGTCAACCGGCCGCCGTCCGATGGCGGCAGCGGCTCACGCTTCGCTGCGGATCTCCGCGACTTTGTCGGGATAAAATGCCAAATAATCCTTAATCGCCACCACGGCGTTATAGGGCATTTCATAACTCCAGGCCACATTGGCCTCCTGCTCGCCGTTAAGCACAAGGGAGAAATAACTGCAGTCGCCCTTATAAGGGCAGTAGCTGACGCGTTCGTTTTTTTGCAGCAGCGCCATACTCACCTCCTCGCGCGGAAAGTAAAACACCGGCGGATAATGGGCCTCCTGCAGGACGAGCGCATTGCGGCTGTCGGCCAGAACGTGGCCGGCGGCTCGCACGACGACCCGCACCGGATGGCAGGCCAGCGTGATCGGATGGTCCGGGCCGGGGATTTTCACCGGCTTGCCGGATGCGGAAACAAGATCGGACATGGCGGCCTCCCGCGTGAGCGCCCCGCACTCTGCGAGGCTTATTCCCAGTATAGTCGGGCGATTTTGCCGGCGGCTGCACATTCGGCGAGCAAACGCTTTTCGCCGCCGAAAAATTAAGAATTTTTACCTGTTCGATTTTCTTACGGCGGAATACATTCATCCCAACGTCTACCGGCGGGTTAATCGGATTATTTTTAATCCATTAACCGGTCAATTTACCAGGAACTCATTATGAATATTAAACGTGCCGCAGGTGTATTGGTGGTGGTCATGGCTACGCTTTCCGTTACCGCATGCGGGCATATGTCCAATCGCGATCGCAACACGGCGATCGGCGCAGGCGTGGGCGCGGTCGGCGGCGCAGTGCTGACCGACGGCAGCACGCTGGGCACCCTCGGCGGCGCGGCGATCGGCGGCATCATCGGCCACCAGACCAGCCGTTAATCCTCCCGTCAAAAAATACTCTCCGCAGGCCGGCTATTTTTTAACTCACCCGCGCCGGCCTGCTTTTTTATTTATCCCGATGGATTTCCTCAGGGGAGGAAAAAATAATAAACCGCGTTAAACGCCGATTTATTATTCATTAATCGGCACCGTGGTTATTATTATGCGGGCAACCTGAAGCGCGCCATCGCTTTTTCTAACCGTTCCGACTCGCCCTGCAGCAGCTGCGAAGCCTCGGCCACGGCGTTCACCACCGTGCCGGTTTGCCGCGCTACCTGATTCAGCGCCGCGATGCGCGCCGTCACGCCCTGAATGCTTTCTCCCTGATTGAGCGACGCCTGGGAAATATCCCCCATCAGCGCACTGCATTTGTTCACCAGATCGATAATCTGGCGCAGGTTGCCCGTCAGCAGATCCACCGCCTGCGAACCTTGATCGATTTGCTGCAGCGAACGGTTGATCAACTGCTGAATGTCGCGCGTCGAATGGCTGCTCTTTTGCGCCAACAGCCCCACCTCTTTGGCCACGATGGCAAAGCCGCGGCCATGAACGCCGGCGTGCGCCGCCTCGATTGCCGCATTCAGCGCCAGAATATTGGTCTGGAACGCCACGCTGTCGATCAGCGCAACGATGCCGCGCATTTCGGCCGATTGGTTGACGATCCCTTGCATCGAAACATTAACGGTTTCCATCATCTGCTCGCCGGCGCCGGCGCACTGTCGAGCCTGTTCGGTTCGTTGGCTGGCCTGCTGCGCGTATTGGCCGTTTTCCTCCACCCGCGCCGCCAACTGCTGCACGTGCTCGGTCGCCAGCTGCAATTCACCGTTCTGCTTCGCCGATTGCGCCGTCAACTGCAGATTGCCGTCCGCCAACCGCCCGACGCCGTTCAGGATCCCGCTCGCCGCATCGCGCACCTCGCTGACCAGGCGCTGCAGGCCGCCCTGCATGTGGCCAATGCTGGTCTGCAGCTGGCGCATCTCGCGGTTGAATGCCCGCTCAGGCGGCAGCGGCCGCGAAAGATCGCCGGCGGCCAGCACGTTGAGGTGCGCGATCGCCCGCTGCAGCGGTGCGATCACCCAGCGGGAGACGCCGAACCACACCCCCGCGGCGATCAGCGCCAGCGCGGCCAGCGCGCCGAGCGCAAAGCTCTTGGCCTGTTCCAGCGCCGCCAATTGCCGCACGTTGACGTCATCGCCGCGCCGTTCGTTCAGCGCCTGGTAAGCGAGATACTTGTCGTTGAAATCCGCCTGAAACGCCTGGATCGGCACGGCGAAAAACGCCTCGATGCTACTGCCCTGCAACCCTTGCGCCTGCTCTTTCAGGCCGTCATAGAACAGGCGATAGCTGTCTTTCAGGGCCGCTGCCGCCGCGGGCGCATCCGCGCTCAAGCGCTCAAACTGGGTGAAGGCCTGCTCTGAAGCCTGCAACGCCGCCAACGACTCATCCAGCAGGCTGTGCCAGCTGCCGTCGGAGCCGGTGGCTTTGTCCTGCAGATAATAAATCCCCGCGCGGTTGAGGGTATCGCTGGCCGTCAGCAGCGACAGCCTGGCGCGATCCATCGTCGCCTGCTGGCGATGCAACGCGTCGCCCGTCACCAGGTTGAGCCTGGCGTCGCGCAAAATATTGGAAATAAATACGGTGGAAAACAATTGCAGCAGAGAAAATAACGCGATAACGCAAATTACGCCGCTTAATAAGCCCATGCTCTTGCCGAAGCCAAACGCGCGCGGCAGCGCCGCCGCAGATTTTACCCTGCGGCCCAGTGTCAGTTTTATGTTCATGATTTTTAGTCAGTAATACCAAGATGCCGCGAGTCTAACGGGCATTGATGACAGAATTATTTCACCGCTATTGGCACACCGAACTACCGACTCTTCATCACCGTTGTCTTTACCCTCCTGCGGCTAAAACCGGCAGCCGTCGCGGAAGGACATTAACCATTTTTGATCAGTGCGCCCAGCAGGGATGTGAAGACCGCCCCCGTTGCCAACGTATGTTCGGCGCCATGCATCTCTTTCCTGATATCCTTGAATCTCATCAGCGCAGCGGCTTCAGAAACGGCGGTCAGCTCTTCGTGCTGTTTTTCAAACCCCAGCTCCTGCAGGTCACGTTTGCGATCCTCAGCATCGTGGGCGGTGGCCTTCAACACCTCGATGCGCGAGCCTTTAACATAGAAATGGTAAGTGGTCATGTCGTTTGCCTCCTGGTTGCGCTTTTATGAACAAGCTATCACACAGATCGCGTTTAATCGTCATCGGGAAGAAAAATCAGCCGGCATGGGATCAGACCGTCTCTGGCCCCATGCCAAGGCGCGTTGATGGTCACCCCTTGACCGACGACACCACGTTAAGCGGCTGGGCGTCCGGCAGGATATTCATGTGCTCCAGCACCTGGGCCATGATTTTGCCGAACACCGGCCCGGCTACCGAACCGCCGAAGTGCTTGCCGGCTTTCGGGTTGTTGACCATCACCACCAGCGCCACCTGCGGATCGCTGGCCGGCGCCACGCCGGCGGTGTAGTTGATGTAGCCGCCGTCGTATTTACCGCTCGGGCCCATTTTCTCGGCGGTACCGGTTTTGATCGCCAGCCGGTAGCCCGGCACTGCGGCGTTCACCCCGCTGCCGCCCGGCAAGGCGTCGCTCTCCATCATATGTACCACCGTCTTCACCGTATCGGCCGGCAAAATGCGCTGCCCCATCACCGGCGGCGTCACCTTGGTAATCGACAGCGGCCGATAAACCCCGAAGGCGCCGATAGCGGCATACTCGCGCGCCATCTGCAGCGGCGTCACGCGCAGCCCATAGCCGAAGGAGAAGGTGGCGCGTTCGATATCCGCCCAGCGTTCGCGATGTTGCGGCAGGTAGCCGCTGCTCTCGTTGCCGATGCCAAGCTCGGTCGGCCGCCCCAGGCCAAAGCTGCGGTAGACCGCCGGCAGCACCGTAGCCGGCAGCGCCAGCGCAATATGCGATACCGCAATGTCGCTCGATTTTTGCAGCACGCCGGTGATGGTCAGCTTCGACCAGTGGCCGACGTCTTTAATCAGGTGACCGTTCACCCGATACGGCGTGGTGTCCAGCACCGTATCCGGCCGGATCAGCTTATGCTCCAGCCCCACCATCACCACCACCGGTTTCACCGTCGAGCCCGGTTCGAAGCTGTCGCTGCTGCATACGTTGCGGATGTCTTTCGCCGGGGTGCTGCCGTAGTTGTTCGGGTTGAACGACGGGTAGCTGGCCATGCCGAGGATCTCGCCGGTGTCGATCTTGACCAGCACCGCACAGCCGGAGTCGGCCTGGTTGGCCACCACGCCGTCGCGGATCTGCGCATAGAGCACGTACTGGATAAATTTGTCGATGCTGAGCGTCACGTTCGGCGGCGGCACCGGATCCACGCTTTTGAGCACGCCGATCACCGCGCCGCTGCCGTCCTTCTGGTAGACCCGCAGACCGTTTTTGCCCTGCAACAGCGGGTTGAAGCCCAGCTCGATGCCCTCCAGCCCCTGGTTGTCCTGGCCGACGATGCCGATCAGGCCGGCAGCGTCCTGGCCCATCGGATAAAAGCGGCTGAAATCCTGCTCGGTGCTGACGCCGGTCAGGTGCAGTTTGCTGATGTAGGCGGCGTTGTCGTCCTCCACCTTGCGTGCCAGGTAGACGAAACGCTTATGCGCGTTGCTCTGGATCAGATGCTGCACGTCCGCCAGCGGGATCTTCAGCACGTTGGCCATGCTCTGCCAGCGTTCGTTGCCGGTGTCGGTCTGGGTATCGAGAATGTGTTTCGGATCCAGCACGATATCTTTGGACGACACGCTGACCGCCAGCGCCTCATCGTTGCGATCGGTGATCATGGCGCGGTTGGTCGGCACCACCTGGGTACGGATCGAGCGCTGGTCGGCCTGATCCGCCAGTTGCTGATGTTCCAGCAGTTGCAGGTAGCCGACCCTGAACGCCAACAGGAAAAAACAGACCAGCATGCCGGCGCAAATCCAGCCGAAACGAACTGTGGAATAGGTTTTACCGCTTTTTTTGGTCGATGGCGCCACTGTTGTGTTAACCCTGCGTTTTTATTCGGTTTATGTTGTTATTTCAGTCTACCTCGCCGGAAATGGTCAGGAGATTGCAGTTTGTAAGAAAGTAAAAACAAACCGCATCACCGTTGCACATCCGCACTGTCGTTTAACTGCGGTTTACTTTGTGCCATCTCGCCGGGCTGCGGCGCGCTGGCCGGGTCAAAAATATGGTCGAGGATCGCGCGGGCGGTCGGCCCCGCCACCACGCCGTCGCCGCCGCCGTTTTCCAAAATCAGCGCCATTGCCACCCGGGGATTTTTGTAGGGCGCGAACAGCGTATAGAAGATGTGATCGCGCAGCCGCACCGGGATCATTTTGGCGTTGTAAGTCTGGTTTTGCTTCAGGCTGAACACCTGCGAGGTGCCGGATTTGGCGGCGATCTGGTACGGCGCGGTGTGGAACAGCTTGTAACCGGTGCCGTTCGGCAAGTTGGCCATGCCGTACATGCCGTTGCGCACGATGCCCCAGTAAGGCGAGCGGGGATCGCCGATCTGCGCCGTTTGCGCCGGTGGCTGGTAGCGCGTCACCCGGCTGCCCAGCTGCAGCGAATACAGCAGGTGCGGCGTTTTCACCTGGCCGTTGTTGATCAGCGTGGTCAGCGCTTTCACCATCTGAATCGGCGTCGCCACCCAATACCCCTGACCGATGCCCACCGAAACCGTATCCCCCTGATACCAGCCTTTTTTGTGCACCTCCAGCTTCCAGTCGCGGCTTGGCAGCACGCCGCGGTACTCTTCGTTCAGATCGATGCCGGTGGACTGGCCGTAGCCAAACTGGCTCAGCCAATGGTGGATACGATCGATGCCCATCTCATACGCCACCTGATAAAAGAAGGTGTCGGCGGATTCCTCGATCGCTTTGGTGACGTTGAGCATGCCGTGGCCGGTTTTCAGCCAGTCGCGGTAGCGGCGCTCGGTGCCGGGCAGCGTCCAGGTCGGCGCGCCGAAAAAGGTGGTGGTAGGCGTGATCACCCCGGCGAACAACGCCGAAACGGCCATGTAGGGCTTCACCGTCGACGCCGGCGGGTACAGGCCCTGAGTGACGCGGTTGATCAGCGGCAGATCGGGGTTGGTCAGCAGCGCCTTATAGGCCTGATAGCCGATGCCTTTGACGAAAGGATTGGGGTCGTAGCTGGGGCTGGAGACCATCGCCAGGATGCCGCCGTCGCGCGGATCTTCCACCACCACGGCGGCGCGCTGCCCCTTCAGCACCGATTCGATGTACTGCTGCAACGGCAAATCCAGCGTCAGGTAGATGTTCTTGCCGGCCTTCGGCGGCTGCTCCTTCAGCAGGCGGATCACCCGTCCGTGGTTATCGACTTCCACCTCCTGATAGCCGGTGGTGCCATGCAGTTCGGACTCGTAATAGGCCTCGATGCCCTGCTTGCCGATGTTGCGATCGGCGGCATAGTTCTCGCTCAGCCCGGCCTTGTCCAGGCGCTTGAGATCGCTGTCGTTGATCTTCGACACATAGCCCAGCACGTGCGCCAGCTGGGCGCCGTAAGGATATTCTCGCTGCTGATAGGTATCGATCGTCACCCCGTCGAAACGGTATTGATTGACGGCAAAACGCGCCACCTCGGTGTCGCTCAGCCCGGCTTTGAGCGTCACCGGCTTGTAGCGGCTGTTGTGGTGCATGTCGTCGCGAAACGCGCTGATGTCCTCCGGCGTCAGAGAGACGATCGGCGTCAGCGCCTGCAACAGCGCCGCCATGTCGGTGATTTTGCTGGGCGTGACCTCGATACGATACAGTGTCACGTTTCGCACCAGCGGAATGCCGTTGCGATCGAAGATCAGCCCGCGGCTGGGGGCGATCGGCAGCATCTTGATGTCGTTCTGGTTGGAGCGCGTCTGGTAAAAGCCATGCTGGCGTATTTGCAGCCGGTAGAGGTTGACGATCAGCGCGCCGAAACAGACCACCACCAGCGCCAGCGCCACGCCTGCCCGGCGGATAAACAGCCTCTCTTCCGCAGAGTGGTCGCGAATTTTTTCTTTTAACAGGGCCATGCGGTGCCGATACCTTTTGCGTCACATTTCCCCGTAAAATCAGGGAACTGAAAAGCCGGCAAGCATAGCGTTATCGGGCGCGTTGCCCCATGAAAAGGTTGCTAATGAAATGGCAGAACTGTTTCAGCATATTGGAATGTTACCGCCGGCGTTTTTTTCACCACGCTCCCCATTGAGCCGCCGTTCACCCCAATGCTACAATGTGATCTGAATCACATTATTCCCGTTATTCCCCCCGCATTTCCCTGTCGGCGCCCTGCCGCATGCGGCTTTTTGTTACATAGGATCGAGTTCGATGAGTGCCATTGCCACCGGTTTAGTCATGATGCGCTGGGAGTTGCTGAGCGCCGTGATGATGTTCTTCGCCAGCCAGTTAAACGTTGTTTGCCGTAAAACCAGCCGCAACGGCATGGCGTTCATGTTCAGCAGCCTGGGCCTGTTTACCGCCTGCTGGTTCGTGATGGGCCTGATGGGCATCCACCTTACCCTGGAAGCCTTCACCCAATTCTGGTCTTCGGCCTGGGATCGCTACGTGGACGTGGTCAGCACCATGCCGGTCGATTGGCCGATGCCGTAATCTCGCCGCAGGGGCGGCGCACCGGCCGCCCCGCCGATTATTCCGTTTCCGTTGACGGCGCCGCCGCCAGCCGCGCCATCAAGGCCCCCGCTTCAATCAACAGCGCCTGCTCCCGCTCCGTTAAACAGCTCTCCATCGCCGCCAGCAGCCACGCTTCGCGTCGGCTGCGGCTTTGCTGCAGCAGGCCCAGCCCGGCGGGCGTCAGGCGCACCCGCACCCGGCGTTTGTCTTCGGCGTCCGGCGTACGCACCAGCAAACCATCGGCCTCCAGCTCACGCAAGGCGGCCGCCAGGTTAGAGGAGCGCATGCGCTCCGATTCCGCCAGCAGCGACGGCGTCGCCTCGCCGCCGTGGCGATCGATAGCCCCCAACAGCATCAGCTGTGCCCAGGATTTTTCGTCGCTGCGCGATTCGCGCCGTAAACGGCGCACCAGCGACATTAACTGCGTGCGCAGCAGCGTCACGTCTTCAGGGTGATCTTTTTTCATTGGCACCAATCTAGCATTCAGTTTATCCCTGCTTTCACACCGCCGGATCGCGCGGTCACCGCGCCGCTCTGGCTTAACCTAGTTACCTATGATAATATAGCTATTAATATATAGCAAAAAAGACACTGCATCGGCAGGGTTACGTTTGCTCACGCATTTGCCCCTCGCCGATTAATTTGCAGTGTTATTATTATTTTGCTTAATAAATCCCTCCTTATTCAACGTGGTACGGTAAGCCGATGGAAGCGTGGAAAGTCAATCTGATCTCGGTCTGGCTCGGGTGTTTCTTCACCGGGCTGGCGATGAGCCAAATCCTCCCTTTTCTGCCGCTGTACGTCGAACAGCTCGGCGTCAGCGATCACCAATCCCTCAGCCTGTGGTCCGGGCTGGTGTTCAGCGGCACCTTTTTGGTCTCGGCGGTGGTGTCGCCGCTGTGGGGCAGCCTGGCCGACCGCAAAGGCCGCAAGCTGATGCTGCTGCGCGCCTCGCTGGGCATGGCGATCGTCATCGCGCTGCAGGGGCTGGCCACCAACGTCTGGCAGCTGTTCGCGCTGCGCGCCCTGATGGGGCTGACGTCCGGCTATATTCCCAACGCCATGGCGCTGGTCGCCTCGCAGGCGCCGCGCGATAAAAGCGGTTGGGCGCTGGGCACGCTCTCCACCGGGCAGATCTCCGGCGTGATCGCCGGGCCGCTGCTCGGCGGGCTGATGGCCGATCATCTGGGGCTACGGGTGGTGTTTTTCGTCACCGCCGGGCTGATGTTCGTCAGCTTCCTGGTCACGCTGTTCCTGATTAAAGAGCGGCGCATCACGGTGAAAAAAGCGGATCAGCTGAGCGGCAAGGCGGTGTTCCGTTCGCTGCCCTACCCGACGCTGATCGTCACCCTGTTCGTTTGTACCCTGATGATCCAGCTGGCCAACTCGTCCATCAGCCCGATCCTGACGCTGTTCATCCGCGAGCTGTCCGGCGACGTCAGCAATATCGCCTTTGTCAGCGGCATGATCGCCGCCGTGCCCGGCATCGCGGCGCTGATCTCGGCGCCGCGCCTCGGGCGGCTCGGCGATCGCATCGGCACCGCGCGCATCCTGATCGCCGCGCTGCTGTTCACCACCGGCCTGTTCGCCGTGATGGCCTGGGTCAATACGCCGCTGCAGCTGGGCATTCTGCGCTTTCTGCTGGGTTTTGCCGACGGCGCGCTGATGCCGGCGGTGCAGGCGCTGCTGCTGAAGTATTCCTCCGATCAGGTAACCGGACGCATCTTCGGCTATAACCAATCCTTTATGTACCTGGGCAACGTGGTTGGCCCGCTGCTGGGATCGGGCATTTCGGCGATGATGGGGTTCCGCTGGGTGTTCGCGGTGACGGCGGTGTTGGTGCTGTTCAATGCACTGCAGCTGCGCCATCAGTTCAAAAAAGTAGAGAGTCAGCGCGCGGGATAACGGGGAATGCGGGGAAACGCCTCAGGCAGTGGTGGGACAATGACGCCCATCAACCGTGCCACCACTGCCAAAGGCGGCCGTAGCCTACTCGACGCGGCGATCGTTTGGTATTTATGTAAGTAAATAAAGTGTTGCGGGCATGTTGAGGGCCGCCGCAGCGGCCCTTGCAGATCAGAACATGGTATTGTCGTTGGCCGATTTTTCCGGCACATCCTGATTGACGTCCCAATGTTCGGTGATTTTCCCCTGATCGTTCACCCGATAAATATCCACGCTGGCGGTGCCGCGATCCTGCGGGTTATTTTGGTATTTGACGTGAACATAGACCAGATCGCCGTTGACCGCGCTGCGGTATATTTTGGCGCTGTACTGCGGATTGTCTTTAAAGGTCTGGCTGAAGAAATCCAGGAACGGTTTGATGCCGTCGCCGACGAACGGGTTATGCTGCCTGTAGTTTTCCACAATCAGCTTCTGGGCCACGCCGATGTCGTGGCGATTGAAGAAGCCCGCATACAGATCTTCCACCACCTTCAGCTTTTGCTGAGCATGATGGTAGCCGCCTTTGCCGGCCGATCTTTGCGACGCCGCCTGATCCGTTGACAACGCAGGGTAACTCGCCAGCAAGCCGCCGACGATCGCACAGGCGATCAATGCCTTTTTCATAAACGCTCCTTATTTCCCTGACTGGCCTACGATTTTCAGCTGCCCTTTCAGATGGGTGAAGCTGCCGTCCTTGGCGGCGATGTTGGTGTACACCTCGCCGCGCTCAAAGTCCTCGATATGCGTCACGTTGTCGCCGGACTGAGGTTCGTGCCAATAGACCATATAGACCTTCGGCCGAATCTCCACCGCAGTGTATTGCACGGTGTCGGTGATGCCCTGCGACGCCTCGCCGATACCGGTGAAGGTCATGGTCTTGTCATCGGTAAAATCCAGCTTGAAGGCGAAATCGCCGAAGGTCACCTGCACCACTTTACCGACCGCAATGAACTGCCCGTGTTTTTCCGTCATCGTTGCCGCCTTACTGTTTGTCAGGGAGGGTTGCGCCGCCGTAGCGGCGGGCAATGCCAGGGGGAAAGTCAGGGCTATCGCCAGCGCGGTGCCCGTTCGCTTCACTGTTTTCATCGTTCCTTCTCCTTTCCGTGGTTGAAAACGAGAATCATTATTATTTCTTAACGATTGGCAGAAATATAAGAATAATCTCTAATCCTGTCAGGCACCTGGCGGCAAAAAAAGACGGCCGAAAATCGCCACGTAATGGCATGACAATAGCGCGTTCTGGCCATTGGTTTTTACGCAATGAACGGAATTACTGCTTTCAGGGAAGGAAATAACTCGGGGATTCGACAGGTCTATAGCGCAGATCGCTTTAAGCTAATGCGTATTTGTTCTTAAACCGCCCGCCGCCGGAAGGCGGCGGCGAACGGCGTGGCGTTTACCGCAGCCAGGGCGTATGGGTGACGCCCACCAGCAATCCTTCCGGGCTGAGCAAACGGGTAACGCTCTGCCCCCACGGCTCTTCGCGGTTGGCGACCAACAGCCGATAACCGCGCTCGATCAGCCCCTGGGTGGCGGCCGCCATGTCGGCCACGTCGAACTCGATCCACGCCTGTGGCACCGCGAGATCCGCCGGCCAGCGATCGTCGCCAAAGCAGGACTGCGCCGCCTGCGCCAGCGGCCACAGGGCGAAATGCTTCACGCCGTCCAGCGCGCCTTGCTCCGACAGCAGATAGGTTTCGTTGCCCGGCATCGGCTTGAGCGGCAGACCCAGCGCCTCGACATAAAACGCCTTGCTCTCGTCACTCCCACGCGTGATGGGCCCGAATCCGGCGACAAACAACACGCCCAGCCCGGCAAATTGTTGATCCATGCTGCACTCCCTTTCGGTTAGCGCCCCTGCCGCACCTGCAGCGGAGCAAATCCATAGGCCGCCTTGAAGCGGTTGCTGAAATGGCTGGCGGAGCTGAAGCCGCACGCCAGCGCGATCTCGGTGATCGGCTGTTGGCTGTGCCGCAACAGCTGTTCCGCCCGCTGCAGCCGCGCGCGCATCACAAACTGGTGCGGCGCCAGCCCGGTGGCGTGCTTGAACATGCGGGCGAAATGGTATTCGCTCAACCCGGCCTGCGCTGCCAGACTCGCCAACAGCAAAGGCCGATCGAGGTGGTTTTCGATATATTCCCGCACCCGCCTGGCCACCGCAGGCGCCAGGCCGCCCCGCGCCTGCGGCAGTTTCCACTGCAGCTGGCTGTAACGCTGGATCAGATGCGACATCAGCAGGTTAGACGCGCTGCTGAGCGCCAGCAGATTGGCGCTGTCCCGCCAGTCGCAGTTGAGCAAAAACTGGCGATACAGCAGCGTGATCTGCGGATCTTCGCCGAAGCTGCGCGGCTCTACGTTGATCGCCGCCGGGCTGCGATCCCAGGTCTGCTCCGCCAACTGCCGCAGATGCCCGTCGGTGCAATACAGATGCACGAACGACAGATCGCTGCGCACGTCCCAGGTAGAGGCGTATTGGCGCGGCATGATGCAGAACCGATCCGGCCCGCCGCCGTTGCGCCAGCCGCCCGGCACCTGCTGGTAGCACTCATAGCCGTCGGCGACATACAGGCTCAGAGTATGGTGATCGGCGCTTTCCTGCGTGACGCGATCGTTGCAGTTGGACCAGGCGGCCAGCTCCACGCCGGTGCCCAGCAGCACGCTGCCGTGCAGCCGCGCCTTGTGCTCACGCAGTGTTTCAAACGCCTGATAGTTGGACATCGCCGGCCCCGTTGTTCGACATGCCGACAGTGTAAAGAGTGGCGCCGCCGCATACCAGCCGCCGCCCCGCGCTTTTGGCAAAAAAAAGCGCAAGAATATGCAACTGGGCGCAAAGCGCTGCAAGCGCCGCCGCGCGCCAAAGCGGATACTGCGCCATCGGTTATTTCGGAGTAACAAATAGAATGAATACGCTGTTGTACCTCGCCGTGGTGCTGATTTGGGGCACCACCTGGATCGCGATCACCCTGCAACAGGAAGGCCCGGTGGCCATCCCCGTCTCGATCGCTTACCGCTTCGCCATTTCCGCTGCGGTGATGTTCGCCGTGCTGTTGCTAACGCGCCGCCTGCGCCGCCTCGCCCCGCGCGATCATCTGTTCTGCGTGCTGCAGGGCTGCTGCGTGTTCGGCTTCAACTTCTTCTGCTTCTACCACGCGGCGGCCTACATCAGCAGCGGGCTGGAATCGGTGATCTTCTCGATGGCGGTACTGTTCAACGCCCTCAACAGCCTGCTGTTTTTCCGCCAGCGCCCCAGCCCCAACCTGCTGCCGGCGGCGCTGCTGGGCTTGACCGGCATCGTCGCGCTGTTCTGGCAGGATCTGGCCACCACCCGCATGGCGCCGGAGCTGCTCAAAGGCATCGGCCTGAGCGCGCTCGGCACCTACGGCTTCTCGCTGGGCAACATGATCAGCACGCGCCATCAGCGCCGCGGGCTGGATATCTTTTCCACCAACACCTACGCCATGACCTACGGCGCGCTGTTGATGGCGCTGATCGCCTTGGTGCAAGGCGCATCGTTCCAGATGGAATACAGCAGCCGCTATATCGGCTCCCTGCTGTACCTGGCGATTTTCGGATCGGTGATCGCCTTCGCCGCTTACTTCAGCCTGCTCGGCCGCATCGGCGCCGGCGCGGCGGCCTACAGCACCCTGTTGTTCCCGCTGGTGGCGCTGAGCATCTCAACGATCTACGAAGGCTATCAGTGGCACTTCAACGCCGTGCTGGGCCTGTGCCTGATCCTGCTGGGCAACCTGGTGATGTTCGCCAAACCGGGGCTGAAATGGCGACGGGCGGGTATCTCAAAACAGAACTCAACCCTTTGAAGCCATTGGCGAATATCGTTATCATCAGGTTTTGTTAATAACGGATGATGGCCAATGCTCAGAAGTGATGATGTGACACCCCGCGCCTACAAACAGGTGGATGTGTTTACCCGAACGCCGCTGCAGGGCAACCCCGTGGCGGTGGTGCTGGAGGCCGAGGGGCTGAGCACCGCGCAGATGCTGGCATTGGCCCGCTGGACCAACCTTTCGGAAACCACCTTTGTGCTTAAACCGACGCACCCGGCGGCGGATTATAAGGTGCGCATTTTCACCACCGAAAAAGAGCTGCCCTTCGCCGGTCACCCGACGCTGGGCACTGCCCACGCCCTGCTGGAAACCGGACTGACGCCTAAACGGCCTGGAACGGTGATGCAGGAATGCGGCGTCGGCCTGGTGGCGGTCGATATCCAGCCGGAAGGCACATTGGCGTTCGCCGCGCCCGAAGTTGAGTTCCGCCCAATGGCGGCTGAGGAAACAGAACGGCTGATGGCCGCTTTACGGCCCGCGATGATTGCAGCAAGCCCTCTGCCGGTGATTGCCGAGATGGGCATTCGCTGGCTGATGGTGCGCCTGCCTGACGCACCATCCTGCCTGGCGGTGACGCCGGATCAGGCCACGATTAAACGGTTGCAAACGGCTTGCGATGTGGATGGCGTAGTGATCTATGGCGCCTGCTCCGCAACCGAACCGGCCGATTACGAAATGCGCGCGTTTATGGTGGAATGCGGCACCTTGATTGAAGATCCGGTGACCGGCAGCGCCAATGCCTGCCTGGCTCGCTTGCTAAAGGCCAACCGCTTCCCCGACGGCGGCCAGACCGCACAGGGCTACCAGGTGCGCCAGGGCACCCAACTGAATCGAGATGGCCGGGTGAGCGTGCGTTTTATTGCCGGCGAACCCTGGATCGGCGGGCACTGCCGCACCCTGATTAACGGCACATTGGGTATTTAGTTTTGGGGCGGTTTGTGGTTTGTAAGATAAGGAAGTTGAGGGGATGTCGACTCTATACAGCATTATCATAAACCGTCTGCGCGCCGACGCCCTGATTGTGGCTATACTCGGCTTTCGCCCGTTTTTCAGGAGATCAGGATGCTGAGATTAACCCGTAGCGCGCTGCTGTGTGCCACGCTGGCCGCGTTCACCGCCGGCGCCGCCGAAACGCCGAAGTTCGGCCCGGAGCTGCAGGGTTTCCACTACCCTTATCCGTTGCAGCAGTTCAGCTTCACCTCGCAGGGGCAGCCGTTAAAGATGGGCTATATGGACGTGCCGCCGGAAGGCGCCGCCAACGGCCGCACCGCGCTGCTGCTGCACGGTAAAAACTTCTGCGCCGCTACCTGGCAGGACACCATCAAGGCGCTGAGCAAGGCCGGCTTCCGCGTCATCGCGCCGGATCAAATCGGCTTTTGCTCCTCTACCAAACCGGCGCATTACCAGTACAGCTTCCAGCAGCTGGCACAAAACACCCACGCCCTGCTGCAGAACCTGAAAATCAGCCGGGCCATCGTTATCGGCCACTCCACCGGCGGCATGCTGGCCACGCGCTACAGCCTGATGTATCCGCAGGCAGTGGCGCAATTGGTTATGGTCAACCCGATCGGCCTCGAGGACTGGAAGGCGAAAGGCGTGCCGTGGCGCAGCATCGATCAATGGTTCGAGCGCGAGCTGAACACCACCGCCGAGGGCATCCGCAACTATGAGCAGCGCACCTACTATGGCGGCCGCTGGAAGCCGGAGTACGATCGCTGGGTGGATATGCTGGCCGGGCTGAACAACGGGCCGGGCCATCGCCTGGTGGCGTGGAACTCGGCGCTGATCTACGACATGATCTTCACCCAGCCGGTGTACTACGAGTTCAAGGATCTGCAAACCCCCACTACGCTGATGATCGGCACCGCCGACACCACCGCCATCGGCAGCGATATCGCCCCGCCGGCGGTCAAGGCCAGGATAGGTCACTACGCGGAGCTGGGCAAACAGGCGGCGAAGCTGATCCCGCACGCCACGCTGATCGAGTTCGCCGGGCTGGGCCATGCGCCGCAAATGGAGGAACCGGAGCGTTTCCATCAGGCGCTGCTTAAGGCATTGCAACCCTGAGGCCGGCTGGCGCAGCCGCCGCGCGGCGGCTAAACTTTCAGCTGGCACTCAACTGCAGGAAACAGCCATGCGACAGATTATTGCCAGCGCCTTCGTCAGCCTCGACGGTGTGATGCAGGCGCCAGGCCTGCCGGACGAAGATCGCGCCGGCGGCTTTCGCTTCGGCGGCTGGACCGCCCCCTACTGGGATGACACTATCGCGGAAACGATGGCCGAACTTTTCTCCGCGCCGTTCGATCTGCTGCTGGGGCGGCGCACCTACGACATCTTCGCCGGTTACTGGCCGCAGATCACCACCGACACCGCTTCCGATCTGTTCGACGACTTTGCCGCCGGCATAGCCCGCTCGTTCAATCAGGCGGTCAAGTACGTTGCCACCCACCACGGCGAGACGCTGAGCTGGCAAAACAGCCAGTGGCTGGGGCGGGATATCCTCGCCCGGCTGCGCGAGCTGAAGCGCGCGCAGGGGCCGACGCTGCTGGTGCAGGGCAGCAGCACGCTGATGCAGCAGCTGTTGGCCAACGATCTGGTGGACGAACTGCGGCTACTCACTTATCCGGTGTTGCTCGGCGGCGGCAAGCGGCTGTTCGATGACAACGCGGCGCCGGCGGCCTTTACGCTGACCAAAACGGTCATTGCTCCCGGCGGCGTGATCGTCGCCCACTACCGCCGTTCCGGCGAGGTGATGACCGGCTACTGCGCGGCGGAAGGCGCGGCAGTGGCTCAGCCGTAAAAAAAAGGGCCGTTCGGCCCTTTTCTCTTTTTCTTCCTCACCCTCAGGCAAACAAGATATCGCTCTGCTCCACCTGCCCGACCACATGGATCTTGAAGTCGGCGGCATAGCTGTTGCTTTGGGTGTTCATCAGCAGATCGGTAGTGCCGTTGAAGGCGTCGAAGTTAAGCTGGATCTCGCCTTTCTGGCCGCTGAAGGCCCTGCCGCTGTCGATAAAGCGCAACTCGCTCAGGCTGTTGTTGAAGCGCAGGCCGGAGAGATCGATCTTGTCGATGCCGTGCTCAAAGTCTTCAATCACGTCGAACGCCGACACCGTTGACTCTTTGGCGTTGAGATAGACGAAATAGTCGGTGAAGTTGTTGGCGTCTTTGCCGCCCCACAGATGGTCCGCCCCCAGCCCGCCGTACAGGATGTCGGAACCGGCGTTGCCCGCCAGCAGGTTGGCCTGATCGTTGCCGATGATCACATCACGCCCGCTGCCACCAATAGCGTTCTCAATGATCGCCCCGCGCGCGATGGCGACGTTCTGCGTGCCGCCGCCGACGCTGGAGAACGCGCCGTCGTTCAGGTTGATCATCTGCTGCTGGCTGTAGCCGGAGAAGTCCAGCGTGTCGTTGCCGCCGGCGTCCCACACCGCGAAGTTGACCGGTTTGCCGTTGTCCGCCGTGGCGGTCAGGAAATCGCGTCCGGTGTTGGAGTTGAAGCCGTACACCGTGTCGCCGGTACGGGTGCTCATGTTGGCACCGTACAATTTTTGGATCGCGGCGATGTCGTCCACCATCGGGCCATAGCCATACACCCCTTTGGTGTCGGCACCGGTGTAACCGGCGTTGAAATAACTCATGATCGAGTATTGCAGCGAATCCTGATAATAAGCGGCATCGTTCTGATAGCTCGGGTTGCCCAACGACGCGTCATAAGACCCAGGATGCGCCAGCCCCAGGGCATGCCCCAGCTCGTGAGTGAAGGTCTGGCTGCTGAAATCGCCGGCAACCGGCGCCTTATGGGTGGCGAAGTTTTTATTGAACCACACCGTGCCGGCAAAGGCGTTATCGCTGCCCGGCTTGGAGCTCGGCGGGTAATAGGCGTACGCGTTGATGGCATTCGGGCCGCTGCCGGCGGCGGTGCTGCCGTCGGCGCGCTGGGTGAAGTACGCGAAGGTGATGTCCGCACGGTGGTTGATATCGCTGGACGCCGTTTCGGTAAAGGTCACGTTCGCTACGTCGGCCCACGCCTGCATCGATTTCAGCGCCTGCGTCTGCGCCGCCAGGGTCAGTGGTTGCAGCCCCTTGTCGCCGTCACCGGTCTGGCCGATGCGATTCAGCGCGCTCTGCGTCAGGAAGGAATAGGTCAGCGCCACCGGCTGGTGATACACCTGATCGCCGTTGTGCGTCAGGCCGGGGCGTGTCAGCTGATCGGCGGCGCGATCGAAGCTGAAGTTATCGCGGATTTTACCCAAATTATTAATGGCTGCCCCGCCGCGCTGGTTGCTGTACAGGTTGGCGTTGTCCAGCGTAAACAGCGCGCCGTATCCCAGCCCATCATAAGGGCTGCCGGGTCGGTGATAGTAAAACTGATAGTTATGATCGTTGGGGGACGTGGCGGACAGGCTGGTGAACTCATCGTCATCTTGCAAAATGTCGTTGTGGCGACTGCTCATTGCATTCTCCTTTTACACAGTAGGAATCCACTCGCTTTGTAAGACTATTCATCAGTCGTTCTAATCTAAGCCAAGGCTTAGGATTGACCAGTATAGTAATTAACCTCGACGGCGCGAGCCCACGCCGCCGCGCATCATCACGCCGGACATCAAGACGGAAATAATCATAACGGTTTGTATTAGCGCAGTATTAATGAGAAAGATAAGCGTATCGGCGGGCTAATGACTCGTCTTTTTGGGCATGTTATCGCCGGTTAGATCAGAATAATCGAGGATTAAAAAACCTAATCCTTGCCTCATCATCCCGCAGGGAACATGCTAAGGTGTGAACGGACAGCCGAAAGGAGTGACCCGATGCCAACCCTTTTCCTTATGCGCGCCTTGCGTCGCGCCAGCCTGACAGGAGTCGTTATGAGCGTATTGTGCAGCAGTGCCCTGGGCAGTTCACTGCCGTTGCTGGAACCCGCCGCGCTGAAGGGCGACTGGCAGCTCGCCGCCATCGGCGACGGTAAAACCGTCTGCGAGGTGCAGCTCAGCGACGAAGCGGTGGCCAACACCAACGCCTTCCGCTTCAGCGCCTCCGCGCAGTGCCTGCAGCCGCTGGCGCTGCAAACGTTGCCGGTCGCCTGGCGGCCGACGCCGGACGGCATGACGCTGACCGACGCCGAAGGCGGCATGGTGGCGTTTCTGGCCCTGACCGCGCCAAAGCGCTATGAGCTGATCGATCGCGGCGGCCCTTCGCGCTTTGTGCTGATCCCGCGCTAATCCCTCAGGCGAACAGCAACCCGAGCAGCGCGCCGCCCGCCAGCACCCACAGCGGATGGAGGCGCTTGCTCATGCTCAATCCCGTCGCCAGCGCCACGATCGCCGCCAGCCGCCAGCTGGGCGCGGAAGCCTCGGCGATCAAGATGCCGCTGGCCGCCACCAGCCCCACGGTCAGCGGCACCAGCCCGGCCTGCACGATGCGGCGCCACGGGCGATCCTTAAAGCGCCGCCAGGCGCCCATCACCAGCAGCGTGACGATGGAAGACGGCCCGAACTTGGCGACCGAAGAAACCAGCAGCCCCGCCCAGCCGGCCACATGCCAGCCGACCAGCGGCACGATCATCATGTTTGGCCCCGGCGCGGCCTGCGCCATGGCGAACAGCGCGCTGAACTCCTGGGCGCTCATCCATTGATGCACCTCCACCACCTGCCGCTGCATCTCCGGCAGAATGGTCATGCCGCCGCCGAACGCCAGCAGAGAGAGCTCGGTGAAGATCAGCGCCAGCGCAATCAGAACCCCGCTCATGACGGCCACCGCCACATCAGCAGAATGCTCAGCGGCGCCAGCACCAGCATGGTCGGCAACAGCGGCAGGCGCAGCCAGGCGATGGCGATCAAGGCCAGCGCGACGATCGCCAGCGCCGGCCATTTACCGCGCAGCGGCAGCAGCATCTTGATCCCGGTCGAGAGCAGCAGCCCGGCGGCGGCGGCGGCCAGCCCGGCGAACACATGCTGCACATGCGGATCGTTTTGGAAGCGGGCGTAGACCACGCCCAGCCCCACCACGATCGCCGTCGGCGCGCTGATGAGGCCCAGCAAGGCGCACAGCGCGCCACGCAGCCCGCGAAACTCCATACCTACCGCCACCGACAGGTTGATCACGTTGCCGCCGGGCAGAAACTGGCACAGCCCGAGCAGCTCGGTGAACTGTTCGCCGCTCAGCCAGCGCCGGCGCTCCACCAACATGCTGCGCGCCAGCGGCAGCACGCCGCCGAAGCCGATCAGCCCCAGCCACAGAAAGCCCACAAACAGCTCCGCGTTGCCCGGCGCGGCCGCCGGGTGCGGTTTTAACGTATTGATATCTGACATCACATTGCCATTCCACATCGCTTGTTTTGATGTCTGGTATCATGCGCGCCGCCGTGCCATGATGTCTAATGCATTCCGGAACAACTAAAGATACCTTTGAGGTATGGCTATGATCGAACTGCGTCGCCTGCGGGCATTCGTCACCGTGGTGGAAGAAGGCAATATCACCCGCGCTGCCGAGCGGCTGTTTATCCAGCAGCCGCCGCTGACCCGCCTGCTGCAGGGGCTGGAAGATGAACTGGGCGTAACCCTGTTACAGCGCCTGCCGCGCGGCGTGCGCGTCACTGAAGCGGGGGGTGTGCTGTTCGAAGAGGCCCGCGCCCTGCTGGCGCGCGCCGAACGCCTGCGCGAAGCGGTGCAGCGCGCCGCTCGCGGCGAGCAGGGGCACATCGCCATCGGTTTCACCAGTTCCGCCGCGCTGCACCCGTTCGTGCCCAACCTGCTGCGCCGCTACCGCGACATCCTGCCGGGCATCACCACCCAGCTGGAAGAAGCCGGCAGCGGCGAACTGATGGAGGCGTTGCTGGAACAGCGCCTCGACGCCGCCTTCGTGCGTTCGCCCGCCAGCGGCATTCCCGGCCTGAGCGTAGAGCCGGTGCTCAGCGAGCCAATGATCGTCGCCCTGCCGCTGGGCCACCGGCTGGCGCAAGAAACGCAGCAGCCGCTGCCGCTGGCCGAACTGGCCCACGAGGCGTTTATTCTCTATCGCCGCCCGGCCGGCCAGGGGCTGTACGACGCCATCCTGGCCGCCTGCCACCGCGCCGGCTTCAGCCCGCGCATCGTGCAGGAAGCGCCGCGCCTGCCGGCCACCCTCAGCCTGGTCGGCGCCGGGCTGGGGCTGTCAGTGGTGCCCGGCTCAATGCGGCGGCTGGGCGGCGACGGCATCGTCTACCGCACCCTCGCCGAAGAGGCACAGCTCAGCGCCCCGCTTTACCTGGCGCTGCGCCGCAGCCCGGCTTCGCCGATCGTCGAGCGCTTTCGGCAGCTGGTGCTGGAGACCGTGGGGGAGTCATGAAATAGCTGTCGTTTATTATTTATTTAAACCGGTCGACGACTAAATTTAATTCCAATTAATGACTATTCAACTTCCGATGAATTAATCAAACCCGCTCTCACTTAGTAACAAACACAAACAAATAAGCGCCTACCCAATAAATTCCAGCCACTAGGATTTAAGGGTCACAGCCTGTTCCCGCCGATGACAAAAAATCATTTCAATGGCGCTCGCGCCTTCCCTGTCGCCTGTCTCCGCAGGCGCACGGTTTTATATTGGAGAAAACGCTATGCTATCGCGTCGTGATATATTGAAAGTCTCCGCCGTCAGCGCCGCAGCCGCCGGCATGATAGGCGGTATCGCGAAAAATGCCGCTGCCGACGACCATCGCAATATCGTGCCCCCCAGCAGCTATCAGCCGCCTGCTAATGCGCAGCACCTCTATAAGTACAAATTCACCGACAGCAAAAAACGCAGCCTGCCCAGCGGCTGGGCACGCGAGGCCACCGTCGAGCAGTTTCCAATCTCCGAAGGCGTGGCGGGCGTCGACATGACGCTGGAGCCGGGCGGCGTGCGCGAGCTGCACTGGCACGCCATCGCCGCCGAATGGGCGTTTATGCTGGAAGGCCATGCGCGCATCACCATCCTCGATCCCGAGGGCAAATGCGAAGTGGCGGATTTCGGGCCCGGCGACGTGTGGTATTTCCCAAAAGGCTACGGCCATTCCATTCAGGCGCTGGCGGACGGCGCGCATTTTATTCTGGCATTCGATAATGGCCATTTCTCCGAATTCGGCACCTTCAGCATCACCGATTGGGTGGCGCATATGCCGAAAGAGGTATTGGAAAAAAGCGTCGACATGCCGGCGGCGGTATTTTCCAAGGCCAAACAGGGTGAGGCCTATATTGTTGGCGGCGCCGTTCCGCCCGCCCTGCCATTACCGAAAAACGACGGTGGATTAAATAACGCCCCGCTGACCCACCGCTATGAATTAATGAAGAAAAAACCGTTCTTTGAAAATGACGCCGGCAGCGTGCATTTGGTGTCATCGAAAGAATTTCCCATTTCCACCACCATGACCGGCATCATCGAGATCGTGAAACCCGGCGCGATCCGGGAATTGCACTGGCACCCCAATGCCAACGAATGGCAATACTATATTGCCGGCAAGGGCCGCATGACGGTGTTCAGCTCGCACGGCCACGCGCAGACGGAAGAATATGCCCCTTCGGACGTCGGCTACGTGCCGCAGGGCTTCGGCCATTACATCGAGAACATCGGCGATGAGGATTTGAAGGTGCTGATCGTGATGGACAACGGCATTTATCAGGATATTTCGTTGTCCGACTGGCTGGCGAAAACCCCGGCCTACCTGCTGGCGGATAACTTCAACAATCAGGTTGAGGACTGGCAGGATCGGCCGAAAGACAAGCGGGTCATGTCACGGCGCAGCCGCTGACGCCACGGCGAGGGAGAGACTCCCTCGCCCTCCGGCCTGCGCTTACAGCGTGGCGTTAAAGAACGGCACCAGCTTCTCCAGCGCCTGGGCTACCGGCTCCGGTTTGTCGTAGAGATCGTAATGCGACCAGCCTTCCACCACCACCAGCTCTTTGTGCTGCGACTTGGCGCGGCGCACGATCTCATAGCCGTCGCGCAACGCGCCGAACAGGCCGGGTTTGCTGCCGACGATCACCAACAGCGGCTGGGTCAGCAGCACTTCCGCCAGGTGGAACGCATCCCAGCCCACGGCCACCGCGTTGTGGGAATACAGCGTCTTGTTTACGCCGTTCGGCTTCTCGCCGCGCGCCGTGCGGTAGTATTCCGTCGCCTCGCGCAGATCGATATCGGCACCGTCTTGTTGCGCCGCCTCAACGCTCGGGTACAGGCCTACGTCCACGCGCAACGCCGCGCCGCGCGCCTCTGCGGTGCGCTGCCGGGCAATATCCTCCAGAAATGCCACAGGATCGCCGTTGGCCAACACGCCCTCGCGCATCACCCGGCCATAGTTGGCGCCGGTGATGGTCGCCACCGCTTTGATGCGCCGCTCCGTCATCGTGGCGTTGATGGCGTAACCGCCGCCGCCGCAGATGCCGAGCACGCCGATACGCTGGTCATCAACGTAATCCAGCGTCACCAGATAATCGGTCACGACGCGGAAATCTTCCACGCGCTGGGCGGGATCTTCGATAAAGCGCGGTTCGCCGCCGCTCTCGCCCTGGAAGCTGGCGTCGAACGCGATGACCACAAAGCCGGCTTTCGCCAGCACCGCACCATAGACATTGCCCGAGGTCTGCTCTTTGCAGCTGCCGATCGGGTGGGCGCTGATGATCGCCGGATACTTTTTCCGCTCGTCGAAATCCGGCGGGAAATGAATATCCGCCGCGATGTCCCAATACTGACGCTTGATTTTGACCGTTTTCATCATGAGTTCCTCACAGGGTTGCTGGCTCGGGAAACGCGCTCGGCATCGCTTCCGCTGGGATAACGCTCACTTTAGACGCCGTATTGTTCTTTGAGAAGCGCAGAGAATGGACTACAGTGTTAAGCTGTGATTTACAATGCGGAGCGTCTCGATGGATCCTTCCCTGCTTCCCTCACTGGCGTGGTTCGCGCATATCGCGCAGCACCGCAGCTTCACCAAAGCGGCGGCCCAAATGGGCGTTTCCCGCGCCGCGCTGTCGCAAAATCTAAAGGCGCTGGAAAAACAGCTGAATCTCAAGCTGCTCTACCGCACCACCCGCGATATGTCGCTCACAGAGGAAGGGCAACGCCTGCTCGAGGCCCTGGCCCCCGCCCTCAACGCGATCGAACACGCCGTCAGCACGCTGGAAGAGAGCCGCCACGAGCCGGCGGGGCTGCTGCGGATAAACGCCTCGCGCACGGCCGCCAAGCACTTTATCGAACCGCATGTCGGCGAATTTCTGGCGCGCTATCCCAGACTGAAGCTTGAGCTGGTGATGGACGACGGCATGGCCAGCATCATTTCCGAAGGCTACGACGCCGGCGTGCGGCTGGGTGAAAGCCTCGCCGAGCATATGGTGGCGATCCCCATCACCCCGCAGGTGGAACTGGTGGCGGTGGCCACGCCGCAGTACCTCAGCCGTTACGGCACGCCCGCCACGCCGGCGGATCTGGTCAACCACAACTGCATCGCTTTTCGCCACGCAACCAGCGGGGCCATTTATCAATGGGAGTTTTCCACCCTTGAGCGGCACGCGCGCCATACCTTTTCCGTCGAGCCGCAAGGCAGCATGATCACCAACGACGACGACGGCATGATCCGCGCCGCGTTGCAGCATGTCGGCATTATTCAGCACTTTGATTTCGCCGTGAAGGCGCAGGTGGAACGCGGTGAACTGGTGCGGATCCTGCAGCCCTGGTCGCAGCCGTTTCCCGGCTTCTACCTGTATATCCCCTCTCGTGAGCACATGTCTTCCAAGGTCAGGGCGCTGCTGGATTTTCTGGTCGAGAAGCGCGCAGGCTAAGCCGGCCCGCGCGCCTTTTCGCTTTACTGCTTGCGCTGCTCCGCCACCTGTTTGGCGGTGACGTTGCCCTGCTTATCGCCGAAGTGGCCGACCACGAAGTTGGCGACCGCCGCCACTTCCTCGTCGGAATAGGCGCTGCCGAACGCCGGCATCATTTCATGCCGCTCGCCGATGCTGATGCTCGTCCCCTTCAGAATGGCCTGCACCACGCTGCGCCCCTGCGGATCGTTCACCGCCGTGCTGCCCACCAGCGAGGCGTACTCGCTCTGGCGGCCCGGCCCGTTCCACTGGTGGCAGCCGCTGCAGTCGTTGGCGAACATCCGCCGCCCGAGCGAACGGTCTTGCCCGCCCGGCAGGATCGGCGTGGAGGCCCCCGCGCCCTTCGGCTGCAGGTTCACCGCCGCCGCGCCGTCGCCGGCGATCGGTTCGATATCGCGCAGGTATTTCACCAGCGCCAGATTGTCTTCCGGCGTCAGGAACTGCAGGCTGTTTTCCACCGCTTCCGCCATCGGGCCTGCGGCGCTGCTGCGCCCCGGCGCATGGCCGGTGGCCAGATATTGCGACAGCTGCTGGTCGCTCCAGCCGCCGATGCCGGTCTGTTTGTCCGGCGTGATGTTGGCGGCGAACCAGCCCTGCACCACTTCACCGCTCAGGTGCTTGCTCTGATTGAGGCCGAACCCCAGATTGCGCGGCGTATGACACTCGCCGCAGTGGCCCAGCGCCGTCGCCAGATAGGCGCCGCGGTTCCACTGCTCGTCCTTGTTGAGATCCGGCGCAAAGCGTTGCTCATGGAAGAACGCCAGGTTCCAGAATTTCATGCCCCAACGCTGGTTGAACGGGAACGACAGATCGTTTTGCGGGTTGGCCTGTTTCACCGGCGGCAGGCTGAACAGATAATCCTTGATCGCCAGCACGTCGTCGCGGCTCAGTTCGGTGTACGAGGTGTACGGCATCGCCGGATACAGGTTGCCCTGCGGGCCGACGCCTTCACGCACCGCGCGCACGAACTGATCGTCGCTCCAGTTGCCGATGCCGGTCTCTTTGTCGGCGGTGATGTTGGTGCCGTAAATGGTGCCGAACGGCAGCTTGAAGGCGAAGCCGCCCGCATACGGCGTGCCGCCCGGCGCGGTGTGGCACGCCACGCAGTCGGCGGCGCGCGCCAGGTACTCGCCGCGCGCCAGTTTATCGGTGATGCCGGCCGGCGCCCCGGCGATCGGCGCCGCAGGCTCCGCGCCGGTGGGCCGCAGCAGCGTGTACAGCACGTATCCTCCCGCCAACACCACCACGGCGATAATCAGCCATAACAGCCCTTTCAAGGCGTTGCTCATCGCATCTCTCCCTAACCCAACGCCTTGGCGGCCTGGTGGATGGCGGCGCGAATGCGCACATAGGTGGCGCAGCGGCAGACGTTGCCGCCCATCGCCGCGTCGATGTCCGCATCGCTCGGATCCTTGCTTTGCGCCAGCAGCGCGCTGGCGCTCATGATCTGGCCGGACTGGCAGTAGCCGCACTGCACCACGTCCAGACTGAGCCAGGCTTCCTGTACCGCCTTGCCTTCCGGCGTGGCGCCCACGGCTTCGATGGTGGTGATTTTTTTGCCGACGGCGGCGGAGACCGGCGTCATGCACGATCGCACCGGCACACCGTCCAGATGCACGGTACAGGCACCGCACATGGCGATGCCGCAGCCGAACTTGGTGCCGGTCAGGCCGGCTTCGTCACGCAAGAACCACAGCAGCGGCATGTGCGGATCGCCCTCGAAGGTCAGCGGCTGCTCGTTTACGGTTAATTGAATCATCAGGTTCTCTCCTTGTCAGACGCCGGGTTCGCGGTAGGATTATGCAGCGGCAGGCTCAGCGAGGTGCGCGGCCGCCCGAGCAGCGCCAGCGCGTTGCCGACTGCCGGGGCGATGGTCGGCACCCCCAGTTCGCCCACGCCGGTCGGTTTCTCGCTCGAAGGCACGATGATCACCTCGATCTCCGGCATCTCATCGATGCGCAGCGGGCGGAAGTTATTGAAGTTGGACTGTTCGACCACGCCGTCTTTCAGCGTGATATTGCCGTACAGCGCCATGCTCAGGCCGTAGCCGATGCCGCCCTCGATCTGCGCGCGGATCACGTCGGGGTTCACCGCCACGCCGCAGTCCACCGCGCACCACACCTTGTGCACTTTCGGGATGCCGCCTTCGCCGATCGAGACCTCGGCCACCTGCGCCACATAGGTGTCGAACGCCTTGGCGACGCCCACGCCGCGCGCGCGCCCGTCCACCACTTTCGCGCCCTGCCAGTCAGCGGCTTTCGCTACCGCGCGCAGCACGCCCGCCGCGCGCGGCGCATCGCCCATCAGCGCCAGCCGCCCTTCGACCGGATCCTGGCCGGTTTCCTGCAACAGCTGATCGATAAAGCTCTCCACCGCGTGGCCGGTGTGGGTGCTGGCCACCGACCGCAGCGAGGTGGTCGGCACCTTGCCCGGCACGATGTGCGCATCGCAGCGGAAGGCTTCGAAGGTGTATGACACCTCACTGGCGCCCTCGACCATCATCTGATCGAGGCCGTTGACCACCAGCGCATCCATCGCGCTGTGGCGCGTCCAGGAGTGGCCGACGACGGTATCGGTCCAGCCCACCACCTTGCCGCCGCGGATGGCCCCGCGCAGGCGGTGCAGGATCATCGGGCGATACCAGCCGTTGCGAATGTCGTCCTCGCGCGTCCATACCACCTTCACGCCGTGGCCGGGGCCGATGCCCTTGGCCGCCGCCGCCATGTCGGCCGCCAGATCCGGCCCCAGCGTCGGGTTGCCTAAATCGATGCGCCGGCCGAAGCTGCCGCCCGCCAGAATGGTTTCAATCTGTACCTTGTCCGGCGGCAACGCGAACAGATCGCACAGCTGCTTGTGATCGAGCGTCTGGATTTGGCAGCCGTAGCGCGCCTTGACGCTTTCTCCGTCCCAGAACAGATAGCCGTCCAGCGGCTCCATCGGCGCGTGGGCGACATAGGGGAAGGTGTATTCGGCCTCGATCACCTTGTCGGCCTTGTCGAACACCTCGTCCGGCTTGCCGAGACTCTTCGCCACCACGCCGGTTTTCTGCGCCACCTGGCGGAATTCGGCGTAGATCGCCTCGGTGTTGCGCCGTTCGGCCTGCGCGTCGTCCCACGTCACCTTCAGCCGCTCCCGCCCCTGGATCGCCGCCCAGGTGTTTTTGGCGTAAACCGCCACGCCGGTGGCGACTTGCTTCACCGCCACCACCCCCGGCACCGCCAGCGCCCGTTCGGCATCGAAGGTCGCCACCTTGCCGCCGAAGCGCGGCGGCTTCTTGATGGTGACGGTCAACATGTCCGGTTCGTGGATATCCTGTGAGAACTGCGCGCTGCCGTTGGTTTTCGCCAGCGAATCGACGCGGTGCAGGCCGCGCGCTTTGCCGATCAGGGTGAAATTGGCCGGATCCTTCAGCGTCAGGCTAGCGGGATCGGGCGGCGGCAGCGTGGCGGCCAGCGCGGCGAACTCGCCGAAGCCCGCCTCGCGCCCGCTGGCGGCATGGCGGATCTTGCCCGCCTGCACGGTAATTTCCTGCGCCGAGGTTTTCCAGCGCTGCGCGGCGGCTTGCACCAGCAGCGCACGCGCCATGGCACCCATGCGCCGCATCTGCTCATAGGCATTGGCCACCGAGCTGGAACCGCCGGTGCCCTGGAATCCGAAGGTCAGGTTTTTGTAGATATTGGTGTCCACCGGCGCGGCAACGACCCGCACCTGCGCCCAATCGGCATCGAGCTCTTCGGCAACCAGCGTCGCCATGCCGGTATAGACCCCCTGGCCCACTTCGGTGTGTTTACTGATCACGGTGACGACGCCGTCGGCGCCGATCTGAACGAAGGCGTTGGCGTCAAACGCCGCCGCGCCGGAGGCGGCCGGGGCAGCCGAACGCGCCAGCGCGCCGGTGGACGGCAGATAGGCGCCGATCACCAACGCCCCGGCGCCGACGATAAAACGCCGCCGCGAAAGCGGAACTTGGGATATGCTCATTGCTCATGACTCCAAAAAAGCCGAAGGCGTCACTGCGTTCGGCGCAACCGATCTTGTTATGGGAATGGCTTGTGGCGCCCGTCAGGCGACATAGCGCAACAGAGCAATAATTAGCTTAGCCTATTATCCAGCAGGCCTAATCTTGATAAGGGATTTTTCGTTGAGGGATCGTGCGCTGTGGGTGGTCTACGCCGGTCTGCCGCGTCTTTACATGCATTTGTGCTATAAATGCAACACTTCCAATCTCTATGAGTCTTACCGCTATGTCGGAACACAAAAAATTTCGCTTGTATCGGCCGTTGCAAGGCCTGACCCATACCTTCGGCGATCAGTGGTTTGCCCTGAAAGCCGAAGCGTTCGCCCGCTTTTTTGGCACGCCGACTTTTTTGGTGGGGCAAACGGTGGTGGTCGGCGTCTGGATCTACCTCAACCTGGCCGGCTTCACCAAGTTCGATCCTTATCCATTTATTTTGCTTAACCTGGCGTTCAGCCTTCAGGCGGCCTACGCCGCGCCGTTGATCCTACTGGCGCAAACTCGCCAGGCCGAGCGCGACCAGGCGCATGCCCTGGCCGACGCCCAGCACCGGGAAGATCTGGACGAGGCGATGGCGCAGCGGCAAACCCTGGCCGAACGGCAGTCCGAGCAGTTGCTTGAACTGCTGAAGCAAAACACCGAACTCACCGCGCTGACCAAACAAATGGCCGAACGCATTGAGAACCTTACCCTCCAGTTAACCCAACGCGAGCGCCTGTAACGCATGCTTCCTCAGCTCTGCGTCGTCGCCAGATAGGAGAAGACGCTGAGCAGGCAGATTGGCGCCGCCATGTTGTCACTGTCGAAGGCCACGGTCAGCGCGTCCTGGCGCTGCACGCCGGGCACCAGGCTGAACAGATCCGCCAGCACCGGTTTGGCCGCCATCAGCGTCAGCCG
This sequence comes from Serratia nevei, assembly GCF_024160145.1. GTDB lineage: Bacteria > Pseudomonadota > Gammaproteobacteria > Enterobacterales > Enterobacteriaceae > Serratia > Serratia nevei_A. The sequence goes on from NZ_JAMYWQ010000001.1 coordinate 334,934, forward strand.
ATAAGGCGGCATGAAGCGGCGTTCCACCGGCAGCTTCCCGCCCTGGCGCACCTGTTGCATCGCCCGCTCGCGGATCTCGGCGCGCGCCCGCTGCGGGCTGAGCGATTCGGCGGCGGTTTGTGAGATGGCGCGCTTCACGCACACATAGCCAGATTGAGGATAACGTTCAGCAATCCAGCGTTGCAGCTCGTCGTCACCGCTCACCAGCCACAGCGGCACGTTCAATTCGGCCGCCGCCGCTGCATACAGATCGCTTTCGCCCACCGCTTCGCCGTTCAGGCTGACGCGGTAAAAGGCCCGGCCGTTGATGGTGTGCGCCAGCACGCCATGTTCGCCGGCGGCGCTGTGATAGCCGATAAACATCAGGCCGTCGTAGCGTTGGTGTTGCAGCCCTTCCACCATCGACAGCCCGCGCGGCTTGCCCTGTACCAGCCGCGCGCGCCCATCGATGCGATCGGCGCGCAGGTTCTGCATCATGGCGTGGCTGTCGGCCACCGTCACCTCGGTGGCCCCGCCGGCGAAAGCGCCGTCGATGGCGGCGTTGACCTCCTGTTCCATCAGTTCGCGCGCCGCCGCATAGTCGGCGTGGGCCGGGTTGCACTGTTCCGGCCGCATCACGCCGGCAACGCCTTCGATATCCGCAGAGATAAAGACCTTCACATCACACTCCCGTCATTTAATTTGCCGCCGCCAGCCGATCGAGCAGCGGGCCCAGCGCCGCGCGCGCATGCTGCTGGAAGCCGCTGACGCCTTCGGCGCTCAGCAACGCATCGAGCACCGCGTATTCGGTGGCGTCCGCCGCCGCCGCAAACAGCGGCTCCAGCCGTTCGTCCGGTAGCGTGGCCCCCAGCAACCGGGTGGAAAACGCCAGCGCGATGTCGCCGGAGCCGTGCCCCCAATGGCTGCCCACCCGCCCCAGGCCCGCGCCCGCTCTGCGGGCGATGCGGCTCAGCTGGCGGCTGTCCAGCGCCCGATCGCAGGCGATGATGATGATGACCGAGCCGGCGTCCACCTGCGGCGGCGGATCCGCCAACAGCTTGCCCAGCGCCGGGCCAACGCGCACGCCGCTCAGCGTCAGCGAGTCGAGGGTGCCAAAGTTGGCCAGCACCAGCACGCCGAGCATGGTGCCTAACCCCGGGCAATAGCGCGAGGCGGTGCCGATGCCGCCCTTCAGGCCGAAGCTGCTCATGCCGCGCCCGGCGCCGACGCTGCCGCGCGCAAAGCGGGTGGAATGGTTATCCAGCGCGCTGAAGACGTGTTCCTCACGCACCGCCATCGCCTGAATATCGTTGAGGTAGCCGTCGTTGCACTCCAGTACCAGCGGGTTGATGGTGGCACTGCCGCGGCCGATCTGCGGGTAGCGCAGGCAGCTGCGCCGCACCATGGCGTTGAACAGCGTGCCGACGGCGAAGGTGTTGCTCAGCAGAATAGGCGTTTGCAACTCCCCCAGCTCATTCAATTGCACCAATCCCAGCGGCTTGGCGAAACCGTTCAGTACCGCGCTGCCGCACGGCAGCGGCTGGTTGAACAGATCGCCCGGCGGCACGATGGCGGTGACGCCGGTCTGGCATTCGCCGTCGGCCAGCGTGTGGTGCCCGACGCTGACGCCCGGCACGTCGCACAGGCTGTCGGTCGGCCCGGCCGGATAGCGCGCGCCCGGCAGGCGGCGATGGCGCCGCCAATAGCTCAGCAGATTGTCGAGGCTTTGTTGTTCAAACACCTGGCTGTCTGTCATGGTTCCCTCATCCGCCGTTAGCCCATCAGAAAACCAGAATATCGCGCAATGCGCCGCGCCGTAAATTGAAAGCCGAAGGCGTAGGTAAAATTTACCGCCTAATGCATCCCCCGCCACACAATCTCCGCCCCCAACAGCAATAGCCCGCTAAAAAAGCAGCGGCGAAAAATCAGCGGGCTGCTGTGACGACGCACGATCCCGCCCAGCCACATGCCGCCCAGCGCCGGCAGCAGCGCCAGCAGCGAACCGCCGAGCAACGCGCCGGGCAGCGCCTGATGCCAGGCTAATCCGGCGGCCAGCGCCAGCGTCGAGACGGTGAACGACAGCCCCAGCGCCTGCACCAGATCGTCACGCGCCAGGCCCAATGCGTTCAGATAGGGCACCGCCGGTATGACGAATACGCCGGTGGCGCCGGTCAGCGCACCGGTCGCCAGGCCGCACAGCGGCCCCAGCCATGGCTCCACCGTGGCGGAAACCCGCCAATCGAAACGGGTGAATCCCAACAGCGCATAGCCGATCAGGCAAACGCCCAGCGCCAGCGGCGCCAGGCGGCCGTCGCTGGCGGTGAGCGCGCCGGCGCTCAGCAACGTGCCCAGCGTGACGCACAGCATCATCGGCCAGAGCCGGCGGCACAGCGCCCCCAGCCGCGGCCCGCACAGCAACTGCCACAGATTGGTGATCAACGAAGGCAACAGCAGCAGCGCGGCGGCCTGCCCCGGCGGCATCATCAGGCTGAGCAGCCCCATCGACACCGTCGGCAAACCCAGGCCGATCGCCCCCTTGACCGTGCCGGCCAGCGTAAAAATGCCCGTCAGGGCGATAATCTCGAGTAACGTCAGCGACATGCGTCTATCCTTATGGCAATCAACGGCCCGATTGTGGCCGGCGGCGCGGCGCGGCACAATGCGGCAATGGCAGAGCCTGCCTGCGGCAAAGACAGAGGGAGAACGCATGCATTTTGACTTTATCGATCTGCGGCTGTTGGCGGCGGTGCTCGAGACCGGCAGCATCACCGCCGGCGCCGAGCGCGTCGGGCTGTCGCTGGCCGCCGCCAGCGCACGCATGCGCGGGCTGGAGCAACAGGCCGGCGTGGCGTTGCTGACGCGCAATCCGCGCGGCGTCCAGACGACGCCGGCCGGTGAACGCCTGTTGCAGCAGCACGCGCGCGTGCTGCTGCAACAGCGCGACCGGCTGCGGGGCGAGATGGCCGAATTCGCGCCGGGCCAGCGCAGCCAGCTGCGCATCGTCGCCAATACCGTCGCCGCCGACGCCTTTCTGCCGGAGCTGCTGGCGGATTTTCTGGTGCTGCACCCGCACACCGACATCGCGCTGGAGGAGCTGCCCAGCCCGGTCATCGCGCAGGCGATCGCCGAACAGGCGGCGGATATCGGCATCGTGGCGGATCACGCCGATCTGCGCGGGCTGGCTAGCTACCCCTTCCGGCAGGATCGTCTGGTGCTGGCGCTGCCGCCGGGGCATGCGCTCAGCGGCCGCCGTCAGGTCAGCTTCGCGGACACCCTGTCTTTTGAGTTTATCGGCCTGCCGGAACAGAGCGCGCTGCAACAGCATTTGGAACAGTTGGCGATACGCAGCGGCGGCCCGATGCGGCTACGGGCGCGCGCAGCTAATTTCGACGCCATCTGCCGCATGGTGTGGCGCGGCGCCGGGCTGGCGGTGGTGCCGGAAGAGAGTGCCCAACGCCATCCGCAGATCCGACACGGCGCCCTGTCGCTGACGGACGACTGGGCGACCCGGCGCCTGTCACTGGTGGTGCGCGAATGGGCGCAGCTGCCGCTGCCGGCGCAGCGGCTGGTGGCGTTCCTGCGCCAGGGGGAAGGCGGTATTACAGGTGATCGTTGAACCACGCGATCTGACGGCCGATGATGCCGGCGAAATGCGGGCCGGCGTACATGTCATAGTGCTTCGCATTCTGCTCGACATGCAGCGCCTTCTTCGCGCTGCCTACCGCCTCATACAGCGCGATGCCCTGCTCCGGCGGATTCACGGTATCGCCGCCCGCCACCACCACCAGTACCGGGCATGTGACTCGCGCCGCATTGTCACGCGGCTGATAGCGCAGCGTTTCGCGCACGGTCAGGAACGGGATCTTGATGTCCATCGCCGGGTAACGCACCTTGTTCTCCTCGAAGAACGCCTTCGACTCGTCATCGCTCAACACCCGGGTGACGGCGACAAACATCTCTTTGCCGGTGGCCTGCTTCTTCTCCGCCATTTTGTCCAGCGTGGCGATGAACGCCTGTTTTTCGTCGGCGGCCATTTTCCCCGTCACGATGGTTTCCCCGTCGGCGAAGGCCAGCTGGCTAACGATGCACTTGATGGCCGGATCGGCCGCGGCGGCGCCGAACACGTGGCAGCCGCCAAACGACGTGCCCCACAGGCCGATACGCTCGCTGTCGATCTGCGGCTGCGTTTGCACCCACCGGCTCACCGCCAGGATATCCTCAATCTGCAGCGCCGGTACCAGCCGCCCGCGTTCGCCCTCGCTGGCACCGAAGCCGCGATAGTCAAACGTCACCGCCGCAAAACCGGCCTTGACGAAGGCCTCGGCAAAGGCCGGCAGCAACAGCTCCTGAATGCCGCAGAAGCCGTGACACAGAATAATCGCCGGAACCTTGGCCGGGTTCTCAGGTAAACGAACTGTTACGGCCAGGCCGCTTTCCATTTTATGCGTGGTTAATGCCATGTTAACTTCCTGTTTTTTATAGGTAAGGTAAAAATCAGGCTAACATTAATCCCCGAATGAGCGCCGCCAGTCAATAACCCAATGTAACAATTTACAATGTTAATGATTCCCTGGTTCCGCGCGCAGCCGCGCCACCTGCGCCTCCACGTCACGCCAGGCCGGTTTGTCGCCGGCATAGCGTTGGCGCAGATAATTCACCAACGCCGTCACCTGCCGATCGGAAAAGCTGTCCTTAAAGCCCGGCATAAATCCCAATTCGGCGGTGGCCGGTTTGGGGATCCCTTGCAGGATCACCTTGATCAGGTTATCGGGGCGATCGCTGAAGATATTGGTGTTATTGGCCAGATCCGGGCTGACGCCGAACAGCTGCGGCCCACCGGCAGCGGCGCTGTGGCAGGCCTGGCAAGCGCCCTGGAACAACCGCTCGCCGGCCAGCTGCCCCGCCACCGGCAAGGCGCGGGCCGCCAACTGCGCCTGCGGTTCCACATTCAGCGTCGCCTTGGTGCTCAGCGACATCACATAGTTGGCCATCGCCCGCAGATCGCTCTGCGGCAACGTCGCCAGTTCGCTGACCACCGGCCCCATCGGCCCGGCCGCCACGCCGTGCTCGGCGGAATGCCCGCTGCGGAAGTACTGAAACAGCTGCTCCTCGGTCCAGGGCTTGTCCGCGTTGGCCAATTGATTCAGCGCCGGCGCTTCCCAGCTGTCCACCCTCCCACCCGCCAGGAAAGCCGCGCCGCCCTTTTCCGCCCCCAGCAGATTGCGCGGCGAATGGCAGGCGGCGCAGTGGCCGAGCCCGTTGACCAGATAGGCGCCGCGATTCCACTGCGCGCTTTGTTGCGGATCGGGTTGAAATTCCCCCTGGCGCAGGAACAGCGCGTTCCAGCCCGCCATCAGCGGCCGCAGGTTAAACGGGAAGCGCATCTGATTGGCCGGATTGCTCTGGCGCACCGCCGGTTGCGACATCAGATAAGCGTACAGCGCCTGCATGTCGCCGTCGGTCATTTTACTGAATGCGGTGTAGGGAAATGCCGGATACAGATGACGGCCGTCGCGGGCGATGCCCTGGCGCATCGCCCGATCGAACGCGGTAAACGACCAGTTGCCGATGCCAGTTGCCACGTCCGGGGTAATGTTGGTGCTGTAGAGGGTGCCGAACGGCGTCGCCATCGCCAGCCCGCCGGCGTTGGTCGCCCCTTCCGCAGCGGTATGGCAAACCGCGCAGTCGCCGGCGGCGGCCAACTGGCGGCCGCGCTCCAGCGTGGCCGCCGACCAGGTGCCGGCGCCGGGCGTCGCCACCGGCGCGATCTCCACCCGCCACGGCAGGGCGCTACCCGCGATGCCCAGCACCGCGCCGAACAGCCCCGCGGCACCGCCGAACCACCATTTGCCGCGCTTCTTTTTCTTGGGCGGCGCGGCCTGCCGCTCGGCGTCCGCCCCGTTCAGCGCCTCTCGCAGCTTATCCGAGGTGATGGGCAGCTCGCGAAAACGAATGCCGGTGGCGTCGAACACCGCGTTGGCGATGGCCGCCGCGCTGGGCACCGACGCCGACTCCCCGGCGCCCAGCGGCGGCTCGTCAGGGCGCGGCATCATCACCACGTCCACCTCCGGCACCTCCGGGAAGGTCAGGATCGGGTAAGCCCCCCATTCTTTGGCAGAGACCGTCGATTCCTCAAAGGTCACGCGCTCTTTCAACACCCGGCTGGTCGATTGCAACACGTTGCCGTGAATTTGGTGGCGCACGCCGTCCGGGTTGACCATCATGCCCGCATCGTGGCCGACCACGATGCGCGTCACCGCCACTTCGCCGCTGGATTTGTCGATCGCCACGTCGGCCACCCAGGCGGCCCAGGCCGCGCCAAAGCCGGGAAATTTGCTGTGGATGTAGCGGGCATAGGCAAAGCCGCGCCCGCGCAGCACGCCGTCTTCCGCCGGGGTCTGCATCGGTTCGGTATGCGGCGTCCAGCCGGCGCGCTCTGCGGTGCTGCGCATCAGCTCACTGGCGCGTTCGTCATGGATATAGCGCAGCCGGTATTCCAGCGGATCGACGCCGGCAGCGTGGGCCAGCTCATCGATATAAGATTCGTGGGCGAAGGTGTTCGGCAAGGCGGAAACGCCGCGCATCCAGGAGGCACGCACGATCGGCGCCATGTCCTCGATGCTGACGCGCAGCGCCGGATACTCATAAGGCGGCACCGAGGTGCGGTCGCCCATTTCATAGGCCACCGGCAGCGGCTCGACCCGGCTGGTCAGCAGCAGCGCCAGCGTCGGTGCGCCGTTGGAAGGATAATAGGTGCGAAAGTCGTAGGCGACCGGGTGCCCGGCGGCGTCCAGCCCGCCGTCCACCTCCATCAGCTGCGCCGTGCCCTTCGGTTCCCACACATGTTCTTGTTCGCGGGTCAGCTGCACCCGCACCGGCCTGCCCACCGCGCGCGACAGCAGTGCCGCGTCGGCGCAGACGTCATCGGCGCAATTGCGGCCATAGCAACCGGCCGCCTCCATGCGAACGATCTCGATCTGCGCTTCCGGGTATTCCAGCAGCCAGGCCAGATCGGCGCGCAGCAGGTGCGGGTTCTGGCTGCCTGACCAGACCTGCAGGCGCTCCGGCCGGTAGTCCGCCAGCGCGCAGGAAGGGCCAATCGAGGCATGCAGCTGATACGGCCACAGGTAGCTGCGGGTGAAACGCCTGTCGGCCGCCGCCAGCGCCGCGTCCACATCGCCGGTATCGTGCACCACCCGGGTCGAATGCGGGTTGTCGCGCAGCGCCTGCGCCACGTCGGTCATCTGCGGCAAATTGCGCCGCCAGTCTTTCCAGCTGACCTGCAGCGCCTGCGCCGCCTTGATCGCCTGCTCTTCGCGCTCGGCGACAATGCCGATGAAATCGCCGATCACCACCAGTTTGACGATGCCGGGAATATGCACGATCGAGGTTTCGTCCACCGCCAGCAGGCTGGTGCCGACAAATTCGCCGCTGTCGTACCCGGCATAGGGCGGCCGCACCACCCGGCCGTGCAGCATGTTCGGCAGGCGCATATCGTGTACGTAGGTGGTTTCGCCGGTCGCCTTGGCCGGGATATCGACGCGCGCGGCGCTGGTGCCCACCAGGCGATACTCCGCCTGCGGTTTCAGCGGCGCGTCGCCGGAAATCGACAGTTCGACATGACCGCCGGCCACCAGCTCGGCGTAGCTGAGCGCCTGCCCCTGCGGGCTGCGGATCACGCCCTCCTCCAGCGCCAGCTGTTCTACCGGCGCATCGAAGCGCTGCGCCGCCTGGCGCAACAGCCAACGGCGCGCTTCGGCGGCGGCGTTGCGCAGCGGCACGGCGGAGATCTGCAGCGTGGCGCTGGCGATGGTGGCGCCCTGATTCGGCGCGCGCGCGGTATCGCCCAACACCATTCGCACCTGATCCATGCGCAGGTACAGCTCTTCGGCGACGATCTGCCCGAGCGCGGTGCGCACGCCGGTGCCGAGATCGACATGGCCGTTAAAGGCATAGATTTCGCCGCTGCCGCACAGGGCGATAAACAGCCCTTGCTCCCTGGGCTTCAGCACCGGCGTTTGCCCTTTGGGCACCGGCCCCGACGGCGGTTGCACGCTGTCGACGATCAGCAGCACGCCGTCGCGCTGCAGCAATTCGGCCTGGCTCGGCGATGAGGGACGGGAATCAGTCATGAGCGTGGGCGTCCTCATCGCGGCAGAGAATGATGGCGCGCTGAACCGCACGCAGGATTTCGAGATGGGTGCCGCAGCGGCACAGGTTGCCGGACAGCGCCTGACGGATCTCCGCCTCGCTCGGGGCGGGATTGCGATCCAACAGGGCTTTGGTGGTCATGATCATGCCGTTGAGGCAGTAGCCGCATTGCGCCGCCTGCTCTTCGATAAAGGCACGCTGCACCGGGTGCGGGCGCTGGCGATCGCCAAGGCCTTCCAAGGTGACGATCGCCCGGCCGGACACGCCGCGCGCCGGGATCACGCAGGAGCGCGCCGCCACGCCGTCGATCAACACGGTACAGGCGCCGCATTCGCCCAGGCCGCAGCCGTATTTCGGGCCGTTGAGCGCCAGATCGTTGCGCAGTACCAGCAAGAGCGGCGTATCCGCCATCACCTGCGCATGAAGCTGTTCGCCGTTCACCGACAGCATCAGCGGATGCTCCGTCAGCGTGGTGTTCGCGCCTTCCCTGGGCGACTGCACTTCAGATATCGCCATTGTTCGCGTCTCCGCCTGCACGTGATGGTCTTATGGGCTGGCCTCTCGCCACCGACCACCAGGCAACCGACGTTGCGCGGGCGAATCAGCCGGTGGGCGGATCTTCCAGCATTTTATTCAGCAGGAATATCAGCGCTATCCGTTCGGCCGGGTTGAGCGTGCCGAACGTCAGCTCTGTAATTTTCGCCGCCTGCGGCACCGTTTCCGTCAGCAGCACGGCGCCGGCGTCGGTCAGGCCGACCACCACCTTGCGCCGATCCACCGGATCCGGCGTCACCGTGATCAGACCGCGCGCCTTCAGCCGCTCGACAATGCCACGTATGGTGGCCTGATCCACCGCCGTCACCTGCACCAGCTCGGTCAGCGAGCTCGGCCCCATATCGCGCACCGCGCACAGGGTGATGAACTGCACCGCCGTCAGCTGCGAATCGCCGACGTTTTGCTGGAAAATCGCCAGGTGGCGCTGATAAACCTTGCGCAGCAGGTGCCCGACTTGCTCGGTAAAATGATAATTTTCGGGTTGGCCGCTCACGGCTGACGGGTATTCGGGGGGCGTCATTGCGTTACTCTCACCATCTATGGAATCCACGAGAATAGTACAAACCCCCGCCGTTGGCAGCAACGATTAAGCCCGGCGCACGCGCGAGGCCTCCGGCGCCACCACTTCCCCGTCCGCCACCACCGTTTGCCCGTCGAGGCGGATGTCGCAGCGGCGCAGCGCGATGTCCATATGGCAAGGCGTTTTGCGCGTGCCGCCCACTTCGGTATTCGGCCCGGTGGAGAACAGGAAGTTGCCGTAAAACGCGCGCGCGTCCATGCACATACCGTCGTTCTTGTCGTACAGGCCCATCGCCGTCCACTGGGCGCGCGGCTGCAGGCCCCAGCCGATGTGCGAGATGCCGTACACCTCCGGATCGTCAAAGTATTTCATGTATTCGCGCAGGTATTCCGCCTCGAAACCGCCGTGAATGCGGGTAACGAACCCTTGTTCGATCTCCAGCGTGATGCGTTCGCGCGCGTAGCTTTTAAACGGCAGCAAGATATCGCCGACCTCCAGCACCAGCACCCCTTCCGCCTGCTCCTCATTCGGCCAGGTGAACAGGAAGCCGCTCGGCCAGTGATCCCAGCGCCCCGGTTCATCGGCATAGCCGTACTCGGTCACCGTCGGGTATTGCCCGAGCGGCGCGCGGAAATCGCTGCCGGCGGCGGAGGTCACCTGCATCCGCTTCGCCTGCTCCAGTACGGCGGCGGCGGCCAGCACCCGCGCCTTGTCCTCCGCGTTGGGCAACATGCGCGCCAGCACCTCCGGCGGCTCCACCGCCAGCAGGATGCGGGTGCCGGTTTTCAGGATCTGCTCCTGCTCCGGCGAATGCAGCAACATCATGGTATCGACGATCAGATCGGCAGACTCCAGCGCACGCTGCGCCGCCAGGTTGCCGGTCAGCGCGGTATCGCCGCAATAGGCGGTCATGTCGTTGCCCATCGCCCGCGGATGGTTGAACGCCGGCAGCTCGACGGCATACACCCTGGCGCCCAGCCGCAGCGCCGCGTCGGTCGCGGCGCGCACCGTGCGCGCATCGGAATAATGGCTTTTCAAAATCGCCACGCTCTGCGAAGCATCGACCTTCGACAGCGTAAGCACCTGCTCGAACAGCTGTACCAACTGGGTTTCATTGACCGCCATGGCCTGTCTCCTGTCTCGTCAAGGGTGTCCGACGCCCGCAAGGCGGCGGTGATTTTTTAAACAATTTAAAGTGAATGCGCTCATTTTTATCTAAGTCAAAAAAGCAAAGGAAAGCAAGCTGCGACTATCCATCATAAGAAAGTCCTATTTCACCCCTCTACAATCCTGTGATTAACATGAGTTTAACAGTAATGCGCCGTCAATTAGCGTGAGCAAGATCTGATTTAACACTTTTGCAACATTGCATTATCTAGCGCATACACTATAAATCGATCGTCCAGCCAGGCGTTGGGCCTACGCTGAAAAAAGCCAACTGACAGGGGAAACATGATGAGCAAACAACCACGCATCGCCGTCGTCGGCGCCGGGCTGGGGGGCGCCTCCGCCGCCGGGCTGCTGCAAAAAGCCGGCTTTACCGTCGATCTGTATGAACAGAGCCCGGCGTTCTCGCGCCTCGGCGCCGGCATTCACATGGGGCCGAACGTCCTGAAGATTTTCCGCCGGCTCGGTATTGAACAGCGGCTGGAGCAGATGGCGTCTCATCCCGATTTCTGGTTCAGCCGCGATGCCGAGAGCGGCGACTATCTCTCGCGCATCGAACTGGGCGGCTTTGCCCGCCGGGAGTACGGCGCTGCCTATGTGACGGTGCACCGCGGCGATCTCCAGGCGTTGCAGCTTTCCGCGCTGCAGCCCGGCACCCTGCAGTTCGGCAAATGCCTGAGCAAGATTGAAGATCGCGGGGACGAGGTGGTGCTGAACTTCGTCGACGGCACCTCGGCCCATGCCGACATCGTAATCGGCGCCGACGGCATCAATTCACGCATCCGCGAACATCTGCTGGGGGCGGAAGCGCCGACCTACAGCGGCTGGGTAGCCCACCGCGCGCTGATCCGCGGCGAGAAGCTGGCGAAATACAACCTGACGTTCGAAGACTGCGTGAAGTGGTGGTCGGCGGACCGCCATCTGATGGTCTACTACACCACCCAACGGCGCGACGAGTATTACTACGTCAGCGGCGTGCCGCACCCGGCCTGGGATTTCCAGGGCAGCTTCATCGACAGCAGCCGCGAAGAGATGTTCGAGACCTTCGCCGGCTACCACCCGATCGTGCAGGCGCTGATCGAATCCAGCGAGCAGGTCACCAAATGGCCATTGCTGAACCGCAAACCGCTGCCGCTGTGGAGCGAAGGCCGTCTGGTGCTGCTCGGCGACGCCTGCCACCCGATGAAACCGCACATGGCACAAGGCGCGGCGATGGCGATCGAAGACGCCGCCATGCTGACCCGCTGCCTGCAGGAAACCGGCCTCGGCGACTACCGCACCGCCTTCCAGCTGTATGAAGCCAACCGCAAGGAGCGCGCATCCAGGGTGCAGGCGGTGTCCAACGCCAACACCTTCCTGCGCACCCAGGAAGATCCGGCCTGGGTCTACGGCTATGACCTGTACGCGCAAGCGCTGAAATCGGAGAACGCCGCATGAGCACCTTCCTCTACGGCGCCCACGTTCACGCCAACGACATTCGCCAACATTACCTGCGCTACGGCGGCCAAGGCCCGGCGCTGATCCTGATCCCCGGCATCACCAGCCCGGCGATCACTTGGGGCTTCGTCGCCGAGCGGCTGGGGGAAAAATACGACGTTTACGTACTCGACGTGCGCGGCCGCGGTTTGTCGTCCAGCGGCCCGGAACTGGCTTATGACGCAGAGACCTGTGCGCAGGACATCAACGCCTTCGCCGCCGCGCTGAACCTGGCCAGTTACGCCCTGCTCGGCCATTCGATGGGCGCTCGCTTCGCCCTGCGCGCCGCCGTTTTGCAGCCCGCCAGCGTGCGGCGGCTGGTGCTGGTCGACCCGCCGGTTTCCGGCCCCGGCCGCCGCGCCTATCCCGGCCAATGGCCGTGGTACGCCGATTCGATCCGGCAGTCGCTGCCGGGCATGAGCGCCGAGCAGATGCGCGCCTTCTGCCCGACCTGGAGCGAAGAGCAGCGCCGGCTGCGCGCCGAGTGGCTGCATACCTGCTACGAGCCGGCGATCCAACGCGCCTACGACGATTTTCATCAGGTGGACAGCCACCGTGACTACCCGCAGCTGACCCTGCCGACGCTGCTGATGGCCGCAGGCAAAGGCGGCGTCATTCAGCCCGAAGACCGGGCGGAGATCCGCGCGCTGCAGCCGGAGATCGCCATCGTCGAGGTCGAGAATGCCGGACACATGATCCCGTGGGACGATTTCGACGGCTTCTTCCGCGCCCTGGGCGATTTTCTGGATTAACTGAGGAACACCGACATGAGCAACCACTACCGCATCGGCCAGATCGTGCCCAGCTCCAACACCACGATGGAAACCGAGATCCCGGCGATGCTGGGCGCGCGCCAGCTGATACGCCCGGAGCGTTTCACCTTTCACTCCAGCCGCATGCGCATGAAACACGTCAATAAAGAAGAGCTGGCGGCGATGGACGCCGAGTCCGATCGCTGCGCGCTGGAGCTCTCCGACGCGCGGGTCGACGTGCTCGGCTACGCCTGCCTGGTGGCCATCATGGCGATGGGGCTGGGCTACCACCGCGAATCGCAGGCCCGGCTGGCGCAAGTGACGAAAGACAATCAGGCCGCCGCGCCGGTTATCAGCAGCGCCGGCGCGCTGGTCAACAGCCTGAAAGTGATCGGCGCCAAACGCATCGCGCTGGTGGCGCCCTATATGAAACCGCTGACCCAGCTGGTGGTGGACTACATCCAGCACGAAGGCATTGAGGTCAAGGTATGGCGCGCGCTGGAGATCCCGGACAACCTCGACGTCGGCCGGCACGATCCGGCCAGGCTGCCGGGGATCGTCGCCGAGATGGATTTACGCGAGATCGATGCTATCGTGCTGTCCGCCTGCGTGCAGATGCCTTCGCTGCCGGCCGTCCCGACGGTGGAGGCCCAAACCGGCAAACCGGTGATCACCGCCGCCATCGCCACCACTTACGCGATGCTGACCGCGCTGGAGCTGGAACCGATCGTCCCCGGCGCCGGCGCCCTGCTGTCCGGCGCCTATTGAGGAGGCAGAATGAACGACACCCTCAGCGACAACTATCGCGGCGTCTGGGGCCAGCGCCTCGGCTTCGGCCGGCGCCCGGCGCTGCTGGCGATCGATTTTATGCAGGCCTACACCACCGAAGGCGCGCCGCTGTTCGCGCCGGGCGTGGTAAGCGCGGTCGAGGAAAGCCGCGAACTGCTGGCCAGTGCGCGCCGCACCGGAATTCCGGTGATCCACACCCACATCCGCTATCATGCAGGCCATTTTGCCGATGGCGGCCTGTGGGTCAAAAAAGCGCCGGTGATGAAGGACATGGTGGCGGGCAACCCGCTGGCGGCGTTCTGCCCGCCGGTGGCACCGCTGGCCGATGAGGTAGTGCTGAGCAAGCAATACGCCAGCGCCTTCTTCGGCACCGCGCTGGCGCCGCTGCTGGTGGCGCAAGGGATCGACACGCTGCTGATGATCGGCTGCTCCACCAGCGGCTGCATCCGCGCCAGCGCGGTGGACGCGGTGCAGCACGGCTTTCGCGCCATGGTGGTGCGCGAGTGCGTCGGCGATCGTCACCCCGGCCCGCACGAAGCCAACCTGTTCGACATCGACAGCAAATACGGTGACGTGGTGCACAAACGGGAGGCGCTCGACTACCTGAACCGGTTATAAATCAACGAGTCACCTGCAACGACAATAACGAAGGCGCAGACAGCGCCTCACGCGACCGCCCGAAACAGGGCGGCGCCCATGTAACGCAAACACAACAGGCGCCTCCTGCGGAGGCCACCACGCACCACCTGGAGACAACATCATGGCCATTGTCGATACCCCGCTGGCGGGGAAAGCGGACGCAGAATCGCTGCTGCTGTACCGCAAAATCACCTGGAAACTGATCCCGTTTCTTTGCCTGTGTTACCTGGCGGCCTACCTCGATCGCATCAACGTCGGGCTGGCCAAGCTGCAGATGGCCGATGCGCTGCAGCTGAGCGAAGCGGCCTTCGGCCTGGGCGCCGGGCTGTTCTTCGTCGGCTATATTCTGTTCGAGGTGCCGAGCAACCTGATCCTGCAGCGCGTCGGTGCCAAGATGTGGATCGCCCGCATCATGATCACCTGGGGGCTGCTCTCCACCGCCACCATGTTCGTCACCACGCCCACCCAGTTCTACGTCATCCGCTTTCTGCTCGGCGTGGCGGAGGCCGGTTTTCTGCCTGGCGTGCTCTTTTACCTGACGCTGTGGTTCCCGACCTATCGCCGCGGCCGCATCATCGCACTGTTCATGATCGGCCTGCCGCTGTCCAGCGTGATCGGCGGGCCGCTCTCCGGCTGGATCATGGGCCATTTCGACATGCGCCACGGGCTGCACGGCTGGCAGTGGCTGTTTTTGCTGGAGGGTATTCCCAGCGTGCTGTTGGGCGTGCTGACCTTCTGGCTGTTGCCTAATACCTACCAGCAGGCCAAGTGGCTGACGCCCGAGGAAAAACAGCGCATCGCCGACGATTTGGCACGCGACGACGCCGAGGCCAATCATGGCAAGCACAGCTTCCGCGACGGCTTCTTCAACCTGAAGGTGTGGATGCTCGGCGGCATCGACTTCGCCATTCTGCTCAGCGCCTACGCCATGGGCTTTTGGATGCCGACCTTCATCAAAACCGCCGGCGTCACCGACATCACCACCATTGGCTACCTGACGGCGATCCCCAGCGTCGCCGCCCTGCTCGGCATGCTGCTGATCGGCAGCAGTTCCGACCGGCTGCGCGAACGGCGCTGGCATATCATCGTGCCGTTTATCGTCGGCGCGCTGGCCATGGCCGGCAGCACCTTCTTCACCCACAATGCGCTGGCCACGGTGCTGCTGTTCTCCATCGCCCAGGCGGCGATCATCGGTGCGGTGCCGGTATTCTTCAGCCTGCCGGCCACCTTCCTGCGCGGCACGGCGGCGGCGACCGGCTTCGCGCTGGCCTGTTCGCTGGCCAACATCGCCGGGTTGGTGAGCAATTCGCTGATGGGGCTGGCGCTGGATCTGACCGGCAAGAGCGGCAGCGCGCTCTGGGCCTTCGCCGGCTGCCTGCTGCTCAGTTCGCTGCTGGTGGTGGCCCTGCCGGCCAAGGTGGTGAACCGCTGAAGTCGGCCAAGCCAAAAAAGACGAAGGGCGCATAACGCGCCCTTTTGTTTGCTTACCGGGAATGGCCGAACTTACTCGTCCTTCAGCCCGCGGTTGATCAGCATCGGTTCGATGCTCGGCGCTTTGCCGCGCCAGTCGATGTACAGCTTCTCCAGATCCTGGCTGTTGCCGCGCGACAGGATCATGTCGCGGAAGCGCTGGCCGTTTTCGGCGGTCAGGCCACCGTGTTCGGTGAACCACTGGAAGGCGTCGTCCGCCAGCATCTGCGTCCACAGATAGGCGTAGTAGCCCGCGGCGTAGCCATTACCCCAGATGTGCTGGAAATAGCTGGAGCGGTAGCGCGGCGGCACGTAGCTGAGATCGATCTTGTCTTTTTGCAGCGATTCGGCCTCGAACTTGTCCACGTCCTGCTGCGGCTGGTCGGCCGTGAGCATGTGCCAGTGCATGTCCAGCAGCGCAGCGGACAGCAGTTCGGTCATGCTGTAGCCCTTGTTGAACTTGTCGGCCTTCTTGATCTTGTCGACCAGTTCCTGCGGCATCGCCTCGCCGGTCTGGTAATGCTTGGCGAAGTGGCCGAACACTTTCGGATCGCGGACCCAGTGCTCGTTGAACTGCGACGGGAACTCGACGAAATCGCGCGCGGTGTTGGTGCCCGACAGGCTCGGGTATTCCTGATCGGCGAACATGCCGTGCAGCGCGTGGCCGAACTCGTGGAACATCGTGATCACGTCGTCATACGACAGCAGCGCCGGCTGGCCCAGCGCCGGTTTGGTGAAGTTGGCGACGTTGTAGATCACCGGTTTGGTGCCGTTGAGCTTCGACTGATCGACGAAGTTGCTCATCCAGGCGCCGCCGCCCTTGTTGTCGCGCTTGAAGTAGTCGGTGTAGAACAGCGCCAGCGATTTGCCGTCCTTGTCGAACACTTCATACACCTTGACGTCCGCTTGATAGACCGGAATGTCCTTGCGCTCTTTGAAGCTGATGCCGTACAGCAGGTTGGCGGCGTAGAACACGCCGTTGTTCAGCACGTTGTTCAGCTCGAAGTAAGGCTTGATCTGCGACTCGTCCAGATCGTACCTGGCCTTGCGCACCTGTTCGGCGTAGAACTGCCAGTCCCAGGCCTGCACCTTGAAGTCGCCTTTCTGCTGGTCGATCACCGCCTGAATGTCTTTGGCTTCACGCTCGGCGCGCGCAGTGGCCGCCGGCACGATGTTGCGCATAAAGCTCAGCGCGGCATCCGGCGTCTTGGCCATCTGGTTTTGCAGTTTCCAGGCGGCGTAGTTCGGGTAACCCAGCAGCCTGGCCTGCTCGGCGCGCACCTTGGCCAGACGGGAAATGGTCTGGCGGGTATCGTTGCCGTCGCCCTTCTCCGCGCGCGCCCAGGAGGCGTCGAACAGCGCTTTGCGGGTATCGCGATCTTTCAGGCTCTGCAACAACGGCTGTTGCGTGGTGTTTTGCAGCACCAGCAGCCACTGTTTCTCCAGCTTGCGTTCGGCGGCCGCCTGAGCCGCCGCCGCCAGCTCGCCTTCCGACAGGCCGTCCAGCTTCGCCGGGTCGGTTATCGCCAGCGCGCCGTTTTTACTCGCCGCCAGCAGTTTGTTGGTGAACTGGGTGCTCAGCGTCGCCGCTTCCTGGTTCAGCGCCTTCAGCTTGGCCTTGTCGGCGTCCGACAGGTTGGCGCCCGCCAGCTCGAAGTTCTTGTAGGTCACTTCCACCAGCCGGCGCGCTTCCGGATCCAGCTTCAGCGCATCGCGATCCTGATAGATGGCCTTGATGCGCGCGAACAGTTTGCCGTTGAGCATGATGTCGTCGTTCAGGGCCGCCAGCTTCGGCGAGGTCTCTTCATCCAGCTTCTGCAGCGCATCGCTGGTGTTGGCCGAGGTCATGGCGCCGAACACGTTCATTACCCGTGTCAGCAGCGAGCCGGCCTGCTCCAGCGCCACGAAGGTATTTTTGAAGTTGGGCTTGGCCGGGTTGTTGGCGATCTTCTCCACCTCTTCCCGCTTCTGCTTGATGCCCGCTGCGATCGCCGGCGCGTAGTCGCTCTCCTTGATCAGGTTGAACGGCGGCGCCTGGAACGGCAGACGGCTTTGATAGAAGAATGGATTTTGGGTCTTTTGCTTCTCGTGCTGATTGGCTTCACCGGTCACGGTAGCCTCCTTCGCCTGACCGCTGGGCAGCGCGCTATGGTCGGCGTGAGGTTGGGTTTCTGCTGCCTGTGCCTGCGAGCCCAGCGCCATGCCGATCGCCAGCACCAATGTGGATAAACGCATCAAATCGAAACTCCTCCATGTTCACGGAATAAGGTCTCGGGGAATCGCTCCCTCTGAGTCACCTCCTAGCTTAGGCGCAGTTGGCAGTTTGAGCAAAAACAAGTGATTAGCAGTTAACCGTCTCGCCAACCTGCTGTATCAGGAACGTCAGCAACGCGCGCGTTTTGGCCGGCAGATAGCGGCGGCCGGGGTAAACGGCATACAGCTGCAACGGCGCCGGCGGCAGTGCCAGCGGCACCTCAACCAAACCGCCGTCGGCCAGAAACGGCCGGCAGCCAAGTTCGGAAAGCATGGCGAACCCCACGCCGGCCAAGGCCGCCTTCAGCGCCATCTCTCCACTGTTGACGCGATAGCGCGCATTGACCGGGACGGTAACGAAGGTTCCGTCCGGGCGGATAAACTGCCACGGCATCCCCTTCAGCGCATCTACCGTGCTGATGCAGGGCAATTGCGTGAATTGTTCAATCGCCGACGACGGCGGCCACTGCGCCAGCAACGCCGGAGCGGCCACCACGATACAAGGGAAAGACGCCAGCGGCTGCGCCACATAGTCGCTATCGTCCAGCATGCCCCGGCTAATCATCACCGCCAGATCGACATCGTCGAGCAGCGACGTCATGCCAGCCAGGTTGGTCACGCAGCTGATTTCGATCTGCGGATGCTGCTGGGCGAACGCCGCCAGCGGCTCGCCCAACAGGTATGGCCCCACTTCATTGGGCACGCACAGGCGCAGCGGCCCGCGCAGCTGTTGCTGCCGCTCGCTGAGGGTTTGCGCGGTATGTTCCAGCGACGCCAACAGCGGCTGGGTGCGTTCATGCAACAGCTGGCCGTTCGGCGTCAGCCGCATCGAGCGAGTGCTGCGTTCGAGCAATCGCTGCTCGAGCTGGCGCTCCAGCTGAGAGATATAGCGGCTGACGTTGGAGGTCGGCATCGCCAGCGCCCGCGCCGCCCCGACGAAACTCCCCTGTTCCACCACCGCCACGAAAATGCGTAACAGGTTTAAATCCAATTTATCGCGCATGATTATCCCTGATTTGATAACAAACCATGCCATTTCTACCATCTAATCCCGATCAACGCCAAGCGCTACACTGCCGGCCTGACTCTGCAACCGATAGATGCTTATGACACCCACGAGAAAGCTGACGGCGATAGCGCTGGTCATCGCCTTTATTCAGTTCACCAATGCCCTGGAATACATGGTATTCAACCCGATATTCCTCTACATGGCCGCCGATTTTTCCGTGCCCGTCAGCTTCGCCGGCTATGTCAGCGCGGCCTATACGCTGGCCGCGGTGATTTCCGGCATCGGCGCGTTTTTCTGGATCGGCGGCGTTGAGAAGCGGCGCTTTCTGCTGCTCAACGTCACGCTGCTGGGCGTGACCACCTTATTGATCGCTACAACCCAGCAGTTTTACTGGCTGCTGGCACTGCGGCTGTTGGCCGGGCTGTTGGGCGGCACCACGATGGGCGTCGGGATCGGCTTGCTGCTCAACGCCGCACCAGCCGCGCTGCACGGCAGAATGTTGGCGACGGTGATCGCGTCCTTTTCGTTGGTGAGCATCGTCGGCATGCCGGGCATGCTGTACCTGTGCGAAGTAGCGAGCTGGCGCGCCGCGCTGGTGACTATCGGCGGGCTGTGTCTGCTGGCGGCCGTCTTGGTCGCGCTGTTCGTTCCCAGGGATGCGCCGCAGCCACGGGCTGCCACGCCCGTCGCGCTCGATCGCCGGTTGTTGCTGTTCGCCGCCGCCGCCGGCCTGACGCAGTTCAGCCCGATGCTGCTGATCCCGGTGCTGGCGCCGCTGCTCACCCAGCGGTTACAGGCGGCAGACGCGCATTTGCCTTGGCTGTTTCTCATCGGCGGCGTGGCCGGCTATCTGGCGACCGTGCTGGCGGGCCGCTGGCTGCAACGCTTTGGCGCCGTGACGCTGACGGTGGGCGCCACGCTGCTGCTGCTGGGCAGCCTATGGCTGGCGGCGCGCGGCGGCGATCGCGGCGAGCTGTTCATGGTCGCGTTTCTCGCGGCGGCCTATGCGCGGCTGGTGGCGATCTCCTCCCTGAGCATGCGCTGGCCGGACGATCGGCAGCGCGCCGCCTTCGGCGTACTGCAAACCGCCCTGATACACCTGAGCGCCACGGCGGCCTTCCTGCTCTCCTCCGCGTTGCTGAGCAGCGGCCTCACCCCGTTTAGCCTGCAACGCCTGTTATGGCTGTGCGCGCTGAGCGCGATCGCCGTCGTGCCGCTCAGCGTTTGGCTACAGGCGCGGCTGCGTCAACGCGGCGCCTGATAAACCACCTTGCCGTCTACATAGGTGCGATAAATATTGCGATCGTCCCCCAGCGTCATCAGCACGAACCCTTGTTCCGCCGACGTGGCGCTGTTGGCGTAGCGTAGCTGCTGCAGCGGCGTGACTGCCGGATCGAGCACCACGAAATCCGCCTCTTTGCCGACGTTGAAGTTGCCGATTTTGTCGTCCAGCGCCAGCGCGCGGGCGCCGCCCAGGGTGGCGTGATAGAACGCTTCTACGGCGGAGAGCCGGTAATGTTGCAACTGGCCGACCTTGTACGCCTCGCCCAGCGTGCGCAGCATATTGAAGGTGGTGCCGGCCCCCACGTCGGTGCCGATGCCGAGCTTCACCCGCTTACGCCAGGCCTGCTGCAGGTCGAACAGCCCGCTGCCGAGGAACAGGTTGGAGGTGGGGCAAAACGCGATCGCCGAGCGGGTCTCGCACAGGCAGTCCCACTCCTGCTCCTCCAGGTGCAGGCAGTGGGCGAACACGCTTTTGCCGCCGGTCATGCCGTAGCGGTGGTAAACGTCCAGATAGCTTTGGCTCTGCGGGAACAGCGCTTTTACCCAGGCCACTTCCTGCGGATTCTCGCTCAGGTGCGTTTGCAGCCAAACGTCGGGGAATTCTTCGCGCAGCCGCTGCACCTGTGCCAGCAGCGCCGGCGAACTGGTCGGCGCAAAGCGCGGCGTGATGGCGTAGCCGAGGCGGCCTTTGCCGTGCCAGCGCTCGATCAGCGCGCGCGTCTGGCGGTAACTCTGCTCCGGCGTCTCCAGCAGCGCCTGCGGCGCATGGCGATCCATCATCACCTTACCGGCGATCAAGCGCATATTCAGCGTTTGCGCCTGGCTGAACAGCGCATCGACCGACTGCGGATGCACGCTGCCGAACACCAGCGCGGTGGTGGTGCCGTTGCTCAGCAACTCCCGCAGAAAGAAGGCCGACATCTCGTCGGCGTGCCGTTCGCAGCCGTAACGGCTTTCGGTCGGGAAGGTATAATTGTTTAACCACCCCAGCAGTTGGTCGCCATAGGCACCAATCATTTCGGTTTGCGGGTAGTGGATATGGGTGTCGATAAATCCCGGCACGATCGGTTTGTCGCGATACTCCGTGACCGCAAAGCCCGGTGGCAACAGCGCCGCACCCTGCTGCCAGCTGCCGAACCAGACGATGGTGCCCTCGTTGAGCAGCAACAAACCGTCGGGAATGTGCCGCAGGCATTCGTCGAGCTGTTGCGGTTCCTCCACGCAGGCGGTGATATCAAAAAAATTGCCACGAATAGCCGTGGTGAATTGCAGTGCCATTATTTTCTTCCTTGTGACGACCGGCCAAGCTCACCCGCGTAATAATCTTCGCTGATGAAACAATGCCTTTATTACCCAAACTCAAAGACCGGGTTAAGCATAGCAAGCCGTGTGCCAACAGGCGGCCATAAAATAAATTTTCATTTAAAAACATAGATATATTAATTTAATCAAAGAAAACCAACTGATGAAAAAGAATAAAACGCGCGGCGGTCTTCAACGGCAGACCAATAGCAACCGTTTGCTTGCCGGAATAACGCCGCGCCGCTGCACCTTTACTGGGCAAGCGGATATTTTCGCGTCCGTAGCGGTTATTTCAACGCGATACAAAGGGGCCTGCCCTATTCCGCAGGCCACCCGACAAACTTGAAACGATAACCATTCTCAATTATCATCCGCGCATCTTTTTGACCAGCAATGCGAAAACCATGTCCGCCACCGCTTCTGCCCCGCACACCGCGCTGTCGCGCCTTTACGCTACCCATCACGCCTGGTTGCAGGGATGGCTGCGCAGGCGGCTGGGCTGCGCTTTCGACGCGGACGATGTGGCGCAGGACACTTTCATGCGCCTGCTGAAAAACGACGCCGCAGCGACCCTGCGCGAGCCGAAAGATTTTCTGGTCACCGTCGCCAAACGGGTGATGGTCGATCTGTTCCGCCGCAGAACGCTGGAGCGCGCCTATCTGGAGATGCTGGCGCTGATCCCGGCGGGCTATGCCCCGTCGCCGGAGCAGCGCCAGAGCCTGCTGGAAAACCTGCAGCAGATCGACGCCATGCTCGACGGCCTGGGGCCGAAAGTGAAGCAGGCCTTCCTGCTGTCGCAGCTCGAAGGCCTGGGCTATGCGGAGATCGCCGTGCGGCTCGGCGTGTCGGTCAGCTCGGTGAAAAAATACATGGCCAAGGCCACTGAGCATTGCCTGCTGTTCAGCCTGGAAAACGACGTTTTCTCATGAGCAACGCCATCACCCCCGAGCAGCGCCAGGCGCTGAAAATGGCCGCACACTGGTACGCCCTGCTGTGCGATGAGCACGTCACCGACCGCCAGCGCCAACAGTGGCAAGTCTGGCACCAGCAACACGACGATCACCGCTGGGCCTGGCAGCGCGTCGAAGCGTTGCAGAGCCAGCTGCAGGGCGTGCCGGGCAAGTTCAGCTACCGCGCTCTCGACCGCGCCGGCCGCCAGGCGGCGATCGATCGCCGCACTCTGTTGAAGAGCCTGCTGCTGTTGCTCGGCGTGGGCGGCGGCGGCTTCGTCTTCCAGTCGCCGCTCGGCCGGGAGCTGCGCGCCGACTACCGCACCGCCACCGGCGAGATCAAACCGATTGTGTTAAGCGACGGCACCCAGCTGGTGCTGAACACCGCCAGCGCGGTAGACGTGCATTACGACGATCGGCAACGGCTGATCCGCTTGCACGCCGGGGAAATCAGCCTGGTTACCGGACGCGACCCCCGGCCGCTGTGGGTGCAAAGCCCACAGGGCGCGATGCGCGCGCTCGGCACCCGCTTTTTGGTGCGCGAAAGCGGCGGCGAGACGCGCCTGACGGTGCTGGAGCATGCGGTCGAAGCGCAGCTGGCGCAGGACGCGCGGCAAACGCGCCGGGTGGAGGCCGGAGAACAGATCGGCTTCAGCGCCACGGCCTTCAGCGACAAGCACCCGGCTGCGGCGGAGGACGGCTGGCTGCACGGCGTGCTGAGCGTCAGCCAGTGGCGGCTGGACCGGGTGATCGCCGAGCTGGCGCGCTACCGGCGCGGCCACCTGAGCTGCGATCCGGCCGTCGCCGGCCTGCGCGTCAGCGGCAGTTTCCCGCTCAGCGATACCGATCGCGCCCTCGCCCTGCTCAGCCAGACGCTGCCGGTGCGCCTGCAGAGCTTTACCCGCTATTGGCTGCAAATCGTCCCCGCCTGAATCTTTTTAAATGAAAATGATAAAAAATCGCATTCTTGATTGTCCCTTTTGCTTCGCTCATCCGACTCCCAGGAAAACACTGCAGCAATAAATAAAAAATGATTCAGGAGAAGGTATGAACAACGCTTGGGGAAAGGGAGCGCCGGCTTCACTTTGGGGAAAACGGGCCACGCCGCTGGCCGTGGCCATTGGCCTGGCCTTCGCCGCACCGCTGACGGCGAGCGCCGCCAGCGCCGCTGCAACCTATCACATTCCGGCCGGTGAACTGGACGGCGCGCTGAACGCGTTCGCCGCTCGCGCCGGCATCGCGCTCTCGGTAGACGGCACGCTGACCGCCGGTAAGCGTTCGCCGGGCCTGAGCGGCAGCTACGGCGTCGATGACGGCCTGAACGCCCTGCTGGCCGGCAGCGGCCTGCAGGCTAAAGCGCTCGGCAACCACGGTTACACGCTGGCCAAACTGCCGCAGCCGCAGAAGGAAGAAGACATCACCGTGGTCGGTGACTGGCTGGCGGAAGGCCGTCAGGTAGACGTGTTCGAACATCCCGGCGCGCGCGACGTGGTGCGCCGCGAAGAATTCGCCAAAACCGGCACCACCACCGTGCGCGAAGCGTTGAACCGCGTGCCGGGCGTGGTGGCGCCGGAGAACAACGGCACCGGCAGCCATGATATGGCGCTGAACTTCGGCATTCGCGGCCTCAACCCACGCCTCGCCAGCCGCTCCACCGTGCTGATGGACGGCATCCCGGTGCCCTTCGCTCCTTACGGCCAACCGCAGCTGTCGCTGGCGCCGGTCTCGCTCGGCAATATGGATGCGATTGACGTGGTGCGCGGCGGCGGCGCGGTGCGCTACGGGCCACAGAGCGTCGGCGGCGTGGTTAACTTCGTCACCCGTGCCATCCCGAAAACCTTCGGCATGGAGGCCGGCATGCAGGGGCAGCTCAGCCCGACCTCGCGCCAGGATCACCCGAAAGGCACCGGTAACCTGATGATCGGCGGCACCGCCGACAACGGCCTCGGCGCGGCGCTGCTCTACTCCGGTACCCGCGGCAGCGACTGGCGCGAACACAGCGCGACCAAGATCGACGACGTGATGCTGAAAAGCCGTTACGCCCCGAACGAGGTGCACACCTTCAACAGCCTGCTGCAATACTACGAAGGCGAAGCGGACATGCCGGGCGGCCTGAGCCGGGCGGACTACAACGCCAACCCGTTCCAGTCGACGCGCCCGTACGACAAGTTCTGGGGCCGGCGCCAGCTGGCGAACTTCGGCTATCAGTATCAGCCGGATCAGCAGCACAAGTTCGACGTGCAGAGCTTCTACACCTACACCCTGCGCAGCGGCTATCTGGATCAGGGCAAAAACCTGACGCTGTCGCCGCGCGAATATTGGGTGCGCGGCGTGGAACCGCGCTACAGCCAGAGCTTCCGCTGGGGAGATTCGGCCCATGAGGTGGGCGTCGGCTACCGCTACGTCAGCGAATCCACCCACGAGCTGCGCTACACCAGCAAGGCCAGCACCGGCCGGCTGCCGTCCAGCGCCAGCCCGTACGATCGCGATACCCAGTCCGGCACCGAGGCGCACGCCTTCTATATCGACGATCGCATCGACATCGGCGACTGGACCATCACGCCGGGCATGCGCTACGAGTACATCAAGTCGTATCAGAACAACTACATCAAGAACAACCGCCTCGACGTCAGCTATAACGCGCCGCTGCCGGCGTTGAACGTGATGTATCACCTGAACGAATACTGGAACCTGTACGCCAACACCGAAGGCTCCTTCGGCACCGTACAGTACAGCCAGATGGGCAAAGCGGTCGACAGCGGCAAGATTGAACCCGAGAAAGCGCGCACCTGGGAGCTGGGCACCCGCTACGCCGGCGATGCGCTGACCGGCGAAATCGGGCTATTCCTGATCAACTTCAACAACCAGTACGACTCCAATCAGGTGACCGACAGCGTGACCGCGCGCGGCAAAACCCGCCACGCCGGGCTGGAAGGCAGCCTGCGTTACGATCTGTCGCAGCTGACGCCGAAACTGGACGACCTGACCGCCTACGCCAGCTACGCCTACGTCAGCGCCACCATCCGCGAAGACGGCGGCTACAAGGGCAATCAGGTGCCGTTCTCGCCGAAGCATAAAGGCACGCTGGGGCTGGACTACACGCCGGGCAACTGGGCGTTTAACCTTAACGGCGAATTCCAATCCCGCCAGTTCGCCGACAACGCCAACACCGTGGCGGAAAGCGCCGACGGCAGCACCGGCCGCATTCCCGGCTATATGCTGTGGGGCCTGCGCGCCGCCTATGATTTCGGCCCGGACATGGCCGGCCTGAATCTGGGCGTCGGCGTGAAAAACCTGTTCAACCACGAGTATTTCACCCGCGCCTATGACGACAATAACAAAGGTCTGTACGTCGGCCAGCCGCGCACGATCTATCTGCAAGGCTCGGTGAAGTTCTGATCCCCGGCGGCGGGCGCACCTCGTCGCGCTCGCCGTCTCACTTATAGCGTGACATTGTCACCAAACCCGTTCTTTCCATCTTGCCCAAGCGACGAAAAATAAGTCGCTTCTGCCGCCAATGCGCGTAATATCGACGATCCGCCCTGATTTATGGGCGCGATTTTTTGCCGTTCTGGCCTGAAAAGCGAGGGAAAATAAGATGAATCATAATGACCTTTCTCAGTGCCGCGTGGACACCGACCGTTTGTTGATTGCCCCCTTTACCGCAGCAGACGCCGACGATGTTTACCAGGCGATCACCCCCACTCTGACGCGCTTTATGACCTTTGAGCCGGAGGCGTCGCCGGAAGATTTCGCCAACGTCTGGCAAGGCTGGCTGCCGCTGATGCGCGAAGGTGAAGAAGTGATCTTCGTCGCCCGCCGGCGTGAAGACCGGCAGTTCGTCGGCGTCGGCGGCGCGCATAACCTGCGCAGCCACACCCCGGAGCTGGGCATCTGGGTAAAAGAGGGCCTGCACGGCCAGGGCTACGGCCGCGAAATCGTGCATGGCATCGCGCGCTGGGCCAGCGAGCGCTTTCAGCCGCCGCACTTTCTCTACCCGGTGGCCGAACAGAATACCGCCAGCCGCCGCCTGGCCGAGTCGCTGGGCGGCGTGCTGGCCGGCCGCTGCGAACGCATCAAGTATGACGCCGTGGTGTATCACTTGCCGCCTCAGCATTGATCCACACCGGGCCACGGCCCGGCTTGGCTTTTTTTCTCTGCGCCGCGATAACCGCTGCCACTGCCTGCGGGTTTGTGCTAATGATAGAGGCATGTAGGGTAAAAACAGTTGAGGAACAGCAACATGATTATTTTTGTTACCGGCGCCACCTCCGGTTTCGGCGAGGCCATCGCACGCCGTTTTATCCGTGAAGGCCATCAGGTGATCGCCGCCGGGCGCCGCCTTGAGCGTCTCGAAGAGCTGCGGGATGAGTTAGGCGAAGCGCTGCACATCGTGCGGCTCGACGTGCGCAACCGCGCCGCCATTCAGCAGGCGATCGAGGCACTGCCGGCCGAGCTGCGTCAGATTGACGTGCTGGTGAACAACGCCGGGCTGGCGCTGGGGCTGGAACCGGCGCACAAGGCCAACGCCGATGACTGGGAAACCATGATCGACACCAACGCCAAGGGGTTGGTGAACATGACGCGCGCACTGCTGCCGGCCATGGTCGAGCGCAACCTCGGCCATGTGATCAACATCGGCTCCACCGCCGCCAACTGGCCCTATGCCGGCGGCAACGTGTACGGCGCCACCAAGGCGTTCGTCAAACAGTTTAGCCTGGGCCTGCGCGCCGATCTGCACGGCACGCGCATCCGCGTGACCGATATCGAGCCAGGCCTGGTGGGCGGCACCGAATTCTCCAACGTGCGCTTCAAGGGCGATGACGGCAAGGTCAACAAAACCTACGAAGGCGCCGATGCGCTAACGCCGGAAGACATCGCCGAGTCGGTGTTCTGGGTCGCGACGCTGCCGGCGCGCGTCAACATCAACACGCTGGAAATGATGCCGGTCAGCCAATCCTTCGCCGGGCTGAACATCCACCGCGGCACCTGATCTCCAACGGCGGGGGGCGACTCCCGCCCTGTTTCCTCAGGCCGCGCGCCAGCCGGAAACGATGATCAGCATACCCGCCAGCGCCACCCCGGCGCCCACCCAGTCCAGCGCAGACAGCTTCACCCCGTCCACCACCCGCAGCCACAGCAGCGCCGTCGCCACATACACGCCGCCGTAGGCCGCATAGACCCGCCCGCTGGCCGCCGGATGCAGCGTCAACAGCCAGACAAACAGCATCAGGCTCAATGCCGCCGGCAGCAATAGCCAGGCGCTGCCCTGCTTCTTGAGCCAGAGATAAGGCAGGAAACAGCCGATAATTTCGGCGAGCGCAGTGGCGAAAAACAGCAGCGTGGTTTTTAACATCGGTCGCAGTTTTCTCTCGGTAAATTAAACGAATCGGCGCTTGGCTGGTGAATTCCAGGAACGCAGTGGTATATTTGTCACCACGCCTGCGGGCGAGGTAACGCCAGTGCCGCCATCATCAGGCGCACTCACTCATAAGGATGAAACGATGAAAACATTTTCGACCCAACGACTGCTACGCGGGATGCTGCCGGTCGCCATGCTGGCCGTCATGGGCGCCTGGCAGGCGCCTGCGCTGGCCGCCACCTGCACTCAGGGCAGCACCTGCGTCACCGTCGATGGCAAAGGCAGCGGCGCGATGAGCACCGAAGAAGCGCGCCAGAGCAAAGAGCAGTGGAATGATACCAAAACCCTGCGCCACAAGGTTAACACTCGCGTCGAGAAAGAGTTCGACAAGGCCGATCGCGCGGCGGATGACGAAGATCGCTGCAACGACAGCAACAATGTCAACGCCTACTGGGAACCGGACACCCGCAAATGCCTGGATCGCCAGACCGGGCGTCGGATTAATCCTTAATCCGCCTGCGGCGGGCGGGTAAACGTGAAACCCGGCCGCCGTTACTGCTATCCTGTTACAGGAAGTCCATTGTCTAAAAGGATGACGTGATGAAAAAAACGCTGATATTAGCCGCGGTGTTGCTGGCTGGCACGCCGTTGGCGGCCCTGGCCTCCTGCGAAAGCGTGAAAGCGGACATTTCGCAAAAAATCGTCAATAACGGCGTTCCGGAGTCCGGCTTCAAACTGGAGATCGTGCCTAACGATCAGGCCGATCAGGCTGGCGGGCAAGTGGTCGGCCACTGCGAAAACGACACCCAGAAGATCGTCTATACCCGCCTGAACAACGGCGACGACCGCGGTGACGCAGCGCAGACCGGCACCAGCCAGGACACCTCCAACACGCAGTAAGCCGCATCGGCTACCCAGGGCGCTCAGCGGCGCCCTTTCTTTTTCCCTTACGCCTGCTCCGCTTCTTCCTCTTCGCCCTGCGGCCGACAACGCGCCGGGATCAGCATCGCCGCCGCCAGCGCCAGCAGCGACACCAACGCCGACACCAGGAACACCCAATGCAGCGAAGCCGCCACCTGCTGGGTCAGCTGCGCCAGCGCTTCGCTCCCCATGCTCTGCCGCACCGCCGGCTCCATCAGCCGCTGCACCGGATCGTCAATCTCCGGCAAACGCCACTGCAGGTTGAGGTTCAGCGTGGCGCCCAGAATGGCGGTGCCGATGGCCGACCCCACCATACGGGTAAACACCGTACAGGCGGTGGCGATGCCGCGAATGCTGTAATGCGCCGCGTTCTGCACCGACACTAAAAACGTGGTGTTGCACAGCCCCATGCCGGCGCCGACCATAAACGCCGCCACCCGGCCCCACAGCAGGCCGCCGTTCGGCTGCAGCATCAGCAGGATCAGGCCGCCCGCCACCAACAGCAGCGCCCCCAGCAGCGCCGTGGCGCGATACGAGGTCATCAGCATCAAACGGCCGCTCAGCGTGCTGGCCAGCGGCCAACCGATCGACATCAGCGCCAGCGTGGTGCCCGCCTCCAGCGGCGAGCCGCCCATCACGCCCTGAATGAAGGTGGGCAGGAAGGCGCTGATGCCCATCATCGCCGCGCCGATCACCAGCCCGCCAATGTTACCGGCGACGATCACCCGGCTCTGCCACAGCGCCAGCGGGAACAGCGGTTCGACCGCGCGCCGTTCCTGGCGGACAAGCAGCGCCAGCGACGCCGCCGCCAGCGCGAGAAGCGGCACCACCCACCATCCCAGGCTTTCCATCTGCAGCAGCGCCAGCAGCAGCGCCGAAACGAACAGCGTCAGCCAGGCGGTGCCCGCCAGATCCAGCGCGTGCCGCCGCCGCTGCTGATGCACCGGCAGATAACGCCAGAGGAAGAACATCGCCAGCAGGCCGATCGGCAGGTTGACCCAGAACACCAGCGCCCACGGCAGATGCTGCACGATAAACGCGCCCAGCAGCGGGCCGATGATCGCCGACACGCCCCACACGCTCGACAGGTAGCCCATCACCTTCGGCCGCTCGGTGGCGCTGTAGATGTCGCCGATGATGGTGGAGGCGATCGGCATGATGGCGCCGGCGCCCAGCCCCTGCAATAAACGGAAGCCGATCAGCCAATACATGTCGGGGGCGAAGCCGCACAGCACCGAGCCCAACAAGAACAACGTGGCACCGAAGAAAAATACCCGTTTGCGGCCGTAGAGATCCGCCAACCGGCCATAGATGGGGATGGTGATCGCCTGCGCCAGCAAATAGACCGCGAACACCCACCCCAGCAGCGAGAAGCCGCCGAGATCGCCAATGATGGTCGGCATGGCGGTGGCGACGATGGTGGCTTCAATCGCCGACATGAACATCGCCAACATGCAGGCGATCAGGATCAGCGGGCGGTGGGCAATGGGTGCGGATGAAACGTTATTTGTCATGGCGTTATGCAGGGTTCCTGGCGTTTTTATTTTCCCTGAGTATATCAGCAAGCGCCTGCGACGCCCCCATTCGCCTTCACATCCCGCCGTTGCCGCCGGCGAATCGCACCAATTGGACTAATAGTTACATCGTAACGTTTTGCCGCCGTGTTTTTCACTTGCCGCACATCCCCGCACAGGGGCGCCTGCCGCCCCTGCCACGCCGCAGTTTGATAAAGATTCACTGGTCATCGGCCAGAGCGCCAAGCACAATGCGCTGATGACCCTTTGATTTTTCTCACGACGCCGCCCACGCATGAAAAGATTGGTCCACCTGCACCACTATCGCGCCCTGCTGCGCAGCCTGTTCATCGCCGTGTTTATCGGCGTCGCCGCCGCCCTGGCGGTGTGGCTGTTCCACCGTTCGATGATCGGCCTCGAGTGGCTACTGCTCGGCAATGCCGACGGTAGCCTGGTGGCCGCCGCCGCCGCGCTGCCAGGCTGGCGACGCGCCCTCACCCCGGCGCTGGGCGGGCTGGCGGCGGGCCTGTTGCTGTATATTCACCAACGCTACCGCCACCAGCGCCCGGCGGCGCCCACCGATTATATGGAAGCGATCGAGACCGGCAACGGCAAGCTGGACACCGGCGCCAGCCTGGTGAAGTGCCTGGCCTCGCTGCTGGTGGTGTCGAGCGGCAGCGCCATTGGCCGTGAAGGCGCGATGATCCTGCTGGCGGCGCTGGTGGGCTCGCTGTTCGCTCAGCGCTTTACGCACGAGAAAGAATGGAAACTGTGGGTGGCCTGCGCCGCCGCCGCCGGGATGGCCAGCGCCTATCATGCGCCGCTGGCGGGCAGCCTGTTTATCGCCGAGATCCTGTTCGGCACCCTGATGCTGGCCTCGCTCGGCCCGGTGGTGATCGCCGCGGTCAGCGCGCTGCTGATGACCAACCTGCTCAACGGCGGCCAGGCGCCGCTGTATCTGGTGGCGCAGCTCGCGGCCCCCCTGCCGACGCAATACCTGCTGATGGCGCTGGTCGGCGTGGTGGCCGGCGCCGGCGGGCCGCTGTTTTTATGGCTGATGACCGCCACCGGCCATGCCTTCCGCTCGCTGAGATTGAAGCCGCCGTTGCAGCTGGCGCTGGGTGGCCTGATCGTCGGACTGCTTTCGCTGCTGTTCCCGCAGGTATGGGGCAATGGTTACAGCGTGGTGCAGGCGCTGCTGATCGCGCCGCCGGGGGTGCTGCTGCTGGGGGCGATCCTGGTATGCAAACTGTTGGCGATCCTCGCCAGCAGCGGCTCGGGCGCGCCGGGCGGGGTTTTCACCCCGACGCTGTTCGTCGGCGCCGCGCTCGGTTCAATCATCGGCCAGCTATTTGGCCTGTGGCCGGGCATGGATACGGCGGTGCCGCTGCTGCTGGCGCTGACCGGCATGGCTACCCTGCTGGCCGCCACCACCCATGCGCCGATCATGGCGGCGCTGATGGTGTTTGAAATGACCGGCGAATACGCGCTGCTGCCCGGCATTCTGCTCTCGTGCGTGATCGCCACCACCGTGTCGCGCGGCCTGCGGCCGGTGTCGGTGTATCACTCGGCGCCGCCGCCCAAACGCGAAGCTTAGAACTCGCCCTGTTGCAGGATTTTCCTGAACTGCGGGCACTGCAGGTGCTCGGGTTCAGGGCAATCGACCAGATGGCGCAGCCCGTCGCGTACCTGCATCAGGCGCTGGATGTGGCGATCCAGCTCATCCGCCCGCGCCGCCAGCAGCCCGCGATCGAGCGCTATCTTGCCACGTTCGTCAAACAAGGCGCTCATCTCGTCCAGCGTAAAACCGGCCAGGCGCGCCAGCGCGATCAGCCGCAGTTGGTCGAGCACCCCGGCGGCGTATTGGCGGCGCAAACCGTGGCGGCCAATCGACGCGATCAGCCCCTTTTTCTCGTAATGCCGCAGTGCAGAAGGCGCGATCCCGCTCAGGCGCGCCACCGCGCCGATATCCAGTTCTTTTGTCATTGACTTGAAGCCGACTTTAAGTTGCACACTGTGCGCACATTATCACGTCACTGAGCCAAGGACACCTGTATGACCCCCGATCTGTTAGTGCGCATCCTGTTAACCGGCACCGGCGCCACCCTCTGCATGGATCTGTGGGCGCTGCTGCTGAGGCGGCGCTTCGCCATCCCCTCTCTCGATTATGCGCTGGTGGCCCGCTGGTTTCTCGGCATGTTCGACGGCCGCTGGTTCCACGCCACCATCGTTACGGCGCCGCCGCGCCGGGGAGAGAGAGAAATCGGCTGGATCTTGCACTACGCCATCGGCATCGCGTTCGCCTTTATCCCAATCGGTTTGGCGGGCAGCGGGTGGTATGCAAGGCCGGAGCCGTTTATCGCGCTGCTGAGCGGCTGGCTGAGCCTGGCGGCGCCGTTTCTGGTGATGCAGCCCGCACTGGGCTTTGGCGTGGCGGCGGCGAAAACCGCCCACCCGCGAAAAGCGCGGCTCCTCAGCCTGCTCACCCACACGGTGTATGGGCTGGGCCTGCTGATCGCCGCCCGGTTGTTGGCGGCGCTGTGCGCCTAGCGGGCTTACAGCAGCGTGGAGATATCGAGGTAGTGCGCCAGTTCGCGCTGCTCCGCGCGCGGCAGGTACGGGATCTCACCCAGCAACGGCGCGGGAATGCGCTGCTGCAGCGCCGCGATGGTTTCGGCGTAATGCGCCAACCCCGGGTTGATGCGGTTGGCCACCCAGCCCAGCAGCGGCAGACCGTCGTTGATAATCGACTGCGCGGTCAGCAACGCGTGGCTGACGCAGCCCAGCTTGATGCCCACCACCAGCACCACCGGCAGCTGTTCCTGCACCACCCACTCGGCGTAAGGCCGCAGATCGTTCATCAGCACCCGCCAACCGCCGCTGCCCTCCACCACTACCGTATCGGCTTTGGCGGACAGATCCCGCAGACCACTACTCATCACGCCATAGTTGATGTCCTCGGTCGCATGCGCGTGAAACACCTCATCCAGGCAGGTGATGGGGTTGATCTCCTCGTAGGCCAGCGGCAGGGTTGACGATGCCTGCAACACCAAAGCGTCTTTATTGCGGATGCCCTCGCTGGTTTCCTGGCAGCGTGCGGCGATCGGCTTGTAGCCGGCCACCGAACGGCCTTCGGCGGCCAGCGCCTGTATCAACCCGCGGGAAACCACGGTTTTACCGACGTCGGTATCCGTGCCTGTCACAAATAAACGCTTCAACATGAATAAAATGCCCCAGAATGCCCCGTTAACAATGTGTCGCCGCACCGGCGGCGAAGAAGTCTTTCGGAAAAATTCTAGGGGATGCTGCCACGTAGGGGCTTGAGGTAGCTCAATCTTTTGCGGGATTAATAAGAAGTTCTGATGTTAGCCCTGCAGCAGCTGCACCAGCAATGAACCGTTGTACAGCGCCTCTTTCACCAGCGCCGCGCCGGGCATGGTGCCCTGATTGAAGAACTGCGTGGATTCGACCTTGACCTGCTCGCTGTAGGCCGGCAGCGCCTGCTGGCGAATGCAGGAGGCGATGGCCGGGTGCAGGATCTCCGCCGCGCGGTTGAGCGGCGAGCCCACCAGGATCTTCTCCGGATTGAACAGGTTGACCATGATAGCCAGAATGCGCCCCACGCTGTGGCCGACGCCGAGAATGATGTCCCGCGCCAGCTGATCGCCGGCCAGCGCGGCATCGCACAGCGAGTCGACGGTCAGCGGCGTGCCGTGCAGGCTGGAGCTCATCGAGCCGCTCAGCCGCTGCTGGGCGATCTCCAGCATGTTCTCAATGCTGGCCACGGTTTCGAGACAGCCGTGGTTGCCGCAGTAGCAGCGTTTGCCGTAGGGATCGACCTGGGTGTGGCCGATCTCCACCACGCTGTGGCTGCCGGCGTGCAGCACATGGCCGCCGGTGATCACCCCGGCGCCGACGTTGTGGTCGATCACCACCTGAATGACGTTCTGGCTGCCGCGCGAGGCACCGTACAGCGCCTCGGCCATGGTCCAGGCGCTGATGTCGTGCTGCAGGTAAACCGGCAGGCCGGTGCGGGTTTCCAGCGCCGGGCCGAGCGGCATCTCCAGCACGTCGTAAAACGGCATGCGATGCACCACGCCGGACTGCACGTCGATTATGCCCGGCAGCGTGATGGCGATCGCCGTCAGCCGCTCCAGCTTGCTTTGGTGGCGGATAAAGAACTGGTCGACTTCGGTCAGGATGCGTTTCAGCAGCGGTTCAGGGTGTTCGGCCGCCAGCGGCAGCTGCTCCTCCACCACCAGTTTGCTGCTGAGATCGCGCAGCGCCAGCGTGATGCTGCCGCGGCTGATGCGGGCGGAAAGGTAGTGCCAGGCCTCGGTGTCCAGCACCAGGCCCACCGCCGGGCGGCCCCGGCTGCCGATTTCCTGGTACTCGGTTTCCTTGACCAGATGGGCTTCCAGCAGCTCGCGCACGATCTTGGTGATGCTGGCGGGCGCCAGCTGTGCGCGTTTTGACAGTTCGATGCGCGAAATCGGGCCCAGCTGATCGATTAGCCGATAAACCGCCCCCGCATTGGTCTGTTTGATTTGATCGATATGCCCAGGCTGCCCAACCGCAATCACAAACCTGCTCCTACTATTTTTCGCGCTTCTAAATAAAGACTAGAGGTTATGGTGGGGCTTTTGTCATACAGCGTCAACTATTTGATTCGTTATGTGATTTGCTGCACAAATTCCTCGCAATTTCAGCGTGAATTGATTTTTATTTGCCCAGCATCAACGCCATCAGCGCCTGCGCCGCGGCCGTCAGCGGCCGCCGGCGGTGATGCACCAGCCACACTTCGGTGGTGGCGTCCGGCTCCGCCAGCGGCAAATAGCGCACGCCGTCCACCCGCACCCGGGCGAACGAGGCCGGCAGAATCGACACCCCCAATCCGGCGGAGACCAGCCCGATGATGGTCATCGCTTCCCCCACTTCCTGGGTGATGTACGGGGTAATGCCGGCCTTGCTGAGCAACAGCAGTATTTCGTCGTACAGCGCGGTGCCCACTTCGCGCGAGAAGAACACGAACGGCTCCTGCGCCAGATGTTGAAACCGCAGCGCGCCGCCCGGCGTTTCCGCCAGCGGATGCCCTTCCGGCACCACCGCCACCAGCGGTTCGCGCAGCAGCAGCTGATAGTGGAGCGCCTCCGGCAGCCGCGTATTGCGCATCACCCCCAGATCCAGCTCACCGTTCAGCAGCGGTTCGATCTGCTGTTTGGTGTTGATTTCGCGCATTTTGATATGCACCTGCGGGGAGTGCTGGCGAAAGGCGCGCAGGCTGCGCGCCACCACGCCGATAAAGGGCGCGGAAGAGGTAAAGCCGATGGTCATTTCCCCCAGCTCACCGCGATCCAGACGCGCCGCCTTTTCCGCCGCCCGCCCGACCTGATCGAGCACCTGGTAGGCTTCTTTGAGAAACATTTCCCCGGCCTGGGTCAAACTGACGTTGCGGTTGTTGCGCGCCAGCAGCCGCGCGCCGACCATCTCTTCCAGCGCCTGGATTTGCTGGCTGAGCGGCGGCTGGGAGATCCGCAACCGTTCGGCGGCGCGGCCAAAATGCAGCTCTTCCGCCACGGCGATAAAGTAACGCAGGTGTCTCAGCTCGATATTCATATTTAAAAAGTCTTAATTTGAATTATTAATATATTAGACAAAAAATTCACCGCTCCCTATCATTTTGTTATCTGCAAAGTGTCTGTTTATCTCCCCGAAGTTCGGTAAGGAAACGCTGTGACAACCCCTGTGCGTTCTGCGGCCGCGATGCCGTCGACGCTGGCCGCCAACGATGATGCGGCCGCTGCGCCAAAAGTAAAACGTTCCACCCTCAACAACAAACTCCCCTATATCGAACGCGGCACGCCGCAGTTTATGCGCGTGACGCTGGCGCTGTTTTCCGCCGGGCTGGCGACCTTCGCGCTGCTCTACTGCGTGCAGCCGATCCTGCCGGTGCTGTCGCAAGATTTCGGCGTATCGCCGGCGGAAAGCAGCCTGTCGCTTTCGGTCTCTACCGGCCTGCTGGCTCTCGGCCTGATGTTTACCGGGCCGCTGTCCGACGCCATTGGCCGCAAGTCGGTGATGGTGGTGGCGCTGCTGCTGGCGGCGGTCTGCACGCTGATCTGCGCCTTTATGACCAGCTGGCACGGCATCTTGCTGATGCGCGCGCTGATCGGCCTGTCGCTGAGCGGCGTGGCGGCGGTCGGCATGACCTACCTCAGCGAAGAGATCCACCCCAGCTTCGTCGCCTTCTCGATGGGGCTGTACATCAGCGGCAACTCGATCGGCGGCATGAGCGGCCGCCTGGTGACCGGGGTGTTGACCGACTTCTTCTCCTGGCGCGTGTCGCTCGGGGTCATCGGCCTGTTCGCCCTCGCCGCCGCCTGCATGTTCTGGCGCATCCTGCCCGCCTCGCGGCATTTTCGCGCCAGCTCGTTGCGCCCGCGCACCCTGCTGATCAACTTCAAGCTGCATTGGCACGATAAGGGCCTGCCGCTGCTGTTCGCGGAAGGGTTCCTGCTGATGGGCAGCTTCGTCACCCTGTTCAACTACATCGGCTATCGCCTGCTGGCGGATCCTTACCACCTGAGCCAGGCGATCGTCGGCCTGCTGTCGGTGGTGTACCTCACCGGCTCCTACAGCTCGCCCAAGGCCGGCGCGCTCACCTCACGCTTCGGGCGCGGCCCGGTGCTGCTGGCCTCGATCGTGATTATGCTGATCGGGATTCTGATTACCGCGCTGCCGCAGGTGCCGGCTATCTTTATTGGCATGATGCTGTTCACCGCCGGTTTCTTCGCCGCCCACTCGGTGGCCAGCAGCTGGATCGGCCGCCGCGCGCGCCGCGCCAAAGGCCAGGCGTCGTCGCTGTATCTGTTCTGTTATTACGTTGGCTCCAGCGTAGCCGGCACCCTCGGCGGCGTGTTCTGGCACAGCTTCGGCTGGAATGGCGTGGCGGCGTTCATCAGCCTGATGCTGCTGCTGGCGCTGTTGGTGGTGCATTACCTGAAGCGCCTGCCGGAAGCGGCCCGCCTCTGAAAAGAAAAAGCCGCGGCGATTTGCCGCGGCTCGTCATGCCAGTGCCTGTGATTATTGGCCGGTTTTCCAGCGGGTGCGCAGGTACTCCACCGCCTTGTCCGTTTGCGGCTCAGTCAAATAACGTTGCCGGAACAGGATGGTTCCCCCCATCCCCGGCAGGCTCTCGTTGAGATCCAGCTGCCTTTTCAGTTCGGGAACGCCGCCGTCGACGCTCCAGGCCGGTTCGCTGGCGGCAGGCGTGCCCACTTTATACAGCGCCACCCCGGCATACAGCCGGACCGGCGTGCCCTTTACCACGTCGGCCCACCAGTGGGCCAGCACGTCGTAGCGGACAATTTCACGGTCAAAAGGCCAATACAACTGCGGCGCGATGTAATCGAGCAGCCCCAGTTTGACCCACTGGCGCGTATCGGCATAGGCCGTATCGTAAGATGGCGCGCCGGCCCGCGTCGCCGAACCGTCAGGATCGTCAGCCTGGTTTCGCCATACGCCCGCCGGGCTGACGCCAAACGCCACCGCGGGCTTCAATGCTCGGACGGTGGCTGAAACCTGTTTTATCAATTGCAGCGTGTTGTCCCTGCGCCAGGCGGCTTTGTCTGCAAACCCTTTGCCGTATGCGCGATACGTTCGTTCATCATCCAGCGGCGATTGCGGCGTTTCGTAATAGAAATAATCGTCAAACTGAATGCCGTCGACCTCATAGTTTTTGACAATTTCAGTCACCACGCTGGTGATCCAGTTGCGCACATCGGGCAGACCGGGATCGAGCACGAAGCGCTCGTTGGCGGTGCGAATCCAGTCGGGATGCAGCGCATAGACGCTGGCCGGCGGCGACTGCAGCGTATGATTGAGTGCATCAATCGTTTGTGGGCGGGTATTCATGGAAACCCGATAAGGGTTCAGCCAGGCATGCACTTTGATGCCGCGCCGGTGCGCTTCTTGCAACATAAAGGCCAGCGGATCGTAACCCGGATCCTGGCCCACGGTGCCGGTCAAGACTTCTGACCAAGGCAAGATGTTTGAGCGCCACAGGGCCGTGCCGTCCGGCTTAACCTGAAAATATACCGCGTTAATCCCGGTTTTCACCATCTCGTCCAGCGCGTCCGTCAGCCCCTGTTTCTGCAGGCGAACCCGCTCTGGCGCGCTTTCCGCTTTCAGGGAGGCCGCCGGCGGCCAATCCAGGCCAATGACCGTGGCCAGCCAGATGCCCCGCATCGGTGTTATCGGCGGCGTCGGTTGCGGGGGCTTCTCCGGTTCGGGCGGCTTGGCGCACCCGCTCACGCCCAGCATGGCGGCCATCAACAGCCATCCGCCTAATTTTGTTGCGCCTGTCGGCATTCTGGTTCTCCTTGCGTGAGTGACGGTTATCCCATGTCGTTGCGTGCAGAGCAAGAAACGGCCCGCTTTCTCAGTGCTTTTCGCTGCCGGCGTCGCCCTGTTCAGACGACGCCGGTGTCCTCATTCCATTACCAGCTCAGCCCCGTGCCGCGAGGGAACGCCACCTTGCCCGTATTGGTTTCCACATCGTAGTCATGCCAGGTGTTGACCGGCAGTTTGCCCTGCGGTTTGATTTTGCCCGTCAGCACCTGCGCCAAAGAGACCATCGAAGGGCCACGCCACACGCCGCTGTCATAACCGTAGTAGGAGTAGGTGGCGACGGCCGCCTCCACCTCTGCGGCATAGTTCACGATATCGTAAGGGGCGCGCAGTGAGAGGTGAACGCGTTTTTTCCCCTGTTCGGCGGCGTATTTCAACCAGCCCGGATAAGGGCTGCTGTCATTGCTCGCTCCGGTTGCAGAGGTAACGACCCCATCCTGTTCAGCCGGCGTAAAGCGGGTTGAAAGGGTTCCGAGCAAGAACACGTCGCAGCCGGCAATATGTTCCCTGACCTGGGCGTCGCTCAGCGCCGTTTCCTTCGCGGCGACGACGTTCTGATACCCCTCCTGCGCCATCACACGCGCAATGCCGCTGGCCTGCTCGCCCCACGGCGTCAGAATAAAGTAGCGCAGCGCCTTGTCCTTGAACGGCAACAGGCTGTGGCGGTTGATCACCACGGTAATAGAACGATCGGCGATGCGTTTTTCCAGCTTGTGCGCTGACGACGCAACGTCGTTGGAACACGGCTTCTCGCTATGCCCCATCAGGCTATGGCGTAATTTCAGGCGCAAAATTCGCTCGACCGAGGCATCGATATCAGCTTCGTTGAGATGCCCGGTTTTCACCCTATCCGCAAGGTAACGGATCAGATCCGGCAGCAGGCTCGACTGGGCCGGCGAGGCCATGCTGACGGGCATCAGGGCAATGTCCACCCCGGCGGCAAAGACGTTTTCAGCCGCCGCTTGCTGGCTGAAATGCTCGGCAATCGCGCCCATATCCAGCGCATCTGAAATCGTTACGCCCGCATACCCCAACTCATTGCGCAGGATCTGGGTCTGAATTTCATGCGACATGGTGGCGGGCACCGTGATTTTTTCACCGCTGCGGGTGTCTATCTGGCGGTTATCCAATGCCGGGTACTGAATATGCGCGGTCATCACCATATCCGGCGCCGCGCAGCGATCGATGGCCTGCTTGTAAGGGGCGATATCGATGGCAAAGGCCTCTTCCCGCGTGCGATCGACGCGCGGCAAACCGGTGTGCGAGTCGGTGGAGGTGCTGCCATGGCCGGGGAAGTGTTTATACGCGGTGATCAGCCCCTGGTGTTTCATGCCCGCCACCATCTTCTCTGCCAGACGAGAAACGGTGTTCTTATCATCGCTGAAGGCGCGAACGTTAATCACCGGGTTGAACGGGTTGGTGTTGACATCCACGACCGGGGCAAAGTTGGTATTGATATGCAACGCGCGCATATCCTGGGCCATCAGCTTGCCCTGTTCAACGGCGAGCTGTTCATCCGCGCCCCCTTCAATCGCCGCCGCCAGCGCCATATTGCCGGGGAATGAGGCATAGTCGCCGCGCGGCAGCCGGAACACGTTACCGCCTTCGTTATCCGTGCCAATAAACAAACGAATGCCCGCGTGGGTTTTCATCGCGGCATACCAGGCCGTCAACGTTTTGATCTGCTGCTTGTCTTTCAGATTATTGGCAAACAGGATCACCCCACCCACGTGGTTATCCGCAATCAGCTTGCCAATGGCTTCATCGGGAACGGTCATATCCTGATTGCTGCTACCGTTTTGATCCCAGTAGCGAAAATCCAGCATGATTTTTTGCCCGATCTTCTCTTCCAGCGTCATGTTTTTGACTTTCTGTTTAATATCCACAGTAAACCTCCGTTTAAAGCACCCGTTAATGACAGAAGAAAAGATACCCCGAAGGGCGCATAGCGTCCTGCCATTCTGTTTGTTCCAGCGATTGGACAACGGCGAACGGAAAATGGATTAAACAAAATACAAACGAACAGGAGAAAATCCATCAATGAATCAAAATACTACGTATACCGGGTGTATGGCGTGCCCTGCCGCCAGAGGCCGCTATGGCGCATTTTCCGCTGCCAAGGCGGGTGGGCAGTGAAGCTACCCCCGGCTCAGGGGCCGATGTTGCCCCCAGTCCGCCATTCTTCTATAGTATGTTGTAACTAATATAGGAGCGCGCGATGAGCAGATACGATGTGATTGGCCGGATGAACGCCTGCTTTACCGAGCTGGAGCAGGCGCTCGGCGCGCTGCAGCAGCAGATCGCCCCACTGCGATTGCTGGCGGCGCGGGTGTTCAGCCTGCCGGAGGTTGAAAAAGGCCAGGAACATCAGGCTATCTCGCATATCGCGGTCGAACAGCATGTGGGGCAAGCGGCGCGCGATCTGGCGCTGGAGCACTATCAGCGGCTGTTCATCCACCATAACCGGGAGAATGTCAGCAGCAAGGCCGCCGTGCGCCTGCCCGGCGTCCTCTGTCTGGCGGTGGAGCAGCCGGAGTATCAGGCGCTGCAAACGCAGCTGGCGCTGATCAACCGCCTGAAGGGCGAACTGGAACAGATTATCACCGTCGATTCCGGCCTGGCGCCGGAGCAGCGTTTCGAATTCGTGCACACCCATCTGCACGGGCTGATTACCCTCAGCGCCTATCGCACCCTCACCGCCCTGACCAATCCCGACTCCGTGCGCTTCGGCTGGGCCAACAAGCACATCATCAAAAACGTCAGGCGGGACGACATCCTGACGCAGCTGGAGAAAAGCCTGAAAGCCGGCCGCGCGGTGCCGCCGCACAGCCGTGAACAGTGGGCTGCCCTGGTCAGCCGCGAGATAGACGACGTCAGCCGCCTGCCGCAGCACGCGACGCTGAAAATCAAGCGGCCGGTCAAAGTGCAGCCCATTGCCCGGGTGTGGTATCAGCAGCAGCAAAAGCAGGTGCAGCACCCCTGCCCGCTGCCGCTGATCGCCCTGTGTCAGGTGGAGAGCGGCGCGGCGGTGCCGAAAATTGGCGAGCTGCTCAACTACGACGCCGACACGGTGAAACACCGTTACAAACCCGACGCCCGGCCGCTGCGGCTGCTGGTGCCGCGCCTGCACCTGTATACCGACGATGCTACTCGCTGAGGGTATACACCCGCAGGCGATGGCCGTCCGGATCGCGCGCCACGAAGGTGTAGCCGAATTCCATCTCGGTCGGCGTTTGCTCGATAGGCAGCCCGAGTTCACGCCACTGGTTATAGCGCGCCTCGACCTCTTGCGGGTCCTGGCACAAAAAACCCAGTTCACCGCCGCCGCCGGTCAACGTAGCCGTCGGTTTTACCCCCTGTTTGGCCCACATCCCCAGCTTGAAGCCGTTGTTGAGCATGAACAGGGCGAAACCGGGGGAAAGTTCCACCGGCGCCTGCCCCAGCAAGCGTTGATAAAAGGCGGCGCTGTTCAGCGGGTTGTCGACGTAAAGCAGAGTCATGCTGGGAAGAGTCATCGGTCTGTCCTCTGGGTGATGGGAACCGGCCGGTTCCCGATAGGTACAGACTAAGGCGTGCGACTGACAGTTTATGGCAGCAGCAAACGTTATTGCTCTGCAATGCCCTCACTGAGGCGCCACTCTTTCAGCAGTAGCCGCCGGCCTCGCGGATAACGCTGTTCCAGCGGCGTGGCGGCCTGAATGCGATCGAGACGAAAATGGCGCACGGCCTGGCGCAGCTCGCACCAGGCGACCAGTATCTGGAACTGGTCGAAAAAGCCCAGCGCAAAGGGCCACAGAAGGCGTTCGCTGCGCTGCCCCGCCAGATCGAGATAGTCGATATGCAGCTTGCGCTCGCGGCGGATGGTGTCGCGGATCAGCACCCGCATCTCATCCGCCACCGGCGGCGTCTGAGCCGGCGCGATCAACAGCGTGTTGGCCTCCAGCTCTTCCCGGAGCGCAGGCGGCAGCACGTCGGCGATCTTGGCCAGCGCCTGGCGCGCCGCGTTCGCCAGCTGGCTGTCGCCGCGGCGGCTAACCCAGCGCATGCCCAGCACCAACGCTTCTGTCTCCGCCTGCGAGAACATCAGCGGCGGCAGCATAAAACCGGGGCGCAGCACATAGCCGACGCCCGCCTCACCGGCGATCTCCGCCCCCTGCTGCTGCAGCGTGGCGATATCGCGGTACAGCGTGCGCATGCTGATGCCCAGCGACTGTGCCAACGCATGGCCCGCCACCGGATAACGGTGGCTACGCAGCAACTGCATCAGATCGAGTAAACGTTGCGCACGCGACATGTTACGGCTCCCTGCATAACGCGGTTTGGACAAAATCGGCAAAGGCCCGCGCCTTGGCCGAAACGAAATGACCGCCGGGGAACACCGCCCACAGCGCCAGCGGCGGCAGCTGCCAGTCCGCTAATGCCGCGATCGCCGCCCCGCTTCGCAACTCTCTGCGGAACATGCCTTCGCTGCCGATAGTGGGCCCGAACCCCGCCAGCACCAGCTCGCGCACGCACTCCGCCGCATTGACCCGCATGCGCCCCGGCAGCCGCAGCGCATGCTGCTCTCCTTCGCGGCTGAAGCGCCACGGCTCGCCGCCGCCACGGCGATGGTAAATCACCATCTCATGCTGCAACAGATCTTCCGGCCGCTGCGGCATGCCGGCGGCGGCAAAATAGCCGGGCGTACCGATCACGCACTGCTTCACCTCACCCAGTTTGCGGGCGGTAAAGCCGGAGTCTTCCAGTTCGCCGACGCACAGGGCGATATCGATGCCCTCTTCAATCAGCGACAGGTTGCCGTCATCCAGTAGCAGATCGACGCTCAAACGCGGGTTGGCACGCATAAACGCCGTCAAATCAGGCAAGGGAACGATGCGGGCGAACACCGCCGCCGAAGCGACCCGCAGCCGGCCGCTCAGCGTCTCGCCGGTGCTCTGCACCAGCGCTTCGGTCTCCGCCAACTCATTCAGGATACGCCGGGTGCGTTGATACAGCTGCTGCCCCGCATCCGTCGGCTGCAGGCCGTGGGTCGAGCGCAGCATCAGGCGTGTGCCGAGCTGCTGTTCCAGCCGCGCCACCGCTTTCGATACCGCCGGCTGCCCCACGTGTAGCCGCGCCGCCGCTGCGGTAAAAGAACCGCTCTCGTAAACGCAGGCATAGGTTTCGTAATCGGCAAATTTACCCATGACATTCCTTAATGGAATAACGATTAGCACTTATTGCAGTCTACACGCGCTCTTCCAGAATGGACAAGATGAACGCCTCCCTCATTTTCGCCAGGAAAACACATGACACTGCAAAATAAACTCGATGCCTTCAAAGCGGAGTTCGAAGCCGGCAAACTGCCGTTCACACTCACAGAACGCGAGCACGCGCTGCTGCGTGAAGCGATCCAAACGCAGGTCGCTTCCGGCATCGCCGAACGCGCGCTGAAGGTCGGCGACGCCGCGCCCGGCTTTACCCTGCCGGACGGTGAAAACCGGCTGTGCGCTTCTGCGGCGCTGTTGGCGAACGGGCCGCTGGTGGTCAGTTTTTATCGCGGCATCTGGTGCCCCTACTGCACGCTCGATCTGCAGGCGCTGCAGGCCGCACTGCCCGTCATCACGCAACGCGGCGCGCAGCTCGTGGCCATTTCACCGCAAGACCAGGCGCATAACCGCCAGGCCGCGCGCGATCACGATCTCACTTTTCCGCTGCTCAGCGATGCCGGCAACCGTCTGGCGGCCCAATTCGGCCTGCGTTACCGCTTGCCGGACGCGTTGATCGCCCTGTATCAACAGCGGCTCGGCCTCAGTCTGGCGCAGTTCAACCAGGATGACAGCTGGACGCTGCCGCTGCCGGCGCGGTTCGTCATCGCCCGTGATGGCCGCATCGCCTATGCCGAAGCGCACGCCGATTACACCCGGCGGCCGGAGCCACAGGCGCTGTTGTCGGTATTGGAAAGATTGGCTTGAAAAGACGGGGCGCAACCGCGCCCCGTTAAAACATGAAGTGATTACTTCTGCATGCTGCCGACCATCGCTTCCGGCCGCACCCACTCGTCGAACTGCGCTTCGGTCAGATAGCCCAGTTTCAGCGCCGCGGCTTTCAGCGTCAGCCCTTCCTTGTGTGCTTTCTTGGCGATTTCCGCCGCCTTGTCGTAGCCGATGTGGGTATTGAGCGCCGTCACCAGCATCAGCGATTCGTTCAGCAA
Organism: Serratia nevei; assembly: GCF_024160145.1. GTDB lineage: Bacteria > Pseudomonadota > Gammaproteobacteria > Enterobacterales > Enterobacteriaceae > Serratia > Serratia nevei_A. The sequence goes on from NZ_JAMYWQ010000001.1 coordinate 379,629, forward strand.
TTGGGTGATGCGATCGCGATTCGGTTCGATGCCCACCGCGCAGTGCTCGTTAAAGCCCTGCATGCCGTCGGCCAGCAGGCGAATAGACTGCAGGTAGTTGTGGATCACCATCGGGCGGAATACGTTCAGCTCGAAGTTGCCGGAAGCACCGCCGATGTTCACCGCCACGTCGTTGCCCAGCACCTGGGCGCACAGCATGGTCATCGCTTCGCACTGGGTCGGGTTGACCTTGCCCGGCATGATCGAGCTGCCCGGTTCGTTCTCCGGGATAGCAATTTCGCCAATGCCGCAGCGCGGGCCGGACGCCAGCCAGCGCACGTCGTTGGCGATCTTCATCAGCGAGGCCGCCAGCCCTTTCAGCGCGCCATGCCCCTGCACCAGCGCGTCGCAGGTCGCCAGCGCTTCGAATTTGTTCGGGGCGGTGACGAACGGCTGATGAGTCAATTCCGCCAACGCTTTAGCCACGCGCACCGCATATTCCGGATGGGTGTTCAGGCCGGTGCCGACCGCCGTGCCGCCCAGCGCCAGCTCGGCAATGTGCGGGATGCTGTCCTCGATATGTTTCAGGTTGTGCGCCAGCATCGCCGCCCAGCCGGATATCTCCTGGCCCAGGGTCAGCGGCGTGGCGTCCTGCAGGTGGGTGCGGCCGATTTTGACGATGTCGCGGTAGGCTTCGGCCTTGTCGCGCAGCGTCTTGTGCAGCACTTTCAGCTCGGGGATCAGGTGTTCGCGCAGCGCGATCACCGCCGCCACGTGCATCGCGGTAGGGAATACGTCGTTGGAACTTTGGCTCTTGTTGACGTCGTCGTTCGGGTGCACCTTGCGTTCTTCGCCGCGCACGCCGCCCAGCAGCTCGCTGGCGCGGTTGGCCAACACTTCGTTCATGTTCATGTTGGTCTGGGTGCCGGAGCCGGTTTGCCAGATTGACAGCGGAAACTGGTCGGCGTGGCGCTCCGCCAGCACTTCGTCGGCGGCTTTAATGATGGCGGCGCCCCGCTCGGCCGGCAGCAGCCCCAGATCCACGTTCACCTGTGCGGCAGCGCGCTTGGTCAACGCCAGCGCATGGATCAGTGCGGTCGGCATCTTTTCGCTGGAAATGCGAAAATGCGCCAACGAGCGCTGGGTCTGCGCGCCCCACAGCTTATCGGCCGGTACTTCAATGGGGCCCATGGAGTCTTTTTCAATACGAACGCCTGCCATCATTGTCTCCTTAGCATAATGCCTAAAATTATAGGGTTAGGCCGACGCGCTCCCCCCCGTCGGCATGCACTCCCAGTATAGTGACATAATAACTATTCGCATTAAGAGAGTTGTCTCACAGCACGTTTCAACTCTTTATCTATTAATAATACGGTTATTTGCCAACGGTCCCCCCGCCGCCACCGCGCCATTTGAGGCGCCAATCGTTCTCACGTTATACTTTGGCCACATTGCCGGGCGCGGCGCTATCCGGCGTTATTTTGATCGCGCCCATGATTTTACCGGCCGATGCAGGCGTATGATGGCCGTCGGCACGGATTGAGTTAATCACACAAAATCAGTAAGTTATTGGCCGACAATACGGCAATGACGCAAAGGACGTTTACCGACATGCAAAAAATGACCAACGCGGTACAAAATTACGCCTGGGGCAGCCACGATGCGCTGACCCGTCTTTACGGCATCGCCAACCCCGCTAATCAGCCGATGGCCGAACTGTGGATGGGCGCCCATCCCAAGAGCCCTTCCCGCGTGCCGGGCACCGATGGCGAACTGCGTTCGCTGCGCGATGTGATCGATGATGACCAGCCAAAGCAGCTGGGCGCCGAGGTCGCCAGCCGCTTTGGCGAGTTACCTTTCCTGTTTAAAGTGCTGTGCGCCGATCAACCGCTGTCGATCCAGGTTCACCCGAGCAAAACGGCGGCCGAGATTGGCTTCGCGAAAGAGAATGCCGCCGGTATCCCGCTGAACGCCGCCGAACGCAACTACAAAGATGCCAACCACAAGCCCGAGCTGGTGTTCGCCCTGACGCCGTTCCTGGCGATGAACGGTTTTCGCGAACTGGCCGATATCGTTTCCCTGCTGCAGCCGATCGCCGGCGCGCACCACGATATCGCCGCCTTTCTGCAGCAGCCGGACACCGCGCATCTGGCTACCCTGTTCGCCAGCCTGCTGACGATGAGCGGCGAGCAAAAGTCGCTGGCGCTCGGCGTGCTGAAAGCCGCACTCAACAACCAGCAGGGCGAGCCCTGGGATACCGTGCGCTTTATCGCCGGTTTCTATCCGGACGACAGCGGCCTGTTTTCACCGCTGCTGTTGAACGTGGTGCGGCTGGCACCGGGCGAAGCGATGTTCCTGTATGCCGAAACGCCGCATGCCTACCTGAAAGGCGTGGCGCTGGAGGTGATGGCCAATTCGGATAACGTGCTGCGCGCGGGCCTGACGCCGAAATTCATCGACGTACCCGAACTGCTGGCCAATCTGCAGTTCCGCCCACAGCCGGCGTCCGGCCTGCTGACCCGGCCGGAGCAACGCGGCAACGAGCTGTTTTTCCCGATCCCGGTGGAGGATTTCGCCTTCTCGCTGCACGATTTGGCCGTCGTGCCGCAGGCGCTGGCGCAGCGAAGCGCGGCCATCGTATTCTGCGTCGCCGGCGAAGCGACGCTGGAAAAATCCGGGCAGCGCCTGACGCTCAAACCGGGCGAATCCTGCTTTATCGGGGCCTTCGAGTCCCCGGTCAGCGTCAGCGGCAGCGGCCGTATCGCCCGGGTTTATAACCAGTTGGCCTAACCGTTGATAATTTTCAGCAAATTGCTTGCTGAAAGCGAGTGCTGCCCCCACAATTAAGCGCCTGCGGGCGTTTTTTGTCGGCCCGTATTTGCCCCCTCCCTCACAGCGGAGGGTTATAAGAAAAAAGGATGAAACAGAGCTATGAAAAAATCGTTAGTCGCTGTCAGCGTCATTGTGGTTCTTGGCGCAGCATGGACCGGGGCATCCTGGTACACCGGGAAACTGATCGAGCAGCACATGGGCGAAGTCGTGGACAACGCCAACGGCCAGCTGAAAGCTTACCTGCCGAAAGCCGGCGTGAAGCTGAGCTATGAAAATTACCAACGCGGCCTGTTCAACAGCCAGGTACGTCTGGTTCTGCGCTCCGACGGCAGCGATGCCGCCAACGGCGCGGAACTGAAGCCCGGTGATGAAGTGGCCTTCCTGGAAACCATCGACCACGGTCCGTTCCCCTTCGCTCAGCTGAAGAAATTCAACCTGCTGCCGAGCATGGCGTCGGTGCATACCCAGCTGGAAAACACCCCGGCGGTAAAAGGTCTGTTTGAGGTAACCAAAGGCAAATCGCTGTTTACCGCCGATTCGCGCATCTCGTACAGCGGCGATACCGCGTCCGCCATCGACATTATCCCGCTGGAGTACCAGAAGGATAAATCCTCGCTGAAATTCAGCGGCGCCACCCTCAATGCCGACGTTTCCAGCGATCTGAAGAACCTCGTGCTCGACGCCAACAGCGATAGCATCGTGGTGAGCAGCCCGAACGCCTTCGGCCAAAACGAACAGATCACCTTCCAGGGCTTTAACCTGAAAGGTAACAGCAACGAGAGCAAGTTCGGCGTTAAGCTCGGCGATCAGACGCTGACGCTGAAGCAGTTCAAACTGGCTATCGACGGCAAAGACGCCGTGGCGCTGGACGGTTTCAACCTGGTGAGCAAGTTCGGCGAGCAAGGCAGCAGCAACATTGGCGGTCAGATCGACTACACCATGGACGCGCTCAAGGTCCAGGGCAACGACTTCGGCGCCGGTAAACTGACGCTGAAAATCGACAACGTGGACGGCAAAGCGCTGAAAGACTTCGCCGATAGCTACAACCAGCAGGCCATGGCGCTGTTGCAGCAGGGTGAGAACCTGGATCCGGACGTCTACGAACAGCAGACTACCGAGATGCTGCAAAAGAACCTGCCGCTGCTGCTGAAAGGCAACCCGACCCTCAGCATCGCCCCGCTGAGCTGGAAAAACGGCAAGGGTGAAAGCACCTTCACGCTGGATCTGGCGCTGACCGATCCGAGCCAGACCGGTTCTCCGGCCGAATCGCCGGACCAGATGGTCGCACGCGTGGTGAAAAAGCTGGATCTTAGCCTGACCATTCCGGAAGCGATGGCTACCGAAGTGACCGCGAAAACCGCGCTGTTGCAGGGTTACAATGAAGAAGACGCGCAGAAACTGGCGCAGCAGCAAGTGCAAGGCCTGGCGGCGATGGGCCAGATGTTCAAGCTGACCACCCAGAAAGACGGCGTGATCGCGAGCAAATTCCACTATGCCGACAATCAGGTTGATCTGAACGGCAACAAGATGTCGTTGCAGGAGTTCATCGGCCAGTTCGGCCTGCTGGGCGCCCCGGCGGAAGACGACGAACCGGCGCAGGATGCACAGCCTGCTCCGGCACCGGCGCAGTAACCGCCTGAAAGCATGAAAAGGGCCCCTTCCGGGGCCCTGTTTATTTACACCGCGTAAACCGCATTGCGGATCTGCTGCGGATAGTGGCCGCACATGCCTTCGAACGCCGTATTGGTCAAGACCACCACGCTCAGCTGCGCCTGAGGATCAAAGAACCAGCTGTGACCATAAACCCCGCCCCAGGCCTGCGTGCCCGCATGCTGCGGCGTATCTGCCGCTTCGGCATCCACCAGCAGCGCCCCGCAAAATCCCCATCCCCAACCTGGCCCTTGCGTTTGCGCTTCGGCACCGACGTGCGGACTGTGCAGCAAGGCCACCGTTTCCGGCTGCAGAATGCCCTGTCCGCCGGTGCGCAGTACCTCCACCAACCGCAGCACATCATCGGCGTCCCCCACCATGCCCGCGCCACCGGAAGGAAAGGCTGCGGCGTCAAACGCGCGTGCCGGCGAGAATTCGACCTCGGCGCCCATTCCCTCCGGCAGCGCCACCCGCACGCTTTCATACATGCGCTGCGGCCCTTGCGGTGTGTTGTAATAAGGCGTCGCCAGGTTTGCGGCGTCCGTCGCATAAAATGCGGTATTGCCCAATCCCAACGGCTGCGCCACCCATTCGATAAACAGCTGCGGCAGCGGCATACCCGCTGCCCGCTCCAGCACGGCACCGAGCACGTCGATCGCCAGCGAATAGGCGAAACGCGCTCCCGGTGCCGACAGCAACGGCGCCTGGGCCAACAGCCGCAGGTTTTGCTCCAGCGTCAGCGTCGACAGCTCCACGCCGTCCTGAATGCCTAATCGGTGATAAATGCCCCCCTGCGGCTGATTCAGCCGGTAATCCAGCCCGGCGGTATGGCTCAGCAAATGACGGATTTTGATCGCCGGGCGACGGCCATCGGCCAGCGCCGGGGTAAACCACGGCAGCCACTCGCTGACCGCATCGTCCAGGCCCAGCATGCCCCGTTCAATCAGGCGCAGCGCTGCCAGCGCGGTATAGGGCTTGGAAACCGACGACAGCCGAAACTGCGTTTCCCGCCGCATCGGCCGCCGTGCCTCGCGATCGGCATCCCCTGCCGCCCCGGCGTAGCAAATCTCGCCCTGCCGCGCCACCAGCACCACGCTGCCGACAATGCGCCCTTCGGCCATCGCCTGTTGATCGATCGCCGCGATCCGTTCTGTTAACGCCAGATGTTCAGCCGACATGATTCTCGTCTCTCTAAAGGAAAGTAAAATCAGTCTAGAAGGTTATTCATAAAATTAAATAGGGCATAATTTAATGAATCATTAAGCACAGGTTAGCAATCTATGAGTTCACTCCTGCAGCTGCTGCCCTATTTCGAAGCCGTCGCGCGCCTGGGCAACTTTACCCGTGCGGCCAGCCAGCTCGGCGTCACGCCACCGGCGGTGTCGCAAAACATTCAGGCGCTGGAGAATCAGCTGGGGGTACGGCTGTTCCACCGTACCAGCCGCTCGGTGCGCCTCAGCGACGAGGGCCGGATGTTCTATCAGAAAGTGTCGCCGGCGATGAACCAGATCGACGTGGCGGCGGACGACGTGCGCACCCTGGGCGCTCAGCCGGCGGGCCTGCTGCGCATCACGCTGCCGCAGCTGGCCGCCACCTTACTGGTGATGCCGCACCTGGCGGCGTTTCAGCGGCGCTATCCCGAAGTGCAGCTGGAGCTGTTTACCGAAGACCGCTTTTCCGATCTGGTGCTGGGCAGCTTCGATGCCGGCATTCGCATGCACGCCATGCTGCCAAAAGACATGATCGCCGTGCCGATCGACAACGGCCAGCGACGGGTGCTGGTCGCCTCGCCCGACTATCTGGCGCGTTGCGGCGTTCCGGCCACGCCGGACGATCTGCCTGCTCACCACTGCCTGCGCTACCGTTTCCCCGGCAGCGGCAAACTTGAACCCTGGTATTTTAGCCTGGGCGACGATGAACGCGCGCTGGACGTCAGCGGCAGTTTGATTTTTAACGAAGATCGGCTGATCAAAGATGCGGCGTTGGCGGGCCTGGGTATCGCACAGCGTTTTCAGGGCACGGTGTTGCAGGCGCTGGCGCAGGGGCAACTGGTGGAAGTGCTGCCGGGTTACGCCAGCGAAGCGTCGGGCTTTTTCATCTACTTTCCCGCCGGCAAGCATCTGCCACTCAAGCTGCGCGCCTTTATCGATTTCATGCGCGAGCGGCGTGAACGGCAGCATCGCGGGTAGGGGCGCCCCGCCGGCGCCCCTACCCGTCAGCGCTTATCCAGCGCCTGCACGATGCGGTAAGTCGCCTCGACGCGATCGTCGTTCGGGAACCACTTGTTGGCCAGCATCACCACGGCGATATTCTTCGCCGGGATAAATACCGCGTAGGTGGAGAAACCGCCGGTGGAGCCGGTTTTGTTATACCAGCCGGCGCGCAATTCCGGCTGCGGCGGCGTGATGGCGGTGGCCGGCGTGCCGTTCATGATCATCCCGGCGTTGTTGCCTTCAATCAAACGCGACAGTTTCACCGGATACGGGTAGTTCTCCCACATCAGATCCTGCGTGAACGCGCCCGCCTTGTAATAACCGACGTGCGTCGCGGCCAGCGCGTCGCGCCACGGCTGCGCTACCTTCACCTGCTGCAGGTTGGCGTCCAGATAGCGAATCAGATCGCGGGCGTTGGACTTGATGCCGTAAGACTCGGCGTCCAGCGGGCCGGGATTGACCCGCACCGGCTTATCGTCCTTGCTGTAACCCTGCGCATAGTTGGCCATCTGCGCCGCCGGTACCTGCACGTAGGTGTGGCTCATGCCCAGCGCCGGCAGCATCCCCTGTTCCATCGCCTGGATAAACGGCTGATCGAGGCTCTTGGCGGCGATCATCCCCAGCATGCCGATGCCGAGGTTGGAATAGACGCGGTAGCTGCCCGCCGGGTGTTTCGGCTGCCAGGCCCGGTAGTAGGCCATCAGTTGGGCGTTGTCGGTCACATCATCCGGCACGAACAGCGGCAGGCCGGAGGTGTGGGTCGCCAGATTCAGCAGGCTGACGCCGTCGAAGGCGCTGCCGCGCAGTTCGGGCAGGTAGTGGCTGGCCGGGTCTTTAAACGACAGTTTGCCCTGCTGCTGCGCATAGACCGCCAGCGTCGCGGTGAAGGTTTTGCTCAGCGAGCCCACTTCGAACAGCGTCTGCTCGGTGATCGGTTTACCGGTCTGCTTCGAGGCGACGCCATACGGGTAAATCTGCTGTTTGCCGTCGACCGACACGGCGATCGCCATGCCCGGCACGCCGTATTTTTTCATCAACGGCTGAATAACGGCGTCGATATCCTGCTGCTGCGCGGCGTGCGCGGTCGGCAGGATCAGTGCGGCGATCAGCGCGGCCGCCAGGCGGTTCATTTTCGTCATGATAGAGGCTCTTAGGTTGCAGGGCATCGGCCGCGGCCAAAAGTTTTTATTGGCGTTATATACGGCGCTTTCCCTGATGGATGATGTCATTCCTTTACGGCTGCCGTGACACTCTAAGCAGCCGCGCCAAATATCGGATTTTGTCGCCGGGTTGACAAGCGATAATAATTTCAGCCAGCATAAAGAAAAACTTATGGCTATCGACAATGCGTAATCGACTTCCCCTCAACGCCCTGCGGGCGTTCGAATCCTCCGCTCGTCACCTGAACTTCACCCGCGCCGGCCTGGAGCTGAGGGTGACCCAGGCCGCCGTCAGCCAGCAGGTGCGCATGCTGGAAGAACAGCTGGGCATTCAGCTGTTCCGCCGTCTGCCGCGCGGGCTCGATCTGACCGAAGAGGGCCAGGCGCTGCTGCCGGTGTTGAGCGACGCCTTCGACCGCATCGAGGCGGTGCTGCAGCAGTTCGAAGGCGGGCATTTCCACGAGGTGCTGACGGTAGCGGTGGTCGGCACTTTCGCCGTCGGCTGGCTGATGCCGCGGCTGGCGGCGTTCCGCACGGCGCACCCGTTTATCGATCTGCGGGTGCTCACCCACAACAACCTGGTCAATCTGTCGGCCGACGGCATGGATTTCGCCATCCGCTTCGGCGAAGGGCTATGGCCCGCCACCTGCAATATCAAGCTGTTCGACGCGCCGCTGACGGTGCTCTGCCCGCCGGCGGTCGCCGCGCGCCTGCGCACGCCGCAGGATCTGCAGCATGAGCTACTGATGCGCACCTACCGCAAGGATGAATGGGAGCACTGGTTCGCGGCGGCACAGGTGACGCCGTGGCGGATCAACGGCCCGGTGTTCGACTCGTCAAGGCTGATGGTGGAAGGCGCGATCCAGTGCGACGGCGTGGCGCTGGCGCCGGTCAGCATGTTCCGTCGCGAACTGGCGGCCGGCGTGCTGCAGCGGCCGTTCGCCGCCGAGGCCGCGCTCGGCGCCTATTGGCTGACCCATTTGAAATCGCGGGATCTGACGCCGGCGATGAAAACCTTTATCGGCTGGATCCGCCGGGAGGCGGAAGAGGAACAGCAGCAGGGCTAGGCGGAACCGCGCCGGATCAGCGTCGGCGGCAGAATGACGTTCTGCGCCGGCAGGTCGGCGTCACCGATGCGCTGCAGCAGGCGCGCGGCGGCGCTGCGCCCCACTTCCCGCGCCGAGCTGGAGACGAAGGTCAGCGGCGGTTCGGTCAGTTCGGCCTCCGGCACGTCGCCGAAGCCGATCAGCGCCACCTGCCGCCCGTAGTAGGCGTCGACTCCGTCCGAACCGATGCTGCGGCCGCTGCGCGCCAGGCCAAAATAGGCGCCGAGCGCCACCGATGCCTTGTGGCAGACGATGGCAGTAATGTTCGGGTAATGGCGCAGCAGCAGCTCCGCCGCTTCCGCCGCCTGGCGCTGCCGGCAATCGCACTCGACGATCCATTCGCTGCGAAACGGCAGGCCGTACTGGAGCAGCGTGGCGCAAAAGCCACCCAGCCGCTCGGCGCGCGTCAATGAGTCGCTCTGACCGCCGAGGTAGGCGATTTGGCTGTGACCGCGCTTGATCAAAAATTCGGTGGCCAGCTTGGCGGCCTGCATGTTGTCCGGCCGCACCACGTCCACGCCATCGAGACCGCTGGAGCGCGCCACGCAGACCAGCGGTACGCCCTGCTCGGCCGCCTTCTCCTTCAGGCCCGCCGCCGCGCGAATGCCGCCCGCCAGCACGATGCCGTCGACGCCCTGCGCCAGCAGCGCGTCAAACGCCCGCTGCAGGCCCTGGCCATCGCGCCCGCTCTGCGTCAAAAACAGCAGCTTGTCATGCGCCTCCAGCGCTTCGCTCAGCCCGGCGGTCATTTCGGCATAGAAGGGTTCGCAGATGTCGCGCAGAATAAGGCCTATCACCCCGGATTCCCCGCTCCGCAACGTCGCCGCCTGGCGATTGCGCACGTAGCCCAGCAGCTCTATCGCCTGATTGACCTTTTCGACGGTGGTCGGCGAAATGCGCCCCTTGCCGCTCAACACCAGGGAAACCGTGGTGACCGAGACGCCCGCCTGCTGCGCCACGTCGGTGATGGTGATCTTTTTGATGCTCATAGTCTCTGCGAACCCGTTCCTGGGCAACCCGCGCCGTAATGATCAAGGGTATACCGAATCCGTTAGCTCAGTAAAACGTTTTACTGCCCGCCGCATTGTCGCCAAAAACCGGGCGGCAGATTTGTGATTGGCGGCGCATTTTTGCTAGGTAAAACGTTTTATCTTCTTTTTACCTAATCAGAAGCCCCCTTTTTGCTCGTCTTTACGCCAGGAGAAGTCGGTTATGTCCGCAGCCAACAAACCAAAAATCACCCTCTGGGAGTTCTTCCAGAGCCTGGGCAAAACCTTCATGTTGCCCGTCGCCTTGCTCTCTTTCTGCGGCATCATGCTGGGGATCGGCAGCTCGCTGAGCAGCCGCGACGTGATCGCCCTGATGCCGTTTATCGGCCACCCACTCTTCCAACTGGTCTTCACCTGGATGAGCAAGGTAGGCTCCTTCGCCTTCAGCTTCCTGCCGGTGATGTTCGCCATCGCCATTCCACTGGGTATGGCGCGCGAGAACAAGGGCGTCGCCGCCTTCTCCGGCTTCGTCGGCTTCGCCGTGCTGAATCTGGCCACCAATTTCTACCTGACCGCCGCCGGCGTGCTGCCCACCAGCGATCCGCTGGTGCTGAAGGCCAACAACATCCAGAACATTCTCGGCATTCAATCGATCGATACCGGCATCCTCGGCGCGGTGATCGTCGGTATCATCGTCTATCTGCTGCATGAGCGTTTTCACACTATCCGCCTGCCGGACGCGCTGGCATTCTTCGGCGGCACGCGCTTCGTGCCGATCGTGACCACCCTGGTCCTGGGCCTGTGCGGCCTGGTGATCCCGCTGATCTGGCCGTGGTTCGCCGCCGGCATTACCGGCCTGGGCCGCGTGATCAACGGCGCCGGCATCTTCGGCCCGATGATTTTCGGCACCGGCGAACGCCTGCTGCTGCCGTTCGGCCTGCACCACATTCTGGTGGCGTTGATCCGCTTTACTGAAGCGGGCGGCACCCTGGAAGTGTGCGGCCACAGCGTCAGCGGCGCCCTGACCATCTTCCAGGCGCAGCTCTCCTGCCCGACCACCACCGGCTTCGCCGAAAGCGCCACCCGCTTCCTGTCGCAGGGTAAAATGCCGGCGTTCCTCGGGGGCCTGCCGGGGGCGGCGCTGGCGATGTATCACTGCGCCAAACCGGAGAACCGCCATAAAATCAAAGGGCTGTTGATTTCCGGCGTGGTAGCTTGCGTGGTTGGCGGCACCACCGAGCCGATCGAGTTCCTGTTCCTGTTCGTCGCGCCGTTCCTCTATCTGATCCACGCACTGCTCACCGGGTTGGGTTTTACCGTGATGGCGCTGCTGGGCGTGACCATCGGCAACACCGACGGCAATATCATCGACTTCGTGGTGTTCGGCATTCTGCACGGCACCGCCACCAAGTGGTATCTGGTGCCGGTGGTGGCCGCCGTCTGGTTCGTCGGCTATTACGCCATTTTCCGTTTCGCCATCCAGCGCTTTAACATCAAAACGCCGGGCCGCGACGGCGACGGCGCCGTCAGCCAGAGCGCGCCGAGCGGCGCGGTGGGGAAATCCGGCTACAACGCGCCGGCAATTTTGGCGGCGCTCGGCGGCCCGGACAACATCATCACGCTGGACAACTGCATCACCCGCCTGCGCCTGTCGGTCAACGACATGAGCCGGGTGGACGACGCGGCGCTGAAGGCCAACCGCGCCATCGGCGTGGTGCATCTCAACGATCATAATCTGCAGGTGGTGATCGGCCCGCAGGTGCAATCGGTGAAGGATGAATTAGACTCACTGATAGCCACGGCGCACCCTGCCGTGGCGCTGCAGGGAGCCACCCATGTTTGATTTCGCCACCCCGATCGACCGCCACGGCACCTGGTGCACCCAGTGGGACTATATCGCCGACCGTTTCGGCAGCGCCGATCTGCTGCCGTTCACCATCTCCGATATGGATTTCGCCACCGCGCCGTGCATTCTCGAGGCGTTGCAACAGCGCCTGCAACACGGCGTGCTGGGGTACAGCCGCTGGCAGCACGAGGATTTTCTCGGCGCGCTGCGCCACTGGTATCAGCAACGTTTCAACGCCGCCATCGACACCGCGACGGCAGTATACGGCCCTTCCGTTATCTACATGGCGGCGCAGCTGATCCGCCAATGGTCCGTACCGGGCGACTACGTGGTGACCCATACTCCGGCCTACGACGCCTTCTACAAGGTGATCCTCGCCAACCAGCGCCAGCTGCTGGCCTGCCCGCTGCAAAAAGCCGGCGACGACTGGCGCTGCGACATGGCGCACCTTGAGGCCTTGCTGGCGCGGCCACAGACCAGGATCCTGCTGCTGTGCAGCCCGCATAACCCCACCGGCAAAGTGTGGCGCCGCGACGAGCTGCAGCAGATGGCCGAACTGTGCGAGCGCCATGACGTGCGCGTGATCAGCGATGAGATCCACATGGACATGGTCTGGGGGGAACACCGCCATACGCCGTGGAGCCAGGTGGCGACCGGCGACTGGGCCCTGCTGACCTCCGGCTCCAAGAGTTTCAATATCCCGGCGCTGACCGGCGCCTACGGCTTCATCAGCGACGACGCCAGCCGCGAAGCCTATTTCCAGCAGCTCAAGGCCCGCGACGGCCTCTCCTCGCCGGCGGTGCTGGCGGTGGCCGCGCACGTGGCCGCCTATCGCCACGGCGAACCCTGGTTGGATGCCCTGCGCGACTACCTGCAAGATAATCTGACCTACGTCGCCGAGCGGTTGGAGCAGGCGTTTCCCGCGCTGGGCTGGCGCCCGCCGCAGGCCACCTACCTGGCCTGGATCGATCTGCGGCCGTTGGCCGTTGACGATCGGGCGCTGCAGCAGGTGCTGATCGAGCGCGAAAAGGTGGCGATCATGCCGGGCTTTACCTACGGCGAGGAAGGCCGCGGATTCCTGCGCCTCAACGTCGGCTGCCCGCGCAGCAAGCTGGAAGCCGGCATGGATAAGCTGATCGCCGGATTGAGGTTGGTGCTGGACGCACAATAGCGCGAGGGGGCGAGCCTCTGCCCGCCCCTTGATTACCCCTGAACAGGCGGGATTTCCTCCAGGCGGCGATAGACCGTCAGGCCCCGTTCGCTGGCCAGCCGCACGTCGTTATCGGCCCCCGCAGACGCGCCTTCGATGCGATACACCGCCTGACACTGCGCAATCAACCGGTGGGCTACCGGGTAAAGAAACGCCTCGCTCACCGCATCGCCAACCTGAGTGGAACCCGCCGCCGCCGCCAAAGGCAGCGCCAGCCACTCGCCGATCACCGGCACGTGCCCCCGCTGGTAAACCGCCAGCGCCGCCTGTTCCAGGCGTGCCAGATTGGCGGCGATACGCTGCGGATCGCCATCGGTGCCGCTGCGATAGGGGCCGGCGATCAGGATTTGTTGGGCTTTCATTGGCTGTCCTCCAGCGTTCGGTTCAAGGCGACAAACTGCAACAGCATGATGGTCTTGGCGTCAACGATCGTGCCCTGGCGAACCGCCTGCAAAGCTTGCGCCAGCGGCAGCTCGATCACCTCCAGATCTTCCCCCTCCGCCGCCACCCCGCCACCCTCGTTGATGCGGTCGCCCGCCTGGTATTCACCGACGAAAAAGTGCAGCTTCTCGGTGACCGAGCCTGGGCTCATATAAGCTTCGAACACCTTCTCCACGTTCTGCACGAAATAGCCGGTTTCCTCTTCCGCTTCGGCGCGAATGCGCGCCTCCGGCGACGCGTTGTCCAGCAAGCCGGCGGCGGCCTCAATCAACATGCCGTCATGGCCGTTGACGAAGACCGGAAAGCGGAACTGGCGCGTCAGGATCACCGTTTGCGCCTGCCGGTTGAACAGCAAAATCACCGCGCCATCGCCGCGATCGTAGGTCTCACGGCTCTGTCGCTGCCAAACGCCGTCGCGCCGCAGAAAATCAAAGGTGGTTTTTTTCAGCAGGTACCAGTCATCGGACAACACCCGGGTTTCGACAATGCGAACCCTGTCTTTGGTGGCTATCATCGGTTTACTCCGCCATAGGAAGGAAATTGATACTATCGTGCAATTTCGTGTATGATCAAGATATTTCGTGCAGTCAAAATTTGAGAGGAAAATGCCCATGTTGACCAGCCAGCGCAAGAAAATCATCCTGGAAAAACTGGCCCAGGACGGCCAGGTGTTGGCCAAGCAGCTCAGCGAAATGTTTGGGTTGTCGGAAGATACTGTCCGGCGCGATCTGCGCGAACTGGACGCCGAGGGGTTGCTGCAGCGGGTACATGGCGGCGCCCTGCCGGTTTCCTCTGCCATTGCCAGCTTCGCCGAGCGCAATCAGTTGGAATCCGGCGCCAAACGCGCGATCGCCAAAGCCGCGGCGGCGCTGATCGCCCCCGGCCAGGTAGCGATCATCGACGGTGGCACCACCTCTGCAGAGCTGGTCCGGCAGCTGCCGCGCAACCTGAACGCCACTATTGTCACCCACAGCCCCAGCGTCGCCGTGGGCCTGGTCGATCACCCCACGGTCGAGGTGATCCTGATCGGCGGCCGGCTGTACAAGCATTCGATCGTCAGCGTTGGCGCCGCCGCGGTGGAGGCGATGTCGCATATTCGCGCCGATATCTATTTTATGGGCGTGACCGGCGTGCACCCCACCGCGGGGCTGAGCACCGGCGATCTGGAAGAGGCCTACATCAAGCGGGCGCTGGCGGCCCGCGCGGCGGAAACCGTGGTGCTGGCTTCAGCCGCCAAGCTTAACGCCGCCTCGCAGTATGCGATCGGTGACATTACGCTGGCGCATACCATCATCGTTGAACGCGCCACCGACGACGCATTGATCGCACCGTTGCAGCAGGCGGGCGTCAGCGTGTTGAAAGCCTGATTCACGACCATAATGCGATACACCTCGCATTATTTGTGATGTAAGTCACTTTTTTATGCAACGAGATGGCAAGTTTCATTCATTTGTTTTTATACTGTTCTGCACTTTACCTACGATAAATTAGCGAGTGCCCAGCATGATCGATCCCCGCCTACCGCTTACCGACATTCACCGCCATCTCGACGGCAACATCCGCGCGCAGACCATTCTCGACCTCGGTCGCCAGTTCAATCTCGCCCTGCCGGCCAACGATTTGGAGAGCCTGCGCCCGCACGTGCAGATCACCCACGCCGAACCGGATCTGGTCAGCTTCCTGCAGAAACTGGACTGGGGTGTGGCGGTGCTGGGCGATCTGGACGCCTGCCGCCGCGTGGCCTATGAAAACGTCGAAGACGCCGCCAACGCCGGCCTGCACTACGCCGAGCTGCGTTTTTCCCCTTACTACATGGCGATGAAGCACCAACTGCCGGTTGCCGGCGTGGTGGAAGCGGTGATCGACGGGATCCGCTCAGGCTGCCGCGATCGCGACATCGACATTCGCCTGATCGGCATCATGAGCCGCACCTTTGGCGAGGCCGCCTGTCTGCAGGAATTGGAAGGGTTGCTGGCGCACCGCGACGGCATTACCGCGCTGGATTTGGCGGGCGATGAGCTGGGCTTCCCCGGCAGCCTGTTCCTCAACCACTTCAACCGCGCGCGCGACGCCGGCCTGCGCATCACCGTGCACGCGGGCGAAGCCGCCGGCCCGGAAAGCATTTGGCAGGCGATCCGCGAGCTGGGCGCCGAGCGTATCGGCCACGGGGTGAAAGCGGTCGAAGATCCGGCGCTGATGGATTTCCTGGCGGAACACGGCATCGGCATCGAGTCCTGCCTGACCTCCAACATCCAGACCAGCACCGTGCCTTCGCTGGCGCAGCATCCGCTGGGCACCTTCCTGCGTCACGGCGTACTGGCGTCGATCAACACCGACGATCCGGCGGTTCAGGGCATCGAGATCGAGCACGAATACCGCGTCGCCGCGCCGCAGGCCGGGCTGACGCCGGAGGAAATCCGCACCGCGCAGGAAAACGGCCTCAAGCTGGCGTTCCTCAGCGAGCAGGAAAAACGGGCGCTGCGCGCCAAAGTTCAGGGTTAACGCTCTTGATGGGCGCGATCATGCGCCCATCGTCATTTGGCTGCCAGCGCTTCCGCCTCGGCCCGCTGTTTGGCGGTTTTACGCGCATAGCGCTGCGCCAGCACCGCGCACACCATCAGCTGCACCTGGTGGAAAATCATCAGCGGCAGCACCATGGCACCCACCGCCGCGGCCGGAAACAGCACGTTGGCCATCGGGATGCCGTTCGCCAGGCTCTTTTTCGAGCCGCAGAAGACGATGGTGATCTCATCGGCGGTATTGAAGCCCAGCCAACGCGCCGCATAGGTGTTGATCACCAGCACCACCGTCAGCAGCACCAGCGACATCACCAGAATGGTCAGCAGCGACCAGCCGTCGATGCGGTGCCAAATCCCTTCCACCACCGCCGCACTGAACGCGGTGTACACCACCAGCAGGATCGACGAACGGTCGGTCAGGTTGATCAGCTTGCGATGGCGATCGACCCACTTGCCGATCAGCGGCCGTGTCAGGTGACCGACCACGAACGGCACCATCAGTTGCAGAATGATTGAACCGATGGCGTGCAGCACGTCGGTATTGCCGCCCTGGGTATGCATCAGCGCCCCCACCAGCAGCGGCGACAGGAACACGCCGAGAATGCTCGACGCCGAGGCGCTGCAGATCGCCGCCGCCACGTTGCCGCCCGCGGCCGAGGTAAAGGCGATGGCCGATTGCACCGTGGCCGGCAGTGCGCACAGGTAGAGGAAGCCGAGATAGACCGTCGGCGTCATGATGCCCGGCACCAGCAGGTTCATCGCCAGCCCAAGCAGCGGAAACAGCGCAAAGGTGCTGAGGAACACCAGCAGATGCAGCTTCCAGTGGCTCATGCCGGCGACGATCGCCTCGCGCGACAGCTTGGCGCCGTGCATAAAGAACAGCAGCGCAATGGCGGCGGTGGTCAGGTGTTCAAAGAAGGTTTTCCAGATGCCTTCGCAGGGGAACAGCGAGGCGACGATCACCACCAAAATCAGGACCAGCAAAAATTTATCAATGCGCAAACGCTGCAACCAGGACATGAAACGGATTTCCTTGCACGTAAAGTCGTAAAAAGGCCCGACGTTGCGCCGGGCCACTGGAGAAACGGGCGGTATCAGGCCACCGGCAGCGCCTGCTGCAGCCGGGCCGATTCCAACCCCAGTTCAATCAATGCCATCACCGCGATGGCGTCGGCGGCCGGCACCGGGTTTTCGCCGGTGCCGGCGATCGCTTCGCGCACCGCGGCGTAATAAGCCGGATAATTGCCGGGAATGTTGAGCAGCGGTTGCTCCGCCAGCAGATCGCCACGTGACAGCGTCACCACGCCGTCGCGCATGTCATAGCCCCAATCGGCCTGCGGCAGGCGCTCGCCGGCCTTCAGCCGGTCTTCCTGCGGATCCAGGCCGTATTTGATATAGCTGCCGTGGGTGCCATGCACCACGTAGCGCGGGCTCTCCGCCGCCGCCAGCATGCTGGCGTGCAGCACCACGCGACGATCGCCATAGCTCAGCAGCGCGTGGAAATAATCCACCGCCTGCGCCCCCGGCCGCAGCTCCCCCAGATCAACGAACAGCCGGTCGGGCTTGCCGAAGAGTTGCAGCGTCTGATCGAGCAAATGCGGCCCCAAATCGTACCAGATTCCGCTGCCGACGCCGCCTTGTTCGCGCCAGCGCTGGCGCACCTGCGGCCGGTAGCGATCGAAATGCGACTCGAAATAGACCACCTCGCCCAGCGCACCCTCATTCAGCAGCGCTTTGAGGGTGAGAAAATCGCTGTCCCAACGGCGGTTGTGGAACACCGACAGCAGCAAACCGCTCTGCTGCGCCTGCTGTTGCAGCGTCTGCGCCTGTGACAATGTCACGGTAAACGGTTTATCCACCACCACGTGCTTGCCGGCGGCCAGCGCCTGCTGCGCCAGCGGGAAATGCGTCTCGTTGGGAGTGGGGATCACGATCAGATCGAGGGTCGGATCGGCGAACAGCGCCTGCGCATCGCCCACCACCGCCATCGACGGCCAGTCGGCATGCACTTTGCCGGCATCGCTGCTGGCAACGGCGGCCAGCTCGAGCCCCGGTGTACCGGCGATCAGCGGCGCATGAAAGGTTTTGCCGGCGTAGCCGTAACCGACCAGCCCGACACGAATTTTTTCAGCCATGGGATTTCCTCTTGCAGGCTCACGACAGACCTTTCGATTTGACACCATGCGGCCGGACGGAACAAGAAGTAAATGAGATGTTAATTCGACGCGGGCTCAATACGGCGTCGAGTGGCCAAACGTGCGGCCACGCGCCGCGATGCCGCGCTATCCGGTTGATAGAGATGACGAAGCCCGCATTACCCGCTAAGCTATGCCGCCTGTGATCCCCGTTTCAATCAGGAAGCCTTTATGTCTCAAGCTGAATACTCTCGTATCGGCGGTTGGTTGCTGGCCCCGATGGCCTATCTGATCGTCACCCTGCTCAGCGCCAGCCTGATGCTGCTCCTGTACGCCATGGCGATCTTTATGCCCGAGTCGCGCGACTACCTGCTGACCAACGCCCAGGCGTTTACCCTGCAGTGGTATTTTTCGGTGCTGACCACGCTCTTGATGTGGTGCTTCACCCTGTGGTTGCTGTGGCTGTTTTGCCAGCGCTCGCAGCGCTTCCCCAAGCTGTTCTTGCTGTGGCTGCTGATCACGGTGATCCTGGCGGTGAAAGCCTTCGCCTTCGCGCCGGTGCCGGATGAAGTGGCGGTGCGCAGCCTCGGCTGGCCGCTGCTGATGGCGGCGTTGCTGGTGCCTTACATCAAGCGCTCGCAGCGGGTCAAAGGGACCTTTACCGAACGTTAAAGGCGGTTGCAGCACGTTTTATTGGGTGATTTGTGTAAATTTTCACCAAAAAAGGCAATACCCCTGCGATTCATATGTTGTCGTCCGGCCGCCGATTCCCGATAATAGGCGGCTTTTATTTTTTTAGGCATCGCAATGACCGAATACCTGCTCCTGTTTGTCGGCACCGTACTGGTGAACAACTTCGTTCTGGTGAAGTTTCTTGGCCTGTGCCCGTTCCTCGGCGTTTCCAAGAAGCTGGAAAGCGCCATCGGCATGGGAATGGCCACCACCTTCGTCATGACGCTGGCCTCCGTCAGCGCCTGGGTGATCAACACCTTTATTCTGGTTCCGCTGGATCTGGTTTACCTGCGCACGCTCTCCTTCATTCTGGTGATCGCCGTGGTCGTGCAGTTCACCGAGATGGTGGTGCGCAAAACCAGCCCGGCGCTCTACCGCCTGCTGGGCATCTTCCTGCCGCTGATCACCACCAACTGCGCGGTGCTGGGCGTGGCATTGCTTAACGTTAACCTCGGCTACAACTTCCTGCAGTCCGCCGTTTACGGTTTCAGCGCCGCCGCCGGTTTCTCGCTGGTGATGGTGCTGTTCGCCGCCATTCGCGAACGCCTGGCGGTCGCCGACGTGCCGGCGCCGTTCCGCGGCTCCTCGATCGCGCTGATCACTGCCGGGCTGATGTCGCTGGCCTTTATGGGCTTTACCGGGCTGGTGAAATTCTAATGACTGCGTTGTGGATCGCTATCGCGGCTCTGAGCGCGCTCGGGCTGCTGTTCGGACTGGTGCTGGGCTACGCCGCGCGCCGTTTTGAGGTGGAAGAGGATCCGGTCGCCGAGCAGGTCGACGCGATCCTGCCGCAGAGCCAGTGCGGCCAGTGCGGCTACCCCGGTTGCCGCCCCTACGCCGAGGCGGTGGCCAACGGCGAGATGATCAACAAATGCGCGCCGGGCGGCGAACAGGTGATGCTGAAACTGGCGGAGCTGCTCAACGTCGAGCCGCAGCCGCTGGGCAGCGAAGCCGCCGCCGAGCCGGAGCGTAAGGTGGCCTATATCGACGAGGCCAACTGTATCGGCTGCACCAAGTGCATTCAGGCCTGCCCGGTGGACGCCATCGTCGGCGCCACCCGCGCCATGCACACCGTCATCACCGACCTCTGCACCGGCTGCGATCTGTGCGTCGCCCCTTGCCCTACCGACTGTATTGAAATGAGACCGGTCGCCACCACCACCGCCAACTGGAAGTGGGACATGAAGACGATCCCGGTGCAAGTGATCCACGTGGAGCAACATGCTTAATCTGTTCGCCGCCTTTAAAAAAGACCGGATCTGGGATTTCGACGGCGGGATCCATCCACCGGAAATGAAAACGCAGTCCAGCGGTGCGCCGCTGCGTGTCGCTCCCCTGCCCAAGACCTTTATCATCCCGCTGCAGCAGCATCTGGGGCCGGAAGGCGAGCTGTGCGTCAATGCCGGCGATCGGGTGTTGAAAGGCCAGCCGCTGACCGTCGGCCGTGGCCGCACCGT
Organism: Serratia nevei; assembly: GCF_024160145.1. Taxonomy (GTDB): domain Bacteria; phylum Pseudomonadota; class Gammaproteobacteria; order Enterobacterales; family Enterobacteriaceae; genus Serratia; species Serratia nevei_A. Next base: position 399,898 of record NZ_JAMYWQ010000001.1, read on the forward strand.
GCCGATACACGCCCCGACCTCGGGCACCGTCAGCGCCATCACGCCGCACATCACCGCTCACCCTTCCGGGCTGACGGAACTGTGCGTGATTATCGAGGCGGACGGGGAAGACCGCTGGTGCGAGCGCGATCCGCTGGCGGACTACCGCCAGGCGCCCGCCGCAGAGCTGATTCAACGTATTCATCAGGCCGGCATCGCCGGTCTGGGCGGCGCCGGTTTCCCGACCGCCAGCAAACTGCAGGGCGGCATGAGCGGCGTGGAAACGCTGATCCTCAACGCCGCCGAGTGCGAGCCTTACATCACCGCCGACGATCGCCTGATGCAGGAACATGCCGACCAGATCATCGAAGGCACGCAGATCCTGCAACACATTCTGCAACCCAAGGTCACGCTGATCGGCATCGAAGACAACAAACCGGAGGCTATCGCGGCGCTGAAGCAGGCGCTGCGTGGCCAGTCCGGCATTGGGCTGCGCGTTATCCCGACTAAATACCCGTCCGGCGGCGCCAAGCAGCTGACCAAGATCCTGACCGGCAAGGAAGTGCCGCACGGCAAGCACTCTTCCGCCATCGGCGTGCTGATGCAAAACGTCGGCACCGCCTTCGCCATCAAGCGAGCGATCGTCGACGGCGAACCGCTGATTGAGCGCGTGGTGACCCTGACCGGCGACGCTATCGAGCGCCCGGGTAACCTGTGGGCGCGCATCGGCACGCCGGTGCAGCACCTGCTCGACTTCGCCGGTTTCCGCCCGCAGGCGCAGCAGATGGTGGTGATGGGCGGCCCGCTGATGGGCTTCACCCTGCCTGCGCTGAACGTGCCAATCGTCAAGATCAGCAACTGTATTCTGGCACCGACGGTCGATGAAATGACGCCGCAGGAGCCGGAGCAGTCCTGCATCCGCTGCGGTCTGTGCGTAGATGCTTGCCCTGCCGGGCTGCTGCCACAGCAGCTGTACTGGTTCAGCCGCGGCCAGGAACACGACAAGGCGCGCAACCACAATCTGTTTGACTGCATCGAATGCGGCGCCTGCGCGTTCGTCTGCCCCAGCAATATCCCGCTGGTGCAGTACTACCGCCAGGAAAAGGCCGAGATCAAGGCCATCGACCTGGAAGCCGCGCGCACCGCCGAGGCCAAGGCGCGCTACGAAGCCAAGCTGGCACGGCTGGAGCGCGAGAAGCTGGCACGCGAAGAGCGGCACAAAAAAGCCGCCGTCAAACTGACCGACGACGATCAGGGCGCGGTGCAGGCCGCGCTGGCGCGCGTGCGCAGCAAAAATGCCGAAGCGGCGGTCACGCCGGTCGAAGGCCAACAGCCGGATAACAGCGAGATGATCGCCGCCCGCGAGGCGCGTAAAGCGCAGGCGCGTGAACGCCGCGCCCAGTTGGCGGCCGAAGCAGAGCAAGCCTCACCGGCCGTTTCCGGCGATGACGCGCGCAAAGCCGCCGTGGCCGCAGCGCTGGCCCGCGTGAAAGCACGCAAAGAAGCGCCGGCCGCAGATGGCACTGCTCCTGCCGTAACAGAGGACGATCCGCGTAAGGCGGCGGTCGCGGCGGCTATCGCCCGCGCCAAAGCCAAGAAAGCCGCGCAGCAGGCGGACGCCCCTGCTCCAGCGGAAACGGCGCCGACAACCGCCGAGGAAGACCCGCGCAAGGCGGCGGTCGCGGCGGCTATCGCCCGCGCCAAAGCCAAGAAAGCGGCGCAGCAGGCGGACGCCCCTGCTCCAGCGGAAACGGCGCCGGCAACCGCCGAGGAAGACCCGCGCAAGGCGGCGGTCGCGGCGGCTATCGCCCGCGCCAAAGCCAAGAAAGCCGCCAGAGAATCGCTGGCGGCCGAAACGGAAGAAAAATGATCGACAGCGGCGCCGGGTTTACGCCGGGCGCTGCTTAATCGATAGAGATCAGGTAGGTGTAATCCACCTCAATCTGACGCAGTTTGGATTCCGGGTTCCACTCTTTGGTTTGAATGATCTCCATTTCCATGCTGCCGCGCACCTCATCCTTCAGCCCCGGCATCACATGCGACATCAGGTAACCGAAAAACTGCAGACACTCTTTCGCCGTGCCCTTATGGTTGATCGAGATAAACTCGCGGCTCGGCAGATGGAAGGTGTCTATCTGATGGTTGGAAAGAATATCCTTTTTGTGTTCGGGATCGACCGCCATCACCAGCGTGGATGACAGCTCGTCGCCTTCCCCGGCATGAGGGGAGTAGATGCTGTAAATCCGCCGGCAGTCGACGTGCAACCCCTTGAAAAAATCGTTGAAAATCTCGTCCTTCATCGCCATGCAGGAAGAGTATTCCAGCTCCTGTTCGGAGGCGAAATCCAGCCGACGCGTGAAGCCAACCAGCTGCATCTCGGGCAGCGTCAGCCGCTTCACTTCCGGGTAATAGCCGGCGCCGTAGCTGGCTTCGAAGTTAAAGCGCGGCATCAGGTTTTTCACGTCCCAGTGCTCCATCGAGCGGTAACGGTTGGGAGTGATGTTGAAGCGCTGCTTAAACATGCGGGTAAAGGTCTGCTGCGAGTCGAAGCCCAGCTCATCGGAAATGTCGATGATCGAGCGACGAGTGATGCGCAGCGCCACCGCGGCGCGCGTCAGGATGCGCGAACGGATATAGGTGGCGAGTTGAATGCCGGTAATACGCTTGAATTTACGCTGCAGATGCCACTTGGAATAGCCCGAAATACGCGCAACTTCATCCAGGTTTGGCCGCTTCTCCAGATGTATCTCCACCCACTCAATTAGCTCTTCAATAAAAAAAATGTCTTCATTTGTCATTATTATGGATTCACTAACTCAATAATGTCGCGATAGTAACCTACACAGATTATGTGAAAGTTGTTATTTTGTGCGAAAACTTGGAGAAAAATCATATCTCATTCATACGGTTACCCGGTTTTGTGCGGTCGATAGCGGCACAAGTTCCACTGACAATTCCTCACGTTAGCCCATTTTCCGGCCAAAAAAAAATCAAATTGCATTGCCCCGATCGCCGCGAATGCGGAAAGCCGAATACCCCTATGATTAAGGCGTATTACCCTCGCGCCGAATCAGGTAGAATGCTCGGCTATCATTTTTGCCGCGCCCGCAGAACGGCGCATCGAAACTGCCGCAGGCGCGGCGCAGAAGGTATCGTTACTCTATGAAGTTCAGGCCGGTATCACCCACAGCCGCCAAAGGCTTACACATCGCCAGCTCGCCGTTCACCCACAACCAGCAAAGCACCAGCCGCATCATGCTGTGGGTCATGTTGGCGTGCATTCCCGGCATCGCGGCACAGATTTGGTTCTTCGGCTACGGCGTGCTGATTCAGGTGGCGCTGGCGGCGATCGTCGCGCTGGCGGCAGAAGGCGCTATCCTCAGGCTGCGCAAGCTGCCGGTACGCAGCCGGCTGGCGGATAACTCCGCCCTGCTGACCGCGCTGCTGCTCGGCATCAGCCTGCCGCCGCTGGCCCCGTGGTGGATGATCGTCATCGGCACTTTCTTCGCCATCGTCATCGCCAAGCAGCTTTACGGCGGCCTCGGGCAGAACCCGTTCAACCCGGCGATGGTCGGTTACGTGGTGCTGCTGATCTCCTTCCCGGTACAGATGACCAGTTGGCTGCCGCCGGATGAGCTGCGCGCCACCGCGCTGTCGCTCCACGACACGCTGCTGGCCATTTTCAGCGGCCATACCTCGCAAGGCGCGACGCTGCACGAACTGCAGATGGGCGTGGACGGCATCAGCCAGGCCACACCGCTTGACGGCTTCAAAACCGGCCTGCGCAGCGGCCACAGCGTAGAACAGGTGTTGCAGCAGCCGCTGTTCGGCGGCGCGCTGGCCGGCATCGGCTGGCAGTGGGTCAACCTCGGCTTCCTGGCCGGCGGCCTGTTTATGCTGGCGCGCCGCCTGATCCATTGGCAGATCCCTTTCAGCATGTTGGCCGCCATCGCCTTCTGTTCCGGCCTGGCCTGGTGGATCGATCCGGCGCATCAGGCTTCGCCGCTGATCCACCTGTTCTCCGGCGCCAGCATGCTGGGCGCGTTCTTTATCGCCACCGATCCGGTCAGCGCCTCCACCACGCCGAAGGGCCGCCTGATCTACGGCGCGCTGATCGGCGTGCTGGTGTGGTTGATCCGCGTCTATGGCGGCTACCCCGACGGCGTGGCCTTCGCCGTGCTGCTCGCCAACATCACCGTCCCGTTAATCGACCACTACACGCAGCCACGCGTGTACGGCCATCGCTAAGGAGCCGCCATGCTGAATTCCATGAGAAAGCACGGCACCACGCTGGCGGTGTTCGCGGCGGTCACCACCGGCCTGACCGCCGTGGTTTACGCCCTGACGAAAACCACCATCGCCCATCAGGCGGCGCTGCAGCAAAAAGCGCTGCTCGATCAGGTGGTGCCGCCGGAGAACTACGACAACGTCATGCAGAACGAATGCTTCCTGGTCAGCGATCCGGCGCTGGGCGACGGCGCGCCGCACCGCTTGTACCTGGCGCGCAAAAATGGGCAACCGACCGCCGCCGCGCTGGAAACCACCGCGCCGGACGGCTACTCCGGCGCCATCAAGCTGCTGGTCGGCGCCGATTTCAACGGCACGGTGCTCGGCACCCGGGTGATTGAGCATCACGAAACCCCGGGGCTGGGGGACAAAATCGAACTGCGCATTTCCGACTGGATTTCCTTCTTCAGCGGCAAGAAAATCGAAGGCCCGGACGATAAGCGCTGGGCGGTGAAGAAAGACGGCGGCATGTTCGACCAGTTCACCGGCGCTACCATCACCCCGCGAGCGGTGGTCAATGCGGTACGCCGCACGGCGTTGTATATGGAAACGCTGCCGCCTAAACTTGAAAGCTTACCTGCGTGTGGAGCCAGCGAATGAGTGAAGCCAAAGAATTGATCGTCCAGGGGCTGTGGAAAAACAACTCCGCCCTGGTACAGCTGCTGGGCATGTGTCCGCTGCTGGCGGTGACCTCCACCGTCACCAATGCGCTCGGCCTGGGGCTGGCCACCACGCTGGTGCTGACGCTGACCAACGCCTCCATCTCCGCGGTGCGCCGCTGGGTGCCGAGCGAGGTGCGTATTCCGATCTACGTGATGATCATCGCCGCGGTGGTGAGCATCGTGCAGATGCTGATCAACGCCTATGCCTTCGGCCTGTATCAGTCGCTCGGCATCTTTATTCCGTTGATCGTAACCAACTGCATCGTGGTGGGCCGCGCCGAAGCGGTGGCCGCCAAGAAGCCGGTCGGCCTCTCGGCGCTGGACGGCATGGCCATCGGCCTCGGCGCCACCGGCGTGATGGTGACGCTGGGCTCGATGCGCGAACTGTTGGGCAACGGCACACTGTTCGACGGCGCCGATCAGCTGCTGGGCGGCTGGGCCAAGTCGCTGCGCATCGAAGTGGTGCATTTCGACAGCCCGTTCCTGCTGGCGATGCTGCCGCCGGGCGCCTTTATCGGCCTCGGGCTGCTGCTGGCGGTCAAATACCTGATCGACGAAAAAATGAAGGCGCGCAAAGCCCGCGCCGTGGCGGTGGAACCGCTGCTGGAACAAGGACGTGCTGAGAAGGCCTGATGAACAAGCAGAAGCGACTGGAAATTCTGACCCGGCTGCGCGACAACAATCCGCATCCGACCACCGAGCTGGTGTATACCACGCCGTTTGAGCTGCTGATTGCGGTGCTGCTGTCTGCGCAAGCCACCGACGTGAGCGTCAACAAGGCGACCGCCAGGCTTTATCCGGTCGCCAACACCCCCGCCGCCATGCTGGCGCTGGGGGTTGATGGCGTCAAGGAGTACATCAAGACCATCGGCCTGTTCAACAGCAAGGCCGAAAACGTGATCAAAACCTGCCGCATGCTGCTGGAACTGCACGGCGGCGAAGTGCCGGAGGATCGCGCTGCGCTGGAAGCGCTGCCGGGCGTCGGCCGCAAGACCGCCAACGTGGTGCTCAACACCGCCTTCGGCTGGGCCACCATCGCCGTCGACACCCATATCTTCCGGGTGTGCAATCGCACCCACTTCGCGCCGGGCAAGAACGTCGATCAGGTGGAAGAGAAGCTGTTGAAGGTGGTGCCCGCCGAATTCAAGGTCGATTGCCACCATTGGCTGATCCTGCACGGCCGCTACACCTGCATCGCGCGCAAACCGCGCTGCGGATCCTGCATTATCGAAGACCTGTGCGAGTATAAAGAAAAGGTTTATCCGGAATCCTGAGTCTGTGGGGTGCGGCAAACCGTACCCCACCGCGTCCTTTCCCCCGCCAACGCTTCTTTTTTATCAGAAATGTGATATCGCGCAGCAGTAACCCCGGCGTTATCGCGGTTTTCAGTGAAAAACTCAGTGTCGTGTTATTTTCAAGCGAAAAATTAGTCGAAAATTGCGGTGAACGTCACGCTTTCGGGATCACAAGGCGTTCACAAATGCCAGCCCCGTTTTCCTAAATTTCTATAATTTTACAAAACGCGCCATATACACAACATTCCAACGGATTAATAACCGTCAATACACTGATGCGCTAAAAAATAGCAATTCAGCAGAATATATCCCTGTTTAAAATCCGTATAGCTTTTAATCAAAACAAAAAATCGGTAAACCATTAAAACCCGAAAGTTAATACTGCATAACATTTGCAACATCACAGCATAATCCTGCGGGAGTGAAATGTAACCGAATATGACAAACTGCTTGCCACGTTGACAAAGATAGTGAACATTAACCGCCGTCCCCATCCTATAACAACGCAAAAGGATGCCGTTCCGCATCAACTTTTGTACTTTCCCGTCCTCCAAAGACGGGCTGCGAAAAAACAGAGGTACCAGTGTCAACAGCAAACAACCAACACCCGGAGAGCGTGAGCCTTAACGCGTTCAAACAGCCGAAAGCGTTCTATCTGATCTTCTCGATCGAACTGTGGGAGCGTTTCGGCTATTACGGCCTGCAGGGCATCATGGCGGTTTATCTGGTCAAGATGCTCGGCATGAGCGAAGCCGATTCCATCACCCTGTTCTCTTCCTTCAGCGCCCTGGTATACGGCTTCGTCGCCATCGGCGGCTGGCTGGGCGACAAGGTGCTGGGCGCCAAGCGCGTGATCGTGCTCGGCGCGCTGGTGCTGGCCGCCGGTTACGCCATGGTGGCTTACTCCGGCCACGACATCTTCTGGGTCTACATGGGTATGGCGACCATCGCCGTGGGCAGCGGCCTGTTCAAGGCCAACCCGTCCTCCCTGCTGTCCACCTGCTATGAGAAAGACGATCCGCGTATCGACGGCGCCTTCACCATGTACTACATGTCGGTGAACATCGGTTCCTTCTTCTCCATGCTGGCCACCCCGTGGCTGGCGGCGAAATACGGCTGGAGCGTGGCGTTCTCCCTGAGCGTGGTCGGCATGCTGATCACCCTGGTCAACTTTATGATGTGCCACAAGTGGGTGAAGGAAAACGGTTCCAAGCCTGACTTCAAGCCGCTGCATCTGCCGAAACTGCTGATGGTGCTGGTCGGCATCGTGGCGCTGATCGCCGTGTCCAGCTGGCTGCTGCACTACCAGGTGATCGCGCGCTGGGCGCTGGCCCTCGTTTCCGCCGGTATCGTATTGGTGTTCGCCAAGGAAACCTTCGCCCTGCACGGCGCCGCACGCCGCAAGATGATCGTCGCCTTCCTGCTGATGCTGGAAGCGGTGGTGTTCTTCGTGCTGTACAGCCAGATGCCAACCTCGCTGAACTTCTTCGCCATCCATAACGTGGAACACAGCATCTTCGGCGTTGCCTTCGAGCCGGAGCAGTATCAGGCGCTGAACCCGTTCTGGATCATGCTCGCCAGCCCGATTCTGGCCGCGCTGTATAACAAAATGGGCGATCGCCTGCCGATGCCGCACAAGTTCGCTTTCGGCATGATCCTTTGCTCCTGCGCCTTCCTGGTGCTGCCATGGGGCGCCAGCTTCGCCAACGAACAGGGCATCGTGTCGGTCAACTGGCTGATCCTGAGCTACGCGCTGCAGAGCATCGGCGAGCTGATGATTTCCGGCCTGGGTCTGGCGATGGTGGCACAGCTGGTGCCGCAGCGTCTGATGGGCTTCATCATGGGCTCCTGGTTCCTGACCACCGCCGCCGCCGCGCTGATCGCCGGTAAGGTTGCCGGTCTGACCGCCGTCCCGAGCGACATCAACGATGCGCACGCTTCGCTGGCCATCTACAGCCATGTGTTTATGCAGATCGGCATCGTCACCGCCGTCATCGCTATCCTGATGATGCTGACCGCGCCGAAGCTGTACCGCATGACGCTGGACACCACCGAAGACGCCAATCAGAAAGCGCAGGAAGCCACCGCGGCTCGCTGATCGCCGGCAGATTGCGCGTAAATAAAAACACCGGGGTTAACGCCCCGGTGTTTTTTTATGCCTGCAAGAAAAAGGCTTACGCTGACTTGGGTTTGCCGCTCAGGTTGGCCCACATGAATTCGCTTACCAGCGCGCTGTGGAACGCCGCCTGTTGCTTATCGGCGGCGGCGCTGTGCCCGCCTTCGGTGTTTTCATAGAAATAGGCCTGCTGATACCCCATCGCCTGCATGCGCGCCGCCATTTTGCGGGCGTGGGCCGGGTTGACCCGATCGTCGCTGGTGGCGGTATAGAACAGCACCGGCGGATAGGCCGTCTGCGCCTGGATGTTGTGGTACGGCGAGAAGGTCTTGATGTAGGCCCACTCCTCCGGCTTGCTCGGGTCACCGTATTCGGCGATCCACGACGCGCCGGCGGAAAGCCGGGTATAGCGCTGCATGTCCAGCAGCGGCACTTCGCAGACGATGCAACCGAACAGCTGCGGATACAGCGTCAGCATATTGCCCACCAACAGGCCGCCGTTGCTGCCGCCGCGCGCCCCCAAATGCGGCGCCGAGGTCACCTTGCGTGCGATGAGATCTTCGGCCACGGCGGCGAAATCCTCGTAGGCGCGATGGCGGTTCTGCTTGAGCGCCGCCTGGTGCCAGGCCGGGCCGTATTCGCCGCCACCGCGGATGTTGGCCACCACGTACACCCCGCCACGCTCCAGCCAGGCCGGCGCCTTGCCGCCGAGATAGCCCGGCAGCAGCGGCACTTCAAACCCGCCGTAGCCATACAGCAGCGTCGGCGTGCTGCCGTCCGGTTTGAGATCTCTGGCGGCAATCTGGAAATACGGCACGCGGGTGCCGTCCTTGGAACGCGCAAAATGCTGGCTCACCTGGTAGCCTGATGCGTCAAAATCCTGCGGCGCCTGTTTCAACAGCGTCGCCTCACCGCCGTCGAGGTTACCCATGTACAGCGAGGTCGGCTGCAGGAACCCGCTGACGGTCAGAAAATAGGCGTTGCTCTCTTCGTCAATGCCGCCGGCGGAAATGGTGCTGATGGCGCCGGGGTTGCCCAGCGGGCGACGTTGCCAACTGCCGCCCTGCGGCGTTAGCACTTCCAGCCGGTTAACCACGTTATCCATGATGCTGAGGATCAGATGATCGCGGGTGCCGCTGTAGCCGCTCAGCGCCTGCTCCGCCGTTGGGGTAAACAGCAGCTGCAGCTCGCGCTTGCCCGCCAGATAGTCATCGAAGTTGGCCGCCAGCAGCGCGCCGGACGGATAACGCTTGCCGCCCACCTCCCAGTCGCTGCTCGGTTTGATCAGCAGCCATTCCCGATGCGTATCCAGCTCGGCGTCGGCCGGGATGTCGATTTTGATCCGCCGGTCGTCCTTGGTCAGCAGGAAATAGTCGCGGCGGTAGAAATCCAGGCTGCGGCCGACGAAATCGCGCTCAAAGCCCGGCGTGCGAACGTGATAGGCGAAGACCGCCATGTCCTCGGGCTGCGCTTCGTACAGCGTTTCGGCGGCGCTCAGCGGCGTGCCGCGCCGCCAGCGTTTGGCGATGCGCGCATAGCCGGATTGGGTCATCGAGCCGGGGCCAAAATCGGTGGCGATAAACAGCGTGTCCCGATCGATCCAGGAGACCCGGCTTTTCGCCACCGGCACATTGAAGCCGTCCTTGACGAAGCGTTTGGCCACCAGATCGAATTCGCGGATTTCGGTGGCGTCGCCGCCGTCCGGCGACAGCTGCATCAGGCAATAGCGGTATTCCGGCGCCAGCGGCTGCGAGCCCTGATAAACCCACTCCTTGCCCTCCGCCTTGCCCAACGCATCGATATCCAGCACCGTTTCCCAGGCCGGCTTGGGCTTGCGGTACTCGTCCAGCGTGGTGCGCCGCAGCAGGCCGCGCGGGTTGGCCTGGTCCTGCCAGAAGTTGTAATAGTAGTCGCCGCGTTTGCTCACCCACGGGATCTGGGTGTCTTTATTGAGGATATCCAACACCTCGCGCTCAATGCGCTGAAAGTCTTCGCCCTCGGCAAAGCGCGCCACGGTGCGCTGGTTTTCCCGCTGCACCCATTGCAGCGCCTTTTTACCCTGCAGCGCCTCCAGCCACAGGAATTCATCGCCGGCGGCCGCGCCGCCCTCCGCCGCCATCGCCAGGCGGATACTGTTGGGTAATGAAGTCATCGCGAATACGGCTCCTGCGGTTTGTGCACTGAGTTTAATAAACTGACGTCGATTGGTGACCGGCAAGATCAAGCTCCTTTTGAGTAGGCTGCAACGCCACCCCGTCGTGGGCGCACGCCTGTGAAATAAGAGTCATTTTCAACAAGGTAGGCGTTTGGCAGCGCGGAGTCAAAGCCCGTGCCCGCCGCGTTGAGTCAGGATTGAGGATAGTGGATCAGATCGTGGATGCGCACCGTTTGTGAACTGGCGTTGCGGTAAGCGTGCGGCCGATCGGCCTGAAAGCGCATCGCCTCACCGGCGGCCAGGCTGTGCCATTCGCCGTCTATCGCCAACTCCAACCGGCCGCTGATCACGATGACATGCTCGATCACGCCCGGCTCATGGGGCGACGACTCGCTGAGCGCGCCCGGCGCGAGATCGATGACGAACATATCGAAACCCAGCTGGCGATCGTAGGGAAACAGCGGCACCACGCGCATATCGGCGTTGTCCTGATCGTACACCGGCAGATCGCCGTAACGGTGCAGCGTCGCCTGCTGCTGCGCGGGGGAGGCCTCAAGAAAAGCGGAGAACGCCACGTTGAAACCGGTGGCGATCTTCCACAGCGTCGCCACCGTCGGGCTGGATTCGCCGCGTTCGATCTGCCCGAGCATCGCCTTGCTGACGCCGGTGTATTCCGCCGCCTGAGTCAGGCTCCAGCCGCGCTGCGCGCGCAGCGTGCGAAGGGTGTGCGCCAAATGGCCGGCAAGTTCCTGCATCCAGTTCTCCTCTGCGTGTCGAGCCCGATTATACCTGCTTGTGCGCTATAGCGCACGGTGCTATGCTGATTTCTCAACGTGCGTTATAACGCACAATCACCGATTGGAGCTTTTCATGCGCCCAGCCCTCTCCCTGCGCCACCTGACCCTGCCCGCCGTGATGGCCGGCTTTGTCACCGTTCTGGTGGGTTACACCAGCTCTGCCGCGATCATTTTCCAGGCCGCCGCCGCCGCAGGCGCTACGCCGACGCAGATCGGCGGTTGGCTGAGCACGCTGGGGATCGCGATGGGCGTCACCTCGCTCGGGCTATCGCTTTACTATCGCACGCCGATCCTCACCGCCTGGTCGACGCCCGGCGCGGCGCTGCTGGTCACCAGCCTGCCCGGCACGCCGATCAACGAGGCGATCGGGGTATTTATCTTCGCTTCCGGCCTGATCCTGCTGTGCGGCGTCACCGGGCTGTTCGCCCGCCTGATGGACTCTATTCCGCAGGCGATTTCCGCGGCCATGCTGGCGGGGATCCTACTGCGTTTCGGTCTGGACGCCTTCGCTTCGCTGCAGCTCAATTTCCTGCTGAGCGCCGGCATGGGGCTGGCTTATCTGCTCAGCCGCCGCTATCTGCCTCGCTACGCCATCATGCTGACGCTGGCGGCCGGCCTGGCGATCGCCGCGCTGCAGGGTGATATCCATCCGTCGCAGCAGGCACCGGCGTTCGCCATGCCGGCATTTATCACGCCGCACTTCAGCTGGCCAACGCTGCTGGGCATCGGCGTGCCGTTCTTCGTGGTGACCATGGCTTCGCAGAACGCTCCCGGCATCGCCACACTGCAGGCGGCGGGCTACCGCGTGCCTACGTCATCACTGATCGCCTGGACGGCGCTCACCGCGCTGCTGCTGGCGCCGTTCGGCGGCTTCTCGGTGTGCATCGCCGCCATTACCGCCGCCATCTGCATGGGGCCGGACGTGCATCCCGATCCGCAGCGGCGCTACATGGGCGCGGTGGCCGCCGGCGGCTTCTATCTGCTTGCCGGGCTGTTCGGCGGTGCCATCGGCCTGCTGTTCAGCGCGCTGCCGCTCGCCCTGATCCACACCATCGCCGGGCTGGCGCTGCTCGGCACCCTCGGCGGCAGCCTGCAGCGCGCGCTGCATGACGAAAAACAGCGCGACGCAGCGCTGATCGCCTTCCTCATCACCGCCTCCGGCGTCACGCTGCTCGGCATCGGTTCAGCCTTCTGGGGCATCATCGGCGGCGCTATCGCCCATCTGCTGCTGTCGCTGCCGCGGCGAGGAACGGCAGCATAAAATGCCAAACGCACGCCGTGGATTGACAAGCGCGGCGGCGACGCCTTCACTTGGTGGGCACACTGCGATTCCCGCACGAGGCCCGCATGAAAGAAAAGGAACAATGGTCCCAGGTCGATCGCTATATCGTCGACAGCCTGGTAGAACAAGATGATGCCCTGCTGCAGGCGCTGGCGGCCAACGCCGCCGCCGGGCTGCCGGCGCATGATGTGGCGCCGAACCAGGGAAAACTGCTGCAGCTGTTTGCCCGCATGGTGAACGCCAAACGCATTTTGGAAATCGGCACGTTGGGCGGCTACAGCACCATCTGGCTGGCGCGCGCGCTACCGGCGGATGGCCGATTGATCACGCTGGAAGCGGATGAAAGCCATGCCGCCGTCGCCCGCCAGAACATCGCTCGCGCCGGTCTCGATGGCCAGGTCGAGCTGCGCGTCGGCCCCGCCATGACTCACCTGCCGACGCTGCAAGCCTTGGCTCCTTTCGATCTGATCTTTATCGATGCCGACAAACCCAGCAACCCGGACTACCTGCGCTGGGCGCTTAAACTCGCGCGCCCAGGCACAGTGATTATCGGTGACAACGTGGTGCGCGATGGCGCCGTCACCGACGCCGCCAGTACGGACGCCCGCGTACAAGGCGTACGCGAGTTCTTCACCATGATGGCGCAGGAACCCCGCTTGACCGCCACCGCCTTGCAAACCGTGGGCAGCAAGGGCTGGGATGGATTTTCCCTGGCTATCGTCAACTTTTAAGTGACAATGTCACCAAGGAAACCTATGACTGAGAAAGCTGCGCTGTTAGCTCAGCGCTTGATACGCAATGTCGATCGCGTAGAGAAAGACCATGACCGCCGCCCACCATTGTATGACAGCGTCGGCGCCCGCCTCGGCACCGGCACCGCCGCCGACAAGCTGGGCGCTTCCTTCGATTGCGTGGCGCCGGGCATGCGCTCCTGCCCCTACCATTTTCACTACGCCCAGGAGGAAATGTTCATCATTCTGGAAGGCAGCGGTACGCTGCGGGTGGCCGGAGAAATGCTGCCGATCGTCAGTGGGGATGTCATCTTTATTCCGCCGGGCCCAGAGTACCCGCACCAGTTCATCAACACCTCCGAGGCGCCGCTGAAGTATCTGTCCGTCAGCACACGCGAGCAGCCGGAGTTGGTAATGTATCCGGACTCCGGTAAATACCAGGCGATGGCGCGCGGCGCCGACGGCGAGCAGGTGCGTTACCTGCAGCGCCCTTCAGCCTCGCTCGATTACTGGCAGGATGAACCCTGAGTCCCCGTCCGGCAGCGGGAGATCCAACGCACGCGCCGCCAGCTCGGCGACGCGAAAATCGATGTCCGCTGCCTGCCCATCTTCCATGAACCAGGCGGCGGAGAGCCCCGACCAGGCCAGGATCCATTGCAGCAGGCGCCGGCGCTCCAGCCCGGCCAACTGGCACACTTGTTCCACGCGGCGGTGGAAAATGGCCGGATCGGTGGCAACGCCGTAGTTGGGATTGCAGAAGATGTTGGCGTAATCGAAGCCTCGTTCACCGTACAAACGCTTGGGATCGATCGCCAACCAGCCGCGTGCGCCGAAGTCCAGCACGTTGTCATGGTGGATATCGCCGTGCAGCACGCTCTCTTCTCGCGGGCTGCTCAGCAACTCCGCCGCCGTACTGGCGCTGAGGCGCAACATGCCACCGTGCGCCTGCGCCGCCGGCCACAGCGAGCCGAACCACTCCTGCAGCGGGATCAGCTCGGGCAACGGCGCGGCACGCGGCGCGTGCAAGGCAGCAATCGCCCGGCACAGGATCTGCGTGGCCAGCGCATCGTCGCCGTCGCGCACCAGCTGCGCCAACGAGCCTTCACCCTGCGCACGCTCCAGCAGAATGCCGTCGTCGTGCCATGCCAGCACCTGCGCGGCGCCTTCTCCGCGCCACCAGCACATTAGCTGGCCGCCGAAGCGCTCTTCCTGCTCGCGGGCGATTTTCAGCATGGCGGCCTCGCCCCGGTAACGCACCGGCATCAGCAGGCTGCTGTGGGTTTCGAAGGCTTTGCCGTCCTGTTCCAGTTGCCAGCGTTGCAGGTAGGGAGTAAAACGCGGGTTCATCGTCTCATGCGTCCTTGTGGCCGATCTGCGCCGCACTGTCACATTCGCGTGAGAGACGACGTATAAAATAAAGAGGGATGATACTCTCAAATATCATCGGTGTGCGGCGTCTGGCCGCCGTTTCCTCAGTATCCTAACCAAGTTTGTCGATTTTATTAACCGGTCTTGCGCGGGGTTTGATCATGACATCATTAAAACGCACGAATTATCCGCAGTTGCCTACGCCGGGCGGCCCCTATGTACATGCGGTGCGCCACGGCGATCGCCTGTACGTGTCGGGATTGACGGCCTTCGCCACCGATGCGCAAGGCTTGAGCGCCCCGGAACAGGCGCAGGAGATCCTAGAACAGCTGGCGACCATCGCCGCCAGCGAAGGCGTGAATCTCAAGGCATTGATTAAAATCAGCGTGTTCCTGACCGACATTGCCGATCTGGCGGGCGTTCGCCCGGTGCTGTTTGACTATTTCGATGGCGCGCTGCCGGCCTGTTCACTGATGGCGGTCAGCGCGTTGTTCTCACCGCAGGTGTGCGTCGAGATAGAAGCGGTGATGGCGTTGCAATAATGTGCGGCTAGAGCGCGCCTTCATCCGGCACGCAGGGGCCGATCTTGAACCAGGCTTTGGCTATCTGCCCCTGTTCCACTTCATAGATGGCGATGACATCCATTTTGCCGCGCCCCTGCGGGAAGTTGCGCGTCACCACTTCCTGATCGACCACCATGTTCCCCACCGCCATGCGTTTTATCCGTTCGCCGTACAGACTCGGCTCCTGGAAACGCACCAGATGCCGTTCGCGGATCGCCGCCTTGCCGCTGGCCAGCAGCGTGTCGGGATGCTCGTAATACTGCGCGTCGTCCGCCCAGCAGGCCATGAAGGCGTCGATGTCGCGGGCGTTATAGGCGTCAAGCTGTTGTTGAACCACATCCTGCGGGCGTACCGTTTTATCGTTCATCACATCCTCCTGCCGAAGTTAACCGCCGCATGTATCGAACCCCTCACGTTAACCGCCCAGTGCTGCAGCTTGATGACACGGCGACAATTGAATAAAAACCCAAAAATAGCGAATAAATAACCTATCACGACCAATAAACAATTCAAGCACCCGCGCGCACATTTTCTGCGCCGCGCCAGGGGCGTGAAAACCGCATGACGCCGCGCGTTAATTTTTGCGGCAGTTGGGGAAATTCTGCTAATTTAACGTGAACAGCCTGATGACACGAAACGCTATGCAGCAAAAACCGGTGTTGGACGAAGCCAGACAATTGAAGCGACTCAACGCCGCCACGCGGCGTCAGTCCCATATGTACAAGTGGATCGCGCTGATCGCGGCGCTGGATGCGCTGTTGGTGTTTTGGTATGACCGTGATATGCGCAACGTCACCTTCTCGGGAGCGGTTGCGCTGGTGTGCGGCTACCTGTGGATCCGCGATCGCAACAAGGCCCGGGGTTACCGGCGCGAGTTCGACCGCAAATTCGGCAAGCGCAGCGGCGATTAAGGCTGCATCGCTTCCAGCACTTTAGCGCTGTCGACGATCTGCACGAACTTCACGATTTTACCGGCGCGCAGCGTATAAATATGCGCAAAAGAAGCGCTGAAGGATTTGCCGGTGGCGCGGTAGGTGCCGTGATAAAAACCTTGAGCGATCACATTGTCGCCGGCGTCGTAAAAGTGATCGACGTCGGCGCGGTAACCTTGCCATTCGCTGCCCAGGCGCTGATGCACGTTCTTGATGATATTCTCCGGGCCGATATAGGTGCCGGCGTAGGGGAAACCGGCGGCTTCAGTCCACTCGGCATCCGGGGCCAGCGCCGTCAGCAGATTACGGCCGTTTTCTTCGGAGCTGCCTTCATAGGTCGCGCGCACTATCTCAAGAGGGGTTGGCATGTCTCTTCTCCAATGGCTGATCGGGATATTCCGGCCATCTCCGCGGACACAGGCTCACACCAAGCGGAGACGGCGGAATGCGGCTATTCTAGGTTGCTTGTTTCGCTGCAAAAACCGCAGTTATGACAATAGTGGGTTGCACTTTAGTAAACAATAGTCGTTTTTCTGTCATTCTCCCGGCATCCGACGCGGCTATGCTGATTGGCCGCCCCCCCAACAAAAGCTGAACGTGCCCTTACCCTCGTGTCGGACGACGGTTCGCATGACGTGGCGCATCTGCATCGGGTCTCGCCGGATCAGCAAGCTGGAAGGCGCTGACCCGGCTGGAATGGGCGCCGGCGGATATCGCGGCGGTGGCTCACGCTATCGAAGCGCACAGTTTCTCCGCCGGCATCGGCTGGAAGCCAAGATCCTGCAGGACACCGATCGCCTCGACGCCATTGGCCTGATCGGCGTGGCGCGCTGTTTCTATATCGATCGGCGGCCGCATGCGTAGCGCGCTGTAGGGCGCCGCCGGGCGGCAGATGGCCGAACAGCGAATCGAACGCATGCGGCGCTTTGTCGACGAGCGGCTGGAAGAGGTGTAAGCCAATTCACGGGCGCATTTTCGTTACCGCCATAACATTTTCGGTCACATAACGCCGCTAAACTGTAAGTCAACTTCACCGAACGGGCGGCAAAGATGAAAAAGTTGACGTTGAAAGAGATGACGGAAAGCGAACAACGGGAAGTCAAAACCGAGCTGGACAAGGCGCGCAAAAGCCACGGCCGGCCGCTGACCAATGCCGAGCAGCATCAGGTCAAAGGCCAGGTGGTGGCGCGCATCATGGCCGCCAGAGAAAAGCTCGCCAAAGCCGAACGCGCAGAGCGCAAGGCCAACCGCTACCGGCCGAGCGGCGACACCTTCAGCTGGTCCGCCACCATCGGATCCCGCCCGCCGCGCTGAACACGCCAAGAACTCCCCGCCGCTGCGGGGAGTGTTATTTATTAGCCAAACTCATCCCCGCTGACAAATCATGAATAACAATGTTATCAATCTGTTGTAAATTGACAGCCTGATGAAGAATATTCATTATCACCCCACTTCCCCTTTTCACGAGACCGCCATGGCCTACCCACGCAACGCTGACATTCTGATGACGCCCGCGTTGCCTATTGGCGGTTTGGCGGCGGTAAAATCGAAGAAACAGACGCTCATTTGACCGGGGCGGGCTGTCCCGTCAGATGAGCTGACTGGATGGCACGCAACGCCCCGCCTTCAATTTTCTCATCTGGCTTCTCTGTCGGTCACACAGAAGGAATATTTTATGGCCTCATTTTCGGGTATTTGGGTGGCGATGGTTACCCCTTTCAATCACGATGCCGTCGATCTGCCGGCGGTGAAACGCCTGGCGCGGCACCTGCTCGACGCCGGCATCGAGGGTCTGGTGGTGTGCGGATCCACCGGTGAAGCCGCCGCGCTGAGCAAAGAAGAACAGCTGGCGGTACTCGACGCCGTGCTGGAGGTGGCGCCTGCCCGACAGGTGGTGATGGGCCTGTCCGGCAATAACATGGCCGCCACGTTGCAGATGCAGCAGGCCATTCAGCTGCGCGACATCGCCGGCGTGCTGATCCCGGCGCCTTACTATATCCGCCCTTCGCAATGCGGCCTGATCGACTATTTCACCCAGTTGGCCGACGCCGCAACCGTGCCGGTGATCCTGTATAACATTCCGCAGCGCACCGGCATCGCCATGGAGCTGGACACCTTGCGCCAGCTCGCGCGCCACCCGCGCATCACCGCCATCAAGGACTGCGGCGGCAATCCTGACGCCACCATGGCGCTGATCGCCGACGGCGAGATCGATGTGATGACCGGGGAAGACAATCTGATCCTCACCACGCTGTGTCTCGGCGGCACCGGCGCCATCTCGGCCGCCGCGCATGTTCACCCGGCGCGGTTCGTCCAACTGGTGCAACAGGTCGCCGCCGGCGATCTGGCTGCGGCGCGCAGTAATTTCTATCAGTTGCTGCCGATGATCCACCAGATGTTCAGCTTCCCCAACCCGGCACCGGTCAAAACGGTGCTGGCTCAGCAGGGGCTGATCGCCAACGAACTGCGTTCGCCGATGCAGGTAGCGCCGCCTGCGCTGCAACAGCAGATCGCCGCAACGCTGGCGCAGCTGCAGCCCGCCGAGGCGCTCATCGGTTAAATTTGTTAGCTAACCCGCTGTAATTTTGGCGCTATGGGACTAGGATGAGAGGTTAAGCATGCCCGTCATTCGTCATCAACAAGGAGCTTCCGATGAAACTGTTCTATAAAGCCGGCGCCTGTTCGCTGTCCCCGCATATCGTGCTGCGTGAGGCAGGGCTGGATTTTACGGCGGAGAAGGTCGACCTGGCACAGAAGAAAACCGAGAGCGGCGCCGATTACCTCACCATCAACCCCAAGGGACAGGTACCGGCGCTGCAGCTGGATGACGGCAGCCTGCTGACCGAGGGTGTGGCAATAGTGCAATACCTGGCGGACCGCGTGCCGGACCGCAACCTGATCCCGGCGGCAGGCACGCTGTCGCGCTACCACGCGATCGAATGGCTGAACTACATCGCCACCGAGTTGCACAAAGGGTTCAGCCCGCTGTTCAACCCGAAAACGCCGGAAGACTACAAAACCATCGCGCGCGCCAAGCTGGAGCAGCAGTTCAGCTATCTGGATTCAGTGCTGGCGAAGCAGCACTTCCTGTTGGGAAGCCGTTTCAGCGTGGCCGACGCCTACCTGTTCACCGTGTTGCGTTGGGCGTTCGCCCTGCAGTTCGACGTACGCCAGCACGCCCATCTGGCGGCCTGGTTCGATCGCGTTGCGGCGCGCCCGGCGGTAGATGCGGCGCTGAACGCCGAAGGATTGAAGTAAACATTTGGCCCCGGCGACAGCCGCCGGGGCCAAATGCCACTTACAGTTTGACCGCTTTGAACTCGCTGCGCGGCTGCACGATCCGATCCTGCGCCGCCACCACCTGCAGTTCGTACTCGCCCATCTCCTGCGTGGTCAGCATCACCTCATACACGGCTGCGGTCACGTGCTCCAGCGCTTTATCCAGCGCCTCACCCTTCAGCAGATCCACCAGCAGCAGACCGCTGGTCAAATCGCCGACGCCGACCGGCTGACGCGCGCCGAAGTCCACCAGCGGCCGGCTGATGTGCCAGGCCTCGTCCGCCGTCACCAGCAGCATTTCGAAACAGTCGGCGTGATAGCCGGCGCGGGCCAGGTGCTTGACCAGCACCAGCCGTGGCCCTTTGGCGATCAGCACGCGGGCGGCCTGCACCGCATCGGCCACATCGGCGACGGCCATTTGGCTCAGCATCTCCAGTTCCAGCAGGTTCGGCGCCATCATGTCGCTGCACGGCAGCGCCTGGCGACAGTGGAACTCGGCCACGCCCGGCGCCACAATGCAGCCCTTTTCCGGATGCCCCATCACCGGATCGCAAAAATACCAGGCGTTCGGGTTGGCCTGCTTAACCTGACGCACAATCTCCAGAATATGGTCGCCTTGCTCCGGGGAACCGATATAGCCACTCAGCACCGCATCACAGCGCTTCAGCTGATCGATATTGGCGATGCCCTGGGCTATCTCGGTCAGGTGGCTGGCCGGCATGACGCAGCCGGTCCACTGGCCGTATTGCGTATGGTTGGAGAACTGCACCGTGTTCAGCGGCCAGACGTTGACGCCCATGCGGCGCATCGGGAACTCCGCCGCACTGTTGCCGGCGTGGCCAAACACCACGTGTGACTGGATAGAAAGAATATTTTTCATCGACAGGACTCGTTCGGAATACGGCAGCCGGGCGGCTGCCCAAAAATAAAGGGGCCGCCAGGCTGTCTCTTCTACACAAATCCCCAGGTCAGTTGTCTGGGGATTTTTTTGAATCTTTTCACCTGTTCCCGATCTGATATGAAAATTATCGGCGGGAGATAGCTATGTTTTTATCCAATACTGCACAAT
>NZ_JAMYWQ010000010.1 GCF_024160145.1 Serratia nevei
CGGTCTGCCGTTGGCTGCCAAGCCCGGCAAGGTAATACCGGACGGCATTGAGTTTGTCTTGCAGTGAATACTTCATAAAGCTGCACCTCCAAATGTCAGATGTGTCCAACATTTGGGGTGCAGTTCATCGCTGCGCCCCTGATGTGATGCGGTTAAGGTCAGATCGCGACCGGCGCCTTGATGGCCGGATGCGGATCGTAACCTTCGATCTCGAAGTCTTCGAAACGGTAATCGAACAGCGAAGCCGGTTTGCGTTTGATCACCAGTTTCGGCAACGGACGCGGTTCACGCGTCAGCTGCAGCTGAGTCTGTTCCATGTGGTTGCTGTACAGGTGGGTATCGCCGCCGGTCCAGACGAAATCGCCTACGTCCAGATCGCACTGCTGCGCCATCATGTGCACCAACAGCGCGTAACTGGCGATGTTGAACGGTAGGCCGAGGAAGACGTCGCAGGAACGCTGGTACAGCTGGCAAGAGAGCTTGCCGTCCGCCACATAGAACTGGAAGAACGCGTGGCACGGCGCCAACGCCATCTGATCCAGCTCGCCGACGTTCCAGGCGGAAACGATGATGCGGCGCGAATCCGGATCCTGCTTCAGCTGTTGGAGGACGTTGCTCAGCTGATCGATCTGGCGGCCGTCCGCGGCGCCCCAGGCGCGCCACTGTTTGCCGTACACCGGGCCGAGATCGCCGTTTTCATCGGCCCACTCGTCCCAAATGGTGACCTTGTTGTCACGCAGGTAGGCGATGTTGGTATCGCCGTTCAGGAACCATAACAGCTCATGAATGATCGAACGCAGGTGACATTTCTTGGTGGTCACCAACGGGAAACCTTCCTGCAAGTTGAAACGCATCTGGTGGCCGAAAATCGACAGCGTGCCAGTGCCGGTACGGTCGGCTTTAGGGGTGCCCTCGGCGAGCACCTTGTTCATCAAATCCAGATACTGTTTCATTTGTCCCTCACGACAGTTGTTGCTGCGGGCGACGACGGTACGCCCAAATCATCATAATAACACCGGCCACCACCATCGGGATGGACAGGATCTGCCCCATGCTGATCACGCCGTCGAACAGGCCGAGCTGCGCATCCGGCTGGCGGAACGCTTCAACGATGATGCGGAATGCGCCATAACCGATCAGGAACAGGCCCGATACGGCGCCCATCGGCCGCGGCTTGCGGATGAACAGGTTCAGAATGATAAACAGCACCACGCCTTCCAGCAGCAGTTCATACAGCTGGGACGGGTGGCGCGGCAGTACGCCGTACTGATTCAGCAGCGGCAGCAGAGAAGGATCGGCGGCGGCGAGGGCCACGTCTTCGCTGCGCGAACTTGGGAACAGCATCGCCCAAGGGGTATCGGTAGTCACGCGGCCCCACAGTTCACCGTTGATGAAGTTGCCGAGGCGGCCGGCGCCCAGGCCGAACGGAATCAGTGGCGCGATAAAATCGGAAACCTGGAAGAAGGTGCGTTTGGTGCGGCGAGCGAACCAGAACATCACCAGAATCACCCCCATCAAGCCGCCGTGGAACGACATGCCGCCATCCCAGACCTTGAACAGATAGAGCGGGTTATCCAGGAACAGCGGCAGGTTATAGAACAGCACATAGCCTACGCGGCCGCCGACGAATACGCCCAGGAAACCGGCGTAGAGCAGGTTTTCAACTTCGTCTTTGGTCCAGCCGCTGCCCGGCTTGTTGGCGCGGCGCACCGCCAGCCACATGGCAAAAACGAAGCCGACCAGGTACATCAGGCCGTACCAATGCAGAGAAACCGGGCCAATGGAGAAAATGACCGGATCAAATTTAGGAAACGCCAGATAGCTATTGCTCATCTATCACCACAACATGTCTGTTATTTTTCCCCATGCGGGGGCGGCAGGTGCCAAGCGGCGACGAAGGTTGTCCCGCCTTGCTAACGGCAGCGTTGGCCGCTGCGGTGTGCAAGGCGACGAGCATGCGCCGCGCTGAGGTTGCGCATCATAACATAGGCTTAACGCAGTCCGGTCCGGCGGAGCGGGAAAAGTTCTGTAAAAAATCACACCGCGCGGCGGCTAGCGGCCCCCGCGGATCAACCCGCCCATGCCACGCCGTTCCATGAACGCCGCCACCAGATGGCGCACTTCAGTGGTCATCTGGGTGTTCAATACCCGGCGCGCCAGCACCTCAGCGTCGGACAGTTCGATATGCCGCAGCAGGTATTTGATGCGCGCCACGCTACGGCCGTTCATGCTCAGATTGCGATACCCCATGCCCACCAGCAACAGCGCGCCCATGGGATCGCCGGCCAGCTCACCGCACAGGCCAAGCTGCAACCCGGCCGCTTTCCCCTGATCGGCGATCAATTTCAGCACCTGCAGCATCGCGGGATGCAGGCTGTCATACAGCGAGGCGACGCGAGTATTGTTGCGATCCACCGCCAGCAGGTACTGGGTCAAGTCGTTGGTACCGACCGAGATGAAATCGACGCGCCCGGCCAAATGCGGGATCAGGAAAATCATCGACGGCACCTCCAGCATCACGCCGATTTTCGGTTTCGGGATCGCATAGCCGAGCACCTCTTCCACCTCGCGTCCGGCCCGGTCAATCAGGCGTTTGGCCTCGTCGACCTCTTCCAGGCTGGTGACCATCGGCAGCAGAATACCCAGGTTGCCGGTGCCGGCGTTGGCGCGCAGCATGGCGCGCACCTGAATCAAAAAGATCTCCGGCTGATCCAGAGTGATGCGGATGCCGCGCCAGCCCAGGCAGGGGTTCTCTTCGCTGATCGGCATATAGGGCAGCTGCTTGTCAGCGCCGATGTCCAGCGTGCGCAGCGTGACCGGTTTGCTCGGGTAAAGCTGCAGCATGCCTTGATACTGCGCAACCTGCTCCTCTTCGGAGGGGAAACCGCTTTGCAACATGAACGGGATTTCGGTGCGGTACAGCCCCACGCCATCTACCCGGCCGCCCAACAGCTGTTCGTGTTCCGGGCTGAGGCCGGCGTTCAGCATCACCTGAATGCGTTCACCGCTTTTCAACTGCGCCGGCTGTTCGACGTCGTCTTCCGCCAGCTTGCTCAGCTCCAGCTCTTCGCTGATCAGCCGTTGATATTCCTGCACCAGCACTGGTTCAGGATCGACCAGCAGTTCACCGCGATAACCGTCGACGATCAGCAGCCGCTGGCTGAGCAGAGAAGGTTGGATATCGGCGCCCATCACCGTCGGCACCCCCATCGCACGCACCAGAATCGCCGCATGCGAGTTGGCGGCGCCGTCGCGCACCACCACGCCGACCAGGCGATCCTGCGGCACTTCGGCCAGCAATGTTGCGGTCAGTTCATCCGCCACCAGCACGAAACGCGCCGGCCACTGGGTGGCGCCCTGGGTGGTGTCGTCGAGGTGGAACAACAGGCGCTGGCCCAGCGCGCGCAGGTCGCTGCCGCGCTCGCGCATGTAGGTATCCTGCAGTTTGGCGAACTGCTCGGCAAAGGCCTCTATCACCTGCTTCACCGCCCACTCCGCCACCGACCCGTTGTCGATTTCAGCGAACAGTTCGCGCTTCAGGCGGGCGTCATTTAACAGGTGAGAGTAAAGATCGAAGATCGCCGCGCTCTCTTTTTGCGAGCTGGCGGAAAAACGCTTGCTGAAACGACGGAATTCCGCGCCGGCTTCTTCCAGCGCCAGCGTCAGGCGCTCGCGCTCGCTGGCGGTATCCAGCGTCGACGCGCGATAAACCTGATCGAGCGAGGGCTGGCTGCTGTCCTGCCACCCTTCCGCCACCGCCACGCCGGGCGAAGCCGCCAGCGCGCGCACGCGCGTTTGGCGATACTGGCCGAAAATGGCGTTGAGCTGCGACTGCGAAAGGATCCCGGCCATCTGCGTGGCCAGGGTCACCATAAACGACTCTTCGCTTTCGTCGAACTGACGCAGCTCGCGCTGCTGCACCACCAGCACGCCCAACAGCTGGCGCCGATGAATGATAGGTACGCCGAGGAAGGATCGGAAGCGATCCTCTTTCACCTGCGGCACATATTTGAAGCTGGGGTGGCTTTGCGCATCAGCCAGGTTGATAGGCTCGGCCCGGCGGCCGACCAACCCGACGACGCCTTCGTCAAACGCCAATGCGATAGTGCGCCCGCGCGGCTTTTTCAGCCCGCGCGTGGCCATCAGGTAGTAGCAGCGACGATCGTTGTCCGCCAGGTAGATGGAGCATACTTCGGTGTCCATCGCCAGACAGGTTTCATTGACCAGCAGATCCAGCGCATCCGTCAGACTGGCCGCCGCGGCCACCTTCTCTACAATTTCTCGCAAGCGCGTGAGCATAGTCTGCTTAACTTAACCTCTCTTTCGGCGATAAGCGGGGGCCTGCTGCCGCGGCGCCGCCTGTTCTTGCATCGGCATCACGGTCACGGCGAATTCTTTCATCACCCGGCGGTAGACGTCGCGTTTGAACGACACCACCTGGCGCACCGGATACCAGAAGCTCACCCAGCGCCAACCGTCAAACTCCGGCGTGCTGCTGCGCTGCATGTTGATATCAGCGTCATTGCACAGTAGCTGCAACAAAAACCATTTTTGCTTTTGGCCGATACAAACCGGCTTTGTGTCCCAACGCACCAAACGTTTC
Source organism: Serratia nevei (assembly GCF_024160145.1). Lineage (GTDB taxonomy): Bacteria > Pseudomonadota > Gammaproteobacteria > Enterobacterales > Enterobacteriaceae > Serratia > Serratia nevei_A. Next base: position 4,604 of record NZ_JAMYWQ010000010.1, read on the forward strand.
GGCAATTTATAGCGCAACCAGTTGCGGGTCGAAGCCAGGATACGCACATCCTTTTTACTCAGCCCCACTTCTTCGAACAGCTCACGGTACATCGCCTGCTCCGCAGTTTCGCCAGGGTTAATCCCCCCTTGGGGAAACTGCCAGGAGTGCTGACCGTAACGGCGGGCCCATAAGACCTGCCCCTGACGATTACAGATTACGATACCAACATTCGGGCGGTAGCCATCATCATCGATCACCGGACTACCTCGATAAGCTTAAATTCGCATAGATGTCCTGATTGTTTCACACAAGCTACAGGCGGTAAACCACTGCTTTACGGCGCTGCAGCGCCGGATAACATTGGGATAACTCACAGATATAGGCAAAGTTATAAACATACCCCAGCCTTTCAGACCGGTTTTATTCACTTTTTCTGTGGATAGGTGTGTGCAGAACTCGAGGGATAAGCCGGTAAAACTCTTAAACCCCAAAATCCCCCTTCACCCTAATAAATAAATATTAAATTTAAAAACAAACAGTTAAATAACACACCACCGTTATGTACAGGTCAAAAATGTGATCTATGCACGGTAAGGATCTTACCCTGGCGAAAGATCCATCAACGCCGTTTTTATCCACAGATTATCCGGGCAAGTTACGCACAAAACGGACAAATTCGTAAAAATCCGCCCGAGTCAAGGCTGTAAATTGAACCAGTGATCGGCAAAAATTTGGGTTATCCCATAAATCTGTGGATAAATAGGTGTAAGATCCTGTTTATTGTCGGTGGCTTCAGGTGAACAAGCCCTGCCAGTACATTGGCACCCGCGCAATGAAAGGAAAAAAGTCATGTAAAATCATGCTACTATTATTCTTTTCCCCAGGCGATGGCAGCTATCGTTCGCCGTGTATAATCGCAGTACGTTTTTCAACCAAATTCGACAGGCTTGATTTATGGCGTTTTTATCCCCTTTGCCGCCCCCGCCGGAAAATGAACGGCAGCTGTTTGAGCGCGCCCAGGCGCTGGCCGGCTTCCGGTTTGGCGAACTGGCCGCCCGCGCGCAGTTGCCGATCCCCAAGGATCTGAAACGCGACAAAGGTTGGGTGGGCATGCTGCTGGAGCTGTATCTCGGTGCCATGGCCGGCAGCAAACCGGAGCAGGACTTTCCCGAACTGGGCATCGAGTTGAAAACCATTCCTGTCGACGCCGTCGGTAAACCGCTGGAAACCACTTTCGTCTGCGTCGCCCCGCTCACCGGCAATAGCGGCGTCACCTGGGCCAGCAGCCACGTTCGCCACAAGTTGGCGCGCGTCTTGTGGATACCGGTAGAAGGCGAACGGCAGATCCCGCTGGCCGAACGCCGCATCGGCTCGCCGCTGCTGTGGAGCCCGAGCGCCGCAGAAGAAGAGATGCTGCGCCGCGATTGGGAAGAGTTGATGGATCTGATCGTACTCGGCCACGTAGAACGCATCACCGCGCGCCACGGCGAAGTGCTGCAGCTGCGCCCCAAAGCGGCCAACAGCAAGGCACTCACCGAAGCCATCGGCGAACAGGGGCAACCTATCATGACGCTGCCGCGCGGTTTCTATCTGAAAAAGAGTTTTACCGGCGCGCTGCTGGCAAGACATTTCTCAATCTAAGCGATTTCGTTTAACTCTGGTTTAGCTAGTCCTGTCAGCGCCACGATAAACGCGTATAATTCACGCTTTGCATTTATTAAGTATTAAGGTGTGCCGGGCAATGTTCGAATGGATTATGGATCCCAATGCCTGGTTAGCGTTAGGCACGCTAACCATTCTTGAGATCGTACTGGGTATTGATAACATCATTTTTCTGTCGCTGGTGGTGGCCAAGCTGCCCAAAGCGCAACAGAACAAAGCTCGCCGGCTCGGGTTGGCCGCTGCCATGCTGATGCGCCTGGCGCTGTTGGCCTCTATCGCCTGGGTGATCCGCCTGACGCATCCGCTGTTCAGCGTGCTGGATCACACCGTTTCCGCCCGCGATCTGATCCTGCTGCTGGGGGGCCTGTTCCTGATCTGGAAAGCCAGCAAAGAGATCCACGAAACCATCGAAGGTTCAGAAGAAGAGCACCACACCAGGGTGCACAGCTTCTTCGGCGCGATCGTGCAAATCATGCTGCTGGATATTATCTTCAGTCTTGACTCGGTGATTACCGCCGTGGGCCTTTCCGACCATCTGTTCATTATGATGGCGGCAGTAGTGATCGCCGTCGGCGTGATGATGTTCGCCGCCCGGCCGATCGGCGAGTTCGTCAACCGCCATCCGTCGGTGAAAATGCTGGCGCTGGCGTTCCTGATCCTGGTGGGCTTCACGCTGATGCTGGAAAGTTTCCAGGTGCACGTACCGAAAGGCTACATCTACTTCGCCATGTTCTTCTCGATGTCAGTAGAAGCACTCAATCTGATGCGCGGCAAGAAAAACCGCTCGCCGGAATAACCCTACCCGGAAGCCGCCATCGGCGGCTTCCATCGCTTCGTTGACCTCTCATTTCACTTTTTCTTATCAGATAAAGACTTATCTGAGACGCCCTTCGCCGAGAGTTTGCTAATCTTGAAATCACAACGTTTTCTGCATAATCGAGGATCCGCAGGATGAAAAAGTGGGTAATGGCTGTATCTGCGCTGGTGATGGTGGCCGGCCTGGCGGGATGTTCCAGCGACTACGTGATGGCGACCAAAGACGGCAACATGATCCTGACGCAAGGCAAACCGGAGATCGACAAAGATACTGGCCTCATCAGCTATAAAGACGAGAAAGGCAACCACCGCCAGATCAACGGCGATCAGGTTTCCCAGGTTATCGAACGCTAATCACCGCCCGCCGGCTATCGTTCGTTCAAGCGCGATAGCCCCATTCGTGTCCGCACGGAATCCGCTTCCCCCATCTTCACCGCTTGGTTATAGTCAGGAAAGGCGACATCGCCGCCCGACGGACTTTGCGCCGTCTTCTGACATTGGGCTCCTGTTTCACCGGGCCGCGCGGCCCGTCAGCGCTAACAAGAAAGGAAGGCCGTTAATGCAATACCACCGTATTCCCCACAGTTCTTTAGAAGTGAGCGTACTGGGACTGGGCACCATGACCTTTGGCGAACAGAACAGCGAAGCCGACGCCCATGCGCAACTGGACTATGCATTGGCCGCAGGCGTGAACCTGATAGACACCGCCGAACTGTACCCGGTGCCGCCCCGCCCGGAAACCCAGGGCCTGACCGAGAGCTATATCGGCAGTTGGATCAAGGCACGCGGCAATCGCGAAAAAATCGTCCTGGCCAGCAAAGTTTCGGGCCCGGTGCGCGGCACCGACAGCAGCATCCGCCCGCAGCAGGCGCTCGATCGCAAAAACATCCGCGCCGCGCTGGACGCCAGCCTCAAGCGGCTGAACACCGATTATCTCGATCTTTACCAATTGCACTGGCCGCAGCGCGCCACCAACTGCTTTGGCAAACTCAACTATCAATACACCGATGACAAAGCTACGGTTACGCTGCTGGAAACGCTGGAGGCGCTGACCGAGCAGGTGCGCGCCGGCAAGATTCGCTATATCGGGGTTTCCAATGAAACGCCCTGGGGCGTGATGCGCTACCTGCAGTTGGCGGAGAAACACGAGCTGCCGCGCATCGTGTCGATTCAAAACCCGTACAGCCTGCTGAACCGCAGCTTTGAGATTGGCTTGGCCGAGATCAGCCAGCACGAAGGGGTGGAACTGCTGGCCTATTCCAGCCTGGCGTTCGGTACTCTGAGCGGCAAATACCTCAACGGCGCTAAACCGGCCGGTGCGCGCAATACGCTGTTCACCCGCTTCAACCGTTATTCAGGGCAGCAAACCCAGCTGGCGATCGCCGAGTACGTGGCGCTGGCCAAAAAACACGGGCTGGACCCTTCGCAGATGGCCTTGGCCTTCGTGCGTCAACAGCCGTTCGTCGCCAGCACCCTGCTGGGCGCCACCACGCTGGAGCAGTTGAAAATCAACCTCGACAGCCTCGATGTGGTATTGGATGAGGACGTGCTGCAGGCGCTGGAAGAGATCCATACCCGGTTTACCATTCCGGCACCTTAATACAACCGGGGCGCAGCCAGGCTGCGCCCCGTTTTTTACCGCCGCTGCGACCACCACAGCGCGCTAATCGCCAGCGCAAACACCACGCCAAACCCTACGCCGACGCCCACCACCGGCACGCCCAGCTTCACCACCAGCGAATACAGCGCCAGCATCAGCAACATGGCGGCGTTTTCACCCAGGTTTTGCACCGCGATCGCATTGCCGGCGCCGACCGAATGCTTGCCCCGCTCCTGCAGCAACGCATTGAGCGGCACCACGAAGAAGCCCCCCAGCATGCCGATGATCGCCAACAAGACATAGGCATTGAGCATGGTGGTTTGCAGCGCGAACACCGCGACCGCGACGCCGATCAGGATCCCGGCCGGCATGCAGCGTTTTACCGTTTTTAGCGTGACGAAGCGCGCGGCAGCGCCGGCCCCCACCACGATACCGACGGCCACCATGGCGTTCAGCAGCGTCGGCGTGGCGTTATCGGCGATGCCGAGCGCCACCGGCACCCACAGCACCAGCAAAAAACGCAGCGTCACGCCGGCCCCCCAGAACAGGCTGGTGCCGATCAAGGAGAAACGCGTCTGCCCATCGCGCCATAGCGTGACGCAGGCAGTGAAGAAGCTGTGCGTCATGGCGCGCGGCCGCCACGATGCGCCGGGGCGCGCCGCCGCCAGACGCGGAATAGACAGGTTGGCGACCACCGCCACCGCGTAAACCAAGGCACAGGCCGCCAGCGCCGCCACCACATGCCAGTCCGCCAAAATACCGCCGGCCACCGAACCGGTCAGAATGGCGGCGATGGTCGAGGCCTCCATCAGGCCGTTAGCCTTGACCAGCTTCTCGCCGCTGGTGATCTCGCCCAGAATGCCGTATTTGGCCGGCGAATACGCTGCGGCCCCTACGCCGACCAGGCTGTAACCGAGAAACGGGTTGAACCCAAAGCAGATCACCAACGCTCCCGCCAACTTCAGGGCGTTGGCGAACATCATCACCCGCCCTTTGGCGAAGCTGTCGGCCACCTGGCCGACGAATGGCGCCAGAATGATGTAGGTGGCGACGAAGGCCATCTGCAGGATCGGCTGGCTCCAGTCCGGATACAGCTGCTGCTTGATCAACGCCAGCGTGGCGAACAGCAGCGCATTGTCGCCGAACGCCGAGAGGAACTGCGCGCTGATGACGGCAATCATGCCGCGTGACAGCAAAGGGGATTCGTTCGAAGGATTCATCAGGCACTCTCCGGCTGTTCGGCCATATGACGCAGGGTGACGAAATCAGGTTTGCCGCTGCCGAGCACCGGCAGCGTTTTCAGCAGGCGAATATCGCGCGGTACCGCCAGCTCCGGGCTGCCCAGCTCACGCGCCACCCGCAGCAATGCTTCGCGGGTGATAGCGGGATCGGTGGTGAACAGCACCAGCGCCTCGCCTTTGCTGCTGTCGCTTTTGGCCGTAGCGGCATGCAGTTTTTCCGGCGACAGCCGCTGCGCCAGCAGCTCGACGCTCTCCAGCGATACCATCTCCCCCGCCAGCTTGGCAAAACGCTTCACGCGCCCGCGAATGGTGCAGTAGCCCTGCTCATCCAGGCTGACGATATCGCCGGTGTCGTACCAGCCCGGCTGCAGCACGCCGTTCGCATCTTCCGCCGCCGGCGGCTCCAGCTCACCGGGGTGTTCAACCCGCAGATAGCCTTTCATGATATTCGGCCCCTTCAGCTGCAGGCGGCCGCCGTTATCGATACCCGGCACCGCGATCAGGCGCGCCTCCATCTGCGGCATGATGCGGCCAACGGTGCCTACTTTCGTCGCCAGCGGCACGTTAATGGAGACCACCGGCGCGCACTCGGTCACGCCATAGCCTTCCAGAATGCGGATGCCGTATTTGTCCTGGTAGATCTGTTTGGTGCTGTCCGCCAGTTTCTCCGCGCCGGCCACCACGTAGCGCAGGCGGGCAAAATCATACGGATGCGCGAAGCGCGCATAGTTGTTGAGGAAGGTCGCCGTGCCGAACAGCACCGTACAGTTGCGGTCATACACCAGCTCCGGCACCACGCGATAGTGCAGCGGGCTGGGGTAGAGGAAAATACGGCTGCCGGTGATCAGCGGCGTGAGCAGCCCCACCGTCAGGCCGAACGAATGAAACAGCGGCAGCGACGACATGAAGCGGTCGCGCGGCGTGAAGTCGGCGATGGTGCGAATTTGTTCTACGTTGGCCAGCAGGCTGGCGTGCGAATGCACCACGCCCTTGGGATGGCCTTCAGAACCGGAAGTGAACAGGATCAGCGCCGCGTCCTCCGGGCGTTGCGGCAACGCCGCACGCTGCGGCTGCAGCAAGTGCCGCAGGATCCACAGTTTGTCCGCCAGCGTGACGGTGTCTTTCAGATCTTCCAGATACACCCAGTTAGCCTGCGGCACCTGCTCCGGCAAGTGGGTCAGCTTACCCTTTTCCAGAAACTGGCGCGAGGTGACGATGGTCTTGATGCCGGCGGCGAGCATCGCGCTGTTCAGGCCGTTGGCGCCGGCGGTGTAGTTGAGCATCGCCGGGATGCGGTTACGCAGCGAAGCGCCGAAGATCGCCGCCGCGGTGATGGTAGCGTTCGGCAACAACAGCCCGACGTGTTCCCCTTCTGCGGTAAAGCGCTGCAAAATGCGGCTGACGCCCAGCGATTTCTTGATTAACGTCTGGTAACTGTCTTCTTTGAAAGCGATGTCTTCGATACAGGGCTTGCGGCGACCGTAGCGGTGCTGCGCCGCCAGCAAGGCATGGAACAGCGTCTGCGGTTCACGCGTATCCATCCGCGCCCGCATCATGATCTGCATCAGCCGATCGCCCGCCAACGCCCGGCGTTCACGCGCGCGCGGCGCTTCCGGCATCGGCAACGTGGTCGGCGGCAAGATGCGGATGCTGATTCGCGGGAACCAGCGGATCTTGAATACCCCGGCCATGCGGCCGAACGGGCTGAATTCGGGGCCGTCGATCCGCACCGGCACCACGGTGGCGCCCGATTTGGCGGCGATAAACGCCGCGCCGTCGTAGATTTTCATCAGCGCGCCGGTCACGGTGATGCGCCCTTCCGGGAACACCACGCATGGCCGCCCCTGCTCGACCATGCGCACCAGCTGCTTGATGGCCATCGGCTTGGTGGGATCGAGCGAGACGAAATCGATATAGGGCCGCAGCCAGCGCATAAACCAGCTCTCGCCGATGCTGGCGTAAACCGCAAATACCGGTTTTATCGGCAGGAACAACGCGAGCAGCACGCCGTCGAGGAAAGAGACGTGATTCGGCGTAATCAGCAGTTTTTGCCGCTCGAAGTGCTGGACGTCCCCTTCGACCCGTACCCGAAACAGCAGGCGAAACAGCGCGCGCAGCAGTGAAAAGATCATGCCCTTCTCCCTTGGCCATGGAGGCGTAAATCGTTGTAGGGAAAAGAATACTATATGGCAGGCAAAAAAAAACCTACGCATCCGCGTAGGTTGGTGCAATTGAAAATGGCTTCAACATACAGAGTATGCTGATTTCTCACCAATCAATACCTCTGGGATCACCTACTCTAGAGAGATGCCGTGCAGGAAACTACCGGCGAATCGCAAGAGTTCTGCTCCAAATGCAACCAGCTGTAAATTTCCCGCGATCTGCTGTAATAACTCAATGAAACTTAAACCTTCCCGCAGCGGCGAAAAAATAAATATGGCAACGACGGCGAGCCGGTTATCCCGACGTGAAATCGTCATTCATCGCGCGCTGACCTCCACCAGGCAGCTCATGGCGTTCGGCCCCTGCGTCAGCGGCGAGGTGCCGATATCCAGCGTCAGCACGTTCGGGTTGCCCGCCTGCTCGACCGGCCGGCGCCGCGTGTCGAAACCCGGCTCGAACCAGGCGCCGGTCGCCATCAACACCACGCCGCGCGTCACGCCGTCGGTGAGCGACGCCCCCGCCAGGCAGCTGCCGCGCGCGTTGCTGACCAGCACTTCGGCACCGTCTGCCACGCCGCGCAGCGCCGCGTCCTCCGGATGCATATACAGGGTTTCGCGCCCGGCGGTCTTATTGCCCTGCGCCAGCGGCGCCGGATCCATCTGGCTGTGCAGACGATCGCTCGGTTGGATGGAGATCAGATGCAGCGGCCAGGTTTTGGCCTGCGGCGCGCCCAGCCACTCCACCGGCGGCCGCCACTGCGGATGCGGAGCGAAATCGGCGTAGCGGTAACCGGCGATCCGCTCGCTGAACAGTTCGATCTTACCGCTGGGCGTTTGCAGCGGATTAGCCTCTGGATCGGCGCGGAACGCGTCAAAAAAGACGAACTCCTTGGCCGGCGCGGGCAGTTCGACATAGCCCCGGCGCCAAAAATCCTCAAACTCGGGCCAGGCGACGCCGGCACGCCGCTGCGCTGTGCCGCATTGCCGATAGATCTCTTCGATCCAGGCCCGTTCGTCGCGGTTTTCGGTAAAGCGCTCGCGATAACCGAGACGTTCCGCCAGATCGGCGAAGATATCGAAATCGTTGCGCGCCTGATGCTGCGGCGCAATCGCCTGATGCATCGCCAGCACGTAGCGATCGCGCGAGGAGCCGCCGATGTCGTTGCGCTCCAACGAACTGGTGACCGGCAACACGATATCCGCCATTTTGGCCGCCGCCGTCCACCAGATATCTTGTACGATCACCGTATCCGGCTTCTGCCAGCCCTCCACCAGCCGATTCAACTGTTGGTGATGATGGAACGGGTTGCCGCCGGCCCAGTGCACCAGGTGGATATCCGGGTACTGGCGCGTCTCGCCGCAAAATTGATAGGTTTCGCCGGGGTGCAGCAGCATGTCGCAGATGCGCGCCACCGGGATCGCCAGCCCGGCCGGATTCTCCCCTACCGGCAGGGTCGGCGCGGGGGTGTCCACGCGCGGGTTGCCGACGCCGTTCATCGAGCCATGGCCGAACGAGAAACCGCCGCCCGGCAGCCCGACCTGGCCCAGCATCGACGACAGCGCGATCATCATCCAATAGGGTTGCTCGCCGCGGTGCGCGCGCTGCACGGAGTAGGAACAGGTGATAAAACTGCGCACGCCGATCAGCTGCCGCGCCAGCCGCGCGATGCGCGCCGCCGGAATGCCGGTAATGGCGCTGGCCCAGGCCGGCGTTTTCGCCACACCGTCGCTCACGCCGTTCAGGTAATCCGCCAGCTGTTGATAACCCACGCAGTGGCTGTGCAGGAAGGCTTCGTCCTGCGCCCCCAGCTGCTGGATTTCGTAAGCCAGCGCCAGCATCAGCGCCACGTCGGTATTCGGCCGGATCGGGATCCACTCCGCGTTGACGAACCCAGGGCAGTCGTCGCGCATCGGGCTGATGTTGACAACCGGCGTGCCCTTTTGCGCCAGCTTTTGCAGCCAGGGCTTGAGCGCATGCTCCGCCGCGCCGCCGGAAGAGACCTGGGCGTTTTTCAGCGCCAGCCCGCCAAACGCCACAAACAGCTCGCAATGCTCCACCACGCTCGGCCAACTGGTGACGCGCCCGGTCAACGGCGAGAAAGTGCCGATCACATACGGCAGGAAAAACTGCGCCGCGCCCCAGCTGTAGTTGCCCTGCTGATCGACCCCTCCGCCGCCGCTGAAATAGAACCGCCGCACCAGCGAACGCGCATGATGCAAACGCCCGGCCGACGACCAGCCATAAGAGCCGGTAAACAGCCCGGAGGCGCCGTAGCGATCGCGCACCCGGCGATTCTCCTGCGCCACCAAATCGAGCGCCAGCTCCCAGTCCACTTCGACGAAATCTTCCCTGCCGCGCAGCGTACGGTCACTGCCCTCGCGCTTTTGCAGCCACGAGCGGCGCACCGCCGGTTTGCGGATGCGTTTGTCGGAGTAAACCATCGGTACGATGGAATCGAGCAACGGCGAAGGATCGGGATCGTCGGCAAAGGGTTCACAGCGGATAAGCCGGCCGTCTTCAACCACGGCGGTATAGGCGCCCCAATGGGCGAGCTGCGGATAGCGTTTAATGGACATGGCGTTCTCGGCGCAAATCGGAATGCACAGACGTTACCTCAGCCCGCCGCCTGAGCCAACGTACAAATTGCGCTATCGTTCGGTGGCTGACGATTATGCGCGCAGCCGCGAAAAGATTCTGCAACGGCCGCCACAAGTTGCGCACGAGACCGCTTGCAGCCCCGGTTTTTTTCCGCAAAACTGGGGGATGTAAGCGATTACCCAGGATGTGTTGATTGATATGGCTACGATAAAGGATGTTGCCAGGCTGGCGGGTGTTTCCGTGGCCACGGTATCCCGCGTGATAAACCATTCCCCCAAGGCCAGCGAAGGGTCGCGCACTGCGGTGCTGGCCGCCATGGAACAGCTGCAGTATCACCCCAACGCCAACGCAAGGGCGCTGGCGCAGCAATCCACCGAAACGCTGGGCCTGATCGTCTCCGACGTTTCCGATCCCTTCTTCGGGGCGATGGTCAAAGCGGTCGAGCAGGTGGCCTACGCCACCCATAATTTTCTGCTGATTGGCAACGGTTACCACGACGCCGAAAAAGAGCGTCAGGCGATTGAACAGCTGGTGCGTCACCGCTGCGAGGCGTTGGTGGTGCACGCCAAAAGGCTGAGCGATCAGGAGCTTTGCGGCTGGATGCAACAGATCCCGGGCATGGTGCTGATCAACCGCACACTGCCGGGTTTTGAAACGCGCTGCGTGGCGCTCGACGATCGCTACGGCGCCTGGCTGGCGACCCGTCATCTGATCCAGCAAGGGCATCAGCGCATCGCCATCATCTGCTCCACCCACCAGATTTCCGACGCCACCGATCGCCTGCAGGGCTATCTCGACGCGCTGCAGGAACACGGCATCGCGGTGGATGAAAAGCTGATCGCCTACGGCGAACCGGACGAGATCGGCGGCGAACAGGCGATGACCGAATTGCTCGGCCGCGGCCGTTCGTTCTCCGCCGTGACCTGCTACAACGATCCGATGGCCGCCGGCGCGCTGTCGGTGCTGAGCGACAACAGCGTCGACGTGCCGGGGCAAATTTCGCTGATCGGTTTCGACGACGTGCTGATTTCACGCTATTTGCGGCCGCGCCTGACCACCATTCGCTACCCGATCGTGGCGATGGCCACCCAGGCGGCGGAACTGGCCCTGGCCTTGGCCAATCGCCAACCGCTGCCGGAAATCACCAACATGTTCAGCCCGACGCTGGTGCGCCGCCACTCGGTCGCCACCCTCAACAACGCGCACGAACAGCCGTAATTCACGCCGCCGCATGGGTGAGCCGTCACCCATGCGCTCAGATTGCGCAGCCCGCCGCATTTCCCGCTTTTGAATTTTTTCCGCTCCCAGCGTTCGTGCATATTGAACAAACAATAACCTTTACACTATATAGCATAAACGCTATATTCGGAGCACGTCATGTGGCAAGTGGTGACCGTCGAACGGTTCGACGACTGGTTTTTAGCGCTGAACAACGCCCAGCAAACAAGCATCCTGGCGGCGATCTTCAAATTACAGACGTTCGGCCCGCAATTGGCACGGCCGCATGCCGATACGCTGCATTTTTCCGACGCGGTCCGGCAGTTGAAGGAGCTGCGCATTCAACATCGCGGGCGCCCTTTCAGGGTGTTTTTCGCCTTTGACCCACAGCGGTAAGCAGTATTGCTGTGCGGCGGCGATAAAACCGGCGACAAACGCTTTTACCAGCGCATGTTGCCCATCGCCGCCATGGAATTTTCACATTATCTGGCAACCCGGAGGTAGTGCAGATGGCCAAACCTTTATCCCAACTGATCGACAAGCTCGATCCCGCCGTCGTTGCCGCCGCCAGGCAAAAAGCGGACAAGGAAATTTTCGAGCTGCGGCTGGCGATGCTGAGGGAAGAACTGGCGGTCTCTCAGGTTGAATTGGCGAAGCGGCTCGGCATCAGCCAACCCTCCGTCGCCAATTTGGAAAAGCGCGGTAGCGAAATCAAACTGTCATCGCTCAAACGCTATATCGAGGCGATGGGCGGCACGCTGTCGCTGGATGTGCAATTGCCCAATGGCCAGCACCGCCGCATGACGCTGTAAAGCGGGTGCAGCACGCCCGCCCGCTTATTAGATAAGCTCCAGCGCGATCAGTTCTTCGATGGTTTGGCGGCGGCGGATCAGGCGCGGCTCGCCGTTTTCGAACAGCACTTCAGGCAACAGCGGACGGCTGTTGTAATTGGAGGACATCGATGCGCCGTAGGCGCCGGTGTCGTGGAACACCAGATAATCGCCGATCTGGACCGGCGGCAGTGCGCGGGTTTCCACGCCGCCGCCCGCCTGCTGGGTGAACACGTCGCCGGATTCGCACAGCGGCCCGGCGATCACCGTTTCGCGCAGCGGTTGCCCTGAGGTATCGCGCCCATCGGCAGGCAACAGCGAAATATGGTGATAGCTGCCGTACATTGCCGGGCGCATCAGATCGTTAAAACCGGCGTCCACCAGCACGAAGTGGCGGCTGCCCATGTCTTTTACCGCCCGCACCTCGGCCACCAAGACGCCGGCTTCCGCCATCAGGAAACGCCCCGGTTCGATCTCCAGCTGCACCGGGTGCCCCAGATGTGCGGCGATGCGTTCACGCGCCCGGTTCCACAAACCGAAATAGTGTTCGGTATCGATCGCCTCTTCGCCGTACTGATACGGGATAGACAGGCCGCCGCCGGCGGAAATGGCGCTGATGTCATGACCAAGATCGATCACCTGCTGCACCATTGCATCGCAGACGCGCTCCAGATGCTGGTAATCGACGCCGGAACCGATGTGCATATGCACGCCGATCAGCTTCAGGCCGTAGCGGCGGATCTTCTCCACCGCCTGCGGCAGGTCGGCATACCAGATACCGTGCTTGCTGTTCTCGCCGCCGGTGTTGGTTTTCTGGCTGTGGCCGTGGCCAAACCCCGGGTTAATGCGCAGCCACACCGGATGCCCTGCGGAAACCTGGCCGAGCTGCTCCAGCATGTCGATGGAACCGGCGTTGACCGGGATCTTCAATTCGCTGACGCGCGCCAGCGTGGCGTGATCCAACACGTCCGCGGTAAACACGATCTCGCTCGGTTCGCCGCCCGGCTGAAAACCGGCCTGCAACGCCCGCTCGATCTCGCCCAGCGACACCGAATCCACCTTCACGCCCTGCTCGCGCATCAAGCGCAAAATATGAATGTTCGAACAGGCCTTCTGCGCGAAACGGATAGTGTCGAAATGGCGTAGCTGAGCGATGCGCTGGCTGATGATGTCCGCATCATAGGCCCAGACCGGGCAGCCGAAACGCTGCGGCAAAACCAACAGGTTAGCGGCGTTCAACGCGGTGGAGGTGTCGTGCAACGGGCGTGGCATGGCGATATTCCCAATTCGAAAATGACGGCAGATAAAGCCATAGTGCCGCACGCTGAATCGGGTGGAAAATATCTATTTAGCCGTAGTCTATTCATTTATGATATGGCTTTCCCCTTAATCGAGCGGCCTCGCCATGCACAGCATCTCTTTGCGGCAGATCGAAATCTTTCGGGCGGTGATGACCACCGGCAACCTGACCGAGGCGGCGGCCCTGCTGCAAACCTCGCAACCGACCGTCAGCCGCGAGCTGGCGCGCTTTGAGAAGCTGATCCGGCTGCAGCTGTTCGACCGCGTACGCGGTCGCTTGTCCCCCACGGTGCAGGGCCTACGGCTGTTCGAAGAGGTGCAGCGCTCCTATTACGGCCTCGATCGCATCGTCAACGCCGCCGCCGGCATTCGCCAGTTTCAGCAGGCGCAGCTGTCGATCCTGTGCCTGCCGGTATTTTCCCAATCGCTGTTGCCGGCGGTGTGCCAGCCCTTTATCGAACGTTATCCGGAAGTCAGCTTCAGCGTCATCCCGCAAGAGTCACCGCTGCTGGAAGAGTGGCTGTCGGCCCAGCGCCACGATCTCGGGCTGACGGAAACCACCCTGACGCCGGCAGGCACCGAGCGGGTGACGTTGATGACGTTGAACGAAGTGTGCGTGCTGCCGACGGGCCACCCGCTGCTGGTGAAAGACCAACTGACGCCGCAGGACTTTGCCGGGCAAAACTTTATCAGCCTGTCGAGCACCGACAGCTATCGTCACCTGCTGGATGCGTTGTTCGGCGAACAGGGCGTCGAGCGCCGCATGGTGATGGAAACGCACAGCGCGGCGTCGGTGTGCGCCATGGTGAAGGCCGGCGTGGGGGTATCGATCGTCAACCCGCTGACGGCGCTCGACTATGCCGGCAGCGGCGTGCACGTGCGGCCGTTCAGCATCGACGTGCCGTTCACCGTCAGCCTGATCCGGCCACTGCACCGCCCTTCTTCAGCGCTGGTCACCGCCTTTATTGACCACCTTCATCAGCAGGCGGCCACCTTTGCCGCCCGGCTGGCCGCCGCCGTCAGGCGGTAACGGCATATTGCCGGAGCATCAGCGCAGCGTCGCCTGCCACTGCGGATCGGTAGCGAACCATTCCACCAGAAAATCCAGCATGGTGCGCAAGGTGGCGGGCATCTGGCGGCGTGAGGTGTAGATGCCGTAGATGCCCATCGCCTGTGGCCGGTAGTCCGGCAGCAGTTCGACCAGTTCGCCGCTGGCCAGCAGCGGCGCCGCCGAATAATAGGGCTGCAGGGAAATGCCTGCGCCCTGTACCGTACCGGCCATCAGCACCACCGACTCGTTGGCGCTCAGGTTACCACTGACCGCCACCGCCGATTTCACGCCCTGGGCATCGAAGTGCCACAGGCTTTTGCCGAAATAGGAGTAGGTCAGGCAGTTGTGCAACGCCAGATCCTGCGGCTGCCGCGGCGTGCCGTGCGCCGCCAGATACGCCGGCGCGGCGCACACCACCGATGCGCAGGTGGACAGCGGGCGGGCGATCAGGTTGGGATCCAGCTCGTTGGTGATGCGCAGCGCCAGATCGATGCGCTCTTCCACCAGGTTCACCGCCCGGTTGTTCATCTGCAGATCGACCGCCACCTGCGGGTGACGCTTCAAATACTGAGCGACGGCCCCCACCAGCGCCGTTTGCCCGAGCGACTGCGAACAGGTGATGCGCAGCAGGCCGCGCAGCTCATCGCTCTGCCCTTCCTCCACCAGGTCGATCTCCCCCGCCAGCGCCAGCATTTGCCGGCAGCGTTCCAAAGTACGCTCCCCGGCGTCGGTCAGACTAAGCTTACGGGTAGTGCGATGCAGCAAACGCGCCCCGGCCCATTGCTCCATTTGCGCCAGATAGCGCGTCACCATCGCGCGCGACATCTCCAGCGTTTCCGCGGCGGCGATCATGCTGCCGCGATCGACGATGGTGACAAAAACCTCAGCGGCGGTAATGCGATCCATGATTAGTCCGATTTATGCAACGAATAATTGCTCATTATCCGGTTTTTCTATCGCTTTATGCAACCTAACATCATTACAACATTAACCGATACCTAAGGACCTCTGCCCATGTTTAAGAAATCACTGTTAACTCTGGCCTTCACCGGCGTCGCCACCCTCAGCGCCTACGCCACCGCTGCCGATACTCTCACCATGGAAGTGTATAACCCGGGCGAGAAAAGCGTGTTCCCGGTGTCTTCTGAAATCATCAGCGGCAAACATGAAGTGGCGTTGATCGACGCTCAGTTCCAGCGTAACGATGCCGAAGCGCTGGTGAAAAAGATCAAGGCGACCGGCAAGAAACTGACCACCGTTTATATCAGCCACTCAGACCCGGATTTCTATTTCGGTCTGGACGTGATTAAGGCGGCCTTCCCGGAGGCGAAAATCATCGCTTCGCCAGGCACCATCAAGGACATCAACGCCACTAAAGACGGTAAAGTCGCCTACTGGGGCCCGATCCTGAAAGACAACGCGCCGAAAACCGTGATCGTGCCGCAACCGCTGCAGGGTGACAGCTTCACTATCGACGGCCAGAAAGTGGAAGTGAAAGGCCTGAACGGCCCGACTCCCGATCGCACCTTCGTGTGGATCCCGGCGCTGAAAGCGGTAGTGGGCGGCGTTGCGGTCGCCGGTGACAACATCCATCCGTGGATCGCCGACAACCAGAGCGTAGAATCGCGCCAGCACTGGCAGCAGACGCTGAAAAACATCGAAGCGCTGAAGCCGCAGGTCGTCGTGCCGGGCCACTTCCTGCCGGGCGCAGCGCAAACGCTGGCATCGGTGCACTTTACCCAGAAATACCTGACCACGCTGGAAGCCGAGCTGCCGAAAGCCAAGGATTCCGCCGCGCTGATTGAAGCGATGAAAAAGCACTATCCGACGCTGAAAGACGAGTCGAGCCTGGAACTGAGTGCGAAAGTGCTGAAAGGCGAGATGAAGTGGCCGCAATAAGCGCCCGTGCGTGATTGAACCAGCCCTGGCGCCGCGGTGAGCTGCCGCGCGCCAGGCGAGGAGTAAAGATGACCGAAACCACTCTGCATTACATTTTCGATCCGCTGTGCGGCTGGTGCTACGGCGCCGCGCCGCTGGTGAAAGCGGCTCAGAGCCTCCCCGGGCTGAAGGTCGTGCCGCACGCCGGCGGCATGATGACCGGCAACAACCGCCGTCAGATCACCGACGAATGGCGCAACTACGTCATTCCGCACGACAAACGTATCGCCGAGATGACGGGCCAGCCTTTCGGCGAAGCCTATTTCAACGGCCTGCTGCGCGACACCACGGCAGTGATGGATTCCGAGCCGCCGATCACCGCTATCCTGGCGGCGGAAAAGCTGGCGGGACGCGGGCTGGACATGCTGCACCGCATTCAGCAGGCGCACTATCAGGAAGGCCGACGCATCGCCGACACGCCGGTGCTGGAAGCATTGGCGAAAGAGCTGGGGTTGCCTTCTGCGGCGTTCATCGCCGAAATGCGCTTCAACAGCGGCGCGCCAACCGCGCAACACATCGCGGAAAGCCGGGCGCTGCTGGCCAAAGTGCAAGGCCAGGGCTTCCCGACCTTTGCGTTGCAGGACGGCGAAGGCCGCCTGCATCTGCTGCCGGCCGGCAACTATCTGGGTAACGTGGAAGCCTGGAAAAACCTGCTGGGCGCCGCCGCGCTGGCGTAACAAACCTTTCTCGCCCCGGCTGCCGGGGCGGGTCATTCGACCCGCACGAACCGCCCTTCCGCCCGCACGTTGTGACCGAATCCGCAATCCCCCCGCGTATGCATCTCCAGCGCTTGCTCGCCAAACTCCAGCGTGACGTCGCAGACCTGCGCGCTTTCCGAGTCATGCTGATGATAAACAGCTTTGCCGTGCCTGATCGGCAGTTCGGCGGTGAAATCCCCCATGTTCGGCCCGTAATACAGCCCCATCTGCGGCATGGCGTAGCCGGAAAAATCGATCAGCCAGCGCTCGCCCTGCGGCTTTACCACCACTTCGCTCCACACGCCACGCCCGGCGTATTGCCAATACACGCCGCCCGGCCCCTGCGGCTGCGGCCGCTGCGCCAGACGTTGGCGCACCAGGCTCATGTTGTGCCGCGATTTGTCATCGTGCGGCGCCAGCGCCAGATAGGCCTGCGCCTTGAGCAATTCACCGGCGCGCATCAGCGACAGCGCCACGTTGTTATAAGCCGTGGCGACGGCCTGCTCACTCAGGCCGCAAAACTCGCTCCAGGCTGCCTGATCGCGAAAGATGTCGGCGGCTTTGGCGTAATCCTGCCGCTGGTAGGCCTTTTTTCCCAGTTCGGCGTAGCTCGCCACCTTTTGGCAGTCGGCCGCGATGTCCGGTTCGTCGATGTGCGCCCAGGCGCGGGCGCTGGCAAAAACGCCGCAGGTCAGCAACAGGGGAAACCAAGCCTTCATCGTTTATCCTTTCCGCAAAAATTCGGCGCCAGTATAACCGCCTGACGCCGGAGTGTATGCCGCAATTGCGCCCGCCTGCGCGCCGCTGACGATTCAACCGCCTTATTTCAAACGGTTAGCGGGGTCAAACCTGCTTACAGTCGCAGTTTGTTTGTTACCGGCCCGCGGCCCATGCTGAACGAAATGCCGCAATTAACGAGTCGCTATGAACGCAACCCCCTTGCAGAAACACGCCGTTTGGCAACTGATCAAACCCTTTTGGGTATCGGAGGAGCGCTGGCGCGCCTGGGCAATGTTGATCGCCATCATCGTCCTGTCGCTCGGCCTGGTCTATATCAGCGTGTTGATCAACCAGTGGAACCAGGTGTTCTACGATGCGTTGCAGAACAAAAACTACCCGGTGTTCAAGGCGCAGCTGTGGCGCTTTACCTATCTGGCGCTGATCTTCATCGTGCTGGCGGTGTACAAGATCTACCTGACTCAGGGGCTGCAGATGCGCTGGCGGCGCTGGATGACGGAAAAGTTCATGGCAAAATGGCTGGCGCACCAGGCGTATTACCACACCGAGCAGCAGCAGATCGTCGATAACCCCGATCAGCGTATCGCCGAAGATCTCAACGTATTGACCCAATATACCCTGTCGCTGTCGCTCGGGCTGCTCTCCAGCCTGGTCACGCTGTTTTCCTTTATCGACATTTTATGGCACGTCAGCGGGCCGATGACCTTCGCGCTCGGCCAGCACGCCGTCACCTTGCCCGGTTATATGGTGTGGTTCGCGCTGCTGTATGCGGTGCTGGGATCGCTATTGATCTGGTGGGTCGGCAAACCGCTGGTCATGCTGGGCTTCAACCAGGAACGGTACGAGGCGAACTTCCGTTTCGGCCTGATCCGCATCCGCGAAAATAACGACGCCATCGCGCTTTACCACGGCGAACCGCGCGAAGCGCAGCAATTGGGCGAGCGTTTTGACACCATTCGCAGCAACTGGTGGGCAATCATGCGCATCACCCGGCGGCTGAACATCGCCACCAATTTCTACAGCCAGTTCGCCATCGTGTTTCCTATGCTGGTGGCGGCGCCGCGCTACTTCTCCGGCGCCATCCAGATGGGGGGCCTGATGCAGATTTCCTCGGCCTTCGGGCAGGTGCAGGGGGCGCTGTCGTGGTTTATCGACGCCTTCAGCGATCTGGCGACCTGGAAAGCCTGCGTCAACCGTCTGGCCGGTTTCAACGCCGCCGTCGATCAGGTGCATCATCAACCGCGCGGCATTCAACTGCGGGAAGAGACGGCCCATCCGTTGACGCTGAACAACCTCAGCCTGCACTTGCCCGACGGCCAGCCGCTGCTGACCGGCGCCGAGATGACGCTGCAACGCGGCGACCGCCTGCTGATCGTCGGGCCTTCCGGCTGCGGCAAGTCAACGCTGCTGCGCGCCATCGCGGGTATCTGGCCTTACGGCGCGGGCGCCATCGGAGTGGCGGCCAACGCCAACACGCTGTTCCTGCCGCAGCGCAGCTACATTCCGATCGGCACGCTGCGCGAAGCGTTGAGCTACCCGAGCCTGGCGTCGGAATACAGCGATCCGCAGCTGATGCGAGTGCTGGAAAACTGCCGCCTGAAGCACCTGCAGCGCTGGCTGGATACCTCCGCCAACTGGAGCCATCGTCTGTCGCCGGGCGAGCAACAGCGGCTGGCTTTCGCCCGCGCCCTGTTGATTCGCCCGAGCATCCTGTTCCTCGACGAAGCCACCAGCGCGCTGGACGACGACACCGAACAGTTGATGTACTGCCTGCTGGTGGATGAACTGCCGGACGTGACGCTGATCAGCGTGGCGCACCGCAACAGCGTGGCGAAGTACCACCAGACCTGCTGGCGCTTCAGCCGCAGCGAAGATCAACCGGCGCGCCTGGCGCTGAGCCCGCTGCCGGCCTAACCCGCAGACCGACGGCGTTCGTTCAGATGCCGTCGGTCTGCACGTCTTCGCATGTCACCCGGCGGCGCTCATGCCACAGGCTGGTCAGGCCGCGTTTGCCGCACGCCAGCGCCACCTCGCGAAACTCATCCAGGCTCAGCCCGTCGCGCTCCAGCATCATTTCCGCCGCCAGCTGCATATTGACGCCGGTCAGCACTTCGCAATCGCCCTGCGCATCCGCCAGTTCGCAGGCGCTGCGGAACGGCGAGCCGCCGAGCATGTCGGTGAGAAACACCACGCCGTCCGGCTGCGCCACCGCCGCCAGCGCTGAGCGCAAGGCGTCGTTGAGCTGCGCGGTGCTCATCTGTTCGGGGAAATCGACCGCCGCGCAGTGCGGTTGCGGCCCCACCACCTGCTCCACTGCCTGCAACAGCCCGGTGGCGAAGCCGCCGTGGCCGGTAATCACAATGCCTGGCATAGCCCGCTCCTCACAAAATGCCGATAAATTTGCCCGCTACGCCGATCGCGACGGTGACGCCAATCAGCTTCACCGGCGAGAACCCGCGCTTCATCAGGAAGAAAATGAGCAGCGTGAAACACAGCGGCAACAGGTTGGGCATCAACTTGTCCAGCACGTCGGTCTGCAACGCCACGCTGGCCTTGCCGGCATGCATGACCAGCGGCGTGGACAGGTGCACATACGAGGCCACCAGTGCGCCGATCACCGTCATGCCGACGATCGACGCGGCGTGAGAAATGCGCCGGGTGTGGGTCTTCAACAGCGCCAATGCGCTGGTGCCGGCCTGATAGCCGTAGTGCGCCAGCCCGAAACGCAGGCCGAAGTGGAACAGGTTGAACAGCAGCAGGAAGACGATCGGCCCGAACAGGCTGCCCTCCAGCGCCAGCGAAGCGCCTATCCCGGCGCAAATCGGCAGCAGCGTCAGCCAAAACAGCGCGTCGCCGATGCCGCCGAGCGGCCCCATCAGCGCCACTTTCACCGCGCGAATGGTGGAGATCTTCTCCTTGTTCTGCTCCATCGCCAGCACCAGGCCGGACAGGAAGGTGACGTCGAACGGGTGCACGTTGATAAATTCCATGTGCATCTTCATCGAGTTGGCCAGATCCTGCGGGTTGCGGTGGATCTTGCGCAGCCCGGGGATCAGTTGATACAGCCAGCCGCCGGCCTGCATGCGTTCGTAGTTGAACGACGCCTGCAGCAGCAGTGAACGCCAGGCCATGCGGTTGATGTCGCCGCGCGTCAGCGCGTCGGCGGGCTGGCTGTCCAGGTAATCGTCCTGTTCCACCTGGCTGGTGGCCAGCGCCTGCGCCATGCGTTGCTCGGCCTTTTGCGCCAGCAGATCGTCTGAATCGTTAAATGCCATCTTCGGCGTCCTCCTGCGGAGCGGGCCGAGCCGTCGCCTCTGCCGCGCCGCGTTGCGTGTTGAAGAAGTCGATCAGGGCGATCGCCAGGGCGCCCAGCGCCACCGCCAGGATCGGCAGCTTGAGAAACGTGACCGAGATGAAGCCGAGGATAAAATAGGCCACGTAGGTTTTTTTCATCATCACCTTCATCAGCAGCGAGAAGCCGATCGCCGGCATCATGCCGCCCGCTACCGCCAGCCCGTCCAGCAGCCAGCCCGGCGCCTTCTGTACCATGACGCTGGCCGCATCGGCACCGAAGTAAATCGGCAGGAACGCCACCACGAAATAGAAGATGAACAGGATGCTGATGCCGAGGTAGTTCACCCGTTCGATGCCGCGCCAGTTCAGCTCTTTCACCATGCGATCGCAGCGGTGCATCATCGGTGAGAACAGCGTAAACAGCAGCGTGATGCAGCCCTGCACCGCAATCGAGAACGGCACCGCCACGCCGATCGCCACTTTAGGATCGGCCTTGGTCAGAATGGCGAACGCGGTGCCGATCACCCCGCCGATCACCACGTTCGGCGGTTGGGCGCCCGCCAGCGGCACCATTCCCATCCATACCAGCTCCAGCGTGCCGCCCACCAGCAACCCGGTGTAGACATCGCCCAAAATCAGCCCCACCAGCGGCCCCATCACCACCGGCCGGTGGAAGTGGGTCAGGCCGTCGAACAGATCAACCCCCGCCAGCCCGGCCAACAGCGCAATCAATAACGCATCCGTCAACATGCTTCCCCCTGGCTCAAAAGAGCAGTTTGCCGATTGCCTCGCCCGCCTCATCCGGCACCCGGCGCACCTCGCACTCCACGCCCAGCGCCGCCAGCGCGCGGAACGCGGCCACGTCGCCGTCGTCCAGCGACACCGTTTTGTGCACCTGCCGCTTCCCCTCGGCGAAGTGCATATTGCCGACGTTGACGAAACGGATCGGTACCCCGCCGCGCACCAGCGTCAACACGTCCTGCGGCGTTTTGCACACCAGAAAAATCTTCTGCCGATCCGCCGCCTTGTGGATCACGTCGATGGTTTTCTGCAGCGTGAAATAGCGGGTCTGCACCCCTTCCGCCACCACCATGTCCATCAGGTTCTGCTGCACCGGATCGGCGGCGGCCTCGTCGTTGGCCACCACCACCAGGTTGGCGCCGAGGGTGTTGGTCCAGGTCACGCCCACCTGGCCGTGCACCAGGCGATTGTCGATGCGGGTCATTAAAATGTTCGGCATGCTAGCGGCCCTCCGGGTAGCAGGCGGCGTGGTAATCGTCGAGCACCTGCGTCACTTTATGCAGCACCCACTCCAGCGGATCGACGCTCAATTCGCCGGCGTTCAACGCCCGTGCCTGATCCGGCAGGTACTGGCTGAGCAGCGCCAGCGGCGCCGGGCTGCGACGCAGGTTGTCCAGCAGGCCGTCGACCGCCTGCTGCACCTGCGGCTGCGGCCAGTAGTAACGCACCCGATCGCTCAGGCTGTAGTGGCGATCGAGATACTGCTGGTGCGGCGTGCCGTGGTAATAGCGGCTCCACTGCTGCGGCTGCTCGCGCATCACCTGTTCCAGCGTGGCGCACAGCTGCGCCGACTGACGTTCCCCCAGCCATTCACGCTCGATGCGATCGAGGGCGAACAGCGCTTCGCGCAGCGCGAAGGTCAGCGCCGGCCCCACTTTCAGAATGGCGAAGTGATCGCGCACCAGCTGGCGATAGGCCTGCGGCGGCTGATAGTCCGTGGAGTGCGCTTCATAGATCATGCCCGGCTGCCGTTCGATGAAATGGCTCAATGCGTCGGCGCGCTGCGGTTGGTAATGCTCAACGCTGTGATGATCGAACTCGACGCCCGGCTGCACCACCAGCGCGATGGTTCGCTGCCAGGCATCGTTCAGCTCGGCCTTTTGCCAGGCGATACGGTGTGTTTCCAGCGTTTGCGCCACCGCCTGCGGCGTGGTGACCTGCAGACCCGCCAGCGCCTCCTGCGCGCCGCCCGGCACCGGCACTTCGGTGCCGATCACATAAACCGGCGCTTCCCCGCCGCTCTGCGCCCAGGCCCGCTCCGCCACCGCGCACAGGCGCGCCGCACGCTCGGCGACCGCAGCATCCCCCAGAGGCGTAGGATCGCCGGCGCACGACATGGAACAATCGAGGTGAATTTTGCGAAATCCGGCGCGAACGTAATCGTCGATCAAGGTTTCCGCCAGCGCCATCGCCTCCTGAGCCGGGCGATCTTGCCAGGCGTTGGGCCCCAGATGATCGCCGCCCAGCCACACTCTCTCGCGCGCCAGGCCAACCTCATCCGCCAGGCGCCACAGCGCATCGCGGAACTGGGCCGCCGTTTGGCCGGTATAGCCGCCGAACTGATTGACCTGGTTGGACGTCGCCTCTACCAATACCGGCGTGCCGCGCGCTTTGGCCTGCCGCAGCGCGGCCTTCAGCACCCAGGGATGGGCGGAACAGACGGAAAAGATCCCGACCGGCATACCGGCCTTGTGCTGCTCGACAAGCTGTAACAACTGCTGCATGAAGCCCCCATGCAGGCGCCCTGCTACCGATCGGCGATGATGACCTCCACGCCCAGCTCGGTTAACGCCCGCTCGTAATCGTCCGGAAGACGGCTGTCGGTGATCAGCCGATGGATTTGTCCGGCTTCGCGAATCATGCAAAAGCTCTTGCGACCGAATTTGCTGGCATCCGCCACCGCGATAATCTCGCGCGCCACCTCGCACATCACGCGATTGAGGTGCGCCTCACCGGGATGAGGCGTGGTGATGCCGGCGCTCAGATCGAACCCGTCGACGCCCAAAAACAGCTTGTCGAAGCGGTACTGGCGCAATTGCTGCTCGGCAGCCGGACCGTAGAGCGAGTAAGAGTTGCGGCGCACGCTGCCCCCCAGCACCATGACTTCCACCCCGTCGTTTCCCGAAAGCTCGTAGGCAATGTTCAGCGCATTGGTCATCACCACCAGATCGCGCCGCCCCTTCAGGAACGGCACGATCTGCGCGGTGGTGGAACCGGAATCGAGGATCAGCGCATCGCCGTCGCGCACATAGCCGGCCGCCGCGTTGGCGATCAGCGTTTTGACGTCGCGATTCAACCGCCCCTTGTCCCGCAGCGGCCGATCGAAAGCGAATTGCTGGTTGAGCATCGCGCCGCCGTAAGCGCGCAGCGCACACCCTTTTCGTTCCAGAAAGCGCAGATCGTTGCGGATCGTCACCGTGGATACCGCAAACTGTTTGCTGAGCTGCTCCACGCGCACGCTGCCGTGCTCGCATAACAGATCGATGATGTGTTCACGTCGCTTTGCGGTATTCACTGGCATGAGCTGCGGTCCTCAGGTTTCCGGCATCGCCGGGGAGAAGATGGCTTTCGCTCTACTGCGCTGGCATTACAGCAAAGCGAAAGCAATGAAATTGTGATCGGGCTTACAGCCCCGTTTTAGCAAAAAAACCGCCCAAAAACCTTTCGAATCGAAACGGATCGAAAAGCCAAAAAGCGGAAAGGGGGAAAAGTGAAATGCCATGACGGGCGCGAACGCCGGGGGGCCACGGAGCCGGCGGTGAGGAAAGCGAAAGCGGCGCATGGCGCGCCCCGCGCCATGACTTTTAGTTCACTCAGTGACCAGGATCACATAATGGCAATTATCCTGCGGCCGGCAGGGGTTAACCGCCATCATCCTGCCGGCCGGTCCCCTTGTCAGCGTGAGCCATCTTCCCTACACTTGCGATCGGATACCGCCAATTTGTCGGTACGTAAGCGTTAACGTCAATCAACGCATCACGCCATGCAGCACTGATTGACTGCATGCCCTGGTGCGAGGAACCCATGCCGCAACCCGCTTCATCCCCAACGTCCACCGCGACCCCGCGTCGCCGTTTACACCGCCCTGTCCTGCTGATCGTCGGTATCATGCTGATCGCGGCCAACCTGCGCGCCGCCCTGACCAGCGTTGGCCCACTGCTGGAACAGATCCAGCAACAGCTGGCGTTGTCCGCCACCGCCGCCGGCCTGATCAACTCGTTGCCGCTGATCCTGTTCGCCGTTCTCTCGCCATTGACTCCGGCGCTGGCGAAACGCATCGGCATCGAGCGCACCCTGGGCCTCGCCCTCGCGCTGCTGGTGTGCGGTATCGCGCTGCGTTCCCTGCCGCAAGATGCCATGCTGTGGCTCGGCAGCATCCTGATCGGCGCCGCCATCGCCTTCGCCAACGTGGTGCTGCCGACGCTGGTGAAAAGAGATTTCCCTCATCGCGCGGCCGCGATGATCGCCGCCTATGCGGCGGTGATGTCATTGGTCGCCGCCGTCGCCTCCGGCCTGGCGGTGCCACTGGCTTCCCTGGCCGGCCTCGGCTGGCGGTTCTCGTTGCTGTGCTGGGGATTACCCGCGCTGCTGGCGCTGCTGGTCTGGCTGCCGCAGCTGCGACGCCCTGCCACTCCTGCCACCAAAGAACCGCAGCCGGCGGAGCCACAATGCTATCGCTCTCCCTGGGGCAGCGCGCTGGGTTGGCAAGTGGCAATGTTCATGGGGCTGCAATCGATCGCCTTCTACACCATCATCGGCTGGTTCAGCGCCTTTGCCGCCAGCCACGGCACCTCCGCCGAACAGGCAGGCTTCGAGCTTTTCGTTTATCAGGTGGTGGCTATCGTCGCTAACTTTGTCATGGTGGTGATTTTACCGCGCGCACGCGATCAGCGGGCGATAGCGCTGGGCAGTTCCCTGCTGATCTTTGTCGGTGTCGGGGGCTTATTGGTGCAACCTGCCAGTTCACTGGTGTGGCTGACGCTTGCCGGGTTGGGGGCGGGAAGCTCGCTGGTGCTGGCGCTGTCGTTCTTTGGATTGCGCAGTCAACATCATCATCAGGCGACACTGCTGTCGGGCATGGCGCAATCCGTCGGCTATCTGCTGGCGGCGCTGGGGCCCACGTTATTCGGTTTGCTGCACGATATCACGGGTGGCTGGCGTTTGCCGCTGATCGTTCTGTTATGCCTGACCGTCTTGCAAATGCTGTTCGGCGCGCTGGCCGGCCGCAGCCGCGTGATCAGTTAACGCCGCTGAGCGAGGGGCGGTTTCGGCTCGGGGGCGGTATCCTGCCACATGTCGTCGATAAAGGCGCGCTGCTCATCGCTCAACACCCACGAAGGCGGAATTTTGGACTGCGCGCGACGCGGAGCGCCCTCACGGTTTTTAGCCTGCTTCTTGTTCACGAATTGCCTTCCTGCTTAACCTACTTCACCAGTAACCAGTAAATCACGGCGGCGGTTAGCAGCCAGAACAGCCCACAACCGATAAACACGCACAGCCATGTCTTACGCTTGATATTTACTCCATCCTTGCTCACCACAACGCCCCTAACCAATAGATTAAACCGTTCAAATATACATTATCGATCTATTTTAACGATCGATAAAATCGTTTGTTGCTATGGAATTTTAAAAAACTGCTGCTACTTCTATACCTGTTTGGCAGTATCCGTGAGAACGGCATCACGGATATCACTGTTATCGGCAGACGACAGCCTGTATTGATAGGCAAACGAGCAAGCAGTGTGCCATATCTTTAATGGTTAAAATTAAACCACCGGTAAATAATTAAACAATCAATTAATTGACTGGTCATAAGCCAAATCGGCAACAGACAGCGCTGAAGGCGAGAAGGAAAATGAAGTGGCATGCTGAAATCATACGAGAAGAAGCACCGGCCCCTTTTTATCTCGCCAGGGCCGGCGTGAGCTAACCGATTCTGCTAACTGAATCCCGGCTGGCATGTTCGCGCTCGCTGCCGGTCAGCTCCCGTAAATGGCCTGAGCGCATCTCAAGCAACCGATCGGCATGTTCGAAATAGTGATCGTCGTGGCTGATGGCAAATACCGTTTTGCCCAGCGCGCGCAGCTCCGGCAGCAGTTCGCGATAGAAAATACGCCGGAATTGCGGATCCTGATCCGCCGCCCATTCATCCAGCAGCAAGATATCGCGTTGTTCCGCCACCGCCAGCAACAAAGCCAGGCGTTTACGTTGCCCCTGTGACAATTGGGGATTGGTCACCCTGTCGCCGTCGAACTGCAATTTGCTTTTCATATTCAGCCGCTCAAGCCAATCGGCCACCAGCTGCGCATCGGGTTTATCTCCCTCCGGCCCTTGCAAGCGATCGAATTGATGGAAATCGGTGAAAATCGCTGAAAACAGCCGGCGATAGTCCGGCATATCCGCTGCGGTCTGAACTACACCATCCAGAATGATCTGCCCGCTAACCGGCCGATATAAACCGGTCAGCAGCATCGCCAGCGTTGATTTGCCGCTGCCGTTGCCGCCGATCAGAAAGATCAGCTCGCCGCGCCGCAAGGTCAGATTGAGTGGCCCGACGGCAAAACCGGGCTGATGTTCCGTGTCTGCATAATGAAAAACCAGGTCGCGCAATTCCAGCGTCTGCCAAGTGCGGGCAACGGCGGCAGGGAACGCAGGTTGATACTCGGCCAGGCGCAGCGTCTTCAGCTTGTTAAAGGCGACTTCAGCGCTGACCAGCGTCGGAAACGCTCCGACCGCCTGAAGTAACGGCGTGCGCAAGAACAGCAGCGTCAATGAATAGGTGGCGGCCACCGTCGAATCTGCCCATCCCAGACTGTTGGCCATAAAGAACACCAGCCCGATCGCCCCCAACATCATGATGTTTGACCAGTTGAGCGCACTCAAATGGAAGGTATCGGCGCGAATGATATGATAACGATAAGCTTGCGCGTCGGGCTGATAGGCTTGTTCATACAGCGCCTGCGCACGCTTGCGGTTCAACGTCAGCTCCTTACGGCCGTCAATCACCGATTCATAACGATGATAGAGACGTTCTTCCGACTCTCGCAAACTGGCCATATGACGATAAACCCGTGATACCAGGCAGCCACTGCCCACGACGGTCACCGCGACCCATACTGCCGTGACCGCCAGCATTTTCGGCGACAGCCACCCCAGATAGGCCGCCGCTCCCAGCGTTAAGATCACCCCTTGCACCAGTTCAGGCAGACGCACGAAGGCGACGGTGATATTGCGGATATCGCTGGACAAACTCGCCAGCAGTGAAGCGCTGCCCAGCTGTTCCAGGCGCTCAATGTCAGTATCCAAAATGCGCTTCACTAACTGCCCGCGCAGACGATAGACGAAATAATGGCCCAATGTGGTCAGCGCCAATTGCGATCCCAGCGTGACCGCTATCAACAATGCCAACAGTGCAAGAAACATCGGCAGCACGGCCACTGCATTGCCGCCGGCATCCATCAGGTATTGATTGATAAAAGCAATGATACCGATGCCTAAGCCGGCACTGGCCATGGTCAACGCCATGACCGCCAGAAATGGCCAACGATACTGGTGATAAACCACCCGTAACAGTTCCATGAGAAACCTCTGAAGTCGCAATCTAGCAGGCATTGTATTCAGAGAAAGAATGATATCAAGACTAATTATCATCAATGTTTATCAAGCACAGGGCAGAGAGAGAGGTTCTGCTCATCGCCGTCAGACTGCGGTCAGCTCACGGCATAATGCGTCAATGACGCTCAATGTTCTCTGATTCAATAATCAGCTAAAAAACCGAATAAACAGATAAAAAGACAAAATACATTCATATAAAAAATAAGATTATTTAAAATATAAAAAACACCTATCCATTCACAAATGAAATTATTTATTTCCTTTGCCGCCCATTATGTTCCAATGCTTTAATAAAACTTCATGATAAAAATCATCAACACGATCGCAGGAAGGAAAAATGAAAAAAAGGAAATTTCTTAGCCAGATTGAAATGGAACAGCTGATCGCCGCTGTGCACGAGGGGAAAAATAGCATCAGAGATCGTTGTTTACTATTAATGTGTTTTATTCATGGTTTGCGGGTTAGCGAACTGCGTGCACTATGCCTGCAGGATATTGATCTTACCTCTAACCGGATCCATATATCCCGACTGAAAAACGGGTTTTCCGTTCAACATCCTATTCAACCACGAGAACGGCAGGCCCTGTTAAACTGGTTAACCCAACGTGCGCACTATCCTGATGCAGATTCCCCATGGTTGTTCCTTTCGCGCCACGGCGGGCAAATCTCGCGCCAGCAGCTGTATCGGCTTATGAGAATGTATGGAGAACTGGCCGGCATCAGCGTCCAGGTGCACCCCCACATGCTGCGACACTCCTGCGGTTACGCCCTGGCCGACAACGGTGTCGATACCCGTTTGATTCAGGATTATTTAGGCCACAAAAATATCCAGAATACGGTGATCTATACCGCGACCAACGTCGAGCGATTCCGCACAATCATCATTTAAGTTCACGAAAGAATAAAACGCAGGAACTCATCCTTTTTTAAACCGCGCACCCCGTACAGTAAAAATAGCGGATATAAAAATGCAGCCCGGCACTTCAGCGCCAGCCTGGTTCAGCGATATTTCAACGCCGAGCTGCTTTTCAAGCATCGTATGCAGGAACACCCTTCCTCAGGTTTCGTTTTCAGCGGCGCATACCGTTTCATTGAAGGTTAGGTGTCCTTTGACCACTTCCCGCCAAATTGCCGCGTAATATTGCCGTGCAAGGAAAACAGTTCGCTATCATTTTTCACCTGCAGTTTTCGCATGGCGCTGCATTTGTGCGCGCTGATCGTCTTGATGCTGCGGCGCTGCAACTCGGCGATTTGCCGCAGGCTCATACCGTTGAACAAAAAGGCCAAAACGTCGCTCTCACAGCGAGTCAGTTTTTGCGTAGCCGCCTCCTCTTCGTTCGCACCGGGTGCCAGTACAGCCCCTATCTGCGGGCTCAGCACACGTTCCCCAAGCAATACGCGATTAAAGAACTCCGCCACGAGCGGCAAGGCGTCATCTCTGGCGACGATGCTGATATTGGGCTGGTTCAACAAGCGCCCCACTTCTTCTGCATTCTGGCAGCGGGTATAGACTATCACCCGCAATGTGGGCCGCTGCGTGCACAGAGCCAGCAACGTTTCTCTGCCCTGAGCAACCGTTTCGCCCTCACCGCCCAGCTCGGTAATCAGCACCTCGGCCTGCTGATAGACCACGCTATCAGCTACCGCGCGTACGCTGGTTTCCTTTACGACGATTTTTCCCTGGGTGGGTAGCGTTTTTAAAAAACTTGCCAGCCCCTCCAGCGTCAAGGGACACCTGTCCATTAACGCTATGTTCAGCGGTTGCTGACGCCATGAATGCATAATCTACTCCTATGCTTGCCTGCCCGAGAGACATCGTACGTTCGCCTAGTGCGCAAAGGATGGGCCTTGTGCGGCCATCCATTTCCCCTGAAGGTACAATTCCCCATCGCTGTGAAACCCCAACTTCAGCATCGCATTGCGCTTATGTGTGCTGACGGTGCGAATATCACGACACATCGTTAGCGCCACGCTGGTCACGCTTTTACCGGAAAACAGCTGGGTCAACACATCCAGCTCCTTCGCCGTCAGGGGTTTGTCGGCGGTAGCCTCGTGCAATTGCCGCTGGCGTACTCGGTGGCTGAAGCTGCAGCAGCCCGTCAAAACCTGTTGGACACAGTGAGTCAGCGCAATGGCCGGTTCCTGCTTCAACATCAGGCCGCGGATGCCGGATGCGATCAGCTGCCGTAACAACCTGGGTTCGTCCAAAGCCGTACAAACGATTATTGCCGTGTCCGGCGAGCTTTCGCGTACTTCTGCTATCAATCTGAACCCCTCTAATACCGACTCTGACTGACCGCACAAGTCCATCACCAGTAAACGATGCGCACGCTGAGTGAGTAATGCCCGCAGTTCGGCAAGATTCGCCACCTGCCTGACGTTGCCGGGCAGTAAACCGCAGGATTCGATCAATCGGTTTTTCATCCCCAGTGCCGTGATGGGGCAGGGTTCCATGATGGCTACGGCCCCCGTCGCTTCATTGCCGGCCGCCAAGGTCGTTCCATAGCGATAATTAATATTCATATCATCACCTTAACTCTGTCGTTAGCATTCCATCGCTGCCGGTCTCTTTATCCTACTGATAAACAAAAGTGACCTGCAGAACACCCTCTATAGAACCCGGCGCAGAACCGCCATTGGTGCTGTATGCCCGCGCTCGCAAATTGAATTTCGCTTCATTCGTCGCCCTATTCACAGGCTGGGTCATACTCTTGCCATTGCCCAGGTTTGTTCCCTGGCTGTTTTGCAATTCAATTTGTACCCGGCGAGAGCTGCCGGTGCTTTTGTATAAACTGGCGCTTTCATCAGCCACCGCGCCGCTGAAGGTCGCCACGGCCGAGGTGGTGGTGCTCGGGCAGTTTTTTAACGTTAAAGGAAACTCCACCCAGGGGCTGAATGCGCCGGAAGTCGCCAACGTAGCGGCAGAAATATCATCCCCCAAATTGACTGAAACCGTGCCGTTCGCTCCGTCGATTTCGCAGGGCGCCGCTTTGATATTGCCGGTAATGACTATTTTTGATACCGCTTGCGCCGATGGAATCGCCAAGAGAAACAGGCCTGCCAAGGCCAATTTGCAGCCGATATCGCCAAGAACCTTCCCCATCATCTGTTCCTTCTCGTTAAGCGTAGGGACCGGTTCGGTCCGCTACCGTTGAAATATCCGTTTATTGGATTTCTGCCTGAATGGTCGCCGTTGCATTGAACTGCCCCACGGCAGGGGGGCTTCCGGTGGTGTTGATCGGATAGACGCTGATTCTTGAACTGCCACTCTGGTTGGGATATTGGAAGTTATCGATCGGCAAGCGCCCGCTCTGAGGCCGAATAACATTGCCCTGCATATCCTTAATCATCACGCCAATATCTCGATTGGTGGTCTTCAGCGCCTCGGGCATACTGCCGTCGGCCTCGCCGCGGAATGACAGGCTGACCTTGACGCCGGCGGAAATATTGCGGCAGGCCAGCGTCAACGTTCTCTCCTCTGGAGTAAAACCGGGCGGCATAGCCCCCTTGGTTTGGATATTCGACGTCAAGATATCGCCAAAATTGACCGTGACCGTTTGCGGGCTGATTTCACAACTCTGCGGCACGGTGACGGTGCCGCTCATTGATATCGTTGAGACCGGTACATCACTTTTCACGCCACTCGCCACCGAGACATAGGTGTCCACCAGGCGGGTGTTGGGGATCGTCGTCACACCAACGAAAGGGCGGCGGAAATACAGATGGATTCGCCCGCGAGCGCCGCTGTTGTATGGCGTGCTGGCACAGGATTCGTCATCGCCATCCATATCGGTCTTAAAGTTAGACTCATTGGCGAACGGTGCGGCAATAAACTCATTGCGATACCCGGCCACGAAAACTTCGCTGGCAACGCCCAGGTATTCATTCAACGCGTAATACGTTAATCCCCCGCTGCTGAATACCGGCTCGCTCAGCAGCATTTTGGCGGTAACATAAGAAGCCGTACGCGTCTGACATTCGCATTTCACCCGATAAGATCCGGACAGGTTCCAGTTACCACCGTCAGCATTCTTAATAATCCGCCCCACTACGTTTTGCGACGGGTCGGTTAAAACCGGGGAAAAAAGGAATGAAAACCCGTGAGTCCCCGAAATAGGGACGCACTGCCCGAAAGCCGCCTGTGCCTGTTGCGTACTCAACGCTGCGCACGCTAATAGCCCGCCGACGATGATCCCTCGTTGAATCGATATTCCTGTCGCCATCATATACACCTTATAAACACTGCCCGTTAACGAGACGAATCCCACCGCTCTCGGGCTGATTAGCCAATTGATAGTTGGCCTGACATTGCTGAGTCGCGTCATTGCCCCACTTAACCTGCAGCCGCCCGCTCTCCGCCAGGCCAGCCAGATAAACCTGGCCACCGTCGCCGACGATGCCGGCATTGTCTGAAGGGCTATTGAGATTGCTGACGGTGGCGCCGAATGGCACCGGATTGCCACTGCGTGTCAGCAAGGTCAGCAAGACGCGGGCCCCGACATCCGGGTTGAAGCTGGCGCGCACCACGGCGCCGCGGGTTGGGATGACCGTTTGGCTGCTCAGCGTCATGTCGACATCCTCGGCGAAAGATTCACCGTCCAGCCCAACGATGTTGCGCCGATAAGGCGTCAGGTAAGGCACGACCGCATAGCCACGCCAGTCGGTGCTGACCCCGGTTTGGTTCAGAACATTAACTCCTGAGGCGCCTGGCGCCTGCACCAGCGCCACCGTATCGCCCAGCGGCTGCGACAGCGTGACGCCATTTTGGTGCACCAGAACGCCGCCCTGCACGCCGTAGTTCACCTGCTGGCGATGACGATCGTAGCCATAACCGAGGTTCCACTCGGCGAGGGCGCCTTTATAGTCCGCCTGAAGATTGCCGTTCGCCCCCACGCCCCTGCCGGTATAGCCCTGGCTGATGCTGTAGTTCAGGTTGTTGCCCGCCAGGGCGGTACCGCTTAACCCAAGATTGTTGCTGGTGGCACCATTGCGGCTGGTGTTCATGCTGTAGGTGGCGTAGCTGCCCGGCAGCCATTTGCTGAGCGGCACGCTGACGTTGAAAGCCACGATATGGTCACGAATACTGCTGCGATTGCCGTTACTGTCGTAGCCGTTCTGATTGAAGGTGTAATTCAGCCCGTAACTGACGGCTTCCCAGCTGTTGTTGTAACTGAGGCTGATGGACTGTGAACGACGGTTGTCATCCCAGTAGTCTTCGTTAAACAGGCTGAGCGACAGCGTTCCCCCCCGCTCCCACAGGCTTTGGCTCATCGTCAGCTCGGCGCGACTCTTCTTGTGATCGTTATAGATAGCGCTGTTGCCGCCGTAGCTCTCCAGCGCCTCTTGCAGGCTATAAAAACCGCGCGTGGAATAACGGTAGCTAGCCAGACTGAAGTTGGTGCCGGTTTCAATGAAGTTCTTGCCGTAACGCAGACGCCATGATTGCCCCTGCTCCTTCGGCCGAGTTTGCTGCTTGGTCCAGGCTTGGGTGACATCGGCAGACAGCGCCCCCACCGCCCCCAGGTTCTGCCCCCAACCTAGCGCCAGAGACTGATATTTACTGGCCGCCTGCACGCCGCCATACAACGTGGCCCCCCACGGCAGACCGTAGATCCCGGTCGCCTGGCTGAACGGGCGCTCGTCAACGCCACCGCCATATGAACGGTATTTCCCGCTGGTAAGGCTGTATTTAAAACGCCCTTCGCGCTGCAATACCGGCACCACGGCGTACGGCACGACAAAATGCTGCTCCTGGCCATCAGCCTCGCGCACGTTCACATTCAAGTCGCCGCTGCCGCCCGTGGGATACAGATCGGTAATTTCAAATGCCCCCGGCGGCACATAGCTTTGATAAATCACGTAGCCGTTTTGCCTGATGACGATTTGTGCATTCGTGCGCGCGATCCCGCGTACCACCGGCGAGTACCCTTTCATGCTGTCAGGCAGGATGTCGTCCTCAGAGGCCAACTGCCCGCCGCGGAACTGCACGCTATCGAACACATCGCTGGGCGTTGTGCTGTCCCCCAGGGTCAGGCGGCTTTGCAACGCCACGATATCGCGCTGCAGGTAGGTATTGATTGAGCGCCAGGAAGAAGAACCACCGGTGTAATGGTTCCAGATGGAATAGTTACGCAGGCGCCAGGCGCCCCAGTTGATGCCCGAACGCAGATTGAGGTAATAGTTATTGTTGTTCTGCCGTTCGCTGTCGCTCATCTGGCTATTGGCACCGCTGAAGTTGTAATTGACCAACAGCGCCGGTATGCCGGAGTCCCATTTATCCGGGGAAACATAGTCGCGCGCATTCAGGCGCAGCGCCGCCTGCGGGATGCTCAAATTCAGCCTCAACTGATTGAACAGGAATACCGCAGAGGCCTGCGGAATAGCCTGCGCCAGGTTGACGCAGCTATCTCCGGGCACCATCGCCGGGAACATGGCAACCCGCACCCCTAATTCAGCCAACTTTTCCGTGCTGAAACAGGGTTGCAGCGTTTGCTTACCGCCAGCTCCCGGCAAAAGCCGGAACTCGACGTCAAGGCTGTCGATCTGTTCGCCGTTCAGATAAAGATCGACTCGGTAACGCCCAGGCGCCTGGCTGCTGTTCTCTTCAAACACGGAGAGATCGGCGCCGCGCAGCGCCGGGTTATCAATCTCCAGCAACGCCGGGTTGAAATAATCGCGCGCGTACACCACGCCGCTCGGACTCAGCAGTGCCACCTGACAAGATATCAGGCCGGCCAAAACCGATCGCGCTCCTGGTAAACCAATGCAATTCGGGTTATTCATCCTTTTAACTCCCTGTCCCGATTGGCTCGGCCCGACTAAACGTCAGGTAAGCCGAACACCCGCTCCAGCGCTGCCCCAGAGCAAAAAAACACCTTATAACGTGCTGGTAAAGGTCTGGCCGGTGCCGCCATAGTCGTTGATGATTTGCCAGCTCAGACTGCCACCTGCGCCACTCGCCGTCGGCAACGGGAAACTGGCGCTCGCCTGCGGCGCTACCATGGTGTTGCCGGTAATGGCGCGGCCATTCAGCTTCAAATTGAAAAAGGTGAGGTAGTAGGGAGAAGGGTTGGTCACCTGCAAACGATCGCCGCTGCGCCGCCACGTCACTTTACCGGCTGCCTCTTCCAGGTTGCCGCCGAGCCCCTGCGGGCGATAAATCAGCTTGATGCGGGTCTTGATCGCAATTTGCAGCGTGTTTTCTTTCTTTTCCACTGAAGGGATGGCCTTCACATTCAGCCAATACAGCGACTCTCTGTCCGTCGGTAAATTGCCGCCCGCACGCACCACGCGCAGCAGGTTATTCTGGCCGCCGTCCAGGCGAAATAGCGGCGGCGTGATAATAAAAGGCGCTTTGGCGCTATCGCCCTCTTGCGCATCGACCCAGGATTGGATCAGATAAGGCACCGCATCCGGATTGTTGATATTCAGAGCAGACTCTTTTTTGCCACCGTCGTAGATGAGGCGCGTTCCCCCCACCACCACGCCGGCCTCAACCGGGGTCCAAAGCGTCAACAACAACGCCGCCGTCAGCGCAAAATATCCAGCTTTCATTATCTTCTCTTCCCGTTTCCATCACCGATGAATAAAGAGCCAGAGAACACGCCCTCTGGCTCATTTTTTTAACTATTTCGCCGCCGTAACGGCATGGCCTTACTGATAAACGATGGTGAAGTTGGCCGTGGCATTTGCGCTACCAACGGTCACGTTGTCATAAGCGAAATAGCGCGCGACAAAGCCCAGGGAGTTGTCTTTGTTCTCTTCCAGCGTGTACACGCGGGAATCGTTGCCGATATTGAGCACGTTGCTGGCATCGTCCAGCAGCTGCACGCCAATGCCTTTCGCAACGTCAGCGGTACCGGCGCCGGTCAGTTGCAGCAAGCCGGACTGCCCCTGAACCTGCGTACCGTCAAAACGCACGGTGGCGCCAGTGACAGTGGCCGGGCAGTTTTTCAGCACCAGGTTGAAGGCTTTGGCGCCGGCCGTTTTAGAGAGGGTGAAGGCGTCTTTGGCAATCTTGCCCAGCGCGACCTGTTTGTTCTGGGAATCCGGATCGACGGTGCAAGACTGATCGGTAATGGTGCCGGTGATATTCAGCGCACCATCAGCCGCGAACGCAGAAGTGGTAAATGCAGATGCGGTCAATACAGCAAGAGCCAACAGATTCTTTTTCATCCTACTTTCCTTAAAATTATGCAAAGTATGCATGGGTTTATTTCCGACATATCCTTAATGTCATTCCTTTTATTTAGTTCCATGAATGGGAAGTGCCCTTAGCCAGGCTGATTAATGGCCTCAGGGTTATTCACCCAAACGATTCATTTTGAACTAAAGTGACTCCTTTGGTTTTTAAAACCAAAAGAAGACAGTTTATTAGGATTTAAAACCAACTTTACGCCGTGAGATTATCAAATCAGACTAAAAAACTTAGGCGCTAGCCATGTGATTTAAAATTGCGGATCTTTGATTAGGATTTTACTTAGAACCAGAGGCGGCGTGCGGCATGAAAACAGAATCTAACTAGCTGTTTTTAAATCAAATTAACCTTTAATCAAGAAAGAAGGCATGGGAATATTGACATTGTTTTTACGCGTCCTTACAGTATGTTTCAGTTTAGTTCAAAGTGACTCCTTCACATTATCAACTTAAATCACGCTTACCAAATTTCCTTAAATCGCTGCGCATTACTGGCGGTATAAATCACCGTATTCTGGATATTTCGGTGCCCGAGGTAATCCTGTATTAAACGGGTGTCTACACCGCGGTCTGCCAATGCAAATCCGCAACCGTGCCGCAGCATATGCGGGTGGGCGTTGACCTCCAATTTCGCAGCCTGGCTGTAATGACGAATCAACCCGTAGATACGTTGACGCGACAGGCGGCCGCCGCGATTGGAAAGGAACAACCACTCCCGATCGGCCCAACGGTGCCGCCGACGTTTGTCCAACCAGCGCCGCAGACACTGCCTTTCGCGCAGATAGAGCGGATGCACGGTGGAAAAACCATTCTTCAACCGGTGCACATAGATATTTCCACCTTCCAGGTCGATATCCGACAAACGCCACCCCCCTATTTCACTGGCGCGGCACCCATGAATAAAACACATATAAATCAAACAATAATCGCGTTCTGGATTCTTTCCATGCAGCGTGACCTCAAGCAGTCTCTCCACTTCGGAAGGCGTCAGATGTTTACGATTAGACATACAACCTCATTACTTTGATCGGAAAAGTGTGGCTGGCATTTTCCTTTTACATCACCACAATGGACACTCAGGGCAGCCCCTGGCTTATGGATAGGTTCCTGCATCCAGCGCGGAGTATAGCGGATTTACCGAACGCAAACAGCGGATAGACGTTATTCTCACCCTAGTGCTCTGCCAACGTTAATAGGTGCGACCCACTTCCTATTCGGCTACAAATAAAGAAACCGTTTCCCTCCCTATTCGCCTTAGCATGCATTGTCACTATTACGCACAATGTCTGGTTGCAGTGGTAATTTAATCGGCAAAACAAAGAATACTCTTAAATTAGCGTTATCTGATTAACCTCACCGGCAAGAGGCGAACAAAAACCCTCACCATTAATCCGTATTAACCTGACGAATAAGTTTTAATATTTATAGCTACCGATAATGGGATGAAATGAGGGGGAGAGGAGGTAAAATAGGAGCAATCCCCCCCCAAGCTTGATCTTGGCAAACGCTCGCTGGGGGGATGAAATTATTGGCTGACTATCACGTGGCACAACTCGCCGAGGGTCAACTCAGGGTGCTCGATAAGCATTTCCGCCGTGAGCGTAATGCCGAATTCACGCCGAACCCCCAGCATCAGCTCCATATAGTCCAGGCTATCCAGCCCAAGTTGCTGCAGTGGCATATCTGCCGACAGCCGCGTGCTCTCCATCCCTCGGGCTTCACACAACATGCCGCAAATCGTCTCATATATCCGATGATACTTTTCCATACGCCTGCCGTTATTCATGGTGACCGCCAAATACCAGTGCCGCATTGGCACCGCCGAAACCGAAGCTCAGGCTCATGATATTGCGCAGACGACCGTGCCGATGCCCTTCGCGAATATAATCAAGGTCGCATTCGGGGTCGGCCGTGTGCAAATGGCAGGTTGCCGGCATAATTTGCTGCTGTAATGCCTGCAGGCAGACGATCGCCTCAAAGCTGCCCGAAGCGCCGAGCAGGTGCCCGGTATAGGATTTCGTGCTGGAAATCGGCGTGCGATAAGCATCTCGCCCCAGCGCTGCCTTGATCGCCTCGGTTTCGTTCACATCATTTTGCGGCGTAGACGTGCCATGTGCGTTGATATAGTCGATGTTGTGACTGTCGAGCCCCGCCTGCTCTAAAGCCCGTCGTATGGTTTTCACTTTCGCCTGCTGATCCTCCGCCGGGGAGGTAAGATCAAAAGCGTCTGAAAAATTGCCGTATCCTTTGATCTCCCCCAGTATCTTCGCACCTCGCGCCAACGCCGCCTCTCGCTCTTCCAGACATAACACGGCGGCCCCTTCCGCCAGGACGAAGCCGCTGCGCTCCCGGCTGAACGGGCAACTGGCTTTGGCGATATCCTTTTGTTCCCGGCTCAGCAAACGCAACGCATCGATATTCCAGATTGCACCGTTACCGCTCAACGATTCCGACGCGCCGGCCAACATCATGGAAGCACGACCGCAGCGAATCGCCTCAAACGCATCGCCGATAGCGATGCCGCCGGTCGCGCAGGCCGCCGCCGGCGAACCTTGATACCCCCGCAGCAACCACTGCTGGCTGCATATGGCGGTCGCGATATTGGGCATCGCGTGGAAACAACCAAACAGCTGCCCCAATCCGGATTGCAGATAGTCGGCATTGTTTTGCATGATTTCATCCTGGCCGCCCCAACCACTGCCGATAATCGCCCCGCACTCCAGCGACGTATAAAAGTGTGCCGGCCCCACGGAGGATGAAGAAAACGCCATGGCTATCGCTTCCGTGGCGGCAGCAAGCGCCAGTCTGGCAAATCTGGGCAGCCGGCGTCGCATCCGAGCGGCAATGCCCTCCAGCGGCGGCTCGGCATCCAACAAAGCAAAAAAGCGCGCGTGGATCCCTGCCGCCGATTTATCGTGATAGCGATACGCCAGACGGTTGGCCATGATAGCCTGCCAGTTTTGCTGGGCATTGGTTCCCAATGCGGTCACGGCACCGTAGCCGGTAACCACTACTCGTCTTCTTTTCTCCATACTTATTCTCCTTGCCCCGATGCGAAAGCCTCGTTGCCGCCCAGCGCCAGCCAGAGCTGCATCGTGGCGTTCAGGTAGCGGTATTGCAGTGCGGACAGCGAATTCTCGCCGGTCAACACCGCGTCTTGCGCATCCAGTAGCGTTTGCAGCGCAACGGAACCGGCCAGATATTGACGTTGCGCCAGCACCACCGCCTGTCGGCTCATCGCCAGATGCCTGCGTTGGTTATCAATTTGCCGCTGCGCCTCCAGCCGTTGCCGCATGGCGTTGTCCACATCGGCCAACGCACGGTGAACCGCGTCGCGAAACTGAATCTCCGCACGCTGTGCCTGCACTGCCGCTTTGTCGCTGGACAAGCGCATCTTGCGCCATTCGATGAACGGCAGCGTCAACATTGCCCCCAGCGAGCGCGAAGGTTCACTGAACCACTGACGAAAAAGCCCGCTGCCGGCCTCCAGCCCGGCCTCCAGGCTCAGCGTCGGATAGAAGCTCAATCTGGTGACCTCCCCACCGGCCAACGCCGCTCTCAGTCGGCGCTCTGCGGCCTGAATATCCGGCCGCCGCGCAATCACCGCCGCCGGCTGGCGCTGTACAACGGCGACCTCTTCAAGCGGCAACGTGCGCCGTTCGCTATAACGCAACAGCGGCGATTGTCCGAACAACAGCGCCAGCGAATTACGTGCGTCTTCCCGCAGTCGCGCGAGCTCATGCAATTGGTTTTCCCGCGCCAACAGACTTTGCTCGGCCTGCAACAGCTCGAATCGGCCCACGTCGCCTGCGGTGTGGCGGGCCGCCAGCAGCCGCAAGGTCTCACGCGCGATCGTCACCGCCTGTTGCTGATGGGTGATCTGCTGATTCAAATCAGCGATCTGCCAATACCCGCGAGCGGTAGCCCCGATCAAGGTCAACGCAGTATTGCGCCGGTCCAACTCCGAGGCGGCGGCCAGCCACTCGGCCTGTTCGCGAATGCGCGCCAATTTGCCCCATAAATCCAGTTCATAGCTCAGGGATAGCCCCGCACGGTAGCTTTCTTGCGGCCGGGCGGCACCGCGCAGCGCCCCGGTATTGCGGCCGCTCAGGCTGGCGGCCAGATCCGGCGTCACATTGCCTTCCGCCAATCCGGCGTCCAACAGAGCCTCACGCCACTGCAATCCGGCCAATGCCAGATCCTGATTCGCGATCAGTACGCCATCGATCAGCGCGGAAAGCTGTGGGTCATTAAAGTTTTCCCACCAGGCGACGCCCGCCCGCAACAAACCGGAGCGCTCTTCCACCACGCGCCACTGCTGCGGCAACGGCGATGGCGATGTGGCGTCGATCGGCCGCCATCCGCAAGCGCTCAGCGACAGCATCACCAGCCCGGCAAAGAGGAATCGGCTCATTCTCGCGCCAGCGCCTCTACCGGCTGCAGGCGCGCGGCGGTGCGGGCCGGAAAGAATCCGAACCCCACGCCGATCAACGCCGAGAATCCGCAGGCCAGCAGCAGCGGTGGCCAGGTGAAGATCATCGTCACCTGCGGCGCCAATCCGCTCAACACCCCTTTAATCAGCGCGGCGCAGGCGATCCCCAATACGCCCCCCAGGCTGCAGATCACCACCGCCTCAATCAAGAACTGCCGCATAATGTCTGTTTCACCGGCGCCCACCGCCATTCGAATACCGATCTCGTGGGTTCGTTCCGTCACCGACACCAACATGATGTTCATCACCCCTACCCCGCCCACCAGCAGCGAAATCGCCGCGATTGCGGTAATCAGCAGTTGCATGGAATCTGAAGCGCGCTGAATGGACTGCGTCAGTTGATCGTCGGTCAGCATGAAGAAATCCCGCCGGCCATGCTCCAGAATCAAACGCTGCGTTGCATCGCGTTTGGCCGACTCCAGCGCCACGTTTTCATTCACTCGCATTACGATCGACTCCAGCGGCACATCGCCGGCAATACGGCCGATCAGGGAGGTGTAGGGCAACCAGACAAGCGGTTGGGAACCGGCATATTGGGCGCCGCGGCGCTGAGCGACGCCAATGATCCGATAAGGTACGCCCGCGATCGACAAGAGCGCACCCAGCGGATCTTGCCGGGCAGGGAACAGCGCCTGTTTCAGCAAGGGATCAATCACCGCTACCGATGCACGTTCACTCAGATCCTGAGCGGTAAACATGCCGCCGGAAAGCAGCCGAATGCCCTGCGTGCGGAAGTAACCTGCGCCGACCCCCATCACGGCGAGCGGCACCTGTTTACCTTCGCGCACGGCCGGCAACTGAGTGCCGATCACCGGCGAAACGCTATCGACGTAAGGCAACGTCGCCAACAGCGCGACATCCCGCTCGCTCAGCGAGCGCGCAAAATCGGGGCGCGTCTTTTCCCAGCCCAATCCAGGGCGAATCTCCAACGCGCTGCTGCCAAGCTGGCTGATTTCCTTAAGGATATTACGCCGCGTGCCTTCCCCGATGGCGATGGCGGAAACCACCGCCGCAATGCCGATGATAATGCCGAGCATCGATAGCAATGCGCGGATCCGATGCCCTAACAATGCCCGCCAGGCCATACCGACGGCCTCTTTCAGCGCCGCCCATGCCCCCATGCGTTTCAGCGGCACCACCGGCGCCAACGGGCGTTCGGGCGTAGAACTGCACCGGGGAGCGTCCTGGCGACAATCCGCCACGATCTCGCCGTCGCCAATCTCAATGATCCGCTGCGCCTGTTCGGCGATCCGCCGATCGTGCGTCACGATGACGACGGTATGCCCGATGGCGTTAAGTTCATGCAGAATGGCCATCAGCGCCTGACCGCTGGCACTGTCCAGCGCGCCGGTCGGTTCATCGGCCAAAATGATTTCCGCGCCGTTCATCAGCGCACGGGCAATACTGACCCGCTGCTGTTGCCCACCGGAAAGCTGCGCCGGACGATAACCGCCGCGCTGCGCCAACCCGAGCCGGGCCAACAGATGCGCTGCCCGCAGGCGGCGCTCTGCGGCCGGCATGGCGGTATACAGCGCCGGGATCGCCACATTCTCGCCGGCGGTGAGATAGGGCATCAGATGATAACGCTGGAAAATAAAGCCGATATGCCGGCTGCGAAGCTGCGCCAGGCGCTCGCCGTCGGCGTGCCCAACGGCCACCCCGTTGATGTGCACGTCCCCCTGAGACGGTTTGTCCAGGCAACCGATGATGTTCATCAACGTCGATTTTCCGGAGCCGGAGGCGCCGACGATGGCGACCATTTCCCCCCGCTGAATGTTCAGAGAAATACGCCTGAGGACCGCGATTTTCTGCTCTCCGGCCTGAAACTCACGTGAGACGTTATGCAACACGATGATGGGATCGGTGTTAAGCCGCATGATCTTCCTCCACCTCAGGCTGCGGTTCCAACAGCACCTGTTCCCCTGCGCTCAGCCCTTCCAGCACTTCGGCATAGCGGCGATCGCGGATACCGATACGCACGCGGCGCGCCACCGTCTGCTCGCCTTCCCGCACCCTGACCTGATACCCCCCGTCATCCAACGCCGCGCCCAGCGCCGCCATCGGCACCCGCACCACGCCCTGCGCGCGTTCGGTAATGATAAATACCTGCGCCGTCATCGAGGTGCGCAATCGGCGTTCGCCGTTGGCGACGGCAAACACGCCGTTGTAATACACCGCCGCCGTTTGCTGGCTGGAGTTCCTGCCCAGCGGGTCGGTTTCCAGCGCTTCCGCCGGCGCCTGCTGTATCGCACCCATGGCCCCCTCATATCGGCGGCTGGGATCGGCGGCGACGTAAAACCACAGCGGCTGCCCCGTCTTCACCTGCAAGATGTCATTTTCCGATATGCGGGTGTGCACCATCATGGTATCCACGTCGGCCATCACCAAAATGGTCGGCGCGCTTTGCGACGAGACGATGGTCTGCCCTTCCTGGGTGACAATGCCCAGCACCTCGCCGTCGATAGGGGCGGTAATACGGGTAAAAGCCAGATTGGCCCTGGCGGTTTCCTGCGCCACTTCGGCCTGGACGATCTGCGACTCGTTCACTTTCAACTGCGCCAGTTGTGCGTCGCGCTGCGCCTGCGCTTTTTCCAAATCGCTGGCCACGCCGGCGCGGTCTCGCGCCAGCGCCCTTTGCCGCGCCAGCTCCAGCTGGTACTGCTTCAGCTGCGCCTGGCTCGCCAGTTTTTGCGCCTGCGCGCTGCGCAATTCGGCCTGCGACTTGCGCAGTTCGTTAAGCTGCAGCGTCGGATCTATCTCGGCCAACAGCTGCCCCTGGGTCACTCTGTCCCCCTGTTTGACATACAGTTTTTTCAATTGCCCGTTGACCTGCGCGCCAACGTTCACCTGCCGAGCCGGTTTCAGGATGCCGGTCGCCAACACGCTTTTTTCGATGTCACCGCGCG
The DNA here is from genome assembly GCF_024160145.1 of Serratia nevei. Classification (GTDB taxonomy): domain Bacteria; phylum Pseudomonadota; class Gammaproteobacteria; order Enterobacterales; family Enterobacteriaceae; genus Serratia; species Serratia nevei_A. The sequence goes on from NZ_JAMYWQ010000010.1 coordinate 48,744, forward strand.
CGACGCGCGCCGTTTGCGGCGCTTCAGGTGCGGGGGCGCGATTCAACAGAGGCAGCCCGCCGAGCAACAGCGCCAACACCAGCGCCGCCAATGCCATTCGCTTCCGGCTGATCACGTCACCCCACCTCAGCACAAGCGTTCACCCTGGCGTCGACGGCGGTTTCAGCCATTAACCGCCCCTGCGACATGCGCAAAACCCGATCGAACAGCGGCAGCAGCCGCGGATTATGGGTAACCGTCACCAGGGTCTTACCGCTTTCACTGCAATGCGTCATCAGCGCCGACATCACCGCCGCCGCAGTCTTTTCATCCAAATTCGCCGTCGGTTCATCCAGCACCAATACCGGGCAACGGCTGTACATGGCGCGCGCCAGCAACAAACGCTGTCGTTGCCCCAGCGACAGCCCGGCATGGCTCTCCCGAACCAGAGCGTTGACGCCTCCCGGCAACTGCGCCACCGCGCTCGCCAGATCCAAACTGCGCAGCACCTGTTCCACTTGCCGCTGCTGGCCCGGTGCCGACGGTTCGAACAGCGTGATGTTTTGCAACACCGAGGCATTAAACAGGATGTCCTCCTGGCTTTGCAGGAAGAACAGCCGTTGTACGGCAGCGTTTGACAGCACGCGCCCATCCAGCGCCAGTTCCCCCTGCTGTGGCGTCAGCAGCCCGGCGAGCACTTTCAGCAAGGTGCTCTTGCCCGCGCCGGAACCACCGCAGATGGCGATGCGCTCACCCCGCCCAAGCGTCAGCGACAAGCCGTGTAAAACCGGCTGGCCGGCGTCGTAAGCAAAGCTCACCGCCCGGTACTCCAAGCGTGAAGCAAACAAGTTCACGCTCTCGTCGTCAGGCGCCGTGCGCGCCGATGCCGCAGGAAACAGATCCCGCGCGCGTTCATCGATGACGTGCAGCTGGTTTTTCTGCAGGACGGCAAAAAATAGCTTGCTGCTGTAGGAGGTGAAGATTTCGCGCAGAAAGCTGTAGGCGAAGAATGCCCCCAGGCTGAGCTCGCCCCCTTTGAGCAGCGGCAATGCCAACAGCATGAACAACACCATTTCCAGGCTGCCGATCAGCTGGTAAATGCTGCCCTTTACCTGCTCGTAGATCTTCTGCTGTTGCAGGCACTGGAACAGCGAACGGGCATGTTCGGCGAACCCTTCCTGCCGCTGGCCGGCCAGGCCGGCGGATTTGATGGTCGAAAACCCCTGGATGGTCTCCAGGATGAAGTCATTTTGCACCGCGCCTCGCACCTGCAACTGCTGGGTGTAGTGGCGATCGCGGTAGATGGCCCACACGCTGACCGCCCCCATCAGCAGCATGCCGACAACCGGCACCAGCGCCAGCATCGGGCTCAGGTAGCACATCACCGCCAGCGCGATGGCGCCGATAATCCAGTCGGTGCGCAGGCCGTTGTCCAGTTCGATTTTCTGACCGGCGGCCATCTGCCAACTGGTGAAACGGCTGAAGATCTCGCCGGGCGCGCGCTTGCTGAAGAAGTTCAGCGAATTTTCCAGCAGCCGAGAAAACCCGGCGGCACCGTGCAGCAACACGAAATTTTTGATGAAGCGTTCGGTTAAGATGCGAGCAACCAACGCCAACGCCGTGGACGCCACGAACGCCAATAGATAGTAGGCATAGGGGAACGCGACCTCGCCGGCCATGGCGAACACCTGGTTGATCGCGCTGGCGACCATCATCGGCATAATGAACAGCGTCAGCGAGATAAAAAACGTCATCGCCGCCAGGCGATAAATGCCGGCGATGCCGGCGGTATCCTTCAGGCTTAAGCTGGCGAAAGCGCTTTGGCGACCGCTGCGCCTGGCCGGTGCGGCCGCCGGTATCTCATCGCGATCCAGCACCAGCGCATAACCGCTGATTTCCGCTTTCAGGGCTGCGTACGGCAGCAGTTGCTGCCCCAATGCCGGATTCATTACGCAGACGTACCCCCCCTGGCGATATGCCAGCAACACATAGTGGCCCGCGCCGTAATGCAGAATCGCCGGTAAAGGCAGCGCCGCCAGATCCTGATGCTCGAATGCCACCGGATAGGCAGGTAGCGCCAGCTCCCCCAAAATAGCGCACAGCGTCGCCAACGAAGTGCCGTGCTGCGAAGCGGGATAACGCTCCCGCAGTTCCGTCAACGGTGCGCAAACACCCTGGGTTTCCGCCAGCATGGCGATACAGGCCAGCCCGCACTCATTGATTTCGCTCTGCAAAACCGGCGTAGGAAGGGTGTTTTCCATACGTAGTGATATCCCTGACTTATTCGTTGATAAAAAATAAAGAGTGCGAATGCCATAGCAGCCAGTCATCGGCATGCCGCCTGAGGGTGCGCTCGACGATCGCCGGCATGGCGCGGCTGACCCGATCTGCCGTGACCGGTTCTTCGATGTGAATGCGGATGCCGCGATCGAAATAAAGCGAATAGAACACCACCTGCGCCTGCAACGCCCGGGCCAGCCTAACGATGCCACTGTGCAGATGCGCCGGCCTGTCGAACAGGCGGCAAGCCAGCTTGGCCGTAGCATCCTGCTTGCTGTTCAGGGTGTAATCCGGCGTGATGTCCGGGAAGAGAATGATGTTGCGCCGATGCTCCGCCGCCTCCAGCATCGCCTGCGCCAAAGTGCCGGCGATGTGGCGCGGATCGTCGTGAATCGAGCAATAGTCGAGCCGCTGCCGCCATTCTCCCGCCGGCGCCCGCTGCACGAACTCCTGCGCATCGCCGGAAACGATCACCGTCGCCCGCCCTGGATAAACGCCCGCACCGACCAGCGTCGCCAACACGTCGGAGACCGTATGCATCGGCGCCAACAGTACCGGCACGCCTGCGCGATGCAGTGGTTCCACGACCCGGTCGAGCTGTGCGGAGCAGCGTGCCAAATGGTTCATTAGCGCCGTATTGCGGGCGTAGACCGCCGCGATATCCAGCCACCGCCGCCGCTGCATCAGCCAGGTGAAATCCAGGCGGCCTTCGCCCAACAGGCTTTGGCGATTCGCCACTGCGACCGCATGTCGGTGGCGAAAACGGCGTTGCGGCCGGCGCCCCCTCAATAACCGGCACGCCTCCAGCCACAGCCGATAATCCACACGCCGCAGAAGAACGCATGCCAGACGATTCCCCATCCCGGCACCGGCAGCCGAGAAACGCGCCATGGTGTCCAGGCCATTACGCCAGGCCAAATATCCCCGGACCGCGAGCAGGCGCATCAGGGAGCCAGCGGCTTATCGTGCTGCAACAGCGACAGCAGTTGCTGACTGAAAGCGGAGAACTCGCGGTCTTGCAGCGCCAGCCATTTGCGATTGACGATAAAACTGGGGGTTGCGTTGACCTGGTAATAGCGGCTCACTGCCGTCATATACGCCAACAGCGCCTTGACTCGCTCTGAATTTCTGGCCAGCTGGTAGGCGGCTTCGTCGATGCCGTTAGCGGTCAGCCAGGCACTGAGTTGCTTTTCGTCCGCCAGGTTGAGGTTTTCTTTGATAATGGCACGGTAGGCGGCGGGACGTTGCTGCGCCTCGATCCCCATGACCGTCAGCGTGGCGAACAGGGGCGCAAAGGCCGCCATGCCGGTCTGTTCGTCGTCGCTGAGATGCAAGCGCACCAATTTAGCGCCGGCCGGTAGTTTTTTTTCCAGCTCGGCTACGCCGCCTTCATTGACTTCGCAATAGTGGCAGGCGTAAGAGAAGATTTCGACAATGGTATTGTCGTCTTGCAACGGGCTTTGTTCGACTTTTTCCGGGGAAATAACGCTCAGGCTTTCCGCTTCCGGCGCTCTCATGACGTAGTGCTGAAAATAAAATGCGGTCGCAAAAGAAGAGGCGAAAATAATAACAAGCGTGTAGCTGATAAAAAGCAAGGGACGTTTATACATAACGGACGCATCCTGCAAAAAAAAATACTCACCCAACAGAGTGAATACGCGAAAAAGAGTTAACACCGTAAACTATGAGAGTTTAAAGACGACTTTTTTGCCCGGTATCAGGCGGGACAACGCGAACGCAGCCCGCCTGCCCACCGCTAATCTAAACGCAGGGGGTCAACCCGCATCAGCTTGGCGTGGTTGGGTTAGAAGGGCAGCTCGCCACCGGCGCAGGGTAATAGAATTTCTGTACGCCGCCGAATTTATTCGCACAGGTCTTCACCAACTGGCAGGTTCTGTTGCTGCCGCTGCCTACCCAGGCAAACTCTTTGGTACAAACAAAAGTACCGCCGACGATGTTTTCCGCTTCTGACAGATTAATTTTTTTCATTACAATATCCTTATACATTAAAATATAAACACACTACCCATTACTCTGTCGGCAGACAGAGCAATTCTTCAATACATTTGAAAACCATTTAATTAATAACAACGAGAACGTTTCTGGAAAAAGCATAGCCATCTCAAACAAGCAGATCAATACAATTATTGACATTGCACCACGAAATTAGCGGAATAAGTAATCGCCTAATCATGGAATATTCCAATTTAATTTAAACTAAAAACCAGAAAATTAGACCAATACCTGTTGTAGCAAGAAAAACAAGAAAGGATAATTCTCAATAAAATGGATAGTTAACCAAGAAAAATACAGATCCGACCAGATAGCGGCGACGTGCAACACGCTGAAAAGATTGCTTCCTGCCGTGCCGGATTTACACTGGTGCAAAAGGACCCTCACTCTACAGGATGCCCATGCTCGCCACCCACGAATACGCCAACGACCTGATTCTGTTTGCCCTGATTGTCGACTGCGGCTCATTCAGCAAGGCCGCGGAGAGCGCCGGCATCACCAGTTCGGTGGTCAGTAAACGCATCGGGCGGCTGGAAAAATCGCTGGGGGCCAGGCTGCTGTACCGCACTACCCGCAGCCTGACGCTGACCGAAAGCGGCCAGGCACTCTATCAGCAGGCCAAGGAGATCGGTGCCAAAGTGCAGGAGGCGCTGTACGCCGTCAGCGAAAAGAGCGAAGAGCTGACCGGCACCATTCGCATGTCGGTGCCGACCATTTCAGGCGAGCTGCTGCTGAGCGAGAGCGTGGCGGAATTTTGCGCTCTGCACCCCAGCCTGAAGGTCGAGATGCGGCTGGAAAACCGCTTTGTCGATCTGGTGGAAGAAGGTATCGATCTGGCGATCCGTACCGGCACCATGCCGGATTCGAGCCTGATTGCCCGGCCGATTTTCGATTCCCGCTGGGTGATCGTCTGCTCGCCGGGGTATCTGGAGAATCACCCGGCACCGCGCAGCGCCGAAGACCTGCTCGGCCACAACTGTTTGACCTACACCTATCAGGAAAGCGGCACCGCCAACTGGCTGATGAAGCGGCCGGGGCACAGCGAAATCTACGAGCTGCAGGTTAACGGCAACCTGTCGGCCAACAATGCGCGAGCGATCCGCAAAGCGGTGATCGGCGGCCACGGCATCGCCATGGTGCCGCGCTGCATGGTGTATGAAGATTTGCAGGACGGCAGACTGACGGAGATCCTGGCCGGCCACTGCGGCAAGGTATTGGGCATTTACGCCGTCTACCCTTACACCCGCAATCTGCCGTTAAAAACCCGTCTGCTGATCGAACATATCATCGGTTCCTACCAAAATATCAGCCATTATTTTTGAGCTCTCCGCTCTGATTATTTCCCTTCGGCCGTAAAAAGCCGCGGGGATTACCGCATTTTTGGACATAATCTATTGAACATTTCCGCCTAATTAATGTGAGCTTGCGCATTCATCACACAATAAACATTCCTATCAATCTGATTTTAAAGCAGTTAATTGAGTCCCTGCCCCCCACCATTTTCCCCCGGCCGGCATCGTTCGCCAATGTTAAAAAATTACCGCGTGGCATCGACGCCAACGTTGTGATTAGAATAAAAATGTTGCGGTAATTAACCTTTCAGCTACATATCTCTGCCGATAAAAATAATAACCCTGAGGATCTTATGCCCTTGTTTTTCAGTATTGTGCCCATCGTCCTGCTGATCTGGATGATGACCAAAAGGAACGGCGTGCCCTCTTACCTCGCCCTGCCGCTGACGGCCGCCGTGGTGTATGCCGTACAGCTCCTGTGGTTCGATGCCTCGTTGCGGCTGCTGCATGCCAATATCATCACCGCGCTGGTGTCGGCGCTGACGCCGATCACCATCATCGCCGGTGCCATCCTGCTCAACAAACTGATGCAGGTAAGCGGCGCGGAAAACGTGGTGCGCCGCTGGCTGGAAACCATCAGCCCCAATCCCGTGGCCCAGTTGATGATTATCGGCTGGGCGTTCGCCTTTATGATTGAGGGCGCAAGCGGCTTCGGCACACCGGCCGCCATCGCCGCGCCGATTCTGGTCGGGCTGGGCTTCAACCCGCTGCGCGTCGCCCTGCTGACGCTGGTGATGAACTCGGTGCCGGTCTCCTTCGGCGCCGTGGGCACTCCCACCTGGTTCGGTTTCGCCAATCTCGGCCTGTCGGACGCCAGCCTGCTGGAGATCGGCCGACAAACCGCGCTGATCCACTTTGTCGCCGGCTTCGTCATCCCGCTGCTGGCGCTGCGCTTTATCGTTTCCTGGCAGGATATCCGCCGCAATCTGCCGTTTATCCTGCTCAGCGTGCTGAGCTGCACCGTGCCTTATCTGCTGCTGGCCCAGGTGAACTATGAATTCCCGGCGCTGGTCGGCGGCGCGATCGGCCTGGCGCTGTCGGTGCTGCTGGCGCGCGGCGGCATCGGCCTCGCCCGCAGCGATAACCCGCAAAGCACTGGGCAGGCGGTGCCGTTCTCGCAGGTGGTCAAGGCCATGACCCCGACCCTGCTGCTGATTGCTATTCTGATAGTGACGCGCGTCCACCAGCTGGGTCTGAAGGCGCTGCTCAACAACACCGCGCCGCTGTGGCAGGAAAGCCTCGGCTGGCTCGGGGAGCTGCGCATCAGCCGGGCGCTGATCGTCGAACTGCAGCAGGTGCTGGGCACCTCCGCCGCCGCCGGCTACAAAACGCTGTATGTCCCGGCGCTGATCCCGTTCCTGCTGGTGGTGCTGCTGTGTATTCCGCTGTTCCGTCTGAATGGCGGCCAGGTGCGGCAAATGTTCAGCGAAGCCGGCGGGCGCATCGCGCGGCCCTTTATCGCCCTGTTCGGCGCGCTGGTGATGGTCAATCTGATGATGCAGGGCGGCGACAACGCGCCGGTGATCCTGATCGGTAAAGCGCTGGCGGCGCTGACCGGCGAGAGCTGGCTGCTGTTCTCTTCGTTCCTCGGCGCGCTGGGCTCGTTCTTCTCCGGCTCCAATACCGTCTCGAACCTGACCTTCGGCGGCATTCAGCAGTCGATCGCCCAAAGCAGCGGCCTTAACGTCAATCTGACGCTGGCCTTGCAGTCCGTCGGCGGCGCCATGGGCAACATGGTGTGCCTGAACAACATTATCGCGGTGTGTTCGATCCTCGGGATCGGCAACGCCGAAGGCAAAATCATCAGAAAGACCGTGCTGCCGATGCTGGCGTACGGCGGGATTGCGGCCGGTATGGCGGCGCTCCTCACGCTCTGACTGACCACTCGTTATCGCAAGCAAGACAAGAAGGTAAATACTATGATCATCTCCGCGTCAACCGACTACCGGGCCGCCGCCCAGGCCAAACTGCCGCCGTTTCTGTTTCACTATATCGACGGCGGGGCCTACGCGGAGCATACGCTGAAGCGCAATACCGCAGACCTGGCCGATATTGCCTTGCGCCAGCGCGTGCTGCGCAATATGTCCGAACTCAGCCTGGAGACCACGCTGTTCGGCGAGCAGCTGGCGATGCCGGTGGCGCTGGGGCCGGTGGGGTTGACCGGCATGTACGCCCGCCGCGGCGAAGTGCAGGCCGCGCGCGCCGCGGCTAAAAAAGGCATTCCGTTCACGCTGTCCACCGTGTCGGTCTGCCCGATCGAAGAGGTGGCGCCGGCGATCGATCGGCCGATGTGGTTCCAGCTCTACGTGCTGAAAGATCGCGGCTTTATGCGCAATGCGCTGGAGCGCGCCAAGGCCGCCGGCGTGAAAACGCTGGTGTTTACCGTCGACATGCCGGTACCGGGCGCCCGTTATCGCGATGCCCACTCGGGGATGAGCGGCCCTAACGCCGCCCTGCGCCGCGTGCTGCAGGCGTTTACCCATCCGCAGTGGGCCTGGGATGTCGGCCTGCTCGGCAAGCCGCACGATCTGGGCAACGTCTCGGCCTACCGCGGCAAACCTACCAGCCTGGAAGACTACATCGGCTGGCTGGGCGCCAACTTCGATCCGTCGATTTCCTGGAAAGATCTGGAGTGGATCCGCGAATTCTGGGACGGCCCGATGATCATCAAAGGCATTCTGGATCCGGAGGACGCCAAAGACGCGGTGCGCTTCGGCGCCGACGGCCTCATCGTCTCCAACCACGGCGGCCGCCAGCTGGACGGCGTGCTGTCGACCGCGCGCGCCATGCCGGCGATCGCCGACGCGGTGAAAGGCGACATCACCCTGTTGGCCGACTCCGGCATCCGCAGCGGCCTGGACGTGGTGCGCATGATCGCCCTGGGCGCCGACAGCGTGCTGCTGGGGCGCGCCTTCGTCTATGCGCTGGCGGCGGCCGGCGAAGCCGGGGTGGCCAACTTGCTGGATCTGATCGACAAGGAAATGCGCGTCGCCATGACGCTCACCGGCGCGAAAACCATCGCGGAGATCAACGCCGGATCGCTGGTCAGAAACGCCTGACTCAAAGCGGCTGCACGCCTTCCGGGTAGGTGTTGTAGCTCATCTTGCTAATGAAGGCCCCGGCCGGTGACACCAACACCCGGCCGGCGGCGTCCAGCCCGAGGAAGGTGCCGGTACAGCGCCCGGAAATAAAGTCGAAGAAGAACACCGAGCACACCGGGATAATCTTTTCCCGGAAGGTGAACAAGAACATCTCGTCCTCAAACTTGTAGTAAGTGGCGTAGTCCATGTCGCCGTGGCCGAACTGCTCGCCGCGCAGGTTTTGCCAGGCGTAGCGCTCGGTGTTGACGTAGAAATGTTCGTAATAGTGGTTGGGGCTGTAGACGTTCAGCGTGCGATAGCCGATCAGCTCGCGGGTCAGATGCGGCACGACGCCGCCCGGCGTGACGCCGGCAATCCGGCCGACGTGGAAGCTTTGCCTGAGGCGCGAGCCCTTTTCCACCGTCTGTTCGGGCAACAGCGTGCTGCGTACCAGCAGCGCCCGGCCGCTGTCGCGGTTGAGCACCAGCGTCAGGCACTCGTTGCCCGGCGACTGCAGCGGAATATTGAAAAAATAGCGCGCGGCGGAGGTTTGCACCTCTTCGTAGGCGTCCTCACCGCTCTCCCCACCCCAGGCCCACAGCACCCGCTGCCGGTCGGCGCTGAAGCGCAGCGTGATTTCCCCTCCGTCTTCAAAGGCGATCTGCAGCGTTTTACTGCGCCAGTCCTGGGTGCCCGGCAGCCGGTTAGTGTCGATACCGCGCGCGAAATCGTCGTAATTCTTCCAGTCCGGCTCGGCATTTTGATTCAGTACGGATTGTTCTGCTGACATCTTCGCTCTCCTTGATTGAATGGGATGAAAACCGCCTCAGACGTCGGCGACGCCCGCAGTTTTCACCGCTCTGCGGCTCACCACCGCGGGGGCGGTTTCATCGAGAAAACAACTCAGCACGCCGGCGCACACGGCGCCCGCGGCCGCCAGCCACATCACGCTGACCAGCCCGTAGCGATCGGCGATCAGCCCGGCGATAAACGGCGCCAGACAGCCGCCAATCACCTCGCCAATCCCCATCACCAGCCCCAACGCGGTCGCGATGCGGGCCGGCGATACCGTTTCCGACGGGATGGTGGCCATAAACAGCGTGAAGCAGCCAAGGCCGGTATAAGACAGGAACACCAGCACGCCCAGCAGCCACGGGTTATCGACGTAGCTCAGGAACAGCGGGCAGCACACCGCCAGCAGCGAAAAGAAGATCAGCGTCGGCTTGCGGCCGAGGCGATCGGAAATCGCCGGCACCGCCACGCCCCAGAACACCCAGGCGGCGCCGATGGCGCTCATGATGCCGCCCATCGTGCCTTCGCCGAAGCCGCGGTCGGTCACCAAAAAGTTGGGGGTGAAGGTAATGATGATCATGAACCAGGTGACGAACACGCAGGAAATCAGAATGCACAGCGCTACATTCTTGATTTTAAACAGCTCGCCGTAAGCGGCTTTGTTCGCCGCCTTGCCGGCCGCCGGCGCGGCGCTGAAAGCGGGATCCTTCTTGCCGTTCACATAGCGATAGATCAGCCACGCCAGAATGATGCCCGGCACGGCGGTCAGATGAAACGCCATGCTCCAGCCCCATTTCTGCGCCAGATAGATAATCAGCGGCGGCGCGATAATCCCCCCCAACAGCCCCGGTGCCGCCCCTTGGATCAGCCCCATATTGAAGCCACGGCGCTGCGGCTGCGATTTTTCCACCATCAGCGATTGCGCGATCGGCAGCACCGGCCCTTCGGCGATCCCCATCAGCGCGCGGAAGATCAATAACATGGCAAAGCCGCTGACCAGCCCCGACAGCGCGGAGAACAGCGAAAACACCAAGATCGACAGGATCAGCATCGGTTTACGGATATTAAAGCGATCGGCAATCGCCCCCAGCCCCGCGCCGGACAGCGCCCAGGTCAATGCCAGCACCGCCGACAGCGTGCCAAGATGCACGTTGCTCAGCTTCAAATCGGCGGCGATCATCGGAAACAGGAAAGAGATAGTCAGGCGATCGACGAACACGCAGCCGAACACGAAGAATAAAATAATCAGCAATCGGTTCTCTTCGCTCAATCGCGAGCGCTGCCCTGGCGAGTTATTCATAGCGTCATTGGTCCATAAGTTAACTTATGAATGGCGAGCGGCCATGGCATAAGTCGATTAAGCGCTCGGCCAGGAGAAACATTGGCCATCGGTCACGATAACAACTCATTAACATATTAACGATATAAACTTATCTCAAGTAACGGGCATGTCAAACGACCGTTGAAAACGACGACGGGGTGGCAAATCAGGTATTTTTCACAGAGCGCGAATGACATGAAAATAAATCAACATTATGTTTTTACTGATTTAAATAAAATTACCCAGCACTTTTTAATTTTATCGAAAAAGCCAAAATGCCGTGTTTTATAAACAGGTTAATAAATAAGACTTAATATTTACTTATAAATGGACGGTATTTCCCTTTTCATCAGCCGCATTGCCCCACCCGCTTTATTATTTGAATCCGTTTGCTTTATATCGGCCATGACAATAACGATTAACTCCATTGTGTTAATCAATAATCACGCAATGACATTATCAATGCTGAATAATAATAAAAGCGCAGGCCGTGACGGGAATCACAAACAGAATGCCCTTTAGCGCCCTGTGAGGGGGTTATTACCGGTGCGGCTAGCTTATGCCAACTCGATCCAACCCCGGATGGAAGAACGGCGGCATGATAAGCGGCAGGTAACCAGCAAGGAGATGAACATGACGACAGCACTGACAAAAGCCGGTTTCTGGCGCAAAACCGCCGACTCTTCATCGCTGCCTGAGCCACGCGTGCTGATTCGGGTCTACGTTGGCGAAGGCGAAATCGATCGCACCATCGCGTTTTACGAGCAGCTGCACGGCGTAACGGCGGACATGCGCTTCGATTTTCCCGAGCATCGGCTGGTATTGGCGGCGGTAGGGCCGTTTCTGATCCTGGAGGGGGCGGAAGAGCAATTGCGCCCTTTCCGCAGCACCGTCGGCACGCTGCTGGTCGATGACATTTATCCCTACCACCAGCGGCTGCTGGCCGCCGGAGCCGAGATTTTCTTCGGCCCGGTGGCGGTGCCCACCGGCGCCTGTTTCAATGCGCGCCTGCCGGACGGCACGACTGTCGAGTACGTGCATCACCGGCCGCGTGCAGACGAATAAACCGCCTCAGGGCAGCACCGGCTTCATGGCGTAACGACACAGATCCTTGCGCAGGCTGACCATGTACAGCACGATCACCGCCGAGAACGGCAGGCCACACAGCACCACCGCCGTCTGCATCGCGCTGAAACTGCCGGCATACAGCAGGCCAGCGCATACCAGCGTAGTCACCGCCGCCCAGAATACCCGCAGCCAGGCCGGCGCGTCATCATGGGCGGAACCGCCCTGGCAGGAGAGGTTCGCTATCATCAGCGTGCCGGAATCGACCGGCGTCAGGAACAGCACGAAGCTTATCACCACCACAAAGCCGGCGGTCAGCTGGGTATAGGGCAAGTATTCGAACAGCTTGAACACCGCCATCGGCGGATCGCTTTGCGCCACCTGCCCCAGGATCGCCTGTCCGCCTTCCAGCACCAGGCTGATGGCGGTATTGCCGAAGATCGACAGCCAGGCCAGCGTGAAGCCCAGCGGGATCAGCAGCACGCCGAAAATCAGTTCGCGAATGGTACGCCCTTTGGAAATGCGCGCGATGAACAGCCCGACGAACGGCGCCCACGCCACCCACCAGGCCCAGTAGAACAGCGTCCAGGCGCCCTGCCACTGGCGCGCCTTGCCGTACAGATACATGTCGAAGCTGCGGCTGACCAGCGAGGTAAGATAATCGCCGAGGTTCTGCAACATGCCGTTGAGCAGGTTCAGCGTCGGCCCGGCCAGAAACACGAACAGCAGCAACAGGCACAGGAAGCCGACGTTGATGTTCGACAGCATGGCGATGCCCTTCTCGACGCCGGTGACCGCCGCCAGCGTGGCCACCACCATCATCACCACAATCAGGGCCAGCAACACGCCGGTGCTTTGCGGAATATCGAACAGATAAAACAGCCCCGAGTTCACCAGCAGCGCGCCGATCCCCAGGTTGGTTACCATCGAGATCACCGTCACCAGAATGCCGAAACTGTCCACCAGATGGCCGACGCCGCCGTGGGTGCGCTCACCGAAGATCGGGTACAGCGCAGAACGCAGCGCCAGCGGCAGACCGCGACAATAGGCGAAATAGGCCAGCGCGGTGGCGATCAGCGCATACAGCGCCCAGCCGTGCAGCCCCCAGTGCAAAAAGGTCAGCGCCATCGCCTGTCGCGCCGCCTGCACGGTGCCGCCGCTGCCTTCCGGTGGTGACAGGAAGTGGTCCAGCGGTTCATAGGCGCCGTAGTACACCAGCGCAATGCCGATGCCCGACGAGAACAGCATCGCCACCCACGAGGGATAGCTGAACTGCGGCGGTTCATCATCCTGGCTGAGGCGAATAGGGCCGAAGCGCGACAGCGCCAGCCAGAAGACGAACGCCATGCAGGCGACCATCAATAACATGTAGTACCAACCGAACACGTCGGCGACCCAGCTTTGCGCGGCGTTCAGCCACAGTTTGCTGGCGGAGGGAAACAGCACGACCAGCGATCCCAGCAGCAGGATCACCGCCGCTGAGCCGAAAAATACCGGAGCGTTCAATCTGATAGGTTCTTTATCAAGCGATGGGGGATTTTTCACTGTCATTGGCAGGCTTCCATGGTGCGAAAGACAGACGATTTCAATGCAACTTTTAGTTAACATTTTATCGTCATTTATTTGACATTTTTGCAGCATATAGAGTATTGATTGACCGTTCAATCAATCAAATCCAAAGTGTGATTGGCCTATCAGTTGAGGAAAATATGTACCGCAGAGACATTCCGGAGCAGCGTAAGGAGCAGTTGATTAACGCCGCCTTCGAGACCATTAACGTCGTCGGGCTGGCCGGCGTCACCCTGTCTCAGGTGGCGAAAGAGGCCGGGCTGTCGACCGGCATCGTCAGCCACTATTTTGGCGATAAAGAGGGGTTGCTCAGCGCCACCATGCGCAAAATCCTGCGCGATCTGCGCGATGCGGTGGCCGAGTGCCGCGCGCAGGCGGCCGGCGACAGCCAGTCACAGCTGTTCGCCATTATCCAGGGCAACTTCCACCCCAGCCAAACCAACGCCGTGTCCATGCGCGCCTGGCTCGACTTCTGGGCCGCCAGCATGCACCAGCCGGTGCTGCGCCGCCTGCAGCGCGCCAACGACAGGCGACTCTATTCCAACATTTGCTGCCAGTTCCGCCGCGAGCTGCCGCTGCCGCAGGCGCGCGACGCCGCACGCGGGCTGGCGGCAATGATCGATGGGCTCTGGCTGCGCGGCAGCCTGGCCGGCGACGAGACAGACCTGAAGCAGGACTGCCGCATCGCCTGCGACTACGTGGCGCAGCGGCTCAATGCTGTTCAGCCGCTGGGGTAAACGGCCCCGTCAGCGCGATTCCTGCTCTTCGCTGTACTGGGTTTGCCACATCGCGGCGTAGCGGCCGTTCGCGGCCAGCAGCGCCTCGTGCCCTCCGCGCTCGACGATCTCCCCCGCCTCCAGCACGATGATCTCATCGGCGTCCACCACGGTGGAGAGCCGGTGGGCGATCACCAGCGTGGTGTGGTTGCGGCTCACCTCGCGCAGGTGCCCCTGGATTTCACGTTCGGTCTGGGTATCCAGCGCGCTGGTCGCCTCGTCAAACACCAGGATGGCCGGATTTTTCAGGATGGTGCGCGCGATCGCCACCCGCTGCTTTTCACCGCCCGACAGCTTCAGCCCGCGCTCACCCACCCGGGTGTCGTAACCGTCGGGCAGACCGACGATAAAATCATGGATATGCGCCAGCCGCGCCGCCCGCTCGATGTCTTCATCGCTGGAACCGGTTTTGCCGTAGCCGATGTTGTAGCGCAGCGTATCGTTGAACAGCACCGTATCCTGCGGCACGATGCCGATCGCCTGCCGCAGGCTGGCCTGGGTCAGTTGGCGAATGTCCTGGCCGTCGAGAGTAATGGCGCCGTCCTGCACGTCGTAGAAGCGGAACAGCAGGCGCGACAGCGTGGACTTGCCCGCGCCGGAGGCGCCGACCACCGCCACCGTGTGGCCCGCCGGAATGGTAAAACTCACCTGCTTGAGGATCGGCCGGCGCGTGTCGTAACCGAAGCTGACCGCATCGAACCGCACTTCGCCGCGATCGAGGCGCAGCGGCTGCGCATCCGGGCTATCAACAATTTCACGCTTTTCCTGCAGCAGATCGAACATGTTCTCCATGTCGATCAGCGCCTGGCGCACCTCGGCGTAAATAAAACCGAAGAAGTTCAGCGGCTGATACAGCTGCAGCAGATAGGCGTTGACCAGTACGAAGTCGCCGACCGTCATCGTCCCCTGCGTAATGCCCCGCGCCGCCATGGCCATCATCACGATCAGCCCGATCGAAATAATGGCGGTTTGCCCCAGGTTGATCGCCGTAAAACTGAATTGGTTCTTGATGGCGGCGTATTCGTACAGCCGGCGCGACAGGTCGAAACGCTCGGCCTCGAACTCTTCGTTGCCGAAATACTTCACGGTCTCATAGTTCAGCAGGCTGTCGATGGATTTGCTGTTGGCGTCGGCGTTGGCCTTGTTGAGCTCGCGGCGAAAGCGGGTGCGCCAGCTGACCGCCAGCACGGTAAACAGGATGTAGCAGCCGACCGTCGTCAGGATCGCCAGCGCGAACCAGCCGTTCAACATGTGCCACATGATCGCCGTGACCAGTGTGAGTTCGAACAGGATCGGCACGATGGAGAACAACAGCCGCGACAGCACCGTGGACACCGCCTGGGTGCCGCGCTCGATGGACAACGACAGGCCGCCGGTCTGGCGCTCCAGATGGAAGCGCAGGCTCAGTGCATGCAGTTGGCGAAACACCCGCACGCCCAGCAGGCGCGTGGCATTCTGGCTGACGTGGATAAACATCACGTTGCGCAGTTCCTCAAACAGCGCGCCGCCCACCCGCGCCACGCCATAGGCGACGATCAGCCCCAGCGGCACCGCCAGCATTTTCGCCGTCTCGCCGCTCAACGCATCGACCATCGCCTTGTAGGCCAGCGGCACCAGCGTGGTGCTGACCTTGGCCGCCACCATGAACACGAAGGCCACCACCAGATACCCCCGCAGCCGCGGGTTGTCTTTCGGCCACAGATAGGGCAGCAGGAATTTCAGCAAGCGGGAACGATCCATCATGTAATATTCATCTTCTCGGTCGGGATCGCGGCTCACGGCCGCGCGGGGTTATGATTTTGGCCTGGCCGGCGGCAACTCAGCATCATCCGTCAGGAGAAACGGCGGCGGCTCGGGCAAAGTTCAGGCATGGAGGAGACAATCACATGACCCACACGTATGCAAAGCGCTTTGCGCAGGTCTTTGACTATATCGACCACCACCTGGACGAGGCGCTCACCGTCGAAAAACTGAGCGAGGTGGCCCATTTTTCGCGCTTTCATTTTCAACGCCAGTTTAGCGCGTATTGTGGCATCTCGGTGTGGCGTTATATCCAGTGGATGAGGCTTAAACGCGCCTCTTACCGCCTGGCGTATAACCCGCTGGAGCCGGTGATTGACATCGCGCTGGACGCCGGCTTTCAAAACCCGGAGTCCTTCAGCCGCGCCTTCAAACAGGCGTTCAGCCAAACGCCGAGCCAGTTTCGCAAACGGCCGGCCTGGATCGATTGGCAGCAGCGCTTTCCCGAGCCGAAACACAAAAGGAAACAACCCATGAAGGTAGACATTGTCGACTTTCCGGCCACGCCGGTGGCGATGATCGAACATCGCGGCCCGTCCGCGCTGGTCAACGAAACCGCCGCGCGCTTTATCGCATGGCGCAAAACCAGCGGCCTGTCGCCGGTCAGAAGCAGCCGCACTTACGGCATCGCGCCGCACGATCCGGCCACCACCTCAGCGCAGAACTTCCGCTTCTTCATCTGCGGCGAGGTCACTGCGCCTATCCCGGAGGACAACGCCTTCGGCGTGGTGAACAGCACGCTGCCGGCCGGGCGCTGCGCGGTACTGCGCCATCACGGCTCGCTGGACGGGCTCTCGGAAGGCGCCCGCTATCTGTACCGCGAGTGGTTGCCGGCCAGCGGCGAGGAGCTGCGCGATTTTCCGCTCTATTTCCACTACCACAACTTCGTGCACGAGGTGGCGGAATATGAACTGGTGACCGATCTTTACCTGCCGCTGAAGTAACTGACATCTGGCTCCGCAAGGCGCCAGATTGACGTTAACAGGACGGCGACGAACCTTGCGGCGGCAGATAGCGCTGCGGATCGAGCGCGGTAGCGCGGTAGCGGATCTGGAAGTGCAGGAACACCGAATCGGTGCCGGTGCTGCCCATGGTGCCGATCTTCTGCCCCGCCTTCACATCCTGGCCGTTGCGCACCAGCGTGGTGTCGTTGTGCGCATAGGCGGTAATAAAGTCTTCGCCGTGCTTAATCATGATCAGGTTGCCGTAGCCGCGCAGCTGGTTGCCGACGTACACCACTTTGCCGTTGGCGGAAGCGTAGATCGGCTGGCCGCGTTTGCCGGCGATGTCGATGCCCTTGTTGCCGCCATCTGAATTGGAGTAGGCCTGCACGATCCGCCCGCTGGTCGGCCAGCGCCAACAGCGGGCGGCGCCCGGCGGTGGCGTCTGCTTGGCGATCGCGGCGGAAGACGAAGAGGTTTTACGGCGCGTGGCGGCGGTTTTGGTCGGCGCGCTGCCGCTCAACCGCAGTTTCTGCCCCACTTCCAGGTTATAAGGCGGACGTATCTTGTTGATTCTGGCCAGATCGCTGACTTCGCTGTCGGTGATCCAGGCGATGTAGTACAGCGTATCGCCCCGTTTGACGGTGTAGGACTTGCCGGTGTAGCTGCCCTTCGGCAATTTGTCGTAGTCGCGGTTATAGGTGTTTTTACCCGAACACCCGGCCAACAGCAGCCCCAATGTCAGACACACCGCGATGCGGCGCCACCCTGCCAGTTTGCTTCCTGTGCTCAAATCCTGTCCTCAGTCGTCGTTTCGGTTCTGATACGCGTCAGCCGCACAGTGTAACATTTGCACCGGGTCAGTCAAAAACCCCAGGACGGTCTATGCTAAACAGGTAAGGATGACTGATTAATTACCCAACGACGAAATGGAGTACTGTCATGTTGAACCTCGACCGCAATAATCTGCCCCTCCTGAGCGAAGAACTGCTCAAAAAGCAACGCACCACCCTGCTGATCATCGCCTTCCTGCTGCTGGCGGGCGGTATACTGTGCCTGGTCAATCCTTTTGCCTCCGGCGCAGCGCTGAGCGTGGTGGTCGGTGTTTTGCTGCTGTTGAGCGGCGCCGGGCTGATTATCGCCATGATCGCTAACCGGGCGCAGAACACCTGGCCGATGATCGGCGGCATTCTGCTGGGCGTGGCCTACCTGATTATCGGCTATGTGTTCATCACCAGCCCGCTGGCGGGCATTCTGGCGCTGGCAGTGTACCTCGCCGTGCTGTTCGCGCTCGGCGGCATCGCGCGCCTGGCGGCGGGCTACATGCGCCGCGGGCTGCCGGGCAACTGGCTGCAGTTCGTTATCGGCGTGCTCGATTTGATCATCGCCTGGATGCTGATCGGCTCAGGCCCGGCGGCGTCGGTCACCCTGGTGACAGCGATCGTCGGCATCGAGATGCTGGTCAGTTCCTTTGCCCTGTTCCAGGCGGCCAACCTGTTCAAGCGCGCCTGATCCCACGCCCCGCCGCCCGACAACGGCGGCGGTTTTCACCGCGTTCGCACCGCTTTCTCCTACACTGAGAAGGATACGTTCTGCAACAGGTGAAAAATATGACCGCTCTCACCAGCCTGATCGCCCGTCACAAGCAGCTTTTCTCTGAGCATCCCTTCCTGAATTATGTGCGAGACAACCGCATACCGGTTCAGCGCCGGCTGGCTTTTTTACCCGCCATGTCGCATTTTGTGATGAGTTTTTCCGATCTGAACAAGTATGCGCTGCCCTTTCCCAGCCCCAAAGATCCGCTGGAGCACGCGGTCAACACGCATGCCCAGGAAGACTCGCACCATTGGCCATGGTTTTTGCACGATCTGCAAACCCTGTCGTTGAACACGCCGACCACGCTGGTCGATAACCTGCGCTTTCTGTGGTCGGATCAACTGCAGGCCAGCCGTCGCCTGGTGTATCACCTGTTCGCACTCAGCGCCAATAAACCGGCGAAGCAGCGCATTGTGGTGATAGAAATGATCGAGTCCGTCGGCAACGCCGTGTTTACCGTCATTAATCAGGTGGTCAACGAGGCGCATATTCCGTTGAAATACTGCGGCGATCTGCATCTCAGCAGAGAGACTGGTCACACGATAGGCAGCCACGGCGAATTGCTCGACACGCTGGCGTTTTCCCGGCAAGAAGAGCAGGAAGCGCGCGCGGCGATAGAGAGCGGTTTTCAAGCATTCTCCTCCTTTTTCAGCGAGTTGGCCGACTACTCTCGCGCCAGGTAAACGCCGTTATCGCCGTAATGCCCCCCCTTTAATACGTCCCCCATGAGATCGCCCGCCAGCGCGGGCGTTCACCCCACTTTACGACCGCCGTCACACCTCGCCACCGCCAAATTGCGTTGGTTATAGAGTCGTCTACAATTCAATCGAATTACCCCCTACAACATCAGAAATTATTATTATTAGAGGTGATTATGTTACAGAAACACGAAAACGTAATAAGTATGACTGTACTAAGCCCGCAAGCCACCCAACAACTGATGCCTTCGTTTTCCTCCTTGCCCCACACGCAACACGCCGACGGCAAATATCGCCTGCGCCGTTATTCAGTCGTCAAATACCTCAACCCCAACGTCGCCGAAGTGGGGCCGCGCACCTTCATGCAGTCCGATCAGATCAACCACTTCCAGGGCAACGTGGTGCGCCGCTTCGAACCTATCGACAGCGCCGTACTGCAGAGCGCCGGCATGGCGGAGATGTGCAACCTGTTTGCCGAAAATAACGAACTGCCGGAAGGTGCCGAGATAGAGATCCACCAAATGCGCGTGGTCGCCATCCAGAAAGATACGCTGGTGGCGCCGGAAGGCATTCACCAGGACGGTTTCGACCATATCGCCATGATCGCCATTCACCGGCACAACATCGTCGGCGGTGAAATCATGCTGTACGACGACAGCCACCACGATCCCTTCTTTAAAAAAGCGCTGGCGGACGGTGAAGCCGTGCTGCTGGCAGACAGCAAACTGTGGCACAACGCCACGCCGATCAACGCCGTCAGCCCGAAAGAAGAAGGCTATCTTGATCTCTTCGTCCTCACCGCGCGGGGAGAGAAAGCATGACCTTTACGCCCGAGCTCGCCCGACGCCAGTTCAGCGCCCTGTCCCAGCACATCGACGGCAAACCGGCGATCTTTTTCGACGGCCCCGGCGGTGCGCAGGTTGCACGAAGCGTGCTGGAAAAAATGACGGACTACCTGGGGAAATACAACGCCAACCTGGGCGGCCACTACTTCTCCAGCCGAGTCACCGGCGAAGTGATGGGCCAGGCGCGCGAATCGGTGCGCGCCTTGTTAAATGCGCCTTCGCCCGACAACATCGTTTTCGGCATGAATATGACCACGCTGACTTTCCATCTCAGCCGCAGCATCAGCCGCGACTGGCAGGCCGGCGATGAGGTCATCGTCACCGCACTCGATCACTACGCCAACGTCTCCAGCTGGCAGCAGGCCGCCGCCGACAAAGGGGCCTTGGTGCATCAGATACCGCTGGAGAGCGCCGACTGCGCGTTGGACGCCGCAAAGGTGTGTGAGCGCATCAACGCCAATACCCGCCTGGTAGCGGTCAGCTACGCTTCCAACGTCACCGGCAGCATCGTCGATATCAAAACCATCGTCGAAGCCGCGCATCGGGTCGGCGCGCAGGTGTATGTCGACGCCGTGCACTATGCGCCGCACAACCTGATTGACGTGCAGGCGCTGGGCTGTGATTTCCTGGTGTGCTCCGCCTACAAGTTCTTTGGCCCGCACGTCGGCATGGCCTACATCGCGCCGCAGTGGCTGCAGCGCCTGCGGCCGTACAAAGTCGAGCCGGCCACCGATGTCGGCCCCGGGCGTTTCGAGACCGGCACGCAAAGCTTCGAAGCGCTGGCCGGCGTGGCGGCGGCAATCGACTATCTGGCGCAGTGGGGCACGCCGGGCGCGCCGTTAAGGCAGCGTTTGCAGGAGAGTTTCGCCGCCTACCACCAGCATGAAGAAGCGCTGTGCCGCCACTTTTTGCAACGGCTGCGGCAGCTCGACGGCGTGCGGCTGTACGGCCATTCACAGGCGGACAGCGCGCGGCGCACGCCGACCTTCGCCCTGACCTTCAGCGGCCATACGCCTGACGCGATCGCCCGCCATCTGGGGCAGCACAACATCTGCGCCGGCAGCGGGCATTTCTATGCGCGGGGCCTGATCCAGCAGCTGGGGTTGCAGGACGGCGGCGTGCTGCGCATCGGCATGATGCACTACAACACCCAAGGCGAAATAGACACGCTGTTTAAGGTGATCGCCGAAGATATCCTCAGTTAACCCGTCACATCGGCCCGCTCACCTGATTGAGCGGGCCATCGCGGCACGCTGGGGGTAGAATCAAGGGGATTTTATTTTAGAAATGGATTTTTACTTTGCGAAAATATGCAGTTATCGCCGCCGCATTGATGATGTCTTCCTGTGCCACGCCGGAGAAATGGGAAGCGCAAACGGCAACCCCAACGCCCCTTGAAGCGGCCAGAACCCACTGCCGGCAAGAAGCCGAACAGCGCTATCCCGTGAACCTGTCTTTGCACTCCAGCTCGCCGACCTTCTCCTCCATGACTTTCAACGGCACGGAGATCCCCAACGCCGGTGGCGGCGCTTTCCCCTCGGACAGCAATGAAATGCGCAGAACAGATTTCGTTAATGCCTGCATGAAATTGGAAGGATGGGAAAATAAAAATAAGGTGACGGGATTATTGGCATTTTTATTTAACTAACGGTCACACGGAATAACTCGGAATTACCGCGCTGAGGCAGCGGTAATTCCGCCCTATTGACCGGCACCGACAGCCTGACTATTTTGCTACGATATAGCAGGTTACACCTCTCCTCCATTCAGGGCGATAATCAAACAAATGGAATAAATCAATTTATGAGTGAGAAAGACACCCCCCTAAAAAAGCCGCAGAGCCATATCAACAAAGCGGTATTCTTCACCTCTGCAGTCCTCATTTTTCTTCTGGTCGCGTTCGCCGCTTTTTTCCCCGACGTCGCCGACAAGAACTTCAAGCTGCTGCAGCAACAAATTTTCACCAACGCCAGCTGGTTTTATATTTTGGCCGTGGCGCTGATTTTGCTCAGCGTGACGTTTCTGGGGCTTTCCCGCTACGGTGACATCAAACTCGGCCCCGATCATGCGCAACCCGATTTTCGCTACCACTCATGGTTTGCCATGCTGTTTTCTGCGGGGATGGGCATCGGCCTGATGTTCTTCGGCGTGGCAGAACCGGTGATGCACTATCTCTCGCCACCGGTCGGCACGCCCGAGAGCGTCGAGGCGGCCAAACAGGCCATGCGCCTGACCTTTTTCCACTGGGGGCTGCACGCCTGGGCGATCTATGCCATCGTGGCGTTGATTCTGGCCTTCTTCAGCTATCGGCATGGCCTGCCGTTGACCCTGCGCTCTGCGCTTTACCCGATCATCGGTGACCGCATTTATGGCCCTATCGGCCACGCCGTCGATATCTTCGCCGTTATCGGCACCGTATTCGGGGTCGCGACCTCGCTGGGTTATGGCGTGTTGCAGGTCAACGCCGGGCTTAACCACCTGTTTGGCGTGCCGATCAACGAAACCGTTCAGGTGATCTTGATCGTGGTGATTACCGGGCTGGCCACCATTTCCGTGGTTTCAGGGCTGGAGAAAGGCATACGCTTTCTGTCAGAGCTGAACCTTGGCCTGGCGCTGTTGCTGCTGGCCCTGGTCTTGCTGTTGGGGCCAACCGTCCTGCTGTTGAAATCCTTTGTGGAAAATACCGGCGGCTACCTGTCCGAGCTGGTCAGCAAGACGTTCAACCTGTATGCCTATGAGCCGAAATCCAGCAACTGGTTAGGCGGATGGACGCTGCTCTACTGGGGGTGGTGGCTCTCCTGGTCGCCTTTCGTCGGTATGTTCATCGCTCGGGTTTCCCGCGGCCGAACCATCCGCGAATTTGTCACCGGCGTGCTGTTCGTCCCGGCCGGCTTCACCCTCATGTGGATGACGGTGTTCGGCAACAGCGCCATTTACCTCATCATGGAACAGGGCGCGACAGACCTCGCCACGACGGTACAGCAAGACGTGGCGTTGGCGTTGTTTAACTTCCTGGAGCATTTCCCGTTCTCCAGCGTGCTTTCGTTTATCGCCATGGCGATGGTGATCGTCTTTTTTGTCACGTCCGCCGATTCCGGCGCCATGGTCGTGGATACGCTGGCTTCGGGCGGCTCCAGCAACACGCCGGTTTGGCAACGCATTTTCTGGGCGTCGCTGATGGGCATCGTCGCCATCGCCTTGCTGATCGCAGGGGGGCTCAGCGCGCTGCAAACCGTCACCATCGCCAGCGCATTGCCGTTCTCGGCCATCTTGCTGATATCCATTTACGGTTTGCTTAAGGCGCTGCGCCGCGACCTGACCAAGCGCGACAGCCAAAATATGGCCACCATCGCCCCCACCGCCGCCCGCAACCCCATTCCCTGGCAGCGCAGGCTGCGCAATATCGCCTATCTGCCAAAACGCTCGCTGGTGAAGCGCTTTATGGATGAGGTTATCCAACCGGCCATGACGCTGGTGCAGGAGGAGCTGAGTAAACAAAACACGCTCAGCAGCATCAACGCCACCGCGGAAGACCGCATTCGTTTCGAGGTCGATTTGGGCGATGAGCTTAACTTTATCTATGAAGTCAGACTGCGCGGCTACAGTTCGCCGACGTTCGCTCTGGCCGGGCTGGATAACGATGAACAGCAAGCCGAGCAGCACAAGTATTATCGCGCGGAGATCTACCTGAAAGAAGGCGGCCAAAACTACGATGTCATGGGCTGGAATCAGGAGCAGTTGATCAACGATATTCTCGACCAGTACGAAAAACACCTGCATTTCTTGCATCTGGTGCGCTAAAGAGCGACATGCCGTCCCCCGGGGCGGCATTTTTTTGCCCTGCTTTCTTCACCACGGCGCTGATAATGCTGGTGGGATGGCGGACAACCAGTGATAACGCTTACAGGGGCAAAGGATTGGGTTGGAGTAACGTTTCAGAGAATCAGGATGTTTTCAGGAGAGAGTGCTGGAGCGGGTGAAGGGAATCGAACCCTCGTATGCAGCTTGGGAAGCTGCCGTTCTACCATTGAACTACACCCGCATCGGTGTGCGACAGGCATTATAACCGGTTATCGGCGGCGGGCAAGCGGAGATGGCGCGTAACTGTCGATGTTTTAAGCGGTTAAGTCCGGTGGGCGAAAAAAAAACCGGCGCAGTTGCCTGCACCGGTGGTTTCACGCTAAACGGAATTATTTCTGTGGGCGCATCGCCGGGAACAGAATCACGTCGCGGATGGTATGGCTGTTGGTGAACAGCATCACCATACGGTCGATACCGATGCCCAGACCGGCGGTCGGCGGCAGGCCGTGCTCCAGCGCGGTGACGTAGTCTTCGTCGTAGAACATCGCTTCGTCGTCG
This sequence comes from Serratia nevei, assembly GCF_024160145.1. Taxonomy (GTDB): domain Bacteria; phylum Pseudomonadota; class Gammaproteobacteria; order Enterobacterales; family Enterobacteriaceae; genus Serratia; species Serratia nevei_A. The sequence goes on from NZ_JAMYWQ010000010.1 coordinate 73,210, forward strand.
CCGGCGTCTTTGGCGTTCACCTGATCGGCAAAGCGCTGAGCCTGGTCTTCGGCGTCGTTCAGCTCGGAGAAGCCGTTGCCGATTTCACGGCCGCCGATGAAGAACTCGAAGCGGTCGGTGATTTCCGGGTTAACGTCGTTGCGGCGCGCCAGCGGCGACACTTCAGCCGGGTACTCGGTGATGAAGGTCGGCTGAATCAGATGGCTTTCCGCCACTTCTTCGAAGATCTCGGTCACGACGCGGCCCAGACCCCAGCTCTTCTCAACCTTGATGCCGATGGATTCGGCGATGGCCACCGCTTTGCCCATGTCGGCCAGGTCAGCCAGATCGGTTTCCGGGCGGTATTTCTTGATCGCCTCGGTCATGGTCAGCTTCTCGAACGGCTTGCCGAAGTCGAACACTTCGTCGCCGTACTGCACCTGAGAGGTGCCCAGCACTTTCTCGGTCAGGGTGCGGAACAGCGTCTCGGTCAGCTCGATCAGGTCTTTGTAATCCGCGTAAGCCATGTAGAGTTCCATCATGGTGAACTCTGGGTTGTGACGCGGAGAAACGCCTTCGTTACGGAAGTTGCGGTTGATTTCGAACACGCGCTCAAAGCCGCCAACCACCAGACGCTTCAGATACAGTTCCGGCGCGATGCGCAGGTACATGTCGATATCCAGCGCATTGTGGTGCGTGATGAACGGACGCGCCGACGCGCCGCCCGGGATCACCTGCATCATCGGGGTTTCGACTTCCATGAAGCCGCGTTCCACCATGAAGTTGCGGATAGCGGACATCACCTGCGAACGCACCTTGAAGGTATTGCGCGATTCTTCGTTGGCGATCAGATCCAGGTAACGCTGGCGGTAACGGGTTTCCTGATCCGCCAGGCCGTGGAATTTGTCCGGCAGCGGGCGCAGCGCTTTGGTCAGCAGACGCAGTTCGGTGCAGTGGATCGACAGTTCGCCGGTCTTGGTTTTGAACAGCTTGCCGCGTGCGCCGAGGATATCGCCCAGGTCCCACTTCTTGAACTGGTCGTTGTACACGCCTTCAGCCAGATCGTCGCGCGCGACGTACAGCTGAATGCGGCCGCCCACGTCCTGCAGCGTGACGAAGGATGCCTTGCCCATAATACGGCGGGTCATCATGCGGCCGGCGACGGTCACTTCTACGCCCAGCGCTTCCAGCTCTTCGTTATCTTTATCGCCGTACGCGGCGTGCAGTTTGTCGGAGGTGGAGTCACGACGGAAGTCGTTCGGGAACGCAATGCCGTTCTCGCGCAGGCCGGCCAGTTTCTCGCGGCGGGACTGCAGTTCGTTATTGAGATCCAGCGCCTGATCGGCGCCCTGTACTTGTTGTTCAGACATTTCTATTCCTCATAACCCGGCTTTCAAACTTGCCTCAATGAATTTATCCAGGTCGCCATCCAGTACGGCCTGCGTGTTACGCGTTTCGACGTTGGTGCGCAAATCCTTGATGCGGGAGTCATCCAGCACGTAAGAACGGATTTGGCTGCCCCAGCCGATGTCGGACTTGTTGTCTTCCATCGTCTGCTTATCAGCATTTTTCTTTTGCATCTCAAACTCGTACAGCTTGGCTCGCAGCTGTTTAAACGCTTGATCCTTGTTCTTATGCTGAGAACGATCGTTCTGGCACTGCACCACGATGTTGGTTGGCAGGTGAGTAATACGTACGGCGGATTCGGTTTTGTTGACGTGCTGACCACCCGCACCGGAGGCGCGGTACACGTCGATGCGCAGATCCGCCGGGTTGATTTCGATATCGATATCGTCGTCGACTTCCGGGTAGATGAACACCGAGCTGAACGAAGTGTGGCGACGGCCGCCGGAATCGAACGGGCTCTTGCGCACCAGGCGATGAACGCCGGTTTCAGTGCGCAACCAGCCGAACGCGTAGTCGCCGATGATCTTGATGGTGGCAGACTTCAGGCCCGCGACGTCGCCGTCGGACTCTTCGATCACTTCGGTCTTGAAGCCCTTGGCTTCGGCCCAGCGCAGGTACATGCGCAGCAGCATGCTGGCCCAGTCTTGCGCTTCGGTGCCGCCGGAACCGGCCTGGATATCCAGGTAGCAGTCGGCGCTGTCGTATTCGCCGGAGAACATGCGGCGGAATTCCAACTGATCCAGCTTGCTCATCAGTTGATCCAGCTCGGCGACCGCTTCGTTGAAGGTTTCTTCATCGTCGGCTTCCACCGCCAGTTCCAGCAGGCCGCCGACGTCTTCGCCGCCCTGCTCCAGCTGATCGATGGTTTCAACGATGGCTTCCAGCGCGGCGCGCTCTTTGCCGAGCGCCTGTGCGCGCTCCGGCTCGTTCCACACGTCCGGCTGCTCCAGCTCGGCGTTGACTTCTTCTAGGCGTTCCTTCTTGGCATCATAGTCAAAGATACCCCCTAAGAACCGCAGTCCGCTCGGACAGGTCCTGAATTCGGTTTTTTACCGGGTTAATTTCAAACATGGTTTCGTTCTTTTACGTTGATGTCGTCGATGGCGGAATGCCATTGGAACCGCCAATTCTACCGGATCCGGGCGGCAGTTTATAGCGAGTTGGTCAGTTTTTGTGGCGATCGGGAAGGATGCGGGGGATTGGAGAGCCCAATCCCCGAATTGTGTTCAATTTCGCCTCAGCGCGGCCAAAGATGCTGGATCAGCAGCTGCACGTTGCGGTTGCCGCGAAACTCGTTGACGTCGAGCTTGTAGGCCAGTTCCACTTCGCGCACGCTGCTGTCCGGCCACAGCGTGGTGTCCACGTTGAACGCGATGCCGTCGAGCAGCGGGCCGCCGCCGAGCGGTTCCACCATCAGCTTCAGGTGCTTCTCGCCCACCAGCCGCTGCTGCAGGATGCGGAATTTGCCGTCGAAGGTCGGTTCCGGGAACGCCTGGCCCCACGGGCCGCCCTCGCGCAGCAGCTCCGCCGTCGTCAGCGACAGCTCCTGCATCGCCAGTTCGCCATCGGACCAGATCACCCCTTCCAGCATCGCCGGATCGAGCCATTCCCCCACCAGCTCGCCGAAGCGCTGGCGGAACTCGTCAAACCTGGCCTCTTCCAGCGACAGCCCGGCCGCCATCGCGTGGCCGCCGAACTTCATCATCAGGCCGGGGTTCAGCATATCCAGCCGCTCCAGCGCGTCGCGCATGTGCAGGCCGGGCACCGAACGGCCGGAGCCTTTCAGGATACCGTCGCCCGCCGGCGCGAACGCGATCACCGGACGGTGGAAACGCTCTTTGATACGCGAGGCGAGGATACCCACCACGCCCTGGTGCCATTCCGGGTGATACATCGCCAGCCCGTAAGGCAGCTCGGTGCTGGTGCGCTCCAGTTGGTCGCACAGCTGCAAGGCTTCCACCTGCATGCCCTGCTCTATCTCGCGTCGCGTCTGGTTCAGTGCGTCGAGATCGTTGGCCAGCATGCGCGCCTGCGCGATGTCATCGCTCAGCAGCAGTGCCACGCCGATCGACATATCGTCCAGCCTGCCGGCGGCGTTGAGCCGCGGCCCGAGGGCGAAACCGAGATCGTTGGCCGCCAGCTGGCGGGCATCGCGGTTGGCCACCTCAAGCAGCGCGCGGATGCCCGGACGGCATTTGCCGGCGCGAATGCGGTTTAACCCCTGATACACCAGAATGCGGTTGTTGGCGTCCAGCGGCACCACGTCGGCCACGGTGCCGAGTGCCACCAGATCCAGCAGTTCCGCCAGATTGGGCATCGCCAGCGCACGCTGCTCGAACCAGCCGCTGTCCCGCAGCCGGGCGCGTAGCGCCAGCATCAGGTAGAACGCGACGCCCACCCCGGCCAGCGATTTGGACGGGAAGGCGCAGCCGCGCAGGTTGGGATTGACGATCGCTTCGGCCGCCGGCAGGGTCTCGCCCGGCAGGTGGTGATCGGTCACCAGCACCTGCATGCCCTTGGCGTGCGCCACGTCGACGCCGGCGTGGGAGGAAATGCCGTTATCGACGGTGACGATCAGCTGCGCGCCGCGTGCCGCCGCCTGCTCCACCACTTCGGGGCTCAGGCCGTAGCCGTCTTCGAAACGGTTAGGCACCAGGTAGTCGACGGCTGCGCCGCCCATGCTGCGCAGCGCCAGCACCGTCAGCGCGGTGCTGGTGGCGCCGTCGGCGTCGAAATCGCCCACCACCATGATGCGGCGACCGTCGGCCAGCGCCTGTTGCAGCAGGCTGACGGCGTCGTCGATGCCGTCCAGCTGTTGCCAGGGCAGCATGCCCTTGACGCCGCGCTCCAGCTCCTGTTCACCCTGCACGCCGCGCAGGGCGTACAGCCGGCGCAGCAGCGGCGGCAAACTGGCGGGCAGATGCGTGTCGTCCGCCGCCGGGCGGCGGCGCAATTGCGTTTTGATACTCACCGGCGATTAACCACCGGCTTTGGTGGCGGCCTGGTGCGCGTCCAGCATGGCGGCCATCTCTTTTGGCCCCTGATAGCCCGGGATCATCATGCCGTTTTCCAGAATGATCGCCGGCGTGCCCTGAATGCCGAACTGCACGCCAAGCTCGTAATGCTTGCTGATGTCGGTTTTGCAGGCCGCCGGGGAGATAGCATCGCCCTTCATGGCGGCGTCGAACGCCTTAGCCTTGTCGGCGGTACACCAGATAGACTTCATGTCCTTCTCAGCCTGAGAAGCCAGCCCCTGACGCGGGAACGCCAGGTAACGCACGGTGATGCCCAGATCGTTGTACTCTTTCATCTGCTGGTGCAGCTTGTGGCAGTAACCGCAGGTGATGTCGGTGAACACGGTGATCACGTGTTTCTCTTTCGGCGCCTTGTAGACGATCATCTGATCTTTCAGCGCGTCCATTTTGCTGCTCAGCAGTTGGTTGGTCACGTTGACCGGCTCTTTGCCGCTGACGTCGAACAGCGGGCCCTGCAGGATGTGCTTGCCGTCTTCGGAGGCGTACAGCACGCCGCTGTCGGTCAGCACGGTTTTCAGGCCGTTGACCGGCGAAGGCTGCACGTCCGCCTGCTGGATACCCAGGCTGGCGAGCGCTTTTTTGATCGCCGCGTCATCGGCATGGGCCGCACCGGTCACCGAAGCCACCAGCAGAGAGAGCAGCATTAAACCTTTTTTCATTGTTCCAATCCTTTCGAACCCGCCGCTCAGGCGCGCGGGTGATGCTGTTGATGTAGCTGTTTCAGTCGTTCGGTCGCTACATGAGTATAAATTTGCGTGGTCGAGAGATCGCTGTGCCCTAACAACATCTGTACGACACGGAGATCGGCCCCATGGTTCAGCAAATGGGTGGCGAACGCGTGCCGCAACACGTGCGGCGACAGACGCTCGCTGTCGATGCCCGCAAGGATGGCATAGTGTTTGATACGATGCCAGAACGTCTGTCGGGTCATTTGCTGACAGCGGGTGCTGGGAAACAGCACATCCAGCGTCTGGCCGTTGACCAGCCATGGGCGGCCGTGTTCCAGATAGTTTTCGATCCAGTAGACCGCCTCTTCGCCCAGCGGCACCAGCCGCTCTTTGTTGCCCTTGCCGATCACCCGTACCACGCCCTGACGCAGGCTGACATCGCTGATGCTCAGCCCCACCAGCTCGGAGACCCGCAGCCCGGTGGCGTACAACACTTCGAGCATCGCCTTGTCGCGCAGCTCCAGCGGTTGATCGACGCAGGGCGCCTGCAGCAGCGCATCGACCTGCGCCTCGCTCAGATCCTTCGGCAAACGCTGCGGCAGCTTGGGGGAAGCCAGCTGCGCGGTGGGATCGTCGGCGCGCAGCTTTTCGCGATACAGATACTGAAACAAACGGCGCATGGCGCTCAGCAAACGCGCGGAGCTGGTGGCCTTGTAGCCGCCATCCACCCGTTCGGCGAGGAAGGCCTGTAGATCCAGCGCCTGCGCCAGCAGCAAGGCGGTGTTCTGCTGGCCAAGCCAGGCGGCCAGCGCCTGCAAATCCAGCCGGTAGGAGGCCAGCGTATTTTCCGCCAGATTGCGCTCAAGCCACAGCGCATCCAGGAATTGTTCAATCAGCGCATTGTCTTGCTGTTGCACGCGGTCCTCTCTTTGTTGCATTTCCACCCGCGCCATTATGCCTTAAGCCGGCGCAAATCAGGTATACTCGCTGCAATTCTCTAAACAGCAACGTAACGGTTTACACATGAAGATTGGTCTGTTTTACGGCTCCAGCACCTGCTACACCGAGATGGCGGCGGAAAAAATCCGTGAGATTCTGGGTGAAGACCTGGTCGACCTGCACAACCTGAAAGACGTCTCGCCCAAGCTGATGGAGGACTATGCCATTCTGATCCTCGGCATCCCGACCTGGGATTTCGGCGAACTGCAGGAAGACTGGGAAGCGATCTGGCCGCAGCTGCCGGCGCTGGATCTGAAAGGCAAGATCGTCGCCATGTACGGCATGGGCGATCAGCTCGGTTACGGTGAATGGTTCCTCGACGCGCTGGGCATGCTGCACGATCAGATTGCACCGCTGGGCGTGCAGTTCGTCGGCTTCTGGCCGATCGACGGCTTCGAGTTCACCAGCCCCAAACCACTGAGCGCCGACGGCAAACATTTCGTCGGCCTGGCGCTCGATGAGGTCAACCAATACGATCTGAGCGAAGAGCGCCTGCAGCAATGGTGCGAACAGATCCTGTTGGAAATGGAGCCGCTGCTGTAACGCCGCCCGGCGCTCAGCCCTCTGCCGGCGGCGGAAGCGTTTCCTCGCCGGCCCAGCCGTCTCACTCCGGTTCGCCGTCATCCGCAGGCGGATACAGCAACAGCTGCCGCAGGTGGCGCCACTCCGCTTTGCTCATGCAGTCGGAAGCCAGCCACAGCCGGCGGCGCTTTTTTCCCTCCATCGGCAGCAGCGTCAGCAGCATGCCGTAACCCGGCATCCACGGTTTTTTCGCCAGCCGCCACTCGCGGCCGTGCCAGCTGAAGCGCCGGCCTGCCAGCAGCCGCAGCTCGCCCTGCACCGCGGCGATGCGCTTCTGGCTGCGAATGCACTGAAACACCACCAGCGTCAGCAGCACCAGCCACAGCGGGCCAAAGCCTTCCGGCCAGGGCGAAATCAGGATCAGCAGGATCAGAACGCCGTGGGTCAACAGGGAAAACAGCTGGGTGCGCCAGGAAATGCGGATATCACATCGCCACTGGGCCACGGTCTTTATTTCGCGTCTGGATCAGGGTCACCATTCTCTGCAGCTCGCTGTCCTGCGGCGCGCCATGATTCATCAGCCAGTTGAACAAATCGGGATCGTCGCACTCCAGCAGGCGGATGAACAGCGCCTTGTCCGCGTCATTCAGGCTGTCGTATTCGTATTCGAAGAACGGCATGATGGAGATGTCCAGCTCGCGCATGCCACGGCGGCAAGCCCAGTGAATACGTGCTTTGTTGTTAATATCCATGTTGTTATGACTCACCTCTTTTCAGCGCGGCAGCGCCAGCGCAGGGTTCAAATGACACACTGTATGGCAACGCCGTCGCAATATAATTCCATCAGCCGGGGATCTGTCTGCAAGGGTGCCCAGGCCGCAAGCCTATAGAGTAACAATTTGACATACACGCCGGGAAGGCGCTTTGCTGCGGAAAACGTAATAAAGCGCAAAATGCCAAAAAAAGCGCACCCCGGCCCCACGGCGCGAATAACAGTTTGCAAAGCCCGCCGCCTCTTTTACCATGGGTTCAATACCCTTCAGGTAAGCTAAACGTTGAGCAGGAACTTACTATGGCGCATAACATTCCATTCCCACCCCGTCAGCCCTCCGCTTCCACCCATCTGCCCCTGACGCTGATCTCGCTGGAAGATTGGGCGCTGGTGACGCTGAACGGGCCGGACACGGTGAAGTATCTCCAGGGCCAGGTGACGGCAGACATCGACGCGCTGGCGGCCGATCGGCACGTGCTGTGCGCCCACTGCGACGCCAAAGGCAAAATGTGGAGCAACCTGCGTCTGTTCCACCGTGGCGAAGGCTTCGCCTATCTGGAACGCCGCAGCGTGTTGGACAGCCAGCTGGCGGAAATCAAAAAATACGCGGTGTTCTCCAAAGTCACCATCGCCGCCGATAACGATGCGGTATTGCTGGGCGTCGCCGGTTTCCAGGCGCGCGCCGCGTTGGCGGGCCAGTTCGCTGCGCTGCCGGATGCCGAACACCCGGTGGTGCAGGACGGCGAGACCACGATTCTGCACTTCAATGCGCCGGCGGAACGTTTTCTGCTGGTGACCCGCCCCGCCGTGGCCGAACCGCTGATCGGCAAACTGCATGACCAGGCGGAACTGAATGACAGCGGCCAGTGGCTGGCGCTGGAGATCGAAGCCGGCTATCCGGTTATCGACGCCGCCAACAGCGCGCAGCTGATCCCGCAGGCCACCAACCTGCAGGCGCTGGAAGGCATCAGCTTCAGCAAGGGCTGCTATACCGGCCAGGAGATGGTGGCGCGCGCCAAATTCCGCGGCGCCAACAAGCGTGCACTCTACTGGCTGGAAGGTAAGGCGGCCCGCGCCCCACAGGCGGCGGAAGATCTGGAGCTGCAGCTGGGTGAAAACTGGCGCCGCACCGGCACCGTACTGGCGTCGAGCCAACTGGCCGACGGCACGCTGTGGGTACAGGTGGTGATGAACAACGATTTGGACGCCGACAGCAAGCTGCGGGTGCGCGACGATGCCGCCAGCCAGCTGGCGATCAAACCCTTGCCGTACTCGCTGGCCGAAGAGAAATAATCCATCGGCCGCAGGCGCCCTGCCTGCGGCCGTCTTGGTTACTCGTCAAACTCCCCGTCGCGCTGCACCAGGTAGATCAGCACCAGGATGATGGTGACGAAGAAGCGAAACGCGCTCGGCACGCCGTTCCACTGCTGCGACATCCACATGCCGAACCACTCGCCCCCGATCGACATAAAGCCGACCTGCCAGGTGAGGAAGCCGAGCGTCAGCCCCGCCACCGCCAGCTTTTTCCGGCCGTTGAAGGCTTTAGCGGGCAGTTTCAGGCCGCCCAGCAAACGCAGGCCGCCGATCCAGCACAGCAGCGCGGTCAGGCTCTCCAGCGCAATGATGAAAATATAGCCGGCGTGATGCAGCCACGGCGTCTGTATCGAGCGATAGCCGATGGTGGCGTCGGGGAAAAGGGTGTCCATCATAAAGACATGGCGCACGAAGGCGAAGTTGGAGCCGTAATCGGTGATGTTGCCGAAGGCGACCAGCGAAGCGAACAAGGCGATAGCGCAGACCAGCAGCGCTTTGGATAAGCGAACGATCATCGTGATGAGTCCTGAACAGGTGAGAGAAAAAGTACGCGGGCTCAGACATGAAATAATGGGCTTGCTGGATACCCGAAAGAAGCAAGCGCCTCTTTTTTAAAATAAAAGAGGCGCCAGTTCAATACGCATTCAGACGTAGCGGCAACGCTTAGACGTACAGGTAGATCGCCATGAAATGGCAGGCGCTGCCGCCGAGCACGAAGGCGTGCCAGATGGCGTGGCCAAAGCGAATGCGCTTGGAGGCGTAGAAAATCACCCCCAGGGTGTAGACCACCCCACCGATCGCCAGCAGCGTGACACCGCCGGCCTCCAGCCGCGTAACCAGCTGATAAATCACGATCAGCGACAACCAGCCCATCGTCAGGTAGGTCATCAGCGACAGGGCTTCAAAACGGTGGGCGAAGGCCAGTTTGAACAGCACGCCCAGCAGCGCCAACCCCCAGATTACCGCCATCAGGCCCTTCGCCAGCGGCGAATCCAGCCCTACCAGCAAAAACGGGGTGTAAGTCCCGGCAATCAGAAGATAAATGGCGCAGTGGTCAAATTTTTTCAGCCAATGTTTGGCCTTCTGATGCGGGATCGCGTGATACAAGGTGGAAGCAAGAAACAGCAGGATCATGCTGCCACCGTACAGGCTGTAACTGGTGATGGCCGTCGCATCGGCGCCGGTATTCACCGCCTGTACCAGCAGCAACACCAGGCCGACGATACCGAACACCAGCCCGATACCGTGGCTGATGCTGTTGGCGATCTCTTCCGCCCACGGATACGCCGCGGCGACAATCTTAGTGTTCCCGGCTTTCACTACGTCCGTTTTCCCCATAACGCGCAACCCCTCAAAATGCCCTGCTTTGTGCGAAATTAACGCAAAGCAGCTTAACTGAGAATAATTCCAGTGTACACGTGTACGCTAAAATAAAAATGTGAACGCGTGTAACCATCGAAATCGCCCGCACGGTGGTCTACAATCGTCAGGCTTCAACCCACCCACCTTGAGGTTTACACCATGTCATCCGCTGTACCCGCGTTAGATTTCGGCTCAATGACCCAGGTCATCCAGTTCCTGATGGAAATCGATAAGTTGAAAGGCGTGCAACGCCGCACCAAAGTGCTGGGCACCCAGCGCCAGGAAAACTCCGCCGAACACAGTTGGCACTTTGCCATCGCCGCCATGAGCCTGGCACCCTACGCCGGTGATGACGTAGACATTCAGCGCGTGATCCAGATGGCGCTGCTGCATGACATCGTGGAAATCGACGCCGGCGACGTGCTGGTCTACGATCTGGCGGCCCGCGCGGCGATCCACGATCAGGAAGTGGCGGCGGCGCGCCGTCTGTTCGGCATGTTGCCGGAGGCGCAGCGCGAGTATTTCACCGCTTTATGGCAGGAATATGAAGATGGCGACAGCGCCGATGCACGCTTCGCCTTGCTGCTTGATCGCACCATGCCGATGCTGATGAACCTGCACAATGAAGGCCAGAGCTGGGTAGAGAACGGCATCAGCCTGGAGCAGGTGCTGGCGCGCAATGCATCGATTGCCGACGTGCACCCCGAGCTGTGGCACCACATGGAACAACACCTGCGGGATGCGCAGCGCAAAGGCTGGTTGAAGTAAGTGAACCGGGCTGCCACGGCAGCCCTTCAACGTCAAGCGAACGCCCGCTGGCGTGCCAACGCCTCGTCATAGCTCGGCATCGACCCCGCCGCCCCGGCGCGCTCCACGCAGACCGCCGCGTAGGCGGCGGCGAAGCGCACCGCATCGGCTAACGGCACCCGATTCGCCAGCTGCGCCGCCAGGGCGCCGTTAAACGCATCGCCCGCGCCGGTGGTGTCTTTGGGCTGCGCCGGAAACGCCGGGATCAGCTCGCTGTTTTCCCCGTCCGAGAACAATGCCCCCTGCGTGCCCAAGGTCACGATCAGCAAGCGAATGCCTTTGGCATGCAGCACCTGCGCCGCCTGGCGCGCCGAAGCCACATCCCGCACCGGCACGCCGCTCAGCAACGTACACTCGGTGGCGTTGGGCGTCAGCATATCGACCTGCGCCAGCAGGCTGTCCGGCACCGGCTGAAACGGCGCCGGGTTGAGAATGATGAAGGTCTGCGCCTCGCGGGCGATGGCGATCACCTGCTCAATCGCCGGCAGATTGTTCTCCAGCTGGGTCAACAGAATGTCCGCCGCGGCGATCGCCGGCCGGCACTGGCGCACCTCGTCTTCGCTGACCGTCAGGTTGGCGCCGGGATCGACGGCGATCATGTTCTCCGCCTCCTCGCCGGCAACGTAGATAAGCGCATTGCCGGTCGGGCAATCGCCGGTCGAGAACAGCGTCACCGCATCGAAACCGGCGGCGGCGAGGTGGCGCCGGGCGAAGGTGCCGAAGTCGTCGCGCCCCACCTTGCCGATATAATGCACCCTTGCCCCGGCGCGCAGCGCAGCGGTGGCCTGGTTGGCCCCCTTACCGCCCGCGCCCATCATGCTGTTGCGGGCGATCAGCGATTCGCCGGGCTGCGGAAAGCGCGCCATGCCGGCGACGATATCCAGGTTGAACGAACCGAACACGCAGACTTTGCCTTTCATTGCGGGTACTCCCTGCTCAATTGGAGGTGGCGCCGGGCGGCCAGGCAGGCGCCTTTGCTGCCGGTTTCATCGGTGAGGCGGCTGACGGAGATCGCCAGCCCCTGCGCCGGCTGCGGCCCGCGCAAATGGCGGCGGATCTCTTGTTCCAGAAGCGGCAACGGGAAACCGCTCATGGCGATCACGCCGCCGCCCAGGATCAGCCGCTCTGGATCGAGCACGTTCATTTCGATGGCGATGGTCTGCGCCAATCGCTCGACGAAGCGCCGCAGATCCGGATGATCGCCGTGGCGTTCGAACAGCCGTTCGAACGGCGTTTGTGCCGCGTTGGCGCGCGCCCAGCCGGTCAGCCAGTGGCCGGAGGTCTGGCTCTCGACGCAGCCCCGTTTACCGCACGGGCACTCGCCCTGATGGCCCGGCCAGGGAATGTGCCCCAGCTCGCCGGCGGCGCCGTGCGCCCCGTGATAAAAGTCGCCGTTCAGCCACAGGCTGTTGCCCATGCCGGTGCCCAGATACAGCCCCACCGCCACCTGCGGCAGCGCCGGCAGCTGCTGCAAGTCCCACCACAGCAGGTGATTGACGTCTTTATCCATCCGCACCGGCAGCGCCAGCGCATCGGCCAACAGCGCCGCCACCGGCTGGGCGTCCAGCGCCGGAATGAACGGCAGCGACAGCACCCGCGAGCGATCGCGGCTGAGGATCCCCGGTAGCCCGAGCATCACCTGCGCCACCTGACGATCCTGGCAATGCCCGGCGATCAGGCGGCCCAACGCCACCAGCGGTTCGGCCTGCTGTGCCCAGTCGGCGGTCGCTATCTTGCGGTACCCGCTGAACTCGCCGTCATCATCCATCAACAGCAGTCGGGTATTGGTGCCGCCGACGTCTACGCCAAGAAAATGCCGCATCATCTCCCCCGCCTCAGGCCGCCTGCCGCATCTGATCCAGCATTTTTTCCCATGCCGTCTCCAGATCCGGATCGAGGTTGAACAGCCCGGAGCTGCCGACGATCAAGACTTCCGCGCCGGCGCCCATCAGATCGCGGTAGGTGCGCTGATTGCAGGATCCGTCGATCTCGATCAGATAGCTCAGGTTTTGTTGGCGTTTCAGATCGCGCAGCTGGCGGATCTTGTCCAGCATTTCAGGAATGAACGGCTGCCCGGCATAGCCCGGATCGACGGTCATCACCGTGACCTTGTCCAGCAGATGAAGGTAGTGGCGGATAAATTCCACCGGCGTGGCCGGGTTCAGCACCACCCCCACTTTTTTGCCCAGCCCACGGATCTGGTTGATCACCCGGAACGCATCGCGGTTGATGGTTTCGGCATGCGGGCAGATAAAGTCCGCGCCGGCGCGGGCGATCGGGTCGATAAAATCGGTCGGGTTCTCCACCATCAGATGCACGTCCAGCAGCAACGCGGTGTGCGGGCGGATCTGTTCGATAAAGAACGGCGACAGCGTGATGTTTTTCACGTAGTGCCCGTCCATGATGTCGATATGCAGCATATCGGCGCGGCGGTTCAGCACCGCCAACTGCTGGCGGATATCCATCAGGTTCATGCACATCAGTGAAGGTGAAATCTGGTATTTCATTAGCGTTATCCTGCGCAAAAGGGAAAAAGGATCAGTGGCCCGCTGCGGCTCTGGCCTGTGCCGCGCTGCGGCGCATCGCCCGCCGCTGCCGATAGCGATGGCGGAAAAACTTCAGCGCCAGCACCACGATCAGCACCGCGCCCCACATCGCCAGACTGAAATGTGGGCTGACGTTCATCAGGTTCAAACCGGTGGCGATCACCTGCAGCACGATAAGCGCCAGGACCACACCGCTGACCCGGCCGAAGCCGCCGAACGGATCGGTGCCGCCCAGAATGATTGCCAGCACCGTGAGCAACAGATAAGAATCGCCGTAGCCCATGCGCGCCGAGTTGAAGCGCGCCATCATCACCAGCCCGGCGATCACGCACAGCAGGCTGGAGAGGGTGTAAATGGCGATCAGCACCCGGTGGGTATTCACGCCGCTGAAGTGGGTGGCGTTGATGTTGCTGCCGCTCATGTAGATGCATTTGCCGAGCCGGGTTTTCTGCAAGAACAGCGCCAGCAGCGCGGCGACCGCCAGGAAGATCCACAGCGGTACCGGCACGCCCAGCACGCGCTCGGCGCCGATAAACCGCACGATCTCCGGCATGCCACTCAGGGCCGCGCCGCGCGTCAGGTAGATGCCGATGCCGTTGACCGTGGTCATGGTCGCCAGCGTCACCAGAATCGGATGCGCGCCGACATAGGCCACCAACGCGCCGGTCGCCGCGCCGATAAACCCGGCCAGCAACATCGCCGCCGCCAGCGCCAACGCCAGCCACAGCGCCTGCAACCCCAGCCCGGCGTCCGCCGGCAGATAGCTGATGAACAGCCAGGCCATCAGCAGGCTGGTCAGGTTGGCGCTAGCGATAATGCACAGGTTCAGGCCGCCGCTGAGGATCGGGATGAACATCGCCAGGGTCAGCAGGCCCAGCTCCGGCAGCTGGAACGCCACGCTGGTGAAGGTGGCGCCGCTGAAGAAGCGCCCCGGCATCAGCAGGCTGAAGGCCAGCACCACCGCCAGCAGCAGCGCCAACAGACCGACGGCGGTGCCGTCCGGACGAAATTTCAGGTAGTTGCCCATCAGGCGCTCCTCAGGCGAAACCGACGTCGGTTTCTTTGCGTTTCTTGTAGTGGGTGACGGTGATCGCCGCGACGATCACCAGGCCGATCACCACGTTCATGAAGTAGCTGGACACGCCGATCAGGTTGAGGCCGTTTTTCAGCACGCCGATCAGAAACACGCCCATCAGCGTGCCGATCACGCTGCCCTTGCCACCGTTCAGGCTGGCGCCGCCCAACACCGCCGCCGCCAGTACATCGAGCTCACCGCCCACCAGCGCGTTGGGCACCACCTCCCCCATGCGGTACACCTGCACCAGGCCGCCGATCGCCGCCATCGCGCCCAAATAGCCGTAGGCGAACAGGTGCAGCAGGCCGACGCGGATGCCGATGCGCCGCGCCGATTCTGCATCGCCGCCCACGGCAAACAGCTGACGCCCGAGGTGGGTCTTGTTCAGCAGCAGCCAGGTCAGCAGCGCCACCGCCAGCATCACCAGCGTCGGCAAACCGAGCTGATAGCTCTGTTCACCCCATTGGAACGGCAGCACGCTGCGCGGCAACGTCCACCAGTCCGGCAGCGCGTACAGGCTGCGGCCGTTGGTCAGCCACATCAGCATGCCGAACAACAACGCCTGCATGCTGATGGTGACGATGATCGAGACGATGCGCAGGCAGTAGATCAACAGCGCGTTGACCATGCCCAGCACGGCGCCGATCGCCAACGCCAGCAGAATGCTGCCCGCCGGGCTGGCCAGCCCGTAGTGGGTCGCCAGCGTGGCGATCAGGTACTGCACCACCGAGGCCACCGCCGCGAAGGAGATATCGATACCGCCGGTCACCAGCACCACGAACAGGCCGAGGGCGAAAATGCCGCTCACCGCATAGCTTTCGCTGAGATCGAGCAGGTTCTGCACCGTCAAAAACCGATCGCTGAGCAGCGAAAAAACGATGACCGTCAGCAGCAGTACCCAGGCCAGGTAGCCTTCGTTGCCGCGCGGTTTCAGGCTGAATCTACGCATTGACCGCCTCCGCCAGCTGTTGCTGGCTCACCTGCCCCGGCAGGTATTCGCCGATCACGCTGCCGCCGCTGAAGTGCAGCACCCGATCGCAGTTGTAATACACCTCCGGCACCTCGTCGGAGATCAGCAAAATGGCGATCCCCTCCTGCGCCAGCAGATGGATCAGTTGGTAGATGCTGGCCTTGGCGCCAACGTCGACGCCGACGGTCGGCGAGTCGAGGATCAGGATCCGCGGCTGGGTCAGCACCCACTTGGCCAACACGATCTTTTGCTGATTGCCGCCGGACAGCGTCGAAACCGCCTGCTCCGGATCCGCCACCCGCACGCCGAGTTTGGCGATCCACTCCGCGACGATGCGATTCTTGCGGTCGTCGTCAATCAGGCGAAAACGCCCGCGCAGCTTATCGAGAATGGTCAGCACCACGTTGTCCGCCACCGACTGTTGCTGCACCAGGCCGAGCGTCAGGCGATCCTCCGAGACGTAGCCGATGCCGGCCTTGATCGCGTCCTCATGGCCGCGAAAGCGCACCGGTTTGCTGTCGAGGTAGAGCTTGCCGCTGTCCGGCCGGGTCATGCCGAACAGGCTCAGCGCCAGCTCGGTGCGCCCGGAGCCGAGCAGGCCGCATAGACCGAGCACCTCGCCCTGATGCAGACGGAAGCTCACGTCCTGATACTGCCCGGCGCGGCTGAGGCGATCCGCCTCCAGCATCACCCGATCCTGATTCATGCTCGGTGACTTCAGGCGATAGTCCAGCTTCAGACCGGTCATCAGCTCGGTCAGACGATCGCCGGTGATCTCCGCCGCTGGCCAGGTGCCGATCTTGTTGCCGTCGCGGATCACCGTGACGCGATCCGAAATCTCCAGCACCTCGTCCAGCCGGTGGCTGACAAACACCACGCAGATGCCTTTCGCTTTCAGGTAATCCACCGTGCGCAGCAGCTGATTGACCTCGGTGCGGGTCAGCGAGGCGGTCGGTTCATCCATGATCACCAGCCGCGCCTCCGCCACCAGCGCGCGGCAGATCGCCACCTGCTGGCGCTGAGCGATCGGCAGCTCCGCCACCCGTTTGTCGAGATCCAGATGGAAATTCAGCTCCTGCAGCAGGCGCTCGGCGGTGCGCCGCAGCCGTGCCGGGCGGTACCACCCCAGCAACCCATGCAGGTTGTGCTCGAAGGCGATGTTTTCCGCCACCGTCAGGTTGGGAAACAGCGACAGATCCTGGTAGATCACCTGAATGCCGAAGGCGCGCGCCTGATCCGGCGACAGCCGACCGAAGGTTTGCCCGTCGAGGGTGATGCGGCTGCCGTCGTCCGGTTGATACACGCCGGCGATCGCCTTGATCAACGTACTCTTGCCGCAGCCGTTGGTGCCCGCCAGGCAGTGCACTTCCCCCGGCATCAGCGCCAGCGAGATAGCGTTCAGCGCCCGCTGGCCGCCAAAGGTCATCGACAACTGTTGCAGTGCGATCAGCGGTGCGCCCTGCGTTGCCGTATTGCCGCAAATCGCCATGATTACAGCCCCATCTTCACCAGCTTCGGCAGGTTTTGCTTATCCAGGCTTTCGGTGGCGTTGCCGAGAATGGTGTGCTGCTGCGCATCCACCTGCACCTTGCCCATGCCTTCGATGGTCATGCCGTCGGTGATCTGTTCTCCCTTGTGCATCATGTCGGCGATGCGCACGAACACTTCGCCCGCCACCCTCGGATTCCAGATATAGCCGCCCTTGATGGCGCCACGGTTGACCAGCGAAGCGCCCTGGCCCGGGCTGAACGGCCCGATGACGCAGATATCGTTGCTTTTGCCGCGGTTGAGCACCGCGCGCCCGGCGCCGATCGGCCCCTGTGAACCAAAGGCCAGCACGCCTTTCAGATCGGGATATTTGGCCATCAGATCGTTGGTGGTGCGCACGCTGTCATCCAGCGATTCGCCCACGCCGAACTTGTCGCCCACCAGCTGCATGTTCGGGTAGTGCTGCTTCTGGTAGTTGATCGCCGAGTCCGACCAGGTGATGTGCAGCGGCACCGTCAGGCTGCCGACGTACACCGCGTACTTGCCCTGCTCTTTCATGCAGGCGGCCAGCGCTTTCATGTGGTTGACGCCGTGCTGCGAGGCGTCCACCAGCTCAAAGTCCCAGTCGGCGTACTTTTGGCCGGGGGATTCGTGCACGATCACCTTGATGCCCGCTTCCTGCGCGCGCTTGAGCACCGGCTCCAGCACCCGGGCGTCGTTCGGCACCACGCCGATGATGTCCACCTTCTGCGCGATCAGATCTTCGATGGCGCGCACCTGCAGCGCCGGATCCGCCGCCGTCGGCCCGACCATCCAGGCATCGATGCCGCGTTTGGCGCCCTCGCTTTTGATGCCGGCCTCCATGGCGTTGAACCAGGGAATGCCGCCGATCTTCACCACCACGCCCATTTTCAGCTTGTCCGCCGCCTGCGCGGAGACCGAAAGCAGCAGCGAGGCAAACAGACCGACCAGTACGGATTTTTTCATTGTTCTCTCTCCACAAGTGTTGGCTGTAATAAAGGGTTTTCGTTGTTGTTATCGCACCGCCCTTTTCGCGGCGGGTGAAACTTCAATCACGTCGACGTTGTTCCAGGCCAGTTCCTGACGAAATTCGTCATCGCTGAGCCGATCGGTGATTAAGGTATCTATCTCCCGGTAGTGGCAGATGCGCGCGAACGAGCGGCGGCCGAACTTGTTGCTGTCCACCAGCAGGAACTTGCGCTCCGACGCCAGCAGCATCTGCTGCTTCAACCGCGCATGGTGCTCGTTGCTCTCGCGGATGCCGCCGTCCTGGCAGATGCCGTGGCAGGAGAAGAACAGCTTGTTGATCACGAACTCCTTCAGCATCTGCTCCGCCAGCACGCCGATAAAATCCTCGTACTTGGCGGAATACTCGCCCCCCAGTCCGATGGTGCGCACGTTGGCCTTGCAGGCCAGCGTCTGGATGATGTGCAGCGAGTTGGTCAACACCACCAGCGAGATATCCGGCAGCTGACGCGCCAAAAACCAGCTGGTGGAACTGCTGTCCAGCAGCAGACAATCCCCCGGCGCGATAAATTCCAGCGCGCGTTTGGCGATGCGCGTTTTCTGCTCCGGCGCCTCGTTGCTGCGCTGGCGGAAAGATTCCCCCTGGTCTATCTCGGCGGGCACATAGGTTTTCTCCACCGCCGGCGGCTCAACGAACACCGCGCCGCCGTGGCTGCGCAGCAGCAAGCCGCGCCGTTCCAGCAAGGCCAGATCACGCCGCGCCGTCTCGATGGAGATGTGGCACAGCTGCGCCACCTCCTGCACCATCACGCGGCCGCGCTGGCTCAAGACTTCGGTGATAAAGCGATGACGTTCTACAGGCAGCATGTTTCTTTTCTCCTCCAGGACGATGATTACGATATCGATTTGCTGCGCCGCGTTTTGCGCGCAGACGCAAAGCGCATCGCCCCGCGATCGGTCAACGATGGCGGTGTGATAGTTGTCAAAAAAATCGGGAAGGAAATGAAATGAATAATTACGAAAGTGTGCAGTAACAGGCAGTTATGATGTGTGTGCGTCTTAGACAGACAGGAGAGAAACGGTAAACGGTCACAATTCCACGCTTCTCGACCTGACCGTTAATGACCGTTTTTGTGGTTTTGACCGAAAGGCGGGCCACATCAGGGCAGCGTTTGGCGTCAGCGCAATCTCATCCGTCATAAATGAAAAATAGTGACGGCCAATCTTGATATATCGGTTTTTTACACTTCAATGCTAGGTGCAATCACTTTTTCTCTGGGGAAAAAAATGAGCTTCCTGGCACTGGAACGTGACGTAGCCGCACTGTATTACGGCATCCTGGGTAAACAGGCCGACCGCGCGACACTTGAATTTTTCGCCAAAAAACTGCATAGCGGCGAGCTGTCGAATAATATGCTGGCCGACTTGCTGATCGGTGCGGATGATGGGCAAAAACGGCTGTCGGCACTCGATGATGCGGGTAAGATCCAATATATTTACCATAATATTCACGGTGTCTATGCCAATACGGAGCAGCTTGCCACGCTGGAAAATCAGCTGAACAGCGGCGCCACGCTCGGGCAAATTGCCGTGCAGCTAAGCAATGGACTACGCGACTATCACGGCAACGACGCCACCGCGATCGCTCAACAACAGCAATTCGACAACACCATCCAGCAAACCCTGTATCCGTCCTTTAACGGCGGCGCAAGCGCGACACAGAGCGCGGCGGATATTCAAGCCATTTACTATGTGCTGAATTCCACCATGGTGCCGCAAGGCATCAACTATTGGGGCCAAAAATTGGCCAGCGCTCAGGCCACGCTTAGCAATATCGCCGATGTGTTCGTCAACACCCGCAGTTATCTGACCTCATTAAACGATCATGATTTCGTTAAGCGGATCTTCGAACAAACCTTCAAACACCCCGCCAGCGAAGAGGATTTACAACGCTATTTAACCGGTCTGCAAGATCACAGCCAATCTCGCGGCGATGTCGTGGTAACAATGATCGCCGAAATCCGCAGCGATACCTCATCCGACCCTGCCGCGGCGAAAAACAGTTTCCTGCTCGCCACCCATGTTTATAAGCCGGGTGAATTGCCGGAAAACAAATACCTTGAAACCGTGACCGCGCTTTACTACGGCGTCGCCGGTTACACCATGGATGCCACGGCCCTGGAGGTCTACAGCAAACAGCTGGCCGCCGGCATGAGCACGGCGGATCTGTTGCGCGGCCTGGCCGGCTCGCCGTCTTTTGCCGACGCGGTGTATTGGGAACAAACGTACGCCAGGCTATTCAATGCCACGCTGAGCGCGGCCGACAGAAGCAAAATCTGGCATGACAGCGGTAACAATGCCTACGTGGCAACCAGTATGCTGATCGACACGTTTCTCAATGGCGGCACGAATAAATCTTACGTTGGCTGGACTTACAATGCGAAAAGCTACGAACGCATCGCCGATGCTCTGGGCTATGCCAAGCAGGCCGTGCTGACAATAAACGACGCAGGCGAATCGGTCGGCGCCATCAACCGCCAGCCCGCTCACAAACTTTCCGACATCGAATGGCATGCGCTTAGAAACGCCGAAATAAACGTCACAAAAGCAGCCAATATCGCGCTTTCTTTTGCCCCTAACCTGCAAACACTCAAAATGACCGGTGACAAGCCAGCGACGCTGGATTTCAGTCGCAATATCGACGTTACGCCCCAAGTCATCCTGGAAAATACGCATGTCTCGTTTATCGGTTCGGCTGGCGATGACCGAATTATCATCTCTGCCCCCGCAGACATGATCAACGCCGATGCCCAAATACAGATGGATCGGGGCGCAGACTGGCTTCTCTGGCAGGGCAACGCCACGCCGGGCCTCGCCAATATCGTCAGCAAGCAGTTCAAGGCGATGGCGGCGCGGTATGACGATCAGGATGCCACCCACGATAACGTGCTTTCCGCCAACTTCCTGACCAAGGACATTTATCTGACCACCGCGGAGAACGGCCAAATACAAGGCAAGATAGTCAGCAACATCAATAACTTTAACTTCTTCCAAAAAATCGATTTGGCAAACTATAAAGGCACGGGCTCAATTTATCTGGACGGTAAATGGGTGGCTAGCGAAGGGAAAAACGTGTTTGATTTCGGCGTCACGCGCGCCGTCGCCAGTATTCACAATGCAGAGTATGCCAACGTGAGCCAGCTGACGCAGGCAACGCCTCCTCCCGCCAGCCCTTACCAAAACGCGACCGGTGACGCCGGGTTTGCTTTGACCGGATTGGCAGACAACGTTACCGTACTCAACATACCGGTAGATCCATGGGGGCTAAATTACAGCTTCCGCACGCTCAGCGTATTGGGTGACGCCACGGCCAACAGCCGCATTCATTTCGATTATCTGTATGACGATCGCTACACGCGCACCACGCCAGTCATGACGATAAAATTCAACGCTGCGCACGCTGACAAGATCGATGCCGGCACCCTGAGCTTCGCCATTAAACAACTGCAAGGCCCTACGCCGGAAAGCAACATCTATGGATATATCGATATTCTCTCATCCGGCTCGGCAGAGAACACCTTGCGGTTAGCCGGCGATCAAAACGCGATCGGCATGGTGACCCTGTCCGGCGACAAGCGGCTGAATCTGACCATCAAGCAGGATTTCAGC
Organism: Serratia nevei; assembly: GCF_024160145.1. Classification (GTDB taxonomy): domain Bacteria; phylum Pseudomonadota; class Gammaproteobacteria; order Enterobacterales; family Enterobacteriaceae; genus Serratia; species Serratia nevei_A. The sequence continues at coordinate 94,810 of NZ_JAMYWQ010000010.1, forward strand.
ACCCATCTGACCCAGATCAACAGCAACGGCACCCCGCTGAACCTGCTGGCCGAAAAGGGTGGCACCGGCGGCGGCGCCCTGTACGATCTTTTGGGGCCATCCTATGTGAAATATGCGGCGATACGCAGCGAACTCAGCGGCTATCAACTGGCTATCAACACCCACTCGCAGAAGAGCGATACGCTTAACCTACAAGGGAACACCACCCTAACACGCGATCTGCAAAACAAGTCTGCCGGTGACACCATTATCTTCAAGGAGAGCGCGATAGACAGTCTGGTGACCTTGAAAGCCGTCGCCCCCTGGTCCTCCACCACCACACCCACCTTGGGCAACAATGATACGCTTATCGTAGGAGACAGCACCAATCCGTGGATCTTCTCCAGCCAGGGGCGGCAAACCATGATCGGCTATGGCGAATACAGTGCCAGTGAAACCACCGCCCTGTTTAATTCACTGAATCTAAGCCCCACCGCCACTGCCTTTGATTTGTTCCGAGAGACGCTTGCCACGGTCACCCATGGCGCCAGCGAAGACCGTTTAAGTGAGGTTGGCGTGCTGAAACTCGATAAAAACAGTTTTGTCATTATCGACAGCAATCATAATCACACCTTCGATCGTGACGATATCGTCTTTTCATTGGGCAACATGAGCGTCAGCGATACGCTTAAGCTGGTACACTACACCCCGCCTAAAATTGAAATCAGCGCCTCCGCGGCGCATTCTCAGGTGCTTGAAAGCGTTATTTAAACGACTGCCAAGGGAAATATCGCACAGGTATTTCCCTTGGCCACACTCAACGCCCGCCTGCGGCTTCGATAAAGGTGCCGGTCACGTAAGAGGCGGCGTCAGACAGCAACCAGGCGATCGCCTCCGCCACTTCCTGCGGCTGCCCACCGCGCTGCATCGGCAAACTGCCTTTGACGCGATCCACCCGCCCCGGCTCACCGCCGCTGGCGTGCATCTCGGTATAAATAAATCCGGGCCGCACGCCGTTGACGCGAATGCCCTGCGCCGCCACTTCCCGCGATAATCCGACAGTCAGGGTATCGACGGCGCCTTTCGACGCGGCATAGTCCACATACTCCCCCGGCGCGCCTAAACGAGAAGCGGCGGAGGAAACGTTGACGATGGCGCCGCCCAGCCCGCCATGGCGCTGCGCCATGCGCTTCACCGCCTCGCGGCAGCACAGGAAGTAACCGGTGACGTTGGTGCCGAGTACCTGATTGATGCGCTCGGCGGTCAACTGCTCAATGTTTGCCTGCCGGAACAGAATCCCGGCATTGTTGACCAGCGCACTGAGCGTGCCCAGCCCGGCATCCAGCGCGGCGAACATCGCCATCACCTGCGCTTCGTCGGCCACGTCGGCCTGCAACGCCAGCGCCTTGCCGCCCTGCGCCTCAATCTCCGCTACCACCTGCCGCGCCGCGTTTTTATCGCGCAGGTAATTCACGCCCACCGCATAGCCCTGCCGGGCCAGCAACAAGGCGGCCGCACGGCCAATTCCCCGGCTCGCGCCGGTTACCAATGCCACTTTCGTCATACTGCTTTTTCTCTGGTTGGCTATCTCAACATCGCGGCCTGCACACAGGCGCCCCGTTTGCCCGTCAGAGTATAGAGCGGTGCCCTGAAATACGCTTCAAAGCTGAGTCAGGCGGCGCAGCTGCTTTTTAATGCACGCTTTGACGCAGCCGCAGGCGTCCGGCGTCGTCACCTGATGAACCCGCTGCAAGCCGGCAACATGCAGGCCGTTGTGGCCATGGCTCTGCACATCGCCGCGAAAAGACAGCATCAACAGAACGAGCACTGCCGCCACGCCTGAATACATCAGCCGTCGCGCGGTGCCCGCAAGTGGGGAACCGTCAGTCTGCATGTCTCGCTCCTTCTGTCGTGATATCGAATGCCAGTAAAATAATGGAAATTCCCCCGCGTTCCCTTAACGCGAGATTAAAGCCAGATTAAGATTAGCTTAAGAACGCGCAGGCAAAGCGGGTTTCGCCGTTGTCTTCCCGTCAGGGTTATAGTTAGATAATCGCGACTCAAAGATCTCAGCGGAACAAACGTGAACATACTGTTGGTGGAAGACGACCTGCAATTAGGCAAGGCGCTGTGCCGCGCATTGGAGCTGACCGGCTTTAATTTGTGCTGGGTGCGTCTGCTCGCGGACGCGGAAAATAAACTCTCACCCGGCGGGTTCGATCTGATGCTGCTGGATCTCACGCTGCCGGACGGCGACGGGTTGCAAAAGCTGATCGCCTGGCGCGCCGCCGGGCAAAATATCCCGATTATCATCCTGACCGCCCGCGACCGTATCGAAAGCCTGGTGAACAGCCTGGACTCCGGCGCGGACGACTTTCTGGCCAAACCCTTTGCGCTGCCCGAGCTCATCTCGCGCGTCAAGGCGGTCAACCGGCGCATGGCGGGCTTCGCGTCGCAAACCTGGAGCCTCGGCACGCTGTACCTCGATCCGGTCAACCATCAGGTAACGCTGGATAACGAACTGCTGATGCTGTCGAAAAAAGAGTATCACCTGTTGCACGAGCTAATGCGCTGTGCCGGCACCGTGGTGCGCAAAGCGGTGCTGGAACAGCGGCTGTTCGGCCACGGCGACAGCGTGGAAAGCAATTCGCTGGAAGTGCACATGCATAATTTACGGCGCAAGATCGGTAAAGAAAGAATTATTACCGTACGCGGCATTGGCTATTTGCTGAAGAAAGAGTAGCAGGATGATCGGTTTCAAATCCTTCTTTATGCGCACCATTATTTTCCAGGTTCTGGCCATTTTATTATTGTGGGGGATCCTCGTCGCCTGGGTGAAATATTGGTATTACCCCGACATGGAAAAATATTTCGATAACCAGCAACGCATCGTCGCCGTGGGCATCGCCAATATTCTCGATGAGACCGGCACCGACAATATCGATTACCGCGGCATCATCAAGACCATTGAAGGCATGTACATTGATTCCATCAATAACGGCATGCAGGATCAAATCGATTATCACCCGCTGTTCGTGGTTTACGATCGGGACAACCGGGTGCTTTACAGTTCGCAGACGCAGGGAGAACCGCTGCGCCTGCCGCCTTCGGTCCTGTCCGGCTCCGTCAACTACGCGGGCGCCAACTGGCATCTCGCCGGCAGCTGGAGCGAAAAACGGCAGTATCGGGTGATCGTCGGCGAGTCGTTCAACGATCGCACCACGCTGTTCGGCAACCCGGCGGAGAGCACCGCCGTGCCGCTGCTGGGCATTCTGGCGGCGATCATCATCACTTTGCTGTTTACCGCCTACTTCAGCCTGCGGCCGCTGCGCCAGATCGCCCGCACCATCTCCGATCGCCAGCCGGGCAATCTGTCACCGATCAACGTCAGCGAACAGTATCAGGAAATCCGGCCGGTGGTGGTGGAAGTCAACAAGCTGATGGCGCGCATCGACGCCGCCAATCAGCGCGAAAAACGCTTTATGGCCGATGCGGCGCACGAGCTGCGCACGCCGATCGCCGCCGTGCTGGCGCAGCTGCACCTGCTGACCCAGGTCTCGGAGCAGCAGGAGCGCCGGGAGATCATCGGCGACATGCAGCAGGGGCTGGATCGCGCGGCGTCGCTGTCGCGCCAGCTGATCAACCTGGCCAAGCTGGAGGCGGAAGATTTTCCGCTGAAAATTGAGGCGGTGGACATCTACGCAGAGATCGGCAAATGCATCGCGCAGCACGTCCCCTATGCGCTGGAAAAGGACGTTGAACTGTCACTCGACGGCAGCGAGGACGTGGTGGTGAGTACCGATCGCCCTGCGCTGATCGCCATCTTCACCAACCTGCTGGACAACGCGCTCAAGTACGCGCCGCCCGGTAGCCGCATCGAAGCCAATATCCGTTCGCTGGCACCGCTCGGCTGCTATATTACGTTGCGCGACAACGGCCCCGGAGTGAGCGAAGAGCACCTTCCGCGCCTGTTTGAACGCTTTTACCGCGTGCCCGGCACGCAGCAAACCGGCAGCGGGTTGGGATTGGCCATCGCCCGGAATCTGGCCGACAAAATCGGTGCGCAGCTGCGCGTCACCGAAGGCCTCGACGATCGCGGCATCGGTTTTATTATCGATTTGCCGGAAAGCTACCGGCCACCTACCGAGAGTGAACAACGACCATGAGCGACCCTGTCCTGCTGCAACGGCAACAACTCGACCGGCTATGGGATATCGACCGCAGCGAAATCATCGACACTCTGTATCGCCTGCAGGACGGCAAACTGCAACCTTATGCGGACTACTACGACATACGCGGCTGGGATCCGCACGATCGGGAAACCTATACGCCGATCCACGAAGCGTGCTTCGATCGCGGCGGCGCGTTCTTCGCGCGGTTCGAAGGCGAGGAGATCGTCGCGGCGGCGGCGTTGGACACCGAGCCGCGCGGCCCGCAGCGGGATCTGCGCCAGCTGCTGTTTTTTTACGTCAGCGCACACAAACGCGGCCAGGGGTTAGGCAAGCAGCTGTTTCAGCTCTGCCTGCATCAGGCGGCGCAGGCTGGCGCCGCCGGGCTGTACGTTTCTTCCATCCCCAACAAAAGCACCGTGGACTTCTATCTGGCGCAGGGCTGCCGGCTCGTCGAGCGCCCGGATGCCGAGCTGTTCGCCCGCGAGCCGGAGGATATTCATCTGATCTGCCCTTGCCGCTAGCGGCCGGGGCCTAACGGGCGATGCGTATCACCGAACGCACGTCGCTTTTCTTGTTCAGATCCCACACCTCGGCGATCTCCGCCAGCGCGTGCTCCTGCGTCTCGATAGTGAGCGCGCCCGTCGCCGCCAGCGCCAAAATCTCGGTCGCGTAGCGCTGCATCTCCGGGATCGGCGGGAAGTTGCCGGTGCCGCTGCCGAGGATCTGCAGCTGATTGCTGCGCAATACCGCCGCCGGCAGCCGGATGTCCGGCGCGGCCATCGAGCCGACGTTGACCAGGCGAACACCGCGCCCGCCGGCGTAAGACGAGAGATCGTGATTATTGAGCGTCGCGAGCAGCGCTTCGGTCGCCGGGCCCCAGATATAATCGACGATCACCTGATACCCCCCCGCCCCCGCCGCCGCTGCGAAAGCCTGCGTCAGTGCCTCGCCCTGCAAGCCCAGATCCACCGTGGCATCCACGCCTAACGCCTCCAGCACGCTCAGCCGACGGCCGGCGGCAACGATGCGCCCGGCTCCCGCCTGACGCGCCGCGGCAACCGCCAGTTTGCCCGAGGTGCCGGTGGCGCCGATGATCAGCACCGTTTCGCCGGGCTGCAGATCCGCTCGCCAACGCAGCGGCAGCCAGGCGGCGAAGGCCGGGTTGATCAGCGCCGCCGCCGTCGCATCGTCCACCGCCTCCGGCACCGGCACCGTCCATGACGCGACGCTGCGCTCAGCCATCGCGCCGTAAGGACGGCGGAAGGAGGCGAAATAGACCCGTTTCCCGTCCGCCGTACGGCCCACGCCGTCGGTGCCGGGCACGATCGGCAACTGCTTCGGGCTGGAGTAATGGGTGCCGGCGACGGTGGCGCGATCCAGCTGCTTGATGCCGGCTGCCAGAACGTCGATCGGCACTTCATTCGCCTGCGCCTGAGGCTCCTCAAAGGTGCCGAAAATCGGGGCTTGCCCCAACGCTGTTACGATTGCCGCTTGCATGGTGACTCCTCAAATCGTGGGAACGTACAGAAAAGAATAGGCCGCAATAAAATAAAAAGGGACACCGCATGATGCGGTGTCCCCCGAACGCAAGCTTTGCCGAACGTGTTATTCGTAATCGCTCATCGGCACGCAAGAGCAGAACAGGTTACGGTCGCCGTACACGTCGTCCAGACGCTTGACGCTCGGCCAGTACTTGTTCTCGCGCACGCCGGCCACCGGGAACACCGCCAGCTCACGGCTGTACGGGTGCTGCCAGTCGTTGACCAGCTCCGCCTGCACGTGCGGCGCATTCACCAGCGGGTTGTCTTCCAGCGGCCACTCGCCTTTAGCGACGCGGTCGATCTCGCTGCGGATTGCCAGCATCGCATCGATAAAGCGATCCAGCTCCACCTTGCTTTCCGACTCGGTTGGCTCGACCATCAGCGTGCCCGCCACCGGGAACGACATGGTCGGCGCGTGGAAGCCGAAGTCGATCAGGCGCTTGGCGATGTCCATTTCGCTGATGCCGGTCTCTTCCTTCAGCGGACGAATATCAAGGATACATTCGTGCGCCACGCGGTGATCGCGGCCGGTATACAGAATCGGGTATGCGCCTTTCAGGCGGGTAGCGATGTAGTTGGCGTTCAGGATCGCCATCTGGCTGGCCTGCTTCAGGCCTTCCGCGCCCATCATGCGGATGTACATCCAGCTGATTGGCAGGATGGAGGCGCTGCCGAACGGCGCTGCGGAAACCGCGCCCTGCTGGGTGGTTACGCCATCGATCTGCACCACGCTGTGGCCCGGCACGAACGGCGCCAGGTGCGCTTTCACGCCGATCGGGCCCATGCCCGGGCCGCCGCCGCCGTGCGGAATGCAGAAGGTTTTATGCAGGTTGAGGTGCGAAACGTCCGCGCCGATGTAGCCCGGCGTGGTGATGCCCACCTGGGCGTTCATGTTGGCGCCGTCCAGATACACCTGGCCGCCGAACTGATGCACGATCTGGCACACTTCGCGGATGGTTTCTTCATACACGCCGTGGGTCGACGGGTAGGTCACCATGATGCAAGAGAGTTCTTCGCCTGCCTGCTCCGCCTTGACGCGCAGATCGTGCAGATCGATGTTGCCGTTCTTGTCGCAGGCGACCACCACCACACTCATGCCCGCCATTTGGGCGGAGGCCGGGTTGGTGCCGTGCGCGGAGCTCGGGATCAGGCAGACGTGGCGGCCTGCTTCATTGCGGCTTTCGTGATAGCGACGGATCGCCAGCAGGCCGGCGTATTCGCCCTGCGCGCCGGAGTTCGGCTGCATGCACACCGCGTCATAGCCGGTTAGCTGCACCAGCCACTGAGACAGTTGGCCGATCATCTGCTGGTAGCCGGCAGCCTGCTCCGGCGGGCAGAATGGGTGCAGCTCGGAGAATTCAGGCCAGGTGATCGGGATCATCTCCGCCGCCGCGTTCAATTTCATGGTGCAAGAGCCCAGCGGGATCATCGCCTGGTTCAGCGCCAGATCCTTGCGTTCCAGACGATGCATGTAACGCATCATCTCGGTTTCGCTGTGATAACGATTGAATACCGGATGGGTCAGGATCGGATCCTGGCGCAGCATGGCGGCCGGGATGGATTGACTGTTCTTGCTCACCGCCGCGTCCAGCGCGTCGATGTCCAGGCCGTGGTTGTCGCCGGCCAGCAGTGCGAACAGCGTCTGCACGTCTTCACGCGAGGTGGCTTCGTCCAGCGTGATGCCTACGGCACCGTGGATATCGGTACGCAGGTTGATGCCGAAGCTCAGCGCGCGTTCCAGCACCGCCGCCTTGTCTTTCACTTCAACGGTCAGGGTGTCGAACCAGGTGCTGTGGCGCAGCGTCAGGCCGGCCTGACGCAGCCCGGCGGCCAGAATGTCGGTCAGGCGATGGATACGCCCGGCGATGCGCTGCAGCCCTTGCGGGCCGTGGTACACCGCGTACAGGCTGGCGATGTTGGCCAGCAGCACCTGCGAGGTACAGATATTCGAGTTAGCCTTCTCGCGACGGATATGCTGCTCGCGGGTCTGCATCGCCATGCGCAGCGCGGTGTTGCCGGCGGCATCGCGGGAAACGCCGATGATGCGGCCCGGCATCGAGCGTTTAAACTCGTCGCGGCAGGCGAAGAAGGCGGCATGCGGGCCGCCGTAGCCCATCGGCACGCCGAAGCGCTGCGCGGAGCCGAACACCACGTCGGCGCCCTGCTTGCCCGGCGCGGTCAGCAGCACCAGGGCCATGATGTCGGCGGCCACGCTGGTGATGATTTTGCGCGATTTCAATTCGGCCAGCAGCGCGCTGTAGTCGTGCAGTTCGCCGGTGGTGCCCACCTGTTGCAGCAGCACGCCGAACACGCCGTCCAGCTCCAGCACTTTTTCCGCTTTATCGACGATGACGTCGAAGCCGAAGGTTTCGGCGCGGGTGCGCACCACGTCCAGCGTCTGCGGATGCACGTCGTCGGCCACGAAGAAGCGGTTGGCGTCTTTCAGCTTGCTGGCGCGTTTGGCCAGGGCCATCGCTTCGGCGGCGGCGGTGGCTTCATCCAGCAGCGAAGCGGAAGCCAGATCCAGGCCGGTCAGATCGAGGGTCACGGTCTGGAAGTTCAGCAGCGCTTCCAGGCGGCCCTGCGACACTTCCGGCTGATAAGGGGTGTAAGCGGTGTACCAGCCCGGGTTTTCCAGCATGTTGCGCAGGATCACCGGCGGCGTCAGCACGGCGCTGTAGCCCATGCCGATATAGGATTTGTAGCGCTGATTTTGCGAGGCGATCGCCTTCAGCTCAGCCAGCGCCTGGTGTTCGGTCGCCGCGTCGCCGACCGGCGGCGGCCCCGGCAGCTGAATGTCCGCCGGCACGATCTGTTGGATCAGCGCGCTGAGCGAGCGAGCGCCCACCGCTGCCAGCAACTCCTGACGTTGTTCCGCAGAAGAGCCGATGTGGCGTTCGATGAACGCTTCGCTGTGTTCGAGTTGGCTGAGTGTCTGAGTCATTGCTACAAATTCCTGAATGCTTGCGTGAAACGGGATATAGCTTGAGCGGTCACTAAAACGCCCCGGCCGAAAGGCCTGGGGCGTGGTCACGATTACTCGTCGATCGAGGCCTGATAAGCCGCGGCGTTTAGCAGGTTCGCCAGCTCGCCTTCGTCGGAGGCTTTAATCTGGAACAGGAAGCCGTCACCGTAGGGCTCGCTGTTCACCAGTTCCGGGGAGCTTTCCAGCTCACCGTTTACCGCCACGATTTCGCCGCTGATTGGCGCGTAAATGTCCGACGCCGCCTTAACGGATTCCGCCACGGCGCAATCTTCACCGGCGGCGACTTTGCGGCCCACTTCCGGCAGATCGACAAATACCATATCGCCCAGCAGTTCCTGCGCGTGTTCGGTGATGCCTACGGTGTAAACGCCGTTACCTTCTGAACGAACCCACTCGTGGGAGGATGCGTATTTCAATTCTGTTGGCACATTGCTCATAGCCGGTTACTCCTTCGAAGAAATAATTTCCCGTCGTCTTTCACACTGCAGCGTTGTTGGCTGCGTACGTTCACCTCGGTCACTTACCGCAGTAAGCTCCCGAGGACTCGCGCACTTGCCGCCTAGCCGCAGCGCGAAATCCCTAGGGAAGAATCAATAAAAAATCAATTTGTCAGCGGCTTGCCGGCACGAACGAAACCGGGCTTGGTCACTTTGACCGGCATTTCGCGGTTGCGGATCTGCACGATGGCCTGCTCGCCGATACCTGCCGGCACGCGCGCCAGCGCGATGCTGAAGCCCAGCGTCGGAGAGAACGAACCGCTGGTGATCACGCCTTCGTGGGTTTGCCCCGCCGCGTCGGTGAAACGCACCGGCAGCTCATTACGTAATACGCCTTTTTCCGTCATGATCAAGCCGACCAGTTGCTCGGTGCCCTGCTCGCGCTGTTGTTCCAGCGCTTCGCGGCCGATGAAACGGCGATCTTCCGGCTGCCAGGCGATGGTCCAGCCCATGTTGGCGGCCAGCGGCGAAACGCCTTCGTCCATCTCTTGCCCGTAGAGGTTCATGCCCGCTTCCAGACGCAGCGTGTCGCGCGCGCCCAGACCGGCCGGTTTGACGCCCGCGGCCAGCAATTTTTGCCAGAAATCCGCCGCCTGCGCTTTCGGCAGCGCGATCTCATAGCCGGCCTCGCCGGTGTAACCGGTGGTGGCGATAAACAGCTCGCCGGCCTGCACGCCGAAGAACGGCTTCATGCCTTCGACCGCGCTTTTTTGTTCCGGGGTGAACAGGGTGCCGGCGCGCTCTTTGGCCTGCGGGCCCTGCACCGCGATCAGCGCCAGATCGTCGCGTACCGTCAGCGCAACGCCATACGGCGCGGCGTGCTCTTCGATCCAGGCCAGGTCTTTGTCGCGCGTGGCGGAGTTCACCACCAGGCGGAAATAGTCTTCAGTGAGGAAATAAACGATCAGGTCGTCGATCACGCCGCCGGAGGCATTCAGCATGCCGGTGTACAGCGCCTTGCCGGGTTGGGTCAGTTTGGCGACGTCGTTCGCCAGCAGATAACGCAGAAATTCGCGGGTGCGGGCGCCGTGCAGATCCACGATGGTCATGTGAGACACGTCGAACATGCCGGCATCCTGACGCACCGCGTGGTGCTCATCGAGCTGCGAGCCGTAGTGCAGCGGCATCATCCAGCCGTGAAAGTCTACCATGCGCGCACCGCACGCCACGTGCTGGTCGTACAGTGGGGTTTGCTTTGCCATCTTTTCCCTCTTTCCACTCGTCGCTAGAAGTTAGGGTGCTGCCACGCAATGCGGCGGAGCCTGGCTCGCGGCCCGATCGCCATGGCGCACTGACTGCTCAACACAAATGCTGCGCCGGGACGGGCGGAAACTGTGTGCAACCGCCGTGACGCAAACGATACCTTTCCCTCGAACTTATCACCGAACGCCCCCATTAACCATAAGTTAAAATAGGCTCATCGCCGTTCCGGGGCGGTAAAATGCCGGGCTAGTGTGCAGAGTTTTTCACTGGAAAAATGCGCTTTAAGGCACAAAATTAACAATTAAAGCGGCAAAACTCCGAAGTTATATAACAAACCGACGGCCGCACATGAGATTCCGACTTTTGATAACCGAACATGGAATTAGAAAAAGTAATGATAAAAAGCAGCTGAAATTAGATTATTTCAAATGAAGGGTTATATAAGGAAAGACGATGGCATAAGGCGAGAAGCGCGAGCCCGCAGCGGGCTCGCAGAAGGCGGGGGTGTCAGGCAAGCCACTCGGGCAGATCGTTCAGGCCCATTGCCTGACGCACCAGCTTCGGCTTGACGCCGGGCAGACTGTCCGCCAGCCGCAGCCCCACGTCGCGCAGCAGCTTTTTGGCCGGATGGTTGCCGTCGAACAGCTCGCGGAAACCCTGCATGCTGGCCAGCATCACCGCCGCGCCATGTTTGCGGCGGCGCTCATAGCGGCGCAGATAGAGGTGCTGGCCGATATCCTTGCCCTGCCGCTGCAGGCGGCGCAGTTCGGAAATCAGTTCGGCGGCATCCATAAAGCCCAGGTTCACGCCCTGCCCGGCCAGCGGATGCACGGTATGCGCCGCATCTCCCACCAGCGCCAGGCGGTGCGCGGCGAAGCTGCGCGCATAGCGGCCGGTCAGCGGGAACGCCAACCGTTCGCTTTCCAGGCTGCAGGCGCCCAGACGCATATCAAAGGCCATCGCCAGTTCGCGGTTGAACTGCGCCGGCTCAAGCTGTTGGAGCCGCTCGGCGTCTTCTGGCGTCACCGACCAGACGATGGAGCTCAAATGCGGATCGCTGAACGGCAGGAACGCCAGAATGCCGTCGCCGTGGAAAATTTGCCGCGCCGTCGCCTGATGCGGCTCTTCGGTGCGAATGGTGGCAACCAGCGCATGATGGCGATAATCCCAGAAGGTGAGCGGGATGTCGGCGTGCTGGCGCAGCCACGACTGGGCGCCGTCGGCACCGATCACCAGCCGGGCGGTCAGCATGCGGCCGTCTTCCAGCGTGACGAAGGCGTCGTTCTCGCCCCACGCCACCTGCTTGAGCGCAGCCGGAGTAATCAGCGTGATGTCCGACAGGTTTTCGGCGCGTTTCCACAGCGCCTGCTGGATCACCGAGTTTTCGATGATGTGGCCGAGGTGGCTGAAGCCGCACTCGTCGCCGCGGAAGGCGATTTTGCCGAAGCTGTCGCGCTCCCACACTTCCATCGCGTTGTAAGCGCTGGCGCGCAGTTGGAGAATGTCGTCCCACACGCCGATGTGCTGCAGCAAACGCTCGCTGGCGGCATTGATGGCGGAGACGCGCAGCGCAGGCTGCTCCGACGGCGGCGCCATGTCCGGCTGGCGCTGTTCCAGCACCGCCACGCGCAGCCCGCTGCCCTGCAGGCCGCAAGCCAACGTCAGCCCCACCATACCGCCACCGGCGATAATCACGTCAAATGATTGCATGCTGCTCGATTTCCTTAAATAACGCGCGACGCCTTGCCGCGCCGCGTTTTGGGCGCGCCACAGGGCGCCCGATTCTGTGTCTAACGTTCCACCCAGCCCAGCGTGCGCTTGGCGAAGGCGTCGCGCACCGCCGGCAAACGCGCCATCGCCATCAGCCCCAGATTACGGCCGACCACCAGCGGGGCATAACGGTTGGCGAACAGGCGGATCAATCCGTCGGTCACGCCGATCGTCGCCTGCCGATCGTTTTGCCGCCGCTGCTGATAGCGACTCAGCAGCGCATAAGCGCCGGCGTCTTCGCCGCTGTCTACCGCTTCCGCCAGCGTTTCCGCCAGCGACATCACGTCGCGCAGGCCGAGGTTGAACCCCTGCCCGGCGATCGGGTGCAGCGTCTGCGCCGCGTTGCCCACCAGCGCCAGACGATGGCTGACATGACGATCGGCGGTCAGCAGGCTGAGCGGATAACTGTGCCGTTTACCGGCCTTGAGGATACGCCCCAGCCGCCAGCCGAAGGCCTGTTGCAGCTCGGCGATAAAACGCTCGTCGTCCCAGGCATCCACCCGGGCGCGATCTTCGCGTGCATGGCACCACACCAGCGAACTGCGCCCCTGCGACATCGGCAGCAGCGCCAGCGGCCCGTAGCGGGTAAAACGCTCGAAGGCGCGCCCCTGCGGATCTTCCGCCGTGGTGACGTTGGCGATGGTGGCGAACTGCGGATAGTCCTCCTGCCGCCACTCTACGTTGCAGGCCTGCGCCAGCGCCGAACGCGAACCGTCGGCCGCCACCAGCAATTGCCCGCGCAGACGCTGGCCGTTGTCCAGCAGCACCTCCGCCCACTCTGCGGTGCGGATCACGTCCACCACCCGCGCGGGGCAGTGCAGCGTAACGCCCGGCGCCTTCGCCAGCAGCGCGAACAGCCGCTGCCCGGCGTCGTGCAGTTCGATCACCTGGCCAAGCGCATCGACCTGATAATCCTGCGCCTGTAGATTCACGAAACCGGCGTGGCCGCGATCGCTGACGTGCACCTGAGCGATCGGCGTGGCGCAGTCGCGCAGCGCCGGCCAAACGCCGATGCGCGCCAGCTGTTGGCAGGTGCCCTGCGCCAAAGCGATAGCGCGGGCGTCAAAGCCTGGGTGGCTGCGGTCGTCCGGCCGGGTCGCCTCGACCAGATCCACCGCCATTTTGCCCTGTGTGAGCGACGAGATGGCCAGCGCCAGCGTCGCGCCCGCCATACCGCCGCCAACGATAATTACGCTCATTCTATGACCTTGCCGCCGCCATTAAAGCCTCGATGGCATCGGCGTCTTTCACCACGCTGGCGGTCAGGTTTTCATTGCCGTCGGCAGTGATCACGATGTCGTCCTCGATGCGGATGCCGATGCCGCGGTATTCCGCCGGCACGTCCGCATCCGGCGCAATGTACAGCCCCGGTTCCACGGTCAGCACCATGCCCGGCTCCAGCAGCCGATCGCGGCTCGGCGTGCCGTAGTGGCCGACGTCGTGCACGTCCAGGCCCAGCCAGTGGCTCAGCCCGTGCATGAAGAACTGCCGGTGCGCCTGTTCCGCGAGCAGCTGGTCGACTTCACCTTTCAATACGCCCAGCTCCACCAGCCCGACCACCATGATGCGCACCACTTCGTCGTTGACTTCGCGAATGCTGGTGCCGGGTTTGAACAATGCCAAAGCGCGCAGCAGCGACGCCAGCACAATGTCGTACACCGCGCGCTGCGGCTTGCTGAACTTGCCGTTGACCGGGAAGGTACGGGTAATGTCGCCGGCGTACCCCTGATACTCGCAGCCGGCGTCGATCAGCACCAGATCGCCGTCGCGCATCTGGCTCTCGTTCTCGGTGTAGTGCAGGATGCAGCCGTTTTCGCCGCTGCCGACGATGGTGTTGTAAGACGGGTAGCGGGCGCCGAGGCGGGTGAACTCATGGTGAATTTCCGCTTCCAGCTGATATTCGAACATGCCCGGGCGGCATTTTTCCATCGCGCGGGTATGCGCCAGCGCGCTGATCTCACCGGCGCGGCGCATCACCGCCAGCTCTTCCGGCGATTTGAACAGCCGCATGTCGTGCAACCACGGCCGCCAGTCGGTCACGGTGGCCGGCGCCTGCAGATTCTGGCGGAACCCCTTGCGCAGCTTGTCCAGCGCGCCGAACAGGATCTGATCGGCGTAGGCGTATTCGCCCTGCGCGTGGTAAACCACGTCCAGGCCATTGAGCAGCAGATGCAGCTGGTCATTGATTTCATCGAACGGCAGCGCGCGATCCACGCCCAGCTTCGCCGGCGCGGCGTCTTGCCCCAGGCGGCGGCCAAACCAGATTTCCGCCGTCAGATCGCGTACCCGGTTGAACAGCACGCTGTGGTTATGCGTTTCGTCGCTTTTGATCAGCACCAGCACCGCTTCCGGCTCATTGAAGCCGGTCAGGTACCAAAAGTCGCTGTTCTGCCGGTAGGGATAGTCTGAATCTGCACTGCGCGTCGCTTCCGGCGCAGAGAAAATAACCGCCGCGCTGGCCGGCGCCATTTTCGCCAACAGCGCCTGACGGCGGTTGTTGAATTCCTGCTGAGTCATTACCTTCTCCTGAAATCATGCCATCCGCACCGCCGGCGGAGGGGCGATAGGACGTTTAGTGCAACGTCGGTTTGATGTTTTCCGGCGCCGTTGGTTTGTGACGGGTGAATTCGCCGTGGCACATGATGGCGGCAACCCGCACATACTCCGCCACTTCTTCCAGCGACTGTTCCAATTCTTCCTGATCTTCGTCTTCGTCGTAGCCCAATTGCGCGATGTTGCGCAGATCGTCGATCGCTTCCCCGACTTCGTCTTTCACCTGGGCCAGCTTCGGCTGCATCATGCCCAGCCCGAGCAGGAAGTGGTTGACCCAACCGGCCAGCGCGTCGGCGCGATCGAACACGCTGACGATCTCCCCTTCCGGCAGCATCAGTTGGAACAGGAATTCGTCGTCTTCGAGCGTTTCGCGCGTCACTTCATACAGCTGTTGCAGCGGTTGGCTGAGCGCCTGCGGGAAGGCGACGCCTTCGTTGGTCAGATCGTGCACCAGCGCCTGCCAGCCGGCATCGCGGCTGCCGCCGCACAGCAGGCCGCTGATCAGGCCGTGCATTTCTGCCGCGGTCAGCGCCACCGCCTGCTGGTTGAGGGCCACGGTCAAAGATTGGTAACTTGGAAATGTATTCTGTATAGACATGCGCATTCGTCATCGTTGGCAGGATAAGTTCGTGTTATGCTACCACCAAGGTCCGTCGCTATACCAGATAAGCGCGACACCTCAGTGGCTAGTTATAATCGTGATGTGGCAGGTCTCACACTGCGCCGGCGGGTGATGAAAGTGCGGTAACTGCGCATTTTGACACCCTTTTTTGACTGGCAGTGTCCGCCACAGTAGATTACAACCAGGTACTGAAAAAGGGGTTGTATCTTGGTACCGAGGTATATATAGTGGCGCCCGCTTTGACGGCCCGGCCAGGGCGGACAAGGCTGGCGCGAAATTTAGGCAGGAAGGTGGCATGTCTGCACAACCGGTAGATATTCAAATTTTTGGCCGCTCGTTAAGAGTCAATTGCCCGCCAGAACAACAAGATGCGTTGAATATGGCGGCGGACGATCTTAACCAACGGTTGCAAGATCTTAAAGTTCGCACTAGAGTCTCCAATACTGAGCAACTGGTTTTCATCGCGGCATTGAACGTCTGTCACGAACTGGCTCAAGAACGGTTGAAAACCCGTGACTATGCGTCCAATATGGAACAACGCATACGGATGCTGCAGCAGACCATTGAACAAGCGCTGCTTGAACAAGGTCGCATCTCTGAACGTCAGGATGCACAATTCGAATAACTTAAGTTGTTGAAACCACAGTTTCGGCAACGAGTACAAAATTTCTCTGAGATGTTCGCCAGCGGGCCAGTCCCCTGAGCCGATATTTAGTACAAACAGAATGTGTTGCTCCGCGATCGGTGAGCACGCTCGGTGCGCCGAGAAGCCTTAAGATTGCGACGGCACGTTCACCTTGAACCATGGGTTCAAGGGTTACAGCCTGCGACGGCATCTCGGAGATTCCCCTTCTCAGCGGTTTATGTGTGTTGAACCCCACACTGAGCAAGCCTGATACGATGCCTTTTCAACCCCAATTTGCGCAGCAGCGCCAAGCCATTCGTCAACTCATTCGCCAACGTCGGCGCGAGCTTACGCCGGGCCAGCAACGCTTTGCCGCAGAAAAGATAGCCGAACGCCTCGTCGCGCATGCGCGCATTCAGGCGGCGCACAGCATCGCGGTATTTCTGTCGTTTGACGGTGAACTCGACACCGGGCCGCTGATCGAGCATCTGTGGGTGCAGGGCAAACGGGTTTACCTACCGGTGCTGCATCCGTTCAGCCCGGGCCACCTGCTGTTCCTGCGCTATGCGCCGGAAACGCCGCTGGTGCGCAACCGCTTCAATATTCTCGAACCGCGCCTCGATGTACGCCAGGTGCTGCCGCTGGGTGAACTGGACATCGTGCTGACGCCGCTGGTGGCGTTCGATCATACCGGGCAGCGTCTGGGCATGGGCGGCGGCTTTTACGATCGCACCCTGCAAAACTGGCAAAACGGCGGCCCCTATCCCATCGGCCTGGCCCATGATTGCCAACAGGTGGAGCACCTGCCAACCGAGCATTGGGATATCCCGCTGCCGGAAATCCTCACCCCACTTTGCAGCTGGGCGTGGCACGAACCCAAATAGCAAAAGGCCGGATCGCTCCGGCCTTTTTCGTTGCGGCATGTTGCTGAATCAGAACAGCAAACGGGCACGAATGGTGCCGTCAATGGCCTTCATGCGCTGCAGCGCGGCATCGGCGCGCGCGGTTTCCGCTTCGATGTCGATCACCACGTAGCCGATTTCCGGCCCGGTTTGCAGATACTGCGCGGCGATGTTAACCCCCTCTTCGGCGAAGATCTGGTTAATCTGCGTCAGCACGCCCGGGCGGTTTTCGTGGATGTGCAGCAGGCGGCTGGCATTCGGGCCATGCGCCGGCAGCGACACTTCCGGGAAGTTGACGGCGGACAGGGTCGACCCGTTGTCGGAATATTTCGCCAGCTTGCCGGCCACTTCGTCGCCGATGTTCTCCTGCGCTTCCTGGGTGGAGCCACCGATGTGCGGCGTCAGCAGCACGTTGTCGAACTCACACAGCGGCGAGTTGAACGGATCGCTGTTGGTCGCCGGCTCTTCCGGGAAGACGTCGATCGCCGCACCCGCCAGGTGATTGCTGGCCAGCGCATCGCACAGCGCGGGGATATCCACCACGGTACCGCGCGAGGCGTTGATCAGAATGGCACCCGGTTTCATCAGCGCCAGCTCTTCCGCCCCCATCATGTTCTTGGTGGCCAGCGTTTCCGGCACGTGCAGCGTCACCACATCGCTCATATTGAGCAGATCGGACAGATGGCGCACCTGCTGCGCGTTGCCCAGCGGCAGCTTGTTCTCGATATCGTAGAAGAACACCTTCATGCCCAGCCCTTCGGCCAGAATGCCGAGCTGGGTGCCGATATGGCCATAGCCGATGATGCCCAGCTTTTTGCCACGCGCCTCATAGGAGCCCACGGCCAGTTTGTGCCACACGCCGCGGTGCGCCTTGGCGTTGGCAGCCGGAATGCCGCGCAGCATCAGCAGCAGCTCGCCCAGCACCATTTCGGCCACGGATCGGGTATTGGAGAACGGGGCGTTGAAGACCGGAATACCGCGTTTGGTCGCCGCTTTCAGATCAACCTGATTGGTGCCGATGCAGAAGCAGCCCACCGCCACCAGTTTTTCTGCGGCGGCGAACACCTCTTCGGTCAGATGCGTACGCGATCGGATGCCGACGAAGTGCGCATCGCGGATGGAGGCCTTCAGCGATTCGGTGTCTAACGCACCCTTGTGATATTCGATGTTGGTATAACCGGCGGCACGCAAGTTATCGACCGTGCTCTGATGAACCCCTTCCACCAACAGGAATTTAATCCTGTCTTTCTCCAATGATACTTTTGCCATTTACCCGACCCTATGTTCAGACTTCAGAAGCGGCTGTGACGACACAGCTCCCATCCAACATAACAAAAATAACGCGGGCGGCAATACAAACGATTGCCTGCCCAGCAGGACAAGGCGCAGCGTTCCTGGCGGTTTACGGCAGAAAATGCCATAGGGAAAGTTTTCGGCAGAAGCTTTGGGGAGTCAGGTTTAACAATGTGACATAAGTCACCAAATTTGCCGTTTTTCAGAAAAGATATTTTAACCGAAGAATTATGCGGCCCGGCACTGCCGGGCCACAGACGGCGGAGGCTTATTTGACCACTTTCACGCCTTCCGGGGTGCCGACCAGCGCCACGTCCGCGCCGCGGTTGGCGAACAGCCCCACGGTCACCACGCCGGCGATGCCGTTGATCTTGTTCTCCAGGGCGATGGCGTCGGTGATGCTCAGGTTGTGCACGTCCAGGATCACGTTGCCGTTGTCGGTCACCACGTTCTGACGATACTCCGGCAGGCCGCCCAGCTTCACCAGCTCACGCGCCACGTAAGAGCGGGCCATCGGGATCACTTCCACCGGCAGCGGGAACTTGCCCAGCACGTCCACCTGCTTGCTGGCGTCGACGATGCAGATGAATTTCTTGGCGATGGCGGCGATGATCTTCTCGCGCGTCAGCGCCGCGCCGCCGCCCTTGATCATCTGCATATGGCCGTTGATTTCGTCCGCGCCGTCCACGTAGATATCGAGCGAGTCCACTTCGTTGCTGTCGAACACGTGGATGCCGAGGCTTTTCAGCTTGGCGGTGGAGGCGTCGGAGCTGGACACCGCGCCTTCGATCTGGTGCTTGATGGATCCCAGCGCATCAATAAAGTGGGCAGCGGTAGAACCGGTGCCGACCCCGACGATGGTGCCCGGCGTCACGTATTCCAGCGCCGCCCAGCCCACCGCTTTTTTCAGTTCGTCCTGCGTCATAATATGTCCCTTGCCTCTGTACGAAAACGTGTGCGTATTATAGGGTAAAACGCTGTTTTTCACGCCGGCAGGATCACACTTATTTACCGCAGGCCGCATTTTTACCCGCTTGGCGGCGAGGCTGGGGCGTGATTTTCCACCTGCGCCATGCGCAAAATGTGGCATAGTGCCGGTATCATTCTAATTTAAGGGATATCTTTCCGATGAAACGCCCAGACTATCGTACGCTGCAAGCGCTGGACGCGGTGATCCGTGAGCGCGGCTTCGAACGCGCCGCTCAAAAACTCTGTATCACGCAATCGGCGGTATCCCAACGCATCAAACAGCTGGAAAACCTGTTCGGCCAACCGCTGCTGGTCCGTACCGTGCCGCCGCGCCCCACCGAACAAGGGCAAAAGTTGCTGGCGCTGCTGCATCAGGTGGAGCTGCTGGAAGAAGAGTGGCTGGGCAACGACACCGGCGTCGATACGCCGCTGCTGCTGTCGCTGGCGGTCAACGCCGACAGTCTGGCGACCTGGCTGCTGCCGGCGCTGAAGCCGGTGCTGGCGGACTCCCCCATTCGCCTGAATCTGCAGGTGGAAGATGAAACCCGTACCCAGGAGCGGCTGCGCCGCGGTGAAGTGGTGGGCGCGGTGAGTATTCAGCCGCAGCCGCTACCGAGCTGCCTGGTAGATCGGCTGGGGGCGCTGGACTACCTGTTCGTGGCCTCCGGCGGCTTCGCCGAGCGCTACTTCCCGAGCGGCGTCACCCGCTCCGCGCTGCTGAAAGCGCCGGCGGTGGCCTTCGATCATCTCGACGACATGCACCAGGCGTTTTTGCAGCAGAACTTTGATCTGTCGCCGGGCAGCGTGCCCTGCCACATCGTGAACTCCTCGGAAGCCTTCGTGCAGCTGGCGCGTCAGGGCACGACCTGCTGTATGATCCCGCACCTGCAGATCGAAAAGGAGCTGGAGTCCGGTGAGCTGATCGATCTGACGCCGGGGCTGTACCAGCGCCGCATGCTGTACTGGCATCGTTTCGCGCCGGAAAGCCGCATGATGCGCAAAGTGACCGACGCGCTGCTGGAACACGGCCACCAGGTACTGCGCCAGGATTAAAACGAAAAAAGGTTCGCCTCAGCGAACCTTTTCATCGATAGCCTGCCCTTACTGCGCGGCGTTGCGCTGCAGCTCGAACACCACATCCACCTGATCGTCGAAGTGAATGCTTTGCTGTTCATAGGTTTGCGCCGCGTCGCTTTCCGCCACCGCGCCGGCCGCCTTATACATCCGCGCCACCGGCATCGGCTGGTAATTGGCGACCCGGTAGCGAATGCTGTACACTGGCCCCAGCTTGGCGTGGAAACCTTTGGCCAAAGATTCGGCCTGCTGAGTCGCATTCTCGATCGCTTTTTGCCGCGCCTGCTCGCGATACACGTCCGGCTTGGCGACGCCCAGCTCCACCGCGCGGATCTCGTTCAGGCCGGATTTCAGCGCGCCGTCCAGCAGCTCGTTCAGCTTGTCCAACTGGCGCAGGGTCACCTGCACCTGGCGCACCGCCCGGTAGCCCTTCAACACCGACTCGCCGGTTTTCAGGTAGTCGTATTCCGGCTGGGTGCGCAGGTTGGCGGCGCTGATGTCTTTCTTCTCGATGTTGTTTTTCTGCAGGAAATCAAAGTACTGCGCCACGCGCTCGTCCACCTGCTTCTTCGCCTGGGCGGCGTCTTTGGCGGAAACGCTCACTTCAATCGCCAGGGTGGCGATATCCGGCGTGGCGTCCACGCTGGCGGTGCCGGAGGTGACGACGTGCGGCCCTTCAGGCACTTCAGCCGCCTGCAGCGCCATCGGTAATGTCCCTAATCCGACCATTGCGGCCATAGCCAATGCTTTTAGCTTCACAGTGTCTCCTTATGACAGGCTGTCTCTGATCGCCGGCTTTTCCCGTGGGAACCGCCGGATTCCTGGCATCAAACGTAGCATATCGCGCGGCGTTTTAAATTCGGATTAGTGACAAATTCTTATAAATTTGCCCCCTGCCAGGCCAGCTGCAGCGCGATGCCCCACATCACCAGCCCGACCAGCGCGTTGATGATGCGCTGCGCCCGCTGCGTGTTCAGCCACGGCGCCAGCCAGGAGGCCAGCAGCGCCAGCCCGAAGAACCACACCGCCGACGCACTGACCGCGCCGAGCGCGAACCAGGAGCGCACGTCCGCCGTCAGCTGCCCGCCCAGGCTGCCGAGCACCACGAAGGTATCCAGATAAACGTGCGGGTTCAGCCAGGTGACCGCCAGCATGGTGACAACGATGCGCCAGCGGCTCTGCGCCAGCTCCTGCGCCGCGGCCTGCGCCGGCTGCGGGCTGAGGGCGGAGCGGAACGCGCCCCAGCCGTACCACAGCAGAAACGCCACCCCACCCCAGGTGACCAGCGCCAGCAGCAGCGGCGAGCGGGTCAGCAAGGCGCTGCCGCCGAAAATACCGGCGCAGATCAGCACGATATCGCTCAATGCGCACAGCGAAGCAATCATCAAATGATACTGGCGGCGAATGCCCTGATTCATCACGAATACGTTCTGCGGGCCCAGCGGCAGGATCATGGCGGCGCTCAGGGCAAAGCCCTGCAGGAAGACGGCTAACATGGGGATTCCTCGAATGATAAAAGGCGCCGGACGAGGGCGCGTGTCGGTCAACACGCGCATCATACGAGGAAGCGATCATTAGGTGAAATTGATGTTTCTAATCCAGTATCAGAGGAGCTAATACTCAAATCGGCGAGGGAGGATCACGCTGTGAGCGCCGTCAAATTCGCCCATCGGCGAAAAATTCGCTATCATCCACACCCACCTTCCAGCCGGCCGCCCGATGTCTACGATTACCGATTCCTTTATCGCCCCGCCCTGCCATGAGCAGATAGAGATCCTCTATCAGGACGATCATCTGGCGCTGATCAATAAGCCGGCCGGGCTGCTCAGCCTCTCGGGCAAAAATCCGCAGAATCTCGATTCGGTGCACCACCGGCTGGTGCAGATTTTCCCCGGCTGCGCCCTGGTGCACCGCCTGGATTTCGGCACGTCAGGGTTGATGGTGGTGGCCCGCAACAAGGCCGTCAACGCCGCGCTCTGCCGGCAGTTCAGCGAACGCACCGTCAGCAAGGTGTACAGCGCGCTGCTCTGCGGCCATCTGGCGGATAACGAAGGGGTCATAGACGCAGCGATCGCCAAAGATCCGGCGCTGTTCCCGCTGATGTCGATTTGCGCCCTCCACGGCAAGCCCGCCCGCTCCCGCTATCGGGTCGTCGAGCGTTTTTATCGTGAAACGGAGGACGGGATCTCGCTGCCGCTGACGCGGGTGCAGCTCACCCCAGAGACCGGGCGCACCCACCAGCTGCGTATTCACAGCCGGCAGTTGGGCCACCCTATTTTAGGCTGCGATCTGTATGGCGGGCGTCTGCTGCCGGGTACCGAACAGACGCCGCGGCTGATGCTGCACGCCAGCGAACTGGACTTTGTGCACCCCATCAGCGAAGCGCGGATCGCCGCACGTCACGCCGCGCCGTTCTGAGCGCGGCTTACCACATCAAATCGTCGGGCACTTTAAAGTCGGCGTACGGATCGTCTTCATCCTGTTCTTCCTGACTCAGCGCGCTGTGCAACACGATGCTGGCCGCATCGCGCTGCGCGATTTTATCGGCGACGCTCGCGGGGATAATCGCGTATTCACACTCTTCGCGGTTCTCGACCACCAGGCGGGCAATGGCGAGGCGGCCATTGATCAGCTGGGTCTGCGTCGCCTTATCCACCAGGATTTTTTTGATCAGGTTACCGTCGGTGAAGTTGAAACCGATGTCACCTTTCGCCAGGACGATGCGGTTCATCTCGATCAGCTGCTTCACCTGCGCCTTGTATTCTTTGGACAGCACGGCTTGCTTTTGCTGCTCGCTCAGCTGCTTATCGCGCTCAAGCTGCGCCTTTTTATTCTCTTCCACCGCCTCTCTGGCCTCGCGGGCCTGAACGCGTGATTTTTTAGCCGTTCTTTGGACCTTGGCCATTTTCTTGCTGGTGACCAGGCCCGCTTTGAGCATCTGCTCTTGTAAGGTGAGTTTTGTCATGTTCGTGTCTGAATCCGTGGGGTCATGGGGGGATTATACCCGCAATTTTTCAGGCGGCGCCAGGTTGCCGGCCCGGCGCACCGGGTGGCTTGCGCAGCAGGGCAACGGTGGCAAACCGGCCCGAATGCCAGATCATGAACGCGGCTCATGTGGTAATGAAATTAAGTCTCTTTCACTCCCCGCAGGACTCTGGCAAAAATAGACCTCATTAACGACAGACAATATGAAACCGGCTGAATAAAAAAAGAGAAAAACAACCCATTGAAACAAATGGATAAATCCAGCCTTCATATCATATAACAGGATGCTATAAGACGATGAATAAAGACTTTACCTTTACGATTAAGCGCAGTTCTTTCGATGAAGACTATAACCCTTCCGAAAGTACGCGTATCACCACCAACTTTGCCAATTTGGCCAGAGGGGAAAACCGCCGGGAGAACCTGCGCAACACGCTGGCGATGATTAACAATCGCTTCAATTCGTTGGCGCCTTGGGATAATCCCAAGGCCAACCGCTATTCGGTTGAGCTTGAAATCATTTCGGTTGAGATGCGCGTTGACGAGCAGGGTGCCAGCTTCCCGGTGATCGAAATCCTGAAAACCCACATCATTGATAAAAAATCGCAAAAGCGTATTGAGGGCATCGTCGGGAATAATTTCTCGTCTTACGTGCGCGATTACGACTTTAGCGTCTTGCTGCCGGAGCACAATAAAAACACGGCGGAATTCAACATTCCGGACGATTTCGGCGATTTGCACGGCAATATCTTTAAGCACTTCGTCAATTCAAACGAATACCATGCGAATTTCAGCAAACCGCCGGTGATCTGCCTCAGCGTGTCCAGCAAAGACACCTATCATCGGACGGGCAATCAACATCCGGTGTTGGGCGACGAGTATCGGCAAGACGGCGCTTCGCTGACCGACCGGTACTTTAATAAAATGGGCCTGCAGGTGCGCTACTTCATGCCGAAAAATAGCGTCGCGCCGCTGGCGTTTTATTTCCCCGGGGATTTGCTGAGCGATTACACCGATCTGGAGCTGATCGGCACCATCAGCACGATGGAGACCTTCCAAAAAATCTATCGGCCTGAAATTTACAATGCCAACTCGGCGGCAGGGCAATGCTATCAGCCAAGCCTGAATAACCAGGATCATTCATTAACCAAGATTGTTTACGATCGCGAAGAGCGTAGCCGGTTAGCGATTGAGCAGGGGAAATTTACGGAAGAGCAATTTATCAAACCCTACAAGCCCATTCTTGAGCAGTGGTCTGCTCACTACGCGCTTTGATTCACTCAAATACAGGTCATCTATTATGAAAATATTGCTCCCTACGTCGACCGCCGGCAGCTTGCCTAAGCCGTCCTGGCTGGCCCAACCGGAAACCCTGTGGTCGCCCTGGAAATTGCAGAATGAAGAATTAGTCGAAGGCAAACAGGATGCCCTGCGTTTGTCGCTGGCAGAGCAACAGCAGGCCGGCATCGATATCGTCAGCGATGGCGAGCAAACGCGCCAGCACTTCGTCACGACGTTTATCGAACACCTTAGCGGCGTCGATTTCGAGAAACGCGAGGTGGTTAAAATCCGCAATCGCTATGAGGCGAGCGTGCCGACCGTCGTGGGGGCGGTGGCCCGTCAACAGCCCGTGTTCGTTGAAGACGCCAAATTTTTACGCCGGCTGACCAAGCAGCCGATTAAATGGGCCCTGCCGGGGCCGATGACCATGATCGACACGCTCTATGACAACCACTATAAAAGCCGCGAAAAATTGGCCTGGGAGTTCGCCAAGATCCTCAATCAGGAAGCCAAAGAGCTCGAGGCTGCCGGCGTCGACATCATTCAGTTTGATGAGCCCGCATTTAACGTGTTCTTTGACGAGGTGAATGACTGGGGCATCGCCGCGCTGGAAAGGGCCGTTGAAGGGCTTAAGTGTGAAACGGCGGTGCATATCTGCTATGGGTACGGCATTAAGGCCAATACCGACTGGAAAAAGACGCTGGGCTCTGAGTGGCGGCAATATGAAGAGGCGTTCCCCAAGCTGCAAACCTCTACTATCGATATCATCTCGCTGGAGTGCCATAACTCGCACGTGCCGATGGATCTGCTTGGACTGATCCGCGGCAAAAAAGTGATGGTTGGCGCCATTGATGTAGCGAATCATACCGTTGAGACGCCGGAAGAAGTGGCCGCTACGCTGCGTAAAGCGCTGCAGTTTGTCGATGCCGACAAGCTCTATCCCTCCACCAACTGCGGCATGGCCCCCCTGCCTCGTCGGGTCGCCAGCGGCAAGCTGAACGCCTTGAGTGCGGGCGCCGAGATCGTGCGCCGGGAACTGCTGGCCAAATAACCTCACCATCGCCCGCCGCAGGAGCCTCCTGCGGCGGGCGATGATCATCGACTCCCTCTCCCCGCAACGTCCCCGCTCTGGTGTATACTCGAGCTTCTACGCGATGCCAGCCACAGCGGCCTGAACGGCCCCTCAGCCAGCCCACACCAGCTTAATAACAGTGGAACCCTCATGAGCCCAGATACCGCTCGCATCAGCGAAATTATCGATCGCGCCAGGATCTCGCCTTATCAAATCCTCATCCTTACCCTGTGTTTCCTGATCGCCCTGCTGGACGGCTTCGATACCGCCATCATCGGCTATATCGCCCCGGCGCTGCGCGAAGAGTGGGGCCTGCACCCCTCGCAGCTCTCTCCCGCCTTCGGCGCGGGGCTGTTCGGCCTGCTGATCGGCAGCCTGCTGTTCGGGCCGATCGCCGACGCCATCGGCCGCAAACGCGTGCTGCTCGTCGCGGTGCTGGTGTTTGGCGGCTGCACTCTGGCTTCGGCCTATACGCAATCGATAGAATCCCTGACCTTGCTGCGCTTCATTACCGGCATTGGCCTTGGGGGTGCGATACCGACCTGCATTACCCTCAGCTCGGAGTACTCACCGGCGCGCCGCCGCATGCTGATGGTCACCCTGAGCTGGAGCGGCTTTACCGCCGGGTTGGCCCTGGGCGGCCTGCTGGCCGGGCAGATCATCCCGGCGTTCGGCTGGCGCGGCATGCTGCTGGTGGGTGGCATTGCGCCGTTGGCGCTGCTGCCGCTGCTGGCCTGGCAAATGCCCGAATCGGTACGCTTTATGGCCGCCAGCGCCAAACATGCCGATCGGTTGCGCCGGGTGGTCGAGCGCATCACCGGCCGGCGTTGGACGGGGGTCACCATCGTCGATGACGAGCGCCCACCGCAGGCCAAGTCGCCGATCTCGCACCTGTTTATCGAAGGGCGCGCCGTGCGCACCCTGCTGCTGTGGGCGGCGTTCTTCTGCTCGCTGTTCGTGTTCTACCTGCTCACCAGCTGGCTGCCGACGATCCTCAAAGACGCCGGTTACGATATCGCCCACGCCTCGCGCATCGGGGCGATGGTGCCGCTCGGCGGCACCCTGGGCGCCGTCCTGATGGCGCTGCTGATGGACCGGGTCGGGCCCTACCGCGTGCTGGCCGTCTCCTACCTGGGTGCCGCGCTGGTGATCGGCGCGACCGGGTATCTGATGGGCGACGTCTACACGCTGGCCGCCGTCGTGTTCCTGATCGGCTTCGGCGTAGCCGGCGCGCAAAACGGCCTGAACCTGGTCTCCGCCACCCTTTACCCGACAGCAGCCCGCGTGACCGGCGTCAGCTGGGCCATGGCCAACGGCCGCTTCGGCTCGATCGTCGGCTCGATGCTCGGCGCCTGGATGATGACCGCCGCCGGATCGGCGGAAGTGTTTTTCCTCTGGCTGGCGCTGCCGGCGCTGCTGGGCGCGGTCGCCATCTTCCTGCTCTATCGCCTCAGTCCGCGCCATCGCGCGCCGCGCGCGGAACCGGCCGCCGACGCCTGAACTCGCGGAAAAGAAAAGGCCGAGACGCCCTCGGTGGCGTCTCGGCCCGTAATGAAAAAAGGGGGCCCAGGCCCCCTTCTCTGTTATTCCGCCTTGGCGGAAGCGTCTTCAGTGCGATACAGGTGCACGTCCATCTGCGGGAACGGAATGCCGATGTTGTGGGCATCCAGCGCGCGCTTGAAGTTTTCCATCAGATCGAAGTACACGTTCCAGTATTCCGCGTTGGTGGTCCAGGAACGGGTGACGAAGTTCAGGGAAGACGGCGCCATCTCGTTCAGACGCACGGTCACGCCTTTGGCATGCAGGATGCGCTTGTCGGCGGCGATCACGTCGCCCAGCACTTTCTTCACCACGTCGATATCGGCGTTGTAGGCCACGCCCACCACGATATCCACGCGGCGGTTCGGTTCACGGGAGTAGTTGATGATGTTGCCGGCGATGATTTTACCGTTCGGCACCACGATGGTTTTATTGTCGGAAGTCCGCAGGGTGGTGGAGAAAATCTGCACCTGATCGACGGTACCGGCCACGCCGCCCAGATCGACATATTCACCCACGCGCAGCGGGCGGAAGATCACCAGCAGCACGCCGGCGGCAAAGTTGGACAGCGACCCTTGCAGCGCCAGGCCGACGGCCAAACCGGCGGCACCCAGCACGGCGATCACCGAGGTGGTCTGCACGCCGACGCGCCCCAGCACCGCGATGAAGGTGAATGCCAGCACGCCGTAGCGCACGATTGCCGACAGGAAGTCTGCCACCGTGGCGTCGATGCCGCGCAGCTTCATCACGCGATTTAACGCATTGCCAACCACGCGGGCTACGATCGAACCGATGATCAGGATAACGATGGCGGCGACGATATTCACCGCGTACTGGATCAGTAGATCCTGGTTCTTCACCAGCCAGTCGCCGGCACCGTTGATGCCGTCTACTACATTCAAATCTTTCATTCGTGTCGTCCTAACTCAGTCCCTAACGGGAGAAACTCGCAAAAATACACTGGCCTCGGCGGCCAGTCGGAAACCACCGCCTTAGGGTAACCAACATTAAAGGCTCCTGCCAACCGTCAGCGTTAAAAATAGCCTAAACTGCCCGCCGCTTCTTCTATGCTGAGAACAGCGCGTTGGCCATTTCACGACAAGGGATCTGTTTTTCATGCATATTCGCTCTTCGCTCAAACACTATTGGCTAGTGCGGCCCAGGCTGCTGTTTTCGGTCGGCGCCGGGCTGCTGTGCTTTTTGCTGCTGCCCGCCCAGCTTTCGCTGCTGCAGCGCCTGATGATCGGCTGGAATACGCTGGCCTGGCTCTACCTGCTGTTTCTCTGGCGGCTGATGCTGATCAGCACGCCGCAGCACATTCGCCAGATCGCCCGGCGGCAGGACGAAAGCGCCAGCATGGTGCTGACGCTGGTCAGCCTCGGTTGTCTGGTCAGTTTACTGGCGATCCTGTTTGAACTGAGCAGCGCCAAACAGGTGGCCGGATCTTTGAAGACGCTGCATTTGCTGCTGACCGGCTCCACGCTGGTGGTCTCCTGGCTGCTGCTGCCGACCGCCTTCACCATGCACTATGCCCACCAGTTTTATCGCCAGGGCGCGCAGCAGGCTCCGTTGCCGCTGCTGTTTCCCGGCAACCTCACCGAGCCGACCTATCTGGATTTCGCCTATTTCTCCTTCACTATCGCGGTCGCGTCGCAGACCGCCGATGTGGCGGTCGGAGCGGCGGAGGTGCGCAAGGTCACCCTGTTGCAGTCGGTGATCTCCTTCGCGTTCAACATGCTGATCCTGGGCCTGTCTGTCAACGTCGGCGCCGGCCTGCTGGGCTGAAAACGAAAAAGGCTCCCCACAGGGAGCCTTTTACATCGTGCAACAGGTGCCGAAGATTACAGAACGTCTACCGCGTTCAGATCTTTGAAGGCCTGCTCCAGACGCGTCACCATGCTGGTCTGCGCTGCGCGCAGCCATACGCGTGGATCGTAGTATTTCTTGTTCGGCTGATCGGCGCCTTTCGGGTTGCCCAGCTGGCCCTGCAGGTAAGCTTCGTTCGCTTTGTAGTACTGCAGGATGCCGTCCCAGGTCGCCCATTGGGTGTCGGTGTCGATGTTCATCTTGATAACACCATAACCCACAGACTCTTTGATCTCTGCGTCGGTAGAACCGGAACCGCCGTGGAACACGAAGTTCAGGCTGTTGTGCGGCAGGTTGAATTTCTTGGACACGTAGTCCTGAGAATCACGCAGGATGGTCGGGGTCAGCTTGACGTTGCCTGGCTTGTACACGCCGTGTACGTTACCGAAGGAGGCAGCGATGGTGAAGCGCGGGCTGATGGCGTTCAGTTTTTCGTACGCGTAAGCCACGTCTTCCGGCTGGGTGTACAGTGCGGAAGCGTCCATATGGCTGTTATCCACGCCATCTTCTTCACCGCCGGTGCAGCCCAGTTCGATTTCCAGCGTCATGCCGATTTTGGCCATGCGCTTCAGGTAGGCGCTACAGATCTCGATGTTTTCTTCCAGCGACTCTTCAGACAGATCGATCATGTGGGAAGAGAACAGCGGTTTGCCGGTAGCGGCGAAGTGCTTCTCGCCGGCGTCCAGCAGGCCGTCCAGCCATGGCAGCAGTTTCTTCGCGCAGTGGTCGGTGTGCAGGATCACCGGCACGCCGTAGTGTTCAGCCATCTGGTGAACGTGGTGTGCGCCAGAGATGGCGCCCAGAATCGCTGCGCCCTGAGGCACATCGGTCTTCACGCCTTTGCCGGCGATGAACGCGGCGCCGCCGTTGGAGAACTGAACGATGACCGGCGCGCGCACTTTAGCCGCGGCTTCCAGCACTGCGTTGATGGAGTCGGTACCCACGCAGTTTACCGCTGGCAGCGCAAAGTTGTTCTCTTTAGCAACTGCGAAGACTTTCTGAACGTCATCACCCGTGATGACACCCGGTTTTACGAAATCAAAAATTTTAGACATGTTACTTTGTCCTGTTTCGTCGGCCGTAGATGGATGTAAATCGATGTTTTCACGCCGCGCAGCATTAGCCGCGCGGTATAAAACAAACGGGCGGCTTTCGCCTCCCGTTGTCTGAATTACTGCTTAGCGCGCTCTTCCAGCATCACGACGGCAGGCAGCGGTTTCCCTTCAACGAATTCCAGGAATGCGCCACCGCCGGTGGAGATGTAGGAGATTTTGTCAGCGATACCGAACAGATCGATGGCTGCCAGAGTGTCGCCGCCGCCAGCGATAGAGAAAGCGTCGCTATCGGCGATCGCGCGGGCGACAATTTCGGTGCCCTTACGGAAGTTAGGGAACTCGAATACGCCAACCGGGCCATTCCACAGAATGGTCTTGGCGTTCTTCAGGATAACGGCCAGACGCTCGGCAGAGACGTCGCCCATATCCAGAATTTGCTCGTTGTCCTGGATCTCGTTGGCTTGCTTCACGGTCGCGGTCGCGGTTTCGGAGAACTCGGTCGCTACGCGCACGTCGGTCGGAACCGGAATGTCGCAGGTTTCCAGCAGTTTCTGCGCGTTCGGGATCAGGTCAGGTTCGTACAGGGACTGGCCCACGTTGTTGCCCTGCGCCGCCACGAAGGTGTTGGCAATGCCGCCGCCGACGATCAGCTGATCGGCGATTTTGGACAGGGAATCCAGCACGGTCAGTTTGGTGGACACTTTAGAACCGCCCACGATAGCGACCATCGGACGGGCCGGGTTACCCAGGGCCTTGCCCAGCGCTTCCAGCTCGGCGGACAGCAGCGGGCCGGCACAGGCGACAGGCGCGAACTTGCCCACGCCGTGGGTGGAAGCCTGCGCGCGGTGCGCAGTGCCGAACGCGTCCATCACGTACACGTCGCACAGCGCCGCGTATTTCTTGGACAGGGTTTCGTCGTCTTTCTTCTCGCCCTTGTTGAAACGGACGTTTTCCAGCACCACCAGTTCGCCTTCGGCGACGTCGACGCCATCCAGATAATCCTTCGCCAGACGCACTGGGGATTTCAGGTGATCTTTCAGGTAGTTGACCACAGGCAGCAGGGAGAATTCTTCGTTGTACTCGCCTTCGGTAGGACGACCCAGGTGGGAGGTCACCATCACGCGGGCGCCTTGCTTCAGCGCAGCTTCGATAGTCGGCAGGGAAGCGCGGATACGCGCATCGGAAGTCACTTTACCGTCTTTTACCGGCACGTTCAGATCGGAGCGGATCAGTACGCGTTTACCCGCCAGATCCAGATCGGTCATCTTAATTACAGACATGGTGAACCCTCTTTATTGAATCTCTATAAAATTGCCTGAGCAGCGCGCCCGTCACGCCGGCGCCGCCGTACTAGAAACCGCTGGCGGCCATTGCCCGTGTGGTATCCAACATCCGATTGGCAAAGCCCCATTCATTGTCGCACCAGACCAAGGTCTTTATCAGGTGCTGCCCGCTGACCCGGGTCTGCGTACCGTCGACGATAGCGCTGTGCGGGTCATGGTTAAAATCGATCGAGACCAATGGTAATTCCGTGTAGTCAACTATACCACGAAATGACTCCCGTGCGGCCTTTTGCAACAGCTGGTTGACCTCCGCCACCTTCACCGCGGCGCTCACGCTGACGCTGAGATCGATAGCCGTCACGTTGATGGTCGGCACGCGCACCGAGATAGCCTCGAAGCGATCGCAAAACTGCGGGAAGATACGGGTGATGCCCGCGGCCAGCTTGGTGTCGACCGGAATGATCGACTGGCTCGCCGCACGGGTGCGCCGCAAATCCGCGTGATACGCGTCGATCACCGGCTGATCGTTCATCGCCGAGTGAATGGTGGTCACGGTGCCGGACTCGATGCTGTAGGCATCGTCCAGCAGCTTGATCACCGGAATAATGCAGTTGGTGGTGCACGAGGCGTTGGACACGATGCGATGTTCCGCCAACAGCGTCTGATGGTTGACGCCGAACACGATGGTGGCGTCCAGATCGTTGCCGCCCGGATGGGCGAACAGCACTTTCTTCGCCCCCGCCGCCAGATGGGCTTCGCCATCCGCCCGGCTGCCGTACACGCCGCTGCAGTCCAGCACCACGTCGACGCCCAGCTCGCCCCAGGGCAACTGCTCCACCGCCGGCTGATGCAACAGGCGAATCGCGTCGTCTCCGACGCTCAGCGTGTCGCACTCTTGCCGCACATCCCAGGCGAAGCGGCCGTGGCTGGAATCGTACTTCAGCAGATGGGCCATGCCCTCGGCGTTCGCCAGCTCGTTGATCGCCACCACGGAGATTTCCGCCCGTCGTCCCGATTCGTACAGTGCGCGCAATACGCTGCGGCCGATGCGGCCAAAGCCGTTTATCGCTATGCGGATGGTCATGCTGCTCCTGAAAAAGGGCCGTCCCCGCCGGGCTGACTCACCGGCGCCGGGCCGGCGCTGACTGGTTGTCTCACTAACCCGTATAGAGTAGTGGATCGCACCGCCCGCTGTGAATCGCCGCGTTTGCATTATTCCCGCGCTTCAGCGGCTTTTCGCCGCCTTCACATCGGCATTTCTGTCGAAGAGTGCCTCAACTGAAACGCTTCAGCTGAGCATAAACCAAAGTTTTGCCAAAAGGAACAGGTGCAACAGTTCTGCAAGTAACGGAGGGGAGTTTTACGAGCATAAGATGATCTGGCGCACATTTTTGGCCTCAAGGCCGCAGCGGATTTTCGCTCGCCGCTCCCGTTTCGCCGTAGTGCTCACGGAAATAGTCGCGCAAAAATTCGACCGTCACCCGCACTTTCGCCGACGTTGCCAGCCGGGAAACGTACACCGCCCAGATGTTGGCCGGCTGATGATACTCCGGCAGGATGTGCACCAGCCGGCCGCTGTCGATGTTCTCTTTCACGTCCCAGGCGGAACGCAGCGCGACGCCCTGCCCGTCCAGGCACCACTGGTGCACGATTTCGCCGTGGTTCGACGCCAGCGCCCCCGTCACCTTCACCGTCTCTTCACCGCCCGGCCCCTGCAACCGCCACAGCCCGAACGGGTGATCGCGCTCCTTGATCACCAGACAAGCGCGGCCCGCCAGCTCCGCCACGCTTTTCGGCACGCCGTGGCGCTGCAGATAGGCCGGTGAAGCGCACAGGATGCGCTGGTTGTCCGCCAGCTTGCGCGCGATCAGATTAGGGGCAATATCGTCGCCAATGCGGATATCCAGATCGAACCCTTCGCTGACCAGATCCACCAGCCGATCGGACACGTCGAGCCGCAGCTCCAGCTGCGGATACTCCCGCGCCAGCGCCGACAGCGCCGGGGCCACGAAGCGCCGGCCGAAGCCGAAGCTGCTGACCACGCGCAGCATGCCCTGCGGCGCCTGGCGCACTTCGGACAGCTCGTCCATCATCTGATCGACGTCGTTGAGAATGCGCTGCGCCCATTCGTAGATGCGTTCGCCGTCCTCGGTGATCGCCACCCGCCGCGTGGTGCGGTGCAGCAGCGACACGTCCAGCGCCTTCTCCAGCAACGCGATGCGTTTGCTGATAAAGGCCGGCGACACGCCCAGCTCTTCGGCGGCGGCGGCGAACCCGGCGCGGCGCGCCACCAGCACGAACACCCGCAGGTCACTCAGGATCGGCATATTGTTCATGATTCGTGTTTTATGTTTCACCGTTTTCGAGATTGATTAACAGTTAGTCAATTATAGGATAAGAGTGTTGTCAATCTCCCCTACCTACAAATGAGACCTCTGTATGAGCAAAACTTACAAGATTGCCGCTATCCCCGGGGACGGTATCGGGCGGGAAGTGTTGCCGGAAGGCATACGGGTATTGCAGGCGGCGGCGGCGCGCTGGGATCTTTCGCTGGAATTCGACACCTTCGAGTGGGCCAGCTGCGACTACTACCAGCACCACGGCCAGATGATGCCGGACGATTGGTTTGAGCAGCTCAAGGGCTTCGACGCCATCTACTTCGGCGCCGTCGGCTGGCCGGATACGGTGCCCGATCACATTTCGCTGTGGGGTTCACTGCTGAAATTCCGCCGCGACTTCGAGCAGTACGTCAACCTGCGCCCGGTCCGGCTGTTTCCCGGCGTGCCCTGCCCGCTGGCGAACAAACAGCCGGGCGATATCGATTTCTACGTGGTGCGCGAAAATACCGAAGGGGAATACTCCTCGCTCGGCGGGCGGATGTTCGAAGGCACCGAACGCGAGATGGTGATCCAGGAATCGGTTTTCACCCGCCAGGGCGTGGACCGCATCCTGAAGTACGCCTTCGAGCTGGCGCAGCAGCGCCCACGCAAACGCCTGACCGCCGCCACCAAATCTAACGGCATGGCCATCAGCATGCCGTACTGGGATGAGCGCGTGGCGGAGATGGCGCGCCAGTACCCCGATATCGCCTGGGACAAACAGCACATCGATATTCTGTGCGCGCGCTTCGTGCTGAACCCCGAACGCTTCGACGTGGTGGTCGCCTCCAACCTGTTCGGCGATATTTTGTCGGATCTCGGCCCGGCCTGCACCGGCACCATCGGCATTGCGCCGTCGGCCAACCTGAACCCGGAGCGCAACTTCCCGTCGCTGTTCGAACCGGTGCACGGCTCGGCGCCGGACATTTTCGGCAAGAACATCGCCAACCCGATCGCCATGATCTGGAGTGGCGCGATGATGCTGGACTTCCTCGGCGACGGCGATGCCCGTTACCGCCAGGCGCACGACGGCATCCTGCAGGCGATCGAGCGCATCATCGCCGACGGGCCGCGCACGCCGGACATGCGCGGCGATGCCTCCACCCAGCAAGTCGGCCAGGCGATCGCCGCCCTGCTGCAACGCTAAGCATCACCGGTTTTCCTGCGCAGGGCGCGTTTTCGCGCCCTGCTTTGCCACGTCCGTTTTTCCGCTTCGATCGCCGCCGCAAATCCGCTGAAAACCACCGCAGAAAGCACGCCAATACCCCGGTCAAGATCACAACAAATTGTTTACATACTGTGTTTTATCCTTTTACAGATGCCCCAATTGTGGCCCTCCTGTAATTTGTGCACACTCGAAAATGTTAATGAAGAGTAAATATTCCCAGCGCATTCTGCCGGGGCGTTTGCTCCTCGCGGTGTAACACAACAAAGGGTTCAAACCAATAAGGCCCGGACGCACCCTACGCTTCGCGCACCGGCCCACCACCGATAACAGGAGTTCACTCCCATGCAGAGCAACCCTAAAAAGGATGTCACGCTCATCGCCATCAGCCTGTGCAGTATTGCGCTGATCGCCATTTGCCTGATGCTCTTTCCGGCTCAATCCGCGCTTATCGCCAACACCATTTTCAACGGCGTCACCCGGCTGTTCGGTTCAACCATTCAAATCCTGGTGCTGATCGCCCTGCTGGTGGTGCTGTATCTGGCGTTGAGCAAATACGGCAACATCCGCCTCGGCGAAGGCAAACCGCAATACTCCACGCTGGCCTGGCTATTCATGTTCATCTGCGCCGGCCTCGGCTCGTCCACCCTGTATTGGGGGGTGATGGAATGGGCGTATTACTACCAGACGCCGGGGCTGAACATCGCGCCGCGCACTCCAAAGGCGCTGGAATACAGCATCAGCTACTCCTTCTTCCACTGGGGCCTGAGCGCCTGGGCGACCTATGCCCTCGCCTCGCTGATCATGGCCTACCACTTCCATGTGCGTAAGAACAAAGGGCTCAGCCTGTCGGGGATCATTTCCGCCATCACCGGCGTGCGCGCCAACGGCCCGATCGGGCGGATGGTGGATCTGATTTTCCTGGTCGCCACCGTCGGCGCCCTCACCATTTCGCTGGTGCTGACCGCCTCCACCTTTACTCGCGGGCTGACGGCGCTGACCGGCATCCCGGACAATTTCGTGGTGCAGGCAACGGTGATCCTGCTGGCGGCGGTGATTTTCTGCCTCAGCTCCTACATCGGCATCGACGGCGGCATGCAGCGCCTGAGCAAAATGGTCGGCTGGGGCGCTTTCGTCTTCGCCGGGCTGGTGCTGCTGGTCGGCCCCACTGAGTTCACCATCAACAACACCATCAACGCCATCGGCCTGACCGCGCAAAACTTCCTGCAGATGAGCCTGTTCACCGATCCGATGGGCGACGGCAGCTTCAGCCGCAGCTGGACGGTGTTCTACTGGCTGTGGTGGATCTCCTATACCCCGGGCGTGGCGATGTTCGTCACCCGCGTCTCGCGCGGCCGCAAGATTAAAGAGGTGATCTGGGCGCTGTTGCTCGGCAGCACCCTCGGCTGCTGGTTCTTCTTCGGCTCGCTGGAAAGCTACGCCATGCACCAGTTCATCAGCGGGCAGCTCAACGTGCCGGAGATCCTCAGCACCCAGGGCGGCGAAACCGCCGTGCAGATGCTGCTGACGGCGCTGCCGCTCGGCAAGCTGTTCCTGGCCGCCTATCTGTTCATCATGATTATTTTCCTGGCCTCGCACATGGACGCGGTGGCCTACACCATGGCCGCCACCAGCACCCGCAACCTGCAGGAGGGGCAAGATCCCAGCCCGATGCTGCGCCTGTTCTGGTGCGTGGTGATCACCCTGATCCCGCTGTCGATCCTGTTCACCGGCGCCTCGCTGGACACCATGAAAACCACGGTGATCCTGACCGCGCTGCCGTTCCTGCTGGTGCTGCTGGTGAAAACCTACGGCTTTGCCCGCTGGCTGAAGCAGGACTATGCGGCCATTCCGGCTCACCTGATCGAAAGCAGCGCGCCGGCGCTGCCCGAGGCGCCGCCGGCCGCCGAACTCTCCGCTCCATCGTCGTATCAACCGCGCCCTATGGCGAAATGACAATAAGAAAAGAGGAAGGTTAACTTATGAGCACTCTGATCCCTGAATTTACCTTACCGAAAGATTTCTGCGCCGACGCCCGCGAGGCTTACACCATTCCGGCCCGGTTCTATACCCACCAGGCGGCGTTCGAGCACGAAAAAGAGCAGGTGTTCGCCACCAGTTGGATCTGCGTGGCGCACCGCAGCGAGCTCGCCGAACCGAACGACTACATTACCCGCGAGATCATCAGTGAAAACATTCTGGTGGTGCGTGGCCGCGACAAAGTGCTGCGCGCCTTTTACAACGTCTGCCCGCACCGCGGCCACCAGTTACTGGCGGGCGACGGCCGGGCGAAAAACGTCATCACCTGCCCTTATCACGCCTGGGCGTTCAAGCTGGACGGCGAACTGGCGCACGCGCGCAACTGCGAAAACGTGCAGAACTTCGATAAGGAAAACTCGCACCTGATGCCGGTGCGGGTCGAAGAGTACGCCGGGTTTATTTACGTCAATCTGGACTCGCAGGCCGGGACGGTGGAAGACCAACTGCCGGGCCTCGGCGCCAAAGTGCGCGAAGCCTGCCCACAGGTAGACGATCTCAAGCTGGCGGCGCGCTTCGTCACCCGTACCCCGGCCAACTGGAAGAATATCGTCGACAACTACCTCGAGTGCTACCACTGCGGCCCGGCACACCCCGGCTTCGCCGACTCGGTGCAGGTCGACCGCTACTGGCACACCCTGCACGGCAACTGGACGCTGCAGTTCGGCTACGCCCGCCCTTCCGAGCAGTCGTTCAAGTTTGAAGAGGGTAAAGAAGCCAGCTTCCACGGCATCTGGCTGTGGCCGTGCACCATGTTCAACATGCCGCCGCTGGAAGGCATGATGACGGTGATCTATGAGTTCCCGGTCGATGCGGAAACCACCCTGCAGCACTACGACATCTATTTTACCAACACCGATTTGAGCGACGAGCAGCTCAAACTGATCGACTGGTACCGCGACGTGTTCCGCCCGGAAGACCTGCGGCTGGTGGAGAGCGTGCAAAAAGGCCTCAAATCGCGCGGCTATCGCGGCCAGGGGCGCATCATGGCCGACGGCGCCGGCAGCGGCGTCAGCGAACACGGCATCGCCCACTTCCACAACCTGCTGGCGCAGGTTTATCAACCCTGATGCGACGGGGCCCACGGGCCCCCTCCCCCTGACTTGTGAGGTTCTTTGTGAATATTTCCGATCGGGCGCTATTCCGCCAACAGGCCTACATCAACGGCCAATGGCGCGACGCCGACAACCAGGAAACCCTGCCGGTGAGCGATCCCGCCACCGGCCAACTCATCGGCAGCGTGCCCAACATGGCAACGGCCGAAACCCAACGGGCGATCGACGCCGCCCAGCAGGCGCTGGAAGGCTGGCGCGCGCTGCCGGCACAGCAACGCGCGCAGCTGCTGCGCCGCTGGTTCGAACTGATGCTGGAACACCAGCAGGATCTGGCCAGCCTGATGACGCTGGAGCAAGGCAAGCCGCTGGCGGAGTCGCTGGGCGAGATCCGCTACGCCGCCTCCTTTATCGAATGGTTCGCCGAACAGGCCAAGCGCACCAATGGCGACATCATTCCCTCGCCGAGCGGCGATAAGCGCCTGATGGTGCTGAAGCAGGGCATCGGCGTGTGCGCGGCGATCACGCCCTGGAACTTCCCGGCAGCGATGATCACCCGCAAGGCCGCGCCGGCGCTGGCGGCCGGCTGCACGCTGGTGGTCAAACCCGCCAACGAAACCCCTTATTCGGCGCTGGCGATGGCCGAGCTGGCCGAGCGCGCCGGCATTCCCGCCGGGGTGTTCAACGTGGTGACCGGCAACTCGCAGGCGATCGGCGCCGAGCTGACCCGTCACCCGCAGGTGCGCAAGCTGAGCTTTACCGGCTCCACGCCGGTGGGCCGTCTGCTGATGCGCCAGAGCTCGGACACCATCAAAAAGGTGTCGCTGGAGCTGGGCGGCAATGCACCGTTCATCGTGTTTGACGATGCCGACATCGATGCCGCGGTGGAAGGCGCGCTGATCGCCAAATACCGCAACGCCGGGCAGACCTGCGTTTGCGTCAATCGGTTCTACGTGCAGCGCGGCGTTTACCCACAGTTCGCCGAGAAGTTTGTCGCCCGCGTGGCGGCGCTGCAGGTCGGCAACGGCTTCGAACCCGGCGTGCAGATCGGCCCGCTGATCAACCGCAAGGCGCGCGACAAGGTGCTGGAGCTGCTCGATGACGCGCTGAGCAAAGGCGCTCAGGTGCTGACCGGCGCCACACCGCACGCGCTGGGCGGCAACTTCTTTACCCCGACGGTGCTGGGCGACGTGCAACCCGGCTCGTTGCTGCTGGAAGAAGAGATCTTTGGCCCGGTCGCGCCGCTGGTGGTGTTCGATGACGAAGCCGAGGCGATCCGCCAGGCCAACGACACCATCTACGGCTTGGCCGCCTACTTCTACACCCGCGATGCGGCGCGCATCTGGCGCGTTTCGGAGCGGCTTGAGTACGGCATGGTCGGCATCAATACCGGCCTTATCTCCAACGAGGTAGCCCCGTTCGGCGGGGTGAAACAGTCGGGTCTGGGGCGTGAAGGCTCCGAATACGGCATCGAAGACTATCTGGAGCTCAAATACCTGTGCCAGGCGGTATAACTTTTTCATGCGCGGGGACGCCCGCGCTTTGGAGCCAATGAATGACCAGCTATCAGATGCTTGCTGTTCGCGTCGTCGACATCGAACCCGTCACCGCGCAGGTCAAGCGCTTTACCCTGGCGGATCCGCAAGGCCGACCGCTACCCGCCTTCAGCGGCGGCAGCCACATCATCGTGCAGATGCAGGACGGCGAGCAACGCTACAGCAACGCCTATTCGCTGCTGAGCTCACCGTTCGAGCTCGACCGTTATCAGATCGCCGTGCGCCGCGAGTCTCCCTCCAAAGGCGGTTCCGACTTCATGCACGATCGGCTGGCGATCGGCGATACGCTGACCATCAGCACCCCCAATAACCTGTTCGCGCTGGCGCCGGAGGCGCAGCATCACGTGCTGATCGCCGGCGGCATCGGCATCACGCCGTTTATGGCCCATCTGCACGAGCTGCAGCGCAGCGGCCAGCGCTATCATCTGCACTACTGCTTCCACAGCGAGGAACACAACGCCTTCCAGCAGCAGCTGACGCAAGCGCCGTTCACCGACAACGTCAGTTGCCATGTCTCCAGCCTTAACGGCCGGTTGGATCTGGCGCGCACGCTGGCCGACGTGGAGCCCGGCGCCCATATCTATGTCTGCGGCCCGGCGGCGCTGAACGAAGCGGTTTACCGGATCGCTGCCGAACAGGGTATCAGCGCCGATCGCTTGCACAGCGAAGCCTTCGCCGCCGAAGACACGGCGGGCGGCGCCTTTACGCTGGTGCTGGCCCGGTCGGGCATTGAGCTTGAAGTGGCGCAAGACATGACCATCCTGCAGGCGCTGGAAAACAGCAAGGCGGCCAGGGTCGAGTGCCTGTGCCGCGAAGGCATTTGCGGCACCTGCGAAACCCGCATCGTCGAGGGGGAAGCCGATCACCGCGATCAGTATCTCAGTGACGAAGAGCGCGCGGCGCAGCAAACCCTGTTGATCTGCTGCTCGCGCGCCAAAGGCAGCCGGCTGGTGCTGGATCTGTAAACGGAGCGCCCGCGGGCGCCCTGACTAGGCTTTCGGGAATATCCACAGATGCTCGGCCGGCAGGGAGAGCCGGCACAGCGCCCGATCGCGCGCTTCGTGACCATAGGCGCGCACCACGAAATCCTCGGCCACGGTGCGGAACAGGTACTCCCAGCGATCGCCGAGATACATGCTGGTCAGCAACGGCAGCTCAAGCTGATTACCCTGTGGATCTTCGCCCAACCGCACGCGCTCCACGCGGATCACCGCCGAGCCCTCCTGCCCGACCTGCACACCTTCGCCCGCTTTGCCCCACAGCGCCCAGTCCTTGCCTTCGATGCGCGCCCGGCCGTCTTCCAGCGCCACGATCTTGCCCGGCAAACGGTTGTTGCTGCCCATGAACTCGGCGGTGAACAGCGTGGTGGGCGAACCGTACATCTCCTGCGGCGTGCCCTGCTGCTCGATTTTGCCGTTATTGAGCAGCAGGATGCGATCGGAAATGGCCATCGCCTCGTTTTGATCGTGAGTCACCATCAGCGCCGACAGGCCGAGCTTGATGATCAATTCGCGCAGGAATACCCGCGCCTCTTCGCGCAGCTTGGCGTCAAGGTTGGACAGCGGCTCGTCCAGCAGGATCACCGGCGGGTTGTAGACCAGCGCACGCCCGATCGCCACGCGCTGCTGCTGGCCGCCGGAAAGCTGGTGCGGATGCCGCCTGGCCAAATGCCCCAACCCGAGCTGATCCAGCACCGCCTGTACCCGCTGGGTGATTTCCGCCGAGGCGGTCTTGCGCAGCTTCAGCGGGTAAGCGACGTTCTCAAACACCGTTTTATGCGGCCACAGCGCGTAGGACTGAAACACCAGCCCCAGGTTGCGCTCTTCGGCGGGAATTTCGCTGCGCGCGCTGCCGTTGTACACCGCGCTGTTGCCAATGATAATCCGCCCCTGGCTCGGTTTCTCCAGCCCGGCCACCGCCCGCAGCAGCGTGGTTTTGCCGCTGCCCGACGGGCCTAGCAGCGAGACCACTTCGCCCCGTTTCAGCTCCATCGACACCCCTTTCAGAACCGGGTTGTCGCCATAGGTCAAATGCAGATTCTCTACCGAAAGTTCAATCATGTAATTTCACTCCAAAGCGCAAGGCGATCCCTAACCCCAGCACCACCAGCAGGATATTGATGAACGACAGCGCGGCGACGATATCGATAGCGCCCGCGGCCCACAGGGAAACCAGCATCGAGCCGATGGTTTCCGTGCCCGGAGACAGCAGATACACCCCGGTAGAATATTCGCGTTCAAAAATCAGGAACATCAGCAGCCAGGAGCCAATCAGGCCGTAGCGCGACAGCGGAATGGTGACGTGGCGGGTGATCTGCCCGCGGCTGGCGCCGGCGCTGCGCGCCGCCTCCTCCAGCTCCGGCCCCACCTGCAGCAGCGTGGACGAGATCAGCCGCAGGCCGTAAGCCATCCACACCACGGTGTACGCCAGCCAGACGCTGAAGATGGTGCTGCGCAGCGAACGCAGCCAGACGATCCCGTTAGCACGCAGCCACTCGGCCATCGGCAGCGCCGACAGCCAGCCCTCCTTGAGCGATTTGTCCAGCCACATCGGCAGGAACAGAAACACCCACAGGAACGCCAGACCGGCCAGCAGCCCCGGCACCGCACGCGGCACCAGCACGCTGTAGTCGAGGAAGCGCGTGGCGCCATCCGGCTTGCGGTGCATGGCGATGCCGATAAACAGGTAGCACGCCACCGCCAGCGCCCCGCCGATCACCCCGATCGCCATCGAGTTGACGATGGCACGCAGCAGGTTGGGCTGCGCCCAGATGATGCGGAAGGTGTTGATCGACAGCTCGTCCCAAACAGACACGCCCACGCCCCAGTTGGAGATAAAGGCGCGCAGCACCACGCCGATCAGCGGCACGCCGATGGTGACGGTCAGCCAAAATACCACCACCGCGCCGGCCACCCAGCGCCATTTGCCCAGCGGCAGCGCGCGGGCCTGCGAGGCTTTGCCCTTGACGGTGACGAAGCGGTTGGCGGTGCGCATCAGCCGGCGCTGCAACATCACCAACGGAATAGTGATACAGATCAGCACCACCGCCACCGCCGCCATCAAGTGGTAAGACGGCGTGCCCAGCTTGTTGGTCAACTGGTACAGGTAGGTCGCCAGCACCAGGTTGCCCTCCGGATCCCCCAACACCAGCATCAGGCCGAACACTTCCAGCCCGAGGAAGAACAGCAGCACCCCGGCATACAGGATAGACGGCCGCACCATCGGCAGGCTGACGGCGGTCATGACCTGCAGCGGCGTGGCGCCGGCGGTGCGCGCCGCTTCTTCAACGTCGGAACCCACGCTGCGCAGCGCCGAGGAGATATACAGGTACGCGTGGGGCACGTGCGTCAATCCGGCAATCACCACGATGCTGGCCATCGAATAGATGTTCCACGGCACGAAGCCCAGCAGCGCTTCCGCCCACAGCGAGAAGAAGCCCACCGGCCCCGCCGCCACCACATAGCCGAAGCCCAGCACCATCGGCGACACGAAGATCGGCACCAGAATCAGCGGCTCGATGATCCGCCGCCCCGGCAGATCGGTGCGCACCATCAGGAAGGCCAAAATGCCGCCGAGCGGGATAGCGATGATCACCAGCCCGAATGCCAGAATAAAGCCGCTCTTCAGCGCCTTGTAGAAATCCGGATCGGTAAAGATGAACTCGAAGGCCTCCAGGCTGAAGACCTTGGAGGGCGAGAAAAACGGTGCCGAGAGGAAGCTTTGAATGATGATAAACGACAGGGGGACATAGATAACCAGCGCGGTTATCAACACCACCAGGCCGCGCGGCAGGCTCTGCCACTTTCTGCGCCATGCTTGCATAAATGCTCCCTATGGTTGTAAACGACGACCAAAGGGCGCGCGCCTGTGCGGCAGGCGCGCGTCCGAATGCAGTCCCTGTTATTTCGCCGCAGCGGCGCGCCACTGTTTGATGTAGTCGAGGCGTTTGGCCGGCTGCAGGTATTCCAGCAGGCTGTCGTCGACCGGGATCGGTTTAAGCGCGTTGCCCAGCAACTTGGTCATGCCGTCGATGTCGTTCTTGCCTTCGATATCGTTGCGGATCGAGGGGATATCCGCCTGATTGGCGAGAATATTTTGCCCTTTCTCCGACAGCACGTAGTCG
This sequence comes from Serratia nevei, assembly GCF_024160145.1. Taxonomy (GTDB): domain Bacteria; phylum Pseudomonadota; class Gammaproteobacteria; order Enterobacterales; family Enterobacteriaceae; genus Serratia; species Serratia nevei_A. Next base: position 138,388 of record NZ_JAMYWQ010000010.1, read on the forward strand.
AACCACAGCTTGGCGGCGTTAGGATTGCCGGCCTCTTTGCTGATGAAGCTCACCCGCGACAGCACCAGGGTATAGTCTTTCGGATAGACGATGCCGAGCGACGGGTCGCTTTTGGCGCGGGCCTCGGCGTACGAACCGAGGATATTGAAGCCGATCAGGTTTTCACCGGAGGAGACGCGCTCCATCATGGTGCCGGTGGAGGATTGTACCGCCAGCCCGCCCTTGGCCACGTCGGCCAGCGTTTTGAAGTAATTAGGATCGGCCTTGAAGTCCTGCACCGACAGCATGAAGCCGACGCCAGATTTTTCGATGTCGTACGTGGTGACTTTCTTCTTGAATTTGTCCGTCTGGCCGGCGATCAGTTTAGCCAGCGCCGCGTGCGAATCCGGCACATCGCCTTGCGGGATCAGGCGTTTGTTATAGATAAATACCACCGGCTCATAGGTGGTGCCATACACCTTATTTTGCCATACCGCCCATTTCGGCAGCTGAGCCTGCTCGGGGGAGGCGTATTCCTGCGCGTAGTCGCCCGCCAGTTTCAAAATGGTGTCCATCGACGAGCTCCACACCACGTCGCCGCTGGTGCCGCCGGCCGCCTGCTCGCTGATGAAGCGGTTATACAGTTCGGTACTGTTCATGTCGTTGTATTCCACCTTGATGCCCGGATACAACGCCTCGAACCCCTGGATCAGCGGCGCCGCCGCCTTGGTGTCGGTGGTCGAGTAAATCACCACCTTGCCTTCTTTCTTCGCGCCGTCGACCCGTTTCTGATAGTCGGCGGGGTAGCCCGCCGGGAAGGCCGCATAGGCGGAAGCGGTGCCCAGTAAGGTGATTGCAGCTACGGTCGCGCTGATTTTTTTCATCATCATCCATCCCCTTATCACATTTAATAAACCAAAAATTAACATATAGTTAATAAGTGTGACGAGGCAATGGCATTGCTTTGTTATCTTTCGGTTTTGTGAGATTGGACGTTTTTTAGCCAACAAAAAAGCCCGGCAGCACGGGCTTTACGGCACTTCCTGTCGCAGACTCTTCGGCCAGGCGAGGGCGCCCCCTGCAACGTCAGGACAAACGCCGGCATTCGCCCCGCGCTATGCCGTTCTTTTCACCCGCAAACCGGCCGAAGATGGCCACCTCTCCTTCGCGCAAGACTCTTTCAAGCCGCATATCGAAATCCCGCTGTCGATAAACAGGGTGGCGCGCGAGCTAGCACACAGCCGGGCGGCCGCCATGAATTTGTTCGGCCGGTTCACGCCAGGATAAACAGCGCTGGATTAATCAGGTTTTTGTCGCCGAATTATTATATCCTGCCGGACGAAAATTTTGCGGGCGCTCGCTGCCCTCTGCGCCTGCCCTCTGCAGTTATCCATTCCGCAGCAGGCCGTTTATTTCATGAATACAGGCAGTGCCATACCGTTATGACCAAGAATTTATCCCCGAAAGACATTATCGCCCTGGGCTTTATGACCTTCGCCCTGTTTGTCGGCGCCGGCAACATCATTTTCCCCCCGCTGGTGGGGCTGCAGTCCGGCGGGCATCTGTGGCCGGCCGCCCTCGGATTTATGGTGACCGCCGTCGCCCTGCCGGTGATCGCCGTGATCGCGCTGGCGCGCGTCGGCGGCAGCATCAGCCTGCTGACCGGCCCCATCGGCCGCACCGCCGGCCTGCTGTTGGCGACCGTCTGCTATCTGGCGCTCGGCCCGCTGTTCGCCACGCCGCGAACCGCCAATGTCTCTTTCGCCCTCGGCATCGCGCCCTTCACCGGCGACGGCGCCCTGCCGCAGTTCATCTACAGCCTGCTGTTCTTTACCCTGGCGATGATCGTCTCGCTGTATCCCGGCCGGTTGCTCGATAACGTCGGCCATATTCTGGCGCCGCTGAAAATCCTGGCGCTGGCCGCGCTCGGCATCGCTGCCCTGGTTTGGCCCGCCGGTGAACCGGTCTCCGCCGTCGGCAGCTATCAGGCATCGGCGTTTTCCACCGGCTTCGTGCAGGGTTATCAAACCATGGACACACTGTCGGCACTGATGTTCGGCTCGATTATCGTCACCGCCGCCCGCTCGCGCGGCGTCAGCGACAGCGGCCTGCTGCTGCGCTACACCCTGTGGGCCAGCCTGATCGCCGGCGTCGGCCTGACGCTGGTCTATATCTGCATGTTCAAACTTGGCGCCGGCAGCGGCAGCCTGGTCGGGAGTGGCGCTCAGGATGGCGCGGCAATCCTGCACGCTTATGTGCAACACACCTTTGGCGATCTGGGCAGCGTCTTTATGGCGGTGCTGATGTTCATCGCCTGCCTGGTGACGGCGGTCGGCATGACCTGCGCCTGCGCGGACTTCTTCTCTCGCTACCTGCCGCTCTCTTACCGCACGCTGGTGGTTATCCTCGCCCTCTTCGCCATGCTGGTCTCCAACATGGGGCTGGCCAACCTGATCCGCGTCTCGCTGCCGGTGCTGACGGCGATCTACCCGCCCTGCATCGCGCTGGTGTTGCTCAGCTTCAGCCAGAACCGCTGGCGCAGCGCCAAGCGCGTGTTCGCGCCGGTGATCGCCACCAGCCTGGTGTTTGGCCTCGCCGACGGCCTGCAGGCCTCCAGCTTCAGCGGCCTGCTGCCCGCCTGGTTCGATAAGCTGCCGCTGGCCGAACAGGGTCTGGTCTGGTTGCAACCTACGCTGCTGGTGCTGTTGCTGGCGGCGGCTTACGACCGGTTGCGCAGCGTCGAAAGCGCCAACGCCGCGTCGTAAGCGCGGGTTCCGCCCATAAAAAAAAGCCGGTCACGATGACCTAATGCCGATCGTTTAAGAACACTTGAACGATCCACTCAGTAAGAGACAATCCGGATTCAGCCCTCTGATTCCGGATTTTTTTATGTCTGAACACGATATGGATTTCGTTGTTGATGTTTGCCCTTC
>NZ_JAMYWQ010000099.1 GCF_024160145.1 Serratia nevei
CCGCCAGCGACGTCAGCACCTGGCGCTCTTTCCCATCCACTCTCCGGGTCAGCAGTCTTGCCGTCAGCGTCGTAGGAAGTTCCGGCCACTGCTTTCGGGCCTGCGGACTGGTTTTCAGCGTCACCAACTCATCACCACGCCCCAGACGATGGAGCACTTCATACTGGGTATTCTTTTTCAGCGGCAGCAACCAGTGCCGAGCCTTACCAGCCTGCTGCCAGTGGTGAAGCAACCCCAGAGAGTAGAACCCCTTGTCAAACAGGGTAATGCTGTTATCCGGCGTTTTTTCTGCCAGTTGAGCTGCCAGTACCATTTCATTGACCTGTTCACTGTCAAAGGCACTGGCGTTGATAAGATGGCTGCTCAGCTCCATCAGACACACCATTCTCACCTGCGGATAGTTCGCCTCGCCGTTCTGATTGCGGGTTCTGCTGAAAGCAGCACTGTTTTCCGGTGTATCTGCCGTGCGCCAGACCACGCCATCCACCGCAAAGAGATTCAGCCCATGCCAGCGTGGGTGTGCCGCCTGCTGATTCCAGAATCGCTGAGTGATATCGAACAGTTCACGCACGGCATCTTCACCCAACGTTTTACGGCGCTGGATAACCGAACTGCGGGCAGTGAACGGGCATCCGTTTCGGTCCACAATATCCATCAGGCCAACGATTTCAGTTATCGGGCGGCTGCAGAAGACCGCCATGCCGACAACGAGCCAAATCATCGATTCAAGAGGGAGTTTTCGCTTGCGCAGAGTGACGGTATCGGTAAGCGTCAGGGCTTGCTGGATAAATTCAGCGGGAATAAGGTCGGAAAGAGAACGAGCTCGCTCGGGTGTGGTGAAATTGATAATGCCAAGAGCCTGGGAAAGTTCCATTTTAAGGGTCCATGACGATGCCATGGACCCTTTGTACAGCAACCACAGGATCGGTCAATTGATCCTTAAACGATCGGCATTA
>NZ_JAMYWQ010000100.1 GCF_024160145.1 Serratia nevei
TCATACGCCCGCTGCAACACGTCCGCCTCGCGGAACGGTTTGCCGCCCTGCTCAAGCTGCTCCCGGGCCTGCGCCTGCGCCGCCGGGTCTTTCTGCGCCTTCAGCCCGGCGATCTCGCCCTGCGTGCGGATCACGTCCATCGCCTGGCCGCCAATCTCCCCAATCAGCTGCGCCTGTTTCAGCCGCTTCTGCTCCTTCTCCTTGTTGAATATCGGGCTGATGCTGCCGTCGTTGGCATGCTCGGTATCCCGATTAAGCTGCGCCACATCCTGCTGCTGTTTGTCGGTGTCGCGGACTATCAGCGTGCCCTCACTGACGGCGGCTTTTGTCGTGCCCTCGGCATGCCCGCTGTTGTTGGCCGCCGACAACGAGCCGCCGGCCATGTTGGTCAGCAGATCTTTGCCCACCGGCCCGCCGGTGCTCAGTGAGCCGCCGCTGTGCGTTGCGCTGTAGTCCGCCTGGTTGTGGATGTCCGTCCAGCCCAGCGTGCCGGTATCGAGGCGGTTGTTATCTTTGTCGGCCGTGCTGGCAATGACGGCGCCATCGAGCTGGGTGTGCTCCTTGACCTTGACGTCATACCCGCCCTTGCCCGCAAACAGCCCGGTCTGCTCTTTCACCGAGTCGAAGTTGCTGTGCAGCTTGTCCTTGCTGGCGCTAAAATTCGCCGAGCCGCTGCCGGCGCCGATCGGCACGCTGATCCCGCCGCTCATCTGGGTCTGCCTGGCGTCATAGCGGTCGCTGTCCCGCTGGCTTTCCAGCGCCAGGTTGCGGCCCACGTCGACGGTAACCTTTTCTCCGCTCGCCTGCGCACCTTTCAGTGTGGTATCTCTGCCGCTGGTCAGGCTGAGGTTGCTGCCCGCATCAAGCCGGGTTTCGGTATGGGTCAGCCC
>NZ_JAMYWQ010000101.1 GCF_024160145.1 Serratia nevei
TACCAGCGTGCTGGAAGGGATGAACAATAAGATAAAGGTGATGAAGCGGATGGCTTATGGATACCGGGATAACGCTTACTTCTTCCTGAAAATCAAAGCAGCATTCCCCGGTAAAACGCGATGAACCTAAAAAAAGCCCCGTTGAGCAGCAACGGGGCTTTGCGACAGATGACACTTTAACGTTAACGCTTTTTCTTACGTCCCTGTACCGCTTTGAATCGCGGATTGCTTTTACAGATCACATAGATGCGGCCACGACGACGCACGACTTTGCAATCCGGGTGGCGATTTTTCGCCGAACGCAATGAACTCAATACCTGCATGTGGGTTCCTTGTTACTTATTGCCGATAAAGCGGCCAAAGCGCTGCTGGAAGCGCGCCGTGCTGCCTTCTTTGGAGTAGTCTTTCTGCTTGCCGGTGTAATACGGATGCGAAGCGGAAGAGACGTCGAGGGTGACGTAAGGCCAGCTTTCGCCATCCAGCTCAATGGTGCGATCGGTTTTGATGGTCGATCCCACTTTGAAGTAGGCATTGGCGCTGACGTCGTGGAACACCACGGTACGATAATCGGGATGGATGCCGGGTTTCATAATGGCTCTCTCATGTAATGTTATACTATAACATTAATTATGCGCCGACCCGGCATCACGATCAAGCGTAAATTGCACACCAGAGTGAATTAATGAGAACGGTTTGCATTAAGCAACTGAAGCAAAAGAAAAAGGCCGCATGCGCGTAATGCTGGTCACTTAAGGGTGACCAGCAACTTTTTTATCTGGATATTTCCTGCTTCTGGCCCGGAGTTCTCTAGGATAACTTCGCTCTCTGCGCCCTGGTAGTACCAGCCATTTCGCCTGTT
>NZ_JAMYWQ010000102.1 GCF_024160145.1 Serratia nevei
GATAACCTCCCGGCCATACTTTGCCACCACGTGGAACAAGTCATACACCACTTCCGCCTGCGGGCAGTGATGCCTGACTTCCAGGTCTAACGCCGTATTCATATCCATGGCGACAGACTGGATAGCGGCACAGCCTTCAGGCCCCAGCCACGCGAAGAAGGGGCGCAGGGCCGCTCTGCTACGACCCTCTCCCACCCACAACACCTGTTGCGTATCCGCATCCATCACCACGGTGGCGTAACGATGTCCTTTGAACAGAGCGAACTCATCCATCACCAGGCGGCGAAGGGTATGGCGCTGCGGCTCTGTTTGTTCCCGCAGCAGACGCCGGTAGTCGATATTCTTGACCGTATGCCAGTGCAGGCCGGTGAGTTGTGCAACGTGCTTAATCGGCAGTAAACGGGCCAGTGACTCAACCCATACGGATAGCGTCGTGGTATATCTCTGGCGTTCAGGCAACCAGCTGATTTTTTCGGTGGTGATACCGCAGCGGGGGCAGCACAAACGACGGACGGGGACGTTGAGACAGACGCTCCAGCCGAGCAACTGGCGCTCACGCACTCGACGAAAGGAGACATCATGCACAACAAAAACCTGTCGTTCACAGCGACGACAACAGGGAGGGATGGCAGAGTCAGGCTGGAGCTGGATAAGCAGGGTGTTGGCAGAGGGATGCGAGAAGGAATTAACGACAAAGCCTTCCCAGAACAGGGAGCAAAGGTTAGCATTCATAGTGACGGCAGTTTTGAAGGTTTAGGGTGTGTTTTGGCGAATACAAACCTAAACGTTCTGACTGCCGTTTTCTATTGGTTCACGCTAAGACGCGATGAACCT
>NZ_JAMYWQ010000103.1 GCF_024160145.1 Serratia nevei
AGCACCTGATAACGGAGATGACTTTTTACAGGCGTCAGCCAGTGTGTCTGCTTCCCGGCCTGTTGCCACTCAAGTAAAAAAGCCGCACTGAAATAACAGCGATCAAACAGCGTCAGAGTATGGTCCGGCGCAGAAGAAATCAGCTGTTGAGCCAGCGTGAGTTCTCCTTCGGCAACCCCACCGAATGCCGCATCCAGTAACATATGGGAGTGCGTCGCCATCAGCCCGACCATCCTGACCTGAGGAAAGGCGCCTGTGGAAGGTTCAATGAATCCAAATGCTGCGGCGTTCTCCGGGGAGTCTGGAGCACGGAACAGCGTTCCGTCGACGCTCAGCACATGTAATCCATGAAACGCCTCATTACCCAGAGCAGCAGGCAACCATGCTTCATTGCAGGCATGGAAAAGATACCGGAGAGGGGCTTCACCCAGGCGCTGACGCGCCGCCGTAAGGACACTGGGAGCGAGAGCCTGATAACCGTCATCGGGCTGAAGAACAATGTCGAGATGGTGGCATACATCCTTGATGGACAAATCGCGCAGCACGCCCATCATCAGAATGAGCCAGACAGCCTGCTCAGCGGGAAGGCGACGTCGGCGGATACTGGCCTTGTTGCATGCGGTAAGGGCCTGATGTATCCAGGCAGGATCGAGCGAACGAGAAAAGGCATCAAGCTCAGAAGGGCAAACATCAACAACGAAATCCATATCGTGTTCAGACATAAAAAAATCCGGAATCAGAGGGCTGAATCCGGATTGTCTCTTACTGAGTGGATCGTTCAAGTGTTCTTAAACGATCGGCATTA
>NZ_JAMYWQ010000011.1 GCF_024160145.1 Serratia nevei
AGAAGAACAGCAATCTCCACTCTTAACTCCAATGTTAGCATCGGCAGCTCGCTTAAAACTGCCAGTTTTACCCCAGGTGGGTCCGAATTACATTGGCATGTGGGTCATTTTTACATCGGTACTAACACTCTCCAAGTAAAATAGAGTTCATTTCTCGTTGCAACGATCTTGTCTCAACAGATATTTCAGGAGATCTACAACGCTTTAATGATGGCTTTAAAAAAATAATAGAAAAAACCACAGGTAAATGTAATTTAAAAACAGCAGGAGAAAAACTCAGGGAGAATTTTTCCTCACGTGGATTTCGTTCTATCAATAACGTTATTGATGCATATAACGAAGCGGCGTTCCATTACGGTATTGGCATTGGAGGACATGACTTATTCTCAGTAGATCCTTTAGCAAAGGTAGAGGTGACGTTAGCTTCAGATGATGAATGCATCATTCCTCTTTTCCAAAACAGTGATAAAAAAGTGAATTGTGGCGAATTGATATACACCGCAAATGATAAAGTGATGGCTTGGGTTGGCTCAAAAGATGTTGATTCCAATTGCTTCAAAATATCAGAAAGTACGACCGATTGTCTTTTTGTCATTCTCGGCCATGAACTTGTTAAACCTGCAGAGCTCTATGCCGTCAGTTTGCGTATCCGAAGAAACATAATAGACGCATCATACGATATTGATACAGGCCGTTTAGTTATCGAAGAGTATTACTACTCAACGAGGAAAAACTCATGAGTATCGTTTCAAAAATAATACATTACCCACTAAAGTCCGGTTCTGGAGTCTCGTCAGATTTTTGTACTGGGAGCATGAATGGTATCACTGGCGATCGTATTTATTGTCTTTTTGATTCTGAAAACAATAAATTCATCACATTAAGAGACACCCCTCTATTAACGGATATTTTAATCACTGAAATTGACGGTAGGCTATCAGTATCTATTGATGGAAAAATCAGTGAGTTTGACACTCCACCGCCTCTTGATGGAGTCATAAAAATATGGTCAAGGGAGGTTGATGTGACAGTTTTTCGAGGACACATTTCAGAATTTATAAGCACCTATTTGAAAACCAATGTGGTACTTGCGAAAATCAAGCACACTAATGATTTCTCCCATTGTTTCATGGATACAGGTCCGATACATATTATTTCGCAGAATTCTCTCGAGAAATTAAAAAAACCTGTGGTTTAGATGAGATAGATCATGCTATTTTTCGGCCAAACATAATTGTTTCTGAATTCCCATATCCTAACGAAAAAGACATTAAAAAGGTGATAATAAATGGCAATGTATTTAGAGTAACTGAAATGACTGAGCGTTGCGAGGTGATATCTATACTCCATCGCAAACTACTGTCAGTTTCTGACTCGCAAATTTTGGAAACTTTGGATGAGTTGAATGAGTTCGATGGTGCTATTTTTGGAATTTACGTACGCGCAGATTCAGATTTTTTAATTAGTATCAACGACATAGTTGAAATATAAACAGATTAAACCCGTCACCAATTAACTATTTGAAAATATTATTTTTTAGTTCACTCTACCAAACCCAGCGCATCTTCTATTCTATAGAGGTGGTACTAGCTATTTAAAGAGCTTAATAATCGCGAGCAGACTAATTGTGGCCCACAAGGCGAGCTTCTTCCTGCTGAACCTGTAAGTAAGACTTACAGGTTACGTTTTGTTCAAGTTCCGCTTCTTCGTAGATCGCTTTGATGTGCTGCGTAATCGCCTGGGGAGTCACTTGATAAAGATTCGCGATGGTCGCCTGGGGCAACCACAGCGTTTCTTGCTCAAAACGACATTCAACGCGCACTTCGCCGTCATCGCTGGCAAACATAACAAACTCACCTGCCGGGGATTGGGTTAAGTGCTTGTCTGTCATGTCGCCTCCGCTTTGATCTGACTTACCGTGCAGTAATGCACCTAGTATGCGAGAGATCCATACAGGAGCTCATTACGCGTATGGCGTTTATTTTGCAGGCAACATAACTCATGTATCAAATGGTTCCCCCCACCCCTTTGAACTTATCGACAAATGCAGCGATTTTCTGGAAAACGCTTTGCTTCTTGATCAAGTGCTGTGGATTAAGCGGACTCATTTTGGGAAGAATAGAGTTAAGCTCGGTACCGTTTTCGCTTGCGAATTCACGCTTGAGCGAGGTGGTGATATAGCGCCTAGCCGCCTCAGCATTCAAATTCTCAGAACCGATCAGCTCATCAGCCTCACGCTGTTGCTCGATCCGGGCAAAGGCGAAGAAGGCTTCGATCACGCTAGCTTTATCACCAATCTTATCCAGATCCGTCTGATTGATAAAATCAACCAGCAGGCTCTCTTTAGCCCGGTTACCCAGGCTTGCGCGGATCAATCGGCGCACTTCGTCAACCAAATCGGCTTTGTTTCTGGTTTTTTTGTTGTGCTCAAAGATCAGCTCAAGTATGTAATCAAGGTTGATCTCTTGGGATTTAAGCAGATCCACCTCAAACACCACGTCATCCCAATCGATGGTGGATTTGTCTTTATCCTCTGCCGATTTTTGACGACGCTGCCAATCGCGGATGTCGTTGTAGGTCGAGCGGTAATCCTGGATCTTACGCTCGGCTGGCAGGCGTATGGCCTGCAACTCTGCTAGCTTTTCATCATCCAGATAGTGTTCGGCTTTAAACACTTCGCTCGCCTCAGGGTCGTTCATATCTACGCTTTGCAGGGCTTTCAGGCTAGCAAACTCATCGTAGTTTTGTAGCACATGCTCAACGCGCAAGTATTCACCAAAGAGTTTGGCAAAGGCTTTTTTGTCAGCTTCTTTTTCAATAGTGGCGGGATCAGGAAAACGCTGCTCCAGCTCGCTGACCACATCCACAAAACCGCGTCGCGCCTGACCAGTCACCACATCGGTAAAACCTTCCATGTATTCCTTGTAGCTCTTTTCCAGCACCACGTTCTTGGTGTTTTTGTCACCAAACAGGGTGATGGCATCCACCGTCGCTTGTTCCAGGTCACGGAAGGTAACGATATTACCAAAGGTCTTGGTAGCGTCGTAAATTCGGTTGGTGCGCGAATAGGCCTGCATCAGGCCGTGATAACGCAAGTTTTTATCCACAAACAGAGTGTTCAGCATCGGGGCATCAAAGCCCGTCAGGAACATGCCCACCACGATCAGCAGATCGATCTCCTTAGCTTTAACCTGTTTGGCCAGATCGCGGTAGTAATTCTGGAAACCATTGCTGTCTATGCTGAAGTTAGTTTTAAACAGCACGTTGTAGTCCGCGATGGCCGCGTTTAAAAACTCTTTGGCACTAGTATTCATGGCCGAAACATCAAAACTTTCATCCTGAATATCCCCTATAGCATCCTGCTCTTCGTTGGCAGCAAACGAAAAGATAGTGGCCACTCTCAGTGGTTTATTGCTGTGCTTTTGCAACTCCTTGAACGACTCGTAATAAAACTTAGCAGCATCCACGCTGCTCACCGCAAACATGGCATTAAAACCCTTGGCGTTCGCCTGCTGGCGATACGTCTTTTGCCGGAAGTTGTTCAGGATGTACTGAGTAATTTCACGAATACGGTCAGGGTGCAATAAAGCCTGTCTGTTTTCTGCAGCGCTAAGCTTTTTTTCGTCCAGTTCGGTTTCGATGGCTTTGAACTGGGGACGGACATCGTTGTAGTCCACCTTGAACTTGAGCACTTTTTCGTCACGAATGGCATCGGTGATAACATAGGAATGCAACTCCCGACCAAACACGCTGGCGGTGGTATCTGCACCCAGCGCGTTTTGTGGAAAGATGGGGGTGCCGGTAAAACCAAACTGATAGAAGCGTTTAAATTTTTTCTTCAGGTTCTTCTGTGCCTCACCAAACTGACTGCGATGGCACTCATCAAAAATGAATACAACCTGCCTGGTGTAGATAGGCAGTTCACCCTCGCTTTTCATCAAATTATTAAGCTTCTGAATGGTCGTGACGATGATCTTGTTATCGTCTTTTTCCAGATTGCGCTTGAGGCCTGCAGTACTGTCGGAGCCATTGACACTATCAGGCGAAAAACGCTGGTATTCCTTCATGGTCTGGTAATCCAGATCCTTGCGGTCCACAACGAAGAATACCTTGTCGATAAACTCCAGCTCAGTGGCCAAACGCGCCACCTTGAAACTGGTGAGGGTTTTACCGGAACCTGTGGTATGCCAGATAAAACCACCGCTTTCAGGCTTGCTCCAGTTTTTGGCCTCAAAGGCGCTTTTCACTTTCCACAGAATGCGTTCGGTGGCGGCAATCTGGTATGGGCGCATCACCAGCAGAGTGTTACTCACATCAAACACCGAATAATGCAGTAACACATTAAGCAGGGTGTGCTTCTGAAAGAAGGTAGCGGTAAAGTCCTTCAGATCTTTAATCAGGCTATTATCCGCCTTCGCCCAGTTCATGGTGAAGTCGAAACTGTTTTTATTGCGTGCCGTGGTATTGGCAAAATAGCGGCTATCTGTGCCGTTAGAGATGACGAACAGCTGCAAATACTTATAGAGAGAATGCTCGCTGTTAAAGCTTTCCTTGCTGTAGCGGTGTACCTGGTTAAACGCTTCTCGAATAGCGACGCCACGCTTTTTCAACTCAACGTGCACCAAGGGCAACCCATTGACCAGAATGGTCACATCATAGCGATTGGCATAGCTACCGGTTTGTTCAAACTGTTTTATCACCTGGAGCTTGTTACGGGCGATATTCTTCTTATCCAGCAGATAGATGTTCTGGATGCGGCCATCATCAAAAACAAAATCATGGATGTAATCATCGTGAATTTTACGGGTCTTATCCACAACGGAGTCGCTGGGCTTATCGAGATACATTTCCACAAAACGTCGCCATTCACCGTCGGAAAATTGCACGTGATTGAGCGTTTGCAACTGTACCCGCACATTACCAAGCAAAGCCTCAGGGTTATTTAGCCCGGGCAGTAACTCATAGCCCTGGTTGACTAAGTCCTGAAGCAGTTCCCGCTCGAGGTCGTTCTCGCTTTGGTAGTTTTCCGCTGCCTTCCATTCTCGGCTGTATTTATCCAAAACAATAAAATTGTTGGATTCGGCAATAGTTTTGTAGTTGTCCATTTTTATTCCCTTAGCCTTCTTGAACGTCTTTTAGGTCAGGATAATATATTTTATCAAGGTGCCTAACCAGTCGTTTTAAAACTCGTTTTTCATCCTCCGTTAACTCACTCACCTCTTCACCTGCGTACTTTGAATGACTACGCAAGTTCATTACTCTTGCCTCATAAGGATTGGAATCCCCACTATCCGACTGCGGCAGCAAGTCCCCCCACCGTTTGTATCCCAGAAAAATGGTGGTTTTTTCCAAAATGTTACGCAGATAATTGAAGTGATACTTGCTTAACTTATTGCTGTCTATCGCTTTTTGTAATTCAGCCTTAAGATGCAGATGATATGAGAAAGACGAGTCATCTGGTTGCTCTACGAGTTCTGCAAGACCATCATCATTTCTGGTAAGGCGATATTTTTTGAAACACTTGGCTTTGTAGCCTGTCTTTTTTTCATCACTACCAAGCTCATTTTGCAAGACATTATAAAAGAGCGGATTATGGGTTGAGATGATAAACTTTACATCTGATTTATTATTTCTAATGAGTTCTGCCAAGTCTACGGCCAGCTCAATTAAATGATTTTCATCAAGTGAACTTACCGGATCGTCAATAAAAATATACTCAAGACTATCGAACGGCGTGGGTTCCGGATAGTCAGGGTTGACCTCACCTAATGTCTCAACAACGAGGTCAATAAGCGTATAAAACATACTCCAGATAAAATTACTTTCTTCACCTTTTGATATTTTAAGATTGCCTGAGTGCGCATCGTCACCACGCTCAACGGAAAAAGTCACCTCTGAAAATGCCTTAACGGTTACCTCGTTATCATCCTTATTTTTGACTTTATATTCTTCATTAAAACGAGGCGTGAGCTTATCATTCGTGTAACGCTGGAAGTTAGCGATGACATTCTGATCTTGCCCTTGCTCGTTAAGAACCCAGTCAGTAAAAGAGTTTGATTGGATTTTCAGCTTGGGTTTAATATCATCTTCTAAATCATTATCCCAATAGAATAGGTCTTCGGTAAAGGCGTTGTAATAAAGAATTCTATTGCGCGAAAGCTCAGCTTCTTCACCGTTATCGGCATTCCCATTCTTGGGCGCGACCAACTGCTTGAATTCACGCGACAGGCGCGTTTTGCCCGTACCATTAAAGGCATAGATCAACTGCACCTTTTTATTAGCGCCTATTAGCTGCTGTGCTATTTCCGTTAGCGTTTTGCTCATCTCAGCCTGCTACCTCCGAGTTCGGTTTTGGAAAGCTCAACAATAAATCACGGTAATACTCGTATTGTTTTTGGCGCAATTCTATTTCGCGGGGTAAGCCTTCATTGAGAGAATTTGTTAGAGCATCAAACTTGTCGAGAATGGCGACAATTCGTGCCTGCTCCGCTAATGATTTTTCAAGGTCATTGGGATAGGGAACAGGGATAGATACTTTCGAAAACCCATTTATAAGCAGCGTATTGACCTTAGTTCTGGCCACATACTTTGCTTTTTCGACAATGAAAGATGCTGTTTGCATGCAATAAGAAACAAACTTCGGATTCATTGTGTGACGGAATGCATAACAGTGGTCATGAATAGCCACTTTTTCATCTCCAACCCACGCTACTGCCTTGCCGACATCCTCAACTGTCTCACCCACGTCCGTGATAATAACATCACCCGGCTCAGCATAGCGGAGTGACTCCGCCATATCATTTCTGACCTGAGATACTGCTTGCAACGCATAAACACCGTACTGGGTATAGATCTCGCCGTAGTGGATAGCGCTGACCCCATTTTCGACATAGTCGGCTTTGGTAAAACGCTTTCCACGAATAAATTCACCAATCTCGCCCAACATCTTCCACTCTACTTCCCCATCTTCAAAACGAAGCAACTGGTCGCGATAGTAATTGTATTGTTTTTTACGTGTATTAAGCTCGGTGGTAAGCTCGGTGGTAAGCTCGGTGGTAAGCTCGGTAAAGGTATCCAAAATGCGGACGATTTCTGCTTGGATTTTAAGTGATTTCACTGAGTCATTTGGGCATGGGATGGGAATTTTAAATCCTTCAAGCATGGGTTTTCTAATCGAAATCGCAGTTGCTCCCACGCTTTTCATCAAAATATACTGTTTAAATCTAGATGACATGAAATGATACAAAAATTTTGTATTTACGGCATCTGATGTAACATGAATCCTGTACGCCCTCTGATGTAGAGCATACTTTCCGTCCACATAGTGAAATATGTCGCCAATCCCACCTTCACCGGGAATGACTATTGCCACATCATCAAATTCAAAGGTGTCTGACTTCAAGACATTCTTGGAGCGAACATAGAGTGGGTAGATTCCATTCTCGCTTTCATCCTGACGATTTGAGCTTCCTGTGCTAATGTTCGCAACTGCACTCAGTGTCACCCACTCAACCACAACACTATCTAGCAACTTTTCCAAAAAGTTCACACTGCTCATACCTCCAACTCCCCACCTTCAATCTCCGCCACAATGACATCAATCTTCGCACGCAGTTGGTCAATTCTTACCACGATAGTTTTTAACTCGGCATTAAGCTGAGCAATATCTACCACTTCACGAGTATCTTTCACCTCCACATAACTACTTACTGACAGGTTATAATCGTTGGCAACCAACTTCTCAAACGGCACCGACTGGGCAAAGTGATCGACATTCGCCTTGCTGTCGAACACCTGCATGATCTGTTCGATATGCATGTCCAGTAGCACGTTGTTATTGGTTTCTTTTTTAAACAAGTTACTGGCGTCGATAAACTGGGTGGTCGTCTCTTTTTTGTTTTTCGCCAGCACCAGAATATTCACCGCAATGGTGGTGCCATAGAACAGGTTAGGTGCGAGGGAAATCACCGTCTCCACATAGTTGTTGTCCACCAAATATTGGCGAATCTTTTGCTCGGCGCCCCCGCGATAAAAGATGCCGGGGAAACAAACGATGGCGGCACGGCCTTTACTGGATAGGTAACTGAGGGCGTGCAGCACAAAGGCAAAGTCAGCCTTGGATTTAGGAGCCAGCACGCCTGCGGGCGCAAAGCGGTCGTCGTTGATCAACGTCGGGTCGTCTGAACCTATCCACTTAACCGAATAAGGCGGATTAGAGACGATGGCATCAAAAGGTTTGTCGTCACCAAAATGCGGCTCCGTCAGGGTGTTGCCCAGCTGGATGTTAAACTTGTCGTAGTTGATGTTATGCAAGAACATGTTCATCCGCGCCAGGTTGTAGGTGGTGTGGTTGATCTCTTGCCCAAAAAAACCCTCTTCAATAATGTGCGCATCAAAGTGCTTTTTAGCTTGCAACAACAGTGAGCCGGAGCCACAGGCCGGGTCATAAATCTTGTTGACGCTAGTTTGCCCGTGCATAGCAAGCTGCGCGATCAGTTTGGAAACATGCTGTGGGGTGAAGAATTCACCGCCGGATTTACCGGCGTTGGCGGCATAGTTGGAGATTAGAAACTCGTAGGCATCGCCAAACAAATCGATATGGCTCGCGGCAAAGTCACCAAAATCAAGCCCGGCTACACCTTTAAGCACCTCGGCCAAGCGGGCATTTTTGTCTTTTACCGTGTTACCCAAGCGGTTACTGGTGGTATCGAAATCAGCAAACAGCCCCTTGATATCACGTTCTGAAGGATAACCGCTGGCCGAAGCCTCAATGTCGGCAAAGATATGGGCAAGATCGGTATTCAGACTGTCATTGTCGTTGGCATTTTTGACCACGTTAACGAAGAGATCGCTGGGGCGAATGAAGTAGCCCTTGGTCTTGATAGCGTCCTCTTTGATCTCCCGGGTAATAACGCTATCCGGCAGTTCTGCGTAGTTGATGCTGTCATCACCCGCTTCAATGTAGCTGGTAAAATTCTCGCTGATAAAGCGATAAAACAGGGCTCCCAAGACATACTGCTTAAAGTCCCAACCATCAACAGCGCCGCGTACCTTGTTGGCAATGGCCCAGATCTGGCGCTGTAGCGCGGCACGTTGTTGAATACTTGTCATACTGTTGTTCCTGTTGAAAATCGTTCAATTGATGCCTGAGTCTATTGTTCAAGTTTGGTTCGTCTTGATTGAGTTCAAGCCTGCTATTCGAAATAGTAAGGCAGAATTTCTCAATAGCCTCCAGATTTAATTTCTATGCTAGCTCTTTGTAGAGTAAGGTCAGCGATACGAACCTTATGTTTGCTTATCATTTGGATGAGATGGTATCGGATATATAGATAGCTATACCAGCCAGAGATCGTCTTTAAAAGGCTATGGTACCTGGCAAGCTTTGGCGGAAGATCACAGGAGTCGAACCTGCCCAGGACCGCTGGCGGCCCCAACCGGATTTGAAGTCCGGCCGCCCCACCGGGGACGAGGATCTTCCTTGGAGAAGGGAGAAGCAAGGCGCTGATTATAGCGCAGTTTGTTCGCTGCGCTAAGCGGGAAATCGTGCGGCCGCCGGCGATTCGGCGGCCAAGGAGAACTACTTCAGGAAATCCTTCACGTCCAGCAGGATGAACTCGTTGTCATCCGCCATATTGGGCTGGCGGCTGGAGGAGAACGGGAAGTTGTTGTCGTTGCCGACGATGATGTGGTTGGCGTCCACCACGTCCACGTTCTCGATGGTGAAGAACGGGAAGGTCAGCACGCCGTCGTTCAGCGGCTTGCGCGCCAGCTTGTTCGGATCCTGAATGTTCATCAGGTCAATATAGCCCAGTTTTTCGACCGGTTTGCCGACGTTGGCGTCCGAGAAAGCGATTTTATACACCCGCTTAAACTTGGCCACCTGGCTGAAGCAGTTGTCGGTCGGCGCACCGGCGGCGCAGGCTTTATCCGGCGTGCCTTCGCCGTTGTCGCGCTCGATCACCAGCCCGTGGGTGGCGTCGATCATGTTGAAGTCGCCGATGGCGTTCTGGTTGTCTTCCAGCACATACTGCCAGCTGCGGCCGGTCCAGGCCTGCTGTTTCACGTCGAACTCCAGCACCCGCAGGTAGCGTTTGCCGCCGACGTTCTCGAACTGCTCGCCGTCCCACAGCGCCCCTTCCAGCAGCGGGTACAGCTTGCTGCCGTCCGGCGAGGCGGCCATGCCTTCAAAGCCTTTGGAGCGCGCCACCTGGAAGTTCTGCTTGCCGTCCGGCGCGCCCGGCAGGGTCAGCATCGGGTTGTCCGGCGATTTCACCACCTTGCCGTCCACCTGGGTGTCGAATACCGCCAGCACCTTGCCGTTCAGGTCGGCCTTGATCAGGTAAGGGCCGAATTCTTCGCCGATCCATAAGGCATCGTCGGCAAACTGGAAGCTTTCCGGATCGAAATCGCTGCCGGTCAGATAACGCTTCTCGGTGCTCTCGTTGATGATGTGGAACGGCACCTTTTTATCCGGATCGTGCAGGAACACCGTCTTCAGCGGCGCGACCGTGCCGTCTTTGAAATCGATCTTATAGTGATTGAGATACAGCATGGCGTCCGGCGAGTTGGCCTTGCTGCCGAAGCCGTTGTCGGTCAGCACCCAGTAGGTGCCGTCGGGCATGTGTTTGATGCCGGAGTGGCCCTGCAGCGGCTGGCCGTCGATCGGCAGACCGAGGCCGGTCAGGCGATCGGCGGATTTGCCCGCCACGCTGCCCAGCTCGGTCACGCGTTTGCCGCTGGTGTACTTGCCGCTCTGCTGCAGATCGCTCGGCGCGTCCTTCGGTGTGGAAACGGCGGATTTCACCGGCAGCAGCGCATGCCCGGCCAGCGTCGCTTGCACCGGCTGCGCGTCGGCCCACAGGTTGGCGCTCAGCGCCATGCAGCCGATCAGCAGCGCCAGCCGGGTTTTGGTGTTGTGCATGTCATTGTCCCTTTTCGTTGTTATCGCCCAGAAGTAAAAGCAACGTCACTATAGGGAGCGGCAATGACAGAAATATTATTCGGCGAACGCCCGCCGGTAGCTGTGCGGGTGGAAGCGCCAGGTGATGACGATCAGCACCACCACCAGCAGCGCATGGATCTGCCAGTCCAGCACGAAGCCGCCGCTGTAGTCGCGCAGCAGGCCGGAAAGGTAGGGCGTCACGCCCGCCAACAGGAAGCCGACGCCCTGCATAAAGGCCACCAGTCGCCCGGCCGCCGCCGGCTGATGCAGGTGATCGAGCGCCAGCACCAGGCACAGCGGGAACGCGCCGCCCAGCCCCAGCCCGGAGAGCAGCACCCACAGCCACGGCAGCGTCTGCGCCAGGTAAATCAGGCCGATAAAGCCGATCAGTTGCATCATCAGCGCCAGCAGCAGCAGCGGCCGCCGGTCATGATTGCGCGCCAGCGCCGGCAGCAGCAGCGCGCCCACGACCTGGCCGAAGGTCATCAGTGCCAGCAGCGAACCGCTGGCCTGCGGCTGCCAACCGAGCTGCATGTAATACGGTGGCAGCCACGCAATCAGACTGGTATAGCCGCCGTTGATCAGGCCGAAATAGGCGCCAAGCAGCCAGGCGCGCCGGTTGCGCAGCAGGCTTGGCCCACGGTTTTCACCCGCCGCGCTCAGGCGCGACAGCCCGCGGCTGACCGGCCACCAGGCCAGCAGCGCCACCAGCGCCGGCAATGCCCACCAGGCCAGCGCGCTGTGCCAGTCGTGCCCCGCACTCATCAACCACGGGGTGATCGCCGCGCCCAGCCCGCCGCCGCCCATCAGCGCCGCCGACCACAGCCCGGCCACCAGCGCCATGCTTTTGAGGAAATGATGCTTGATGATGCCGGGCATCACCGCCTGGATCACCCCGATGCCGAGCCCGCCCAGTACCGCGCTCATCAGCAGCTGCACGCTGCCGGGGGCCAGTTCGCGCCAGAGCGCGCCCAGCCCGATCGCCAATAAACTTAACGCCACGGCGCTGCGTTCGCTGAACAGCCGGTTGATGGCGCCGCCCGCCAACGCCATCAGGCCCATCATCAGCACCGGCAGCGTGGTCAGCAGCGCCGCGCCGCCAAAGCTCAGCCCGGTGGCCTGGCGCAGCGTCGGCAGCAACGGGCCGATCGAGGTCAACAGCGGCCGCATGTTCAGGCCGATCAACACCAGCGCCAGCAGCAGGGGGTTGAACCAGCGGCGCGAAGAAGGTGAACTAACAGAATGATTTAACACGGTATATTCCTGGTACTGCGAAATGAAAAGCGTGACGTCACAGCGCGGTCGCCACAGCGTTGCGTTACTGTAGGCAACGCCGCTAGTATTGGGAAATTAAATAATAAAATAGCCAACAGTGGGAAAATGAATCGCTACCCGATGTTCAATCCGCAGCTGCTGCTCAGCTTCGTCGCCGTGTGCGACAGCAACAGCTTCACCCGCGCCGCAGAGCGGGTGTTTTTGTCGCAGTCCACCGTCAGCCAGCAGGTGCGCCGGCTGGAAGAGATGCTGGGCAAGCCGTTGTTCGAGCGCTCCTCGCATCAGGTGCTGCTGACCGAAGAAGGCGTGAAGCTGTTGAGCTACGCACGCCGCATCATCGCGCTGAATGAAGAAGCCCACGACGCGCTGACCGGCATCTGGCGCGACGGCGTACTGCGGATCGGCATGCCGGAGGATTTCGCCGTGCCCGCCACCGAGCTGCTGGCCGACTTCAGCCGCGAGCACCCGCACCTGCGGCTGGACGTCGCCAGCGGCCTGAGCGCCGATCTGCACAGCGCTTACGCGCGTGAAGAGCTGGATCTGATCCTGGTAAAGCAGCGCCGCCGGCAACCGCCGCGCGCCGCGCGGCCGGAACCGCTGCTGTGGCTGGACAGCCTGGCCTTCCCGGCCATCGAGCAATCGCCGGTGCCGCTGGCAGTGTTCCCGCTCAGTGGCCTGTACCGCGACGAGCTGTGCCAGGCGCTGGACAACCTCGGCAAACGCTGGCGCATCGGCTACAGCAGCGCCAGCCTGGCGGCGCTGACCGCCGCCTCCGCCGCCGGGCTGGGCGTCACCCTGCTGCCGGCCGGCTGCCGTCTGCCCACGCATCGGGTACTGGGCGAGGCCGAAGGATTGCCGCCGATAGACAGCTTCGAACTGGCGCTCTACTACCGCGACGGCGCTCCCGCCGCCACGCTGGCGCTGGCCCAGCGGCTGACGGTGTTTTGCGGGTTGAGGTGAGCCAGACTAGTACCCGTTCTCGCCATGGTTTTGCCGATACTCTTTGGGCGTCATGTCGTAGCCCTTTTTGAATACCGAATAGAAGTACTGCAGCGACGGATAGCCGCACATCTGGGAAATTTCGTTGATGGTCAGCGAAGTCGCCGTCAGCAGATTACGGGCGCGGTCCAGCTTTTCCTGATGGATCACATGATGGATGGTTTGGCCGGTCTCATCCCGGAAGCGTTTTTCCAGATTGGAACGCGAGATGCCCACCGCATCCAGCACCTGTTCTACCTTGATACCCTTGCAGGCATGGTGGCGAATATAGTGCATTGCCTGAATCACCACCGGATCGCGCAGCGAGCGAAAATCGGTAGAGCGGCGTTCAATCACCTTCACCGGCGGCACCAGAATGCGCTGCAGCGGCAGATCGCGCCGATCGAGCAACTGATGCAGCAGCTTGGCGGCGCGATAGCCCATCTGCCGGGTACCCTGAGCCACTGACGAGAGCGCAACCCGCGACAGGTAACGCGTCAGCTCTTCATTGTCGATGCCGATCACGCACAGCTTTTCCGGCACAGCGATGTCCAGATGCTCGCACACCTGCAACAAATGGCGTGCCCGCGCATCGGTCACCGCGATGATCCCAGTCTGCTGCGGCAACGTCTGCACCCAATCCGCCAGCCGGTTCTGGGCATACTGCCAGTTCTCCGGTGCGGTCGCCATTCCCTGATACACCACGCCCTGGTACTGTTCCGCCGCCACCCGCTGGCGGAAAGCGTACTCACGCTCCTGCGCCCAGCGTTTGCCGCCTTCAATCGGCATGCCGTAAAAGGCGAAACGATTGATACCCTTCTCCTTGAGGTGTGTAAACGCCGTTTCTACCAACGCCTGGTTGTCGGTGGCGATATAGTGCACCGGCGGATAGTCCTGCTCGCGATGATAAGAACCGCCAACGCCGACGATCGGCACCTGCACATTGTGTAACAGCCGCTCAATCTCGCGATCGTCAAAGTCGGCGATCACCCCGTCCCCCAGCCACTCTCGGATATTGTCGATGCGGCAGCGAAAGTCCTCTTCGATAAAGATGTCCCAGTCACACTGCGATGCCTGCAGATACTCGCCGACCCCTTCAACCACCTGACGGTCATACACTTTATTGGCGTTGAACAGCAACGTAATGCGAAAACGCTTCTTGAACATACGACATCCCCCGGCAAAGCAATCGCTCTCTGAGTTAGCACAACTCGCGACGAAAGCGGAAGGTCTCGCGTCATAACTGTGAGCTCAGGCGTCATCCTTATGCCCGGCGCTTGGTAGCGGAGTCCATCCACACCGCCAGCAGCAGGATCGCGCCCTTGACGATGTACTGCCAGAACGTCGGCACATCCAGCATGCTCATACCATTGTCCAGCGAAGCCATGATAAACGCCCCCATCACCGCACCGGCCACGCTGCCCACACCACCCGCCAGACTCGTGCCGCCGATTACGCAAGCGGCGATGGCGTCCAGCTCGGCGATATTCCCCGCCGACGGCGATCCGGCCCCCAATCGCGAACTGAGGATCAAACCGGCAATCGCCACCATCAGGCCGTTGATGGCGAACACGGCCAGCTTGGTGCGTTCAACATTAACCCCCGACAAACGTGCAGCGTCGATATTACCGCCAATAGCGTAGATGCGGCGCCCAAAGGCCGTGCAGGTGGCCATAAAGATCCCCGCTAGCATCAGCGCGGTGAGGATCAACACCGGTGTCGGTACCCCTCGATAATCGTTGAGCAGATAGATGGCGCCAAGCACCAGCACGGCCAACACACTTTGCCGGGTGACGTCACCGACCGCCGCAGCCACCGGCAACCCGAGTCTGACACGCCGGCTGCGTCGCCGCCATTGCCAGATGACGAACAACATCAGCCCGACCGCTCCGATCCCAAAACCCAAGCCATTCGACAGATAACTCTGGCCAATCTGCGACATGGCACCGCTGGTCGGGGCCACCGTCGTACCGTTAGTGATACCGATCAGTATGCCGCGAAAAGCCAACATGCCCGCCAGCGTGACAATAAACGACGGTACTTTACGATATGCTACCCACCAGCCATTCCAGGCTCCCAGCAACAGACCTGCGAGCAACGTCACCACGATGGTCAACGGCAGGGGCCAGCCGAGCCAGACGTCAAAAATCGCCGCCACGCCGCCCAACAACCCCATCATCGAACCGACCGACAGATCGATCTCCGCCGAAATAATCACAAATACCATGCCCACCGCTAAAATGCCGGTAATTGCCGTTTGGCGCAGCAGGTTAGAGATATTACGTGCGCTGAGATAAGCCCCCTCGGTGGTAAAAGTAAAGAACAGCATAATGATGGCGATCGCCACCAACATCACCAGAACCTGAAAATTGATAGATTTCAGCCTCGACGCCGGTTTTTTATCCGCAACGTCCGGTGCAACAGCTTCAGATTGCATATTTTTCAACATCTGTTTCACTCCTCAATGCGGCTTCCATCACCTGCTGCTGAGTCAACCCACGGTTGTCCAGAGAAGCCTTGATACGCCCTTGATGCATTACCAGTACTCGGTCGCTCAGGCCCAGAATTTCCGGCAACTCCGAAGACACCACGATCACAGCGATTCCTTCCAGTACCAGCTGATTGATTAACTTATAGATTTCATGCTTGGCACCGATATCGATACCGCGGGTTGGTTCATCCAAAATCAAAATTTTCGGCTTCAGCAGCAGACATTTAGCCAAAATGGCTTTCTGTTGATTACCACCGCTCAATCTGCCGATAGCCAGCTCGGGCGAAGCGGTTTTCACCTTGAGTTGCGCCAACGACCGGCGAATGGTCGCCTGCTCGCGCGCATCGTCGATTATTGTCAATACACCGCTAAAATCGCTGAGCGCCGCCAGTGTCATGTTCGCGCCAACCCCCATCACCGGCACAATGCCGTCGCGCTTGCGATCCTCCGGTACCATGGCAATACCCAGCCGCATCGCCTGCCGACAGTGCCTGATGACGGCCGGATGGCCGTTAATCTGGATACGACCCTGCCAGCGACCGGGATAAACCCCGAACAGGCACTGCATGGTCTCAGTGCGGCCCGAGCCCACCAACCCAGCAACACCGAGGATTTCACCGCGCCGCAGGCTGAATGACACATCGTCCACCCGGCGCACCTGACGGTTCACCGGATGCCAGGCAGTCAAGTTATCTACCTGCAAAATGACCTCGCCGATAGCGTGCTGCTGTTGCGGGTACAGCTCGGTCAACTCACGGCCCACCATCATGGCGATAATGTCGTCTTCGCTCATCTCCGCCGCCGGTCGGGTACCGATCGGCTTGCCATCGCGGATCACACAGATCAGATCCGAGATCGCTTTCACCTCGTTCAGCTTGTGCGAGATATAAATGCAGGCGATGCCGTGATCGCGCAGGTCCTCAATGATCGCCAGCAGCGTGGCGGTTTCGCTTTCGGTCAGTGACGCCGTTGGTTCATCCAGCACCAACAGCCGCACCTGTTTATTCAACGCTTTGGCGATCTCTACCAATTGCTGCTGTCCCAATCCCAGCTCACCAACGCGGGTATTGGGATCCACATCAAGTTTGACCTGCGCCAGCATACGCCGGCAGTGCAGGTACATGCTGTCGTAATCCACAACCCCGCCACGACACTGTTCATTGCCGAGAAACATGTTTTCCAGCACAGTCATTTGTTTCACCAGCGCCAGCTCCTGATGGATGATAGCAATGCCTTTCCGCTCGGTATCACGAATATTTTTCGCCGTTAACACATCACCGGAAAAATAAATATCTCCCTGATAACTGCCGTGTGGATATATTCCGCACAGCACTTTCATCAGCGTAGACTTTCCTGAGCCGTTTTCTCCACACAGTGACAATACCTGGCCAGCCTCTAATTGCAGACTGATATTATCCACGGCCTTGACCGTACCGAATTGCATGGTGATACTTTTCATTTCCAATAAGCAGGACATTATTCCCCCCATGCAGCCAGTATTTAATTAATGTCGGACTTTTTATGGAAACCGTCAGCAATAACGGTACTGTCAATATTCTCTCTATCCACCACAATCGGCGTTAACAACCAGGCCGGAACCTCTTTGCTACCGTTATTCAAGCTGGCGTTGGATTTCGGTTGTTCACCCTTACCCAACTGCACGGCGATTTCCGCCGCCTCATCGGCCAACTTGCTGATTGGCTTATAGATTGTCATGGTCTGAGTGCCGGCGACGATGCGTTTTACCGCCGCCAGATCGGCATCCTGACCAGAGATAGCGACCTTTCCCGCCAGCCCTTGCGCGGCCAACGCCTGAATAGCGCCCCCGGCAGTCGCGTCGTTCGAAGCCACCACAGCATCTATCTTGTTATTGTTGGCGGTCAAAGCGTTTTCCATAATTTTCAACGCATTTTCCGGCAGCCAACCGTCGACCCACTGATCGCCCACCACCTTGATATTTCCACTGTCGATCTGCGTTTGCAGGACTTTCATCTGTCCCTGACGGAACAGCTTGGCGTTGTTATCTACCGGAGAGCCACCCATCAAAAAATAGTTGCCCTGCGGCACCCGCTGCACCAGGTTCTGTGCCTGAAATTCGCCAACCTTTTCATTGTCAAAGGAGATATAGAAATCAATATCGGCATTATTGATCAGGCGATCGTAAGCCAATACCTTAATACCCTCTCGTTTGGCCTCACTGATGACATTACCCAACACTTGTCCGTTATAAGGGATGATTACCAACACATCGACACCGCGGTTGATCATGTTCTCAATTTGTGCCATCTGGGTTTCTTCATTGCCGTTAGCCGACTGAACGAATACGTCCGCCCCCATCGACTTAGCCTTCTTGACGAAAATATCGCGATCTTTCTGCCAGCGCTCCAGGCGCAGGTCATCAATAGCCATACCGATTTTGATTTCTTTGCTCAGCGCAGGTTGGTTGGCCAGCGCCAGCAACGCGCAGGCCGAAAGGAACAGAGATTTGAATTTCATCTTAATACCTCTTTTATTTAATGTATTGGGTAATAATTGAAACGAGCCGTTGACTCAGCTTAGGGCGGATTGTTATCGCTTATTTACGCCTCGGCAATTACTGATTCTTACCTACGAATTATGATTTTTGGTTTAATGTTACTTTTATGATGGCGCTCATGTTTTTCTTGTAAAAAAATCAGCAGAAGAAATAAAAATCGAAGACGCTCTCTATTTTGAGACCTGACGCACATTTAATAATTCTGTGAATTTAAGTGTGAAATAACGTAATTGAGCCACAGGGAACGAACGCCGAAGATGAATGTATCCCGTAACCCGGGCGTCGCTATCCAGGAGTCGATAATGCAATCCTACTTTGATCAACTTGACCAAGTCCGCTACGAAGGCGTCGACAGCAACAATCCGCTGGCCTTTCGCCATTACAATCCCGACGAGCTGGTGCTCGGCAAACGCATGGCCGATCATCTGCGCTTCGCCGCCTGCTACTGGCACACCTTCTGCTGGAATGGTGCGGACATGTTCGGCCTGGGCGCTTTCGATCGCCCCTGGCAGCAGCCGGGCGATGCGCTGGCGCTGGTGAAACGCAAAGCCGACGTGGCGTTCGAGTTCTTCCACAAGCTGAACGTGCCCTACTACTGCTTCCATGACGTCGACGTTGCGCCGGAAGGCGCTTCGCTACAGGACTATTTGAATAACTTTGCGGCAATGACCGACGTGCTGGCAGAAAAACAGCAAAGCAGCGGCGTGAAACTGCTGTGGGGCACCGCCAACTGCTTCAGCCACCCGCGCTATGGTGCAGGCGCCGCCACCAATCCGGATCCGGAAGTGTTTGCCTGGGCGGCGACGCAGGTCTTCACCGCCATGAACGCCACCCACCAGCTGGGAGGGGAGAACTACGTGCTGTGGGGTGGACGTGAAGGCTATGAAACCTTGCTGAACACCGATCTGCGCCAGGAGCGCGAACAGATCGGCCGTTTTATGCAGATGGTGGTGGAGCATAAGCATAAGATTGGTTTCCAGGGCACATTGCTGATCGAACCCAAGCCCCAGGAGCCTACCAAGCACCAATACGACTACGACGTCGCCACGGTCTACGGCTTCCTGAAGCAGTTCGGGCTGGAAAAGGAAATTAAGGTCAACATCGAAGCCAACCACGCCACGCTGGCCGGCCACTCGTTCCATCATGAGATCGCCACCGCCATCACGCTGGGCATTTTCGGCTCGGTCGATGCCAACCGCGGCGATCCGCAGCTCGGCTGGGACACCGACCAATTCCCGAACAGCGTGGAGGAAAACGCGCTGGTGATGTTCGAGATCCTCAAAGCCGGTGGCTTCACGACCGGCGGCCTGAACTTCGACGCCAAAATGCGCCGCCAAAGCACCGACAAATACGATCTGTTCTATGGTCATATCGGCGCGATGGATACGATGGCGCTGGCACTGAAAGTGGCGGCTAAAATGATCGTCGACGGTCAGCTGCACCAGCAGGTTGCCCAGCGCTACGCCGGCTGGAACGGTGAGTTGGGCCAACAAATCTTGCAGGGCAAGCTGTCGTTGGAAACGCTGGCGCAGTACGCTGAACACCGCGCCTTAGCGCCACAACACGTCAGCGGCCGCCAGGAGCGTCTGGAAAACCTGATGAATCGCTATCTGTTCGGCTAACTGAAGCGCGCGGCGTGCCCTCGCCGCGCTTTAAAGGAACCCTATCATGTACATCGGCATCGATCTCGGCACTTCCGGCGTTAAAGCCATCCTGCTTGGCGAACAGGGCCAGCTGCTCGCCAGCCAGAGTGAGCCGCTGCCCATTTCACGCCCGCAACCGCTGTGGTCGGAACAGGCGCCACAGGCGTGGTGGCACGCCACCGACCGCGCCATGCTGGCGTTGGGCAAGCAACACAGCCTGCAACAGGTCAAGGCCATCGGCTTGAGCGGCCAGATGCACGGCGCCACGTTATTGGACGAACGCGGGCAGATCCTGCGCCCGGCCATTCTGTGGAACGACGGCCGTAGTTTCTCCCAGTGCCGGGAGCTGGAACAAGCCGTGCCCCATTCACGCCAGATCACCGGCAACCTGATGATGCCCGGCTTTACCGCACCGAAGCTGCTATGGGTGAAACAACACGAACCGCAGCTGTTCAGCCGCATCAACAAAGTGCTGTTGCCCAAGGATTATCTGCGTTGGTGTCTCACCGGCGAGTTCGCCAGCGACATGTCCGATGCGGCCGGCACCCTGTGGCTGGACGTCGCGCGACGCGACTGGAACGACGATCTGCTGGCCGCCTGCGGCCTGAGCCGCAGCCAGATGCCGCAGCTGTTTGAAGGCAACCAGATCACCGGTCAAATCCATACCGAGCTGGCAACACGCTGGGGAATGCCGCCGGTGCCGGTGGTGGCCGGCGGCGGTGACAACGCGGCCGGCGCCATTGGCGTTGGGTTGTATCAGGCCGGGCAGGCGATGCTGTCGCTCGGCACCTCCGGCGTGTACTTCGCGGTCAGCAACGGCTTTCTCAGCAATCCGGCCGGAGCGGTACACAGCTTCTGCCATGCGCTGCCGAAAAGTTGGCATCTGATGTCGGTCACGCTCAGCGCCGCCTCCTGCCTCGACTGGGTCTGCCAACTGACCAACGTCGACAGCGTCGCCACGCTGTTGCACAACGTCGAACAGGCCGAACCGGCGGCGGCGCCCCTGTGGTTCCTGCCTTATCTGTCCGGCGAACGCACACCGCATAATAACCCCAACGCCAAAGGCGCGTTCTGGGGACTCACTCACCAACACGGGCCAAACGATCTGGCGCGCGCGGTGCTGGAAGGCGTTGGCTTCGCGCTCGCCGACGGCATGGATGCGCTGCACGCCGGCGGTTTGCAACCTACCACCATTCGGCTGATCGGCGGTGGCGCACGCAGCCCGTTCTGGCGCCAGATGTTGGCGGACATCAGCGGCTACAGGCTGGAATACCGTACCGGCGGCGATGTCGGCCCGGCGCTGGGTGCCGCGCGCCTGGCGCAGATCGCACTCAATCCACAGCGGCCGCTGGCCGAGCTGCTGCCAGAACTGCCGCTAGAGCAGTTGCATGTACCGGACGCCGAACGCCACCGGCAATACACCGTACAACGCAGCACTTTCCGCGAGCTGTGCCGCTGCCTGCTGCCGTTGATGTGATGGGATCATTACCAAATCGAATAGTCACCAGTGGCAAATGTCGCTGCCAACCGGCCGGTTCCTCTCCTAAATTGAGGGATGTTTTCACCCCTCACCTCTGGATTAAGGAACCGAACGTGGAAAACCCTCAACAACCGGGCCGCAGAGCCTTCCTCAGCCAAACCGGCAAACTTACCACCGCCTGCGCGGTGATCGGCCTGACGGGCGGTATGGCGCAGGCCGCGTCACCGGGCGGCGAGCCGTGCGCACCGGCACCGATGCCCCTGACCGATCGCCACTACTGCCTGAGTGAGGTGCGGCTGGAAGACGGTTTTGAATACGACGGCGAAACGGTGATTGGCACCCGCACCGCGCTGTACACACTGGAGATCAAAGACGGCAAGATCGCCGCCATTCACGCCGCCAACGCCTCCCTGCCCGCCGGCGTGCCCCGCTATCAGGCGCAGGGCCAGCTGCTGCTGCCGGCGTTCCGCGACATGCACATCCACCTGGACAAAACCTTCTACAGCGGCCCGTGGCAGGCGCCGCGCCCGCGCCAGGGCAAAACCATCATGGACATGATCGCGCTGGAGCAGACGCTGATCCCGACACTGCTGCCCACCTCGCAGCAGCGGGCGGAAAACCTGATCGCCCTGCTGCAGTCCAAAGGCAGCACCGTGGCGCGCAGCCACTGCAATATCGATCCGGTCAGCGGCCTGAAAAGCCTGGAGCACCTGCAGCGCGCGCTGGAAAACCACCGGGCGGACTTCAGCTGTGAAATCGTCGCCTTCCCGCAGCACGGCCTGCTGCACTCCAGGGTCGATGCGCTGATGCGCGAAGCGATGCAGATGGGCGTGCAGTACGTCGGCGGGCTCGATCCGACCAACGTCGACGGCGCGATGGAGAAATCGCTGGACGCCATGTTCCAGATCGCCTTGGATACCGGCAAAGGCGTGGATATCCACCTGCATGAGACCAGCCCGGCCGGGGTCGCCGCCATTAACTACATGATCGCCACCGTGGAGCAAAACCCGGCGCTGCGCGGCAAGGTCACCATCAGCCACGCTTTCGCCCTGACCACGCTGACGCCGGGCGAACTGACGGAAACCGCCACCCGTCTGGCGGCGCAGCAGATCACCATCGCCTCCACGGTGCCGATCGGCGGCCTGATGATGCCGCTGCCGCAGCTCAGCGAGAAAGGGGTGTTCGTGATGACCGGCACCGACAGCGTGATCGACCACTGGTCGCCGTTCGGCACCGGCGACATTCTGGAGAAGGCGAATCTGTACGCCCAGCTGTACCGCGGCTCCGACGAGTATCACCTGTCGCGCGCCATGGCCATCGCCACCGGCGGCGTGCTGCCGCTGGACGATAAGGGGCAGCGCGCCTGGCCGAAAGCCGGCGACGCCGCCGAGTTCGTGCTGGTCAACGCCAGCTGTTCTGCCGAGGCGGTCGCCCGCCTGCCGGCGCGCAGCGCCACCTTCCATCAGGGGCGTCTGGTGGCCGGCCAGGTGAGCAAAGCCTAAGGTCGGTCCGCTGTTGTCATCATGATGGCCGTTTTTGGCCTTCTGCCAGAGTAAGGCGCGGCGCAAGATGGTCGCTACACACACGGGTGGAGGGCCGAAAATGTCACAGAGCGCGTTATTGATCATCGATGTCCAGCAATCATTCCAGCACCGTCCATTCTGGCAGGAGGACGATCTGCCGGCGTTTCAACAGGCGCTGACCCGCCTGATCGCGGGCTGCCGACTGGTCGGTGCCGCAGATAGCGGAAGAAAAAGCGCACGCCAGCAGCCGCCCCCTGGCGCGGCTGTTTCGCAGCCACGTCGGCATCAGCGTGCGGGAATATCATGAGCAGCTGCGGTTGGCGGTGGCACAACAGCGCCTGCAGCAAGGACATGGGTTGGAGAAGGCCGCGCTGGCGGCCGGTTTTTCTTCCGGGCGGCAGCTGTGCCGCGCCCAGCAGCGCCAGCGCTCGCCGCTATGACACCAGCCGGCGGGTATCCAGCCGCTGCAGGCCGACAGACAGCAGCAGGCTGAGCCCCAGCGCCACGCCGAACACCCAGAAGATATCCAGCAGCGGGTGGCCAGTGAAATCCAGGTGCCGGCTGCGCATCCCGTTGACGATCAGGGCGTGAAAACCGTAGATCGCCAGCGAATGGCGGGAGAACACGCTCAGCCAGCCGATCGGCTGCGGCAAACAGTGTTTCACCCACAGCAGCAGCGCCACCGCCGCCATAAACACCAGCGGGCCGCTGTAGAGGTAGTAGGTATCGGCGAAGTTGCCGTTGATGAACAACTGGTGCTTGGTGCCGCGCGCGATCAGCGCCACGCACAGCGCAAATCCCAGCGCCGCCAGCCAGCCCACGGCGCGCCCGCCCGCCTCCATCATGCCAATCGCCCGCCCGGCCAGCGCATACAGCAGGTAGTAGAAGGTATCGCCGTAGATATACAGGTTAACCGGCAGCAGGTGCACGTTGCCAAAGGTCAGCTTGTCGGTATTCGGGTTGGCGATCACCGCCAACACCACCAGCGCGGCGGCCAGGTAACGGCGCGACACCGGCTTGACGCTGATCAGCGGCGACAGCAGGTAAATCACCGCAATGGCATAGAAAAACCACAGATGATAGAACACCGGCTTTTGCAAGATGGTGCGCAGCGACGGCCAGAAGCCGATCTTGGTAAAGGCCGCGATATAGATCAGCGCGATGGCGCTGTAGAACAGAATGCAGCGGGCGATACGGGTGAAATGCCGCCGGCCGGCGCTCTTGTCGCCGAAAAACAGGTAGCCGGAAATCATGAAAAACAGCGGCACCGCCACGCGCGACAGCGAGTTCAGCACGTTGGCGATATCCCAGTTGTGCAGCCCTATCGCCGCGCCGTTGGTGACGTAATAGGTGCTGGCGTGGATCATCACCACCATCATGCACGCCATCGCCCGCAGGTTGTCTATCCAGCCGATTTTCTCGCTCAAACGCTCGCCCGATCTTGTGTCATATTGATAGGTTAAGAAGAGGTTATCGGGCACGGCGTTCGGCGACAACCCAAAAGCGAAATATCAGAATGCACTTAAACAACACCTTATTATTGCGAAGGTGAACAATTGGCGGCAAAATAGCCGCCACAACTCGCTCAGTTTGCGCTTCCCGCCCTGGCAGTTCCTTTTTCTCTTTTACTATCAGTACAATAATATGAAAACGACATTACCACCTGCGGCACGTTTGGGCCGACAGGCGCTTTTATTCCCTCTTTGTCTGGTGCTGTTCGAGTTCGCCACCTATATCGGCAACGATATGATCCAGCCGGGCATGCTGGCCGTCGTGGCGGATTTCAACGCCGGCGAAGAGTGGGTGCCCACCTCGATGACCGCCTATCTGGCCGGCGGCATCTTCCTGCAGTGGCTGCTCGGGCCGCTGTCGGATCGCCGCGGCCGCCGCCCGGTGATGCTGGCCGGGGTGGCGTTCTTTATCGTCGCCTGCCTGGCGATCCTGCTGGTCACCACCATCGAACAGTTCATCGCCATGCGTTTCCTGCAGGGCATCGGCCTGTGCTTTATCGGCGCCGTCGGCTACGCCACCATCCAGGAGTCGTTTGAAGAATCGGTATGCATCAAGATCACCGCGCTGATGGCCAACGTGGCGCTGATCGCCCCACTGCTCGGGCCGCTGGCCGGCGCGGCGTTGATCCACGTCGCGCCGTGGCAGAGCATGTTCGTGCTGTTCGCCGCGCTGGCGGCCATCGCCTTCTACGGCCTGTGGAAAGCGATGCCGGAAACCGCCACGCTGCAGGGCGAGGCGTTTTCCGCCGCCAACCTGTGGCGCGACTACCGCCAGGTGTTGGGCAACCGCCGCTTCCTGTGCGGCGCGCTGGCGATCGGTTTCGCCAGCCTGCCGCTGCTGGCCTGGATAGCCCAGTCGCCGGTGATCCTGATCAGCGGTGAGTCGCTGTCGACGCTGGATTACGGCCTGCTGCAAATCCCGGTGTTCGGCGCGCTGATCCTCGGCAACCTGACGCTGGCGCGCCTGACCGGCAAAAACAGCGTGGAGCGCCTGATCAAGCTGGGCGCAGGCCCGATGCTGCTGGGGCTGCTGATCGCCGCGCTGGCAACCCAGTTCTCCAGCCACGCCTACCTGTGGATGACCGCCGGCCTGAGCCTGTACGCCTTCGGCATTGGCCTCGCCAACGCCGGGCTGTACCGCCTGACGCTGTTCTCCAGCAACGTCAGCAAGGGCACGGTGTCGGCCACCATGGGCATGCTGAGCATGATGGTGTTCACCGTCGGCATCGAGCTGGCCAAGGTCGCCTACGTCTGGGGCGGCAGCGGGCTGTTCAACCTGTTCAACCTCATCAGCGGCCTGTGCTGGCTGACGCTGGTGGCGCTGTTTATCGGCAAACGCCGCAACGGCGATCCCACGCCGCAGCCGAACGGCGCAGCTTAAACACCACGATAAACGCCGGTCCGGTTTCCCGACCGGCGTTTTTTATGCGGCTTCAGCCGAGCAGCCCCCACAGCGCATACCCCGCTCCCACCACCGCCACCCCCAACAGCAGCGACGCCGACAGGACAGAGATCGCCCGCCGCGCGCGCTGCAGCGCCGTTCCCGACAGCAGCGTGATATAGGCCAGCAAGATGGCGAAGTCCGCCAGCACCCACAGCGCGGTCAGCAGCGTCAGGCTGGCGCCGATCGAGGGGGTGACGGCGATGAACTGCGGGAAAAAGGCGACGAAGAAGACAATGTCTTTGGGGTTGGCGATGCCCACCAGAAAACCGCTCAGGATCGCCGAGCGTTTTTGCGGCGGCGCAACGGGCTGCGCATCGGGGGTTCGCGCGGAAAAATCCTCATACAGAGAGACGATCGCCATACGGCCGATAAACAGGCAACCCAGCAGGCCTACCCACTGCAGCATGCGCATATCCACGGCGAACAGCCCGGTGATAATCAGCGCGGCGATGCCGATCAGTAACAAGGAGGCCCCGTTGCTGCCCAGCGCGGTCAACAGCGCACGCCGGGCGCCAAAGCGCGCTGCGGTGTTGGCCACCATCACCACCACCGGCCCCGGCGTGGCGATCAGCAACAAAATGGCGGCGAAATACGCCGCCAGTAACGACAGGTTCATCTTTATTTCACTCACATTCAGGCGGTTGGCTTGGCACCATTATCATGCCGCCGCCCCCGCCTTGAAAAAGGAGTAATCCTGTCGTTTACTGTGAATCAGACTCATTATTAGAGACGCCGCGATGGCCAGTTCCCTTCCGCCGCTTTACGCCCTGCGCGCCTTCGAAAGCGCCGCCCGCACCGGCTCGTTCACGCTGGCCGCCGAGGAGCTGCATCTCACCCCGAGCGCCGTCAGCAAGCACATCAAAACGCTGGAGCAGTACTTCGGCTGCCGGCTGTTCCAGCGCAACGGCCCGCGTATCGAGGTCACGCCGCAGGGGAAAATCTTCGCCGCCGAGTTGCAGCAAGGGTTTGGCCGCATCGAGCAAGCTTGCGAGCTGTTCAGAAGCCACCGCGATCTGCTGCGGCTGAAGGCGCCCTCCACCCTGACCCTGCGCTGGCTGCTGGACTGCCTGAGCCGGTTCCGGCAAACGGCGCAGGCGTTCGACGTGCAGGCAGCCAGCGTCTGGATGGACATCGACAGCGTGGATTTTTTCAGCGAACCCTACGACTGCGCCATCCTGCTCGGCAACGGCCATTTCGGCGCCAATACCGCCGCCGCCAAGCTGTTCGACGAATGGCTAATCCCGATTTGCGCCCCCGCGCTGCTCGCCGACGGGCAGCGCGATCTCGCCGCCTGCCCGCTGATCCACCCTTCGCCCGATCGGCGCGACTGGCGGCGCTGGCTGCAAAAAAGCGGCATCGCGGCCCCGCTCAATCTTGCACGCGGCCAGGTATTTGATTCGCTGGAACAGGGCAATGCGGCGGCTATCGCCGGGCACGGCATCTCGATCGGCGATCTGGCGCTGAGCCTGCGAACCATCGAGGAGGGGTTATTGGCGCTGCCTTGTGACGCCGCCGTGCGCACCGGCGACGGTTATTATCTGGTTTGGCCGGCGGAGTCGGCGAAGCGGCCGCTAATCGAACGCTTACAGGCGTTTCTCACCGCCCAGACGCCCGACGTGAGCCAGGCCGCCGTCAGATTTATCGGGTAGGGGAATTCGGCCTATCGCTCTTCGCGGGTATGCCAAATACGCAGAACATAAATCGTTGCCGGCTGCACCTGGTAACGTATCTCATAACGGCCGACCAGAATACGCCTCACTTCCTGCGGTAAAAACTCATCCAGTCTTTCCCCCAGGCGAGGATTATCGA
Organism: Serratia nevei; assembly: GCF_024160145.1. Classification (GTDB taxonomy): domain Bacteria; phylum Pseudomonadota; class Gammaproteobacteria; order Enterobacterales; family Enterobacteriaceae; genus Serratia; species Serratia nevei_A. Next base: position 27,633 of record NZ_JAMYWQ010000011.1, read on the forward strand.
GCAACGCTTTAGGCGCGGCGACCAAGGCCTTCACCGAATTCGCTGCCGCAGTGCGGTTAGCCAAGGCAAGAAACTCAAACAAACGCGCCAAATCCGATAGCGCCTTACTCGTCCATTTTAACTCCATCAGCGCGGTACCGACAGCGGCTCGTCACTGTCCAGGCTGGCAGCCCAGGCTTCTACCGACTCATGATCGATAACGTTTTGCTGTTCGACATCGGCCAGCGCCGCCAGCGTTAATCGACGGCGCTCTTCCTCTTGCTCAAGCCAGGCGGCGAGGGCTTGCTTCACTATCCATCCCCGTGAACGTTCAAGTTTGGCGGCCATTTCATCCACCTTTTCAGCCAAAGGCAGCGGCACATGAGCGGTGATGACTTTCGTATTCATCGTCTTGCTCCTCAGTATAATCAACATCAATCAAAGTGATTAAAGCTGATTATACCGCCATCAGAGAACAAAAAACACGCAATCAGTTGCCGAACAACCCGCCGTCGCGCAGCAGATGCTCGTTGCCCTTGCGGCGGGTAAAGCCGCTGCGATCGAAGAACTCCAGCACCTGGATCGCTAGCTTGCGCCCGACGCCGAGCCGATCGCGGAAGTCGGCGGCGTTGGCGCCGCCCCGCTCCGCATCCAGCTCGCGGATCAGCGCAGCGAACTGCTCGATGCGTCGGCTGAGGTAATAGCGATCCACCACCACCGCCGTCACATGGCCCAGCTGGGCCGCCTTGCGCAGCAGCACCCGCACCCGGCTCTCTTCCTCGCCCAACTCGCTCGCCAGATCGCGCACCCACCACGGCTCGTCGCCAAACAGCGGTTCGATGCGCGCCCACAACGGCGCCTCTTCGGCGCTGAATGCCAGACCGTGTTCCGGCAGATGCAGCCAGCCGCGCGTATTGCGCAGCACGCCAGCCTTCAGCAGCCGATCGATCATCATAAACACCAACGCTTCCGGCTGCTGAGGCAGGGCCATGCGCCGCAGGCGGGCGCGCCCTAACCCCAGCTGATCGGCGTGCTGTTGGTGGTACTCCGCCAACACCTGCAGCAGCCGGCTCTCCGCCTGTTGCACCTGATCCTGCTCCAGCGCCCGGTCACCGACGATCAGCAGATCGCGGTTCGCCAGCAGTGCCGCCAGGCCGTCGTCGGTCAACTGACGCGCCCAGGCGAACGCCGCCAGCGACAGCGCGCCCTGCGGCAGCTCAAGCGCCAGAGCCTGCGCATCGTCTTGCGCCTGCGCCAGAGCCTGCAGCCATGCCAGATAGTCCGGCTGGCGCTTGCCGCGCTTTGGCGCGCTCAGCCTGAGCACCCAGGCCGCGCCCAGCGTTTGCCGTGCGCCGATATCGCGCAGCACCAGCCGATCGTTCTCCGCCAGCCACAGCGGGCGATCGAGGATCAGTTCCGCCAGCCCGTCGTTCAGCAGCGAAATGCGCCCGGTGATGTGGCTGGCGGCATGGTGCAAATGCAGCGGCTGCCAATGGCGGATCGGCCGATCCGCTTCCAGCGCCACCAGAATGCGTTCCGCCGCCTCCGGTGGACGCTGCGCCAGCAGCCAGTCGCCGCGCGCGATCCGCTCTTTATCGGCATCGCCGCTGATGTTCAACGCGATGCGTTGCCCGGCCTGCGCCTGCTCCACGGTCTGATTTTGGGCATGCAGGCCACGTACCCGCACCGGCGCGTCGGCGCCGGTCAGCCACAGCGAATCCCCCACCTGCACCCGGCCGCCGAGCGCGGTGCCGGTCACCACCAGCCCCGCCCCTTTGACGCTGAACGCACGGTCTACCGCCAGGCGAAAACGGCGCGTCAGCGCGTGCTCGCCGGAGGGCAGCGCCAGCAAATGCGCGCGCAGCGCTTCGATGCCTTCCCCCGCCGCCGCCGCGGTAACAAACAGCGGCGCATCGGGCCAGCCCTGGCGCGCCAGTTCGTCGCGCACCTGGCGGCGTACCTCGTCGACACGCGCCGCCTCCACCCGGTCGGCCTTGGTCAGCGCCACCGTCAGCGCCGGGCGCCCGCTCAGGCGCAAGATCGCCAGATGCTCGCGGGTCTGCGCCATCACGCCGTCGTCGCAGGCCACCACCAGCAACGCATGGTCGATGCCGCCGACGCCCGCCAGCATATTGGCGAGGAATTTCTCGTGGCCGGGCACGTCGATAAAGCCCAGCACCCGGCCGTCCGGCTGCGGCCAGTAGGCGTAGCCCAGATCGATGGTCATGCCGCGGCGCTTCTCTTCCGGCAGGCGATCCGCGTTGATCCCGGAGATCGCCTGCAGTAGGGTGGTTTTGCCATGATCGACATGGCCGGCGGTGGCGATGATCATGAGGCGCTCAACGCGTCGATCAGCGCCCCCTCCTGTTCCAGGCAGCGCAGATCCAGCCACAGCCGGCCGTCGCCGAGGCGGCCGATCACCGGCTGCGGCAGGCGGCGCCAGCGCTCGGCCAGCGCCTCCAGCGTGGCGCCGCGGCCGTCGCGCGGCGTGAAGGTCAGCGCATAGCTGGGCAGGCGATCCACCGGCAGCGAACCGCTGCCAATCTGCGACCAGCACGGTTCGGCGCGCAGGTCAAAATCGGCGATGAACCGTGGCATCAGCGCCGCCAGCAGCCGCTCGGCCGCCTGTTGCATCTCCTGCTGCGGGCGGGTCAGCAGCCGCAGCGTCGGCAGCTGCTCAGCCAGTTTTTCCGGCTGCAGATAGAGCCGCAGCGTGGCCTCCAGGGCCGCCAGCGTCAGCTTGCCGACGCGCAGCGCGCGTTTGAGCGGATGCTGCTGCAGGCGGGCGATCAGCGCCTTTTTGCCGACGATGATGCCGGCCTGCGGGCCGCCCAGCAGCTTATCGCCGGAGAAGGTCACCAGATCGACGCCGGCGGCCAGCAGCCGCTGCGGCATCGGTTCGGCGGGCAGGCCGTACTGCGCCATGTCGATCAGCGAACCGCTGCCCAGATCGGTGGCGGTCGGCACGCCCTGTTCGGCCCCGAGTTGCGCCAGTTCGGCCTCGTCGACCGCCGCGGTAAAGCCCTGAATGCTGTAGTTGCTGGTGTGCACCTTCATCAACAGGCCGGTCTGCTCGTTGATGGCGTGGCGGTAATCCTTCAGATGGGTGCGGTTGGTGGTGCCGACCTCCACCAGTTGGCAGCCCGCCTGGCGCATCACGTCGGGTATGCGGAACGCGCCGCCGATCTCCACCAGCTCGCCGCGCGACACCACCACCTCTTTGCCGGGGGCGATCGCCGCCAGCATCATCAGCACCGCCGCCGCGTTGTTATTGACGATGCAGGCGTCCTCCGCGCCGGTCAGCCGGCACAGCAGATCTGCCACCGCCCGATCGCGGTGGCCGCGCCCGGCACCGTCCAGATCGTACTCCAGCGTCACCGCCTCCCCCATCACCGCGCTTACCGCCTCCTTCACCGGCTGCGCCAGCAGGGCGCGCCCGAGGTTGGTGTGCAGCACGGTGCCGCTGAGGTTAAACACCGGCAGCAAAGCCGGGCGTTGTTGCCGGACCAGCTCCGCCCGCAGCGCCTGCGGCCAGTCGCCGCACCAGGCGGGTAAGCGCTGCTGTTGTTTGATCGCGTCACGCGCCTCGGCCTGCAGCCGGCGCAGCAGTTCGCCGATCAGCGTCTGGCCATGCTGCGCCACCAGCGGTTCAATCGCGGGTTCTCGCAGCAGGCGGTCGATGGCGGGCAGTTGGCTGTAAAGAAGGTGGGATTCAGTGCTCATGGTCGCTCGGTTTTCAGTTTAGACGTATCGGCATAGCAAAACCCCGCCGCGGCGGGGGAGAAAAAAGCTCAGGGTGGTGCAGTACGGGCGAAGCTTTCGCGAGCGAACAGGCGTTCGGCCAGCTTGACCAGCGCCGGGCGCTCGACGCACCAGTTGGGCAGGATGCGGCGGAAATTGAGGTAGCCCAGCGCGCAGCCGGTGGCGATATCCGCCAGCGTCAGCCGCTCGGCATTGAGCCACGTTTTTTCCCGCGCCAGCGCCTCCAGGGCGTCCAGCCCACGCGTCAGTTTGTCACGCTGGCGCAGCATCCAGTTTTCGTCCTGTTTTTCCGGCGCGCGCCGGCTTTCGCGGAACAGGGTCGCCGCCGCTTCGGTCACGCCGTCCGCCAGCGCCGCCACCTGGCGGACGCGCAACGCGGCGGCGCGATCGGCCGGCAAAAACGCCGGCTCCAGCGCCAGCAGCTCGAGGTATTCCGCCACCACCGGCGAGTCGTAGAACACCTCGCCGTCATCGGCGATCAACACCGGCACCTTGGCGAGCGGATTCAGCGCCTTCACCCGGCTGCCGGGTTCATACGGCGGATCGTTGACGAATTCGAACGCGATCCCCTTCTCCAGCAGCAGCACGGAAATCTTGCGCACAAAGGGACTGGTATAACTACCGATAAGCTTCATCCGTTCTCCTCCGCTTCATCCTGGCCGCGGCGTAATGCCCTTATTTCACCGCCAGGGTATCGATAATCCGCTGCACCAGCGCCTGATGTACTTCCGGCGTTTTGGCCGGCGACAGCATTTGCAGCGTCACCACCCGCTTGTTGAACACCGTCAATACCAGGGTAGACATCAGTTTTTGCCCGTTGACGATCTGTTCGGTATCCACCCGGCGAAACTTCTGTTTACCGACGCTGAAGTTCTCTTCTTTGGTAGTCTGGATATTCTGATAGCGCTCGGCCAGCACCGTGATGGCGCTCTGCGCCAGCTCTTTCAGCATTTTGTCGCTGGTGTTGAGCTTCATGTCGTCCGGCGGGATCACCTCGGAAGAGACCGCGCTCTGGCGCGACTTGCCGTCGAGGAAACGCTGAATGGTGGAGGTGCTGTCGTTGATGATGCCGCTGTTTTGCGTCTGATCGCTAAAGCCCGGCGGCAGCTCGAAGGTAATGTTGCCCTTCAGCAGCGACACGCTCAGCCCCGGCGGCGCGGGCGGGGTTTCTACCGGCGCAGGCGGCGGCGGTGGCGCGGGCTGCGTCACGGTCGGCTTGGTGTCCGGTGGCGGCACTGCCGGTTTGCTGTCGTCTTTGTTGTCGCAGGCCGCCAGTCCGATCGCCAGCACGGCGACCGCGGTCAGTTTTACCAGGGTGTTTAACATCGTGGTTCCTTTCGCTTGGCGCGTCATGGCCTAAACGTAGCAACTCGTCCGGGCGAATGCCAGAAGCCCGTTCTGAAATTGCTGGTCCGGCCCCGCGCGAACGGGGCCGGGCGGTTACTCCGCCGGGAACAGGAACGGATTGATGCTGCTGCGGCCGAAGCCTTCTTCTTCCATGCGGGCGTCCAGCACCAGCGAAGCCAGATCGTCGGCCACCGCTTCGACCTGCGGGTCTTTTTCCTGATAGAGGATCTTCAGGTAAGTGCCGCAGTCGCCGCAGCTCTCCGCCTTCACCGCCGCCTGCTCGCTGTCCAGCGACCAGTAGTTGAGATCGCGGGTCTGCTCGCAGTTGCTGCACTTCACCCGCACCACGTGCCATTCGCTTTCGCACAAGTTGCAGTGCAGGTAGCGCAGGCCGTTGACGGTGCCGATGTGCACCATGCTGGAGACCGGGATGCTGCCGCACACCGGGCAAAACTGGCGCTGCTCGCCGTATTCGGCGCGCGCCTTGCCGGGGATCAGGCTGGCCATCTGCGCCCAATAGAGCGACAGCGCGGCCCAGAGGAACGGCGCCTTCTCGCTGCCCACCTTGCCGAACTCGCGGTTGAGCAAGGCGTCGGCCATCAGCTCCAGCTCGTGCGCCGAGGCTTTCTCCAGGTTGTCCAGCACCGCCAGGATATGCTCCGGCGCCTGCGGGCGCAGCTCGGCGATCAGCGACGTCAGCAGCTTGCGCCAGTGCTCGCTGCGCGGAAACACGCTCAGATCGAGCGGCGGTTTGCCACTGGCGGCGCCCTGCGCCAGCGCTTCGCTCAGATCGAGCGCCAGCGGGTTATCGTGCAGCGCATGCTGCTGCGCCTGCGCCAGCTCGGCGGCGAAGTTCAGGTAGTCGCCCAGCGGGTTGTCGACCGCCAGCTGACGCAGACGATCGGCGCGGCGGCTGTACAGGCTTTTCAGGTTGGCGAAAAGTAACGGCGGGATGTTCTCCGCCGTTGTGGACTTCTCACGCTGTGCCCCTAACTGCTCTTTAGGAACGATGCGGATACTCATCAGGGTTTATCTTCCTGTCGTTTCTCGCGGACCTCACGGTACCAGCGCGGATGATGTTTCTTGGCCCAGGCCGCCGGCACCCAGCCTTCCACCATCGCGGTAATGGTGCCTTTTACCCACAATGCGGCGTAAATGTGCACCATAATCACGATAATCAGGCCGACCGCGGCCAGCGAATGCACCAGCAGCGCGATGCGGATCAGCGGAATGGAGAACGACGGCGCAAAATACGGCCGCCAGATCACCACGCCGCTGGCCAGCAGCAGCACCAGGCTGATAATCGCCGCCCAGAACACGCACTTCTGGCCGAAATTATAGCGCCCGGTGTCACCCACTTCCTCGTTCATGGCGATTTTGTGGATGTTCTTGGCCCAGACGATATCTTCCCGGTTGATCAGGTTATGCTTCCAGTAGCGCAGGAACATCAGCAGGAACGCGGCAAACATGATCACCCCGACAAACGGGTGCAGAATGCGCGCCAGCTGCGGCGTCCCGAAGATGTTCATCAGCCAGTTGAAGGAGGGGAAGAAGAACCCCAGCCCGCTGATGGCGGCGAACACAAAGCAGAACGCCACGATCCAGTGGTTGATGCGCTCCGGTGCGCTGTAACGCTGAATGGGCTTTTCCTTTCTCATTTGCGCGTCTCCTCGTCATGCGACTCGTCGAGCTCGTCCTCATCATCGACGCGGTTAGGCCCGACGCCGACATAGTGGAACACGCTGGCCGCGAAGGTGGCGGCAAAGCCGATGGCCGCCAGGGGTTTCCACACGCCCTTCCAGAAGGTCACCGCCGGGCTGATGCTCGGGTTGTCCGGCAAACCGTGGTACAGCTGCGGTTTGTCGGCGTGGTGCAGCACGTACATCACGTGCGTGCCGCCCACCCCCGCCGGATCGTACAGACCGGCGTTCTGGTAACCGCGGGTGTTCAGCTCGCTGACGCGATCCGCCGCCACCTGCTTCATCGCTTCCTTGGTGCCGAAGTGAATGGCGCCGGTCGGGCAGGTTTTCACGCAGGCCGGTTCCTGGCCGACGTCCACGCGGTCGACGCACAGGGTGCACTTGTACACCCGGTTGTCGTCCTTGTTCATGCGCGGTACGTCGAACGGGCAGCCGGCGATGCAATAGCCGCAGCCGATGCAGTGCTCGGACTGGAAGTCGACGATGCCGTTGGCGTACTGAATGATCGCGCCCTCCGACGGGCAGGCCTTCAGGCAGCCCGGATCGGCGCAGTGCATGCAGCCATCCTTGCGGATCAGCCATTCCAGCTTGCCGTTTTCTTCCACCTCGGAGAAGCGCATCACCGTCCACGACTTGGCGGTCAGATCGGCGGGGTTATCGTACACCCCGACGTTGTGCCCCACTTCATCGCGGATGTCGTTCCATTCGGAACAGGCCACCTGACAGGCCTTGCAGCCGATACAGGTAGTGACATCGATCAGTTTGGCCACTTCTTCCTGGTGGTCACGGGCGCGCGGCGCCGGCGTGAAACCATTGGTGGCGGATTTACGAATGATGTCTTGAGATTGCATGGCCATAATTCGTCTCCGTTACACCTTTTCCACGTTGACCAGGAACGCCTTGAACTCCGGCGTTTGCGTATTGGCGTCGCCGACGAACGGCGTCAGCGTGTTGGCGATAAAGCCTTTCTTCGCCACCCCTTCGTAACCCCAGTGGATCGGGATACCGATGGTGTCGACTTCCTGGCCGTGCACCTGCAGCGTGCGAATACGCTTGGTCACCACCGCCTTGGCCTTGATGTAGCCGCGGTTGGAGCTGACCTTCACGGTGTCGCCCTGCTTGATGCCTTTCTTCTCCGCCAGCTTCTCGCCGATCTCCACAAACTGCTCCGGCTGCGCGATGGCGTTCAGCCGCGCGTGCTTGGTCCAGTAGTGGAAATGCTCGGTCAGACGATAGGTGGTGCCGACGTAAGGGAACTTGTCGGATTTGCCCATCGCCGCCAGATCGTCCTTGAACACGCGCGCCGCCGGGTTGGACACCACGTTCGGGTGCAGCGGGTTGGTGCCGAGCGGCGTTTCGAACGGCTCGTAGTGTTCAGGGAACGGCCCTTCCGCCATCTTGTCGGTGGCGAACAGGCGGCCCATGCCCTCCGGCTGCATGATGAACGGCCCGACGTCGCTGCCCGGCGCGGCGGTGCTGTAGTCCGGGATATCGGCCCCGACCCACTTGGCGCCGTCCCACTCCAGCAGCTGGCGTTTCGGATCCCACGGTTTACCCTGCGGGTCCGCCGAGGCGCGGTTGTACAGGATGCGGCGGTTGAGCGGCCATGCCCAGGCCCAGCCCAGCGTATTGCCGAGGCCGGACGGATCGGCGTTGTCGCGCCGCGCCATCTGGTTGCCGGCCGGCGTCCAGCTGCCGGCGAAGATCCAGCAGCCGCTGGCGGTGGTGCCGTCGTCGCGCAGCTGCGCGAACGAGCTGAGCAGCTCGCCTTTTTTCACCAGCACTTTGCCGTCGGCATCCAGCAGATCCGCCAGCGCCTTGCCGTTATTCTCCTGCGCCACCTCTTCCGGCGACGGGTTGTCCGGCGTCAGGTAGTCCCAGCGCATGTTCAGCACCTGTTCCGGCACCGCACCGCCGTCGCGCGCATACATCTCGCGCAGGCGGCTGAAGATGCCCGCCAGGATCTCGCCGTCGTTCAGCGCTTCGCCCGGGGCGTCCGCGCCTTTCCAGTGCCACTGCAGCCAGCGGCCGGAGTTGACGATCGAGCCGTTCTCTTCGGCGAAGCAGGTAGACGGCAGGCGGAACACTTCGGTCTGGATCTGCGAAGGATCCACCTCATTGAACTCGCCGTGGTTCTGCCAGAAGTTGGAGGTCTCGGTGTTCAACGGATCGATGGTCACCAGGAACTTCAGCTTGGACAGCGAAGCCACTACCTTGTTTTTATTCGGGAACGACGCCACCGGGTTAAAGCCCTGGCAGAAGTAGCCGTTGACCTTGCCCTGCGCCATCATCTCGAAGTACTGCAGCACGTCGTAGCCTTTGTCCCACTTCGGCAACCAGTCAAAGCCCCAGCCGTTGTCCTTCTGCGCCTTGTCGCCGTAGAAGGTCTTCATCATGCTGACGAAGAATTTCGGGTAGTTGCCCCAGTAGTTCACCTGGCCCGGCAGCAGCGCCTTCGGCGTGTTGGCCTTCAGGTAGGTCTCGAGATCGGTCTGTTTCTCCGACGGCAGCGTCATGTAGCCCGGCAGGCTCTGCGACAACAGGCCGAGATCGGTCAGCCCCTGGATGTTGGAGTGGCCGCGCAGCGCGTTGACGCCGCCGCCCGCCATGCCCATGTTGCCGAGCAGCAGCTGGATCATCGCCATGGTACGGATGTTCTGCGCGCCGACCGAGTGCTGAGTCCAGCCCAGGGCGTACAGGAACGACGCGGTTTTATCCGCGACGCAGGTTTCGGCGATGTATTCGCACACCTTGAGGAAATCGTCCTTCGGCGTGCCGCAGATGTTGGTCACCACGTCAGGCGTGTAGCGGCTCACGTGCTGTTTCAGCAGGTTCCACACGCAGCGCGGATCCTGCAGCGTGACGTCGCGCTTGGCGAAGCCGTTCTCGTCGAACTGGTAGTTCCAGGTGGTTTTGTCGTACTTGCGGTTTTCCGCGTCGTAGCCGCTGAACAAGCCGTCTTCGAAGGCAAAGTCTTCCCGCACCAGCAGGCTGGCGTTGGTGTAGGCCTCGACGTATTCGCGGTTGAACTTGTTGTTGGTCATCAGATACAGCAACACGCCCGACAGGAAAGCGATGTCGGTCCCGGAGCGGATCGGCGTGTAGAAGTCCGCCACCGATGCGGTTCGGGTAAAGCGCGGATCGATCACGATCAGCTTGGCATTGTTGTGTATTTTGGCTTCCATCGCCCAGCGGAACCCCACCGGATGCGCTTCCGCCGCATTACCGCCCATGACGATAATCAAATTCGCGTTCTTGATATCAACCCAGTGGTTGGTCATCGCACCGCGACCAAATGTTGGAGCAAGACTTGCTACCGTTGGTCCGTGTCAGACACGCGCCTGGTTGTCTACGGCAAGCATGCCGAGAGCGCGACTAAATTTTTGCGACAGAAAACCGGTTTCGTTGCTGGCGGCCGAAGCGCACAGCATGCCGGTGGTCAGCCAACGGTTGACGGTAACGCCCTGGTCGTTGGTTTTGATGAAGTTGGCGTCGCGGTCTTCTTTCACCAGCTTGGCGATGCGGGTAAAGGCGTCGTCCCAGCTGATGCGTTGCCATTTGTCCGAACCCGGCGCCCGGTATTCCGGGTACTTGAGGCGGCTTTCGCTGTGGATGAAGTCAACCAGGCCGGCGCCTTTCGGGCAAAGCGCGCCGCGGTTTACCGGATGATCCGGATCCCCTTCGATATGGAAAATGCTTTCTTTGGCGTTTTTGGCGCCATCACCAAGGCTGTACATCAACAGCCCACAGCCGACGGAACAATACGTACAGGTATTACGGGTCTCGCGGGCGCGCAGCAGCTTGTACTGCCGGGTTTCCGCCAACGCCACTTCGGGGGCAAAGCCCAGCGCGGCCACCGTCGTTCCTGCCATACCGCCAGCGCAGATCTTAAAGAACTGCCTTCTGCTGACCTGCATGGGGGTCTCCTTTCACTCTCGATTGTCACATTGTTCAAAGGCGCCTGCCCCGCTAGCGCGGCGAACGCGAATGTCACTGTTGTTATGCTTGCAACGAACGCCGGCCATATTACCACAGCGTGCTTGTGGTTGTTACACACTCGTGCTCATTCAGTGAACGCTTTGGCACATTTCGATACATTTCGGCGTCGGTGCTTCCTACAGTATAGAGAGTAACCAACACGCCGGAGCGGCGACTTGACGCGGCCAGCCGCCCCCCTCTTCTATCAGTATGTTAGCGCAGCAATTTGCTCATTAACCACACTATCCACAGGGCATTGATAATCATTTTCAATATCATTTAATTAACTATAATGATCCGACTGCTTACGCGGTGCTCCCCCTTTGCGCCGCCCCTACACCACTGGAGATGATGATTATGAGTTATTCACTGCCATCCCTGCCGTACGCTTACGACGCACTGGAACCGCATTTCGACAAGCAGACGATGGAAATCCACCACACCAAACACCACCAGACCTACGTCAACAACGCCAACACCGTGCTGGAAGCCTACCCTGAACTGGCTAAATACAGCGTTGAAGAGCTGATCCAGGATCTGGATAAAGTGCCTGCCGACAAACGCACCTTCATGCGCAACAACGCCGGCGGCCACGCCAACCACAGCTTCTTCTGGAAAAACCTGAAAACCGGCACCACGCTGGGCGGCGATCTGAAAGCAGCCATCGAGCGCGATTTCGGCAGCGTTGAGAAATTCCAGGAAGAGTTCGAGAAAGCCGCAGCCACCCGCTTTGGTTCCGGTTGGGCCTGGCTGGTGCTGAAAGACGGCAAACTGGCCGTGGTGTCTACCGCTAACCAGGACAGCCCGCTGATGGGCGAAGCCGTCGCCGGCGCTTCCGGTTTCCCAATCATCGGCCTGGACGTGTGGGAACACGCTTACTATCTGAAATATCAGAACAAACGTCCTGACTACATCAAGGCGTTCTGGAACGTTGTCAACTGGGATGAAGCCGCCGCGCGCTTCGCCGCGAAGAAGTAATTCGCCCCCATTGATGAAGATGCCCGCCACCGGCGGGTATTTTTTTGCCTGTAATCCGCTAAAGTTTGACCACTTCTTGCCGATGGTTTGTTCAATTGACGTTCGCCCGGAGAAGGAAAAACGCTATGGCGGCATTGCAAGCATTGGCAGGAAAGTTCACTCATCTCACCGTAGGTAAAAAGCTCGGCCTCGGCTTCGCGCTGTTGCTGCTGTTGGCGGTGGTCATCGCCGGCACCGGGGCACAATATCTGCATATCATCGAATCCCGCGCCGATCGCATCGACTTCAGCAGCCGGCTGAACGAGGAGATCAACCAGGCCAAATACAATCGCGCCATGTACGGCCAGACCTACCGGCCAGAGTATATTCAGAACAACCGCGCCAATATTGAAAATGCCGTCAAACTGATAGACCAGGGGCAGGCGCTGGACTGGGACGCCCAAAGCCGCAAGGATCTGCAGCGTCTGGTGACCCTGATCGGGGAATATCAGCAACAGCAAAAAGTCTTTGAGCAGGCGGTCACGGCGAAAGACGCGGTGCGCCAGAGCTGGAACATGTCGGAAGTCCAGGCCAGCCTGAGCCAGGTGGAGCGCCAGTTGACCAACGGCGATCTGCAGCTGGCCTTCATCCAGCTGAATCAGAAGCTGACCCAGGTACGTTACGGTGCGCGCGGCCTGCTGCTGAGCCTGAACAAGGAAACCGAAGCCCCGTTGATGGCGGCCATCGACGATGCGCGCGACGCGGCCAACGCCCTGAGCCGCCGGGTCAGCGACGCGCAGCGCCCGCAGTTGCAACCGCTGCTGGCCGCCCTGGACGATTACAAAAACCACATCGCGGCTTACCTGCCGGCCTATGAGCACGAACAGCAGATCAGCCGGCAACTCGGCGAACGCGCGCAAGCGATCGGCATGCTGGTGAACGCCTTTATGCAGGACGAGCTGGTGCAGACGCGCAACAACATCAATCTGGCGCAGCTGCAAATGGGCATCACCACCCTGATCGCCATCATCGCCGGGGTACTTATCGCCTGGCGCATCACGCTGCAGATCACCCGTCCGCTGCACAGCACGCTGGCCATGGCGGAACGCATCGCCGGCGGCGACCTGCGCCAGGCGCAGACCAGTACCCGCCGCGACGAGCTGGGGCAGCTGCTGAACGCGGTGGCGGCGATGAGCCAAAATCTGCGCACCATGATTGAGAAGATCCAGATGGGGGTCAGCCAGGTTTCTACCGCCTCTGCGGAAATCGCCGCCGGCAACACCGATCTCTCTTCCCGCACCGAGCAGCAGGCGGCAGCGGTCGAGGAAACCGCCGCCAGCATGGAACAGCTGACCGCCACGGTGAAACAGAATGCCGACAACGCCCATCACGCCAACCAGCTGGCCACCGACGCCTCGCAAACCGCGCAACAGGGCGGCAAGCTGGTGGAAAACGTGGTCAGCACCATGCGCGATATCTCCAGCAGTTCGCAGCGTATCGCCGAAATTACCACCCTGATCAACGGCATTGCCTTCCAGACCAACATCCTGGCGCTCAACGCCGCGGTGGAAGCGGCGCGCGCCGGCGAACAGGGCCGGGGCTTCTCGGTGGTTGCCAGCGAAGTGCGCAGCCTGGCGAGCCGCAGCGCCCAGGCGGCCAAGGAGATCGAAGGGCTGATCGCCGAATCGGTCAGCCGGGTGAAAACCGGCACCGAACTGGTGGAAAGCACCGGCAACACCATGGAACAGATCGTCCGCTCGGTCACCCACGTGCGCGACATCATGGCCGAAATTGCCGCCGCCTCCGATGAGCAGACGCGCGGCATCGCCCAGATTGGCCAGGCGATCGTCGAGATGGACCACACCACCCAGCAGAACGCCGCGCTGGTCGAAGAGTCCGCCGCCGCCGCCGATTCGCTGGAAGAACAGGCCGACATGCTGTTGCAGAGCGTTTCGGTGTTCCGTTTGGCGGAGCAGGCCGAACCCGCCGCCGTGAAAGCCGCCGCGCCGAAAGCGCCGGCGGTAAAACCCGCGGCCGCCAACGCCGCGGCGGAAGAGAACTGGACCACCTTCTGATGCCCCGCCCCACCCGCCCGACGATTTTCGGGCGGGTTGTTATGTCCCCCCGGCACAACTCAGGCTATGCTGAGCCCTCGACGCGAGACACGGAGGCGCACATGCATCACCCAGACGTTTACATCGGTAATATTCAACCCTATGAGGGCGGGCGCCCCAGCGCCATCGCCAAACGCCAGGTGGATGGCGCCATCCGGCTCACGCCGCTCGGCCTGGAAGGCGACGAACAGGCGGAAAAAAGCTACCACGGCGGGCCGGACCGCGCGCTGTGCCACTACCCGCGCGAGCATTACGCCCACTGGCGCGAGCAGTTTCCGGCGCAGGCAGAGCAGTTTTGCGCCCCGGCCTTCGGCGAGAATATCTCCACCGAAGGGCTGACCGAACACAATGTGTTTATGGGTGACATCTTCCGCTGGGGCGAAGCGCTGATCCAGGTTACCCAACCGCGCTCGCCGTGCTTCAAGCTCAATTATCACTTCGCCATCGAGGATATTTCGGTGCTGATGCAGCAAAGCGGCCGCTGCGGCTGGCTGTATCGGGTGGTGTCGCCCGGCGCGGTCAGCGGCGATCGTCCGCTGGAGCTGGCGGCGCGCAACAGCGACGTATCGGTCGCCGAAGCCATCGCCATCGCCTGGCATATGCCGTTCGACGCGGAACAGTATCGCCGCCTGTTGGCGGTAGCCGGCCTCTCCGCCAGCTGGAGCAAGACCATGCTCACGCGGCTCGCCGAAGGGCGCCTCGAGGACTTCAACCGCCGCCTGCTCGGCCGTTAAAAGCGCAGGCGCAAAAGATGAAAAACGTGCGCCGAATGCCGCGTTAAATCTATTCTTCCACCTATACTGTAGCCGCACGTTTTTTCAGCCAGGAGCCAGGTATATGACCACCCCGACCCATTCGATTCATCACGCCGCCGCCGAAGGCTATCAGGCCAATGCCGATCGCTATGTGAAGGGCCGGCCGGATTACCCGCCGGAAATCGCCGCCTGGCTGCGTGAGACTATCGGCCTGCACGCCGGCATGACGGTCATCGATCTCGGCGCCGGCACCGGCAAATTCACCCCGCGCCTGCTGGAAACCGGCGCGCAGGTGATCGCCGTCGAACCGGTGCCGCAAATGCTGGAAAAACTGTCGGCGGCGCTGCCGCAGGTGAAAACGCTGGCGGGCACCGCCGAGGCGATCCCGCTACCGGACGAGTCGGTCGATGCGGTAGTGTGTGCCCAATCTTTCCACTGGTTCGCCACGCCGCAGGCGCTGGCGGAGATCCAGCGCATCCTCAAGCCCGGCGGCAAACTCGGTCTGGTGTGGAACATGCGCGATGCGCGCGTCGGTTGGGTACGTAAATTGAATCAGATCGTCGATCGCCACGAAGGCGATGCGCCGCGTTTCTATACCGGTGAATGGCGCAAGTTCTTCCCGTTCAAAGGCTTTGAACCGCTGCAGGAGCAGGTGTTTATGCTGGGTCACCGCGGCGCGGTGGAGGACGTGATCTACAACCGCGTGCGTTCAACCAGCTTTATCGCCGCGCTGCCGCAGCCGCAACAGGAGCAGGTTATCGAGCGGTTGCGCCAGCTGGTGGCGGAAGAAGAGGAGCTGCGGGGCCAGGACACGGTCACCGTGCCCTATCAGACCAAGGCGTATTTCACCACCAAGGTCTGACGCCAGGGGGTTCAGAACGCTTTCTTGGCGTAACCGGTGACCGCTTTCAGGCCCATCTCGCGGCCCAGCGCGGTCATCGGGTGCACCACGATCAGCCCGCGCGCGCTCTTCTTCAGCGCACCCATATCGGCCTGCTCTTTCTTGGTGATCTCGCGGCTGAACGGCAGCTTGCTCAGCTTCTGCGCTTCGGCGCTCAGCTTCTCGCCGCGCACGTTTTTCAGGCGTTCGATCTCCGTCGCCAGCTTCTCTTTCTCTTTGGTGTGCTGCGCGATCAACTCAGGGTTGCCCTGTTGGATCACGGTGGCGTCTTTGTGGTTCAAGGCGTCCAGCAGGTCGCTCAGGCGCTTGATCTCTGCCTTTTCTTTCTCTTTCATGGTCTCTGGCCCGTTGTGCCCCAAATGGCACGCTAATCAATGATACCGGCATTGTAGCAAAAGGCGCGCGCCGTTACCCGTCCTGCGCAATGCCGGGCGGCAGGCCGCTCATCTCGCAGGCCCTGGCGCCGAGCCGGGCCAACGCCTGGGTGTAGCGCGCGTTGAACGGGTAGCAGCAGGAAAGCCGCAGCGCGTTGCGGTAGCGCCCGCTGGGGGAATACAGGGTGCCCGGCGTCAAACAAATCTGCTCCTCCAGCAACTGATGGAACAGCGCCACGCTGTCCACGCCGGGGGGAAACTCGACCCAAAACACGAACCCGCCCGCCGGCTGCGTGGCCAGCGTGCCGCGCGGGAAATGCCGGGCGATCAGCGCCCGCGCCTCGTCCACCTGCGCCGCATAGCGCTTGCGCAGGTTGCGCAAATGGTGATCGTAGCCGCCGCTCTCGAGGAAGGTCGCCAGCGTTTCCGACAGCAGCTGCGACTCGGACATCGACGACACCGCCTTCAGCTTGCGCAACGCCTCGTGGAAGCGGCCGCCGCAGATCCAGCCGACGCGAAAATCCGGCGCCAGCGTTTTGGTAAAGCTGGAGCAAAACAGCACCCAGCCGTCACGATCGAACGCCTTCACCGCCGGCGACAGCGCGCCGCCGAACTGGATCTCGGCATACAGCCCGTCTTCAATCAACGGCACCTGATGATCGTTCATCAGCCGCGCCAGCCGCTTTTTCGCCGCCAGCGGCATAGTGCAACCCAGCGGGTTTTGCACCGTCGGCATGGCGATCACCGCGTTCAGCCGCTTCTCGCTCAATAGCAGCTCCAGCGCGTCCAGCGACAGCCCCAGCTGCGGATCGGTGGGGATTTCCAGCGCTTTCAGCCCCAGGCTGGCCAGCAGCGGCAGCAGATAGAAATAGGTTGGCGACTCCAGCCCGACGCAGTCGCCCGGTTTGGTGGTGGCGCGCAACGCCAGCTGCAGCGCTTCCATGCAGCCGTGGGTCAGCACCACGTCGCCCGGCTCCAGCAGCATGCCCAGCGTCATCGAGCGGCGGGCGATCTGCTGGCGCAGCCGCAGGCTGCCGGGCGGCAACGGGTACTGCCCGATCAGATCCGGCTGGCGGCGCAGCTGAGAGGACAGCATGCGCCCCAGCTTGCCGCCGGGATAAAAATCGCTGGTCTGCGGGCAGGCCAGCGCAATGTTGGTGAAAGCCGGGTTTTGCTGGGCAGCGAACACGGTGTCGATCAGCGCCAGCACATCGTCCGCCGGCGGTTCGATACGCCCGCTGGGCGCCGAGGCCATCTTCAGCGCCGGCAGCGTGCTGCGAACATAAAACCCCGACTGCGGCCGCGCTTCGATCAGCCCGCGATCCTCCAGCGTGCGGTAAGCCGACACCACGGTATTGATGCTGACGCGATGGGTTTGCGCACAGCGCCGCACCGACGGCAAGCGGTCGCCGGGCAACAGCGTGCCGCGGCGAATCGCCTCGGCCAGCGTATCCGCCAGCTGCAGGTAACGGGTATCCGGGGTTTCATCGAGCAGGGTCACAGTTTCTCTCCAGGCAATGGTTACAGTTCACATTTTGCGAAACTGTAACCATAACAATATCCGATTTTTGGTTCTGTCACCATCCCATCGCAGCGATTATGCTGATCCTCTCGTGATTACCGCCATTTTCAAGGAACCTGCCATGCTGGACTCCGCCTTTGTCAGCTACGTCACCGTCATGTCGATTACCCCCGGCCCCAATAACCTGCTGCTGGCCTCGTCGGGCGTCAACTTCGGCCTGCGCCGCACCCTGCCGATGCTGCTTGGCATCTGCGTCGGCTGTGCGGTGCAGCTGGCGATCATTATCCCGCTGCTGGCGCTGGCGCTGAGCTGGGCCGGCGTCATCCGCTTTCCGCTGGCGGTGATCGGCTGCGCCTACCTGCTGTGGCTGTCATGGAAACTGTTCCAGGCGGCCTCGCCGGACGCCAAAGAGCAGGCGCAGCCGATGAGCCTGCTCAACGGCGCGCTGTTTCAGGCGGTCAACCCCAAGGCCTGGCTGATGGTGATCAACGTGGCGATCCTGTTCACCCCGCGCGAAGGCGCCACCTTCGTCCATACGCTGTCGGTCATCGCCGGCTTCGCGCTGCTGAACCTGCCGTGCGTGCTGCTGTGGGCGGTGCTGGGCGATCGGTTGCGCAACGCGCTGCGGGTCACCTGGAAGCTGCGCGCCTTCAACGGCGTGATGTCCGGCCTGATGGCCGCCACCGCACTGTGGTTGTTGTTCGACGAGTGGCGCGCGGCCTTTGCTTAGCCGCGGCCGAGAGGAGAGAGTCGGGAAGGTTGTTTGGCGCCGATGCCGGCGATCAGATCGGTAATGGACAGCACCATGGTGGAGCGCACCATCTGCTGATAGCGCTGGCGCTGCATGGCGATCAGCGCTTCATCCGCTTCGCCCGGCTGCAGGAAGGTCGGCACCGGCGGCAGCGCGGCCACGCAGTGCAGCTCGCCGAACGGCCCGAGGATCTCGTCGTCGACGAAGCGGTATTCCGAACCGTCGTGGTTCAGCTCTTCGCGCATCGCCATCAGCAGCTCGGCGTCTTCATATTCGTGGCGGGAAATCACCCCCAGCCCGTACATCAGCTTCAGGCGCACCGACAGCTCCCCGAGCGGGCCGCTGCCGGACAATAGCGGTTCGACGGCATATTTCACCGCGTAGTCATCCTTGCGGAATACCTGCACCACCAGCACGTTGAGCGCTTCCGCCAGCAGCTCTACCGCCGCGATCAGGAAGCTGCGCACCGTTTTGCCCGCGTTCAGCTTTTCCAGAACCTGGTTTTCAAATGCCTGTGCTTCTTCCATCGTCGCTTTTCGAAAGGCGTGGGGAGGGCCGTCGATGCCGAACTCGGGTTGCAGGAGCGCAGCAAGCTGCGCTCGGGTGTTCATCATCACGATTCTACTTGTGCATGGCGTTATACACAGCAACGGCCTGTTCTACAACCTCGCTTTCCGCCGGCAGGCCGGAAATTTGCGCCAGCGCGGCTTTCGGCCCGAGCGTGTTCAGCAATTCCACCAACTCCAGCGCCTGCGGATCCTGTTCGCTGCGGTAGCTCATGGCAGCGGCGATGCCCTGGATCAGGTTGGCGTGCGGCAGGCCGTATTCCAGCGTGCCCAGCAGCGGTTTGATCAGGCGATCGCCGGCGCTCAGTTTGCGCAGCGGCTGGCGCCCCACGCGCTCGACGTCGTCGTGCAGATACGGGTTTTCGAAGCGGCCGAGGATTTTGTTGATGTAGGCGGCGTGCTTGTCGGCGTCGAAGCCGTAGCGCTTGATCAGCACCGCACCGCTCTCTTCCATCGCCCCTGTCACCACGCGGCGGATCGCCGGGTCGAGAATGGCGTCGCGAATGGTTTGCAGCCCGGCCTGTTGGCCGAGGTAGGCGGTGATGGCGTGGCCGGTATTGAGGGTGAACAGCTTGCGCTCGACGAACGCCATCAGGTTATCGGTCAGCTCCATGCCGGCGATCGCCGGAGGCTGGCCTTTGAACTGGGTCTGATCGACGATCCATTCGCTGAAGGTTTCCACCGTCACTGCCAGCGGATCGCTGCTGTCCGCCGGCGGCACGATGCGGTCGACCGCCGAATCGACGAAGCCGACGTGCTGCTCAACCCATGCCTGCTCGTCCTGCGGCAGCGCGGCGAACACATGCTGCTTCAGCTGGCTGGTGCCGCGCACCATATTCTCGCAGGCGATGATGTTCAGCGGCTGCACATGGCCCTGCTGATGACGCAGCACCAGCCCTTTGGCGATCGTGCCGGCGATTTTGCCGAGAATTTGCGGGCCAACGGCGGTGGTCACCAGATCCGCCTCGGCGATCAGCGCCGCCGCCGCCTCGCTGCCGCTGTTGACGGCGCTGACGTTGTTGACGCTCTCCACGCGTTCTTGCTCGCCCACCACGTGCACCGCGTAGCTTTTACGGCTGTTCAGCAGATCCAGCACCGTTTGATTGACGTCGGCGAAGGTCAGCTCAGCCCCTGCGTCCGCCAGCAGCTTGCCGATAAATCCGCGGCCGATGTTCCCTGCGCCAAAATGTAATGCTTTCATAACTCTACCTTCTTAATGTCGAAGGGTGCAGCAAGCTGCACCCTTTAAAATGATTCCGTTATCCGGCTTTTTTGCCGCCGAGCAGGTCCAGCACTTCCTGCACGCTGGTGGTATTCGCCAGCCGCTCGATCACGCTCTCGTCATCCAGCGCGTTGGTCAGGCTGGTGATCACCTGAATATGCTCGTTGTTGCGCGCGGCAATGCCGATCACCAGGCGGGCCACTTCATCCTCTTCTTCGCCGAAGCGCACGCCCTGCGGGTACTGGCAGAACACCACGCCGGTACGCAGCACCCGGTCCTTGGCCTCGATGGTGCCGTGCGGCACGGCGATCGACTCGCCCAGGTAGGTGGAGGTGAGTTTTTCGCGCTCCAGCATCGCCGGCACATACTCCGCCTCGACGTAGCCGCCTTTCACCAGCTGCTCGCCGGCGAAGCGGATCGCCTGCTCTTTGTCGCTGGCCTGCAGGTTGAGGAACACGTTGCTCTCGCTCAGCTTGAACAGGTTCGGTTCCCCGGCTTCGAAGCTGTCATCCAGTGCGCCCAGCACCTTCTGCTGGTTATCGCTGGTTTTGTTGGCCGCCACCAAGCGATCGACCAGATCGCTGTACAGCTTGCTGTCAAGGAAGTTGGTCAGCGAGATGTGCTGGGCCTGCGGCGCGTGGCGCATCGCACGCTCGGTCAGATCGCGGTGGGTGATCACCAGGTCCACGTCGTCCGGCAGGCTGTTGATGGCGCTGTTGGTCACCGAGATGTTCTTCAGCCCGGCGTCGGCCACTTTCTTGCGCAGCACTCCGGCGCCCATGGCGCTGGAGCCCATGCCCGCATCGCAGGCGACGATGATTTTGCGCACGGTGCTCAGATCGCCGTCGACCGCCGCTTGCGCGGCCGCGCCGCCTTTGGACTGCGATTTCATCTCTTGCACGCGGCGGGTCGCGGCTTCCAGATCGTCATCCTCTTTCACCTTGGAGGTTTTCAGCAGGAAAGCGGACACCACGAAGGAGACGGCAAAGGCTGCGCACACCGCCGCAATGTTGGCGAAGTAGGCGCCTTTCGGCGTCATCGCCAGCACCGCCAGGATCGAACCCGGAGAAGCCGGAGAAACCAGGCCGCCGTTCAGCATCGTCAGGGTGAAGACGCCGGTCATGCCGCCCAGGATCACCGCCAACAGCAGGCGTGGGTTCATCAGCACGTAAGGGAAGTAGATTTCGTGGATGCCGCCCAGGAAGTGAATGATTGCCGCACCGCCGGCGGATTGTTTGGCGCTGCCACGGCCGAAGAACATGTAGGCCATCAGTACGCCCATGCCCGGGCCAGGGTTGGCTTCGATCAGGAAGAACACCGACTTGCCGGCTTCCGTGGCCTGCTGGATACCCAGCGGCGAGAAGATGCCGTGGTTGATGGCGTTGTTCAGGAACAGGATTTTCGCCGGTTCAACGAAGATGGACGCTAATGGCAGCAGGTTGTTCGTCACCATCACGTGTACGCCCGCCGCCAGCAGCTTGGAGAGCACCTCCACCAGCGGCCCGATGCCCAGGAAGGCCAGGATCGCCAGCAGCATGCCGATGATGCCGGCGGAGAAGTTGTTCACCAGCATTTCAAAGCCGCTTTTGATCTTGCCGTCCACCCAGCGGTCAAAGTGCTTGATAGCCCAGCCGCCCAGCGGGCCGGCGATCATCGCGCCGAGGAACATCGGCATGTCGGCGCCGACGATGACGCCCATGGTGGTGATGGCGCCGACCACGCCGCCGCGATCGCCGCCCACCAGCCGCCCGCCGGTGTAGCCGATCAGCAGCGGCAGCAGGTAGGTGATCATCGGGCCGACCAGCTTGGCCAAGGTTTCATTCGGCAGCCAGCCGGTTGGAATGAATAGCGCGGTGATAATCCCCCAGGCGATAAAGGCGCCGATGTTGGGCATCACCATGTTGCTCAGGAAGCGGCCAAAGTTTTGCACTTTAACCTTGATGTCTGGTGAAAACATAAAACACACCCCTATTGTTACGCGCTGACAATAGAGCGCGTGATTATTGTTGTGACGATCCAGCCGTGTTGCCGCTGTATGCGAAACGGACTCTATCACGCTGTTTTTGTCACGCGAACTTCACGAATTTTTTGTGATACAAATCACATACAACACCCCAACAAACCACCCTTTATAGTGATAAAGATCACATTTATGACGTGTAAAAAAAGCACAGTGAGAAAAAAACCCCCTAAAAACCCACAATAAAGTGATACAAGTCACATTTTTAATTTGGTTATTTGTTTTTAGATTGTGATGTTCATCACAATTTATTTTCAGCTGCAGCGCCCGATCGCGACGCTCTGTTTGATCTTCCCTGTGAGCACTCATCCCGCCGGGAAATAGCGAAGTGATGAATGAAAGAAAACTACATTGCCGAATGAATGGATTAATTGAAGTGTAGTACAGAAGCCTGAGCAATAAACCAGCAAGCTATTGGAAACGCTGAGGGGAAATAAAACAGGCCGGCAATGCCGGCCTGCTGCGTACGTGGAGGCGTTATTGCGTCACGCTTTGGATGGCTTTCTGCGCATTCAGCAAGTTCTGCTGTTTGGCCACCAGATTCGACATCATGGTGTTGTACTGCGCCACCTGCTGCGCGGTGCGGAACTGCACGCCGTTGTTGTTGAAGCTGACCTGATTGCCCTGGCTCTGCAGGAAATCGCCAACCTGCACCAGATCCTGCACGAAGCTGGCGGTGGTCGGGATCGCCGGCATCAAGGCGTTGGCCGGTGCGGTGACGATCTTGTCGTAGGCCTGGTTGTACACCGCCTTCAGATCGTCGGGCAGCTTCAGCGCTGCGCGGGCGGTATCCGCCTGCGACTTGGCCGACTGGATCTGCTGGCCCAGCAGGTTCAACGCCCCGACCGATTGCTGCAGCGCATCGCGTTTGTTCAGGTAGTCCTGCGCGGTGCGGATCTGGTTAATCTGATCCAGCGCCGGCGTCAGGCTGGCGCCGACCGACTTGGACAACTGCTGCGAAAAGCCGACCAAAATCGCGTAATCGCCGGCATAGTTGCCGAACTTCTGCTTCTGATCTTCGCTCAGCGTGGGGATGTTCGCCCCGCTGCGCATCACGGTATTCTGCAAGTAATCGATAAATGCTTTGCGCTGTTCCGGCTCTTTATCGCCGCAGGCGGTCAATTGCATGACCACCAACAATGCCAATACCGGTGCCAACCAACGCGCGAAACCTCTGCTCTGGATCCCTACCGCCATGTGACATAACTCCTGTTATAAACCTGCTTTTTCATTGGACTCCGCCCCTTTTTCCGCACTCCGTGCGCCTATAAGAATAGATCAACTGGCGGCGTTCCGATACGCGATTCCGCTTGCGGTGAGCATTGCCCCGGCCGGATGCGGTTAAAAATCGTGCGCAAAACGCACTGAGGTTCATTGCCGTCGGCGACCGGACGCTTCAATTTCCCCAAGTCGCCCCCCAATTCGCCAGGCGGCCTTGCCTTCGCACCCAGGAAACGGAAATAAAAAAGGCGCCCGCGGGCGCCTTTTCACAGCAGAGAATCGCTTACTGCAGCACGGAGATATCCGCCACCTGCAGGAACAGTTCGCGCAGCTTGCTCAGCAGCGTCAGACGGTTCACGCGCACTTCCGCATCGTCCGCCATCACCATCACGTTGTCGAAGAACGCATCCACCGGCTCGCGCAGCGCTGCCAGCTCCACCAGCGCTTCCTGGTAGTTGCCCGCCGCGAAGTACGGCTGCAGCTTATCGCGCAGCACCACCAGGTGGGTCGCCAGCTGGATCTCCGCCGCATCCTTCAGCACCGAGGCGCGCACGCTGTCGTTCAGCGTTTCGGTAGACTTGGCCAGAATGTTGGAGACGCGTTTGTTGGCCGCAGCCAGCGCCGCCGCCGCTTCCAGCGTGCGGAAGTAGGACACCGCCTTGACGCGCGCATCGAAGTCGGCCGGCTTGGTCGGACGGCGCGCCAGCACCGCCTGAATGGTATCGACCGCGTGGCCTTCTTCCTGATACCAGGCGCGGAAGCGGCCCAGCATGAATTCCACCACCTCGTCGACCACCTTGGCGTTGGTCAGCTTGCTGCCGTACAGGCGCACGGCCTCTTCGGTCAGGGTCTGCAGATCCAGCGGCAGGTTTTTCTCGACGATGATGCGCAATACGCCCAGCGCGGCGCGGCGCAGCGCGAACGGATCTTTATCGCCTTTCGGATGCTGCCCGATGCCGAAGATGCCGGCCAGGGTGTCCATCTTGTCGGCGATCGCCAGGGAACAGGCCACCAGCGACTGCGGCAGCGCATCGCCGGCGTAGCGCGGCTGATACTGCTCGTTCAGCGCAACGGCGACGTCTTCCGCCTCACCGTCGTGGCGCGCGTAGTGCATGCCCATCACGCCCTGGGTGTCGGTGAATTCGAACACCATGTTGGTCATCAGGTCGCACTTCGACAGCAGGCCCGCGCGGGTGGCGTGGTTGACGTCGGCGCCAATCTGGCCGGCAACCCAGCCCGCCAGCGCCTGAATGCGGTCGGTTTTGTCGCGCAGGGTGCCCAGCTGCTGTTGGAACAGCACGGTTTCCAGGCGCGGCAGGTTATCTTCCAGGCGTTTCTTGCGGTCGGTGTTGAAGAAGAACTCGGCGTCGGCCAGGCGCGGACGCACCACCTTCTCGTTACCGGAGATGATCTGCTGCGGGTCTTTCGACTCGATGTTGGCCACGAAGATAAAGTTCGGCAGCAGTTTGCCTGCGGCGTCGTACACCGGGAAATACTTCTGGTCGCCCTTCATGGTGTACACCAGCGCTTCCGCCGGCACCGCCAGGAATTTCTCTTCGAATTTGGCGGTCAGCACCACCGGCCATTCCACCAGCGAGGCCACTTCTTCCAGCAGGCTGTCGCTCAGATCGGCCTTGCCGCCAATCTTCTGCGCCGCCAGCTCAGCGTCGCGCTTGATGAGGGCTTTACGCGCTTCATAGTCGGCGACCACTTTGCCGCGCTCCAGCAGGATCTGCGGGTATTGGTCGGCGTTGTCGAGGGTGAATTCGGCTTCGCCCATGAAGCGGTGGCCGCGCACGGTGCGCGCAGAGTCGATGCCCAGCACGGTGCCCGGGATCAGATCGGTACCCAGCAGCATCGTGACGGTGTGCACCGGTCGCACGAACTGCACGTCGGAGTCGCCCCAACGCATCAGTTTAGGGATCGGCAGCTTGCCGAGCGCGGTGCTGACCATGCCGGCCAGCAGTTGCTGCGCCGACTGGCCTTTGACGTGGGCGCGGTACATCAACCACTCGCCCTTGTCGGTTACCAGGCGTTCAGCCTGATCGACGGTGATACCGCAGCCGCGCGCCCAGCCTTCGGCCGCTTTGCTCGGTTTGCCTTCGGCGTCGAACGCCTGGGCGATCGCCGGGCCGCGTTTTTCAATTTCGCGATCGGCCTGCGCCGCGCTCAGGTTGGCCACTTTCAGCGCCAGGCGGCGCGGTGCGGCGAACCAGCTCACGTCACCGTGTTCCAGGCCGGCGTTGTCCAGCTCGGCGGTGAAGTTGGCGGCGAAAGATTCCGCCAGGGAACGAAGCGCCTTCGGCGGCAGCTCTTCCGTGCCGATTTCCACCAGGAAAGTCTGTTGAGTCATGGCTGCCTCTTAGTTCTCGTTCTTCTTGTTGCACATCGGGAAGCCCAGCGCTTCACGGGAAGCATAGTAGGCTTCGGCAACGGCCTTGGTCAGCGTGCGGATGCGCAGAATGTAGCGTTGGCGCTCGGTCACCGAAATCGCCTTGCGCGCGTCCAGCAGGTTGAAGGTATGGCCCGCCTTCAGGATGCGTTCGTAGGCCGGCAGCGGCAGCGGTTTTTCCAGCGCCAGCAGCGATTGAGCTTCTTTCTCGTACTGCTCGAAGCAGGAGAACAGGAAGTCGACGTCGGCGTATTCGAAGTTGTAGGTGGACTGCTCCACTTCGTTCTGGTGGAACACGTCACCGTAGGTAGTGACGCCCAGCGGGCCGTTGCTCCACACCAGATCGTACACGCTGTCCACGCCCTGGATGTACATCGCCAGGCGCTCCAGCCCGTAGGTGATCTCGCCGGTCACCGGCTTGCACTCCAGGCCGCCGACCTGCTGGAAATAGGTGAACTGCGTCACTTCCATGCCGTTCAGCCACACTTCCCAACCCAGGCCCCAGGCGCCGAGCGTCGGGTTTTCCCAGTTGTCTTCCACGAAGCGAATGTCGTGGATGGTCGGATCCAGACCCAGCTCTTTCAGCGAGCCCAGGTAGAGTTCCTGAATGTTGTCCGGCGACGGCTTAATCACCACCTGGAACTGGTAGTAGTGCTGGAGACGGTTCGGGTTTTCGCCGTAACGGCCGTCGGTCGGGCGGCGGGATGGCTGCACATAGGCGGCGGCCATCGGCTCCGGCCCCAGTGCGCGCAGGCACGTCATCGGGTGTGAGGTTCCCGCGCCGACTTCCATGTCCAATGGTTGAACGATGGTGCAGCCCTGGCGCGCCCAATAATCCTGCAGTGTCAGGATCAGGCCCTGGAAGGTCTTGGTATCAAACTTTTGCATGTTGAATTCGCACGCGATACAAGTGGATTTAGATGGAATGCGCCAGTATACCCTTTGACCGTAAGATATACAGCCAGAATCCGGCAACAAGTGCGAATCGGGCCGAGAAGCGCTGGATTTTCACGCGCCGGGCGAACAGGCAACAGACGGCGGCGCCACCGGCCCTTCTCGCTGCCGACGCGCCGGGTAGGCAGGCGGGATCCCGCCTTAACCATTAGAGGTATTTAACAAAAACCGCACCTACTGCCGAGTAAACCGGCAATTAACTGAACGTTATTCCGATCCATACCGGCTAAATTTACGCGGATTTAAGCACGCATATCCTTAATATTTGCCACGAGATAAAGTTGCGATAATGTTATTCTTGTTAATTTTATCAACTAAAAAACTCTCTTGATCGGCATATAATGTGATCAATCGCCAAAATATTTCTTATTGTCGTGAAAAATAAGGCGATACCGCCCGGCAGAACGACGCGCTGTGCCGAAGATTCAGCCAGGTATGAAGTACGGAGAAAACGGGCTACAGAAACAAATTGACAGTTAATCTTTGGTTATACAATAATAAATAAAATTTTCCCTGGTGTTGGCCAAGTGGCTACCTGATCCTTTCATAGGATCAGTTTTTTTTTGTATTCCCGCCAACGTCAGTACGGCCCGTGTAATACCCCCAGGCCGCCTTCCGCTAAAAAACCCCTTATAAGATCTTATTGCTTATCCTGCGCCGCTCAGCGCGCCGGCGGCCAATTCAAAAACGCGCGCTGACGCCGACGTTATACATCAACTGCTCGCCGCTGCTCAGCCCGCCGGTTTGCGAGACGGTGGCGAAGGCCGACACCCTGTCCGTCAACGGCATGTTGGCCCCCAGCGTGACATCCACCCAGTTTTTGTCCTGGCCCGCACTGTCGCGGGTAAACGAGGTTTGCGTCGATTTCAGGCCGCCGCCGGCGCGGTAGACGTCGTCGCCGAACTGATGCTGATAACTCACTTCCGCATACGGATTAAATACGCCGAATTGCGTATCCAGCCGCCAGCCCAACGCGCCGATCTGCGAATGGTAGGTTTGATCGTTGAAGCGCATGGCGGTGCTGTCATCACCGTCTTCGCTGTAGCCGGACACATTGCTGTAATCCCAGGCGAACTGGGCCACCGGCCCGGTGGTCAGGTAAGAAGTAATCGGGAAGTCATAGCCGGCGGTCACGCGCGCGCCCCACTGTTTGCCGTCCGTACTGCCGTTCTCGGTTCGCGTCAGCGGCCCCAGCCGCATGCTGCGGCGGATATCGTCATAATCCATCGTCGCATAGTGCAGATCGGCGTTGACCCAACCGTGCTCGAAGATAGCCAGCGAGGTAAAGGCCGACAGCAGCAACCCGCGCGCCTTGTAGTCATAGCGGCTGGAAGGATGTTGATCGTCGTTGGAACCGGCGATCAACGCACCGATCAGCCAGCGATCGGTCAGCTGGTAGTCCACGCCGACGGTCAGGTTGTGGGTGGTGGCATTGCCATCCCCCGCCGCCCGGTTATCGGCATAGTCGTAGTGTTGGCCTGCATAGCCGCCGAACACGCCCAGCGCGCCCTGCGGATTGCCACCGTTGCGCAGCTGCTGGAAACGGCTGTCGAGCGTGGCGCGGCTGTCGCGCGCCATCGCCGCCGTCGCCTGATTCAGCGCCACCACCTGCGCCGGGCCATCCAACACCGCCTGAATATAATCCGCAATCAGCAGGTGCGCCTGCGGGCTGGGGTGGAAATGGTCAGAGAACAGATAGGACTGGTTGGCGGCGAAGCCCGGCATGTCCGAACGGCAGACCGCCGAGGACACCCCCGGCGGGCAGGCCATGCCGGCGGTGTTGGCGAAGCCGAACTGCGCCGGATTGGCGATCGCTTCGGCGAACAGCTTGTTGACGTCCGCCCGCACGATGTTGCCGCCGCCCTGCGCCAGCAAACGGTCTTCACTTTGATTATAGAAATCGGTCAGTTGGGCGGCCTGCGCGCTCAGGCTGTCATACGCCGCGATAAGCTGCGCGGCGATCGCCTGCTGCACCTGAGGAATGGCGCTGCCCTGCTTCGCTGCGGCGGCCAAGGCCGCGTGGATCGCCTGCGTGCGTGCCGCGTTGTCCGGGGTGGCCACCGAATTGAGCGTGGCGTAGGCCGCCTGGATAGCCGCCCCCTGCACCGGCGACAGCGCCTGTTGAATAATCAATTCCATCAGCTGCGGCGTGGAGCCGATGTTCGGCACCGTCGGCACGATCACCGTGCCGGCGCCGGCATTCAGCAGCGAATGCACCTGCGCGGCGGCCGCCGCAGCGCTGTTATAGGCCACGCCGGGTGCGGTAGCGGCATTCAGCGCCGCCGCCGCCAGATCGTTGCCGCCGATCCAGTGAATATACAACCCGTCGCCGTCGGCCTGGCCGTTGACCCGGTTCAGATAGCGCTGCACCTGATCCTGGGTGTTGTCGGCCGGATTCAGCCCCGGCACCGCCACCGCGCCGCCTGCGGCATAGTTTTCGCCGCCGTCGTCCGAAGCCACCAGCGCCGCGCCGATGCGTTGCGCCAACGCTTCGTCGTACAGCAGGTGCTGACTGCCGTCATAGGTGAACCGGCCCTTGTTGCCGGTATCGCTCAGGCTGTCGCCAAAGACGTAGAGTTGATCGTACGCCTGAGCCGGTAGGGTCACACTGCAAAGTAACGCCACTGCAAGCGCCGCCGGGCGGGGCATGCACGTTATTTTTAGAGGCATGAATCGACTCCTGAGAGCCTGCAAATGAAGGCAATGTCGTTTTTATCGTTGACCGGTTTTCCACCGGCCATGTAGTAACTATTGTCGGCTTTTTCGTCACGTCAAGCGGGCTGATGACAAAACAATCAGAGGCTTGCCAAGTTCGGCGCTTCGCGCGATGATTACTGTTCATAAACACAGCATAAGGACAGTCAGGATGGCAGACGAACGTTGCGGTTGGGTGACGGCCGATCCGTTGTATCTCGAGTATCACGACAAGGAATGGGGCGCGCCCACCACCGACGCGCGCGAGCTGTTTGAAATGCTGTGTCTGGAGGGGCAACAGGCCGGCCTTTCCTGGATCACCGTTCTGAAAAAGCGCGAGAATTACCGTCGCGCCTTCCACGGTTTCGATCCGCAGCGGGTCGCTGCCATGACCACACAGGACGTGGAAAACCTGCTGCAGGACAGCGGCATCATCCGCCACCGCGGCAAGATAGAAGCCATCATCACCAACGCCAAAGCCTATCTGGCGATGGAAGCGGCCGGCGAGGATTTCGTCGCCTTCATTTGGGACTTCGTCGGCGGCCGGCCGCAGCTCAATCGCTGGCAGGCGCTGAGCCAGGTGCCGGCCAAAACCGAACAGTCCGACGCCATGTCCAAGGCGCTGAAAAAGCGCGGCTTCAAGTTTATCGGCTCCACCATTTGTTACGCCTTCATGCAGGCCAGCGGGCTGGTGAACGATCATCTGACGGGGTGCATCTGCTACCCAAAGCCACGGTGATCCGCCCCTGCGGCCCGGAGGATATCGAACGGCTGATGGCGCTGTGGCTGCCCAGCACCATCGCCGCCCATCCGTTCGTGGCGGAAAGATACTGGCGTGAGAGCGCCACGCTGGTGCGGGAAAACTACCTGCCGCGCGCGCAAAGCTGGGCCTGCTGGCATGACGGCGAGATCGTCGGCTTTATCAGCGTGCTGGACGAGCAGTTTATCGGCGCGCTGTTTGTCGAGCGGGCGTTTCACGGCCGCGGCGTCGCAAAGGCGCTGATGACGCACGTGCAGCAGCGCTATCGCCGGCTCAGCCTGGAGGTGTACCAGCAGAACCTGCGCGCCTGCGCCTTCTATCACAAGCACAGCTTTCAGATAACGCAGCGCCTGTTCAATGACGAAACCCAGGCCTATACGCTGATCATGAACTGGCCGGCAGTCGAAAATTCAACCCATTACGCTTAAAAAAGGCGCATCCGCACCCCGGATGCGCACAATTAGGAATCCGCTGCATGGCGCCGCCCGGCGTTTTGTCGCATAACACCCCCCGCACTTCCCCGCGCTCATCATTTGTCACGTTTTTCTCCGGAACTGCCGGCGAAACCGCGCGTCATAGGTAGCGCGGCGACGCAGGAGCCGCTGCGTCACCCATTTTTTGCGTCCCCGTTTTGGGCCGGCGCGTACAGATTCTGATGCCATTAAGGACAAGAACATGAAAAAACGCATTGCAATTATTGCCGGCGCCATGAGCCTTACGCTCGCGCTGTCGGCCTGTACCACCAACCCTTACACCGGTGAATCCGAAGCCGGCAAATCCGGCATCGGCGCGGGCCTCGGCGCCGCATTGGGCGCCGGTGTCGGCGTGCTGTCCTCTTCCAAGAAAGATCGCGGCAAGGGTGCGCTGATCGGCGCAGCGGCCGGTGCAGCCCTCGGCGGCGGCGTAGGCTATTACATGGACGTGCAGGAAGCCAAACTGCGCGACAAGATGAAAGGCACCGGCGTCAGCGTCACCCGCCAGGGCGACAACATCGTGCTGAACATGCCGAACAACGTGACCTTCGACAGCAGCAGCGCCACGCTGAAACCGGCGGGCGCCAACACCCTGACCGGCGTCGCCATGGTGCTGAAAGAGTATCCGAAAACCGCGGTCAACGTTGTCGGCTACACCGACAGCACCGGCTCCCGCTCGCTCAACATGAACCTGTCGCAGCAGCGCGCCGACGGCGTAGCCAGCGCGCTGATCACCCAGGGCGTGGCGGCAAACCGTATCCGCACCACCGGTGCCGGCCCGGACAACCCGATCGCCTCCAACAGCACCGCGGAGGGCAAGGCGCAAAACCGCCGCGTCGAGATCACCCTCAGCCCGCTGCAGTAATCCCGTGCGGGGCGCAATCGGCGCCCCGCCGCCGCCCTGTGATTTTCGCCTTCCCTTCAATACTCCCGCCCGCACATCGGGTATGGTAGTCTCCTTGGCAATTAACCGCAGGAGGGATCGGCTGTGAGCACTGTCAAGGCAACGCGCGCCTCGGGACGCGCCACCATCAGCGATGTGGCCAGCATCGCCAAAACCGGCAAGACCAGCGTGTCGCGCTATCTGAATGGTGAACAACACCTGCTTTCCGACGATCTCAAACAGCGCATCGAACAGGCGATCCAACAGCTCGACTACCGGCCTAGCCAGATGGCGCGCAGCCTGAAGGGCGGCCAGACCCGCCTGATCGGCCTGATCCTCGCCGATATCACCAACCCCTATTCGGTGGACGTGATGCGCGGCATCGAGGCCGCCTGCCGTCAACACGGCTTTACCCTGCTGGTGTGTAACACCAACAACGAAGTCAATCAGGAACAGCACTACCTGCAGCTGCTCAGCAGTTACCGGGTGGAAGGCATCGTGGTCAACGCGGTCGGCATGCGCGAGGAAGCGTTATCCACGCTGCAACAGTCGATGCTGCCGATGGTGCTGATCGACCGCAAAATCCCCGACTTCGCCTGCGACGTGGTGGGCCTGAACAACCGCGAAGCCGCCACCGTCGCCACCGAGCACCTGCTGCAACAAGGTTTCGAAGCGATCCTGTTCCTCAGCGAACCGCTCGGTACGGTCAATACCCGTCTCGAACGCCTGCACGCCTTCAGGCATACCATGACGCAGCACCCCACGCTGTTGGCGGAGCAGGCAGAAACGCCGCTCAACGATCGGCAGAAGCTGGAACAGGTGCTGAGCGATTTCAGCGGCCGCCACCGCGGCATGCGCAAGGCGGTGATCTCCGCCAACGGCGCCCTGACGCTGCAGGTGGCGCGCGCCATGCGCCGGCTCGGCATCCAGTGGGGCAACGACATCGGCCTGCTGGGCTTCGACGAGCTGGAGTGGGCAGAACTGGCGGGCGTCGGCATCACCACGCTGAAACAGCCCACCTACCAAATGGGGCATGCGGCGCTGGAGCGGCTGGTGCAGCGCATTCAGGGCCTGGCCGCCCCCAGCGGTGAGCAGATGTTCTCCGGCGAGCTGATCGTCCGCGGCTCCACCACCCGCTAACCCGCCTTCTCCGGGGCCGTTGCCCGCCCCGCCCGCATCGGCTGTTTTTTGCTCAGCTTCGTGATTGCGATCATATTTTTACACTCTGTCGCTTTCCGCTGGAACCGGTTCCATTTAACGTACCGGTAACAGCAGCGGCGGCGACAATGCCGCCTCAGGAGTCAACATGAAAACAGAAATCATCGTGGTCACCGGCGCCTACGGCACCGATACCGTCAAACAACACGGCGGCCAGCGCGCGCTGTTGCCCATCATCGCCGGCGCGGGCGCCGACGGGGTGGAGATCCGCCGCGAACTGTTCGCCGCCGGCGAACTGGACAGCCTGCCGGCGCTGGCGCAGGAGATCGATCGCCAGCAGCTGTTCGCCGTCTACTCCGCCCCTGAGGCGCTGTTCACCCCGCAACATACGCTGAACCCCAACCTGCCGGCGCTGCTGGCGGAAGCGCAGGCACTGAACGCGCGCCGGCTGAAGCTGTCTCTCGGCCATTTCCGCCCCGGCTTCGATTTTACCGAGCTGAAAGTGGCGCTGGAGCAGCACCCGGTCAAACTGGTGGTCGAAAACGACCAAACGCCGGACTGCGGCATTTTGTCGATGCTCAACGCCTTTTTCCACGCCGCGGAAGATAGCCACCTGCCGGTCAGCATGACCTTCGATATGGCCAACTGGCTGTGGGTGGGGCAAGACGCCTTCTCCGCCGCCGATCGCCTGGCCCGCCACGTCGGTTACGTGCACGTCAAAGCCGCCACCCAAGGCCCGCGCGGCTGGCGCGCCGTTGCGCTGGACGATACCGACGGCAGCTGGCGCGATCTGCTGGCCCGCCTGCCGCACGATGCGCCGCGCGGCATCGAATTCCCGTTGCAGGGCGATGATCTGGAAGCCGTCACCCGCCATTACGTCAATATTTTGCGTGCGGAGTAACCCCATGATGACAAGGTTAACGGCAACGACGGCGCAGCAGGCGCCCCTGGATGTGGTCACGCTGGGCGAAGCCATGGCGATGTTCGTGGCGGCGCAAACCGGCGATTTGGCGGAGGTGGAAACCTTCACCAAACGCATCGCCGGCGCCGAACTGAACGTGGCTATCGGCCTGGCGCGTCTGGGCATGAACGTCGGTTGGGTCAGCCGCGTCGGCAACGATTCGTTCGGCCGCTTCACCCTGCAGCAGCTGAAAAAAGAAGGCATCAACTACCGGCAGGTGACGGTCGACGGCCACTATCCCACCGGTTTTCAGGTGAAATCCAAAACCACCGATGGTACCGATCCCAGCGTGGAATACTTCCGCAAAGGCTCGGCGGCCAGCCACCTGTCGGTCGCCGATTTCAACCCTGAATATTTCGGTTCCGCACGCCACCTGCACCTGAGCGGTGTGGCGGCGGCGCTATCCAGCCAGTCGCTGGCGCTGTGCCACCATGCGGCGCGCGAGATGCGCGCCATGGGCAAAACCATTTCGTTCGACCCCAACCTGCGTCCGGTGCTGTGGCCCAGCCGCGAGGTGATGATCGAGCAGCTGAACCCGCTGGCGTTCGCCGCCGACTGGGTGCTGCCGGGGCTGAAAGAGGGGCAGATCCTCACCGGCCAATCGACGCCTGAAGGCATCGCCGATTTCTATCTGGAACGCGGGGTGCAGGCGGTGATCATCAAAACCGGCCCGGACGGCGCCTGGTTTAAAACCGCCGCCGGCGACAAGGCGGCAGTGGCCGCGGTCAAGGTCGACAACGTGGTGGATACCGTCGGTGCCGGTGACGGCTTTGCCGTCGGCACCCTCAGTGCCCTGCTGGAAGGCAAAACGCTGATACAGGCGGTGCAGCGCGGCAACAAAATCGGTTCGCTGGCGATCCAGGCCATCGGCGACAGCGAAGGCCTGCCGACCCGCGCGGCGCTGGCCGAATAACAATAATAAAAAACGACTTCTCCGCATGACGTCAGCCTCTGGCCCTACAACCGGGACGCGTCGGGAGAGCATCTGCCCCTTCGTCTTGCATGCCTGGCGTGCCGGGCAAAGGGGATGCAACACCACTGAAGGATACTGAACATGAACAAAGCGACTATCGCGGCCAAACGCTGGTGGTACATCATGCCCATCGTGTTTATCACCTACAGCCTGGCCTATCTCGATCGCGCCAACTTCAGCTTCGCCTCTGCCGCCGGCATCAATGAAGATCTCGGCATCACCAAAGGCATGGCCTCGCTGCTGGGCGCGCTGTTTTTCCTCGGTTATTTCTTCTTCCAAATTCCCGGCGCCATCTACGCCGAACGCCGTAGCGTCAAAAAGCTGATCTTCTGGTGCCTGATCCTGTGGGGCGGCTGCGCATCGCTGACCGGCGTGGTCAGCAATATCCCGATGCTGGCCGCCATCCGCTTTATCCTCGGCGTGGTGGAAGCGGCGGTGATGCCGGCGATGCTGATCTACATCAGCAACTGGTTCACCAAATCGGAGCGCTCACGCGCCAATACCTTCCTGATCCTCGGCAACCCGGTGACGGTGCTGTGGATGTCGGTGGTGTCCGGCTACCTGATCCACGCCTTCGGCTGGCGTGAAATGTTCATCATCGAGGGCATTCCGGCGGTGATCTGGGCGTTCTGCTGGTGGGTGCTGGCGAAAGACAAACCGGCGCAGGCCGGCTGGCTGAGCGCCGAGGATAAACAGGCGCTGCAACAGCAGCTGGACGAAGAGCAGAAAGGCATCAAGGCCGTGCGCAACTACGGCGAAGCCTTCCGCTCGCGCAACGTGATCCTGCTGTGCGTGCAGTACTTCGCCTGGAGCATCGGCGTGTACGGCTTCGTGCTGTGGCTGCCTTCCATCCTGCGCAGCGGCATGCAGATGGGCATGGTGGAGGCCGGCTGGCTGTCGGCGGTGCCTTACCTGGCGGCGACCATCGCCATGATCGTGGTCTCCTGGGCGTCGGACAAAATGCAAAACCGCAAGCTGTTCGTCTGGCCGCTGCTGCTGATCGGCGCGCTGGCGTTCTTCGGCTCTTACGCCGTCGGCGCCAACCACTTCTGGATCTCTTACGGCCTGCTGGTGGTCGCCGGCGCCGCGATGTACGCCCCCTACGGGCCGTTCTTCGCCATCATTCCGGAAATGCTGCCGAAAAACGTCGCCGGGGGCGCCATGGCGTTGATCAACAGCATGGGCGCGCTGGGGTCGTTCTTCGGTTCGTGGTTCGTCGGCTATCTGAATGGCGCCACCGGCAGCCCGGCGGCCTCTTACATGTTTATGGCCATCGCACTGGTGGTGGCGGTGGTGCTGACGCTGATCGTCAAACCCGCCCGCAACGAGATCCGGCCGCAGTTGGCTTGATCCGGTTATACTTTTTATCTGTTAACCCAACCGGGGGGGCGCCATGCCCCCTTTGGCCCAGCTGGAGTTCGTGATGAAGCCTTCTATCGTATTGTACAAAAGCCTGCCTGCCGATCTGCGTGAACGTCTGGAACAGCACTTCACCGTGCACGCCTTCAACGGCCTGCAGCCGGAGAACCGCGACGAACTGCGCCAGGCGCTGCAGCAGGCCGAAGGGATCATCGGTTCCGGCGGTAAAATTGACGAAGCCTTCCTGCAGCAGGCACCCAAGCTGCGCGCGGCCTCGACCGTTTCCGTCGGCTACGACAACTTCGACGTCGAGGCGCTCAACGCCCATCACGTGCTGCTGATGCACACCCCGACGGTGCTGACCGAAACCGTCGCCGACACCATCATGAGCCTGGTGCTGGCGACCGCGCGCCGGGTGGTGGAAGTGGCGGAGCGGGTGAAGGCCGGCGAATGGCGCGGCAGCATCGGGCCGGACTGGTACGGCGTCGACGTGCACCATAAAACCATCGGCATCCTCGGCATGGGCCGCATCGGCCTGGCGCTGGCGCAGCGCGCGCATTTCGGCTTCGGCATGCCGGTGCTGTACAACGCCCGCCGCACACACGAAGAAGCGGAACAGCGCTTCAACGCCCGCCGCTGCGATCTGGATACCCTGCTGGCCGAGTCGGATTTTGTTTGCATCACGCTGCCGCTGACCGAACAAACCTTCCACATGATCGGCCGCGATCAGCTGGCGAAGATGAAGAAAAGCGGCATTCTGATCAACGCCGGCCGCGGGCCGGTGGTGGATGAGCAGGCGCTGATCGAAGCGCTGCAAAACGGCGTGATCCACGCCGCCGGGTTGGACGTGTTCGAGAAAGAGCCGCTGCCGGCCAACTCGCCGCTGCTCAGCATGCCGAACGTGGTGGCGTTGCCGCACATCGGCTCCGCCACCCATGAAACGCGCTACGGCATGGCCGCCTGCGCGGTGGATAATTTGATCGCCGCGTTGACCGGCACGGTGAAAGAAAACTGCGTCAATCCGCAGCTGTTGCGGAAATAACTCAGCGCGGCCGGTGCTCTGCGGATAACCGGCCGTGTTGCTCTTCCTGCTGCGGCGCGAACAGCGCCTGCAGCTGATGTTCTTCGGCGAAGTGCTGCAATTCGGCATCCTGAATTGCCTGAACGATCTCTTCTCGCCAGTTTTTGTCCGTCATCGCTAACCTCCTTTGATGTTCATCGTTTAATCTGCCGCAGCGCGCGCGCAAAGCCAAGCCGAATCAATCCGAAAACGCTCCGCCCTTCCTCTCCTCCCCGAAAAACCCCCGCAGGGAGGAGGCCATTTTTCCACCGTTTGCCACACTGGGCGCTACCCTGTGAAAAAACGCTTCCTGCCGCGCGTAAGGAGAGCCATGAAACTGTTACCCCTGCCCTTGTTGATGCTGCTGTCGCCTTCGGCGCTGGCTGGCTGGACGCTGCCGGGTTTCCCGGCCTTCGACGAAACCGCCGCCGGGCTGTTCGCCAGCCAGGCCGCGCTGCCCAAAGGCCAGCTGCCGCTGCGGCTGTATCAGGATAACCACTGCTGGCAGCCGGCCGAGGCGGTGAAGCTTAACCAGACGCTGTCGTTGCAGCCTTGCGGCACCCATCCGCCGGCCAGCTGGCGGCAGTTCCGCGCCGGCGATTATCAGGTGCGCATCGACACCCGCAGCGGCAAGCCGATCACGGTCGACGTCGTCTCCACCTTCGCCGAAGGCGAAACGCTGCGCGATTTCTATTCCGGCCAAACGGCGCAGGTGAGCCAGGGGAAAATCACGCTGCAGCCCGCCGCCGCCAGCGGCGGCCTGTTGCTGCTGGAATCCGCCGCCACGGCGAAACCGGCGGCGTTCAGCTGGCATAACGCCACGGTCTACTTCGTGCTGACCGATCGCTTTGAGAACGGCAATCCCGCCAATGACCACAGCTACGGGCGCCGCAGCGACGGCCTGCAGGAAATAGGCACCTTTCACGGCGGCGATCTGGCCGGCCTGACGCAGAAGCTGGATTATCTGCAGCAGCTGGGCGTCAACGCCTTGTGGATCAGCTCGCCGCTGGAGCAGATCCACGGCTGGGTTGGCGGCGGCGCCAAAGGCGATTTCCCGCATTACGCCTATCACGGCTATTACGCGCTGGACTGGACTCGCCTCGACGCCAACATGGGCACCGAACAGGAGCTGCGCACGCTGGTCGAGCAGGCGCATCGGCGCGGCATTCGCATTCTGTTCGACGTGGTGGTGAACCACGTCGGTTACGCCACGCTGGCGGATATGCAGACGTTCCACTTCGGCTCGCTGTATCTGCAGAGAGCTGAGGTGGAGAAAACCCTGGGGAAAAACTGGGGCGACTGGCGCCCCGGCCCTGGGCAAAACTGGCACAGCTTCAACGACTACATCAACTTCAGCGACAAAGCGGGCTGGCGCCAATGGTGGGGGAAAAACTGGATCCGCACCGACATCGGCGACTATGACTCACCGGGCTATGACGACCTGACGATGTCGCTGGCCTTCCTGCCGGACATCAAAACCGAAGCGCCCGGCGCCAGCGGCCTGCCGCTATTCTATCGCCACAAACCCGACACCGCCGCGCGCGACATTCCCGGCGCCACCACCCGCGATTACCTGACCGTCTGGCTCAGCCAGTGGGTGCGCGATTACGGCATCGACGGTTTTCGCGTCGATACCGCCAAGCACGTGGAAAAACCGACGCTGGCGCTGTTGAAGCAGCGCGCCACGGCGGCATTGGCGGCGTGGAAAGCGGAGCATCCGCAGCAGGCGCTGGATGACGCGCCGTTTTGGATGACCGGCGAGGCCTGGGGCCACGGGGTGATGAAAAGCGACTATTACCAAAACGGCTTCGACGCGATGATCAACTTCGACTTCCAGGACCAGGCGTCGCAAGCATTGGGCTGCTTTGCCGACATCGATGCCACCTACCGGCAGATGGCCGAGCGGCTGCAGGATTTCAACGTACTGAGCTACCTCTCTTCGCACGACACCCGGCTGTTTTTCGCCAGCGACGCCAAAGGCTCGCTACCGCTGCAACAGCGGGCGGCGAACCTGCTGTTGCTGGCGCCGGGCGCGGTGCAGATTTACTACGGCGATGAAAGCGGCCGCCCGCTCGGCCCAACCGGTTCCGATCCGCTGCAGGGCACCCGTTCCGACATGAACTGGCGTGAACTGCTGGGGGAAAAAGCCCCGCTGCTGGCCCACTGGCAACGGTTGGGGCAGTTCCGTGCTCGCCACCCGGCGATCGGCGGCGGCGTGCAAACCCCGCAGCCGCACGCCGCCTACTACGCCTTCAGCCGCCGGCTCGGCGACGATAAGGTGATGGTGGTGTGGGCCGGCGAACGGTCACAATAATCCAGTGTAATATGCTACCAATCGGCCAATGGGCGAAGTTTGTGCCCATTGGTCGATTTGTCGGCCGCATTGCAGCGGGATTTGTCTGGCGGTATGGTGGGTGATTACCTGCTAAGAAACAGTACTGCTGCACCTATGACTTTCTCACTTTTCGGCGAAAAATTTACCCGTTATGCGGGCATTACCCGTTTGATGGACGACCTGAACGAAGGCCTGCGCACCCCCGGTGCCATCATGCTCGGGGGCGGCAACCCGGCGCAGATCCCAGAGATGGAAGCCTACTTCAAACAGCTGTGCCAGGAGATGCTCGACCAGGGCAAACTGACCGAAGCACTGTGCAACTATGACGGGCCGCAAGGCAAGGACGCGCTGCTGAAAGCGCTGGCCAATCTGCTGCGCGACGAGCTCGGCTGGGAGATTTCGCCACAGAATATTGCACTGACGAACGGCAGCCAAAGCGCGTTTTTCTACTTGTTCAACCTGTTCGCCGGCCGCTATGCCGACGGTTCGCGCCGCCGCGTGCTGTTCCCATTGGCGCCGGAATATATCGGCTATGCCGACGCCGGGCTGGACGAAGGGCTGTTCGTCTCCGCCAAGCCGAACATCGAGCTACTGCCGGACGGTCAGTTCAAATATCACGTTGATTTCGAACACCTCACCATCGGCGACGACATCGGCATGATCTGCGTTTCACGGCCGACCAACCCGACCGGCAACGTGATCACCGACGAAGAGCTGATGAAGCTCGACCTGCTGGCGCAGCAGCGCGATATTCCGCTGGTGATCGACAACGCCTACGGCGTGCCTTTCCCCGGCATCATCTTCAGCGACGCCACGCCGCTGTGGAACCCGAACACCATCCTGTGCATGAGCCTGTCCAAGCTCGGCCTGCCGGGCTCGCGCTGCGGCATCGTCATTGCCGACGAGAAGGTGATCACCGCGCTGACCAACATGAACGGCATCATCAGCCTGTCGCCGGGCAGCATGGGGCCGGCGATGGCAACAGAAATGATCGCGCGCGGCGATCTGCTGCGCCTGTCGAACGAGGTGATTCGCCCGTTCTACAAACAGCGCGTCGAACACACTATCGAGATTATCCGCCGCTACCTGTCGCCGGAGCGCTGCCTGATCCACAAACCGGAAGGAGCTATCTTCCTCTGGCTGTGGTTCAAGGATCTGCCGATCACCACCGAGGTGCTGTATCAGCGCCTGAAAAAGCGCGGCGTGCTGATGGTGCCGGGCCACTACTTCTTCCCGGGGCTGGAGCACGACTGGCCGCACACCCACCAGTGCATGCGTATGAACTACGTGCCCGATCCGGAGAAAATCGAGCGCGGCGTGGCGATCCTGGCGGAAGAGATCGAGCGCGCGCATCAGGAAGGCTAACGCCAGCTGATTGAAAATCGACCGATAAAGATATACGATGCATATATCGTATATCTTTTTTTGGAGGGCTAGCGATGACTCGTATCGTGATCGATTTACCTGAAGAAGACCTGCGGCAGCTCGACAATCTGAAAAATATCCGCCACGTTCCCCGGGCTGAAATCATCCGTCAGGCCGTCTCCCGCTATCTGACGGAGAACCACGTTGAAGATCCCAGCAATGCTTTCGGGCTCTGGTCCGGGGCGATGGGCGATGGCGTGGACTACGAAAATCGTCAGCGCGAGGAGTGGGAATAATGGTGGCTCAACGGGCGTTATTCGACACCAATATCCTGATCGATTATCTCAACGGCATTCCTCAAGCCAAAGACGTTCTGACCGAATACCACATCAACCCGGCTATTAGCGCCATCACCTGGATGGAAGTGATGGTGGGTGCCAAAAAACAGGGGCCAGCGCTGGAGTTGAAAACGCGCCAGTTTTTAGGGCAATTCCTGCTGCTGCCTATTACCGATGAAGTTGCCGAACGCGCCGTAGAACTGCGCCACTCACAGCATGTGAAGCTGCCGGACGCCATTATCTGGGCCACAGCGCAGGTGGGGTTCCGGACGCTCATCTCCCGCAACCCCAAAGATTTTGGCACTGACAACGGCGTGTTAATGCCTTACCGGCTGTAGTCGGGCAGCGCTACAGCGTCCAGAACAGCACCGCCAGCAGCTGCGGCGACATGATGCGCAGGAACATCGCCAGCGGATAAACGGTGGCGTAAGACAGCGCGGCGGCGCCGCTGGTGGGATGCAGGCCGTTGGCGAACGCCAGCGCCGGCGGATCGGTCATCGATCCCGCCAGCATGCCGGACAACGTCAGATAGTTCATCTTGCCGACCGTGCGCGCCAGGATACCGACGCTCAGCAGCGGAATGGCGGTGATCAACGCGCCATAACCAATCCACGTCAGCCCCTCGCCGTGCAGCAACGTATCGATAAAATTGCCGCCCGATTTCAATCCGACCACCGCCAGAAACAGCACGATACCCAGCTCGCGCAGCGCCAGGTTGGCACTCGGCGGCATAAACCAGTACAGCTTGCCGATGCTGCCGATGCGCCCCAGGATCAGCGCCGCCACCAGCGGCCCGCCGGCCAGCCCCAGCCGCAATGCCGCCGGGAAGCCGGGCACGAACAGCGGAATGGAGCCGAGCAGCACCCCGAGGCCGATGCCGATAAACACCGGCAGCATCTGCACCTGCTGCAGTTTTTGTTGGGCGTTGCCGACAATTGCCGTCACCGCGTCGATGGCCTCCGGCCGGCCGACCAGGTTGAGAATGTCGCCAAACTGCAGCGTCACGTTACTGCCGGCCACCAGCTCCACGCCGGCGCGGTTGAGGCGTGAAATCACCACGTCATACTTCTGTTTCAGGTTCAGATCGCGGATTTTCTTGCCCAGCACCTGCTCGTTGGTCACCACCGCCCGCACCACCTGCAGCGCGGTGCCGCGCGTGGACAGCGAGGCGTCGACCTCTTCGCCGATCACCAGCCGGGCATTCTCCAGATCTTCGCGTTTACCCACCAGATGCAGGTAGTCGCCAAGCTCCAGCCGCTCGTGCGGCGCCGGCACCATCAGCAGCTCGCCGCGTTTGAGGCGCGAACAGACGATCGCTTCGTCGTTGAGCAGCGGCACGCTTTTGATCGCCATGCCCTGCAGATTGGGGTTGCGCACCGCCACGTTCATGGCGTGCAGCAGCTCACGCTGATTGCCCAGGCTGCTTTCAAACGCCTGCGCCTCGCGCTCGATGTTGATGCGGAAAAACAGCCGGATCAGCCACATCACCAGCAGGATGCCGCAAATGCCGAACGGATAGGCCATG
Source organism: Serratia nevei (assembly GCF_024160145.1). Taxonomy (GTDB): domain Bacteria; phylum Pseudomonadota; class Gammaproteobacteria; order Enterobacterales; family Enterobacteriaceae; genus Serratia; species Serratia nevei_A. Next base: position 70,032 of record NZ_JAMYWQ010000011.1, read on the forward strand.
GCGTAGCCCATGCCCATACCGTCCACCAACGCCGGATCGGAACCGAGATCGGTCAGGATTTGCTGACCGGCGCCCAGCGCCGGGGTGTTGGTGACCGCGCCGGAGAATACGCCGAGGATGATCGGCAGCGGCACGTCGAACAGCTTGTGTACCGCCGCCGCCACCACGCCGCCGGTCAGTACCAGCAGCACCGCAAAGGCGTTGAGCCGCAGACCGGAAACGCGCAGCGAAGAGAAGAAACCGGGGCCGACCTGAATACCGATGGTGTAGACGAACAGGATCAGGCCAAACTCCTGGATAAAGTGCAGCATGTCCCCGTTCAGGCTGATTTGCCCGCTCTGGGCGAAGTGACCAACCAGGATGCCGCCGAACAGCACGCCGCCGATGCCCAGCCCGACGCCGTACAGCTTCCAGCTCCCCATCCACAGCCCAATAACGGCCGCCAGTGCCAACATGCTGACGGTCAGGGCGATATCGCTCATAGGTCACATCCTTGCCAAAGTTGAATGGGGAATTTGCGGCCAAAGACACAAAATTAATAAGGATTATGACATCGGACAGACGGGGGGACTGTGGCATGCACCACATAACGCAACGGGGGAGATCCGTCTGGATCTCCCCCGCATGGTGATGACCGTTTTTCAGTCGGTTATTTGGCTTCCAGCTCCGGTGTCGCGCCGATGGCGATGCGCTGCGGCTGCAAGGCCTCCGGCACCTGACGCACCAGATCGATGTGCAGCAGGCCGTTTTCAAATTTGGCCTCGGACACCTGTAGATGCTCCGCCAGCGTGAAGGTCAACTGAAACTCTTTGCACACCAGGCCCTGATGCAGGTATTCAACCTGTTTTTCCGGCGGTGTGGGTTTACCGCTGACGGTTAACCGCGGCCCTTCCACTTCGATATTCAGTTCGCTCTGCCGGAAACCGGCCAGCGCCAGAGAAATGCGGTAGTGATTGTCATCGCTTTTCTCGATGTTGTACGGCGGGAACCCCTGAGGTTCCTGGCCTCCCATTGAACTGGCCAATTTATCAAAACCAATCCATTGACGCAGAAGCGGGGATAAATCGTAATTACGCATAGGAACAACTCCTTTCATTAAGCGAGATGTGTTTATTCAGCCCCCTGACGGCAGGCCAGGTATTATTTGCCGGCAGCGTACCTGCCGGCGAAACGCAAATTTATTTAATTTCGATGCGGCGCGGTTTTAATGTTTCCGGCACGATGCGTTGCATGTCGATATACAACAGGCCATTCTCCAGTTTGGCGCCTTTAATCTGAATATGTTCGGCCAGCTGGAATTTACGCTCAAAATTACGTTCGGCGATGCCCTGGTATAAATAAGTTTTCTCTTCCGGTTCGTTATTGTGCGCCCCGCGCACGATCAGCAGATTATCTTGCGTGGTGATCTCCAGCTCCTGCTCGGCAAACCCGGCTACCGCGATGGCGATGCGATAATGATTTTCGTCCACCAGCTCGACATTATAAGGCGGATAACCGCCGTTGCCCTGACTCTGACCGGCTTCCAGCGCGTTGAACAGGCGATCGAAACCAATGGCGGAACGGTATAGCGGGGAAAGATCAAAATTACGCATAAAACAGCCTCCTAAGGCACTTCAGCGAGGTTGAAATAAATACGCCTTCCACTCTGGACAGGCTAATTAAGCCAGAATTCCCTTACGGCGAATTCTCAATTCGGCTCTGATGATAAAATGGGGGTTGATTTCATCAATTCAACAGGCGAGGATCAAAAAAACTTCGCACCGATTAGGCGAAAGTTTTTTTACCACTTACACTAAAGTGAGAGAGCCGCCACAGAGCGGGATTTTGCTTCTTTAAAAGCAGCAACAGGATGTTATAAATCAGCTTAATTTAGGGGAACAGCAACCCTGCAGGATGGATTAATGACAACGATGAAAGCGATAGCGACGGGCTGCATGTTGTTGGCGACCAGCGGTTGCTCCAGCGTGATGAGCCATACCGGCCCGAATCAGGGTTACTATCCCGGCACCCGCGCCAGCGTGGACATGCTGAAGGATGACAACACCAGCTGGGCGATGATGCCGCTGGTGGCGCTGGATTTGCCGTTTTCTGCGGTGATGGACACCGTGCTGCTGCCTTACGACTATCTGCGCTCCGGCAATGACGCGACCGCAGACTCGCCAAAAGCGCGCATCCTGCGCAGCGAGCAGCAGAATCTGGCGGCGACCGGTAATCCCGGCGAGGGCAACGACGGCACCGCCACGCATTAATCACGCACGCTGCGGGCCGTCAGGCCCGCCATCGGTCTTATACCTCAACCACAAAGATCTGGTTGAACCCCGCTATCTCGCGCATAAACGCCACTTTCTTGCCATCCGGTGAAAATACCACGGCATCCCCCGACGGCGGCTGCACGCTGCGCTGCGTTAAACGCTGCAGACGGCCGCTGGCGACCTCACACAGCATCACGCTGTTGTCGCATACCAACGCTATCGTCCCGCCCTGCGGGTGCCAGCTGAACGCCGACTGGATGTCATGCTCGCTGCGGCTCACCTGGCGCGGCTCGCCGCCGTTCGGCGACACCGTCCACAGCTGCACCACGCCGCCGTCATCCTTCATCAGAAAAGCTATCTGGCTGCCGTCCGGCGAGCTGCGCAGCCAGTGGCGCGGCGCCCCGGCTATGCCCGGAAAATGACGATCGCCGGTAAAGGTTACCCGGCGCTGCCTGACGCCAAGCGGCGGCGCCGGCAGCTCGCTCTGCGTCCCCTGCAGCGGCAGAGCGCCCGCTCTGGCGTAATCGGCGTCGTTCTCCGGCAGATCGACGATGAACACCTCGGGCAGCTTCTCACCGGCGGCGGACAGCGTATCGCCGATGAACGCCAGCGCCCAGCGCTGCCGGCTGCCGTCGGCCTTACGGTAACCTTCGCGGCCGATCCAGCCTTCTTCATAGGCGCGATTGACCTGATCGCTGCCCGGCTGCGGCTGCGGCACGGTCTCGCTGACCAGCACGCAATAGTGGCTGCCATCATACTCGCGTGGATGCTGCTTCGGCGGATTGACCCCGTGCAAGGGCACGGCCACCCCGACGTTGCGCAGATCGCGCGCCGGATCCCGTTCATGCATCACGTGATCGTTGTAGGTAAAACTGAGGCGGCTGCCGTCCGGGCTAAAAACGTGCACATGGCTGCCGCCGCGCAGCGCGCCGGGCGTGTAGGGCGCGGTGATATCCAGCGCGTCGAGGGTGATGGCCAACTCGCGATCCGGTTCGCTGACGATCACCCCGCGGCGGTGGTGAAAATCATACTGCCAGGCGCTGTCCGGGTGCTCCGGGCCGTGGATAAAGGCATAGCGAGCCGGCGTATCGGGGCTGACCGTGACCACGCCGACGTGGGCACCGTGCTGGGCGCGATAAACCACTTCCACCGCGCCGCTGGCGACGTTGACCCGCTCGATGCTCAGGCCGGTGAAAGAGGCGCCGCGCGGACGCACGTCATAAGCCAGCCATTGGCTGTCCGGCGTCCAGACGTTGATATTGGTTAACTGATGCCCGCGAGGGTCGAAAGTCAGTTGTTTTTCCCGATGGCTCATGGCGGTTCTCCTGCGCATGCCGGCACTGAGCCGCCATTTTACCGGATCGGCGGCCGCGTTTCATATCGCTCGCCGCCGCTTGCGGACAAGGTTATTTTTTCAGGCCGCTGAACTCCGTTTTGGCCTTCTGCAGCTGAGCGGCAAAGGTGGGCTCAGCATGCAATCGGGCGACGATGGCCGAGGCGACCAGGCGCGCGGCGGTCACATCGCTTTGCCAGTGATAGCCGCAGATCACGCGGCTTTGCCCCATCTCATAGCCACGCTGCAGTATCGCCCCCTGATTGGCAGGATTGATCTCTGCCAGCACCAGCGCAGTCGCCCAACCAATGGTGGTATGGCCCGAAGGGTAGGAACCGTTCTTCGCTAACGTGCCCTCATCATCCGGACGGCAGGTGTGCTCCTGATAAAAAGCGAACGGCCGAATGCGCATGTAGTGATTCTTGGCGCTGCGGGTAGCCAGATCGCCGGCATCTTCACGCATTTTCATCACCAGTTTGAACAGCTCCGGCGTTTTATCCGGTGTAATTTCCGTACCGAATGCGCCTGAAAAAGCGGCGGCGACGCCGTCTCCCGTGACCTGGGCGTCGTTATAAGCCTGTTTGCCCCGTTCGGTATTACGCAATAATTTTCCTGCATCATACTGCGCCTTATCATTCATAAAATCGATACTGTCCATGGCAGGCGGCGGCGGTAATAACGCCAGGCTGTCTATCGCCTGCGATTCTTGCAGAAAATAAACCTCCGGTTGAGTGGTCACATCTTTGGCGGCGAAACAAAACGTTGTCAGTGCAGCGTAGCTTAATGAGGCGAGCAATATTTTTTTCATTATCATTCCCTAATTAAAATCAGTGAGCGACGGCGAGTTCCTCAACGCAAACAAATAAAAAATCGTGCCGTTAAACTATAAGTTAATGATTATTTTTCGCCGCAAGCGCGATCACACAACGCCGCTTCCACTTTATGACCGGTTTTGCCCGGCGCTAGGGTACGGGGTTTACAATCAATACAAAAAAGTACAAACTGGACTTTAAATCCAAATTCATCTCTGGAGCCGGTATGAACTCCCTCTTCGATGCCATTGTTTCCGCCCATCAGCAGCTGCGTCCTCAGGTGCGGGTCACGCCATTGGAACGCAGCGTGCTGCTTTCTCAGCAGCTGGGCTGCGAGCTGTATCTGAAATGCGACCATCTGCAGCACACCGGCTCCTTTAAGTTTCGCGGCGCCAGCAACAAGCTGCGCTTGCTGGATAACGAGCAACGCCAACGCGGCGTGATCGCTGCCTCAACCGGCAACCACGGCCAGGCGGTTGCCCTGGCGGGGCAGCTGATGGGCGTTGGCGTTACGGTTTATGCGCCAGAGACGGCGGCGAGCATCAAGCTCGACACCATCCGCGCGCTGGGCGGCACCGTGGAATTGGTGCCGGGCGATGCGCTGAACGCCGAACTGGCGGGAGAACAGGCCGCACGCGAACAGGGGAAAACCTATATCTCGCCGTATAACGACGAGCAGGTCATCGCCGGCCAGGGCACCTGCGGCATGGAGCTGGTTGAACAGCTCACCGATCTGGACGCCGTGTTCGTGGCGGTGGGCGGCGGTGGCTATATCGCCGGTATCGGCACCGTTCTGCGGCAACTGTCGCCGAACACGCAGCTTATCGCCTGCTGGCCGGAAAACGCCACCAGCATGTACAGCGCGCTGGAAGCGGGCCATATCTTCCCGGTGGAAGAGCAAGAAACCCTGTCTGACGGCACCGCCGGCGGCGTCGAGCCGGGTGCCGTGACCTTCCCGCTGTGCCAACAGCTGATCGACCGCAAAGTGCTGGTCAGCGAGACGGCGATCAAGCACGCGATGCGCCGGATCGCCGCCAGCGATCGATGGATTATCGAAGGCGCGGCCGGCGTGGCGCTGGCGGCGGCGATCAAGCTGGCGCCGGAATTTCAGGGGAAAAAAGTGGCGGTGGTGCTGTGCGGTAAAAATATCGTGCTGGAGAAATACCTTAAGGCCGTCGCCGATGCACATCCTTAACCGGCAGCAAATTCTCGCCGCGTTCGACGCCGAGACCATTACGCCGCTGCTGAAGCGGGGTTTTATCGCCTATTCGCAGCGGCGGGTGCAACAGCCGCCGGTACAGCACTTCCTGTTCGAACAAGCCGCCGGCGATTGCTGCATCAAATCCGCCTGGCTGGAAGGCGACGAACTGTTCGTGGTCAAGGTGTCCGCCGGTTTCTATCGCAACGCCGAACGCGGCCTGGCCAGCAATCAGGGGATGATGATGGCGTTCTGGGGTTCTTCGCCGGAACCCTCGATAATTTTGTCACGTTTGTCACTTATCATTCGAGTTAATGCACTTTTTTAGTGTGGCCAGTTCCTATGCTAATAGTCCATATTGTTCAGCCACCACACAACAGCAATGAATAGATGAATGTGACTGTCGCCGGTAATTTTCTTCAGGCACACAACGTGCTGAGAAACAAATCACATTTGAGGAAATATATATGAGCGACATTACAGTTACAGCCAACCCAATTCCAACTAATGATGCTGGCGGTATTACCGGCGCCCCTTTTAACCAACACGACCCTCAGCCGAGTGCTCTGCAGGAAAATGAGGATCAATATTATAACGGTGACACTTACCTGCCTGGTACAGATGATTTGGATGAGGCTGTTTTTGACAACCTCTTCTTCCATGAGGGCAGTATTACTCATATGTATATGGACACGACAGGGCATGTCACGATCGGTATCGGTACTATGCTACCAAATGTACAAGCTGCTCAGGCTGTGCCTTTTATTTCTGCAGGTAATTCATCCACGCCACAACAAATTGAAGCTGAGTATAATCGCGTGGTCGCTATTGGTTCAGGTTATACAGCACAACATTATCAACAGGGGGCTACAATGGGGATTTCCCCTAATACTGTCCGTAGCCTTGCTCAATCTCACGTAAATGATGACCGTAATTATTTGCGTGGGATGTATCCTGAATTCGATAGCTTCCCGCTCTCTGTAAAAGTTGCACTGCATGATATCATTTATACTGTGGGTCCAACTCGATTAAGAAATGGATTCCCTAGTTTTAACAATGCTATCAACAGCAAGAACTGGACGGAAGCGGCTAAAGAATCGAACCGAAAAGACGTAGGCGCGGGTCGAAACCGAAATACGCGTCGTCAGTTATTGACCGGTAACCAGTAATGCAAAATGCGCCCATACATGGGCGCATTTTTCTTATGGATCAATAAGTTTAATTGTTTTAAATCCAGATCCTTCTTTCTTTAAATAATAAATCTTTGTATTGTTATATGTTCCTTCTGACAACGTGTTTGTTAATTTGAAGAGATAAATTTTATCCCCATCTTTATGCCAAGAACCAATCGGACTAATATAGTAAAATGTGTTTTTGTTGTCTTTGTATACAAAGACACCTTTGGTCTCTTCTAAATAAACAAGAGATGGGTCTATGTCAATAAGAGTGGTAGCTTCGTGAATCACTTTCTTCACACTTTGCTTTTCATCATCACTTATAGCAAGCATAAAGTCAGCTGGAAGATATTTAGGTAACTCATCTTTTTTAATGCCTTTGATGCCGGTATCATCTGTAATAATGTCTTTGATGCCGATTTCTTTATTTACTATACATTCAACCAATGCGCTTTTTACGGCAGAGTAGTTGGACGATGGAGTGTCATTTTCAAAAGATAATGAACTATTGTATTTCTCATAGAAATCCTCGCATGACCTCGGGGTTAATATTTTCCCCGTGGCGTTTTTGAATTTTAAGTTGGCCTGAATGGACTTGTCATTGAAGAAATTATCATCAAGCGTATTCATGCTGCGAATACCTTCCGCACACACATTGCCTATTGATAACGCCATAGCCACACCAAAAAACACTTTATAAAGCATGCCCCCTCCTTTTTCGAAAAAATCTACTCATATAAATACCGTGACTTCTACTAATAACCCAGCCTACATTGGACAGAGAATATCCTCATTCGCTCATAATTCTAACTCTGCAACCAACTGCTCTATATCAATTGTGCTTTTGTCCCCCTGGAACGACCCTGTACACGATCCTGTGTAAATGCCTTTTCTCAGTAGTGGCCATCCAGGCGGTCACCGAACTCGATAATAAAACGGCTCATTGCCATACGCCAGTCCCTCAGCGGCATCGTCCATTTCTGTGACGCCGCCTGGATTGCCAACCACACCACCTTTTTCACTGCGTCGTCCGTCGGGAACACCTTACGCTTTTTGATGGCGTGCCGGATCACGCTGTTCAGCGACTCGATGGCATTCGTTGTGTAGATCACCTTACGGATGTCTGTCGGGTAAGCGAAGAACGTCGCCAGGTTGGTCCAGTTTGCCTGCCAGCTCCGGCTTATCTGCGGGTAGCGGCTGTCCCATGCGCTGGCGAACGCTTCCAGCGCCTGCTGGCCTGCTTCTTCCGTGGGGGCCTGATAGATGGCTTTCAGGTCGCGGGTGACGGCTTTGTAGTCCTTCCAGGAGACGAACCGCAGGCTGTTGCGCACCATATGCACGATGCACAGCTGAATGCGGGCTTCCGGATACACCGTGTTGATGGCGTCCGGGAAGTCTTTCAGGCCGTCGACACAGGCGATGAGGATATCGTTCAGCCCCCGGTTTTTGAGTTCGGTCAGCACATTGAGCCAGAACTTCGCGCCCTCGGTTTCGGCCAGCCACATACCCAGCAGTTCTTTCTGGCCTTCGATGTTGATACCCAGCGCCAGGAACACGGATTTATTGATGACGCGACTGTCCTGCCGGACCTTCAGGACGATACAGTCAAGATAAACAATGGGATAAACCGCATCCAGTGGACGATTTTGCCATTCGGTAACCTGTTCCATCACGGCGTCGGTAACCTTCGAGACCAGCGCCGGTGAGACATCTGCGTCATACAGTTCTTTGAACGCAGCCGCTATCTCGCGGGTGGTCATCCCTTTGGCGTACAACGATAAAATCTGGTTATCCATCCCGGTGATCCGGGTCTGGTTTCTCTTCACCAGTTGCGGTTCGAAAGAGCCATCACGATCGCGCGGCGTACGCAGCTCCAGCGGGCCATCGCCGGTGGTAACGGTCTTTGTGGAATAGCCGTTGCGGGAGTTGGCACCCGGTTTAGACTGATTTTTATCGTAGCCCAGATGGTGGGACATTTCGGCATTGAGAGCAGCCTCGACGCTGATTTTCTTCAGCAGGCGATCAAACTGGCTGAGATCCTCAGGGGTTTTGAGATTTTTGGCCAGTTCGTTAGCCAGAGCCTGTAACTGTTTTTCGTCCATAAATTAACCTGTTTTTGATGTTGGATTGAACATATCAAAATCAGGCAATTACACAAATCTATGTACAGGCTCATTTGTAGAAGAGACAGGCCGCAGCGCCCCATTTTATCAGCCGTTGAGCACGAACTTCTCGATGGCGCGCGCCACGCCGTCTTCGGTATTGGTGCTGGTGACAAACTGCGCCACCGCTTTCAGCTCGGGAATGGCATTGCCCATCGCCACGCCAACGCCGGCATACTCGATCATCGCCGTATCGTTGGCCTGATCCCCCAGCGTCATGATATTTTCCCGCGCCACGCCGAGATGTTCGGCCAGCATTCTCACCCCGGTGCCCTTATCGACGTTCTTATGCAGGATTTCGAGGAAGTAAGGCGCGCTTTTCAGGATGGTGTAGCGCTCGCGCGTTTCCGCCGGGATGCGTGCGATAGCGCTGTCCAGCAGCGCCGGCTCGTCGATCATCATCACTTTTGGGAAACGCATCTGGCGATCCATCTCCTCCACGCTGCGGTACTTCAACGGAATACCGGTCATTTCCGCCTCGTGTATGGTGTATTTGCCAATGTCCTTGTTCGGGGTATACAGGGTGTCGAAATCAAACGCCTGGTAGTGAACGCCGAACTCGCGCGCCATCTGTTCGAAGTGCAGGTAGTCCTCAAAACCCAGGGTTTCCTGCAGAATGCAGGCGCCGTCGGCCGCACGCAGCACCAGCGCGCCGTTGTAGGTTATGCAAAAATCGCCGGGGCCCTGAATGTCCAGCTGGCGCAGATAGTCCTGCACGCCGACATAGGGCCGCCCGGTGGCCAGCACCACGTGCACCCCTTTGCGCCGTGCCGCCGCGATAGCCTGCTTTACCGCCGGCGTAATTTGGTGCTGTGGATCCAGCAACGTGCCGTCCATGTCGATCGCAATCAGTTCAATAGCCATTCAACGCTTCTCCCAGTGGTTTTTGCCCATGCTAACGCGTTTCAGCCTCGGCTGTCAGCGCTAAAAAAGGCGTAAAAAAATCCGCGCGGGTCGCCCGGCGCGGATTTTTACAGCCATTAACGCATCAGATATCGATGTTCGCCGCTTTCAGGGCGTTTTCTTCGATAAAGGCGCGGCGCGGTTCAACCGCATCGCCCATCAGCGTGGTGAACAGCTGATCGGCGGCGATGGCGTCCTTGACGGTCACGCGCAGCATGCGGCGGCTTTCCGGATCCATGGTGGTTTCCCACAGCTGCTCCGGGTTCATCTCGCCCAGACCTTTATAACGCTGCACCGACAGGCCGCGACGCGACTCTTTCACCAGCCACTCCAGCGCCTGCTCGAAGCTGTCTACCGGCTGACGACGTTCACCGCGCTCGATGAACGCACCGTCTTCGATCAGCCCGCGCAGCTTCTCGCCCAGCTGGCAGATCTTGCGGTATTCGCCGCCGTGGATGAAGTCAAAGTCCAGCTTGTAGTCGGTATCCACGCCGTGGGTGCGGATGCGCAGCGCCGGCTCGAACATCTGGCGTTCGCGGTTCTCGAAGATCACGAAGTCATAGCTGCTGCCGTGCTGCTCTTTGTCGTTCAGCGCCTGCACCAGCGAAGCGATCCAGGTTTTCACCTTGGCTTCATCGCTGAGATCGCCTTCGTTCAGCGTCGGCTGATAGATCAGGCTGTTCAGCAGCGCACGCGGGTAGCGGCGCTCCATGCGGCCGATCAGCTTCTGCACGCCATAGTGCTCGGCCACCAGTTTTTCCAGCTGCTCACCGCCGAGCGCCGGTGCGCTGGCATTGGTGTGCAGCGTAGCGCCGTCCATCGCGATGGCGATCTGGTACTGATCCATCGCCTCATCATCCTTGATGTACTGCTCCTGCTTGCCTTTCTTCACCTTGTACAGCGGCGGCTGTGCGATAAACACGTGGCCACGCTCGATGATTTCCGGCATCTGGCGGTAGAAGAAGGTCAACAGCAGCGTACGAATGTGCGAACCGTCGACGTCGGCATCGGTCATGATGATGATGCTGTGGTAACGCAGCTTGTCCGGGCTGTACTCGTCGCGGCCGATGCCACAACCCAGCGCGGTGATCAGCGTCGCCACTTCCTGCGAAGAGAGCATTTTGTCGAAGCGCGCTTTCTCGACGTTGAGGATTTTCCCTTTCAGCGGCAAGATAGCCTGGTTCTTGCGGTTGCGCCCCTGCTTGGCAGAGCCGCCCGCGGAGTCCCCTTCCACCAGGTACAGTTCGGACAGCGCCGGATCGCGTTCCTGGCAGTCCGCCAGCTTGCCCGGCAGGCCAGCCAGATCCAGCGCGCCTTTGCGGCGGGTCATCTCACGCGCTTTACGCGCCGCTTCGCGCGCGCGCGCCGCGTCGATGATTTTGCCGACCACGATTTTCGCGTCGCCCGGATTTTCCATCAGGTAATCCACCAGCTTCTCGTTCATCAGCGTTTCAACCGCGGTTTTCACCTCGGAAGAGACCAGCTTGTCCTTGGTCTGAGAAGAGAACTTCGGATCCGGCACCTTCACCGACACCACGGCGATCAGGCCTTCACGCGCGTCATCGCCGGTGGCGCTGACCTTGGCCTTCTTGCTGTAGCCTTCCTTCTCCATGTAGCTGTTCAGCGTACGGGTCATCGCGGTGCGGAAACCGACCAGGTGCGTGCCGCCGTCGCGCTGCGGAATGTTGTTGGTGAAGCAGTAGATGTTTTCCTGGAAACCGTCGTTCCACTGCAGCGCCACTTCCACGCCGATATCGTCTTTCACGGTCGAGAAGTAGAACACGTTCGGGTGGATCGGGGTTTTGTTCTTGTTCAGGTACTCGACAAACGCCTTGATGCCGCCTTCGTAATGGAAGTGGTCTTCACGGTCGGTGCGCTTGTCCTTCAGGCGGATAGACACGCCGGAGTTGAGGAAGGACAGCTCGCGCAGACGCTTGGCCAGAATGTCGTACTCGAATTCGGTCACATTGGTGAAGGTCTGGTGGCTCGGCCAGAAGCGCACCATGGTGCCGGTCTGTTCGGTTTCACCCACCACGGACAGCGGCGCCTGCGGCTCGCCGTGGCTGTAAGTCTGTTCGTGCACTTTGCCTTCGCGGCGGATCACCAGCTCCAGTTTCTCCGACAGGGCGTTAACCACCGAGACGCCCACGCCGTGCAGGCCGCCGGAAACCTTATAGGAGTTGTCGTCGAATTTACCGCCGGCGTGCAGCACGGTCATGATGACCTCTGCGGCTGAAACCCCTTCTTCAGGGTGAATGCCGGTCGGAATGCCGCGGCCGTCATCCTGTACCGAGACCGAGTTGTCGGCATGGATGGTGACCTGAATGTCACTACAGTGGCCCGCGAGCGCTTCGTCGATAGCGTTGTCCACAACCTCGAATACCATGTGGTGCAGACCGGTGCCGTCATCGGTGTCGCCGATATACATGCCCGGGCGCTTGCGCACCGCATCCAGCCCTTTTAATACCTTGATACTTGAGGAGTCATAAGAATTCGACATCAACGTTTCTCGCTCATTTTAGTCCTGTGGTTGAACCTCTATTTTACCCTGTTCCACGCGGAACATCTTGCCCTTTTCACCGGCCATGTCGGTCACTTGTTCAGCGCTGACCGCGCTGACAAAGACCTGGGCCTGGGTGGCTTTCAGGCGATCGGCCAGCAACCGGCGACGGCCGGTGTCCAGCTCGGAGGCAAAATCATCAATCAGATACAGGCAACGCCGCCCGCTCTGCCGGGTGAGAAACTCACCCTGCGCCAAGCGCAACGCGCACATCAGCAGCTTGAGCTGACCGCGCGATAACAAATCCTCTACCGGCGTGCCGTCGGCACGAATGCGGAAGTCCGCTTTATGCGGCCCCACCGCGGTATAGGTCAATGCCCTGTCGCGCTCGAACTGGCGCTCCAGCAGCTCGCCGTAGTCGCTCTCTTTGTCCCAGCCGCGCTGGAAGGAGAAGCTCAGGGCGAATTCAGGCAGAAACTGCGCGCAGGTCGCGGTGATATCCGCGGCGATCGCGTCGCTGTATTCCGCCCGCCACTCGCTGATGCGCTCCGCGAGCGGGATCAGTTCCTGATCCCAGGCGCGGATCTGCGCATAGCGACTCACCTGGCGCAGCGCGGCATTGCGCTGCTTCAGTAACCGTTTCAGGTTGCTCCAGGCGGTGAAAAAACCGGGTTCGTTATGAAAACAGCCCCAGTCCAGGAAAGCGCGCCGGAATTTCGGCCCGCCGTTTAGCAGGGTAAAACCTTCGGGGGTGATCAGCTGCATGGGCAGTAGCTGCGCCAGTTCGGCCACCTTGTGACCATCGCTGCCATCGATGCGTACCTTGCTGTCACCCTGACGGCTCTTACTCAATCCTACCGACAGCTCGCGCTCCGCGCCTTCGATGCGGCCGTGCAACACGAACTCCGGCTGATCGTGGCGAATCACCCGGCCGGCCTGCAGGCTGCGAAAGGCGCGGCCGTGGCCGAGCGTATACACCGCTTCCAGCACGCTGGTCTTGCCGCTGCCGTTGGCGCCGACCAGGAAGTTGAATCCCGGTGCCAGCGCCAAATCCGCCGCCTCGATATTGCGGAAATCTTTAATCAATAAACGCGTCAGAGCCATGCAATCTCTTTACCGATGACGGTGCTGTAATTCAAGGTAACGAGACTACAACCGCATTGGCATAACAACGTAGGCCGCCGCCTGGCTGGCGCCGTCTTCGATCTGCACGCTGGAGACCGAGTCGGTCAACAGCAGGCGCACGTCTTCACACTTGAGCGCGTTCAGCACGTCCAGCACGTAGCTGACGTTGAAGCCGATCTCCATCTCCGCGCCGTCGTAGCTGACGTCGAGGATCTCTTCCGCCTCTTCCTGCTCGGGGTTGTTGGCGGTGATCTTCAGCTGGTTCTGGCTGACGTACAGCCGCACGCCGCGGAATTTCTCGTTCGAGAGAATGGCCGCGCGGGCAAACGCCTGCTTGAGCAGATCGCAGCCGGCTTCCAGCGTTTTATCCGGGTTCTTCGGCAACACGCGGCGATAGTCCGGGAAACGGCCGTCAACCAGCTTGGAGGTGAAGATGAAATCGCCGACGTGGGCGCGGATGTTGTTGCTGCCGATCTGCAGCTGCAGCAGCGAATCGCCGCCGTCCAGCAGACGCACCAGCTCCATCACCCCTTTACGCGGCACGATCACCGAATGCGACGGCAGCTGTTGGCCGATCGGCATCGAGCACACCGCCAGGCGGTGGCCGTCGGTCGCGACGGTACGCAGCTCTTCGCCTTCGGTTTCAAACAGCATGCCGTTCAGGTAGTAGCGCACGTCCTGATGAGCCATCGAGAACTGGGTGGCTTCGATCAGGCGCTTCAGCGTCGCCTGCGGCAAAGTGAACTCCACCTCGCTCTGCCAGTCGTCCAGGTTCGGGAAGTCCGCCGCTGGCAGCGTGGACAGCGAGAAGCGGCTGCGGCCGGACCGCACCAGCATGCGTTCGCTCTCCAGCGTGACGGCGATCTCCGCCCCTTCCGGCAGGCCACGGCAGATATCAAAGAATTTGCGCGCGGGCACGGTAGTCGCGCCCGGCTCGTGCGGTTGGGACAGGGCGACGCGCGCCACCATCTCCATCTCCAGATCGGTGCCAGTCAGCAGCAGGGAGCCTTCCGTCACCTGCAGCAGCAGGTTGCCCAGGATCGGCAAGGTCGGGCGGCCGCCCAGCGGGCTGCTCACCTGTTGCAGCGGTTTTAGCAGATGCTCACGTTCAACGATAAATTTCATAGCGCTATGAAGATAATGTTCTGATTAAATTGGAGAAATCTTCTTTGATGTCGTGACTTTCCTCACGCAGCTGCTCTATCTTCCGGCAGGCGTGCAACACCGTGGTATGGTCGCGGCCACCAAACGCATCGCCGATTTCCGGCAGGCTGTGGTTGGTGAGTTCCTTCGCCAGCGCCATCGCCATCTGGCGCGGGCGGGCAACGGATCGCGAACGCCGCTTGGACAGCAAATCCGCGACTTTAATCTTGTAATACTCCGCCACCGTCTTTTGGATATTGTCGATGGTGACCAGCTTTTCCTGCAGCGCCAGCAAATCGCGCAGCGCTTCGCGCACGAAATCGATGGTGATGGCCCGGCCGGTAAAGTTGGCGTTGGCGATCACGCGGTTCAGCGCCCCTTCGAGCTCACGCACGTTGGAACGCAGGCGCTTGGCGATGAAGAACGCCACTTCGCCCGGCAGGCGAATGTCGTTCTCGTCGGCCTTTTTCATCAGGATCGCCACGCGGGTTTCCAGCTCCGGCGGCTCTATAGCCACCGTCAGCCCCCAACCGAAGCGGGACTTCAGACGATCCTCCACCCCGTTGATCTCTTTAGGGTAGCGATCCGAAGTCAGAATGATCTGCTGATTGCCTTCCAACAGGGCGTTAAAGGTATGGAAGAACTCTTCCTGCGAACGCTCCTTGTTGGCGAAAAATTGGATGTCATCGATCAGCAAGGCGTCGACCGAGCGGTAGTAGCGCTTAAACTCTTCGATGGCATTGTTCTGCAACGCTTTGACCATGTCCTGCACGAAGCGTTCCGAGTGCATGTAGACCACTTTGGCGTTGGCCTTGCGCGCCATGATGCCGTTGCCGACCGCGTGCAGCAGGTGAGTTTTACCCAGGCCGGTGCCGCCATACAGGAACAAAGGGTTATAGGCGCCGCCCGGATTGTCCGCCACCTGACGAGCCGCCGCGCGCGCCAGCTGGTTGGACTTACCCTCGACGAAGTTGTCGAAGGTGTGTTTAGGGTTGACGTTGGAGCGGTAAGAGAGCTCGGGTTGCGCCGCCGCGTTGTCCCAGCTCGGGCGCGAAGGCGCGGCCGTGCGCGCCGCCGGGGCTGCGGGGGCGCTGCTGACGCTGGCGGTCACGGTCTGGCTGATCGCCTGCGTGATCGGCTTGCTGCCGACTTCAAAACGCAGCAAAGGCGCGTCCGTGCCGCAGAAATCATTCAGCAGACCATTGATGTTGTTTAAGTACTTATCGCGAACCCAATCCAGCACAAAACGGTTAGGCGCATACAGCGCCAGGGTGTTGTCACTCAGTTCCGCCTGCAATGGGCGAATCCACATACTAAATTCTGTGGCAGGTAACTCATCCTGCAATCGGGCAAGACACTGCTGCCAAAGCGAAAGTGACACGGCGGACTCCACTCGAACAAGATCAATAAAGAAAAGAAACGGGCAACTTTTTTATAACTCATGATTTTTGACACATACCCGGCATCGGCGGTTTGCCTGTGGGGGATGCGAACCGCCTTTCACGGTTTGTGTCCCTCACGATCCCGGTATGAGGGATCGCGATCGGAATGACGGATCATAGCGCAATCCGCGCAAGAGATCCTCCCCTTCCTCACAGATTAGATCCATTTTATCCACAGGCCGCGGCCGGCGGCGATCTTTTCACCGCCGGCGCCGGATGACCGTGCAGATCCCGGCCGTTGCGCCGCGTTTTTTACATTGTCAACCGGTTATACCCTGTTATCCACGCCGGATCCTGCGATCGCACGCAAAGGATCTCACGGGGATCCTTGCGATTTCACCCCGAGTCCGTATAATCTTCGCCCTACGTGTGATACCTGGTTCCTTATGGTGCGTCATTAGCCAGACAGGATTCTGCGGTGACCACGGGCCAAGACCGGATTTTGTTCCGTTATTGGCAGACAACCAGGTAGGCTGGCGCGATGCGAATTGACTCAGGACTGTACAATTATTACAATCCCGCTTCTTTATGTATTGCGATTGAGGCGTCGGTCATCTTCACGCCGAGTAGCCAAACGCGTTTACTGATCAGTAATTATTTTAAGTTTAGGTAGAAATCGCTATGAAACGCACTTTCCAACCGTCCGTATTGAAGCGCAACCGTAGCCACGGTTTCCGTGCTCGTATGGCCACCAAAAATGGTCGTCAAGTTCTGGCCCGCCGTCGTGCGAAAGGCCGTGCTCGTCTGACTGTTTCTAAGTAATAAAGCTAACCCGCTGAGTGGTTAAGCTCGCTTTTCCCAGGGAGTTACGTTTGTTAACTCCCACTCATTTCACTTTCGTCTTCCAGCAGCCACAACGGGCTGGCACGCCGCAAATCACCATCCTCGGCCGCCTGAACCAGCTGGGGCATCCCCGCATCGGTCTTACCGTCGCCAAAAAACACGTCAAACGCGCGCACGAGCGTAATCGGATCAAACGCCTAACCCGCGAAAGCTTCCGCCTGCGCCAGCACGAATTACCGGCGATGGATTTTGTCGTAGTGGCCAAAAAGGGGATAGCGGATTTGGATAACCGCGCGCTGACGGAAGCTTTGGATAAATTATGGCGTCGCCACTGTCGCCAGGCTCCCGCATCCTGATCGGGCTGGTGCGGGCCTATCAGCTCGTCATCAGTCCGCTGCTAGGGCCTCGTTGTCGCTTCCAGCCGACATGCTCTCATTACGCAATTGAGGCATTAAGCAGGTTTGGCATGATAAAAGGCAGTTGGTTAGCATTGAAACGCGTATTAAAATGCCACCCTTTGAACCCAGGTGGCGATGATCCGGTGCCGCCAAAAACCGACGATAACAGAGAACACTAACGATGGATTCGCAACGCAATCTTCTCCTCATCGCTCTGCTGTTCGTGTCTTTCATGATCTGGCAGGCATGGCAAACGGACAACGCTCCGCAGCCGGCCGCACAGACCACGCAACAGACTTCGAACGCAGTAGCCGGTGATGCCGCCAGCCAGGCCGTGCCAGCCAGTGGTCAGGGTAAGCTGATTACCGTGAACACCGACGTGCTGTCGCTGACCATCAACACCCGTGGTGGCGATATCGAGCAGGCTAAACTGTTGGCCTACCCGGATACTCTGGGTTCATCGACTCCGTTCCAACTGCTGGAAACCACTCCTTCGTTCGTCTATCAGGCGCAAAGCGGCCTGACCGGTAAAAACGGCCCGGACAACCCGGCCAACGGCGAACGCCCGCTGTATCAGGCGGCACAGGACAGCTACACCCTGCCGGAAGGCCAGGACGAGCTGCGCATCCCGCTGACCTACACCGATAAAGACGGCGCGGTCTACACCAAGACCTTCGTGCTCAAACGCGATCACTATGCGGTCGGCGTGGATTACAGCATCGACAACAAAGGTGCGACGCCGCTGGAGCTGACCCTGTTCGGCCAGCTGAAGCAGACCACCGAATTGCCTAAGCACCGCGACACCGGCAGCAGCAACTTCGCGCTGCATACCTTCCGCGGCGCGGCGTACTCGTCCAGCGAGGACAAGTACCAGAAATACGCATTCGACAAAGACGAAAACCTGAACGTCACCACCAAAGACGGTTGGGTCGCCATGCTGCAACAGTACTTCGCCACCGCGTGGGTACCGGCGACCAAGGGTGACAACACCTTCTACACCGCCAAACCGGGCGACAACCTGTCCACCATCGGCTTCAAATCTACGCCGGTCGTGGTGCAGCCGGGCGCTCAGCAGCAGCTGAACGCGACCCTGTGGGTCGGCCCGGAGCTGCAGGATCAGATGGCCCAGCTGGCGCCACACCTGGACCTGACCGTGGATTACGGTTGGCTGTGGTTTATCTCCCAGCCGCTGTTCAAACTGCTGAAGTTCATCCACGGCTTTATCGGTAACTGGGGCTTCTCCATCATCATCATCACCTTCATCGTGCGCGGCATCATGTACCCGCTGACCAAGGCGCAGTACACCTCGATGGCGAAAATGCGCATGCTGCAGCCGAAGCTGCAGGCGATGCGCGAGCGCATCGGCGATGACAAACAGCGCATGAGCCAAGAGATGATGGCGCTGTACAAGGCGGAGAAAGTGAACCCGCTCGGCGGCTGCCTGCCGCTGATCATTCAGATGCCGATCTTCCTGGCGCTGTACTACATGCTGATGGGGTCGGTCGAGCTGCGCCACGCGCCGTTCGCCCTGTGGATCCATGACCTGTCGGCGCAAGACCCGTACTACATCCTGCCAATCCTGATGGGCGTGACGATGTTCTTCATTCAGAAGATGTCGCCGACCACCGTGACTGACCCGATGCAGCAGAAAATCATGACCTTCATGCCGGTGATCTTCACCGTGTTCTTCCTGTGGTTCCCGTCCGGTCTGGTGCTGTACTACATCGTCAGTAACCTGGTGACCATCCTGCAGCAGCAGCTGATTTACCGTGGTCTGGAAAAACGCGGTCTGCACAGCCGCGACAAGAAAAAAAGCTAAGCGTATTGTAGGGGTTCGGCGCGCCGACCCTTGCAGTCACACCAAAGGCGGTCATTAGACCGCCTTTTTGCATCTTAATCGTCAGAGAGAACCGTTATGAGCACCACCGATACCATCGTAGCCCAAGCCACCCCGCCGGGACGCGGCGGCGTCGGCATTCTGCGCATTTCCGGAAGCCAGGCCAAAGACGTCGCCCAGGCGTTGCTCGGCAAGCTGCCGAAGCCGCGCTACGCTGACTATCTGCCGTTCCGCGACGCCACGGGCGCCACCCTCGATCAGGGTATCGCGCTGTGGTTCCCGGGGCCGAACTCCTTTACCGGCGAAGACGTGCTGGAACTACAGGGCCACGGCGGGCCGGTGATCCTCGATCTGCTGCTCAAGCGCGTGCTGGCGCTGCCCGACGTGCGCATCGCACGGCCCGGCGAGTTCTCCGAACGCGCGTTCCTCAACGACAAACTCGATCTGGCGCAGGCCGAAGCGATTGCCGATCTGATCGACGCCAGCTCCGAGCAGGCGGCGCGTTCGGCGATGAACTCGCTGCAGGGCGCCTTCTCCACCCGCATCCACCAGCTCGTGGAAGCGCTCACTCACCTACGAATCTATGTGGAAGCGGCGATCGACTTCCCGGACGAGGAAATCGACTTCCTGTCCGACGGTAAAATCGAGGCGCAGCTCAACGACGTGATGGCGGATCTGGACAGCGTGCGCGGCGAAGCGCGCCAGGGCAGCCTGCTGCGCGAAGGGATGAAGGTAGTGATCGCCGGGCGCCCCAACGCCGGTAAATCCAGCCTGCTCAATGCGTTGGCCGGGCGTGAGGCAGCGATCGTCACCGATATCGCTGGCACCACCCGCGACGTCTTGCGCGAACATATCCATATCGACGGCATGCCGCTGCACATCATCGACACCGCCGGCCTGCGCGACGCCAGCGACGAAGTTGAGCGTATCGGCATCGAACGTGCCTGGAACGAGATCGAACAGGCGGACAGAGTGCTGTTTATGGTGGACGGCACCACCACAACCGCCACCGAGCCGGCGGAGATCTGGCCGGAGTTTATGGCGCGCCTGCCGGGTACGCTACCGATCACCGTGGTGCGCAACAAAGCCGACATCACCGGTGAGACGCTGGGCCTGACGGAAGTGAACAACCACTCACTTATTCGCCTGTCGGCCCGCACCGGCGAAGGCGTCGATGTGCTGCGCGATCATCTGAAACAGAGCATGGGCTTCACCAGCAACATGGAAGGCGGCTTCCTGGCGCGCCGTCGCCACCTGCAGGCGCTGGAACTGGCGGCGCAGCACCTGGTGCAGGGTAAAGAACAGTTAGTGAGCGCTTACGCGGGCGAGCTGCTGGCCGAGGAGCTGCGCCAGGCGCAGCTGGCCTTGAGCGAAATCACCGGCGAATTCACCTCCGACGACCTGCTGGGCCGCATCTTCTCCAGCTTCTGTATCGGGAAATAACGCCGCCAGGCGCCTTCACGGCCGGGACAAGCCCTTGTTCCGGCCGTTTTTCTTTCCCGCGCTCGCGCTGCGCGCCAGCTCACAGCACCGCCGCAGCGCCCCGCGCTATACTGGCCAGTCAGGAATCTCTCTCAGGAACGAGTCACCATGGCATTGACCCTCAAGGTACTGCTGGAAAACCGCCGCGCCGCCGGCGCCGACCCATTATTGCGGGCCAGGGCCGGGCTGAGCCTGCTGATTGAGGATGAGACGACGTCCATACTGTTCGATACCGGCCCCGACGACAGCTTTCTGCACAATGCGGCGCTGATGGGCGTCGATCTCTCCCGTATCACCGCGACGGTGCTCTCCCACGGCCACTATGACCACTGCGGCGGCGTCGCTTGGCTGCCGGACAACAGCCGCATCATCTGCCACCCGCAGGTCGGCGATGAGCGCTATGCGGCGCTGAAGGTGCTCGGCCACACCCGGAAAATCAAAAAGCTCTCTTTGGATATCGACTACTCACGCCACCGCATGCACTACAGCCGTGAACCGCTGGCGATCGGCGATCGCTTTATGTGGTCAGGCGAGATCGCGGTGCCCGCCCCGCGCGCCTACGGGGTGATCGCCGGGGAGAACGCAGCGGTGGATTACGTGATCGACGAAGGGGTGCTGATTTACAAATCGGATCGCGGTCTGGTGATCGTGACCGGCTGCGGGCACCGTGGGATCGTCAATATCGTGCGCCATTGCCAGAAAATCACCGGGATCGACAGGATCCACGCCCTGATCGGCGGTTTTCATCTGCGCTGCGCTTCCCCGCGCACGCTCTGGCGCGTCCGCCGGTTTTTACGGCAGCATCCGCCAGAAAAGATCATGGGCTGCCACTGTACCGGTGCCTGGGGCCGGCTATGGTTGCCGGAAGGGCTATCGCCCGCCACCGGCGATAGCTGGATCCTGGCATAACGCCTGCGCCGCTCATCATTGAAATCGCCAACAAATCGGATAAAACGCATAGTGTTTTTTGATGATAAATCCTCAACTTAGTCTTAATCTAACACCCCTGCGTTCTTAGCGACCCTCTGTCATGGAGTGAACAATGGCGTGTCATTTTGCCCGATGGACCCCGGCCTCCGCCGTTCTGGATACCCAGAGACTCTCCGACGAAGTGATAGCCGCCACCCGCACCTTTTCCGTTAAACGCCGCACGCGCTACCTGCAAGGGCGCATCCTGCTCGCCGAAATGATGTTCTACCTGTACGGCCTGCCGACGCTGCCTCACATCGCCACCACCCCGACCGGCCGCCCCTGCTTCGCCGATCATCAGCTGCCCGATTTCAGCCTCGCTTACGCCAGCAACACCGTTGGCGTGCTGCTTAGCGACGAGGGCAAAGTCGGGTTGGATATCGAAGTGATGCGCGCGCGCGGAACCCGGCAAAACGCGCTGCAACACGCGCATCAGACGCCGGCAGAAAGTGCCTGGATCGGCGCGCAGGACGATCGGCTGGAGGCGGAGACTCAGCTGTGGAGCATCCGGCAAAGCGTGCTGAAAATTTCCGGCCTCGGCAACAGCGGCCAAGCTACGCTGCGTCTGCATCCCTTCTCCGGCCATCTGCGCTCCAGCGCCACGCCGGACGTTCAGGTGATGAGCGACGCCGACGAATACCTGAGCTGGGCCTGCGCCGGCAGCCCTGGGCTGGAGCGCCTGTTGTGCTGGCGTTACGAAGAGCGCGGCGGCCTGCACAAAGACGGCGAAATCTCGCCGCGCAGCCCGGCGGCCTCCTCGCGCTTCGTCAAACTGACGGGCCTGACGACCCCCGGTTAACGCGGCGCAAAGCGGATAAAACTTTCTTTACCGCACGAATTTCTGCATTAAATTGTAAAAACAGCTAAATGTTGAGCAATCGCCTATTCTCGACCAGCGCTTTAGCCTACTATTCGCCCATGTTGTACGCTGAATCTGCTCATTCGAAAGGGAGAATCACCATGTCAGACCAAGCCTTAAAAATCGTCACTTTGCTCGGCAGCCTGCGCAAAGGCTCCTACAACGCCATGGTGGCCCGCGCCCTGCCTGGTCTGGCCCCGCAGGGCGTCACCATTGAAGCGCTGCCTTCCATCCGCGATATCCCGCTGTACGATGCCGACCTGCAACAGGCTGAAGGCTTCCCTGCCGCGGTCGAGACGATCGCCGATCAGATCCGCCAGGCCGACGGCGTGATCATCGTCACCCCTGAATATAACTATTCCGTGCCAGGCGGGTTGAAGAACGCCATTGACTGGCTGTCGCGTTTGCCGAACCAGCCGCTGGCCGGCAAGCCGGTCGCCATTCAAACCAGCTCGATGGGACCGATCGGCGGCGCACGCTGCCAATACCACCTGCGTCAGATCCTGGTTTTCCTCGATGCGATGGTGATGAACAAGCCGGAGTTTATGGGCGGTGTAATCCAGAGCAAAGTCGATGAACAGGCCGGTGAACTGAGCGACCAGGGAACGCTGGATTTCCTGACCGGCCAGCTGTCCGCGTTCAGCGATTATATTCGCCGCGTGGAGTAAAGGCCTCGCGGCGCCCGGCGGGCGCCGCAGCAGGACATGAAGTCCGTCAATTCATTGAAAATTAAAGCCATAGCATCATGTATTTTTTTATTTTAGCGTTGTTTTTCATTGCCATCACCAGCCCCGCGTTCGCCACAGCCATGCGCTATCCCGCCGGTGAAGAGCCGCTGGAGCTGCCTGCACACAGCGCGCTCAACGCCCAGCTGTCGCGATCCGCGCAAAACCAGGAAGATAAAAAGATCGGCGCCATGTCGCTGTACCTGACGCTGATGCGTGAAGACGGTCGCAACGTCTGGGCGCCCTATCAGTTGGCGGTATCGTCGGCGGAGAAAGGGCAAACCGAGTTGGCGGAGCGCTACCTGCAACTCAGCGCCGACCGTGGCCTGTGGTACTACTACAACCTGTTGGAGGACGACGCCTTCAACAGCATCCAGCACTCCGCCACCTACCAATCGATCCTGGCCGCCACCAAAGCGCGCTATCTGCAGCACGCCCGCCACCATGAAGGCAAAGCCAGCTACGCAATACCGAACGGCGAAGCGCCGGCCGAAGGCTGGCCAACGGTGATCTTCCTGCATACCTACGGCAAAGCCGCCGCCATCAGCCCCGAAGAACGGCTGCTGTTCGGCGAAATGGGCGTGGCCTACATCGAGATCAACGGCACGCAGATGCTGTCGGAAAACAGCTTCCGCTGGTCGAATTACAGCGACGAGAGCACCCAAGCCGCCATTCAGCGTACGGTGCAACAGCTGGCTCCGCAGCTAAAGTTGAATACCCAACGGATTTACCTCAGCGCCCGCGGCCAGGGTGCGTTGCACGCCGCCAATTTGATCGCCAAGTACCCGCAGTTTTATGCCGGCGCGTTGCTGATCGCCCCCAACGGCGAGATAAAACCGGCCCAGCAGTCGCTGGCGGCACAAAAGAAAATCGTGATGGCGTATTACGATCGGCAGAACTTCAGCGAGCAGGCGCTGGCGTTGCATTTTGCCAATCTGTTCGGGGAGGATAATCAGGTGCAGACGCTGCACTTCGCTCAGGGAGAAGATGCCGCCGGCAGTTGGCAAACGCGCTTCAGGCGGCCGCTGCAGTGGGTATTGGATCAGGCGCCGGATGCGACGCCGGGAGTATAAGGTTTCAGGGCCGACAGGCGTCGGCCCCTTGGCGGTCAATGGCCGTCGACGAAGACGATCTTCAGCACGAACAGCAGCGCCACCACCACCACGCACGGGCTGATTTCACGCCAGCGCCCGGTGCCGATCTTCATCACGCAGTAGGAGATAAAACCGAGCGCAATACCTTCGGTGATCGAGAAACTGAACGGCATCATCACCGCGGTGACAAACGCCGGTACCGCTTCAGTCAGATCGTCCCACTTCACCCGCGCCAGGCTGGAGGTCATCAGCACGCCGACGTAGATCAGCGCGCCGGCGGCGGCGTAAGCCGGCACCATGCCCGCCAGCGGCGACAGGAAGATCACCAGCAGGAACAGCAGGCCGGTGACCACCGCCGTCAAACCGGTGCGGCCGCCGACGGCGACGCCGGACGAGCTTTCGATGTAAGCGGTCACGGAAGAGGTACCCGCCAGCGAACCGGCCACCGAGCTGATGCTGTCGACGTACAGCGCCTGCTTCATGCGCGGGAACTTGCCCTGGCTGTCGGTCAGGCCGGCTTTATCGGTGACGCCGATCAGCGTGCCGGAAGAGTCGAACAGGTTCACCAGCATAAACGAGAAGATGACCCCGGCCAGCCCGATGTTCAGCGCGCCGGCCACGTCGACCTGGCCCACTACCGAGGTGATGCTCGGCGGCAGGGAGAACAGGCCGCCGTATTTCACGTCGCCCAGCATCCAGCCGATCAGGGTGGTGACCACGATCGACACCAGCACTGCCGCGTGGAAGTTGCGCGAAGAGAGCACGGCGATGATGAAGAAGCCAAGCGCGCCCAGCAGCACGTTGTGCGAGGTCAGGCTGCCGATGGTTACCAGCGTGTCCGGGTTGGCCACTACGATGCCGGCGTTTTTCAGCCCCATCATGCCGATGAACAGACCGATGCCGCTGGTGATGCCGACCCGCAGGCTGACCGGAATGTTGGCGATCATCCAGTAGCGGATGCGGAAAATGGTCAGCAGCAGCAGGCCGACCGCTCCCCAGAAGATGGCGCCCATGCCCACCTGCCAGGAGATGCCCATCGCCCCGACCACCACGAAGGCGAAGAAGGCGTTCAGGCCCATCGCCGGCGCCAGCGCCACCGGCAGGTTCGCCAGCAGGCCCATAAAGATGCTGCCGAAGGCGGCGATCAAACAGGTGGTGACAAATACCGCCTGGGTATCCATGCCCGCCGCGCCCAAAATTTGAGGGTTAACGAACACGATATACACCATGGTGAGGAAGGTAGTGATACCGGCAATCGTTTCCGTACGCGCCGTCGTGCCATGTTGCTTGAGTTTAAACACGCGCCCAAGCAAGCCTTGCTCAGCGTCAAGGCCAGATACTGGTTTGGTCATTATCAGAATTCCGAAAATGGGAATGGACAGTCGCCGGCTATCCTATAACAAAAAGTGGGGCTTTTGACGCCGGTCACCGGTTTTTTTCGCCGTCTTTACGGCTAAACGCGTCAACGGCTTGTATTTACAGGCATTCATCCCCCGTTGCCGCCCGCTGCGTTGCCGTTTGCCGGCACGGCCGATAAAATGGCCTATCGCCTCTCTTACCTTACCCGCTAAAAAACAGGAATCCGCATGTCTTCGACCTTTATCGATAAGCTCGCATTGATCACGCTGAAAGATGACAAAGTGGCGCTGGTGCGTTCACACAATAAGACGCTGTTTTATGTCCCGGGCGGAAAGCGCGAAGCGGGTGAAACCGACGAGCAGGCGCTGTGCCGCGAAATCGACGAAGAGCTGACCGTCACGCTGCAGCCGAACTCCATCGCGTTTTACGGCGAGTTCAGCGGCCCGGCGGACGGCAAGCAGGACGGCACCCAGGTGCGCATTCGCTGCTATCGGGCCGACTTTACCGGGCAGCCGCAGCCGGCCGCCGAAATCGCCGAACTGAGGTGGTGCGACAGCCGCGACTTGCCGCACTGCTCACACGTCGCCGCACTGATTTTGCACGATCTCAAGGCGCGTAACCTGATCAAGTGATCGCTGAGCGGCCTCAGCGGCGCTAACCCGAAGGAGCCTGTTCCGCATGAATCAGATTGACTGCATTTTGTTCGACTGCGACGGCACGCTGGTGGACAGCGAAGTGCTGTGCAGCAAAGCCTATGTGCACATGTTCGCCCGCTACGGCATTCACCTGTCGCTGGAAGAGGTGTTCAAGAAATACAAAGGGGTGAAGCTGTACGAGATCATCGATCGGGTCAACGCCGAGCAGGGCACCGATCTGGCCAAAGAGGCGCTGGAGCCGCTGTATCGGCAGGAGGTGGCGCGGCTGTTCGACAGCGAATTACAGCAGATTGCCGGCGCCCGCGAGCTGCTGGCGCAGGTGACGGTGCCTGTCTGCACCGTCTCCAACGGGCCGGTCAGCAAGATGCAGCACTCGCTCGGCCTGACCGGCATGCTGCGCTATTTTGATGACCGGTTGTTCAGTGGCTATGACCTGCAGCGCTGGAAGCCGGATCCGGCGATCGTGTTTCACGCCGCCGAAAAGATGCAGGTGCCGGTGACGCGTTGCATCCTGGTGGATGACTCGCCCGCCGGCGCCCAGGCCGGCATCAATGCCGGCATTCCGGTCTTTTACTTCTGTGCCGATCCGCATAACCCGCCGATCGACCACCCGCTGGTGACGACGTTTGACGACCTGGCCCAGCTGCCCGCGCTGTGGCGCGAACGCGGCTGGCGGCTGACGGCCGATTAACTGGCCGGCAACGGCGGCTTGTTGCGCCACCAGCGCCAGGACCGCTTCAGCGCGCGGGTTTGCGCGCCGAAGCGGCGGTTGACCGCGTTGGCCAGCAGATCGAGCGCCAGGCAGAACACGAAATAGACCAGCGCCACGAACAGGAACACTTCCATCGGGTAGACCATGCTGCGGTTGTTGACCTGGGTCGCCAGGAAGGTCAGTTCGCCAACGCCGACGATATAAGCCAGCGAGGTGTCTTTGATCAGGGAAATCCACTGGTTGATGAACGACGGCACCATCATGCGCAGCGCCTGCGGCAGCACGATCATGCGCAGCGTCTGCCAGCGGGTCAGCCCCAGAGAAAGCCCGGCCTGCCACTGGCCGGGGCCGATCGCGGCGATGCCGGCCTTCACCGCGTGGGCCAGATAGGCCGAGGCGATCAGCGCCAGCGCGCACACCACGGTAGTGATTTCCGGGATCTCGACGCCAAACACCATCGGCAGCAGGAAATAGGTCCAGAAGATCAGCATGATGACCGGAATGGCGCGGAAAAAGCCCAGCACCGCCGCCAGCAATCCGGCGGCGACGCCGCGCGACATCGCCAGCGCCACGCCGAGTAAGGTGCCGAGCACCGCCGAAGCCACGCCGGCCATCAGGCTGATCGCCAACGTCAGCGCCGCGCCGCCCAGCGGCCCGTCCGGCCAGGTGCCCCACAGCAGGTAGCCCAGGTTATCGTGAATTACGCTGAAATCCATCTCAATGCCCCCCCAGCGGTTTACGCTGTTGGCGCCACATGCCCCAGCCTTCCAGCAGCGCGATGATGGCGATATACAGCACCGTCGCCACGCCGAACGCCTGGAAGGTACGCAACGTTTCGGTTTCGACCTGACGCGAGGCGTAAGAGAGTTCGGCAACGCCGATCGCCATGGTCAGCGACGAGTTCTTGATCACGTTCATGTATTGGCCCAGCAGCGGCGGCAGCGCGATTTTCAGCGCCTGCGGCAGCACCACGTAGCGCATCGCCTGCCAGCCGGTCAGCCCCAGCGCTTGGGCGGCATATTTCTGCCCGCCGGCGACGCCGCGAATACCGGAACGGATCTCTTCAGCGATAAAGGCGGTGGAGTAGAGCGTCAGGCCGAAGAAACCGGCGAGAAACTCGAACGACGGCCACTCAAGCGGGCCAACCTGATGGGCGCTGTTCAGCCACTGCATGGCGGCGGACGGCAGGATCTGGCCGGCGGCGAAGTACCAAAAGAACAGCTGCACCAGCAGCGGCGTATTGCGAAACAGCGAGCTGTACCCCATCGCCAGCCACCGCAACGGCCGCAGGCTGCTGTCGCGCATCGCCGCCAGCACAAAGCCCAGCAGCGTGGCGGCCAGGCCCGCGCAGGCGGAAAGCCACAGCGTCAGCAGAAAACCGTGCCACAGCCAGCTCAGGTATTGCGGCGCCAGCAGCCAGTCCAGGTTCATGTTCAATCCTTGTCTTGCAGAATGCATCAGGGGCGCAGCAAGCTGCGCCCCTCCGCACCGATCTCACCGCGGGTGGATCGTCAGGCTTTAGGCTGCTGATCCAAAGGCGCGATTTTGAAATCGCCGCGCGGTTGGGCGGATTTGGTTTCCGGGCCGAACCAGCGATCGTAAATCTTAACCGCTTCGCCGTCTTTTTCCAGCTTGATCAACGTCTCGTTCACCACGGCGGTCAGGCGATCTTCGCCCTTGGGAATGCCGACGCCCTGATACTCTTTGGTCAGGCTGAACGGCGAAATCTCAAATTCCGCCTTCTGCGCCGCCGGCAGGTTGCCGAGCAGGCCGACCAGCTTGGCGTCGTCCTGGGTGATCGCCTGCACGTTGCCGTTGCGCAGCGCCACGAACGCCAGCGGGGTGTCGTCGTAGGAGATCACTTTCGCCGTCGGGAAACGCTCGCGCAGGGTGATTTCCTGCACCGTGCCCTTGTCCGCGCCAATGCGCAGTTTCTTGATGTCTTCCGGGGTTTTCAACACGCCTTTACGGGCAATGAATTTCTGGCCGGTGGCGAAGTACGGCACGCTGAAGTTCACTTCCTTGGCGCGCTCGTCGGTAATGGTAAAGTTGGCGGCGATCAGGTCAACCTTCTTCGACACCAGCAACGGAATGCGGTTGGCCGGGTTGGTGGCGCGCAGCTCCACTTTTACGCCCAGCGCTTTGCCGATCGCATCGGCGACGTCCACATCGTAGCCCACCAGCTTCTTGCTCTGCGGATCGATGTAACCGAACGGCGGGTTGCTGTCGAACACCGCGATGCGCACCACGCCGGCTTGCTTGATATCGTCAAGTTTGTCCGCGTGCGCGGCGCCGGCGGCGAGGCCGGTCAGACTGGCTAACAACGTGAAGGCCAAAGCGCGATGTTTCATAGAAAGCTCCTAAGTGGTTGATGTCCTGCTGGCGGATAAGCTAGCAAGCGCCACATAGGTCAGGAAATAATATAAAAAGCTATATTTATAACCTTTTTATCTTTACGCGCTTAAGATGGAATAAAGGCGCGGGAAACCGCGCCTTTGAAGGATATTACCCGGAAAGGGTTAGTCGGCTTTTTCGTCTTTACCGCCCGGAGAGAGCAGCTTTTCCAGGGCGTCGCCGCCCAAATGACGGAAGTCCTGCCCTTTGACGAAATAGAAGATAAATTCGCAGATGTTCTGGCAGCGGTCGCCGATACGCTCGATAGAACGGGCGCAGAACAACGCAGTCAGCACGCTGGGAATGGTGCGTGAGTCTTCCATCATGTAGGTCATCAGCTGACGCACGATGCCTTCGTATTCCTGGTCGACCTTTTTATCTTCGCGGTAAATACGGATCGCCTCGTCCAGATCCATGCGCGCAAACGCGTCCAGCACGTCGTGCAGCATCTGCACGGTGTGGCGCCCCAGCGACTCCAGGCTGACCAGCAGCGGCTGGTGCTGGTGCGAGAACTTCTCCAGCGCGGTGCGGCAGATTTTGTCCGCCACGTCGCCGATGCGCTCCAGCTCGGAAATGGTTTTGATGATCGCCATCACCAGGCGCAGATCGCTGGCGGTTGGCTGACGCTTGGCGATGATGCGCACGCAGGCTTCGTCGATCGCCACTTCCATCATGTTGACCTTGGCATCGCCTTCGATCACGCGCTTGGCCAGCTCGCCATCCTGATTGTGCATCGCGGTGATGGCGTCGGTCAGCTGCTGTTCCACCAGCCCGCCCATGGTCAGCACCTGGGTGCGGATATGCTCAAGCTCTGCGTTGAACTGGCCGGAAATGTGTTTGTTTAAATTCAGGTTATCCATGATGCTTCCTATCAACCATAACGGCCAGTGATGTAGTCTTCAGTCTGTTTTTTCTGCGGCGCAGTGAACAGGTTATCAGTATCACTGAACTCGATCAGCTCGCCCAGATACATAAATGCGGTAGAGTCGGAGCAGCGCGCCGCCTGCTGCATGTTGTGCGTCACGATCACCACGGTGTAGTCGGCCTTCAGCTCGCTGATCAGCTCTTCAATCTTGCCGGTGGAGATCGGATCCAGCGCCGAGCACGGCTCATCCAGCAACAGCACTTCCGGACGAATGGCGATGCCGCGGGCGATGCACAGACGCTGCTGCTGGCCGCCGGAGAGGCTGTAGCCGCTCTGGTGCAGCTTGTCCTTGGTTTCGTTCCACAGCGCCGCCTTGGTCAGCGCCCACTGCACGCGCTCGTCCATATCGGCACGCGACAGCTTTTCAAACAGGCGAACGCCGAAGGCGATGTTGTCGTAAATCGACATCGGGAACGGCGTCGGCTTCTGGAACACCATGCCGACCTTGGCGCGCAGCAGCGCGATATCCGAGTTGTCGGTCAGGATGTTCTGGCCGTCCAGCAGGATGCCGCCTTCCGCGCGCTGTTCCGGGTACAGCTGATACATCTTGTTGAAGGTGCGCAGCAGGGTGGATTTGCCGCAGCCGGATGGGCCGATAAACGCGGTGACCTTATTCTTGGCGATATCCAGCGTGATGTTCTTCAGCGCATGGAATTTGCCGTAGTAGAAGTTCAGATCGCGTACCTGAATTTTGCTGCTGGAAGCGTCAGTAACCATACTCATCAAGACTTCTCTCTTTTCATCAGCGCCGCCAAAGCGGCGCTCAAAATTTTATGAATGCTTTTTCTTGGCGAAAATCACGCGCGCCAGGATATTCAGTAACAGTACGCACAGGGTGATCAACAGCACCCCGGCCCAGGCCAGCTGTTGCCATTCGGCGAACGGGCTCATGGCGAATTTGAAGATGGTCACCGGCAGGTTGGCGATCGGCTGCATCAGGTCGGTGCTCCAGAACTGGTTCGACAGCGAGGTGAACAGCAGCGGTGCGGTTTCCCCCGCGATGCGCGCAATCGCCAGCAGCACGCCGGTGATGATGCCGGACACCGACGCCTTCAGCGTGATGGCGGAAATCATGCGCCATTTCGGCGTACCCAGGGCGTACGCGGCCTCGCGCAGCGTATCCGGTACCAGCTTCAGCATGTTTTCGGTGGTGCGAATGACGATCGGCACCTGCAGCAGCGCCAGCGCCACGATGCCGGCCCAGCCGGAGAAGTGTTCCATCTTCGCCACCACGATGGTGTAAACGAACAGGCCCACCACGATCGACGGTGCGGACAGCAGGATATCGTTGATAAAGCGGATCACTTCCGCCAGCCAGGATTTACGGCCGTATTCCGCCAGGTAGATGCCGGCCATGATGCCCAGCGGCGTACCGAAGATGGTCGCCCACAGGATCAACAGGCCGCTGCCGGCGATGGCGTTGGCCAAGCCGCCGCCCGCGGTATTCGGCGGCGGGGTCATTTCGGTGAACAGCGCCAGCGACATACCGTCGAAGCCTTTGGTGACGGTGGCGATCAGGATCCAGATCAGCCAGAACAGCCCGAACGCCA
This sequence comes from Serratia nevei, assembly GCF_024160145.1. Classification (GTDB taxonomy): domain Bacteria; phylum Pseudomonadota; class Gammaproteobacteria; order Enterobacterales; family Enterobacteriaceae; genus Serratia; species Serratia nevei_A. Next base: position 101,820 of record NZ_JAMYWQ010000011.1, read on the forward strand.
TGGTCGCCATCGACAGGAACAGCGCGAGGCGGTTTTTCTGCCGGCGCCAGGCCTGCATTTTGCGGCGGCTTTCCGCCAGAACGACTGCGTTTTGCATATCCATCGTCGCCATGTTAACGCCCCTCATTCTTGGCCAGACGCATGATCATCAGTTTCGACAGCGCCAGCACGATAAAGGTGATAACAAACAGAATCAGACCCAGCTCCATCAACGCGGCGGTGTGCACGCCGGACTCGGCTTCGGCGAATTCGTTGGCCAGCGCCGAGGTGATGCTGTTGCCCGGCATGTACAGCGAAGCGCTGTCGAGCTGGTAGGTGTTACCGATGATAAAGGTCACCGCCATGGTTTCCCCCAGCGCGCGGCCCAGGCCCAACATCACGCCGCCGATGACGCCGTTTTTGGTGAACGGCAGCACGATGCGCCAGATGACTTCCCAGGTGGTGCAACCGATGCCGTAGGCCGACTCTTTCATCATCACCGGCGTCTGTTCGAACACGTCGCGCATGACCGCGGCGATGTAAGGAATGATCATGATCGCCAGGATCACCCCGGCGGCCAGAATGCCGATGCCGAAGGCCGGGCCGGAGAACAGCTCGCCGACGATCGGAATGCCCGACAGCACTTCGCCCACCGGCGTCTGGAAGTATTCGGCGAACAGCGGGGCGAACACGAACAGGCCCCACATGCCGTAGACGATGCTCGGGATGGCCGCCAGCAGCTCAATGGCGATGCCCAGCGGCCGCTTCAACCAGTTCGGCGCCAGTTCGGTCAGGAACAGCGCGATGCCGAAGCTCACCGGCACGGCGATGATCAGCGCGATAAGCGAGGTGACCACGGTACCGTAGATCGGCACCAGCGCGCCGAACTGCTCCGCCGGCGCGTCCCACTCTTTGGTCCACAGGAAAGCGAAGCCGAATTTCTGCATGCTTGGCCAGGAGGCGAAGATCAGCGAAACGATAATGCCGCCCAGCAACAATAGGGTAATCAGCGCCGCCAGTCTCACCAGCGCGCTGAAAATGATGTCACCGTTTTTGCCCGGTGCTTTGATGGTCGGCTTGTACTCAGCCATAGATTACTCTCTGTTTGAACCCTGGCAGCCCCAACCGGGATCGGAGCCTGAAGAACTGTGTGGGGCGCGGCGAACCCGCGCCCCTGCGTTGTTAGTACAGCGCTTTACCTGAACTGTCTTTTACGTTGGTTTTCCAGGCCGCGCGCACCTGCTCAACCACTTCTTTCGGCAGGGTGGCGTAATCCAGCTCGTTAGCCTGTTTGGCGCCGGTTTTGTAAGCCCAGTCGAAGAACTTCAGCACTTCGGCACCCTGAGCAGGGTTTTTCTGCTCTTTATGCACCAGGATGAAGGTGGTGGAGGTGATTGGCCACACGTTGTCGCCTTTCTGGTCGGTCAGATCCTGAGCGAAGGTCTTGCTCCAATCCGCACCTTTGGCGGCGTTGCTGAAGCTCTCTTCGGTCGGGCTGACCGCTTTGCCGTCGGCGGAAACCAGCTTGGTGTAAGCCAGATTGTTCTGCTTGGCGTAAGCGTATTCTACGTAGCCGATAGAGCCCGGCAGACGCTGAACGAAGGCGGCGATACCGTCGTTGCCCTTGCCGCCCAGACCGGTCGGCCAGTTAACGGTAGAACCGGCGCCGATCTTCTCTTTCCACTGCGCGTTGGCCTTGGACAGGTAGCTGGTGAACACGAACGAGGTGCCGGAACCGTCGGCGCGGCGCACCACGGCGATGTTCTGGTCAGGCAGTTTCACGCCAGGGTTCAGCTTGGTGATAGCCGGATCGTTCCACTTTTTGACGTTGCCCAGGTAGATATCGCCCAGGGTTTTGCCGTCCAGCGTCAGTTCGCCGGATTTGATGCCCGGGATATTCACGGCCAGCACCACGCCGCCGATCACGGTCGGGAATTGGAACAGGCCGTCAGCCGCCAGCTTGTCGTCAGACAGCGGGGCGTCGGAGGCGCCAAAGTCAACGGTGTTGGCCACGATTTGCTTCACGCCGCCAGAGGAGCCAATGCCCTGATAGTTAACTTTGTTGCCGGTTTCTTTCTGATAAGAATCTGCCCACTTGGCGTAAACCGGAGCGGGGAATGTCGCACCTGCACCGGTCAGGCTGGCAGCAGCGAACGCGGACACGGCGGTCAGGGAGAAGGTCGCTGCCACAATACTGGCGACGGTGGTACGCATCAGTTTCATAATCCCTCCTAATGGGATATTTAAAATCGACTTCGAGTCGTTTTAATCAGAGTAAGTATTGCTGCAGGAGGGAAAATAGGACAGTTTGGTGACAGAAAAATGTACGCAATATTACAGTTATATGACACTCAGGCGGGATATTAATTAATATATTGATTAATCTATTTTTTTAACAAAAAATCGCCTCATATCTTGCATAGGCAAAGGGAATGGAAATGAAAAAATCACTTATTTTGTCAACGGTTAGTTTGTGCCTGCTGGCGACAGCCAATGTCATGGCGTCCGACGGATTAAAACGCAGTCAGCAGCCGAGCGGCGGCACTGATAACCTCCTTCTTTGGAGTCGCTACGATCAAGGCTACGTTATTTCTAATTATCGCTTAATGGATTTGGAAAATTTTGAAGAAAAAATCAGACGCCAGGAACAGAATATAAAGCAACTCAAGGACAAACAGGACGATATTGCGCGGGAAAACAGGAGTAAGGACAGTGAACTTCGCGACCTCAAGCAACAATTGCAAGAACAAAGCCGCACAATCAACGATCTGAAACGCGCGCAACAAGAGCTCAGCAATAAAATCAGGTAATAGAAAAGCCGGCGCACAGGCCGGCTTTTGCAGTTTACCTGCGGCAAATTACTCTACGGTGACAGACTTCGCCAGGTTACGCGGCTGGTCAACGTCGGTGCCTTTAATCAGCGCTACGTGGTAAGACAGCAGCTGCAACGGCACGGTGTAGAAGATCGGCGCGACGATTTCTTCGACGTGCGGCAGAGGAATGATGGTCATGCCTTCGCTGCTGACGAAGCCGGCGTCCTGATCGGCGAACACGTACAGCTGGCCGCCGCGCGCGCGCACTTCTTCAATGTTGGACTTCAGCTTTTCCAGCAGTTCGTTGTTCGGTGCCACCACGATCACCGGCATATCGGCGTCGATCAGCGCCAGCGGGCCGTGTTTCAGCTCGCCCGCCGCATAAGCTTCCGCGTGAATATAGGAGATCTCTTTCAGCTTCAGCGCCCCCTCCATGGCGATCGGATACTGATCGCCGCGGCCGAGGAACAACGCATGGTGCTTGTCGGAGAAGCCTTCCGCCAGCGCTTCGATCTCTTTATCCATCGACAGCATCTGCTCGATGCGCGCCGGCAGCGCCTGCAGGCCGTGCACGATCTCCTGCTCCACGCTTTCCGCCATGCCTTTCAGGCGGCCCAGGCGCGCCACCAGCATCAGCAGCACGGTGAGCTGCGTGGTGAAGGCCTTGGTCGAAGCTACGCCGATTTCCGTGCCGGCCTTGGTCATCAGCGCCAGATCGGATTCGCGTACCAGCGAAGAACCGGCCACGTTACAAACGGCCAGCGAACCGAGATAACCCAGCTCTTTGGACAGGCGCAGCGCCGCTAACGTGTCGGCGGTTTCGCCGGACTGCGACAGGGTGATGATCAGGCTGCCCGGGCGCACCGCCGATTTGCGGTAACGGAACTCGGACGCGATCTCGACGTCACACGGCACGCCGGCCAGCGCTTCGAACCAGTAACGCGCCACCATACCGGAGTGATAAGAGGTGCCGCAGGCGATAATCTGCACGTGCTGCACCTTGGCCAACAGCTCATCGGCGCGCGGGCCCAGCTCGCTCAGGTTGATTTGGCCATGGCTGAAACGCCCTTCCAGGGTGTTTTTCAGCGCCAGCGGCTGTTCGTAGATCTCTTTTTGCATGTAGTGACGGTAAGCGCCCTTGTCGCCGGCGTCATACTGCACCTGGGATTCGATCTCAGGGCGCTCGATGGCATTGCCCTGCTTGTCGAAGATGTTGACGGTGCGGCGAGTCACTTCCACCACGTCGCCTTCTTCCAGGAAGATGAAGCGGCGGGTAACCGGCAGCAGCGCCAGCTGATCGGAAGCGATGAAGTTTTCCCCGACGCCGCGGCCGATAACCAGCGGGCTACCGGAACGTGCAGCGACCAATACGCTCGGATCGCGGCTGTCCATCACCACGGTGCCGTAGGCGCCGCGCAGCTGCGGGATCACGCGCTGAACCACTTCCAGCAGCGTACCGCCCTGCTGTTGTTCCCAGTGCACCAGGTGCGCGATCACTTCGGTGTCGGTTTCAGAACTGAAGCGGTAACCGCGTTCGATCAGCAGTTCGCGCAGCGGTTCGTGGTTTTCGATGATGCCGTTATGCACCACGGTAATGTAGTCGGAAACATGCGGGTGCGCGTTTGCTTCGGTCGGTTCACCGTGCGTTGCCCAGCGGGTGTGAGCAATGCCGGTCCCGCCGTGCAGCTCGGTTTGCTCTGCCGCATCGGCCAGTTTTTGCACCTTGCCGACGCGGCGCAGGCGGCTGACGCTGCCCTGCGCATCGACCACCGCCAAACCGGCGGAGTCATAACCGCGGTACTCGAGACGACGTAAACCTTCCAACAGGATTTCTGCGATATCACGTTGCGCTACTGCGCCTACAATTCCACACATCAGTTGTATTCCTAATGAACGCCCTTCATAGGCGCTTTCGATGCCTTGACCTGATTTTTGCCGGTTTTTACCGTGCGCCCCCGAGCCTGTAGATGGTGGGGGTTATTATGTTTTGTATTGGGCTCGTGAACGGAGCCCAACGCAAAACACACTATGGCTTCTTCTTCACCGGACGTTGCCAGCCCTGAATGTGCACCTGCTTGACGCGGCTCAGCACCAGTTCGTTCTCGGCGATATCGCGCGTCACCGTGGTGCCGGCGGCGATGGTGGAGCCTTTGCCGACCGACACCGGCGCCACCAGTTGCGTATCGGAACCGACGAACACGCCGTCGCCGATCACCGTCTTGTGCTTGTTGGCGCCATCGTAGTTGCAGGTGATGGTGCCGGCGCCGATATTCACGTCATCGCCAATTTCGGCATCGCCCAGGTAGCTGAGGTGGCCGGCCTTGGAGCCTTTGCCCAGGCGCGCCTTTTTCATTTCCACGAAGTTGCCGACGTGAGCCCCTGCCGCCAGCTCCGCGCCTGGGCGCAGGCGGGCGAACGGCCCTACGGTGCAGTCGGCTTCCAGCACGCTGTCTTCCAGCACGCTGTAAGGGCTGATCTCGCAGCCATCGCCGATCACGCAGTTTTTCAGCACGCAGCCGGCACCGATTTTCACCCGGTCACCCAGCTTGACGTGACCTTCGATAATCACATTCGCATCAATAGTGATGTCGCGGCCGTGAACAAGTTCCCCGCGCAGATCGAAACGCGCCGGATCCAGCAGCATTACGCCGGCCAACAGCAGCTTTTCAGACTGTTCCGACTGGAATACGCGCTCCAGGGTCGCCAGCTGCAGGCGGTTGTTCACGCCTTCCACTTCGCTCAAACGCGACGGGTGCACGGCCTCGATTTTCTTGCCGTCGGCATGGGCCAACGCAATGATATCGGTGATGTAAAACTCGCCCTGTGCGTTGTCGTTATTCAACATCCCCAGCCAGCGCTTCAGATCGCGCCCGTTGGCCACCAGGATGCCGGTATTGATCTCGTTGATCTGACGCTGCGCTTCGCTGGCGTCCTTGTGTTCGACAATGCCCACCACGTCGCCCTGCTCGCGCACGATGCGACCATAGCCGCTCGGATCGTCCAGCTTGACCGTCAGCAGCCCGATACCGCCCTGCGGCTTGGCCGCCAGCAGGCGTTGCAGCGTATCCACGGAGATCAACGGCACGTCGCCGTACAGCATCAGCACGTCTTCATCGTCGGCAAAATGCGGCGCGGCCTGCTGCATCGCATGGCCGGTTCCTAATTGCTCAGCCTGCAGCACCCAGTTCAGCGCACCTTCGGTCAACGTGCTTTTCAGCAGATCGCCCCCGTGGCCGTATACCAGGTGAACCTGTTGCGCGCCCAGTTTCATCGCGGCATCAATGACGTGTTGCACCATCGGCTTGCCGGCCAACGGATGTAAGACCTTGGGAAGATCGGAATACATGCGTGTTCCCTTGCCCGCGGCGAGGATAACCACGCTCATTGCGCTGTTCGACATAAGCAACCTGATAACTCCATTTTGATAGACGAAAGTAAAACCGTTTAGCGACGATATTACTACATATTTCTCTGCACGAACCCGGCGTAGGCCGCGTGGGCCTTGGCCTGCCGCTATCGCGGCCAATTCGGCGTCGGGACGAAAAAACTGTCGGCGATCGGCGACGTTTATTTCCCGATATCAGGGGTTATACACCACCCTGTCCGCCGGGCTGAAATGCTTATTTTAAAGTAAAAAAAAAGCGACCCTATAGGCCGCTTTCTTAAAGTTGGGTGCCGGGCACCCAAACATTACATCGCTTTTCTGGTGAGCTCGATAACGCGCAGTTTTGCGATCGCTTTCGCCAGTTCAGCGGATGCCTGAGCATAGTCGACATCGCCATGAGAGCTGCGAATGTGTTCTTCAGCTTTACGCTTAGCTTCCAACGCTCTCGCTTCGTCGAGGTCAGTACCACGGATAGCAGTGTCCGCCAGCACGGTAACCACGCTCGGCTGCACCTCGAGGATGCCGCCGGACAGGTAGATGAACTCTTCTTCACCGTGCTGCTTAACAATACGCACCATGCCAGGCTTGATGGCAGTCAGCAGCGGCGCATGGCCAGGGAAGATCCCCAGTTCACCTTCGCTGCCTGTCACCTGGATCTTCTGCACCAGGCCGGAAAACATCTGTTTTTCCGCGCTGACTACATCCAGATGGTAAGTCATAGCCATATCACCCTCCTCTCAAGGCGTTACAGTTTCTTGGCTTTTTCCACTGCTTCTTCAATGGTGCCAACCATGTAGAACGCCTGCTCCGGCAGGTGGTCATAGTCGCCGTCCATAATGCCTTTGAAACCACGGATGGTGTCTTTCAGCGATACGAACTTGCCCGGAGAACCGGTGAAGACTTCTGCCACGAAGAACGGCTGAGACAGGAAGCGTTGGATCTTACGCGCACGGGATACGACCAGTTTGTCTTCTTCAGACAGCTCGTCCATACCCAGGATCGCGATGATATCCTTCAGTTCCTGATAGCGTTGCAGAATGGACTGCACGCCACGCGCTACGTCGTAGTGCTCCTGGCCAACAACCAGCGGATCCAGCTGACGGCTGGTGGAATCCAGCGGGTCAACGGCCGGGTAGATACCCAGAGAAGCGATGTTACGGCTCAGTACCACGGTTGCGTCCAAGTGCGCAAAGGTGGTGGCTGGTGACGGGTCAGTCAAGTCATCCGCAGGAACGTAAACGGCCTGTACGGAAGTGATGGAACCGGTCTTGGTCGAGGTGATACGTTCTTGCAGAACGCCCATCTCTTCCGCCAGCGTTGGCTGGTAACCTACCGCGGATGGCATACGGCCCAGAAGTGCGGACACTTCGGTACCGGCCAGGGTGTAACGGTAGATGTTGTCAACGAACAGCAGAACGTCGCGGCCTTCGTCACGGAATTTCTCCGCCATGGTCAGACCGGTCAGCGCAACGCGCAGACGGTTACCCGGTGGCTCGTTCATCTGGCCGTAAACCAGGGATACTTTGTCCAGAACGTTGGAGTCGGTCATTTCGTGGTAGAAGTCGTTACCCTCACGAGTACGCTCGCCCACGCCCGCAAACACGGAATAACCGGAGTGCTCGATCGCGATGTTACGGATCAGCTCCATCATGTTTACGGTTTTACCCACGCCCGCACCGCCGAACAGACCGACTTTACCGCCCTTGGCGAATGGACAAATCAGGTCCATTACCTTGATACCGGTTTCCAGCAGTTCCTGGGAGTTGGACAGCTCTTCGTAGCTTGGCGCCGCGCGGTGAATCGCCCAACGCTCTTCTTCGCCGATGTCGCCTTTCATGTCGATCGGTTGACCCAATACGTTCATGATACGGCCCAGGGTAGCTTTACCCACCGGCACTTCAATCGGGTGGTCCAGGTTGTTCACTTTCAGACCGCGACGCAGACCGTCGGAGGTCCCCATTGCGATACAGCGAACCACGCCACCGCCCAGCTGTTGCTGAACTTCCAACACCAGTTTTTCGGTGCCGTTTTCTACCTCAAGGGCGTCGTACACTTTTGGTACGGCATCCTGAGGGAACTCGACGTCCACCACGGCGCCGATTACCTGGATAATCTTTCCAGTAGCCATCTTGAATCCTCTACGTAATTCGTAAACCTAGCTTAAACCGCGGAGGCTCCCGAAACGATCTCGGTGAGTTCCTGAGTGATGCTGGCCTGACGCGCCTTGTTGTATACCAACTGCAGCTCTTTGATCAGGCTACCGCCGTTATCGGTTGCGGCTTTCATCGCGACCATTCGTGCGGCCTGCTCGCTGGCCAGGTTTTCCACGACGCCCTGATAAACCTGCGACTCCACATAGCGGCGCAGCAAGGTATCAAGCAGCACTTTTGGATCGGGTTCATACAGGTAATCCCAAGGCGTTTTCTTCAGCTCTGCGTCATCGGCTGGCGGTAACGGCAGCAGCTGAAGCACCTGCGGCTCTTGGGACATCGTATTAACAAATTTGTTGCTGACAATGTACAGCTTGTCCAAACGACCTTCGTCGTAGGCCTGCAGCATCACTTTCACCGGCCCGATCAGATCCGACAGGGAAGGTTTGTCCCCCATGCCGGTCACCTGGGCAACCACGTTGCCGCCCACGGAACCAAAGAAAGAGGCCGCTTTAGAGCCAATCAGCGCCAAATCGGTTTCGACGCCTTTTTCGGACCAGGCTTTCATCTCCGCCAGCAGCTTTTTGAACAGGTTGATGTTCAAGCCGCCGCAGAGACCACGGTCAGTAGACACCACCAGATACCCGACGCGCTTAACGTCACGCTCATCCAGGTACGGGTGCTTGTACTCCAGATTCCCTAACGCAAGGTGACCAATCACTTTGCGCATGGTCTCTGCATAAGGACGGCTGGCCGCCATGCGATCCTGCGATTTACGCATTTTGGAGGCGGCGACCATTTCCATCGCTTTAGTGATCTTTTGCGTGTTTTGCACGCTAGCGATCTTACTACGTATCTCTTTTGCGCCGGCCATCTCTGCTTCTCCTCAGTGCCAGACGGCCTGCTGTCTTTCAACAGCAGGACCGTTCGGCGTTACCAGGACTGGGTTTTCTTGAAGGTCTCGAGGATGTCTTTCAACTTGCCCTCGATCTCATCATTGAAGTTGCCAGTTTGGTTAATGTGGTTCAGCAGTTCGGCGTGCTCGCGGTCCGCATAGGCGACCAGCGCGGCTTCGAAGCTCACCACTTTGGCGACTTCGACGTCGTTCAGGTAACCGCGTTCTGCGGCAAACAGCACCAGAGACTGTTGTGCAACCGACATCGGCGCATACTGTTTCTGTTTCAGCAGCTCGGTCACTTTCTGACCGTGGCTCAGCTGTTTGCGGGTCGCGTCGTCCAGATCGGAGGCGAACTGGGAGAACGCTGCCAGTTCACGATACTGCGCCAGCGCGGTACGGATACCGCCGGACAGTTTCTTCATGATCTTGGTCTGCGCGGCGCCACCAACACGGGATACGGAGATACCCGGGTTAACTGCCGGACGAATACCGGAGTTGAACAGGTTGGATTCCAGGAAGATCTGACCATCGGTAATCGAGATTACGTTGGTCGGAACGAACGCGGAAACGTCACCCGCCTGGGTTTCAATGATCGGCAGCGCGGTCAATGAACCGGTTTTACCTTTAACTTCACCTTTGGTGAAGGCTTCAACGTATTCGGCGTTAACGCGCGCTGCACGCTCCAGCAAGCGGGAGTGCAGGTAGAATACGTCGCCTGGGTAAGCTTCACGACCTGGCGGACGACGAAGCAGCAGGGAAATCTGGCGGTAAGCAACGGCCTGCTTGGACAGGTCATCGTACACGATCAGCGCATCTTCACCGCGGTCACGGAAGTATTCGCCCATTGCGCAACCGGCATATGGTGCCAGGTATTGCAGTGCAGCGGATTCGGAAGCGGTCGCCACCACCACGATGGTGTTGGCCAGTGCGCCGTGCTCTTCCAGTTTGCGCACCACGTTAGCGATGGTGGACGCTTTCTGGCCGATAGCCACGTAAACGCATTTGATGCCGGAGTCGCGTTGGTTGATGATCGCATCGATCGCCAGCGCGGTTTTACCGGTCTGACGGTCACCGATCACCAGCTCACGCTGGCCACGGCCGATTGGAATCATGGCGTCAACGGATTTGTAGCCAGTCTGAACCGGCTGATCAACGGACTGACGCTCGATAACGCCTGGGGCGATAGCTTCTACCGGAGAGAAACCGTCGTTCTCAATTGGGCCTTTGCCGTCGATTGGTGCGCCCAGGGTGTTAACTACGCGGCCCAGCAGACCACGACCGACTGGAACTTCCAGGATACGGCCGGTGCATTTAACCTTCATGCCTTCGGCCAGATCCGCGTACGGACCCATGACCACGGCACCGACGGAGTCGCGCTCCAGGTTCAATGCGATTGCGTAACGGTTGCCAGGCAGCGCGATCATTTCGCCCTGCATAACTTCGGCCAGGCCGTGTACGCGGATGATCCCGTCGCTGACGGAAACGATAGTACCTTCATTGTGAGCTTCGCTCACTACATTGAACTGAGCAATGCGCTGCTTGATCAGTTCGCTGATTTCGGTGGAATTCAGTTGCATGCTCCAGTCCCCTTAAGACTGCAAGACGTCTGTCAGGCGTTCAAGACGACCGCGAACGCTGCCATCAATCACCATATCGCCGGCGCGAACAACGATGCCGGCCAGTACAGACTTGTCAATTTTGCAATTCAGCTTAACTTTGCGTGACAGACGTTTTTCCATCGCAGCGGCGATTTTCGCCTGCTGTTCGTCGCTCAGCGCGCTCGCAGAGAGCACTTCGACTTCGACGGTGGATTCCAGCGAGGCGCGCAGTTCGATGAACTGCTGCAGCACGGCAGGAAGAACCAGTAAACGTCCATTTTCGGCCATTACACGGATAAAGTTCTGGCCATGTTCGTCGAGCCGATCGCCACAAACCGCGATGAACGTCTTGGACAGCGTTTCTGGCGCGACCGCGCCAGACAGCAGTTCAGAAATCTGTTCATTGCGAGTGACAACAGCTGCAAACGCCAGCATGTCCTGCCAGCGCTCTACGCTTTGGTGCTCAACGGCAAAGTCAAAAGCTGCTTTGGCGTAGGGGCGAGCTACAGTTACAAATTCAGACATCAGCCCCTCCCTCCTTACAGTTCAGCGACCAGTTTATCAACGATGTCGCTGTTAGCAGCTTCATCCACGGAACGTTCGATGATCTTCTCGGCGCCGGCAATTGCCAGCATCGCGACTTGCTTACGCAACTCTTCACGAGCGCGCTTACGTTCGGCTTCGATCTCAGCCTGAGCCTGCGCCACGATTTTGTTACGTTCCTGCTCGGCTTCGGCTTTCGCTTCATCCATGATCTGAGCTTTGCGTTTGTTCGCTTGCTCGATGATCACCTGAGCTTCTGCTTTAGCAGTTTTCAGCTGGTCGGTCGCATTGGCTTGCGCTAAGTCCAGATCTTTTTTGGCACGCTCTGCAGAAGCGAGGCCGTCAGCGATTTCTTTCTGACGTTTCTCGATGGCAGCCATGATCGGCGGCCATACGTACTTCATGCAGAACCAGACAAACAGAACGAACGCGATGGCCTGGCCGAGGATTGTTGCGTTAAGATTCACAGCACAATGCCTCTTTAAAAGTTAATAGTTTGGTTACGTCGTAGAGGGTTGCTCTACTTACGCGACGGCGAACATCACGTACAGACCCAGACCTACAGCGATCATCGGGATGGCGTCGACCAGACCCATAACGATAAAGAACTGTGTACGCAGCAGAGGAATCAGGTCAGGCTGACGAGCAGCGCCTTCCAAGAATTTACCACCCAGGATGCCGATACCGATCGCAGCACCGATTGCCGCTAAACCCATCATCACAGCGGCAGCCATGTACAGCAGATCCATACTCAGGTTTTCCATGACAGTCTCCAGTTTGTTTCAGTTTAAAAGTGCAAGTGTTTTAAGAAAATCAGTGCTCTTCAGACGCCATCGACAGATAGACGATCGTCAGAACCATGAAAATAAAGGCTTGAAGCGTAATGATCAGGATGTGGAAGATAGCCCAAGGCAAGCTCAGGACCCACTGTGACCACCACGGCAACAGGCCGGCAATCAGGATGAAGATCAACTCACCCGCATACATGTTGCCGAACAGTCGCAGACCCAGTGAAACAGGTTTGGACAGCAGGCTGACACCTTCAAGAATCAGGTTGATAGGAATGAATACAGGGTGGTTGAACGGCTGCATGGTCAACTCTTTAACGAACCCGCCAACGCCTTTCATTTTGATGCTATAGAACAGAATCAGGATAAACACGCCCAGCGCCATGGACAACGTGACGTTCACGTCGGCGGTAGGCACGACGCGCAGCGCAGGCAGACCGAGATGAGCCCCGATGAACGGCAGGAAGTCTACCGGAATCAGGTCCATCAGGTTCATCAGGAACACCCAGACGAACACGGTCAACGCCAGCGGCGCAATCACCTTGCTCTTGCCGTGGTACATATCGCGCACGCTGCTGTCGACGAAACCGACCACCAACTCCACGGCGGTTTGCAGTTTACCCGGCACGCCGCTGGTGGCGTTTTTGGCCACTTTGCGGAAAATCACCAGGAACAAAACCCCGAGGACGACGGAGAAAAACATCGAGTCGAGGTTAATCGACCAAAACCCAGTCCCGACCTGAAGCTGCGTCAGGTGGTGACCGATATACTCCTGTGGACTGTTGTATCCCTCTGCAGACATGATGCCTCTACCCTTTATTTAGTTAATTTCGGTAACTGTTAATCACGGCCGGTGCCACTATCTGCACCACTAACACCGCTAAATAGGTCAGGCCAAGCGGTATAAACTCCGCCTTGAACACCCCCAGCGCCACGATCAGTAAAACGATGGTGATCACGACCTTTAGCCCCTCGCCGATGGCGAACGACCAGGCAACCCTACCGGGCGCCGGCGTTTGCGCCTGATGGCGCAAGGCAAACAGCATAAACATTGCACTCGGCAACCAGGCGGCGAAACCGCCTGCCAGCGCCGAAGCGCCCCATTCCGGGCTTTTCAGCCAGAAAGCAACGCTGATCAGAACAAAAGTCATTAACTGCAAAAACAGCAGTTTGCGTGCGACTTTCCCGCTGTAAAGGGACACAGACATGACGTTTGTTCTCTCCGTACCCCAGAGGGGGTATGCTGAGTGACGTATACAACTGTTTTTGCTGTCCTGAGTCAAGCAGCAAAAAACGAGCAAATTATACGGGGCATACCAACGAATTCAATCGATAAGTAGCGAAAAGGTGAACAATTATTTAAATTTCCCTATTCCAACCTATTTTCACAAGAAAACGGTCGGAATAATAGGTCGCATTTAATTGTCTGATTATTCCAGCGTTGCGTTTAGAAACGCGAAGCCGATCACAGTAATGTCTCTTCCTGATTTATAGCCGATGGTCAACCAAACCGTCTTTAGCAATTTGAGCGATCAAAAGATTATATAAATCAAAACATTATCAGTTAACTGTTCAAAAACAATCCGTATACCCGATGAAAACCTTTTATTGACAAGCAGCGGGGCAATATTCCAACAGCCAATTAACATTAGCAGCAATGGCCAATCTTTCACACATGATTGCTAACGTGACTATTTCTAAATGCAATTACTCTATTGTCGCTAATTAGCCGCGTATTTTGTGTTAATAGAAAGTAAATTAACTAAAAAAAGCGACCAACTAATTAGCCTGCTTACCTTTCAGCCTGGTACTACCTTTAATTCACGCTTGTTTGATCAAAAGCAAACTCAGTTTGCCTTAAGAATCACCAGATGGCGTTCGCCGTCCAGTTCAGGCACCTGCAGCCGCACGATGGACTCCAGGCTAACGCCTGCCGGCAGCTGCGTCAGCTCTTCATCCGGGCGCACGCCTTTCAACGCGTAAAAACGCCCCTGCCCTTTCGCCGGCAGGTGATGACACCAGGACAGCATATCCTGCAGCGAAGCGAACGCGCGGCTGATCACGCCATCGAACGGTGGCTCGGCCGGGAACGCTTCGACTCGGCTCTGCACCGGCTCGACATTGTTCAGGCCCAGCTCATGCTGCACCTGGCGCAGGAAGCGCACGCGCTTGCCCAGGCTGTCGAGCAGCGTGAAATGCGCGTCCGGGCGCACGATCGCCAGCGGAATACCCGGCAAACCGGGGCCGGTGCCGACATCGATAAAACGCGAGCCCTGCAGATGCGGGTTGACCACAATGCTGTCGAGGATGTGGCGCACCAGCATTTGCTGCGGATCGCGCACCGACGTGAGGTTATAAGCCTTGTTCCACTTATCCAGCATGCCGACATAACCCAGCAGTTGCTGTTTCTGCTGATCGGGCAGCTCAATGCCTGCTGCCACAAGCAGCGAGTCTAATTTTTTTTGCACAACGGATCCTCTGGCAGGCGCTGAACCACCAGCGGATGGTTAGCTGGCGCAATGAGGCGACTATGATAATTCAGGGCGCAAGTGATGTCAGCGGCCGTTTGGTTATGGGATGAACAAACGGCCACCTGGAAGCGAGATTTATGCGCTACGGCGCAGCAGTCCCTGCTTTTTAAGCCAGATCAGCAAAATCGAGATCGCCGCCGGCGTAATGCCGGAGATGCGTGAAGCCTGGCCGATGGAGTTCGGTTTGTGATCGTTCAGTTTGGCGATCACCTCGTTCGACAGCCCAGAAACCTGACGGTAATCGAGATCCAACGGCAGCACGGTGTTCTCGTTGCGCTGCTGTTTTTCGATCTCTTCCTGCTGGCGAGCGATGTAGCCTTCGTATTTGACCTGGATCTCGACCTGTTCGGCAGCTTGTACGTCGTCCAGCGGCGGCGCGAAGGCGTCGGTGCCGGTCAGCTGCGCGTAATCCATCTCAGGGCGGCGCAGCAGCTCTTCGCCGTTCGCTTCGCGCGACAACGGCGCTTTCAGCAGCGCATTGACCTGTTCGACGTTCTCGGCGTGCGGGTGCATCCAGATATCACGCAGGCGCTGGCGTTCGCGTTCGATTCGTTCCAGCTTCTCGCTGTAACGCGCCCAACGCACGTCGTCCACCAGGCCCAGTTCACGGCCTTTTTCCGTCAGGCGGAGATCGGCGTTGTCTTCGCGCAGCATCAGACGATACTCGGCGCGTGAGGTAAACATGCGGTACGGCTCTTTGGTGCCGAGGGTGCTGAGATCGTCCACCAGTACGCCCAGGTAGGCCTGATCGCGACGCGGCGCCCAGCCTTCCTGTTCGTCGGCGAAGCGCCCGGCGTTCAGACCGGCCAGCAGGCCCTGTGCAGCAGCTTCTTCATACCCGGTGGTGCCGTTGATCTGACCGGCGAAGAACAGCCCCTGAATGAATTTGCTTTCCAGCGTAGGCTTCAGATCGCGCGGATCGAAGAAATCGTACTCAATGGCGTAACCAGGGCGAATAATACGTGCGTTCTGCATGCCTTCCATCGAACGGACGATCTGCATCTGCACGTCGAACGGCAGGCTGGTAGAAATCCCGTTAGGGTAAATCTCGTTGCTGGTCAGGCCTTCCGGCTCGAGGAAGATCTGGTGCGCGTTGCGATCGGCAAAGCGCATGACCTTGTCTTCAATCGACGGGCAGTAACGTGGGCCGATCCCTTCGATGATCCCGGCATACATCGGGCTGCGATCGAGGTTATTGCGGATCACGTCATGGGTTTTTTCATTGGTATGGGTGATGTAGCACGCCATTTGTTCCGGGTGCTGGCTGGCATCGCCCAGGAACGAGAATACCGGTACCGGCGTATCGCCGTGTTGTGGTGCCAGTACGCTGAAGTCGATAGTGCGGGCGTCGATGCGCGGCGGCGTACCGGTTTTCAAGCGGTTAACGCGCAGCGGCAGCTCACGCAAACGCTGCGACAGCGAGATCGAAGGCGGATCCCCGGCGCGGCCGCCGCTGTAATTCTCCAGGCCGATGTGGATCTTGCCGTCCAGGAAAGTGCCGACCGTCAATACCACCGCCTTGGCGCGGAATTTCAGGCCCATTTGGGTAACGGCCCCCACCACGCGATCGTTTTCGACGATCAGATCCTCAACGGGTTGTTGGAAGATCATCAGGTTGGGTTGGTTCTCCAACGCGGTACGGATCGCCTGGCGATACAGTACGCGATCCGCCTGAGCGCGCGTGGCGCGAACGGCAGGGCCTTTGCTGGCGTTTAGTATCCTAAACTGGATGCCGGCATGGTCGATCGCTTTCGCCATCAGGCCGCCAAGTGCATCAATTTCCTTAACCAGATGCCCTTTACCAATACCGCCAATCGCCGGGTTGCAGGACATCTGTCCCAGCGTATCGATATTGTGTGTCAATAATAAAGTTTGACGCCCCATGCGCGCCGCGGCCATGGCGGCCTCGGTCCCTGCATGGCCACCACCGATGATGATGACGTCAAATTGATCTGGATAAAACATGGAACTGCACCTCGCCGTATTGCGAACGATCGTTATTTGCCCTGGGGTGGGGGATTCTACTCAAGTTTAGACGATCGACCAAGTGGTCAGGATCGTCGGTAATTAAAAGAAGATCTTTTTTATTTAAAGATCTCTTTATTAGATCTCTTATTAGGATCGCGATCCTCTGTGGATAAGTGACTATTCACGATGAAGATCAGCAGATTAAGGAGGATCGTTTGCTGTGAATGATCGGTGATCCCGACGCAGATAAGCTGGGATCTAAAAGGCTTGTTATGCACAGGACAAAAAGCGTACTGCGGTTGTTATTGGGATAACTACGGCTTTTACCCTGCTTTTAAGTATAGTTATCCACAATCGTTCGCACGATCTTTAGGCGAATTAGAGTAAATTAATCCAGTTTTTTACCCATTCCTCGGCCGGATCCTCGGGAATTTCATGCTCGGTCACGTCGATCTCGAGACGATCGCCGATCCTTTTCGCGCCTCTGGCGATCAACAGATCGTCGATCTGTTTGATCGCGCCGCAGAAGGTGTCGTATTCCGAACTGCCCAAACCGACGGCGCCGAACTGCACCTCGGAAAGATCCGGCTGTTGTTCGGCGATCTGCTCCAGTAACGGCTGAAGGTTATCCGGCAGTTCGCCGGCGCCGTGCGTGGAAGAAACCACCAGCCAGCGACCGGTCAACGGCAGCTCATCCAGTTCAGGGCCGTGCAGCATCTCGGTAGAGAAACCCGCGTCTTCCAGCTTTTCAGCCAAATGTTCAGCCACGTATTCGGCGCTGCCAAGCGTACTGCCACTGATCAGAGTTATGTCTGCCATGAACCAACGATCCCAACCTTCTCACTCAAAGAGGCTGCATTGTACGCTGTGAATCGGCTGGGATCTACCTGTGGATAATGTGGGTATGCAATTTGGCGGGTTACGGCACGATGGTGCGCATAATGGGGTTCTGCAGCGAGATCAGCGTTTCGGTAGACTGGATCTCGTCGATGGTCTGGATCTTGTTGATAAGTACCTGTTGCAGCGCGTCGATCGATCGGCACATCACCTTGATAAAGACGCTGTAGTGGCCGGTGGTGTAATAGGCTTCCACCACTTCCTCCAGGCTTTCCAGCTTCTTCAGCGCCGAAGGATAGTCTTTGGCGCTCTTTAATATGATGCCGATAAAGCAGCACACGTCGTAGCCCAGCTGTTTGGGGCTGACGTCGATGCGCGCGCCGGTGATAATCCCGGCCTGTTTCATCTTCTCCACCCGTACATGAATGGTGCCGGGGCTGACGGCGAAGTTTTTCGCCAGTTCGGCGTACGGTGTGCGCGCGTTGTCCATTAGAGCGTTGAGGATGCCGCGATCGAGATTATCGATCTGATAAATTTCCGCCATTTAATCCCCCATTAATTAACGATTGTTGAATTCTGTCCGGGTAAAAATGAACGATTAAAAGTGAAAAGGCAATATTGATTAGTGGATATTGAATTGGCGTATCATTTTGTTGCTTAATCGATGGCAACAGAGACAGGTTTACAAGAGATACGGCAATGAAAAAACAGTTTATCCAAAAACAACAACAAATCAGCCAGGTCAAATCCTTCTTCTCCCGCCAGCTGGAGCAACAGCTCGGTCTGATCGAAGTGCAGGCCCCGATCCTCAGCCGTTTGGGCGATGGCACGCAGGATAACCTCTCCGGCAGCGAGAAAGCGGTGCAGGTTAAGGTCAAAACCCTGCCGGATACCACCTTCGAAGTGGTGCATTCACTGGCGAAATGGAAACGCAAAACCCTGGGTAGCTACGATTTCGGCGCCGGCGAAGGCCTGTACACCCATATGAAGGCGCTGCGCCCGGATGAAGATCGCCTGACGCCGATCCACTCGGTGTACGTCGATCAGTGGGACTGGGAGCGGGTGATGGGCGACGGTGAGCGCAGCATGGACTACCTGAAAAGCACCGTGCGGAGCATTTACGCCGCCATCAAGGCGACGGAGGCGGAAGTCAGCCGCGAGCATGGCCTGACCCCGTTCCTGCCGGCACAGATCCACTTTGTGCACAGCGAAACCCTGCTGCAGCGCTACCCGGATCTGGACGCCAAAGGGCGCGAGAGGGCGATCGCCAAAGAGCTGGGCGCGGTATTCCTGATCGGCATCGGCGGCAAGCTGTCGCACGGCAAATCGCACGATGTGCGGGCGCCGGATTATGATGACTGGACCACGCCGGCGGCGGATGGCCTGGCGGGCCTGAACGGCGATATCGTGGTGTGGAACCCGGTGCTGCAGGACGCTTTCGAGCTGTCCTCTATGGGCATCCGCGTCGACGCCGCCGCGCTGAAACATCAGCTGGCGCTGACCGGTGACGAAGAGCGCATGAAGCTGGAGTGGCACCAGTCGCTGTTGCGCGGTGATATGCCGCAGACCAT
Organism: Serratia nevei; assembly: GCF_024160145.1. Classification (GTDB taxonomy): domain Bacteria; phylum Pseudomonadota; class Gammaproteobacteria; order Enterobacterales; family Enterobacteriaceae; genus Serratia; species Serratia nevei_A. Next base: position 120,881 of record NZ_JAMYWQ010000011.1, read on the forward strand.
CGGCGGCGGTATCGGCCAGTCGCGTTTGGTGATGCTACTGTTGCAACTGTCGCATATCGGCCAGGTGCAGTGCGGCGTGTGGTCGCCGGAAGTGCGCGGGGCGGTCGAAGGCCTGCTCTAACCGCCTAGCGCCGCCAGCGGCGCATCAAACGGCTTTTCAGCCCGGTATCGAAGCGCCAGATATGATCGAAGATGCGCATGATGCCGGGTTTGCCGTAGGCGGACATCGCCACCGCATGGAAACGCTGCTGGTGGCTTTGCTGCTGCTGTTTCACCTTCTTTATTACCTCCTCCGGCAACCGCTGGGCGATAAAATCGGAAATGATCACCGCATCGGCGTCGAACCAGCCGCTTTCCGCCATTTTGATGACGGTGGCGTTCAGGCAGGCCGCCAGATCGGTGCCGCCGCGAAACTGCTGGCCGAGAAAGCGCACCGCCTGTTCGATGCCGCTGGCGGCGGTGAGCTCGTAATGCACGATCTGGTTGGCGAACAGCATGATGTAGCAGCGGCGGTTGTCCGCCAGCGCAATGCGCAGCAGAGCGAGGCAGAACGCCTTGGCGCACTGTTCGTTGAAGCCGCCCATCGATCCTGAGGTGTCCACGCAGACGATAAACGGCCCGCGCGGCTGTTGATCCTGCTGCTGGTGGGTGACCTGACGGATCAGGACCTGCTCCTGCCAGACGTCGCCCTGCAGCCGGTAGCTCAGCAGCCGCTTTTCCAGCAGGCGGCGATAAAACTCGAACTCCAGTTCTTCAATCCCCAACGTCGCCAGCTCCGGCGGCAGCAGGCGCAGGATGTCGTCGCTTTGATGAATGCCGCTCACTTCTTCCGGCAGCGTGGCCGGCACCTGCACCATCACCCTGAACGGCTCCGGTTGCGCGTCCTGTTGCTGCACCGCCTTGGCCTGATAGCTGCGGCCCAGCTGCTGCGCCAGCTTTTTCAACTCCGGCTGCTGCTGCAAAAAGTTGCCGTACTCCACCAGCCGCTGGTAATCGCCGCGCTGCAGTTGGCCTTTGCTCATGTCCCACAGCCTGCCGGCGGCGGTGTCGTTTTCCGACAGCAGCGGCTCCAGCGCGCCGCTCAGCGCCAGGCGCTCCTGCAGTTCCGCCATCAGCTGCTCGCGCTCTTGTTCCAGCAGCTGGTGGTGCAGCATGGTGGCCTGCAGCGTCAGGCTGATGCGCCAGCGCTGCAGGAACAGGGTTTGGAAGCTGTCGTCCAGCGGATGGTTGGGCAGATCGGCGGCGTCCAGCAGCGCGCGCGCCTGTTCATAAAACGGCGAGACCAGCTGGCGCAGCAGCTCCATCGTGTCGTTGAGGTTGTGATAGAACTGGGTGTTGTTCTCCAGCTGGCACTGTTGATAGCGGTAAAATTCCTGCGCCAGCGCCGGTGGCACCATGGCCTCCTGCAGACGCTCCTTGAGCTGCAGTTTCCAGCGTGGCAGATCGCGATCCAGCGCCCGGCGAATGGCCGGAAACTTTTTAAAGAACACCGACAGCTGCGGCGCCGCCAGCATGCCGACGATCATCTCCTCGATCATCTCGCCTTCGGTGATCGCCAGCAGCAGATCGAGCGTCTCCAGACTGAGCATGGTTACTGGCCGCGCATTTGCTGCAGCTGCTGTTTAACCTGCTCTGCCACCTGCAGCAGACTGGCTTCGATCTTGGCCAGGCCGGCGGCGGGGGTGAACAGACAGGGCTGATGCTGGCTGAAGGCGCGGCGCTGTTCCGCCAGGTGCTGGGCCAACGCGTCCATTTCATCCAGCAGCGCCTGCGGCGTGGCGGTGGCCTGTTTGCCCGGCAGCGCCAGCAGCGAAGGCTGGCGGCTGACGTCCAGCACCGTTAGGTGCAGTTGGTCGTCGACGTCCAAATCGATCGGCTGCGCGAAGCCGATGCCGTTCAGCTTGGCGCGCACGTCGCCGCCTTTTTGCAGCCAGTTATCCAGCACGCTGCTCTCGATGCTCAGATGGTTGACCTGAATGTCATGCAGCTGCAGCGGTTTTTGCAGCAGCAGGGTGAGCGTGCCGCCAGCGAACGGCGTGGCCGGCGCGTATTGCGGTTTGCGGCTGAACATGCCGCCCTTTTTCACCAGGCTGATGGCCTGCCGATCGCTTTGTTGTTGCTGATCCTGCAGCCAGCGGGTGTGGATCTGTTGCAGCTGGATCAGCATCGATTGCTGCTGATAGGCCGATTCAGTCAACAGCTGGTCGATCTGCTGTTGCAGCAGCTTTAGCGAGGTGAGATCGTGCCACAGGCAGTCTTTCAGCAGCATCAGGTCGAGCGGGGCGATGGCGTCGCGGCCGCTGAAGAAGGCGCAGGCCTGCAACAGGCGCAGGGCTTTTTTCCAGCGTCGATCGGAGACGTACGGCGCCTGTTCCAGCGCGTCCAGCCGCTGGCGCAGCTGGAAAATCAGCTCAAAGCAGGCTTCCGGCAGCGCCACCTTGTCGATCTGCGGCTGCCACTGCAGGAATTCTTCATCACTGACGCTCAGCGCCGCCGGCACCGGGTTTTGGCTCTCGTTCTGGCGGTTGACCAACAGCGAGCGGAAATTCTGCTTATCCTGCACCTTGTCCAGCCACAGGCGGATCAGCATGCGGTCATACAGGGCTTCGAGGCTGTTGTCCGCTTCAGGCAGTTCGTTGGAGGCAGTGACCAGCAGGCGCAGCGGGATCGGCTCTTCGCTGTTGCCGTTGCGAAAGCGCCGTTCGTTGATCGCCGTCAGCAGGGTGTTGAGGATCGCCGGGCCGGCCTTCCAGATCTCGTCCAAAAACACGATCTCCGCTTCCGGCAGGTAGCCGGCGGTCAGGCGCTGATAGCGCCCTTCATCTTTCAGCGCCTGAATAGAGAGCGGGCCGAAGACCTCTTCCGGCGTGGAAAAGCGCGTCATCAGGTATTCAAAGGAGCGGGCGTTGCGGAAGGCAAACTTCAGCCGGCGTGCGATCAGGCTCTTGGCGATGCCGGGCGGGCCGAGCAGGAATACGCTTTCGCCGCTCAGCGCCGCCAGCAGGCACAGGCGGATCGCTTCTTGCCGCTCATAAAGACCGCTCTCCAGCGCGCTGCTGAGGCGGGAAATTCGTTCTGCCAGAAGGGATGATGGCGTCATATAATCGTCGCATTGTCCGAGAGTTAGCCAATCTTGGTCGATAATCCGATGATAAACCACCATTATTTTTAATAGTATAGCTTGTTGATTAGTAATATTTTTCTAAGTTCAGCCGGATATCCGGTTCACATTTTGTTTATTTTTCGGCTCTGATATAAGGGTAGGCAAGCGGTATAAATGGTGCATACTGTGCGGCTTTCTGGTGGGCGTGACGGATCTTTGAGCCCGTATTTTGCCTGATGCGGATGCATCGCTAACGGATGTTCTGATAAAGAAACGAACTATGAGCGCAGAGCATAAACAGTCCTTATCGGCGGTAACCCTGGCGGCTATCGGCGTGGTCTACGGTGATATCGGCACCAGCCCTCTCTATACGCTGAGAGAGTGTTTCTCCGGCCATTACGGCTTCGATGTTCGTCCAGACGTGGTTTTCGGCTTCCTGTCGCTGATTTTCTGGATGCTGATTGTGATCGTTTCCCTCAAATATCTCACCTACGTGATGCGCGCGGACAACGCCGGCGAGGGCGGCATTCTGACGCTGATGTCGCTGGCCGGGCGCAACACCTCGGCGCGCACCACCGCGGTGCTGGTGATACTGGGCCTCATCGGCGGCAGCTTCTTCTATGGCGAGGTGGTGATCACCCCGGCGATCTCGGTGATGTCGGCGATCGAGGGGCTGGAAATCGCCGCGCCCGCGCTTGACGCCTATATCGTGCCGCTCTCCATTCTGGTGCTGACGCTGCTGTTCGTTATCCAAAAGCACGGCACCGGCAGCGTCGGCAAGCTGTTTGCCCCGGTGATGCTGCTGTGGTTCATCGTGTTGGCGGTGCTGGGCGCGCGCAGCATCATGTCGAACCCGGAAGTGCTACAGGCGCTGAACCCCAAATGGGCGCTCAACTTCTTCATGGAATATAAGAAGGTGTCGTTCTTCGCGCTGGGGGCGGTGGTGCTGTCGATCACTGGCGTCGAGGCGCTGTATGCCGATATGGGGCACTTCGGCAAGTTCCCGATTCGCCTGGCCTGGTTCACCGTGGTGCTGCCTTCGCTGGTGCTCAACTACTTCGGCCAGGGTGCGCTGCTGCTGAAAAACCCGGAGGCGATCAAAAACCCGTTCTTCCTGCTGGCACCCGACTGGGCGCTGATCCCGCTGCTGATTCTGGCGACCCTGGCGACGGTCATCGCCTCGCAGGCGGTGATTTCCGGCGTCTTCTCGCTGACCCGCCAGGCGGTGCGTCTGGGCTATCTGTCGCCGATGCGCATCATTCACACCTCCGAAATGGAATCCGGCCAGATCTATATTCCGGTGATTAACTGGACGCTGTACATCTCGGTGGTGCTGGTGATCATCGGTTTCGAACACTCCAGCAACCTGGCGGCGGCGTACGGCATCGCCGTTACCGGCACCATGGTGCTGACCAGCATTCTGGTCACCTCGGTGGCGATCAACAACTGGCACTGGAATCGCTTCCTGGCGATCGGCATCGTGACCATCTTGCTGATCATCGACGTGCCGATGTTCTCCGCCAACGCCCTGAAACTGTTCTCCGGCGGCTGGTTGCCGCTGACCCTGGCGCTGGTGATGTTCATCATTATGACCACCTGGAAGAGCGAACGCTTCCGCCTGTTGCGCCGCCTGCATGAACACGGCAACTCGCTGGAGGCGATGATCGCCTCGCTGGAGAAATCGCCGCCGGTGCGGGTGCCGGGTACCGCGGTGTTCATGTCGCGCGCCACCAACGTCATTCCTTTTGCGCTGCTGCACAACCTGAAGCACAACAAGGTGCTGCATGAGCGCGTGGTGCTGCTGACGCTGCGCACCGAGGATGCGCCTTACGTGCACAACGTGCGTCGGGTGACCATCGAACAGCTGTCGCCGACTTTCTGGCGGGTGGTGGCCAGCTACGGCTGGCGCGAAACGCCGAACGTCGAGGAGGTGTTCCACCGCTGCGGGTTGGAAGGGTTGCCGTGCCGCATGTCGGAGACCTCGTTCTTCATGTCCCATGAATCGCTGATCCTCACCAAGCGGCCGTGGTACCTCTACCTGCGCGGTAAACTGTTCATCGCCCTGAGCCGCAACGCGCTGCGTGCGCCGGATCAGTTTGAGATCCCGCCGAACCGGGTCATTGAGCTCGGCACGCAGGTCGAGATCTAACCCGCCTGATAAGGGGCTCAGCATGGCTGAGCCCCTTTTGTTTGTGCATTGTCCGGGCGTGAACGAAACGTTTCGATAGCGATCACACTTCTGCATTGTCCCGGTTGCCTTCCCCTGTCGTTTTTTTAAACTCCCCCCAGAGAGCGAAACGTTTCGCTAGCGGAGTGAGAAGATGAAAAAAGGCGTATTACTGAATTCCGACGTGTCTGCCGTGATTGCCCGGCTGGGGCATACCGACCAGCTCACCCTGTGCGACGCGGGCCTGCCGATACCGGCGGCGACGCAACGCATCGATCTGGCGCTGACGCAGGGCGTGCCGACCTTCATGCAGGTGTTCGCGGCGGTCACGCAAGAGATGCAGGTAGAAAGCGCCATCCTGGCGGAAGAGCTCGTGAAACAGAATCCGTCGCTCCATGAGACACTGTTGGCTGAACTGACCGCACTGGGCCAACGCCAGGGTAACACCATCAGCGTGCGCTATATCAGCCATCAGGCGTTTAAAGCGCAAACCGAGCACAGCCGGGCGGTGATCCGCAGCGGGGAGTGTTCGCCTTACGCGAACGTGATCCTGTGCGCCGGCGTAACTTTCTGAGGCGCGTATGCAACCTTTACTGCAACTGAAAGGGATTGATAAAGCCTTTCCCGGCGTGAAGGCGCTTTCCGGCGCGGCCCTCAGCGTCTATCCCGGCAAGGTGATGGCGCTGGTAGGGGAAAACGGCGCCGGGAAGTCCACCATGATGAAAGTGCTGACCGGCATCTACCAGAAAGACGCCGGCAGCCAGTATTTTCTCGGTAAAGAGGTGGCGTTCAACGGGCCTAAGGATTCGCAGGAAGCGGGCATCGGCATTATCCATCAGGAGCTGAACCTGATCCCGCAGCTGACCATTGCGGAAAACATCTTCCTCGGCCGCGAGTTCGTCAACCGTTTCGGCCGCATTGACTGGAAGCGCATGTACGCCGAGGCCGATCGCTTGCTGGCGCGTCTCAATCTGCGCTACAGCAGCCACCGGCTGGTGGGCGAGCTGTCGATCGGCGATCAGCAGATGGTGGAGATCGCCAAGGTGCTGAGCTTCGAATCGAAAGTGATCATCATGGACGAACCGACCGATGCGCTGACCGACACCGAAACCGCTTCGCTGTTCAAGGTGATCAACGAGCTGAAGGCCGAAGGGCGCGGCATCGTCTATATCTCGCACCGTCTGAAAGAGATTTTTGAAATCTGCGACGACGTGACCGTATTCCGCGACGGGCAGTTTATCGCCGAGCGGCCGGTGAGCGAGCTGCAGGAAGATTCGCTGATTGAGATGATGGTCGGCCGCAAGCTGGAAGAACAGTACCCGCGCCTTGATTTGCCGCGCGGAGAAAAACGGCTGGAAGTCAGCCACCTTTCCGGCCCTGGCGTTGAAGACGTCAGCTTTACGCTGTACCGCGGCGAAATCCTCGGCGTGGCCGGGCTGATGGGCGCCGGGCGCACCGAATTGATGAAAATCCTGTACGGCGCCGCCCCGCGCAAGGCCGGCACCGTCAGCCTGGACGGCCGCGACGTGGTGACCCATTCGCCGCAGGACGGGTTGGCGAACGGCATCGTCTATATCTCGGAAGACCGCAAGCGCGACGGCCTGGTGCTGGGCATGTCGGTGAAGGAAAACATGTCGCTGACCGCGCTGCGCTACTTCAGCCGCGCCGACGGCAGCCTGAAACAGGCCGACGAGCGGCAGGCGGTGGGGGATTTCATCCGGCTTTTCAATATCAAAACGCCGTCGATGGAGCAGCCGATCGGTCTGCTTTCCGGCGGCAATCAGCAAAAAGTGGCGATCGCCCGCGGCCTGATGACCCGGCCGAAGGTGCTGATCCTCGATGAGCCGACGCGCGGCGTCGACGTCGGCGCCAAAAAAGAGATCTATCAGTTAATCAACCAGTTCAAGCAGGAAGGGCTGAGCATCATTCTGGTGTCTTCGGAAATGCCGGAGGTGATGGGCATGAGCGATCGCATTCTGGTGATGCACGAAGGGCACCTCAGCGGCGAGTTCCCGATTGAACAGGCCACCCAGGAAGCGTTGATGGCGGCAGCCGTCGGCAAGCAATACGGCGTAAAGCAGGAGTAATCAGATATGAGTTCCCAGACTATCGCAGCTAAGCGCTGGTTCAGTAAAGAGTGGCTGTTAGAGCAGAAGTCGTTGATTGCGCTGCTGGTGCTGATCGCCGTGGTCTCTTCCATGAGCCCGAACTTCTTTACCCTGAACAACCTGTTCAATATTCTGCAGCAGACCTCGGTGAACGCCATCATGGCGGTGGGGATGACGCTGGTGATCCTCACCTCCGGCATCGATCTGTCGGTGGGATCGCTGCTGGCGCTGACCGGCGCGGTGGCGGCGTCGATCGTCGGCTTTGAGGTCAACGCGCTGGTGGCGGTGGCGGCGGCATTGGCGCTGGGCGCCGCGGTTGGCGCCTGCACCGGGGTGATCGTCGCCAAAGGCAAAGTGCAGGCCTTTATCGCCACGCTGGTGATGATGCTGCTGCTGCGCGGCGTCACCATGGTGTACACCAACGGCAGCCCGGTCAATACCGGTTTCACCGACGTGGCCGACACCTTCGGCTGGTTCGGTATCGGCCGCCCGCTGGGCGTGCCTACGCCGATCTGGATCATGGCGATCGTGTTCATCGCCGCCTGGTATATGCTGCACCATACGCGCCTGGGCCGCTATATTTATGCCCTGGGCGGCAACGAAGCGGCGACCCGCCTGTCCGGCATCAGCGTCGATAAAGTGAAGATTATCGTTTACTCGCTGTGCGGCCTGCTGGCAGCGCTGGCTGGGGTGATCGAAGTGGCGCGCCTGTCGTCGGCGCAGCCGACCGCCGGCACCGGCTATGAGCTGGACGCCATCGCCGCCGTGGTGCTGGGCGGCACCAGCCTGGCCGGCGGCAAGGGCCGCATCGTCGGCACGCTGATCGGGGCGCTGATCCTCGGCTTCCTGAACAACGGCCTGAATTTATTGGGTGTTTCTTCCTACTACCAAATGATCGTGAAGGCAGTGGTGATACTGCTGGCGGTTCTGGTAGATAACAAAAGCAACAAGTAACCTCCCCTACAGGAATCACGATGATGAAAATGAAAAAACTGGCAACCTTAGCTTCCGCCATCGCGCTGAGCGCCACCCTGAGCGCCAACGCCATGGCCAAAGACACCATCGCGCTGGTGGTGTCCACTCTCAACAACCCGTTCTTCGTCTCGATGAAGGACGGTGCGCAGCAAGAGGCCAACAAGCTGGGCTACAACCTGGTGGTGCTGGATTCCCAGAACAACCCGGCGAAAGAGCTGGCCAACGTGCAGGATCTGATGGTGCGCGCGCCCAAGCTGTTGCTGATCAACCCGACCGACTCCGATGCGGTGGGCAATGCCATCAAGATGGCCAACCAGGCCAAGATCCCGGTCATTACGCTGGACCGCGTGGCGAGCAAGGGTGACGTGGTGAGCCACATCGCTTCGGACAACCGCGTGGGCGGCAAAATGGCCGGCGACTTCATCGCCAAGAAAGTGGGCGCCGATGCCAAGGTGATTCAGCTGGAAGGCATCGCCGGCACTTCCGCCGCGCGTGAACGCGGTGAAGGCTTCAAGCAGTCGCTGGATCAGAATAAATTCAAACTGTTGGCCAGCCAGCCGGCCGATTTCGATCGCACCAAGGGCCTTAACGTGATGCAGAACCTGCTGACTGCGCACCCGGATGTGCAGGCGGTGTTCGCCCAGAACGATGAAATGGCGCTGGGTGCGCTGCGCGCGCTGCAAACCGCCGGTAAAACCGATGTGATCGTGGTAGGCTTCGACGGCACCGCCGACGGCGTGAAAGCGGTCGAAGGCGGCAAACTGGCGGCGACCGTGGCGCAGCGTCCCGATCAGATCGGCGTGATCGGTGTGGAAACCGCCGATAAAGTGCTGAAAGGCGAAAAAGTGCCGGCGACCATTCCGGTCGATTTGAAACTGGTCACTCAGTAAGTCATACCAGCGCCATCGGAACGGGACGTTTACGATGGCGCGCAATTCAGGAATCAATGCGATGGAAACAGGTAAGCTGGTGGTTCTTGGCAGCATCAATGCCGACCATATCCTCAATATTGAACAGTTCCCCCACCCGGGTGAAACGGTGATCGGGAAACAGTATAAGGTGGCGTTTGGCGGCAAGGGCGCGAATCAGGCGGTGGCGGCTGGGCGCAGCGGGGCAGAGATCGCCTTTATCGCCTGCGTGGGCGCTGACGACATCGGTGAACGTGTTCGCCGGCAGCTGGCGAGCGATCGCATTGATACCCAACCGATTGAAGCCATCGCCGACAGCACCACCGGCGTGGCGCTGATCTTCGTCAACGCCGAAGGCGAGAACGTGATCGGCATCGATGCCGGCGCCAACGCTGCGGTGACGCCGGATTACCTGGCGCGCTACCAGCAGAAAGTGATCGACGCCGATGCCCTGCTGATGCAACTGGAGTCGCCGCTGGAGACGGTGATCGCCGCCGCCCGCCTGGCGAAGCAGCATCACACGCAGGTGATCCTCAACCCGGCCCCGGCGCGTGAGCTGCCGGACGAGTTGCTGGGCATGATCGATATGATCACCCCGAATGAAACCGAAGCCCAGCGCCTGACCGGCATCGCCGTGGACAACGACGCCGATGCGGCGCGCGCGGCGCAGGCGCTGCACGACAAGGGCATCGCGACGGTGATCATCACCCTCGGCAGCCGCGGTGTGTGGCTGAGCGAAAACGGCAACGGCAAACTGGTGCCCGGCTTCAAGGTGCAAGCGGTGGATACCATCGCCGCCGGCGATACCTTTAACGGTGCGCTGGTCACTGCCTTGTTGGAAGGCAAGAGCATGGCCGACGCGGTGCGTTTCGCCCATGCGGCGGCGGCGATCGCCGTGACCCGCCCAGGCGCGCAGCCTTCGGTGCCGTGGCGTGCAGAGATCGACGCCTTCTTGCTGCAGCAGGGGTGATCCTTTGGCCACCATGAAAGATGTCGCCCGCCTGGCGGGCGTTTCAACCTCTACCGTTTCGCATGTGGTCAATAACAATCGCTTTGTCAGCGACAGCGTGCGCGACAAGGTCATGGCGGCCGTGGAACAGCTGAACTATGCGCCTTCCGCGCTGGCGCGCAGCCTGAAGCTCAATCAGACGCGCACCATCGGCATGCTGGTGACCGCCAGCAACAACCCGTTTTATGCCGAAGTGGTGCGCGGCGTGGAGCGCAGCTGCTATGAACGCGGCTACAGCCTGATCCTGTGCAACACCGAAGAAGACGCCGCGCGCATGAACCGCAGCATGGAGACGCTGCTGCAAAAGCGCGTCGACGGTTTGCTGCTGATGTGCACCGAAAACCACCGGCCATCGCAAGATGCCCTGAGCCGCTACCCGTCACTGCCGATCGTCATGATGGACTGGGCGCCGTTCGAGGGGGCCAACGACATTATTCAGGATAACTCGCTGCTGGGCGGCGAGATGGCGACCGATCATCTGATCGCCCGCGGCTACCGCAAGATCGCCTGCATCGCCGGCCCGCAGGATAAAACCACCGCCCGTCACCGACTGGAAGGCTATCGCAACGCGATGCGGCGCGCCGGATTGCCGGTTCCGCCAGGGTATGAAGTACATTGCGATTTTGAGTTTGAGGGTGGTGTGAACGCCATGCGCCAACTGCTGGCGCTGGACGAGCCGCCGCATGCGGTGTTCGCCGGTAACGACGCGGTGGCGGTGGGCGTTTATCAGGCGCTGTATCAGGCCGGGCTTTCCGTGCCGCAGGATATGGCGGTGATGGGCTACGATGACATTGAGTTGGCGCGTTATCTGGCGCCGCCGCTGAGCACTATTCATCAGCCGAAAGATTCGCTGGGCGAACTGGCGATCGATGCGCTGATCAACCGCCTGCAAAACCTGGAGCGCGCGCCCCAGGTGCTGGTACTGACGCCCGAGCTGGTGGAACGCGCCTCGGTGGGCCGCCGTTAACTGGCCGCCTTCGCTTCTTTCTTGCTTTCCTGGCCGCTGATCAAATTGCGGCCATCCTTCCTTCTCAGCAACATAAACACCAGCGCCGATGCCACGGTGACGATCCCCATGGTGATAAAGGTGTAATGGAAGTGGTCGATCATGGTGCCTAACGACAGGGATTCGTAAAAACGCAGCACCGCCGCGCTGATTGCCACGCCGAAGCTGATGGACAGCTGCTGGGTGACCGCCAGGACGCTGTTGCCGGCGCTGGCGTTGGCGTCGTTCAAATCCGCCAGGCTGATGGTGTTCATGGCGGTGAACTGGGTGGACATCGCCATGCCCAGCACGAACAGCGGTAAGATCATCAGCCACAGTGGCATACCCGGGCTTTGCAGGGCGAACTGGGCGATCAGCACCCCGATGATCACGGTGATGCCGACCAGCGTTTTACGGTAGCCGAACCAGCGCAGCACCTGAGTGACGGTAGATTTCGCCATCAGCGAGCCGATGGCAGTGGGCGCCATCATGCAGCCGGCGACGATCGCCGTGTAGCCGAATCCCACCTGCAGCATGAGCGGCATTAAAAACGGCACGCAGCCGGTGCCTAACCTGGAGGCGACGTTGCCGGCGATGCCGACCGAGAAGGTGCGGGTTTTGAACAGGTCGAGACCGATCAGCGGCTGAGGGTGACGGCGGGCGTGCGCGATATAGCCGAACAGCATCACGAAGCCGCTGAGCAGAATGCCCAGCGAAACGTAGCTTGCAAGCACCCGCTCGCCAAACAGCTCCAGCCCGGTAGAGATCAGCACCAGGCTCAGGCCGAACAGCATAAAGCCAAGGAAATCGAAGCGGCGCTTGGGCGTGGTGAAGTCCGGCATGTATTTGCGCGCATAGACGATGCCGAGCAGGCCGATAGGGATATTGATCAGGAAAATCCAGTGCCAGGTGGCGTAGGTCACCAGCCAGCCGCCCAGCAGCGGCCCCAGAATCGGCCCGACCAGGCCGGGCATGGTGACGAAGTTCAGCACCGGCAGCAGTTCGCTGCGCGGGTAGGCGCGCAGCAGCGCCAACCGTGCGACCGGCATCATCATCGCGCCGCCGATGCCTTGCAGCACGCGAGAGGCGACCAGCACGCTCAACGTAGGGGACAGGGCGCACAGCAGCGAACCGAGGGTGAATAACGTGACGGCGAAAATGAATACGCGGCGGGTGCCGAAGCGGTCCGCCAGCCAGCCGCTGACCGGGATCAGCATCGCCACCGTCAGCGTGTAGCTGATGACGGCCGATTGCATCGCCAGCGGTGAACGCCCCAGGCTTTGGGCGATCGCCGGCAGCGCGGTGTTAAGGATAGTGGCGTCCAGCGCCTGCATAAAGAACGCCATTGCGGCGATCCACGGTAGTCCTGCCATACTGCGCGCGGATTGGGTCATGGTCGGTCCTGGTTAAATGGTCGTCTGTCCCTCGTCTCTTTCTTCTATATATAAGCGGGGAACGTGTCTAGTCTTTCTCTTTCAGCAGCACCTGGCAGGCGACGAGCGCGCCGGCGCTGTCGCCGGCGAGTATCGCATCGACGATAGCCTGATGATGGCGCAGCTTGATTACTTCATTGCCGGTGATGGCGCGGAAGTAGCTTTGGTACACCGAACTGAACAGGTTGGCGAACGAGGTCAGGAACGGGTTGCCGCTGGCCTCGTAGATAAGCTGGTGGAATTGGGTATCGACCTGGATCCAACGTTCGCGGTCAAACTGGTTATGCAGCGCGCGCATTTCCGCCATCAGCTCCGCCAGCAGCTTGGTTTGCTGCTGGTTGGCGTGGTTTGCCGCCAACGCGCAGGCCTGCGGCTCCAGCGAAGTGCGCAAAATAAGGAAGTGTTGCATCACCTGATCGAAGTTTTCCCGTGTCATCCACCAGGTCAGTAAATCCTGGTCGAGGAAATTCCATTGGCTTTGTGGCATCACGCGGGTGCCGATGCGCGGGCGCGGCAACAACATGCCTTTGGCGGCTAACATCTTTACTGCTTCGCGCACGGCGGTGCGGCTGACGCCGAATTGCTCGCCCAGTTCCATTTCACCGGGCAGGATGCTGCCGGCCTGATAATCGCCCGCCAGAATTTGTTGGCCGAGTTTCTCTGCAAGCAGATAAGAAAGATTGCGTTGGGCGGCCTGTTGTTGTGCATTTAGCGGCATGACTGCGGGTCCTTACTGACATCGTTATTTCTATTTTACTCCAGCGATCGCCAGCTTTTATGGCTGTTTGCCCGAAAAAGTGACATAAATTCGGCGCTTTTTCGTCCTTTTGCCGAAAAAAACCGCGCTTGAAAAGTTTTTTGCAATTAGGGGTTGCGGCCCGCCGAGAACTCCCTATAATGCGCCTCCACTGACCGGGAACAACGACTGACAAGCCGCCGGGTCAGCGAGAGAAAAGCGAAATAAACGCTTGACTCTCCGGGTGAAAAGCGTAATATACGCCACCTCGAGTTAGCAAGCGAAAGCGCCTAACTCACTGCTCTTTAACAATTTATCAGACAATCTGTGTGGGCACTCCACAAGACGATATCCAGCATCTTCGGATGCAAAAAAATATCAAGTCTTGAAGAGTGACTAACTGAAGTAAAATTCATGCAGTAAATCTTTGAGCATCGCTTCTCGAGTGGAAGCAAATCAAGCTTTTAATTGAAGAGTTTGATCATGGCTCAGATTGAACGCTGGCGGCAGGCTTAACACATGCAAGTCGAGCGGTAGCACAGGGGAGCTTGCTCCCTGGGTGACGAGCGGCGGACGGGTGAGTAATGTCTGGGAAACTGCCTGATGGAGGGGGATAACTACTGGAAACGGTAGCTAATACCGCATAACGTCGCAAGACCAAAGAGGGGGACCTTCGGGCCTCTTGCCATCAGATGTGCCCAGATGGGATTAGCTAGTAGGTGGGGTAATGGCTCACCTAGGCGACGATCCCTAGCTGGTCTGAGAGGATGACCAGCCACACTGGAACTGAGACACGGTCCAGACTCCTACGGGAGGCAGCAGTGGGGAATATTGCACAATGGGCGCAAGCCTGATGCAGCCATGCCGCGTGTGTGAAGAAGGCCTTCGGGTTGTAAAGCACTTTCAGCGAGGAGGAAGGTGGTGA
>NZ_JAMYWQ010000104.1 GCF_024160145.1 Serratia nevei
GACTGCAGAAGGAGCTGGCCGCTTTGTTACCTTTGCCTGTGTTCAGAGCGTCAACAACTCCTCGATTGGCGGAGCCACAACGCCGGGCAGTACCCGTGGAGAGTATTCAGCATCCACTGTCGGTGTACCAGTCTCTGCTGGAGGTCCGTTTATGAGCACTCTCCAGCATCAGCGTATCGCTGAGTTATGCGAGCAGTTTCGCCTTGAGCGTATCGCGACCGAGTGGCCGGCACTGGCCCAGAAGACGATTGATGACACTGCATCACTGGGTGATTTTCTCGAGCAACTTCTGAAGCTCGAAGTTGACAGTCGGGACGAACGACGGCGTCAGACGCTGCTTCGCCTTTCCGGTTTGCCTGCGGTCAAGACGCTGGAGCAGTTCGACTTTAAGTTTGCCAGCGGTGCACCTCGAGCGCAGATCCAGGAGCTGGGTGGCCTGGCGTTCATAGAACGTCAGGAGAACATCGTGTTGCTGGGGCCATCGGGCGTGGGCAAGAGTCATATTGCTGCCGCTCTGGCCTATAAGTGCGCGATGGCCGGGTTAAGCGTCCGATTTATTACCGCCGCAGACATGATGCTGCAACTGGTCGCCGCTCACCGCCAGGGGGAACTTAAAGGCTATCTGAGCCGCATCATTCACAAGCCGCGGTTGCTTGTGATCGATGAGATCGGCTACCTGCCGTTTGGTAAGGAAGAGGCCAACTTGTTCTTCCAGGTTGTCGCCAGACGTTATGAGTCAGGCAGCCTGGTGTTGA
>NZ_JAMYWQ010000105.1 GCF_024160145.1 Serratia nevei
CTATCGGCTGAAACAGAAACGAAAGGCCGGGGTTATAGCGGAAGCTAATCCTGAGTAAACAAGGTGGATCAATATTAAACCGTTGGTGGTGACGGTAAGTGGATCACTTTTTACCCGTTGTTGACAGAGGCGGGACATTACTCTCACTTACTTAAAAAAAGTGGGGTGAAAATTATTTATTGTGCAGAGCACTTCTCTGAAGCTCAGCCTGAAATGTTCACACTGGGCCTAGCACTTTCAAGACATGGTGCAGCCAGTTTTAGCAGAAACCAGTCAGAGAAAGTGTTTCTGGGCCAGGTGAATCTCATAAAAAGAGGATATCATCAGGGCGGTCTACCAGGTTATGGACTGCGCCGCTTACTGATTGATGAAAATCATGATGAAAAGGGACAGCTTACATTCGGCCAGCGTAAAAGTATCCAGACAGATCGGGTCATATTGACACCGGGACCACAGGAAGAGATCGACATTGTTAACCATATATTCGATATGTTTAATGACGAAGGTAAACCAGAACTGGTCATTGCATCAGAATTAAATCGCAAACAGATCCTGGCAGAAAATGGAAGTACATGGAGCAGAGCTGTCAATACCGATCGAATTGTGACCCACCCTGCCAAAGTAAAACGGACCCACCCCTGATCGTGGTTACTCAGAAACTTCGGCTTGCGCCTGTTTCTTAAGTTGGCCACTTTTTAATTTGTCCTTCA
>NZ_JAMYWQ010000106.1 GCF_024160145.1 Serratia nevei
TATCGCCGCGTGGCCTGTGTTCTGCGTAAGGAAGGGCATCGGTTAAATCATAAAACCGTCCGGAAGCTGATGACGGCGCTGCAGTTGAAGTCACCAGTACGCAGTAAGAAGTACCGGTCTTATAAGGGAGATATCGGTAAGGTTGCGCCCAATCTCCTGCAACGCGACTTTATCGCCCAGTGTCCGAATCAAAAGTGGGTGACGGATGTGACGGAGTTCCAGGTGGGGGAAGATAAGTTGTATCTGTCAGCGGTTCTTGACTTGTACAACGGTGAAATCATCGCGTATGAACTGGCGCGCAGAGCGGCATTCAGGCTGGTAAAAACCATGCTGGACAAGGCGCTATACAGACTGAAACCAGGCGAAAAGCCTCTGCTGCACAGCGACCAGGGCTGGCATTACCGGATGGAGGCTTATCAGCATCAGTTACGGGAGCATGGAATAGAGCAGAGCATGTCTCGCAAAGGGAACTGCCTGGACAATGCGGTGATGGAGAACTTCTTCGGCCATCTGAAAGCGGAGCTTTATTACTTACAAGGCTTTGATAACGTTGAACACCTGGCAAAAGAAATAGAGCACTACATTGATTACTACAACCATGACCGCCTCAGAGAGAAACTAAAAGGCCTGAGTCCGGTAGAGTATCGAACTCAGGCCACGAAGGCCGCCTGAATTTACATCGT
>NZ_JAMYWQ010000012.1 GCF_024160145.1 Serratia nevei
CGGTCTGCCGTTGGCTGCCAAGCCCGGCAAGGTAATACCGGACGGCATTGAGTTTGTCTTGCAGTGAATACTTCATAAAGCTGCACCTCCAAATGTCAGATGTGTCCAACATTTGGGGTGCAGTTCACAAAGGCGCCCTGATTTTAGGCGATGTTCAGATACTTGTGGGTCTGCATCGACAGCCGCCAGTTGCGCGCGATGCAGGTTTCGATGCACAGGCGGGTCGCCTCTTCTTTCTGGCTGATCGGCTGCAGCGCGATAATCCGTGCCTTGTCGTCCTGCAGCGTCGCCAGCAGCGCGTCCAGCGCCTCGATGTCGCGCTCGCGCGCCACCGGATGCTTCACCTCGTCGGCGCGCCGCAGCGCCTGATCCAGCACCTTCATGCCGCCACGCATATTCACCTTCGGCGAAACCGTCACCCAGGTGTTGGCGGAACAGCGCACCTCGTGGGTACCGCTGGTCTCAATCTGGCAGCCGTAGCCATGCTGTTCGAACAGCTCGGTCAGCGGCGTCAGATCGTAGATGCAGGGTTCGCCGCCGGTGATCACCACATGGCGCGCGGTGTAGCCTTGTTGACGCATCACCGCCAACAGCTGCTCGGCGCCGGCGTTGCCCCAGGCGTCGCTTTCCTCTGTTTTGACCAGGATCCGTTGCAGGTCGACTTCCCGATTGGCTTCCTTTTCCCAGGTATGTTTGGTATCGCACCAACTGCACCCTACCGGGCAGCCCTGCAGGCGGATAAAAACGGCCGGCACGCCGGTGAAAAAACCTTCGCCCTGCAAGGTTTGGAACATCTCATTGATCGGGTACTGCATCGGTTTCTCAATCTGGAAAAGTAAAAAGCGATTATCGCAGATTCCGGCCCGGCGACCAAACGGCCAACATTGTATTAAATTTTATTCTCCGCGCCGCCGTCAGCATATCTCACCGCCAATGGCGTTCATTTAATTTGTTAACCGGTCTTCGACACTTCATCGGCGGTGCAATCTGCCCCACAGAAAACAACACACAGTTAACAAATAAGATAATTATATTTGACATAAAGCGCCGACGCGCAGATGTATATACAAGCAAACACAAGCCGAGCGCCAGTTTCGGCCACGTTCCATCCATCACGACTACATCTGCGTTTAGAGGGTGCCATGACTCATTCCACCAGCGAGTTGAACATTCAGCAGGCCATCGACGACAGCAAGTTTTCGCTGTTTCACTGGACCCTGATCATTCTCGGATTCCTGATCCTCGCCATCGACGGCTTCGATACCGCCGCCATGGGCTATATTGCGCCGTCGGTCGCCAAAGACTGGGGCATCGTCAAACAGGATCTGGGGCCGGTGCTGAGCGCCGCGCTGCTGGGGCTGTCGCTCGGCGCGCTGATCGCCGGGCCGATCTCCGATCGCATCGGCCGCAAGCGCGTACTGGTGTTTTCCTGCCTGTTCTTCGGCCTGTCGAGCCTGGCCACCGCCTACGCCGGTTCGCTCAATAGCCTGACGCTGTGGCGTTTCCTCACCGGCCTCGGGCTGGGGGCGGCGATGCCCAACGCCATCACGCTGATCTCCGAATACGCGCCGCAGCGCTGCCGTTCGCTGGCGATCAACACCATGTACTGCGGCTTTCCGCTGGGCGCGGCCGGCGGCGGCGCCATTTCATCGTGGCTGATCCCGAGCTACGGCTGGCACAGCGTGCTGCTGCTGGGCGCCATTGCGCCGCTGGCGTTGACGGTCTTGCTGATCCTGCTGCTGCCGGAATCGGTCAAATATATGGTTAATCGCGGCCAGGATGCGGCGAAGATCAAGCGTATCGCACAGCGCTTCGTCAGCCAAAGCCTCGACGACGTGACGCGTTTTTACCTGTACGAAGAGAAGCTGACACAGGCCAAGACCAGCGTCGGCCTGCTGTTCAGCCGCCCTTACCTGCTCGGCACGCTGATGCTGTGGCTGACCTACTTCATGGGGCTGGTGATCTACTACGTGCTGCTGAGCTGGATGCCAATCCTGATGCAGGGGCTGGGCTATCAGCTGGAACAGTCGGCGATGCTCACCTCGCTGTTCACCTTCGGCGGCACGCTCGGCATCCTGGTGGCCGGCTGGCTGATGGATCGCTGGAATGCGCACAAGGTGGTCTCGAGCGGCTTTGTCGTCACCGCCCTGCTGATCGTGGCGATGGCGACCGAAGACAAGCAGATCGTGTTGCTGGGCGCCTTCATCTTCCTGATGGGCGTCACCATGAACGGCGCGCAGTCCGGGCTGCAAACGCTGGCGGCCACCTTCTACCCCACCCACAGCCGCGCCACCGGCATCGCCTGGATGCAGGGCATCGGCCGCTTCGGCGGCGTCGCCGGCACCATGATGGGCGCTCAGTTGCTGGCGATGCAGTGGGAAGTGCAAAGCATCCTGATGTTCCTGTGCGTACCGGCGCTGATCGCCGCCGTCGCCACGGTGTGCAAGATGAGCCGCAAGCCGACGCTGCAACCGGCGGCCTGAGCCGCAAAAGCCCGCTCCGGCGGGCTGGTTCCCTGTGGCGATAGGGTTTATTTATCCCCTGGTCGCAACTGTAATCAGTCTGTAAAAATATTGTGACTAGCCGCCCAAAAATGAGTCAATTTTAATTCATTTTTGCCGAACAGCTCACTTTTCTCCGGCGTCTCTCGCATGAAACCGGCGATAAAAAAACGCATATCAATCTGATATAAAAAGAAAATAACTTTTTCTTATGCCACTTTTCGGCGGCAACTGGTCAGTGTTGCATATGCTTGTACATACAAGTATATGTTAATAAACCCTACGCATGGTTATGCCGTGGTACTCATCCCCACCGCGGCATGGAATCTGCACCGATACTGTTTGAGGAAACTGCTGTGACTACAAATAACAAAGTTCGCAATGTCGATGTACGCGCGCCACGCGGCACACAATTAAACGCAAAAAGCTGGCTGACCGAAGCGCCGTTACGCATGCTGATGAACAACCTCGATCCTGAAGTTGCGGAGAACCCACACGAGCTGGTGGTGTACGGCGGCATCGGCCGCGCCGCGCGCGACTGGGATTGCTACGACAAGATCGTCGAAACCCTGAAAACGCTGGAAGAGGACGAAACCCTGCTGGTGCAGTCCGGCAAGCCGGTCGGCGTCTTCAAAACCCACAGCAACGCCCCGCGCGTGCTGATCGCCAACTCCAACCTGGTGCCGCACTGGGCGACCTGGGAACACTTCAACGAACTGGACGCCAAAGGCCTGGCCATGTATGGCCAGATGACCGCCGGCAGCTGGATCTACATCGGCAGCCAGGGCATCGTCCAGGGCACCTATGAGACCTTCGTCGAAGCGGGCCGCCAGCATTACGACGGCAGCCTGCAGGGCCGCTGGGTACTGACCGCCGGCCTGGGCGGCATGGGCGGCGCGCAGCCGCTGGCCGCGACGCTGGCGGGCGCCTGCTCGCTGAACATCGAATGTCAGCAGAGCCGCATCGATTTCCGCCTGAAAACCCGCTACGTCGATGAGCAGGCCAACGATCTGGACGACGCGCTGGCCCGCATCAAAAAATACACCTCAGAAGGCAAAGCCATCTCCATCGCCCTGTGCGGCAACGCGGCGGAGATCCTGCCTGAGCTGGTGCGCCGCGGCGTGCGCCCGGACATGGTCACCGATCAGACCAGCGCCCACGATCCGCTGAACGGCTACCTGCCGAAGGGCTGGAGCTGGGAAGAGTATCGCCAGCGCGCGCAGACCGAGCCGGCTAAAGTGGTCGCCGCCGCCAAGCAGTCGATGGCCGATCACGTTAAAGCCATGCTGGCGTTCCAGCACATGGGCGTGCCGACCTTCGACTACGGCAACAACATCCGCCAGATGGCGAAAGAAACCGGCGTCGACAACGCCTTTGACTTCCCGGGCTTCGTGCCGGCCTACATCCGTCCGCTGTTCTGCCGCGGTATCGGGCCGTTCCGCTGGGCGGCGCTGTCCGGCGATCCGCAGGATATCTACAAAACCGACGCCATGGTGAAAGAGCTGATCCCGGATGACGAGCACCTGCACCGCTGGCTGGACATGGCGCGCGAGCGCATCAGCTTCCAGGGCCTGCCGGCGCGCATCTGCTGGGTTGGCCTCGGCCAGCGCGCCAAGCTGGGCCTGGCGTTCAACGAGATGGTGCGCCGCGGCGAACTGTCCGCCCCGATCGTCATCGGCCGCGACCACCTGGATTCCGGCTCCGTGTCCAGCCCGAACCGTGAAACCGAAGCGATGAAAGACGGCTCCGACGCAGTTTCCGACTGGCCGCTGCTGAACGCCCTGTTGAACACCGCCAGCGGCGCCACCTGGGTTTCCCTGCACCACGGCGGCGGCGTCGGCATGGGCTTCTCCCAACACTCCGGTATGGTGATCGTCTGCGACGGCACCGATGAGGCCGCCGAGCGCATCGCCCGCGTCCTGCACAACGACCCGGCTACCGGGGTCATGCGTCACGCCGACGCCGGTTACGATATCGCTATCGACTGCGCCCGCGAGCAAGGCCTGAACCTGCCGATGGTTGCCGCCACCCAAGGAGAAAAAGCATGAAAGCGCTGACTATTCGCCCAGGCAAACTGACGCTGACCCAGCTACGCGACGTCTACCAACATCCGGTGACGCTGACGCTGGACGACAACGCCTATGCCCCTATCCAGCAGAGCGTGGCCTGCGTAGAGCGCATCGTTGAAGAAAACCGCACTACTTACGGCATCAACACCGGATTTGGCCTACTGGCTTCGACGCGCATCGCCCGCGACGATCTGGAAAACCTACAGCGTTCGATCGTGCTGTCACACGCCGCCGGCGTGGGCGAGCCGACCGACGACAATCTGGTGCGCCTGATCATGGTGCTGAAGATCAACAGCCTGTCGCGCGGCTTCTCCGGCATTCGTCTGGAAGTCATTCAGGCGCTGATCGCGCTGGTCAACGCCGAAGTTTATCCACATATTCCACTGAAAGGCTCGGTCGGCGCTTCCGGCGACCTGGCGCCGCTGGCGCACATGAGCCTGGTGCTGCTGGGCGAAGGCCAGGCGCGCCATCAGGGCCAATGGTTGCCGGCGACCGAAGCGCTGGCGAAGGCCGGCCTGAAACCGCTGACGCTGGCGGCGAAAGAGGGCTTGGCGCTGCTGAACGGCACCCAGGTCTCCGCTGCCTTCGCACTGCGCGGCCTGTTCGATGCCGAAGACCTGTTCGCCGCCGCCACCGTGGCGGGCAGCCTGACGGTGGAAGCGGCGCTGGGCTCGCGCAGCCCGTTCGATGCGCGTATCCACGAGGTGCGCGGCCAGCGCGGCCAGATTGACGCCGCCCTCGCCTATCGCCACCTGCTCAGCGCGCGCAGCGAAGTCTCCGACTCGCACCGCAACTGTGAAAAAGTGCAGGATCCTTACTCCCTGCGCTGCCAGCCACAGGTGATGGGCGCCTGCCTGACGCAGATCCGCCAGGCCGCCGAGGTGCTGGAAATTGAAGCCAACGCCGTCTCCGATAACCCGCTGGTGTTCGCCGAACAGGGCGACGTGCTGTCCGGCGGCAACTTCCACGCCGAACCGGTGGCGATGGCCGCCGATAACCTGGCGCTGGCGTTTGCCGAAATCGGTTCGCTGTCCGAACGCCGCATCTCGCTGATGATGGACAAGCACATGTCGCAGCTGCCACCGTTCCTGGTGGAAAACGGCGGCGTGAACTCCGGCTTCATGATCGCCCAGGTCACCGCCGCGGCGCTGGCCAGCGAAAACAAGGCGCTGGCGCACCCGTCGAGCGTCGACAGCATTCCGACCTCCGCCAACCAGGAAGACCACGTTTCCATGGCGCCGGCCGCCGGCCGTCGTCTGTGGAGCATGGCGGACAACGTGCGCGGCATTCTGGCGGTCGAATGGCTGGCCGCCTGCCAGGGCCTGGATTTCCGCACCGGCCTGAAGACCTCGGATGGTCTGGAGCAGGCGCGCCGTCTGCTGCGCGAGCATGTCAGTTTCTACGACAAGGATCGTTTCTTCGCCCCCGACATTGAAGCCGCCAGCCAACTCTTGGCGGCCGGTCACCTGACATCGCTGCTGCCTGCGGCGCTGCTGCCTAGCCAGGCATAATCATCACACACTGAATCACGCAGTTTGTTCTGCCCCGCCGGGTGCGTTCCACCCGGCGCGGGCAGCGCGTGCCTGTTCGGCAAACACTTAACGGGAAGCAACATGCGTAACGAAACGACACAACTCAGACGCGGACTAAACGCGCGGCATATCCGTTTCATGGCTCTCGGCTCGGCGATCGGTACCGGCCTGTTCTACGGCTCCGCCGGCGCCATCCAGCTGGCCGGCCCGGCCGTGCTGCTGGCCTACCTGGTGGGCGGCGCGGCGGTATTCATGGTGATGCGCGCGCTGGGTGAAATGGCGGTGCACCAGCCGGTTTCCGGCTCGTTCGGCCACTACGCCAGCCACTATCTCGGCCCGTTGGCCGGGTTCCTCACCGGTTGGACCTACACCTTCGAAATGGTGATCGTCGCCCTGGCGGACGTCACCGCCTTCGGCATTTATATGGGGCTGTGGTTCCCGGAGGTCGCCCAGTGGGTTTGGGTGCTCAGCATCATTCTGTTTATCGGCGCGCTCAACCTGTGCAGCGTCAAGGTATTCGGCGAGCTGGAGTTCTGGCTGTCGCTGGTCAAGGTCGCCGCCATCGTGGCGATGATCGTCGGCGGCGCGGCGGTGATGCTGTTCGGCTTCGGCCAAACCCAGCACGCCACCGGTATCAGCAACCTGTGGCAGCACGGCGGCTTTATGCCTAACGGCATCGGCGGCGTGGTCGCGTCATTGGCGGTGGTGATGTTTGCCTTCGGCGGCATCGAGATCATCGGCATTACCGCCAGCGAGGCGAAAGACCCCGCCAAAGTGCTGCCGAAGGCGATCAACGCCGTGCCGGTGCGCATCCTGCTGTTTTACGTGCTGACGCTGACGGTGCTGATGGCGATCTACCCGTGGAACAGCATCGGCCAGAACGGCAGCCCGTTCGTTGAGATCTTCAGCAACCTCGGCATCAGCTCCGCCGCCAACGTGCTAAACGTGGTGGTGATCACCGCCGCCATCTCGGCCATTAACAGCGACATCTTCGGTGCCGGCCGCATGATGTACGGCATGGCGCAGGACGGCCAGGCGCCGCGCAGCTTCACCAAACTGACCGCCAGCGGCGTGCCGTGGATGACGGTGCTGGTGATGTCGATCGCCCTGCTGTTGGCGGTGGTGCTCAACTACCTGATCCCGGAGAAGGTCTTCATGATCATCGCCTCGATCGCCACCTTCGCCACCGTCTGGGTGTGGCTGATGATCCTGCTGTCGCAGATCGTCATGCGCCGCACGCTGTCGCCGGAGGAAACCCGTCAGCTGAGCTTCCCGGTGCCGTGGTGGCCGGTGGCGCCGGCATTGGCGACCGCCTTTATGGCATTTGTCATCGGCCTGCTCGGCTACTTCGAAGAGAGCCGCATCGCCCTGTACGTCGGGCTGGTGTGGATCGCTTTACTCACCGTGGCTTACTGGCTGTGGGTGCGCAAGAAAGGCGGGGGTTCACCCGTCGCAACCACGCAGCAAAGCTACTAAAACCCATAAGCCCGCCGTTCCCGGGCTTTTTATCATTAAAGCGGAGTATCACCATGCAAACACGACACAAACTCTGGCTTCCATTAATCGCACTCGGGCTGATGACAGGCAGCCTTTCGGCACGCGCCGCCGGCTGGTGCGAGTCCGGCAAACCGGTCAAATTCGCAGGACTGAATTGGGAGAGCGGAATGCTGTTGACCGATGTCATGCAATACGTGCTGCAAAAAGGCTACGACTGTAAAACCGATGTGCTGCCGGGCAATTCCATCACCATGGAACAAGCGGTCGGCACCAACGACATTCAGGTGTTTGCCGAAGAGTGGATTGGCCGCAGCGAAGTGTGGAACAAAGCCGAGAAAGCCGGCAAAGCGGTCAGCGTCGGTGCCCCCATCGTCGGTGCCGAAGAAGGTTGGTATGTACCGCGCTACGTGATTGAAGGCGATGCCAGACGTAAGCTGAAACCACTGGCACCGGATCTGAAAAGCATCCCTGACCTGGCTAAATACGCCCAGGTGTTTCGCGATCAGGAAGAGCCGGGAAAAGGCCGCTTTTACAACTGCCCGGCCGGTTGGACTTGCGAATTGGATAACACCGCCATCCTGAAGAAATTCAACCTGGACGATAAGTTTACCAACTTCCGTCCCGGCACCGGTCCGGCCTTGGATACCGCCATCCTCTCCAGCTACCGCCGCGGCGAACCGATCCTGTTCTACTACTGGTCACCAACCCCGATCATGGGCCAGCTCGATCTGGTGAAACTGGAAGAACCGGGCGTGGACAAGAATATCCACATCAAGGTCGGCCTCTCCAGCGTGTTTAACCAGCAGGCGCCGGAACTGGTGCAGGTATTGGAAAAAGTGAACCTGCCGCTCGATCTGGTGAACCAGAACCTGGCACGCATGAGCAAAGAACGCATCAGCTCGCAGAAGCTGGCGCTGGAGTTCTTCAAGCAGCACCCTGATATCTGGCAACAATGGGTGAGCGAGGACGCGGCGAAAAAAATTCAGGCTTCGTTGTAAGCATATTGAGGTCGAGTAAACACTTACCCGGAGCCTGACAGGTCCGGGCTGTACAGGGGAAAAAGTTATGTTTCCAGAACGCTTTACCTTTTCCATCGCCGATTGGATCAACGGCTGGGTCGATATGCTGGTCACCCACTACGGCGACATGTTCCGCCAGATCTCCGACACCCTGCTGTGGGCGGTGATCCATCTTGAAAGTCTGCTGCGCGCCACGCCCTGGTGGCTGATGCTGGCGATCGTCGGGCTGCTGGCCTGGCACTCTACCCGCCGCTGGCTGTCGACGCTGGTGATCGTCGGCCTGTTATTGCTGGTCGGCACCGCCGGTATGTGGGACAAATTGATGCAAACACTGGCCTTGGTGCTGGTGGCTACGCTGTTGGCGGTGATCATCGGTATCCCTCTTGGCGTGCTGGCGGCCCGCAGCGATCGCGTACGGGCAGTGATGATGCCGCTGATGGATGTAATGCAAACCATGCCGAGCTTCGTTTATCTGATCCCGGTGCTGATGCTGTTTGGCCTGGGCAAGGTACCGGCGATCCTGGCGACGGTGATCTACGCCACGCCGCCGCTGATCCGCCTGACCGATCTGGGGATCCGCCAGGTTGATAAAGAAGTGATGGAGTCAGTCACCGCCTTTGGCGCCAACCGTTGGCAGAAACTGTTTGGCGTACAACTGCCACTGGCGCTACCGAGCATTATGGCCGGCATCAACCAGACCACCATGATGTCGCTGTCAATGGTCGTAGTCGCCTCAATGATCGGCGCGCGCGGTTTGGGTGAAGACGTGCTGGTGGGTATCCAGACACTGAACGTCGGCCTGGGGCTGGAAGCCGGCCTGGCGATCGTCATCCTGGCCGTGGTCATTGACCGTATTACGCAGGCCTATGGCCGCACCGCCGTTGCGAGGTAATCCTGATGAACAAGATTGAAATCCAAAACGTTTACAAGATCTTCGGCCACAAAACGGCGTCAGCGTTGGCAATGAGCCAGCAGGGAAAAACCAAGCAGGAAGTACAAGCCGCCACCGACTGCGTGGTTGGGGTGCACGATCTGTCTATGTCGATCGCCGCCGGTGAGATCTTCGTCATCATGGGGCTGTCCGGTTCCGGCAAGTCGACGCTGGTGCGCCACTTCAACCGCCTGATCGATCCCACCAGTGGCCAGATCCTGATAGACGGTGAAGATATCCTGCGCTACGACGAAAAGCAGTTGGAGCACTTCCGTCGTCACAAGATCAGCATGGTGTTCCAGAGCTTCGGGCTACTGCCGCACAAAACGGTGCTGGATAACGTCGGCTACGGTCTGAAGGTCCGTGGCGAAGCCAAAGAGGTTTATCAGGAGCGGGCCCGTCACTGGATCGATACCGTCGGGCTAAAGGGCTATGAAAAATCCTACCCACATCAGCTGTCCGGAGGTATGCGCCAACGCGTCGGGCTGGCGCGCGCGCTGGCGACCGATACCGATATCATCCTGCTGGACGAGGCCTTCAGCGCACTCGATCCGCTGATCCGCGCCGAAATGCAGGATCAGCTGCTGGCGCTGCAAAAAGAACTGCACAAGACGCTGGTGTTCATCACCCACGATCTGGACGAGGCGGTACGCATCGGCAACCGAATCGCGATCCTGAAAGACGGCAAGCTGATCCAGGTCGGTACCCCGCAGGAGATCCTAAACAATCCGGCCGACGAGTACGTCAACCGCTTCGTGCAACGTCGACTGGCACTGGATGAAAACGTGCAAAAGCCGCGCCCGATGAACGTGGCCAGAGCCTGAGGAGAACATGATGAATTACCCCGCTTCGGTCAGGATCGATAGCCAGCCGCTGCACTGGCAGGACATCGTGGCAGTGGCGCGCTATCGCGCGCCACTCAGCCTATCTGACGCCGCTTGGGCACGTATCGACAATGCCCAGGCAATCGTGCAAAGGATCGTCACTGGCGAGCAGCGCGCCTATGGCGTCAATACCGGTCTGGGCGCGTTGTGCAACCAGGTGCTGCACGGCGAACAGCTGGCGCAACTGTCGCGCAATACGCTGCTGAGCCACGCCTGCGGGGTTGGGGCACCGCTGAGCGATGAACAGACCCGCGCCATCATCTGCTGCGCCATCGTCAACTACAGCCACGGCAAATCCGGCATTCAGCGTCCGTTGGTAGCCATGCTGCTGGCGCTGCTTAACGGCGGTATCACGCCGCTGGTGCCAGCACAGGGCTCTGTGGGTTATCTGACCCATATGGCGCATGTCGGCGTCGCCCTGCTCGGGTTAGGCGAAGTCAGCTATCGCGGCCAAGTGGTTGGCGCCGCACAGGCGCTGGTGGCCGAGGGCCTGACGCTGCCGTCGCTGGGCGCCAAAGACGGCCTGTGTCTGGTCAACGGCACGCCTTGCATGACCGGTCTAAGCTGTCTGGCATTGGCCGACGCCTTCCGGCTGTCGCGCTGGGCCGACGTGTTGGGTGCCATGAGCTTTGAGGCGCTGCGCGGACAGATCGCCGCCTTTGACGAGGAGATCCTTACACTGAAACCGCATCCCGGCATGCAGCAGGTGGGGAAAAATCTGCGCACACTGTTGAACGACAGCGAGGTCATCGCTA
Organism: Serratia nevei; assembly: GCF_024160145.1. Classification (GTDB taxonomy): domain Bacteria; phylum Pseudomonadota; class Gammaproteobacteria; order Enterobacterales; family Enterobacteriaceae; genus Serratia; species Serratia nevei_A. The sequence goes on from NZ_JAMYWQ010000012.1 coordinate 11,189, forward strand.
CCAGCGAGGGCATTCGCACTCAGGATGCGCTGAGCATCCGTTCAATCCCGCAGGTCCATGGCGCCTGTCGCGATCAAATCGCCCACGCCGCGCGGCAGATTGAAACCGAATTGAACGGCGCCACCGATAACCCCCTGTTGCTCGGCACGCCGGATGCCTACCGGGTGATGTCGCAGGCCAACCCGCACGGTGAATCGGTGGCGATGGCCGCCGATCTGCTGGCGGTTGCCGTCGCCGAGTTGGGCGGGATTGCCGAGCGACGCATCGATCGGCTGATCAACCCGTTGGTCAGCGGGCTGCCAGCGTTTCTGGTGAGCGAACCTGGGGTAAACTCCGGCATGATGATCACTCAATATGTGGCGGCGTCGCTGTGCGCAGATAACCGCCAATTGGCCCAACCCTGCGTGGTAGACAATTACGTTACCTCTGCGCTGCAGGAAGATCATCTGAGCCTGGGCACCGGCGCTGCACTGCGGCTGCATCGGATGCTGGAGAACACCAACCAGATTTTGGCAATCGAGTATCTGCTGGCGGCGCAGGCATTTGAGTTTTTGCAGCAGTGCCGATTCGGCGATGGCACAGGTCGCGCCTGGCGCCGGCTGCGACAACATGTAGCACCTTACCATCGGGATCGCTGGCTGGCGCCGGATATCGCCGCCTGCGTGGCGTTGCTGCGAGATGAACAGGCACTGGCGGCGATTGCGCCCGATCTGCACTGATCCCCTGTCCCTCTGTCTACCGGCCATAAAAAAACCCGCCGCAGCGGGTTTTTATTTAACAACCGAATCGGTCGAACTTACTGGCCTTTAACTTCTTTCAGGCCGTTGAACGGCGCACGGTCACCCAGCGCTTCTTCGATACGGATCAGTTGGTTGTATTTGGCAACGCGGTCAGAACGGCTCATGGAACCGGTTTTGATCTGGCCAGCCGCAGTCCCTACCGCCAGGTCGGCGATGGTCGCGTCTTCGGTTTCACCGGAACGGTGAGAGATCACCGCGGTGTAGCCAGCGTCTTTCGCCATCTTGATAGCAGCCAGCGTTTCGGTCAGAGAACCGATCTGGTTGAATTTGATCAGGATGGAGTTAGCGATGCCTTTCTCGATGCCTTCTTTCAGGATCTTGGTGTTGGTCACGAACAGATCGTCGCCCACCAGCTGGATTTTGTCGCCCAGAACTTTGGTCTGGTAAGCGAAGCCCGCCCAGTCGGATTCATCCAGGCCGTCTTCGATAGACACGATTGGGTACTGTTTGGTCAGATCTTCCAGGAAGTGAGTGAACTCTTCGGAAGTGAAGGCTTTGTTGCCTTCGCCGGCCAGCACGTATTTACCGTCTTTGTAGAATTCGGAAGCCGCACAGTCCATCGCCAGAGTCACGTCTTTGCCCAGCTCGTAGCCCGCCGCTTTTACCGCTTCAGCGATAACCGCCAGCGCTTCGGCGTTGGAACCCAGGTTTGGCGCGTAGCCGCCTTCGTCGCCCACGGCGGTGTTCATGCCTTTGGCTTTCAGCACTTTCGCCAGGTGGTGGAACACTTCAGAACCGATGCGCACCGCTTCTTTCAGGGTTTTCGCGCCAACCGGCTGGATCATGAATTCCTGAATGTCGACGTTGTTGTCAGCGTGCTCGCCGCCGTTGATGATGTTCATCATCGGCAGTGGCATGGAGAATTTGCCTGGGGTGCCGTTCAGTTCAGCGATGTGCTCATACAGCGGCATGCCTTTAGAGGCTGCGGCCGCTTTCGCTGCTGCCAGGGAAACCGCGAGAATGGCGTTGGCGCCGAAGTTGGATTTGTTTTCGGTGCCGTCCAGATCGATCATGATCTTGTCGATGTTCGCCTGGTCTTTGGCATCTTTACCCAGTACTGCCTGAGCAATCGGACCGTTCACTGCAGCAACGGCTTTCAGTACGCCTTTACCCAGGAAACGAGACTTGTCACCGTCACGCAGTTCCAGCGCTTCGCGGGAACCGGTAGAAGCACCTGACGGCGCAGCAGCCAGGCCTACGAAACCGCCTTCCAGATGAACTTCGGCTTCAACAGTCGGGTTACCGCGGGAGTCGATGATTTCACGACCGATGACTTTAACGATTTTGGACATTAGGTTTTCCTCAGTACAAGTTAAACTAAAACTCCAGACAAACAGCGCGCGGTTCTCACCGCGCGCCGCCTACCAAATATTTTATTTCACCTGGCGCTTCTGATGCTCGCCAGCGGCTTTCACGAAGCCGGCGAACAGCGGATGCCCATCACGCGGCGTAGACGTAAATTCCGGGTGGAACTGACAGGCTACAAACCACGGGTGATTCGGCAGTTCAATGATCTCGACCAGCTTGTTGTCGGCGGAACGACCGGCGACGCGCAGCCCTGCGGCTTCGATCTGCTTCAACAGCATGTTGTTAACTTCGTAACGGTGACGGTGACGCTCGACAATGGTCGGTTCGCCGTACAGCTGACGCACCAGGCTGTTGTCGCTCAGGTGACATTGCTGGCCACCTACGCGCATCGTGCCGCCCAAATCGCTTTCTTCGCTGCGCACTTCGACGTTGCCGTCTTCGTCGCGCCATTCGGTGATCAACGCCACCACCGGGTACTTACAGTCTGGCATAAACTCGGTGGAGTTGGCGTTCTCCATGCCCGCCACGTTGCGAGCGAACTCCATCAACGCCACCTGCATGCCCAGGCAAATGCCCAGGTAAGGAATGTTGTTCTCGCGCGCATAGCGTGCGGTCATCACTTTGCCTTCCACGCCGCGGTAGCCGAAGCCGCCCGGGATCAGGATCGCGTCCAGCCCTTTCAGCACTTCCACGCCGCGGGTTTCCACGTCCTGCGAGTCGATCAGCTTGATGTTCACGGTCAGACGGTTTTTCAGCCCGCCGTGCTTCAGCGCTTCGATCACCGACTTGTAGGCGTCCGGCAGCTCAACGTATTTGCCGACCATACCGATGGTCACTTCGCCGCCCGGATTGGCTTCTTCGTAGATCACCTGTTCCCATTCGGCCAGGTTGGCTTCCGGCGCGTTCAGGCTGAATCGTTTACAAATATAATCGTCCAGCCCCTGAGATTTCAATAGGCCTGGGATTTTATAAATAGAATCAACGTCTTTCAGAGAGATAACCGCTTTTTCCGGCACGTTGCAGAAAAGCGCGATTTTAGCGCGTTCGTTAGCAGGAACCGCGCGATCGGAACGGCAAATCAGCACATCCGGCTGAATACCGATGGAAAGCAGTTCTTTTACGGAATGCTGGGTTGGCTTGGTTTTCACTTCGCCGGCCGCCGCCATGTACGGCACCAGCGTCAGGTGCATGTACAGGGTGTGCTCGCGGCCCACTTCCACCGCCATCTGACGGATGGCTTCGAGGAACGGCAGCGATTCGATATCGCCGACGGTGCCGCCGATTTCCACCAGCACCACATCGTGGCCTTCACCGCCTTCGATGATGCGCTCTTTGATCGCGTTGGTGATGTGCGGAATGACCTGCACGGTCGCACCCAGATAGTCGCCGCGGCGTTCTTTACGCAGCACGTCGGAGTAGATGCGGCCGGTGGTGAAGTTGTTGCGACGCGACATTTTGGTGCGGATGAAGCGCTCGTAGTGACCCAAATCCAGATCGGTTTCTGCGCCGTCTTCGGTGACGAAAACTTCCCCATGCTGAATCGGGCTCATGGTGCCCGGATCCACGTTGATGTACGGGTCCAGTTTCATGATGGTAACGTTGAGGCCACGGGCTTCAAGAATAGCCGCCAGAGAGGCTGCGGCAATGCCTTTACCCAGAGAGGATACGACCCCGCCGGTCACAAAAATATAATTAGTTGTCATGCTGAACCTGAGAGTTTAGGTTTAAAGACGATGGAAGAACCAGGACGGGAAAGTAGTATACCCGAACCTCTCCTGACCTACAAACGATCGTTTTGCTGTCCATCATCTCGGCCGCCCTCCCGTGTTCATCAGGGTTTACTCCGCCGGCGCCGCATAAACCCTCCAGGTAAAACAAAGAGTTAGCAGAGAAAATTTCTTTTTACCGCCCCTCAGGAGCGATAAAACGCCTTAGATTTCAGTTTGTTGGCCTTTTGCTGCCGCCGGCAGCCATGCGCCTGTGACCCGATCGCAAGCTTAACCGTTTCAGCCATGACGAACCTTGTCGGCGATCAACATTGCGGCGGCGGTTCCGCTTTCCTTAATCCGATTGGCCTGGGATCAAGGCACGTCGAGTTAACGACTGATGTAGAGCATGCGTTCAGGCATATCAACAATCACACGATGCCCCCGCATAAAGCCCATCCCCAGCAGACCATCAAAGCCCAGCACCTCAGACGATGGGCCTTCGCTAACAATGGCCAAATCGTTGCGAGACCGGCCTCGGCGATCGGTCAACGTGAACCTGGCCACTCGGCAATCCAGATTCATGGCCTCAGGCTCAATGGAACGACAGCCGGAAAACAAGACGCCGGCCGGCAAGCCTGCGGCAAACAAAAGAGAATGGCTGGCACCGGTATCAACAATCAGACGCAACGGTTTCTTGCCAACGAAGGCCGTCACGCTCAGCCCCTCATCGGTCTGTTCGAACGGATAAGAAGCCCATATCGCAATGTCTGAAGGCAGATGAGCCAACATTTGCAAGCGATCGTTTTCGAAGTCCATCAGCACTTTTCGATCGCGGAACAGCCCGAGCCCCATCACTTCACTTGCCGGCACCTCGTTTCCCAGGCTGAGCCCCCACGGCTTAAAACTCACCGCTTCAACATCGTTAAAAGGGATATTGCCAATAAACAGCCGACTAATCCGCCAGGCAGACACCTGATGTTCACCGCCAGAGAGATCTCTTAGCCGCCGTGGCGCCAGACGCACCACTTTCAGGCTCGGTTGCGCCACCAGACGCTCCAGATCGTGTTGATAAAGGTGTATCCCTTCTGCGCTGCCGGTATCCAGCATGAGCGTGTGTAACCGGTTACCGATCTGCACATCGACTAATGGCAGCCGGCGTTCATCATACCGCAGCCGCCCGACGTCAGCAGGAGGGGACGCCATGCTGAAACCGGAAACAAAACAGGCTAAAAGCATCAGCCTCTTGATCATAACCGCACTTTCCCTTGTCTGCGTGGAACGTCCTTGATGTCCGACCCGGTACCATTACACCGGCAGCTCATCAGACTTCAGATTTTTTCACCTGCTGCCAGGCCTCTTCCATCTGCTCCAGCGTCGCGTCTTCAAGCCGCAGCCCGCGCTGCTTGACGATCGCTTCCACCTGGCGGAAACGGCGCTCGAACTTGCGGTTTGCCGCCTGCAGCGCGTTCTCCGCCTTGTGGCCCAGATGGCGCGACAGGTTCACCGTAGCGAACAGCAGATCGCCGATCTCCTCTTCCAGCTTGTGCTCATCGACCACCGCCTGGCGGGCTTCGTGCATCACTTCGTCGATCTCTTCATACACTTTGTCCAGCACCGGCCCCAGGGTATTCCAGTCGAAGCCGACCGAGGCGCAGCGCTTCTGGATCTTGTGTGCTTTCATCAATGCCGGCAGCGCCTGCGGAATGTCGTCCAGCACCGAGTGCAGCGCTTTCTCGGCGCGCTCGCCGGCCTTCAGCTGCTCCCAGCGCGCCGCCACGGCTTCGCTGTCTCCCCCCTCGGCGTCGCCGAAGATATGCGGGTGACGGCGTTCCAGCTTGTCGCTGATGGCGGTGCACACCTCATCGAAATCGAACAGCCCCTGCTCCTGCCCCATCTGGGCGTAGAACACCACCTGGAACAGCAAGTCGCCCAGCTCGTCGCGCAGATCGGCATAGTCCTGCCGCTCGATGGCGTCGAGCACTTCGTAAGTCTCTTCCAGCGTGTAAGGCGCGATGGTAGCGAAGGTCTGCTTGCGGTCCCACGAGCAACCGATCTGCGGATCGCGCAGCGTTTTCATGATGTTCAACAGGCGCTGCAGCGGAGTGGATTGGGTCATAAAAAAGTCTCTGAGAAAAGGAGGGTCCATCGGCACCCATGAATTCCGGGCCGCATCCGCTCTCGATACGGCCCGAATGGCGATGTGGGCTTAGTTGCCGTGCAAACGCTTGGCGTCTATCACGTCCGGCAGCTGATTCAGCTTCGCCAGCACCCGGCTCAGCACCTGCTGGTTGTAGATCTCGATATCCATATCGATGGTAGCCAGCTGCTTTTTGGTGTCGCTGCGGCTGGCAACCCCCAGCACGTTGACCTTTTCGTTGGCCAGAATGGTGGTGATGTCGCGCAGCAGCCCGCTGCGGTCGTTGGCCATCACGCGAACCACCAGCGAATAACCACTGGAGTAGCTTTCGCCCCATACCGCGTCGACGATGCGCTCCGGCGCGTGCGATTGCAGATCGACCAGCTGATCGCAGTCCGCACGGTGGATCGAAATACCGCGCCCCTGGGTGATAAAGCCGACGATATCGTCGCCCGGGATCGGCTGGCAGCAGCGGGCGATGTGGTGCATCAGGTTGCCCACGCCTTCTACTACCACCCGGCCGTTATCCTTGCTGCGGGCCGGCGGCGGCGATTTTTGCTGCACCAGCTGGCGCAGCGCCTCACGATCCTGCTCTTCGGCGCTCGGCTTGTTGAACTTGCCCTGCAGGTAATTCACCATCTGGTTCAGGCGAATGTCCCCACCGCCGATCGCCGCCAACACCTCGTCCAGCGAGTTCATGTTATAGCGCGGGATCAACAGCTTCTCGGCCTCTTTCAGGCTGATGCCGAGGTGTTCCAGTTCGTTGTCCAACATCTGGCGGCCGGCGAGAATGTTCTTGTCGCGATCCTGCTTGCGGAACCAGTTGTGGATCTTCGAGCGCCCGCGGCTGGTGGTGACATAGCCCAGGTTGGGGTTCAGCCAGTCGCGGCTCGGGTTCGGCTGCTTCTGGGTGATGATCTCAATCTGATCGCCCATCTTCAGCTGATAGGTAAACGGCACGATGCGGCCGCCGATCTTGGCGCCGATACAGCGGTGGCCGACATCGCTGTGAATGTGGTAGGCGAAGTCAAGCGGCGTGGAGCCGGCCGGCAGATCCACCACGTCGCCTTTCGGGGTAAATACATACACCCGATCGTCGAACACCTGGCTGCGCACTTCGTCGAGCATTTCGCCGGAGTCCGCCATCTCTTCCTGCCAGGCAATCAGCTTGCGCAGCCAGGCGATGCGTTCTTCGTAGCCGGAGCGCACGGTGACCCCCGCGCCCTCTTTGTACTTCCAGTGCGCGGCCACGCCCAGCTCGGCGTCTTCATGCATTTGCCGCGTGCGGATCTGAATTTCGACGGTTTTACCGCGCGGCCCCAGCACCACGGTGTGGATCGACTGGTAACCGTTGGGTTTCGGGTTGGCGACGTAGTCGTCGAACTCGTCCGGCAGATGGCGGAAGTGGGTATGCACGATGCCCAGCGCCGCATAGCAATCCTGCAGGCGCTCCGCCACGATGCGCACCGCGCGCACGTCGAACAGTTCGTCGAACGCCAGGTGCTTTTTCTGCATCTTGCGCCAGATGCTGTAGATGTGTTTCGGCCGGCCGTAGATCTCCACCCGAATGCCTTCGCTGGCCATCTCGGCGCGCAGCCCGGCGACGAAATCGTCGATGAACTGCTCGCGATCGATGCGGCGCTCGTGCAACAACTTGGCGATGCGCTTGTATTCTTCCGGATGCAGGTAGCGGAAGCAGAAATCTTCCAGCTCCCACTTCAGCTGGCCGATGCCGAGCCGGTTAGCCAGCGGGGCGTAGATGTTGGAACACTCTTTCGCCGCCAGCACGCGTTCGTCTTCCGGCGCGTCTTTCACCTCGCGCAGGTGGGCGATGCGTTCCGCCAGCTTGATGACCACGCAGCGGAAATCCTCCACCATCGCCAACAGCATGCGGCGCACGTTGTCGACCTGTTCGGAGGCCATCGAGTCGTTTTGGGTGGCTTTCAGTTGGCGAATGGCGTCCATATCGCGCACGCCGTGCACCAGCGCGACGATGCCCTTGCCGAACGCTTCGGTCAGGGTCTCTTCCTGCACGATGCCGGCATCCACCAGCGGGAACAGCAGCGCGGCGCGCATGCTGTCGTTGTCCATGCTCAGCGTCGAGAGGATCTCCACCATCTCCAGGCCGCGCCACAGCAGCAGCGAGGCGTCGGGATGGTTTTGGGTCTGCTGCTCACAATAACGCCAGGTTGCGGCCAATCGCTCACATGACTGCGGGTTAGGTAGCCCCAAGCTGGCGATCCACTCATCGAGAGCGAACTCACCCGCCGTATTCAGATGTGCACTTCTTACCGCAACCATAACTTCTCCCTACTTTGCAGCGACCTCTGGCGCGCGCTCGTTGATAAACAGCGCCATTGATTCAAGATGCCCCGTGTGCGGAAACATATCCAACATCCGCACGCGCGCAAGACGATAACCGGCGCTCAACAGCACTTTGCTGTCGCGAGCCAGCGTGGTGGGGTTACAGGAAACATAAACCACTCGCGCCGGCGCCAGTTTTACAATATGTGACATCACCCCGGCCGCACCGGCACGGGCGGGATCCAGCATCACCTTATCAAACCCTTGTGCTGCCCAAGGTTGCCGCTCAACGTCGTCCTCCAGATTCTCGTGGAAGAACGAGGCATTATTCAGCTTATTCTTATGTGCATTATATTGCCCATTCGCTACCAGCGTGGCAACACCTTCGATGCCCACCACCGCAGCGGCGCGGCGCGCCAGCGGCAGCGTGAAATTGCCCATGCCGCAGAACAGGTCCAGCACCCGATCATTGGGTTGAATATCGAGCCATTCAAGGGCCTGCGCCACCATTTGTTGGTTTACGGCATCATTGACCTGAATAAAGTCGCGCGGGCTGAAGTCTAAGCGTAGCCCGTCAACCTGATAATACGGCGCTTCACCGCACAGTTTCTCCACGCGATCGCTGTCCGGCGCCAGATAAACGGCGACGTTTTCCCGCTCGCCAAACGCCAACAGCGCCTGGCGATCCGCCTCTTTCAGCGCGTCGAGATGGCGCAGCACTAGCAGCGGGCCGTTGTCCGCCAGCACCAGTTCCGCATGCCCCAGCCGCCGCACCGCCTGCAGCCCGTTCAGGCAGGCGCGCACCGGCGCCAGCAGTTGCTCCAGTTCCGGCCGCAGCACCGGGCAGTGCTCCACCGCCACCAGTTCGCTGGATGCCGCCTGTCGAAAGCCCATCACCAGGCGCTGCGGCTTGGGCTGCCATGCCAGGCTCAGGCGGGCGCGGCGGCGATAGCCGTATTCCGGGCCGGCGATCACCGGCTCCTGTTGCGGAGCCACCCCGGTTTCGCGAGCGATCATGCGCACCAGCGCCGCCGCCTTGCTCTGCTGTTGCAACGCCTCATCCGCATGCTGCTGCTGGCAGCCGCCACACACGCCAAAATGCGGGCAGCGCGGCGCCACCCGCTGCGGGCTGCGGCTCAGCAAGCGCTTAAGCTTGCCTTTGGCGAACTGGCGCTTGTCTTCGGTCAGCTGGATTTCCGCCTGCTCGCCCGGCAATACGCCCGGCACGAACACCGCTTTGCCGTCGTGGCGCGCCACGCCCTGGCCGAAAGGATCGAGATCGCTCACCGTTACGGTGAAGATTTGTGCACTCTGCCGGGTCGTCACGCGGCGTTTGGGAGAGTAGAATTGCGCCATATTTGTCGATTGTGTGCTGGTTCATTAAGCTAGTGTCAGCCGTCAATTCTCCCACATTGGAATCCCATGACCAAATACAGCCTGCGTGCGCGCATGATGATCCTGATTCTGGCCCCGACCTTGCTGATTGGTTTGCTGCTCAGCACCTTCTTCGTGGTGCACCGTTATAACGAGCTGCAGGAGCAATTGGTCGACGCTGGCGCCAGCATCATCGAACCGCTGGCGGTGGCCAGCGAGTACGGCATGACGTTCCGCAGCCGCGAATCGGTCAGGCAGTTGGTCAGCCTGTTGCACCGCCGCCATTCGGACATCGTGCGTTCGATCACCGTGTTCGATGCGCAGAACAATTTGTTCGTCACCTCCAATTACCACCACAACTTCGCCCAGCTGCAGCTGCCGAAAGGCGTGCCTTTGCCCACCGACTTGATGCTCACCCGACGCGGCGATTCGCTGATCCTGCGCACGCCGATCCTGTCGGAAAGCCAGTATCCGGATGAGAGCGCCGACGGCGGCAGCCACCCCGACAACAACCTGGGTTATGTGGCGATCGAGCTGGATCTGCAGTCGGTGCGGCTGCAGCAATATAAAGAGGTCTTCGTCTCCACCCTGCTGCTGTTGCTGTGCATGTGCATCGCCATCCTGTTCGCTTACCGGTTGATGCGCGACGTGACCGGCCCGATCCGCAACATGGTGAACACCGTCGATCGCATTCGCCGCGGCCAGCTCGACAGCCGCGTAGAAGGCTACATGCTCGGCGAGCTGCACATGCTGAAGAACGGCATCAACTCGATGGCGATGTCGCTCACCGCCTATCACGAAGAGATGCAACAGAACATCGATCAGGCCACCTCCGATCTGCGCGAAACGCTGGAGCAGATGGAAATCCAGAACGTCGAGCTGGATCTGGCGAAAAAACGCGCGCAGGAGGCGGCGCGCATCAAGTCCGAATTCCTGGCCAACATGTCGCACGAGCTGCGCACCCCGCTCAACGGCGTGATCGGCTTCACTCGCCAGATGCTGAAAACCGATCTGAGCGCGACCCAGACCGACTATTTGCAGACCATCGAACGCTCGGCCAACAACCTGCTGACCATCATCAACGACGTGCTGGACTTTTCGAAGCTCGAGGCCGGCAAGCTGGTGCTGGAGCATATTCCTTTTGCCCTGCGTGAAACGCTGGACGAGGTGGTGGTGCTGCTGGCGCCCAGCGCCCACGACAAGGGGCTGGAGCTGACGTTGGATGTGCACAACGACGTGCCGGAACAGGTGATCGGCGATTCGCTGCGCCTGCAGCAAATCATCACCAACCTGCTGGGCAATGCCATCAAGTTCACCGAAACCGGCAATATCGACATTCGCGTCGAGCTGCGCAAACAGCTGGAGCGCCGGGTGGAAGTGGAAGTACAGATCCATGACACCGGCATCGGCATCTCCGAACGCCAGCAGTCGCAGCTGTTTCAGGCGTTCCGCCAGGCGGACGCCAGCATCTCCCGCCGCCACGGCGGCACCGGGCTGGGGCTGGTGATCACGCAAAAACTGGTGAAAGAGATGGGGGGCGATATCTGCTTCCACAGCCAGTTGAACCGCGGTTCGACCTTCTGGTTCCACATCACGCTCGATCTGAACGAGGGCATGCTGTCGCTGGCGCCGAGCCTGCCGGACCTGAACGGCAAAACGCTGGCCTACGTCGAATCCAACCCAACGGCGGCGCAGGCGACGCTCAACATGCTCAGCGTCACGCAGCTGGTGATCACCCACTCGCCGACGCTGGGCCAGTTGCCGCCAGGCCACTATGACTTCCTGCTGGCCGGCGTGCCCATCCCGTTCCGCGACAACATGGCGCAGCACGAGGACAAACTGCTGGCCTCGCTGAAACTGGCCGATCGGGTGATTCTGGCGTTGCCGTGCCAGGCGCAGATCGACGCCGAGCTGCTTAAGCAACAAGGTGCCCTTGGCTGTCTGATCAAGCCGATCACCAGCACCCGTCTGTTCCCGCTGCTCCGGATGGAGACGCCGACGCGCCTCGCCGCGCAACCGGCGCGTAAACGCCTGCCGCTGACGGTGATGGCGGTCGACGACAACCCGGCCAACCTGAAGCTGATCGGCACGCTGCTGGGAGAACAGGTAGAAAAAACCCTGCTGTGCGAGAGCGGAGAGGAAGCGCTGGCGCTGGCGCGCGACAACGTGCTGGATCTGATCCTGATGGACATTCAGATGCCGAAGATGGACGGCATTCACGCCAGCGAGCTGATCCGCCAGCTGCCGCACCACAATTCCACGCCGATCGTCGCCGTTACCGCCCATGCGGCCAGCGGCGAGCGCGAGCACCTGCTGCAGGCCGGGATGGACGACTACCTGGCCAAGCCGATCGACGAGAAAATGCTGACCCGCGTGCTGTCGCGCTACCACAGCGGGGAGGTGGAAAGCGCCGTCGCCGACGACGCACCGCTGTCGCTCGACTGGCCGCTGGCGCTGCGCCAGGCCGCCAACAAACCGGATCTGGCGCGCGATCTGCTGCAAATGCTGCTCGATTTCCTGCCGCAGGTGCGCGAACGGGTGCAGGCGCTGCTTGACGGGCAGCATGACGACGAAATTCTCGATCTGGTCCATAAGCTGCACGGCAGCTGCAGCTACAGCGGCGTGCCGCGCCTCAAGCAGCTGTGTTTCTATCTCGAACGGCAGCTGCGCCAGGGCGTCACCAACGAGGAGCTGGAGCCGGAGTGGCTGGAGCTGTTGGATGAGATTGAACTGGTGATCCACGCGGCGCGCGCACATCTGACGCAACCCGCCTGACCCCTCAGGCCATTACGCAAAAAGGCACGCCGCAGCGTGCCTTTGTTTTTAACGCCTGACGCCTGTCACTGCGCCAGCAGGTACAGCTGGCTCTCGCCGCGCTGAATATTCAACGCCAGCACCGACGGCTTGCTGTCGAGGATTTTACGCAGCTCGCCCAGGTTCTGGATCGGCTGCTGGTTCACGCCCAGGATCACGTCGCCCTTTTTCAGGCCGATGCGCGCCGCAGCGCTGCCGGCTTTCACGCTGTCGACCTTGACGCCCTTCACGTTGCCGACCTGGGTGTTGCTCAGCTCGGCGCCTTCGATGCCGGTGTAGATATTGCCCGAGGCCACCTGGGTCTGCGCACTTTGCTCCAGCGTGACGTCAATCGTCACCGGTTTGCCGTCGCGGATAATGCCCAGCGACATCTTGCTGCCGACCGGCAGCGTGCCGATCTCCGCCCGGAACGAGGCGAAGCTGGAGATGGCCTTGCCGTTCATGGTGACGATCACGTCGCCGGCCTTGATGCCCGCCTTCGCGGCGGACGACTTCGGCATCACCTGGCTGACGAAGGCCCCGCGCTGTGCGTCGACCTTCATCGCCTTGGCCAGCTCGGAATTCAGCTCGGTGCCCATGATGCCCAGCTCGCCGCGTTTCACCTGGCCATATTCGACCATTTGCGCCGTCAGGTTTTTCACCATGTTGCTCGGAATGGCGAAGCCGATACCGATGTTGCCGCCGTCCGGCGCCAGGATCGCGGTGTTGATGCCGATCAGCTCGCCGTTCAGGTTAACCAGCGCGCCGCCGGAGTTACCGCGGTTGATCGCCGCATCGGTCTGAATAAAGTTTTCGTAGTTTTCGATGTTCAGGCCGCTGCGGCCCAAGGCGGATACGATGCCCGAAGTGGCGGTTTCACCCAGCCCGTACGGGTTGCCGATCGCCACGGTGTAATCGCCGACGCGCAGCTGATCGGAGTCCGCCATCTTGATCGCCGTCAGATTTTTGAAGTCTTTCAGCTGGATCAGCGCGATATCGGAACGCGGATCCTTGCCGATCACCTTGGCGTCGAAACGGCGGCCGTCGCTCAGCTGTACCTGGATCTTGTTGGCGTTGTCCACCACGTGGTTATTGGTCACCACGTAGCCCTTGGCGGCATCGATGATCACCCCGGCGCCCAGCGCCTGGAATTTCTGCTGCGTGCCCTGTGGCTGGCCATCCTGCCCAGGCTGTTCGCCACCCTGGCACATCGGCGAGCCCTGGAACGGCGATCCGTCCTGGCAGAACGGCGAATCTTCGCCGAAGAATTGTTGGAACTGCTGCGGCATGCGCGGCGTATTGACGGTGGTGCTACCCTCAACGTTAATGCTCACCACGGAAGGCATCACCTTTTCCAGCATCGGCGCCAGGCTCGGCAGCTGTTGGGTACTGGAAGAGGCGGTTTCAGCGGCGCTGGCCGTAACCGGGCCGATCGCCATACCGATGCTGAATGCCAGTGCGCTCAGAACTAATGCGGTTTTTTTCATCTGTGTGTCTCTTATAAAGTCGTTCAAGAAAGAATGGCTGTCTTGCGTGCTTATTCAGAGTGAATTAATAGCCTGAAGTTCCGGCACAGAGGATTGGCAATAGTAAACAAATATTGTCCATCTTTACAAAACTCGATACAGCCAACCGGTTGGAATTGCTGATAATATTCCCCAGCTTAATTATTCCGCCGCCATTAATCGACGATATTCATCATAGGCATAAAGGTCGGTCATTCCGCTGATATAGTCCTGCAATAAACGCGCGCGGAAATAATATTCCCGAATGGCTTGCTGCTCCGGCGATAAATGCTGCAGCCCTTCTACCGCCTCCGCATACGCCAGCCGATGCTTGGTGGACAGCTTGTGGAACAGCCGCGTTTCTATCGGATAAGCGCGATGGCTGTCCTCGCGCACCAGCTGGCTGAAGTCCGCCAGCGGCATCGCCAGCAGCGGGCTGTAAATATCCAGCAGGCCGCTGATCACCCGGTAGCCTTGCAGCTCGAGCTGCTCGACCTCCGGGTGGTTGAACACGTGCTTGAACGCCACATTTTTAAATATTTTCAGCAGCCGGTACGCCGGGCTGGAGTCCTCCAGCAGCGCCTGATTGAAACTGCCCTGATAAACCGCGTCCAGATTGTCGATAAAGCGCTGCGCCGCGTGCGGCACCAGCCGCGCCACGGTAAACACCCGCAGATACATGAAGAACTGATCTTCCGCGCTGCGCCGCGCGCCGCCGCGATCGATCTTGCGAAACGCGCTGGCGACGGTCTTGTCGAACAGATCGCCCGGCACCACCTCGCCCCACTCCTGAATCAGGTGCTGATACAGCTGCTCGACGGTGAAAATGCTCTTCTCCACCGCGTCTTCCAGATCGGCCACGCAGTACGAGATATCGTCGGCGGCCTCCATGATATAGGTCAGCGGGAAACGATCGAACTCGCCCATGTGCAGCTCGCGCCGCAGCCGATCGACGAAGGCCTCTTCCGCCAGATAATAGCCGGGCTTTTTCATCAGGTAACTGTGGCTGGCGGGGATGTCGCTCGCCCAGTAGGCCGGGCGGGTGTATTTCAAAATGCAGCCGACCTGCGCGTAGGTCAGGTTGAGTTTGAGCAGGCTGTACACCATGCGGATCGCCTGGGCGTTGCCCTCGAAGTGGCTGAGATCCTGACGGATCCGGCTGCGCAGCCGGTTCAGATCGCTCTCCCCCTCATGCAGGCGCAGCGTCGCCACCTGGCAGCGATCGTGGCTGCCCGGCTCGCTGCCGCAGCTGGCGGGATCGAGCCGTTGGGCGAACCAGTCGTTGATCGCCGACTCGCCGAAGTGACCGAACGGCGGATTGCCGATGTCGTGCATCAGGCAGGCCATTTCCACGATGCTTTCAAACGGATCGAGCAGCCGGGTCAGGCCGAGCTCATCAATTCTCCCCGCCTGTTTGAAACGGTTGAGGATCTCTTTGGCGATGTGGCGCCCAACCTGCTGCACCTCCATCGAGTGCGTCAGGCGGCTGCGCACCGCCGCGTTGCGCTCCAGTGGAAACACCTGGGTTTTTTGCTGCAGACGGCGAATGGCGGCCGAGTTGACGATGCGCCCGCGATCGCTCTCGAACTGCCGCACGATGTCGTACTCTTCCTCAGCCTCGATCGGTTTGCTGAAAGGCCGTTGGAAGCTGATTTTTTGCTTGAAGTCGATCCCGGACATCTGTTTCTCCGCCGTTGCGCCCTGCCCCCGTGATAACAATTCCCGGCGGCGGATGCAACGCATTATCTCTCACACACAGCCATGATAGACTATGCCGCAATTCTCACGGCCAATCAGCGAGTGTTATTTATGAAAGTAGGCATCATCGGCGCAATGGAGCAGGAAGTCACCCTGCTGCGCGATCAAATCGAAAACCGTCAAACCATCCAGCGCGCAGGCTGCGAAATCTACACCGGCCAGATCGGCGGCGTTGAGGTGGCCCTGCTGAAATCCGGCATCGGCAAAGTCTCTGCGGCCATGGGCACTACCCTGCTGCTGGAACACTGCAACCCGGACGTGGTGATCAACACCGGCTCCGCCGGCGGCCTGGCCAGCACGCTGCGCGTGGGCGATATCGTGGTGTCGGAAGAAGTGCGTTACCACGATGCCGACGTCACCGCTTTCGGCTACGAGCCGGGCCAGATGGCCGGCTGCCCGGCGGCGTTCGTCGCCGACGACGCGCTGATCGCGCTGGCAGAAAGCTGCATCAAACAGCTGGATCTGCACGCGGTGCGCGGCCTGATCTGCAGCGGTGATGCCTTCATCAACGGCGCCGAGCCGCTGGCGCGCATCCGCGCCACCTTCCCGCGCGTCGCCGCCGTGGAAATGGAAGCCGCAGCGATCGCCCACGTCTGCCATCTGTTCGGTACGCCGTTCGTGGTGGTGCGCGCCATTTCCGACGTCGCCGACAGCGAGTCGCACATGAGCTTCGACGAGTTTCTGGTGGTAGCGGCCAAGCAGTCGACGCTGATGGTCAACGCCATGCTGCAAACCCTGGCCAAGCGCGGTTGATGTGAGGCTGCGCTTCACCTCGATGCTCTGTCTGTTGGCGCTCTGGCTGGCCATGCCGGCCGGCGCCGCTCAGCGGGTGATCAGCCTGGCGCCCAACGCGACCGAACTCGCCTATGCCGCCGGCATGGGCGATGTGCTGGTGGCGGCGAGCGCCTATTCCGATTATCCGCCGCAGGCCGCCAAGCTCGAGCAGGTGGCCTCCTGGCAGGGCATCAATCTGGAGCGGGTGCTGGCGCTCAAGCCGGACCTGATCCTCGCCTGGCGCGGCGGCAATCCGCAGCGCGTGCTGGATCAGCTCGCTGCGTTCGGCATCCCGATCTTCTATGCGGACGCCGACACCCTCGAAGGGATCGCCGGTTTGCTGGACAAGCTGGCGCAATACAGCCCGCACCCGGCGCAGGCGCATCAGGCGGCGGCAGGCCTGCGCCGCCAGTTCGCCGCTCTCAAACAACAGTATGCCGCTAACCCATCGCGGCGCGTGCTGCTGCAGTTCGGCACCCAGCCGCTGTTCACCAGTGCCGGCGCCACATTGCAAAGCCAGGTGCTGGCGCTGTGCGGCGGGCAGAACGTCTTTGCCGACAGCCGCACCCCCTGGCCGCAGATCAGCCGCGAGCAGGTGTTGGCGCGCCAGCCGCAGGCCATCGTCATCACCGGGGGCGCGAAAGAAGCCGCCAATGTGAAAGCCTTCTGGGCCCCGCAGCTGCAGGTGCCGGTGATCGCGCTGAACGAAGACTGGTTCAATCGCGGCGGGCCGCGCATTGCGTTGGCGGCGCAGCAGCTGTGCCGCCAGTTGGCGGAGATCCGCTGATGCTGGTGTTCTGGTTGGATATTCTCGGCACGGCGGTATTCGCCGTCTCCGGCGTGCTGCTGGCCGGTAAGCTGCGCATGGATCCCTTCGGCGTGCTGGTCTTGGGTGTGGTCACCGCGGTCGGCGGCGGCACCATCCGTGACATGGCGCTGGCCAACGGCCCGGTGTTCTGGGTCAAGGATCCCACCGATCTGGTGGTGGCGATGATCACCTGCGTCTTGACGCTGCTGCTGGTGCGCCAACCGCGCCGTCTGCCGAAGTGGGTGCTGCCGGTGCTGGACGCCGTCGGGCTGGCGGTGTTCGTCGGCATCGGCGTCAACAAGGCCTTCGCGGCCGGCACCGGCCCGCTGGTGGCGATCTGCATGGGAGTGATCACCGGCGTCGGCGGCGGCATTATCCGCGACGTGCTGGCGCGCGAGATCCCGATGATCCTGCGCACCGAAATTTACGCCACCGCCTGTATCATCGGCGGCATCGTGCACGCCACGGCGTTTTACACCTTCAGCATGCCGCTGCAACAGGCGATGATGCTGGGCATGATCATCACCCTGGCCATTCGGCTGGCGGCCATCCGCTGGCACCTCAAATTGCCCGCCTTTATTCTCGAACGCTGAGCCGTCGCCCTGCGGGGCGACGCTTTGCAACGCCGCACCTGGTGATTTATTAGACTATTAACGGGGTTGATGATATTATTTTCGACCGAAAAATAGCGTAGTGACGATGTAAAATTCTGTTATCCGCAGATTAACCCCCTCCCCGCGCTGTTAAAACTTTTTAACTTTTTGCCGATAAGTCATCACGAGATGGCTTACGGATGACTATTCCCGCAATGATGAAAAAAATTCTGCTTGCCTGCTGTGGCGCCCTGCTGAGTGGCGCCGCGTATGCCGATGCCGTCAGCGGCCAGATCGGCGTTACCCTGACTATTGAACCGCAATGCGCCGTGCACCTCGAGGCCGCCGCCCCACAGGCCGAATGCAGCCACGCGACGGCGCAGCCGAACATCATCCACAGCCCACCGGCACAGGAGAACGGTGCAGAAGTGATCCTCGTGGAATGGTAGGCATAAAAAAACCCGCCGGCCGAAAGGCGAGCGGGTTGAGATTCTGACAGGCAAACTCAGATGCTGAACGACGAACCGCAACCGCAGGTGGTTTTGGCATTCGGGTTGGTCACCACGAAGCGCGACCCTTCCAGCCCTTCGGTGTAGTCCACCGAACCACCGACCAGGTACTGCAGGCTCATCGGATCGACCACCAGCGCCACGCCCTGCTTCTCGATGGTCATGTCGCCATCGTTGACCTTGTCGTCAAAAGTGAAGCCGTACTGGAATCCGCTGCAGCCGCCGCCGGTAATGTAAACCCGCAACTTCAGGTTCGGGTTTTCTTCGTCAGCAATCAAGAATTTAACCTTGTTTGCTGCTGCCTCGGTAAATTGCAGGGGCAGTGCCGTTTGATCACTCATACTCTTTACTCCCAACATTGTTCAGCATCAGATCGCGACTATGGCTGCCTGATTAATATTAACGATTATCCGATACCTGAGTGTTGCGTTCAAGTATTCACCGCATTTGTTGTATTTTCCTTACCTGTTTTCTCCGCCGCTTCCCGCGCCAGCTGCGCCTCCTGTTTTTGCAGCGTGCGGGCCAGGATCGACGAATACAGCGGCTTGCCGCCCAGCAGCTGCGCAACTATCGTGGCGCCCAGGCAGGTGATGATCATCGGTAAAATCAGCTGGTAGTTGTCGGTCATCTCCAGCACCAGCACGATGCCGGTCAGCGGGGCGCGCACCGTGGCGGCGAACAGCGCGCCCATGCCGGCGATGGCGAAGGTCCCCGCCTCGATGCCGTACTGCGGGAACAGATGCGCCCCGGCCAACCCGAAAGCGGTGCCGAACAGCGTGCCCAGCGCCAGCATCGGCGCGAAGATGCCGCCCGGCGCGCCGGAACCGAAGCACAGCAGCGTAGTGAAGATGCGGGTGATGAAGATAAACATCAGCATGCCGACGCTGTAATTGCCCGCCGCGGCGATCGGGATCAGCCCAAAGCCGCCGCCCGCCGCCTCCGGCTGGATCAGCCCCAGAATGCCGCACACGCCGCCGAGCAGCCCGCCCATCAGCAAGATATTGCGCATTCTGCCGCCGTGCAGGCGCGCAAACATGTCTTGAGTGCGGAAGATCAGCGCGTTGAATCCCACGCCCACCGCGCCAAATATCGCCCCCAGCACCAGATAGAGCCACAGGGTATTGATGGGCGCCGAGGACAGTTTACCGACCGCGATCACCGAGCCCTGGCCGTTAAACAGCTGGAACACCACGCTCGACATGATGACGCCGATAAACACCGCTTTAATCGAGATCAGGTTGTAGCGAAACTGCGGCCGCATCTCTTCGATGATGAACAGGATGCCGGCCAGCGGCGCGTTGAACGCGGCGGACAAGCCGGCGGCGGCCCCGGTCGCCAGCAGCGAATGGCGCGCCTCGGCGCCGCGAATGCGCAGCACGTCCAACACCATACGCCCGACGTTGCCGCCCATCTGCACCGTAGGCCCTTCGCGCCCCAGCACCATCCCTGCGCCCAGCGTGCCCATCCCGCCGATGAATTTCACCGGGATCACACGCCACCAGCGCACCGGCCGCAGCTCCTCCAGCGCGCCTTCGATCTCCGGAATGCCCGAACCGCCCGCCTCAGGCGCAAAGCGCCGCACCAGGTAATAACCCAGCGCCGCCAGCGCGGCGGACAGGATAAACGCCAGCGGCCACACCAGGATCCAGGAGTCGGCGACCTGTGCCAGCGAAGCCAGCCGCTGCTGCTGCACCCACTCCACCGCTTTATCGAAGGCCACGCCGAGCAAACCGGCCAGCGTCCCCACCAGTGCGGCCATCACCAGGATCGCCACCGGGGTTTTATCGCGGCGAATAAACTGACGCACCGCATCGCTGCGGCTAAGACGCGGGCTCAACGTCCCGGCTGGCTGTGATTGTGATTCCGTCATCGCGAATAATTCGTCAGGTAATTTGTAATACAAATAGGCAAGGCGGTTATTCTACCCCAAGCCGGTGGCGGACGCTGCCGTTAATGGTATCTGACTGTGATCGTTTCATAACGCGGCGCTCTCCTCTAGAATAGCGCGGTCAAATCATTCAAAAGAGAATCCAGGAGCCGATTTATGAGCCTACACAGCAAATCCGAAAGTCTGTACGCCCAGGCGCAACAGTTGATCCCCGGCGGGGTGAACTCGCCGGTGCGTGCATTCACCGGCGTGGGCGGTGTGCCGCTGTTTATCGAGCGGGCAGACGGGGCTTACCTGTTCGATGCCGACGGCAAGGCCTATATCGACTATGTCGGTTCCTGGGGGCCGATGGTGCTGGGGCACAACCACCCGGCGATCCGGGACGCGGTGATCGAAGCGGCGCAGCGCGGCCTGAGCTTCGGCGCGCCGACCGAGATGGAAGTCAAAATGGCGCAGCTGGTCACCGAGCTGGTGCCGACCATGGATATGGTGCGCATGGTGAACTCGGGCACCGAAGCCACCATGAGCGCCATCCGCCTGGCGCGCGGCTACACCAACCGCGACAAAATCATCAAGTTCGAAGGCTGCTACCACGGCCACGCCGACTGCCTGCTGGTGAAAGCCGGTTCCGGCGCGCTGACCCTCGGCCAGCCGAACTCACCGGGCGTGCCGGCCGACTTCGCCAAGCACACCCTGACCTGCACCTATAACGATCTGGATTCGGTGCGTGCCGCCTTCGAGCAGTACCCGTCCGAGATCGCCTGTATCATCGTCGAGCCGGTTGCCGGCAACATGAACTGCGTGCCGCCGCTGCCGGAATTCCTGCCGGGCCTGCGCGCATTGTGCGACAAGTACGGCGCGCTCTTGATCATCGATGAAGTGATGACCGGTTTCCGCGTGGCGCTGGCCGGCGCGCAATCCTATTACGGCGTCGAGCCGGATCTGACCTGCCTCGGCAAAATCATCGGTGGCGGCATGCCGGTGGGCGCCTTCGGCGGCCGCCGCGACGTGATGGACGCACTGGCGCCGACCGGCCCGGTTTACCAGGCGGGCACCCTGTCCGGCAACCCGATCGCCATGGCGGCGGGTTACGCTTGCCTCACCGAAGTGGCGCAGGTCGGCGTGCACCAGACGCTGACCGAACTGACCGAAATGCTGGCCGCAGGCCTGCTGCACGCGGCGCAGGAAGAGAATATCCCGCTGGTGGTCAACAACGTCGGCGGCATGTTCGGCCTGTTCTTCACCGACGCGCCTGCGGTCACCTGCTATCAGGACGTGATGCAGTGCGACGTGGAACGCTTCAAGCGCTTCTTCCACCTGATGCTGGAAGAAGGGGTATATCTGGCGCCGTCCGCCTTCGAAGCGGGCTTCATGTCCGTGGCGCACAGCAAGGAAGACATCCAGCGCACCATCGACGCCGCGCGTCGCTGCTTCGCCAAGCTGTAATCCCGGCCGAATGGCCAAAAAAACGGGCGCCTCGGCGCCCGTTTTGTTTTTCGCGGCCGCTTAAAGCAGCGTGCCGTAAATGGTCAACAGCGCCACCACCACCACGATGATCATCGTCACCTTGCGCGCCAGCGTCACCGCCGCCCGCGGCGTTTGCACCGGATCCATATGCGGATCGCGCGCCAGCGAGAACTGCGCCAGCCGCGTCAGCACCTGATACGATGACGAATGCCGATCCCCCAGCGAGGCGAACCAGGCCGGCAGCGCACGCTCGCCGTGGCCGAACAGCGCGTAGGCCACCCCGGCCAAACGCACCGGGATCCAGTCCAGCCAGTTCAGCAGATGATCGATACCCGACTGCGAACGCTCCAGCGGCGTATTGTGGCGCGCCAGCCAGGTTTGATAGGCGCGCAGGAAAGCATACCCCGCCAGTGCGATCGGCCCATACGGCCCAAAGACCACGAACCAGAACAGCGGCGCCAGGTAATAGCGGAAGTTGATCCACAGCAGCGCGTTTTGCAGCTCGCGCAGGCGCAGCTCTTCACTGCAGTCCACCGGCAGGCCGTGGATCAACGCCAGCTCCTCCGCCATCTGATCGCTGGCGTGGGTATCGCCCTGCCGCGCCGCTTTCAGGTAGGCGCGGTAGTGTATGCGCTTGATGCCGGCGCCGACGCACAGCAGGTCGATGACGATCCACAGCAGCAGCGTCACCACGCCGAAGAACAACCCGTGAGACAGCCACAGAACGCCCCAGACGATCACCATCCAGGCGGCGGTCATCGCCAGCGTCTGCGCCAGCGAAACCCGATGCAGCCGCTGAAACACCACTTCGAGACGGTGATCCAGCTGCCAGTGTTCTCCCAGCTTAAACAGGCGCTCCCAGGCCAAAACCAGCAACAGCGTAAACAGCGTCATTAGCGATTCCTCTCCCTTTTTCTTGTCTCAAGCATAGCGTCGACGGGCGCGCCGCGTTGTTCCAGAGATGCCAGATAACGACCCCAATCGAACGCCGGCCCGGGATCGGTCTTGCGGCCGGGAGCGATATCGCAATGCCCGGCGATATTGGCTGCCAGCGACGGATAACGCTCGGCCAGCAGCGCGGTGACCGCCTGCAGCGTGCGGTATTGCGCCTCGGTGTAAGGCAACAGATCGGTGCCTTCCAGCTCGATGCCGATAGAGAAATCGTTGCACCGATCGCGCCCCTGATACAGAGAAACGCCCGCGTGCCAGGCGCGCTGGTCGAAGGGCACGTACTGCACGATCTCACCGTCGCGGCGGATCAGGCAGTGCGCCGACACCCGCAGCTGATGGATCGCGGCGAAATAGGGGTGCTGCGCGGGATCGAGCGTGCCGGTAAACAGCTGGTCGATATAGGGGCCGCCGAACTCGCCGGGCGGCAGGCTGATATTGTGGATGACCAGCAGCGAAGGCGGTTCGTCATCCGGGCGCCGATCGCAGTGCGGCGAGAGCACTCGCTTCACCCCGACAATCCAGCCATTTTCCAACTGCATCAGACACCTCTCTGCGGTGGTACTTATTCCAGCAACAGAGTAGCATGTTCCCCTACGATCTAACCGTCCATTTCGGAGTTTTCCATGCCGACACGCCGCTACAGTGCCGACAGTCGCCGCACCGAGCTTCTTGAACGAATTGAAAGTGATATTCCCTCTGCCGTCGCCCAGGCGCTGCGCGAAGACCTGGGGGGTGAAGTCGACGCCGGGCGCGATATTACCGCGCAATTGTTACCGGCGGACAAGCTGGCCGAAGCCACCGTCATCACCCGCGAAGCCGGCATATTCTGCGGCCGCCGCTGGCTGAATGAGGTCTTTATTCAATTGGGCAACCAGGTGCAGGTGGAGTGGCTGGTGGCGGACGGCGACCGTCTGACGCCGAACCAACCGCTTTGCCGGCTGCGCGGCCCTGCGCGGGTGATGCTGACCGGCGAGCGCACCGCGCTGAACTTCGTGCAGACGCTCTGTGGCGTGGCGACCGAGGTCAGCCGCTACGTGGCCCTGCTGGAAGGCACCCGGACTCGCCTGCTCGATACCCGCAAGACCCTGCCCGGCCTGCGCACCGCGCTGAAATACGCCGTGCTGTGCGGGGGTGGCAGCAACCATCGGCTGGGACTGTCCGACGCCTTCCTGATCAAGGAAAACCACATTATCGCCTCCGGCTCTATCAAGAACGCGGTGGAAAAAGCCTTCTGGCTGCACGCCGACGTGCCGGTGGAAGTGGAGGTCGAATCGCTCGATGAGCTGCAGCAGGCGCTGGATGCCGGTGCCGATATCATCATGCTGGACAACTTCAGCGTCGAGATGATGCGCCAGGCGGTCGCTCAAACCCAGGGCCGCGCCCAGCTGGAGGTATCCGGCAACGTCACCAGCGCGACGCTGCGCACCTTTGCCGAGACCGGCGTGGATTACATTTCGGTCGGCGCGCTGACCAAACATGTGACCGCGCTCGATCTGTCGATGCGCTTCAAATGATCCCCCTCGCCCCCGGCGGCTGCCGGGGGCATTACCGCTAAATTGTGAAACCCCTCGCACCGTTTATTTCACCGCTGCAAACAACGTCATTACTGATGGAAGCGCGCCGAGAAACGCGCAAAAGCCCCTCGCCGTGCCCCCGAACAAGCCGCTACCGTTGTCTTCTACACCCTGATGGAGAAAACAACGCATGGAAACGCAACGCGGCTTTACCCTGATAGAACTGATGGTGGTGATCGCCATCATCGCCATCCTCAGCGCCATCGGCATCCCTGCCTACCAGCGCTACATCCAGAAAGCGGCGATGACCGACATGCTGCAAACCATGGCGCCGTATAAACTGGCGGTCGAGCTGTGCGTGCTGGACGAAGGCGCCCCCACCGGCTGTGAGGCCGGCAGCAAAGGCATTCCCACCGGCGGCACGTCGCGTTACGTCAGCGGGGTAAAAGTCGCCAAAGGCGTGATCACGCTGACCGGTACCCAAACACTGCAGGGGCTGGCGGTGGCATTAACCCCCAAAGCGAACGCCGATGGGCTGACCCGCTGGAGCCGGCTGTGCAGCAGTGAAAACGCCACGCTGGTTGAGGTGTGCCAGGAGGTCTTCCGCTTCGACAACGCGGCGGAGTAACGGCGATGAACGCGCAAATCAGCGAAGAGGTTCACGCCCTGTGTCGGCGCTATCAGGCGCTGGCGCTAAGCGAAGACCCAAACACCCTGACGGTCGCACTCAGCGACGAAGCGCCGCCGGGGCTGCTGGCGGCGCTGCGTTTTGCCACCGGCAAGCGCATCCATCTGGAACACTGGCCGGCGGCCAGGCTGGAGCAGGCATTGAACCAATGCCAGGCGTCGCTACCAGCGCCGCTGGCGGCCGAAGAAGACGCCGCCGACATCGCCTACCCCGACGACGGCGATGCGCCGGTGGTGCAGTTCATCAACCAGACGCTGCGCCTGGCCATTCAGCGCCGCGCCTCGGACATCCACTTCGAACCCTTCCGGCAACATTTCCGCATTCGCCTGCGCATCGACGGCGTGCTGCAAACCCTCGCCTCACCGCCGCCGCAGCTGGCCGCGCGCCTCATCGCCCGGCTGAAGATCCTCGGCCAGCTGGATATCGCCGAGCGCCGTCAGCCTCAGGACGGGCAACTCAGCCTGACGCTGGACAGCGCGCGCTATGCCATGCGTATCGCCACCCTGCCGACGCTGCACGGCGAAAAGGTGGTGCTGCGCGTTCAGCAGGGCGAGCAGCAGGAGCTGCCGCTGGATCAACTGGGCATGGGCCGGGCGGATCTGGCGCGCTACGCGACGGCGCTGGCCTGCCCGCAAGGTTTGATCCTGGTGACCGGCCCGACCGGCAGCGGCAAAACGGTCACGCTGTACAGCGGTCTGCGCCAGTTGAACGACGCGCAAAGCAACCTGTGCAGCGTCGAGGATCCGGTCGAGATCCCGCTGTTCGGCGTCAATCAGACCCAGATCAACGCCAAAACCGAGCTGAACTTCGCCCGGGTGCTGCGCGCCCTGCTGCGCCAGGATCCAGACGTCATCATGATCGGCGAGATCCGCGATGCGGAAACCGCCGAGATCGCAGTCAAGGCCGCGCAAACCGGCCACCTGGTGCTGTCGACGCTGCATACCACCTCCACCGGCGAAACCCTGACGCGGTTGTTGCACATGGGTATCCCCGGCTACCTGCTCGCCGGCTGTCTGAAGCTGGTCATCGCACAGCGGCTGGTGCGCAGGCTGTGTCGCCACTGCCGCTACCCACACAGCCAGCCGACGCATTTTCCTGCCTCGGTCTGGCCGGAACCGCTGATCGCCTGGCGCGCCGACGGCTGCGAGCATTGCTTCGGCGGCTACTATGGGCGCATCGGTGTGTATGAGCTGTTGGCCATTACGCCGGCAATACAGGCGGCGTTGCTGGCGAACGCCGCGCCCAGCCTGCTGGCGGATGCCGCCCGCGAGCAGGGGCAGCTTTCGCTGCTGCAGGCCGGGCTGGCGCTGGCCAGCGAAGGCACGACCTCGCTGGAAGAACTGTACCGCGTGATCGACGTCGTCCAGCTCGGCGTAACCGCACCATGAAAGCGCGCCGGCTGTTTCTTTGGCAGGCTTTCGACGCTCAGGGCACCTTGCGCCGCGGCGAACTGATGAGCGATGAAAAACGGCAGGTGAGCCGGTTGCTGATCGAACAAGGCCTGCAACCTTGGCGGATTGGGCACGGCAAACGCATCACGCCCGGCCAGTGGCGCGGAGAGCCCTTAATCCACTTCACCCGCCAACTCGCCACCCTGCTGCAGGCCGGGTTGCCGCTGGTCAATACGCTGCAGTTGCTGGCGGCAGAGCATCCTTCGGCAGCCTGGCGTTGCCTGTTGCGCCAGTTGGCAGAACAGGTGCGTGAAGGGCAGCCGCTCTCCGAAACCCTTGCCGCGCAGCCAGGGGTTTTTCCACTTATCTATCGCCAACTGATCGCCATCGGCGAACTGACCGGCAATCTCGATCGCTGCTGCCTGCAGCTGGCGCAACAGCAGGAAGCCCAGCTGCTGCTGCGCCGCAAAGTGACCAAAGCGCTGCGCTACCCCCTCTTTATCTGTGCGGTGGCGCTGCTGGTCAGCTTACTGATGCTGGTGATGGTCTTGCCGGAGTTCGCCAAGGTTTATCAATCGTTCGATGCACCGCTGCCCTGGTTCACCCTAGGGTTATTAGGGGTGTCCGCGCTGCTGATCGCCGTTGGCCCCTATCTGGCGCTGCTGCTCGGCGCGTTGCTGTTCGGCTATTGCCGCTGGCTGCATCCGCGCCCGCCGTGGCGCCGACGTGAACAGGCCACCTTGCTGCGCCTGCCGCTGATTGCCCGGCTGGTAAGCGGCGGTGCGCTGAGCCAAACGTTTCGCATCCTGGCCATGACCCAACGCGCGGGGCTGACGCTGGTGGAAGGCTTGAACGCGGCGGCGCTGGCGGCGGATCATCTGCTGTACCGACAGGCGCTGGAGCAGGTGCAGCGGCAGATCGCCGAAGGCGAGGCGTTTCATCATGCCCTGGGCCTGCAGCCGCTGTTTCCACCGCTGTGCCGGCAGCTGGTGCGGGTGGGCGAAGAATCCGGTTCGCTGGACGCCCTGCTGGATAAATTGGCGCAGTGGTACGAACGGCAGACGCACGAGCTGGCCGATACGCTGGCGCAAACGCTGGAGCCGCTGCTGATGCTGGTGGTGGGCGGGATTGTCGGCGCTTTGGTGATCGCCATGTACCTGCCTATTTTTCAACTGGGCAGCGTGCTGGGATAAAAAAGAGGATAGCGGGCGCCGCGGTGCGCGGCGCCCGAATGCAAGGTGCGGCTTATTTGCTGCCGAAGACGCGGTTTTCCTGCTCCGCCACGCGGATAAAGGTGGTGCGCTTGGTCAGCTCTTTCAGGCGCTCGGCACCGACGTAGGTACAAGCGGAGCGCAGGCCGCCGAGGATATCGCGCACGGTAAACTCCACCTCGCCACGCAGCGGCAGCTTGACGGTTTTGCCTTCGGCCGCGCGATACTCCGCCACGCCGCCGACGTGGCGCTTCATCGCCGACTCGGAGCTCATGCCGTAGAACAGCATGAACTTCTCGCCGTTCTCTTCCACCACGGTGCCTTCGCACTCGTCGTGGCCGGCCAGC
The DNA here is from genome assembly GCF_024160145.1 of Serratia nevei. Taxonomy (GTDB): domain Bacteria; phylum Pseudomonadota; class Gammaproteobacteria; order Enterobacterales; family Enterobacteriaceae; genus Serratia; species Serratia nevei_A. The sequence continues at coordinate 39,018 of NZ_JAMYWQ010000012.1, forward strand.
ATACCGCCCAGCATCACGAAGTCAGCGCCACCGCCGAAGGCTTTGGCGACGTCGCCCGGCACCGAACAGCCGCCGTCGCTGACGATTTGGCCCCCCAGCCCGTGAGCCGCGTCGGCGCATTCGATCACCGCCGAGAGCTGTGGATAGCCGACGCCGGTCTTCACGCGGGTGGTGCAGACGGAGCCTGGGCCAATGCCGACCTTAACGATGTCGGCGCCGGAGAGGAGCAACTCTTCCACCATCTCGCCGGTCACCACGTTGCCGGCGCAGATCACGTGATTCGGGCAGGCTTCGCGCGCTTTCTGCAGGAAGGCGACGAAATGTTCAGAGTAGCCGTTGGCCACGTCGATGCAGATGAATTTCAGCGCCGGAGACAGGGCCAGGATCTGCTGCATTTTGGCGAAGTCGGCTTCGGAAGTGCCGGTGGACACCATGACGTGGCGCAGCACCGATTCCGGCATGCGCTGCACGAAATCAGCCCATTGCTCGACGCTGTAATGTTTGTGTACGGCGGTGAGAACGTCGAAAGAAGCCAGGGCCTCAGCCATGCGGAAGGTGCCCACCGTGTCCATGTTGGCGGCGATAATCGGCACGCCGGACCAGCTGCAACCTGAATGCTTGAAGGTAAACTGACGTTCCAGTTCAACCTCGGAACGGCTTTTCAGCGTGGAGCGCTTAGGGCGGATCAACACGTCTTTAAAGCCCAATTTCAAATCTTCTTCAATACGCATGACTTATGATTTCCTGGTTAATGGCGACGGATCGCAAGGAGGATATTCGAACCTCTGCCCGACGGCTTTCCAGTGGCGCAAAAAGACGGCGGCGAGATTAATGCCAGTTCCAGTGACGTTATAATACGCGCTAATAATCGCCGAACAAGACTGCGAATTCGCCTTTATTTACGCTACAATCCGACAAATTTACCTGCATCACCGCAGTGTGATTGCCCGCTCATTTTTGCCATGCCGCTGCGTTTTTTCTCGCCACCCGATCGGTACCGATGCGCAAGCGCCGCCTGCCGACTTGCACTTCTGCGCGATCGCTTTATGATTCGACTATTATTTTTTTATGAACATCGGATGCACCTAACACCATGGCCTACATTGTTGCGTTGACCGGGGGCATAGGCAGCGGCAAGACGACCGTCGCGAACGCCTTTGCGCGTCACGGCGCAACCCTTGTGGATGCCGACGTGATCGCCCGTCAGGTCGTCGAGCCGGGCACCCCTGCCTTGGCCGCGATCGCCGAGCGATTTGGTAATGAAATGTTGCTGCCGGACGGTGCGTTGAACCGCGCTGCGCTGCGTCAGCGCATCTTCAGCCACCCCGATGACAAAAGCTGGCTGAACCAGCTGCTGCATCCGCTGATACACCGTGAAACCCAGCGCCAACTGGCGCAGGCCACCAGCCCGTACGCGCTGTGGGTGGTGCCGCTGCTGGTGGAAAACGGCCTGCAGGATCGCGCCGACCGGGTGCTGGTGATCGACGTCGACGCCGAAACCCAGTTGGCTCGCACCATTGCGCGCGACGGCGTCAGCCGTGAGCAAGCGCAGAGCATTCTCGCCGCCCAGGCCACGCGCCGGCAGCTCCTCGCCGTGGCGGATGACATAATTGACAATAGCGGCGCCGCTCAGGGGATAGAGCCACAGGTCGCCGCACTGCATCGTCGCTACCTTGAACTGGCGGCAACAGCGCCCCAACAGGATTAAACTGCATGAGTGATGTTTCCCCAACCGTTCTCTTTGAACACCCGTTGAACGAAAAAATGCGCACCTGGCTGCGCATCGAATTTCTGCTGCAACAGCTGCACGGCCAACGCGCTCTGAGTGAAACCGCCATCGCCCTCACCTTCTTTCGCACCGTATCCGACTTGCTGGATGTGCTGGAACGTGGCGAAGTGCGCACCGAACTGCTCAAAGAGCTGGAGCGCCAGCAGCAGAAACTGTTGGCCTGGGCCGATGTACCGGGCGTGGATATGGCGCTGATCGATCAGCTGCGCGGCCAGTTGAAATCGCGCTCATCGGCGCTGATGGCGGCGCCGCGCCTCGGCCAGGCGCTGCGCGAAGACCGGCTGATCGGCCTGGTGCGTCAGCGGCTGAACATTCCCGGCGGCTGCTGCAGCTTCGATCTGCCGACCCTGCACATGTGGATGCACGCGCCGCAGCAGGATCGCGATGCCGACGTCGCCGCCTGGCTGCAGTCGCTGGAGCCGCTGAATCAGGCGCTGATCATGGTGTTGGATCTGATCCGCCAATCCGGGCCGTTCCGTAATCAAATCAGCCTGAACGGCTTTTTCCAGGACAACGCCGAAGGGGCGGATCTGCTGCGCCTGCGCCTCCATTTGGCGCCGCAGCTTTATCCGCAGATTTCCGGCCACAAGACGCGTTACGCCATTCGTTTCCTGCCGCTGGATAGCGAAAATGGCGTGGTGCCTGAACGCCTGACGTTCGAACTGGCCTGTTGTTGAACTTGTGCAAGAAAGCCTTCTCAGCACTGACAGAAGGCGTAAGGAACCGTTATGACGACCGTAGTAAAATGCCCAACCTGTGGCACCGGCGTGGTTTGGGGTGAAGTCAGCCCGTTCCGGCCGTTTTGCAGCAAGCGCTGCCAGCTGATCGATCTCGGCGAATGGGCCGATGAAGAGAAGCGTATTCCGAGCAACAGCGATCTGTCGGAGAGCGAAGACTGGAGTGAAATGGACGATCGTTGATCGTCCGCGATTGGCCTGGCGCCCGCCAGGCCGCTGCTGTTATTGCGCGGCGTTCGCCTGCGCCACCAGCAGTTGGATAATGCCGACGTTGGCTTCAGGGAACTCATCTTCACGCAGGTCCGCCTGTTTTACCCAGCGCATCGGTTGCCCCTCACGGCCGAACGGCTCTCCCGTCCATCCCTCCACCAGATAAAAATTCAGCGTCACGATGCGATCGCTGAAGCGATGTTCCACCACCTCCAGCAGTTCGGCGCGTTCGGCTTCAATACCGGTCTCTTCTCGCAGCTCGCGGCTCAGCGCCTGTTCCGGCGTTTCGCCCTGTTCAATCTTGCCGCCGGGAAACTCCCAGAATCCGGCCATGTGCGCGTCGGCGGCGCGGCGGGTAATAAAGATTTCCCGTTGAGCATTGCGAATGATGCCCACGGCGATATTCAGATATTTCATTTCACCCTCCTGCTGGGTGCCAAAAAACAGGGGCTCAGCAAGCTGAACCCCTGGGTGTTATCGGTTAACCGCTGCCGGCATTACTGCAGGCGGCCGTGGCACTGCTTGAATTTCTTGCCGGAACCGCATGGGCACGGATCGTTACGGCCCACTTTACGTTCGGCAGTCGCCGGGGCGTTCGGATCTTCGGTCACCAGCGCGTTCTCGTCGTGGTGGCTCAGCTGTTGGTACTGCGCCAGGCGCTCAGCTTCTTCACGGCGCTGATGTTCCAGCGCCTCCACCTCTTCCGGCATCCGCACCTGAACCTTGCTCAGCACGCTGATCACTTCATATTTCAGCGATTCCAGCATGGTGGCGAACATGTTGAAGGATTCACGCTTGTACTCCTGCTTCGGATCCTTCTGCGCATAGCCGCGCAGGTGGATACCCTGACGCAGGTAGTCCATCGCCGCCAGGTGCTCTTTCCACAGGGAATCCAGCGTCTGCAGCATCACGCCCTTCTCGAAGTTGCGCATCATTTCGCTGCCGACCACTTCTTCCTTACGCTGGTACTGCTCTTTGGCGTTCTCCAGAATGCGCTCGCGCAGCGTCTCTTCGTGCAGCTCCGGCTCTTTGTCCAGCCATTGTGCGATCGGCATCTCCAGATCGAAGTCGTTCTTCAGACGCTCTTCCAGCCCCTGAATGTCCCACTCTTCTTCCAGCGACTGCGGGGTGATGTAGTTGTCGATGGTGCTCTTGAACACGTCCTCGCGGATGCTGGCGATGGTTTCGCTCACGTCGGACACGTCCAGCAATTCGTTGCGCTGGCTGTAGATGGCGCGGCGCTGATCGTTGGCGACGTCGTCGTATTCCAACAGCTGCTTACGGATGTCGAAGTTGCGGCTCTCTACCTTGCGCTGGGCGTTGGCGATCGCCTTGGTCACCCACGGGTGCTCAATCGCTTCGCCTTCTTTCATGCCCAGTTTGCGCATCATGCCGGACACGCGATCCGAGGCGAAGATACGCATCAGGGCATCTTCCATCGACAGGTAGAAGCGGGATGAACCGGCGTCGCCCTGACGACCGGAACGGCCGCGCAGCTGGTTATCGATACGGCGCGACTCATGGCGTTCGGTGCCGATGATATGCAGGCCGCCCGCCGCCAGCACCGCGTCGTGGCGCACTTTCCAGGCGGCTTTGATGGCTTCGATCTGCTCTTCGGTCGGCGCTTCCAGCAGCGCCACTTCGGCCTGCCAGCTGCCGCCCAGCACGATATCGGTACCACGGCCCGCCATGTTGGTGGCGATGGTCACCGCACCGCTCTGGCCGGCCTGGGCGACGATGTCCGCTTCCATGGCGTGGAATTTGGCGTTCAGCACCTTGTGCTCGATACCCGCTTTGGTCAGCTCATGGGAAACCACTTCGGATTTCTCGATTGAGATGGTACCCACCAGCACCGGCTGGCCTTTGGCGGTACGCTCGCGGATGTCTTCGATGATCGCGCCGATCTTCTCTTTCTCGGTCATGTACACCAGATCCGGCATGTCCTTACGGATCATCGGACGGTTAGTTGGCACCACGATGGTGTCCAGCTTGTAGATCGAGCTGAATTCGAAGGCTTCGGTATCGGCGGTACCGGTCATCCCGGCCAGCTTTTCGTACAGACGGAAGTAGTTCTGGAAGGTGATCGAAGCCAGCGTCTGGTTCTCGTTCTGGATCTCCACGCCTTCTTTGGCTTCCACCGCCTGGTGCAGGCCGTCGGACCAACGGCGGCCCTGCATGGTACGGCCGGTGTGTTCATCGACGATGATCACTTCGCCGTCTTTCACGATGTAGTCAACGTCGCGGGTGAACAACACGTGGGCACGCAGCGCGGCGGTAACGTGGTGCATCAGCATGATGTTGGTCGGTGAGTACAGCGACTCGCCTTCATCCATAATGCCGGCTTCCACCAGCATCTCTTCGATCAGGATCAGGCCGCGTTCGGTCAGGTGAACCTGACGCGCCTTCTCATCCACCGAGAAGTGCCCTTCACCCTTGAAGGTGTCGGAGTCTTCTTTTTCCTGGCGGATCAGTTTAGGGATCAGCTTGTTGACCTTGATGTACATCTCGGAGCTGTCTTCGGCCGGGCCGGAGATGATCAGCGGCGTACGCGCTTCATCGATCAGGATGGAGTCCACCTCATCCACCAGCGCATAGTGCAGCTTGCGCTGCACGCGCTCTTCCGGGCTGAACGCCATGTTGTCGCGCAGGTAGTCGAAGCCGTATTCGTTGTTGGTGCCGTAAGTGATGTCGGCGGCATAAGCTTCACGCTTCGCCGGCGCCGGCATGCCCGGCAGGTTGATGCCGATGCTCAGGCCGAGGAACTCGAACAGCGGGCGGTTGTTTTCGGCGTCGCGCTGCGCCAGATAGTCGTTGACGGTCACCACGTGCACGCCGCGGCCGCTCAGGGCGTTCAGATAAGCCGGCAGCGTGGCGGTCAGGGTTTTACCTTCACCGGTACGCATCTCGGCGATGCAGCGATCGTTCAGCACCATACCGCCCAGCAGCTGCACGTCGAAGTGACGCATGCCGAACACGCGCTTGCTCGCCTCACGCACCACGGCGAAGGCTTCCGGGATCAGGCTTTCCAGCGACTCACCTTTCTCCAGGCGCGCGCGGAACTCGTTGGTTTTCGCTTTCAGCTCGTCATCGGACAATTTTTCCATGTCCGGTTCCATGCGGTTGATCTGCTCAACCACTTTGCGCATGCGGCGCAGGGTACGATCGTTACGGCTGCCAAAAACTTTGGTTAATAATTTCACTAACATGATGTTTGATATCTCTGTCATGACGGCCGAACACGGCAGTCAACTTGCTATTATTTATGGTTTTTGTGCCCTAAGGGCGGAGTCAGACGAGAGCGACGGGCCCGGCGCGAATGCCTTGCACCTGCGCCACCCACAGACCGGTCTGGTGCCGTGCCAGCGATGGCAGCACCTCAAGGTGGGTATGGCGAATGATGGTCGGCGGCTTCGGCTCGTGCGTCAGCAGCGCGTTGAGGGTAGATAGCAGCGCCAGTTGCGCCACCTGCAAAGGCGGTTCCGCTTCGGCTTCGCTCTCCTGCACCCGCGCATAAACCGCCTGCGGCGCCAGCGCGAAAGAGAGGTGACGAATGACGGTGCGCAGCGCATGTTGCTGCCAGTAATCTACGCTGAAGGTAGGGCGGCGGTGCGCCTCCTGCAGCAGGGCCAGGCTGTTGAAGGTGCCGTTGGCCGCATTTTGCCGGTTAAGGCTGGACGAGGTGCTTGGCAGTGCGGCCTGATCGGGGGCGCCGGACAAATTGGAAGACGCGCCAAGCGTGGCCGCAACCATCCCTAACAGGAGATGGGGCCAGAAATAACGTCTGCCAAATTGTCGCCAACGATTTAGAATACCGATCACGAGTTTATAATCCGCCGGAGCCCATTATGCGCGATAGCCGTCCACAATTATTAGATGTCCTGTTCGACGACGCGTCTGCCGGCAGCAAAGGGCCGCTGCATAACGTCCAGCAACGCGCGGTGGCGCTGCTCAAGCTTAACCGTGCAGTGAAGGGCCTGTTGCCCGCTCCCCTGCATCCCTGGTGCCGCGTCGCGAATTTCCGACAGGGTATTTTAGTGCTCGAGACGGCAAATGCCAGTTGGATGATGCGCTTGCGCTACGAACAACCCGCTTTGCTGTCTGCACTACGAGCGCAAATTCTACCATCATTGTCGTCGATCGACATCAGGATTAATCCGGCCTTGATGGCGAAAGGCAGCCACCAGGTGCAAAACGCAGAGAAAGCGCCGGAAAAACCGGTGCCAATGCGGCATTTGAGTCTGGAAAGTGCGGAAGAGCTGAGAGGATTGGCGAGCCGTAGCCCGGAGAAACTGCGCAAAATATTGGAACGGCTGGCTGCATTGGCCGGAGAGGGTACCAACACAACCAGTCGTGATAAGTAATCAGCGACACAGCTGCAAAACATCAGACGGCATCACGAGCCTGAATTATCAGGCTCTCAGGGGATGCGCCTGCCGTTATTCGCAGCAGGCGAGGAATTCAGACCTTACGCCAATACGGTGGACGGTGCCTTGAATGCCAGCGGCATTTCGGCTTCGTCCTGGAAGGTCACGTATTCCCACGCTTCCTGCTTGGCCAGCACGGCCTGCAGCAGTTTGTTGTTCAGCGCGTGGCCAGACTTGAACGCGGTGAACGCGCCAATGATGTTGTGGCCGCACATGAACAGGTCGCCGATGGCGTCCAGCATTTTGTGACGTACGAATTCGTCTTCGAAACGCAGGCCGTCTTCGTTCAGCACGCGGTAGTCATCCACCACGATGGCGCAGTCGAAGCTGCCGCCCAGGGCCAGGCCGCGGGACTGCAGGTATTCGATGTCGCGCATAAACCCGAAGGTGCGCGCGCGGCTGATTTGACGCACGAACGACTCAGCCGAGAAATCAAGGCGATAGCGCTGAGAGCTGGCGTCGATAGCCGGGTGGTTGAAGTCGATGGTGAAGTCCAGACGGAACCCGTTATGCGGGGACAGCTCGGCCCACTTGTCGCCATCTTCAACACGCACGGTCTCTTTCAGACGCAGGAATTTCTTCGCCGAGTTCAGTTCTTCGATGCCGGCATCCAGCAGCAAGAACACGAACGGACTGGCGCTGCCGTCCATGATTGGGATTTCAGCGGCGTCGACTTCGATGACGATGTTGTCGATGCCCAGCCCAGCCAGCGCGGCGTTGAGGTGCTCAACGGTCGAAATACGCACGTCATGCTCATTCACCAGGCAAGTACAGAGCATGGTATCACGCACGGATTTTGCATCAGCCGGAAAATCAACCGGTGGATTCAAGTCAGTGCGACGATAGATGACCCCGGTATTAGCCGGCGCTGGGCGCATTGTCAGCGTGACTTTCTTGCCGGTATGCAAACCGACGCCAGTCGCCTGAACAATACGTTTTAATGTCCTTTGTTTGATCATCGTTTTATCTCGCAATGTTATCCATCCTACCAGCCAAGCATACAGCATGGCTGGCGGGACAGTTTAGCACAAAGAGCGGAGATTCCAAATTCTCAGGATATTCTTAGTCTGCCTGTTTACGCAGGAAGGCTGGAATATCAAGATAGTCGGGCTCTTTATTCGGCTGCGCAGCTTGGTCGTTGACCACCTTGGCGGCAGGTTTCACTTCCTGCGGCAGAGGCGACATGCCGTGCTGCTGATAACGGTGATCCATCACCGGCTGGCTGGCCTGTTTATTGGTCACCAGGGTGATTTCAGGGCGCTTGTCCATACCGATACCGGTCGCAACCACGGTGACGCGCAGTTCGTCGTTCATTTCCGGATCCAGCGAGGTACCGATAACCACGGTAGCGTTGTCGGATGCGAACGCACGGATGGTGTTACCCACGGTTTCGAACTCATCCAGACGCAGGTCGAAGCCGGCGGTGATGTTGACCAGCACGCCGCGCGCGCCGGACAGGTCGATGTCTTCCAGCAGCGGGCTGGAGATCGCCATTTCGGCCGCTTCTTCGGCGCGGTCTTCACCGCAAGCCACGCCGGAACCCATCATCGCGTAGCCCATTTCGGACATCACGGTGCGCACGTCGGCGAAGTCGACGTTCATCAGGCCCGGACGGGTGATCAGCTCGGCGATACCCTGCACCGCACCTTTCAGCACGTCGTTGGCCGCGCCGAACGCGTCCAGCAGAGAGATGCCGCGCCCCAGAACTTTCAGCAATTTGTCGTTCGGGATGGTGATCAGCGAGTCCACGTGTTTGGACAGCTCAGCGATACCCTGCTCCGCGAATGCCATGCGCTTCTTGCCTTCGAAATTGAAAGGCTTGGTCACCACGGCCACGGTCAGAATACCCAAATCTTTAGCCACTTCAGCCACCACTGGCGCCGCACCGGTACCGGTACCGCCGCCCATGCCGGCCGCGATGAAGACCATGTCTGCGCCGTCCAGCGCTGCGCGCAGGGCTTCGCGGTCTTCTTCCGCTGAATTGCGACCCACTTCCGGGTTCGCGCCCGCCCCCAGACCTTTGGTAATACCGCTACCAATCTGGATGGTTTGGCCAACCGCCGTTTTGCGGAGCGCCTGGGCGTCCGTGTTCACAGCGAAGAATTCAACACCTTCGATGCGCTCGCGCACCATGTGTTCAACGGCATTGCCACCGCCGCCGCCGACGCCGATGACTTTAATCACCGCGTCATTGGTTAGTTCCATTGGTTCAAACATAGTTTCTCTCCGTTTTGTGCCTGTCGCTGCGAGATCATAAAAAGATTACTCAGCATGATCTCTTTGTTGAAACATTAAAACTCTTTTCTCAGCCAGCTATTGATACGTTTAAACCAATTGCCCACCGAGGCGCGTTTTTCTACTTCCGTCTCACCGCTCAGGTGAGACTCTTTTCCATAGTGCAGCAGACCTACCGCTGTCGAGTAGTAAGGCTCCTGCGCATAATCCGTCAGACCCGTGATGTTCAAGGGTTGGCCGATGCGTACCTGGGTGTGGAACACCCGTTGCGCACAGGCTGCCAGGCCATCAATCTGGGCGGCACCACCGGTCAGCACGATACCGGCTGCCAGATGATGCTTCACCCCTTGCTGACGCAGTTGCTCCTGCAATTGCAAAATTTCATCGTTAACCAGATTCAACAGTTCGGTGTAGCGTGGCTCAATGACTTCAGCCAGCGTCTGTCTTTGCAGACTGCGCGGAGGACGTCCCCCGACGCTAGGCACCTCTACATTCTCATCCTTGCTAACAATCGACCCAAGCGCACAACCGTGTCGAACTTTAATCGCTTCCGCGTCAGTCGGCGGCGTGCCGAAGGCGTAGGCGATATCGCTGGTGACCACGTTCCCGGCGTAAGGGATCACTTTGGTGTGGCGCAGCGCACCGCCGGTGTACACCGCCATATCCATGGTGCCGCCGCCGATATCCACTACGCAAACGCCGAGTTCGCGCTCATCTTCGGTCAGCACCGCGTAGCTCGCGGCCAGACCGGCGAAAATAAGTTGGTCAACTTTCAGGCCGCAACGTTCCACGGCCTTGACGATGTTCTTCGCCATATCGTTATGGCAGGTAATCAGATGCACCTTGGCCTGCATGCGCACGCCGGACAGCCCAACCGGGTTTTTGATGCCTTCCTGATAATCGATGGCGTATTCCTGAGGAATCACGTGCAGGATGCGGTGTTCGTCGCGCACGCGCACCGATTTGGCGGTGTGCACCACGTTCTCCACGTCGTCCTGCGTCACTTCCTCTTCCGAGATCGGCACCATGCCGATTTCGTTCTGGCAGCTGATGTGTTTGCCTGACAGCGCCAGGTACACCGAGGAGATCTGGCAGTCCGCCATCAGCTCGGCCTGATCGATGGCGCGCTGTACGCACTTCACCACCGACTCCAGGTCGTTTACGCCACCCTTATCCATACCGCGAGACGGGCAGCTGCCCACCCCGATAATGTTGACCATGCCATCGGGCAGAACTTCCCCTACCAACGCGGAGACTTTTGCAGTACCGATCTCCAGTCCAACTACCAGTTTTCTGTCCGTCGACTTGATCATTGTTGTTTTGCCTGTGCCTGATTCTGTTGCTGATTACTGTTTTGCTGACCGCCAAGCGCCTGCGGATCGACCAACACCGGAGCCCACCCTACCGAAGCGCCGGACTCGTAGCGCAGATCGACATAGCTGACACGCTTGCTCTCCGCCTGGCCCTGCTGCTGCAATACCGGGTAAAGCTCGATAAACCGCTGCAAACGCCCGTTGCGGTCATCGCGCCCCAGCTCCAGCCGGACATCGTTGTCCAGCGCCAGCTGCCAGGAATGGCGCGCGGTCATCGCCGCCATTTTCAGCGTATATTTGCTGGCCGCCAACGTGGCGCTCATCGCCCGATAGCCTTCCAGCACATCCTGCTCGCTCCCTTCCGGCCCGTAGAGCAACGGCAACTTCTGTTTGCCCGCCCGCTCCGCCGGCACGCTGAACGCTTTGCCCTCGGCGTCCATCATGTGCAGGTCGTTCCAGCGCGCCACCGGGACGTACTCCACCAGATGGATCTTCAACTCATCCGGCCATTGTTTGCGCACGCTGGCCTGCTTGATCCACGGCAGACGTTCGATCTGCTGCTGGATGACGTCCACGTCCTGCGTCATAAAGGTGCCGGGTGCGCCCAGCGCCAGGATCGCCTGACGAATATCATCGTTGGTGGTGTAGTGGCGTTCACCGGTCACCACCAGCCTTGAGAGCGGCAGGCGACTGGCGTCTTTCATCCAGCCAAGCACCGCCCAACCGCTCCACACGACCGTTCCCAACACCATCAGCAGGAACATCATTCCCGCCAACTGGGTTCCATTGCTGCGGCGCGGGCCGTTATCCACCTCGCGATCGCGCGCATTCAGGGCAGCTTGCGACATATCAGTCGGCCAACTCCAAAATTCTCGCCACCAACTGCGAGAAGCTTAATCCAAACTGGCGCGCCGCCATCGGCACCAGGCTATGACTGGTCATGCCCGGAGAGGTGTTCACCTCAAGCAGATAGAAGCTGCCATCGCTGTCTTGCATCACGTCGACGCGGCCCCAGCCGCTGCAATCCAGACCGCGGTAAGCGCGCAGCGCCAACGCCGCCATCTCGGCTTCCTGCTCGGCGCTCAAACCGCTCGGGCAGAAGTACTGCGTGTCGTCCGAAATATACTTGGCCTGGTAGTCGTAAAACACGCCGGCCGGCTGGATGCGGATCGACGGCAGCACCTGGTCGCCCAGCATCGCCACGGTGTATTCCGGGCCGCTCAGCCACTTCTCCACCAGCACGTCGTCGTCATGGCGGAAGGCCTCTTCCAATGCCGCTTCCAACGCGGCGCTTTCGGTGACCTTGCTCATGCCGACGCTGGAGCCTTCACGGCTCGGCTTGACGATCAGCGGCAGGCCGAGATCCGCCACGCGCGCCAGCAGCGCCGCTTTTTCAGCGCCGAGGTACAGCTGGCGATTCAACGCCACGTAAGGCGCCACCGGCAAGCCCATCGACTGCCACACCATCTTGGTGCGCCATTTGTCCATGGTCAGCGCCGAAGCCATCACGCCGCTGCCGGTATAAGGCAGCTCGAGAAACTCCAGCAACCCCTGCAGGGTGCCGTCCTCGCCGCCGCGGCCGTGCAGCGCGATAAACACTTTGGTGAACCCCTGCTCTTTCAGCTGGGTCACCGGGAAATCGCGGGTATCGACGCCGTGCGCATCGATACCGGCTTCGCGCAACCCGGCCAGCACCGCGGCGCCGGATTGCAGAGAAACGTCACGTTCAGCGGAGGTGCCACCCAGCAGAACGGCAACTTTATCAGCCATGGTGCTCCTCCTCTTTCTTCGGCGGCTGCAGTTTCAGCTCGGCCAGTTTACGGGCGATTTTGCCCACGTTGCCGGCGCCTTGCACCAGCACCAGATCGTCGTCCTGCAGCAGCTGCGCCAGGGTTTCCGGCACGGTATCGGCATCGGAAACCAGGATCGGATCCAGCTTGCCGCGGCTGCGGATGGTGCGGCACAGCGAGCGGCTGTCCGCGCCCGGGATCGGTGCTTCGCCGGCGGCGTACACGTCGAGCATCAGCAGCACGTCCACCTGCGACAGCACGTTGGCGAAATCGTCGTACAGATCGCGGGTGCGCGTATAACGGTGCGGCTGGAAGATCATCACCAGACGCTTGTCCGGCCAGCCGGCGCGCGCCGCTTTCAGCGTAGCGTCCACCTCGGTCGGATGGTGGCCGTAGTCGTCCACCAGCATCGCGCTGCCCGCTTTGCCGTTGACCGGCTCCAGCGGGAACTCGCCGAGGAAATCGAAGCGGCGCCCGGTGCCCTGGAAGCCCGCCAGCGCGCGCAGGATATCGTCGTCGTCGATGCCTTCTTCGGTCGCCACCGCTACCGCCGCCGCTGCATTCAACGCATTGTGGCGGCCCGGCGCGTTCAGCGTCACCGTCAGCAACGGTTTGTCCTGACGGCTCAGGGTAAAGTGCCCCTGTGGCCCAATCTGCCGGTAGTCTTCGATGCGCACATCGGCATCGTCACTGAAGCCGTAGGTGGTGATGTGGCGACCCACGCGCGGCAACAGCTCACGCACCACCGGATCGTCGATGCACATCACCGCGCGGCCGTAGAACGGCAGGTTGTGCAAGAAATTGATAAACGTCTGCTTCAGGTTCTCGAAGTCGCCCTGGTAGGTGTCCATGTGGTCGGCTTCGATGTTGGTGACCACGGCCACCATCGGCTGCAGATGCAGGAACGACGCGTCGCTCTCATCCGCTTCCGCGATCAAATAACGGCTGGACCCCAGTCGCGCGTGGGTGCCCGCCGCCTTCACCAGCCCGCCGTTGACGAAGGTCGGGTCCAGGCGGGCTTCGGCGTAAATGCTCGAAACCATCGCCGTGGTGGTGGTTTTGCCGTGCGTGCCGGCGATAGCGATGCCGTGGCGAAAACGCATCAGCTCCGCCAGCATCTCTGCGCGGCGGATCACCGGGATGCGCGCTTCACGGGCGGCGACGATCTCCGGGTTGTCGGCGGAGATGGCGGTAGAGACCACCACCACGCTCGCATCCAGCACGTTTTCCGGACGGTGATTGAAGTAAATCGTCGCCCCGAGCGCGCTCAATTGTTGGGTTACCGGATTCGGCGCCAGGTCGGAGCCGCTGATCTGATACCCTTCGTTTGCCAACACTTCGGCGATACCACCCATGCCGGCGCCACCGATGCCGACAAAGTGAATGTGCCGGACGCGACGCATCTCGGGCACGATAGTACGTAGTTTCGCCAGTTGTTGTGTATTCATCACTCTCTCTAATCCGGATCCGGTATCCCGGCCCTACATCACATTGCTTTATTCAGGTTCGGCGCACCGAACCCCTGCATTCGTTACCTGGCGAGCCGCACCAGCTCCGTGGCCACGCGCTCGGTGGCGTCCGGAATGGCGACCGCGCGCGCTTTCTCGGCCATGGCCAGCAGCGTCTTGCGATCCCAGCTCGCCAGCAGTTCGGCCACCACATCGGCGTTGAACTGCGGCTGTTCGATAATCTTCGCCGCGCCGGCTTCTTCCAGCGGACGCGCGTTCCAGTACTGCTGACGGTCCTTGTGCATGAACGGCACGAAGATCGCCGGCAGCCCCGCCGCCGCGATTTCGCTGACGGTCAGCGCGCCGGAGCGGCAGACCACCACGTCGGCCCAGGCGTAGGCGGCGGCCATGTCGTCGATGAACTCGGTCACCTTGTGCTGCGTCTGCCCTACCCTTTCGTAGTCGCGCAGCACCGTTTCCAGCGCGCCCTTGCCAACCTGATGCCAGAGCGTAATTCTATCGCCCAAACGCGCCGCGACTTCAGGAACTGTCTGATTCAGCACGCGCGCGCCCTGACTTCCGCCAATCACCAGCACGCGGATCGGGCCCTCGCGCCCTTGCAACCGCTCCGCCGGCAACGGCAGCGCCAACACGTCGGTACGCACCGGGTTGCCCACCACCTCGGCGTTCGGGAACGCGCCGGGAAAGGCCTGCATCACTTTAGCGGCGATACGCGCCAGCCAGCGGTTGGTCAAGCCGGCGATGCCGTTCTGCTCGTGCAGCACCACCGGGATGCCGCACTGCCAGGCCGCCAGGCCGCCGGGGCCGGAAACGTAACCGCCCATCCCCAGCACCACATCCGGCTGATAGCTGCGCATGATGGCTTTTGCCTGGCGCACCGCCTGCCAGATCCGCAGCGGCGCAGTCAGCTGAGCCTTCAGGCCTTTGCCGCGCAGGCCGGAGATGCGGATAAAATCAATCTCGATCCCGTGCTTCGGCACCAGATCGGCTTCCATTCGGTCTGCGGTTCCGAGCCAGCGCACCTGCCAGCCCTGCGCCATCAGATGATGCGCGACCGCCAGCCCCGGGAACACGTGCCCGCCGGTACCGCCTGCCATCACCATTAAACGCTTAGGTTTCCCGCTCATCCCTTACCTCTTCACAAACGCCTGAGCCTTGGTCAGGCGCGTTTCATAATCAATGCGCAGCAACAGCACGATGGCCGTCGACATAATCAGCAAGCTCGAACCGCCGTAACTGATCAGCGGCAGCGTCAGACCTTTGGTCGGCAGCATGCCCGCCGCGGCGCCGACGTTAACCAGCGCCTGGAAGCTGAACCACACGCCGATCGCGCAGGCCAGGAAGCCGGAGAAGCGTTGGTCGATCTCCAGCGCGCGGCGCCCGATGGACATCGCGCGAAAAGCGACGAAGAATACCATTAACAGGGCTAAAACCACACCGATATAGCCCAGTTCTTCCCCCAAAATGGAGAAGATGAAGTCGGTGTGCGCCTCCGGCAAATACTCCAGTTTCTGCACCGAGTTGCCGAGCCCCTGCCCCCAGAACTCGCCGCGGCCGAACGCCATCAGCGACTGGGTCAGCTGGTAGCCGCTGCCGAACGGATCGGCCCACGGGTTCCAGAACGAGGTCACGCGGCGCATACGGTACGGTTCCGCGATGATCAGCAGCACCACGGCGAACACGCCGGAGCCGATGATCGCGAGGAACTGCCACATTTTCGCGCCGGCCAGGAACAGCATCGCCAGCGTGGTGATGAACAGCACCACCACGGTACCGAGGTCCGGCTGCGCCAGCAGCAGCACCGCCAGCACCACCATCACGCCCATCGGTTTACAGAAGCCCCAGAAGTTGCTGCGCACCTCTTCCACCTTGCGCACCAGATAGCTTGCCAGATAGCAGAACAGCGACAGCTTGGACAGCTCCGCCGGCTGAATGCGCAGCGGGCCGAGCGCGATCCAGCGCGAAGCCCCGTTGACCGAGCTCCCCACCACCAGCACGATCAGCAGCATCACGATCGACATCAGCAACATCACGTTGCTGTAGCGCTGCCAAACTTCCATCGGGACGCGCAGCGTCACCAGCGACAGGCCGAACGCCAGGCCGAGGTACAGCGCATCACGTTTGGCGAACAGGAACGGATCGTCCGCCAGGCGTTGGCCGATCGGCATCGACGCCGAGGTCACCATCACGAAGCCGATGATCGCCAACCCAAAGGTCAGCCACAGCAGGGTGCGATCGTACAGCACCATGTTGACTGCGTCGTTGTCGCGCGCGCCGGTCACCCAGTCTTTCAGCCGTTCTGTCAGCCCGAAGTTCGGCAAGCGTAGTTTCATCCGCCAAGCTCCTGCGCCAGGCGGGCGAACTCATCGCCGCGCACTTCAAAATTACGGAACTGATCGAGACTGGCGCAGGCCGGCGACAGCAATACCATGTCGCCAGGCTGTACGCGGCCGGCGAGGGTGCGCATCGCCTGCTCCATGGTCTCGGTCAGCGTCGCCACTTCCGGCCGCAGCTGTGCCAGTTGGGCACCGTCGCGGCCAAAGCAATACAGACGCACGTTGTCGCCCTGCAGATAGCGCGCCAGCGGCGAGAAATCGGCGGACTTGCCGTCGCCGCCCAGCAGCAGATGCAGCGTGCCGTCTACCTGCAGGCCGTTCAGTGCCGCTTCGGTGCTGCCGACGTTGGTGGCTTTGGAATCATTGATCCAACGCACGCCATTATTCTCCCAGGCCAGCTGGAAGCGGTGCGCCAGGCCGGTAAAGGTGGTCAGCGCCTTCAGGCTGGACGCACGCGGGATGTTAACCGCATCCGCCAGCGCCAGTGCCGCCAGGGCGTTGGTGTAATTGTGGCGGCCGGTCAGCTTCATTTCGCGCGTATTCAGCACCTTCTCACCGCGCACCCGCAGCCAGGTTTCCCCCTGCTGGCGGTTCAGGTGATAGTCGCCCACGTCGGCACCAAAGCTGACGCAGCGCTCGTCGGCGCCGCGCACCGGCATGGTCAGCGCGTCGTCCGCGTTCACCACGCACACCGCGGCGTTTTCATACACGCGCAGCTTGGCACCGCGATACTGCTGCAGGCCGAACGGATAGCGATCCATATGATCTTCGGTCACGTTCAGGATGGTCGCCGCCGCCGCTCGCAGGCTATACGTCGTTTCCAGCTGGAAGCTGGACAGTTCCAGCACGTAAAGCTGAGATTCCTGGCTCAGCAGGCTCAGCGCCGGCAGGCCGATATTGCCGCCCACGCCCACCGCCCAACCGGCGGCTTTCGCCATCTCGCCCACCAGGGTGGTGACGGTGCTCTTGCCGTTGGAACCGGTGATCGCCACGATCGGCGCCTGCGCTTCGCGGCAGAACAGTTCGACGTCACCGACGATTTCTACGCCGGCGTCCGCCGCGGCGCTCAATGCCGGGGTCGCCAGCGCGACGCCCGGGCTGGCGACGATCAGATCCGCCGCCAGCAGCCAGTCCTGATTCAGAGCGCCCAGATGGCGTTCCACGCTTGCAGGCAGTTTGTCCAACCCTGGCGGCGCGATGCGGGTATCCATCACGCGCGGCGTCACGCCGCGCGCCATGAAGAAATCGACGCAGGACAGGCCGGTGAGGCCCAACCCGATGATGACGACTTTTCTACCCTGATAGTCTGCCATGATTAACGCACCTTCAGCGTTGCCAGGCCAATCAGCACCAGCATCAGCGAAATGATCCAGAAGCGCACGATCACGCGCGGCTCCGGCCAGCCTTTCAATTCATAGTGGTGGTGAATCGGCGCCATGCGGAAAATGCGTTGTCCGCGCAGCTTGAACGATCCCACCTGCAGGATCACCGACAGCGTCTCTACCACGAACACGCCGCCCATGATCACCAACAAGAACTCCTGACGCAGCAGCACCGCGATGGTGCCCAGCGCGCCGCCCAGCGCCAACGAACCGACGTCGCCCATAAACACCTGGGCCGGGTAAGTGTTGAACCACAGGAACCCGAGGCCGGCGCCGACGATGGCGGTACACACGATCACCAACTCACCGGCATGACGCAGATACGGAATATGCAGGTAGTTGGCGAAATTCATGTTACCGGTCGCCCAGGCCACCAGCGCAAAGCCGGCCGCCACGAACACCGTCGGCATGATAGCCAGGCCGTCCAGGCCGTCGGTCAGGTTGACCGCGTTGCTGGTACCGACGATGACGAAATAGGCCAGCAGGATATACAGCAGGCCCAGCTGCGGCATCACGTCCTTAAAGAACGGCACAACCAGCTCGGTGGCTGGCGTGTCTTTTCCTACGGCGTACATGGCGAATGCGACAATCAGCGCAATCACCGACTGCCAGAAATACTTCCAGCGGGCGATCAGCCCTTTGGTGTCCTTACGCACCACCTTGCGGTAGTCGTCGACGAAGCCGACGATGCCATACCCCACCAGCACGAACAGCACGCACCAGACATACGGGTTGGACGGGTAGGCCCACATCAGCACCGAAATGGTGATGGAGGTCAGGATCATGATGCCGCCCATGGTCGGCGTGCCGCGCTTGCTGAAGTGCGACTCGGGGCCGTCGTTACGCACCACCTGGCCGAAGGACATTTCTTGCAGGCGCTTGATCACCCGCGGGCCCATCCACAGCGACAGGAACAGCGCGGTCAACAGGCTGACAATGGCCCGGAACGTCAGATACGAAAAGACGTTGAAGCCTGAGTAATATTTGACCAAATGCTCGGCCAGCCAAACTAACATGGTGCTTTCTCCTGTAACGCGCGTACTACCTGCTCCATTGCGGCACTACGTGAACCTTTGATTAACACGGTGATGACCGCATGTTCCGACAGTAATTCCGCCACGCGCGCGATCACTGCTGTCTTGTCCTGATAATGTTCGCCGTTGCCGGACGCTTCGCTCAGCACGCGGCTCAAACCGCCGACGCTGATCACTTTGTCGACGCCGGCCAGACGGGCGGCTTCGCCCACCTGACGGTGGCACTCTTCCGCTTCCGCGCCCAGCTCGGCCATATCGCCGACCACCATCACGCGATAGCCCGGCATCTCTGCCAGCACCTGCGCCGCCGCGGTCATCGACCCGACGTTGGCGTTATAGCTGTCGTCCAGCAGCAGCTTGCCTTCGGCCAGCGCGACCGGGAACAAACGCCCCGGCACCGCCTGCAGCTGTTTCAGACCCTGACGCACCGCTTCGAGGGTGGCGCCCACCGACATCGCCAGCGCCGTCGCCGCCAGCGCATTGGCCACGTTGTGGCGCCCTGGCAGCGGCAGCGCGATCTCGGCGGTGCCGAACGGGCTGTGCAGCGTGAACTGCGTGCCTGCGCCGTTCACCCGTACGTCGCCCGCGAAGAAGTCCACGCCTTCGGCGGCCTGCGGCGAGAAGCGCCAGACGGTTTTGCCGCCCAGCATGCTCTGCCAGTGCGGCCAGTCGTTGTTATCGGCGTTGATGATCGCCACGCCGTCGGCCGGCAGGCCGGTAAAGATTTCACCTTTCGCCTGGGCGACGCCGGCCAGCGAGCCGAAGCCTTCCAGGTGCGCAGCCGCCAGGTTGTTCACCAAAGCGGTCTGCGGACGCGTCAATGCGGTGGTGTAAGCGATTTCGCCAATATGGTTAGCGCCCAGCTCTATCACGGCAAAATCATGCTGCGGTTCCAGACGCAACAGCGTCAGCGGCACGCCGATGTCGTTATTGAAGTTGCCGGCGGTATACAGCACTTCGCCGCATTCGCGCAGAATGGCGGCGGTCATTTCTTTCACCGAGGTCTTGCCCGAGGAACCGGTCAGCGCCACCACGCGCGCCGGCACCTGCTGACGCACCCAGGCGCCAAGCTGCCCCAGCGCCAGACGGGTGTCTTGCACCACCAGCTGCGGCGCGTCCACCAATAAGCGCTTACTGACCAGCAGCGCCCCGGCGCCTGCGGCTACGGCATCCGCCGCAAAGTCGTGAGCGTCGAAACGCTCGCCTTTCAGCGCCACAAACAGGCAACCGGCGGTCACCTTGCGGGTGTCTGTCGTCACCTCGACAATTTGGCAATCGGCGCCAATCAGTTCAGCGCTCAATACCTCAGCCAGTGTCTGAAGAGAGACAGGGATCATGCCAGCACCCCCAGCAGTCGGGCGACCGTCGTGCGGTCGGAGTAATCCAGGCGACGGTTGCCCACCAGCTGATAATCTTCGTGGCCTTTGCCTGCCACCAACACCACATCCTGTTCCTGCGCCTGCATGATGGCGCTGGTCACCGCTTCGGCGCGGCCGTGGATCACCAGCGCCTGCCCGGCGTCCAGCAATCCGGTCAGGATGTCGTTGATGATCGCGCGCGGCTCTTCGGTACGCGGGTTGTCATCGGTGATCACCACGCGATCGGCGAACTGCTCGGCGATGCCACCCATCAGCGGACGCTTGCCCTTGTCGCGATCGCCGCCGCAGCCGAACACGCACCACAACTGCCCCTGGCAGTGCAGGCGCGCGGCTTCCAGCGCTTTCTCCAGCGCATCCGGCGTGTGGGCGTAATCCACCACCACCGTCGGTTTGCCCGGCGCGTTAAACACTTCCATGCGGCCGCAGACCGGCTGCAAGCGGCTGCCGGTTTCCACCAGCGCCTCCAGCGGATAGCCCAGCGACAGCAGCGTCGCCAAGGCCAACAGCAGGTTGCTGACGTTGAACGCGCCCATCAGGCGACTTTCAATCTCGCCGTCACCCCAGCTGGAGCTGAAACGAACGGTGGCACCGTTGTCGTGATAATCGACCCCCGTGGTTTTCAGCCAGCGGCCGTGGCCGCCCGGCTGCAGGTTGCCCTGCATCGTCACCGCTACCGCATCCGGCAGCTTGCTCAGCCAGCGCTGACCGACTTCATCGTCGGCGTTGATGATCGCCTGCCCCACGCTGTGGGCGGCGAACAGCGACCATTTGGCCGCCTCGTAATTGGCCATGTCACCGTGGTAATCCAGGTGATCGCGGCTCAGGTTGGTGAAGACCGCCGCGGCGAACGGCAGCGCCGCCACCCGGTGTTGCACCAGACCGTGGGAAGAGACTTCCATGGCGGCGAAGGTCGCGCCCTGTTCCGCCAAATCGTTTAATACGTGTTGAACATCCACCGCAGAACCGGTGGTATTCTCGGTCGGACACACCTGGCCCAGCAGGCCGTTGCCGACGGTACCCATCACCGCGCTGGTTTCGCCCAGCAGTTGGCTCCACTGCGCCAGCAGCTGCGTAGTGGTGGTTTTGCCGTTGGTGCCGGTCACGCCGACCAGACGCAGACGCTCGCCCGGCTGGTGGTAAAAACGCCCGGCCAGCGCGGAAAGGCGCTGGTTCAGTTGGCTCAGATAGATCACCGGCACGCCGTGCATTTCAACGATGGCGCCGTCTTCGGCCTGACCGTCAGCTTCGGCGATCACGGCGGCGACGCCCTGCGCGATGGCCTGCGGAATATAGCGGCGTCCATCCGTTTGATGGCCGACAACGGCGACAAACAGATCCCCGGCAGCCGCCACACGGCTGTCTAATGTCATTTCCCGCAGCGCGCGCCCGGGTGCCGTCGGCACCCACGGGGCGAGTAAGTCGCGCAAATTACGATCTGCCACCTGAACCCTCTTTCTTGTTAATCACTAATTCGCTTTTGTCACCGGTAGGCAACGCGTCAGGCTCGACGTTCATGGTGCGCAATACGCCGCCCATGATGGCACCGAACACCGGCGCGGAGATTGCGCCACCATAGTATTTCCCGCCCTGCGGGTCGTTGATGACGACCACCAGGGCAAAACGGGGGTTACTTGCCGGCGCGACGCCGGCGGTATAAGCGATGTATCGGTTGACGTATTTGCCGTCCGGGCCCACTTTTTTCGCGGTACCGGTTTTGATGGCGATACGGTATCCCTTGATGGCGGCTTTCACGCCGCCGCCGCCCGGCAGGGCCACGCTTTCCATCATGTGCACCACGGTGCGCACCAGAGGTTCAGGGAAAACGCGTTCGCCGGCGACCGGAGGGTCAACCTTGGTGATCGACAAGGGGCGATACACGCCCAGGCTGCCGATCGTTGCATAGACTCGCGCCAACTGTAACGGAGTTACCATCAGCCCGTAGCCGAAAGAGAAGGTGGCCCTCTCTATGTCAGACCACCGTTGTTTTTTTGGGTATATGCCACTGCTTTCTCCGACCAGCCCCAAATTGGTCGCTTTTCCCAGCCCAAAACGAGAGTAAGTATCTACTAACGCTGAGGACGGCATCGCTAACGCCAGCTTTGAAACACCGACGTTACTCGACTTCTGCAAGATCCCGGTCAATGACAGCTCCGAGTACCGCGCCACGTCTTTGATCTCGTGGCCCTGAATGCGGTACGGGATGGTGTTCAGCACGCTGTTTTCTCTCACCACGCCGTTTTGCAGCGCGGTCATTACCACCATCGGCTTCACGGTTGAACCGGGTTCAAAAATATCGGTGATAGCACGGTTACGCATGGTTTCTTTCGGCGTACCGGCCATGTTGTTCGGGTTGTAGGACGGGCTGTTGGCCATCGCCAGCACTTCGCCGGTGTTCACGTCGATCAGCACCGCGGTGCCCGATTCGGCCTTGTTGAACGCCACCGCGTTGTTCAGCTCGCGATACACCAGCGCCTGCAGGCGTTCATCGACGCTCAGCACCAGGTTGTGCGCCGCCTGGCTGTCGACGGAGGAGATATCTTCGATCACCCGGCCGAAGCGGTCCTTACGCACCGTTCTCTCGCCCGGTTGCCCGGTCAGCCAGCGGTCGAAGCTCTTCTCGACGCCTTCGATGCCTTGCCCGTCGATGTTGGTCACGCCGATGATGTGCGACGTCACCTGCCCCGCCGGGTAGTAGCGGCGCGACTCCTGCCGCAGGTAGATCCCCGGCAGCTTGAGTTTGTGGATGTAGTCGCCGATCGCCGGGTTAACCTGGCGCGCCAGGTAAACGAAGCGCCCTTTCGGGTTGGCGTTGATGCGGTTGGAGAGTTGGTCCAGCGGGATGTTCAGCGCATCGGAAAGCGCTTTCCAACGGCTGTCCAGCGTGATGCCGCCGCGCTCGTTCAGCTCTTTCGGATCCGCCCACACCGCATTGACCGGCACGCTGACCGCCAACGGGCGGCCGGCGCGATCGCTGATCATGCCGCGCGCGGTCGGCACTTCCTGCACGCGCAGCGAACGCATGTCGCCTTCTTTCACCAGACGATCGGGATTGATGACCTGCAGGTAAGCGACGCGCAGCATCAGACCGACCATCGCCAGCAAAATACAGCCGCACAGCAACGCAAAACGCCAGCTGACAAAGCTGGCCTGATCTTCCTGGCGTCTCATCTTACCGGGGCGCGCTGCTTTCATGCGTTTCCTTTCTACTCCGTGTCATTATTCCG
The DNA here is from genome assembly GCF_024160145.1 of Serratia nevei. GTDB lineage: Bacteria > Pseudomonadota > Gammaproteobacteria > Enterobacterales > Enterobacteriaceae > Serratia > Serratia nevei_A. The sequence goes on from NZ_JAMYWQ010000012.1 coordinate 62,340, forward strand.
GTTAAACCATTCATTGTTTAACGATGATATTTTCCTGCGATGGATCAACGTGTTGCATCTGCAGTTTTTCTGTCGCGATACGTTCAACCCGGCTGTGATCGCCGAGGGCGTTCTCTTCTAAAATCAGGTTGCGCCACTCGATATCCAGCGCATCGCGCTCCAGAACCAGCTGCTCGCGCTCGGCGGTCAGCAGGCGGGTGCGGTGCGCGGTGGTCACCACGAAAATCGCGGAGACCAGTGACGCAATCAGTAAAATCATGGGGATCTTGGCGTTGCGCAGCAAATCGCCGCCAATGACCCCGACCAAACCGTGGCGTTCGTTGCCGATCACGCGGGCATCCTCTCAGCAATACGCAGCACCGAACTGCGCGCTCGCGGGTTGTCCGCCACTTCCGCTTCCGACGGCATCATTTTGCCCAGCGCTTTCAGCGTTCGCCCGCCCATGCTGCGCAGTTGCTCTTCGGTCAACGGAATGCCCGCCGGCACCTGAGCGCCGCGACTATGGTGGCGCATAAAGCGTTTGACGATGCGGTCTTCCAGCGAGTGGAAACTGATGATCGACAAACGGCCCTGTGGGGCCAGCACTTCCAGCGCGCCGTCGAGCGCACGCTCGATCTCTTCCAGCTCGCTGTTGATATAGATACGGATCGCCTGGAAGCTGCGCGTCGCCGGATGCTTGTGCTTTTCACGGAACGGGCTGGCATCGGCAATCAGATCCGCCAGCTCTTTGGTGCGTGTCATCGGCTCCACGCAGTTTCTTTCCACGATGGCGCGCGCGATGCGCTTGGCGAAACGCTCTTCGCCAAAGGTTTTCAGCACCCAGGCGATGTCGTCCGCTTCGGCTTTCATCAGCCACTCTGCGGCGGGCAGGCCGGTGGACGGATCCATGCGCATGTCCAGCGGGCCGTCGCGCATAAAGGAGAACCCGCGCTCCGCGTCGTCAAGCTGCGGCGAGGAAACGCCCAGATCGAGCAGAACACCGTCGATCTTGCCCACCAGTTCGCGTTCCCGCACATAGTGCGACAACTCGGAGAATGGGCCGTGTACGATGGTAAAACGAGGATCTTCAATAGATTTGGCGGCTGCAATCGCCTGAGGGTCACGGTCAATCGCCAGCAAGCGCCCTTCCGGCCCCAGCTGGGACAGAATCAGACGAGAATGGCCACCGCGACCAAAAGTACCGTCGATATATATGCCGTTGCTGCGGATGTTGAGGCCGTTGACGGCTTCGTCCAGCAGGACGGTGGTGTGTTTATAGTTTTCCAACATGCTTATAGCGACAAGTCCTGTAGCCGCTCAGACAACGGTTCCTGAGTCGACTGTTCAGCGTCAATATCATCCTTGACTTGTTGATACCAGGTCTGTTCATCCCACAGTTCAAACTTGTTGAACTGACCGACCAGCATCACTTCTTTCGTGAGCCCGGCGTGCTGCCGCAGCGTATTGGCGAGCAGCAAACGACCGGCACTATCCATCTGACACTCACTGGCATGCCCCAGCAGCAGGCGCTGAACGCGGCGCTCGGCAGGATTCATGCTCGACAGACGTGATAATTTTTGTTCAATAATTTCCCATTCGGGCAAAGGATAAAGCAGCAGGCAGGGCTGATGGAGGTCAATGGTACAGACCATTTGGCCTTGCGATTCCTCGTTGAGCAATTCCCGATATCGGGTAGGTACGGCGAGCCGCCCTTTGCTGTCGAGGTTGACCATCGTCGCTCCACGGAACATTCCTGAGCTACCCCTTAGTGACCGTTTTCACCACTTTACCCCACAAATTCCCACACAATGGAGTTTACGGAGGGTATGAAAACCTTGTCAAGCCAGAGCGCCAGCGCTTTGGCAATATTTCTCTGGTCATTTTGGGAGCTGGCTCGCGAAAGAAACGCTGATTATTCGACAATCAAAAATTAACACCATGATAAACGGAGAGAATTTTCTAAGCGGAAAGAATCTGATTAAAAACCTGACAAACTGGCGATTAATTAACTCATTACTTCCTTCTGCAAGCCATGTCTCATTTTTCAGCTCGGCAATCTCAGGGCGGTAACCGCTGGCGAGCCGCGCCCGCCAAGGCTCTGCGTCTGGCGAACCGATTGCGGAATAAGGCCATAACTCCTTGAGTTAATAACGCTCAATCGTTATTCACCGTAAAACCGGGCGCCATTTTACTTCAATTTGCACGGCCATGATGCGGCCGCGATAAAAATAAATGGCTCGGATATTACGAGCAGAAGTAATTTCGATTTAAATCAATTTGGTAAGATTATTCCCAAAATACCTGTTTACAATTATGGTTTCATTTTCTTACACCTTTATTTCCACAATTTTTGCCGGAAAAAATCCCCGCTCGGCGTAAAAAAACGCAACCACATGTTTTTAATAGATTTATCTTAAAATACCGATTTTAATCTCTCTGCCCCCTCATCTTCCCGGGTTCTGCGGGACAAAAACCGAACAAATGTTAAAAATAAAAATATAAATCTAGTTAAAAAACAAAACCCAGATTAGTACACTATAAAAAATGCAAATAGCCAACCTTAACAACTGATAATTAAAAAATTAACAGTATTTTAACCCAGTAAGGATGCCATATGCTTTCTCCCACCGCCCACTGGCGTAGCGCCGCTGCCGATACGTTCGCGCTGGTGGTGTACTGTTTTATCGCCGGTATGGCGATAGAAGTGTTGATCTCCGGCATGAGCTTCCAGCAATCCCTCTCTTCCCGCCTGCTGTCGATCCCGGTCAACATCCTGATCGCCTGGCCTTACGGCTGTTATCGCGACATGTTTATCCGCACGGCGCGCCGCAGCCCGCGCGGCCAATTCGTGCTGCGCAACCTCGCCGACCTGCTGGCCTACGTCAGCTTCCAGTCACCGGTTTATGCCGCCATTCTGTGGAGCGTAGGCGCCGACGGCCAGCAAATGCTGGCGGCGGTAACCAGCAATGCGCTGGTCTCCATGGCGATGGGCGTAGTGTATGGCTATTTCCTGGAATATTGCCGGCGGCTGTTCCGGGTGGCAGGCTACGTCTAAACCAGGAGCCCGACAAAGCGGGCTCCTGTAGAGCGAACTATTTGCGGCTCAGGCTGCCGCGGCGGAACAGATTGCGGCGAATGCGCGTCAGCCCCGGCTGAGGTTTACGCGGTTCGTCCAGGCTGGCCAGCACCAGCTCCAGCACGCGCTCGGCCACGTCACGATGGCGCTGCGCCACCGCCAGCACCGGGCACTCGAGGAAATCCAACAGTTCATGGTCGCCGAAGGTGGCAATCGCCAGATCGGTCGGCAAACGGCCGCGTTGCTTCAGCGTCACGTCCATCACGCCCTGCAACAGCGAGAACGAGGTGGTGAACAACGCCTGCGGCATCGGGTGCGTTTTCAGCCACTCGGCAAACAGCGCGCCGGCGGCTTCACGTTCATAGCTGTTGGCATACAGATAATCGACGTGGCGGGGATCCTCTTGCCAGGCCTGGCGGAAGCCCTGCTCACGCAGGAAGCTCACCGAAAGCTCCGGCAAGGCGCCCAGATACAACACCGATTCAGCCGGGAAGGTGCGTAGCTCCTGCGCCAGCGCAAAGGCATCTTCCTGATCGGCCCCGACGACGCTGATGAAATGCTCGCGGTCCAGCGCGCGGTCCAGCGCGATGATCGGCAGCGGATCGTTGGCCCAGCGTTGATAGAAAGGATGCTCCGGCGGCAAGGCGGTGGAGACGATGATGGCGTCCACCTGGCGCTGCAGCAGGTGCTCGATACAGCGCATTTCATTGTCCGGCTGATCTTCGGAACAGGCGATCAGCAATTGGTAACCACGCTGGCGCGCCTGCCGCTCCAGGTAGTTGGCGATGCGGGTATAGCTGGTATTTTCCAGATCCGGGATCACCAGACCGATAGAACGGGTGCGCCCGGCGCGCAGCCCCGCCGCGACGGCATTCGGGTGATAGTTATGCTCCCTGACCACGGCCATCACTTTCTCGACGGTTTTATCGCTGACACGATACTGCTTCGCCTTGCCGTTGATGACGTAACTGGCCGTCGTGCGCGAAACGCCCGCGAGACGCGCGATTTCATCCAGTTTCACATTAACCCCTTAATGACGCTGAAAATAGAAGTGAAGGCTGTGCTCGGATTAACCATGACATCCCGTGCGGTTATTCAATCCAGCCTCTGCGATCTAACAGCAGAAAACACTGCCTAGCAACCGCTTTTGCCGAAAGGTGCCAGCAATCGGGCAAAAAATACCGAAAAACAAAGGGCGCAGCCACGCTGCGCCCCCGATTATTCACCGCCTGACCACCATCAGCGCATGATCTTATCGCCGCGCGACACGCCGACTACCCCGGAACGGGCCACTTCGACGATCTCCGCCACTTCGCGCACCGCGCTCAGGAAGGCGTCCAGTTTGTCGCTGGTGCCGGCCAGCTGCACCGTGTACAGCGTCGCCGTCACATCGACGATCTGGCCGCGGAAAATGTCGGCGCAGCGCTTCACCTCTTCACGGCCGTAGCCACTGGCCTGCAGCTTCACCAGCATGATCTCGCGCTCGACGTGGGCACCCTGCACCAGCTCGCTGACGCGCAGCACGTCCACCAGCTTGTGCAGCTGTTTCTCAATCTGCTCCAGCACTTTCTCGTCGCCGACGGTCTGGATAGTCATGCGCGACAGCGTCGGATCGTCGGTCGGTGCCACCGTCAGGCTCTCGATGTTGTAACCGCGCTGGGAGAACAGCCCGACCACGCGCGACAAGGCGCCGGATTCGTTTTCCAGCAAGACAGATAAAATACGGCGCATGATCAGGTCCTCTCCGTTTTGCTAAGCCACATTTCGTCCATGCTTCCGCCGCGGATCTGCATCGGGTAAACATGTTCGGTTTCATCGACGGTCACGTCGACGAACACCAGCCGCTCTTTTTCCGCCAGCGCCTGCGCCAGCTTGCTTTCCAGCTCATCCGGCGTGCGGATGGCGATGCCGACATGGCCGTAAGCCTCGGCCAGCTTGACGAAGTCCGGCAGAGAATCCATATAGGACTGCGAGTGGCGGCCGGAATAGATCATGTCCTGCCACTGCTTCACCATGCCCAGATAGCGGTTGTTGAGGTTCACCACCACCACCGGCAGGTTATATTGCAGCGCGGTGGACAGCTCCTGAATGTTCATCTGAATGCTGCCGTCGCCGGTCACGCACACCACGGTTTCCTCAGGCAGCGCCAGCTTGACGCCCAGTGCCGCAGGCAAACCGAAGCCCATGGTGCCGAGGCCGCCGGAGTTGATCCAGCGGCGCGGTTTGTCGAACGGATAATAGAGCGCGGCGAACATCTGGTGCTGGCCCACGTCCGAGGTGACATAGGCGTCGCCTTTGGTCAGGCGGTGCAGGGTTTCGATCACCGCCTGCGGTTTGATGGTGCCGCTGTGCTTGTCGTAACCCAGACAGTCGCGGGCACGCCACTGCTCGATAGACTGCCACCAGTCGCGCAGCGCATCGTGATCCTGCGCTTTCTCGTCCTGTGCCAACAGCTCCAGCATCTGCACCAACACCTGCCTGGCATCGCCGACGATCGGAATATCGGCGTCCACCGTTTTGGAGATCGAAGTCGGATCGATATCGATGTGCAGCACGGTGGCGTCTGGGCAGTATTTAGCAAGGTTATTGGTGGTGCGATCGTCGAAACGCACGCCGACGGCGAAGATCAGGTCGGCATGGTGCATGGTTTTGTTGGCTTCATAGGTGCCGTGCATGCCGAGCATGCCGACGCTCTGGCGATGGGTGCCGGGGAATGCGCCCAACCCCATCAGGCTGCTGGTCACCGGCAGGTTCAGCTGCTCCGCCAACGCCAACAATTCGGCCTCGCAACCGGCGTTGATCGCGCCGCCGCCGACGTACATCACCGGCTTTTTGGCCGCCAGAATGGTTTGCAACGCACGTTTGATCTGCCCGCGGTGGCCCTGCACCGTCGGGTTATAAGAACGCATGCTCACGTCCTGCGGGTAGGCATAAGGCATCCGCACCGCCGGGCCGACGATATCTTTCGGCAGATCGATCACCACCGGGCCGGGGCGGCCGCTGGAAGCCAGGTAGAACGCCTTCTTCAACACCGCCGGGATGTCTTCGGTGCGTTTTACCAGGAAGCTGTGCTTCACCACCGGGCGCGAAATCCCCACCATATCGCACTCCTGGAAGGCGTCGTAGCCGATCAGCGAGCTGGGCACCTGCCCCGACAGCACCACCATCGGGATCGAGTCCATGTAGGCGGTGGCGATACCGGTAATGGCGTTGGTGGCGCCGGGGCCGGAGGTCACCAGCACCACGCCCACTTCACCGGTGGCGCGCGCGTAGCCGTCGGCCATGTGCACCGCCCCCTGCTCGTGGCGCACCAGAATATGATCGATCCCTCCGACCGTATGCAGGGCGTCGTAGATATCGAGCACCGCCCCGCCGGGGTAGCCGAATACATGCTTAACGCCCTGATCGATCAACGATCGGACGACCATCTCGGCTCCTGACAACATCTCCATGGGTTTGCCTCCAGGCTTGCTTATTCTTCTCTGGCGCCGGAACGTAGCGCCTGCTGCGGGGCAATGCCCCAAAGTTTTTATGGGTTGTCGCTATCGAATTAACATAACGTCAGAATATGGGGCAGGCAAACGGCAAAATGGCTTAACGGTAGCGGGGTTATTGCCAAGCGGCTGGAGATCGCGGCTTTATAAAAACAATGCGCTAGCCTCGGGGTTGTCAGGCTAGGCATTGTTTCGAACAGGCGGGAAATTACAGAACTAAATCAGGTGAAGGATATGCCGCTTTTTTGGCCGGGCACATGGCCCGGCGGCGGCGTCAGGCCTGTTCCTGGTACATCGAGTCGATTTCACGCTGATAGCGCTGCAGGATCACTTTACGGCGCAGCTTCAGCGTTGGCGTCAACTCCCCCAGCTCCATCGAAAAGGCCGCCGGCAGCAGCGTGAACTTCTTCACCTGTTCGAAGCGCGCCAGCTCCTTTTGCATCTCGCGCAGGCGCTTTTCGAACAGCTCAAGGATTTGGCCATTGCGCAACAGCTCCAGGCGATCCTGGTATTTCAGGTTCACTGACTTCGCGTACTCTTCCAGCGACTCAAAGCACGGCACGATCAGCGCGGAAACGAATTTACGCGCATCGGCGATGATCGCCACCTGCTCGATAAAGCGATCCTGCGCCAGCGTGCCTTCCAGCATCTGCGGCGCGATATATTTGCCGCCGGAGGTTTTCATCAAATCCTTCAGGCGTTCGGTGATGAACAGGTTGCCCTCTTCATCGATCGCCCCGGCGTCGCCGGTTTTCAGCCAGCCGTCCTCGGTAAAGGTCGCGGCGGTTTCCAACGGCTTGTTGAAATAGCCGCGCATCACGATCGGCCCGCGCACCTGGATTTCATTTTCCTCGCCAATGCGCACCTCGACCTCCGGCAGCGGTTTGCCGATGGAGCCGAAGCGGAAATGCCCCTCTTCCCAGCAGGAGACGGTCGCACAGGTTTCGGTCATGCCGTAACCGTACTTGATGTTGACGCCCATCGCCTGGAAAAACAGGATCACATTGTCGTCCAGCTTGGCGCCCGCCGCCGGCAAAAAGCGCACCCGGCCGCCGAGGATACCGCGCAGCTTGCTCAACACCAGCTTATCGGCCCAGCGGTGGGTGAAGTCGAACACTTTGCCCAACGGTTTGCCGGCGCGCTCCTGCAGGAATTTGCGCTCGCCGCAGACGATCGCCCAGTGGAACAACGCACGGCGCAGCCAAGGAGCGCGCGCCACTTTTTCGTGCACCGCGCTGAAAATCTTCTCGTAGAAACGCGGCACCGCACACATCAGCGTCGGGCGGACCTGCCCCATCGCTTCCCGCACCCAGTCGGTGTTCGGCAGGAAAACGTTCTGCGCGCCGGAATGCATCACAAAGAAGCTCCAGGCCCGCTCAAAAACGTGCGACAGCGGCAGGAAGCTGAGCGACACATCTTCTTCGCCGACCGTCAGCCTTTCATCATGCAGATAGAGCTGCGCCGCCAGGTTGCGGTAGTCCAGCATCACTCCTTTCGGCTCGCCGGTAGTGCCCGAGGTATAGATCAGGGTGAAGAGATCCTGCAGGTCGCACTCTTCAATACGCTGCCGGCGTTGAGCGGCGAAAGCCGCCGGATCGGCAGCGCGCTCGAACGCACTCAGATGTTGTGCTATCTCGCAGCCGCGCAGATCGGCGCCCTCATCAAATACGATAATGTGACTCAGCTGTGGGCAGACGCCGCGCAGCGCGATGGCGGCGTCCAACTGCGCCTGCTCGCCGACGAACACTATGCGGATATCAGCGTCGTTGATAACGAACGCCGCCTGAGCCGGCGTGTTGGTGGCGTAAAGGGGGACGCTGACGCCACGCAGGTGCAGGATCGCCAGATCGGCCAACGACCAGGCCACGGCGTTATTGGCGAAAATGCCGATGCGCTCTTGCACTTCTGCGCCCAGAGCCAGCAGCCCGGCGGCAATGCGTTCAAGGCGGACGGCGGCCTCTCCCCAAGTCAGTTGAAACTCGCCGTTGGGCGACCATTGGCGAAAAGCTGTGCGATCGGCTCGGTGGGTGATTTGATGCTGTATACGAGGGATCAGATGGTATTGCAGCAGATTAGTGATCATAGTGCCCTAAGCCTGAAATGAATCAAACAGTTAAGTCAGACAACGCCTTGCGGCCGCCTTCTCAGCTTACACGTGTTTACTTTTTTCTGCGCAGTCTACCTACTCTCAGGCAGAGGGAAAAGCGATTTCAGCGTAGAAGTGTGAGCCAAAACTCAGGCCTGCTTGCGCGCTTCCCTAGGTTGGACAGAATGGGAAAGAAAAGGTTTGGCGGCGGCAATAAAATGCGGCCCATTCGGGCCGCCGCATCGGATTAGTTTAAAATACCAATCGGAAAGTAAAAATCAGAATATAAATTCATATTAATTATTTTTGGAAAACGAACAGACCCACCCTGAAAACAAGTTATTTTATCGCCGCAAAACCAAGAAATATCTTAATAAAAACACAGATAGTTCTTAGTTCTTATCATGAGAAAAAAACACTCAGTTGAATATTGTTTTTATATAACGCCATGCCCTTACCGTTTCATTTTGGGTTACCCGCCTCAATCAGAACGGATTTCATCCACTGGTGTCCCTTATCCCGTTCGGAGGATTCATGCCAGGAGAGATAGCAGGTGGCTTTATTGTCATTGGCAGATAAAGGAACCGCCTTTATGTTCAACGCCTCCGCCTGTTGTCGTACTAACCAGGCGGGCGCAATCGCCACCATTTCCGTTTGCGACACCATCTTCAACACGCTGTAGAGATCCGTGCACTGCTGCGTCACCGCGCGCAGCATCGGTTCCTCTAAATAAAAAGGCTTACTGAAGGATCCAAAACTTTCCAGGGAAACCGCTGCATGCTGTTCGGCCAGTATTTGCTCCGGCGCTGCCTCCTCGCCAATTCTCGGGTGCGTCTGCGCAAGCGCCAACACCAATTCGTCGTCGAACATCGCCAGGCTGCGAAACTCCGCCGATTCGAAACGGCTGTAGCCAATGACAAACTCGACGTCCTGATAACGCAATTGATGTTCAATATTATTGTTAATGTACGACTTGATTTGCAGATTAAGCTGCGGCGCGATCTGTTTGACGTGATTGATTATCCCGGCACCCAGACGCAAATCGAGCGGACTGCACAGAGAAAGGGAGAACATCCGCGTGCTGGTCAGCGGCTCGAACTCGGCGCCCGGCAGCTCATTTTGCACCAGTTGCAGCGCCTGCCGCACCGGCCCGAACAGCTGCCTGGCCCGCATGGTGGGCTGGATCCCACGCCCGCAGCGCACGAACAGTTCATCATTGAACATCACCTTCAGGCGCGCTACCGCGTTACTCACCGCCGGCTGCGACATCCCTAACGAATTAGCGGCTCGCGTAATATTTTGCATTTGCATCACGGCGTCAAACACCGTCAGCAAATTAAGATCGACGCTGCGTAAATGAATGTCCGCCGGCTCTTTGACCATGGCGATTTCTGAATCATATTCAGCCATATTTCACTCCACTAAATCCTGTGTAGATAATCTAATCCTTATGCTCGACAAACAATGAAACGCCGCATTGTCTTATCTTTGCACGACAAATCCTGCCATTACCGTCATCAGCCGATAAAAAACCTCGTGTTATCGACACGATATAAGTCGTATATGGAATGCATGTCAGTAGCTTCTCCCGTTGGCGGGAAGAATGCCACCTGGGTGGTACTAATAATTAGGTATCAACAATGATTAATACAATTAAACAACGCAACCGCACTGTATGGGACAAACTATAAAAACACATCATAAGCAATCAAACCATCTAAAAACACCGCTCACTTTGTGTAAAATCGCATTATTTTGTTATATTATGACTAAAACAATCAATTAATCATATGAATTAAATTTAAACCATTTGTATTAAAAATGTTATTTCATCCCCCTCCGTGATTAACCTCTCTTATTTTTCCATCACAAATCTTAACCCAACGAAATCCAGAAGCAATTAGCGCAGTATATATTCGATTCGTTTATGCTAAGCAGCACGCAAACTGGCCCCATTTTTTCTCTAAGCCATCGCTTTTTTGCCGAATTATCCTCTGTTTGGCCGCTTAGCCGGTGCATTCTCCCCTCATTCAATCAGGTGTTGACATCGCCAGGCCAATCACGTATCAAATTAGGCAGACACCCCATTTAAGAGAAGCTGAACCCTTATGATCCGTACTCACCGTCTACTAGGCCTACTACTCAACGCATCTTGTTTGCGCGGTATGCCTGTGGACGAAGTTCGGAGCTGACTCAGCCGATCACCCATAAGAAACCCGCGCTACTGCGCGGGTTTTTTTTTGCCCGCTTAGCGTGAAATCAACACGATAAGGAACGCACCGATGAGCCAACAAGTCATTATTTTCGATACCACGCTGCGCGATGGCGAACAGGCGCTGCAGGCCAGCCTGAGCGTAAAAGAGAAGATTCAGATTGCGCTGGCGCTGGAAAGAATGGGCGTTGACGTGATGGAGGTCGGCTTCCCGGTCTCTTCGCCGGGCGACTTCGAGTCGGTGCAAACCATCGCGCGCCAGATCAAGAACAGTCGCGTCTGCGGCCTGGCCCGCTGCGTGGACAAAGACATCGACGTGGCCGCCGAAGCGCTGCGCGTCGCCGAAGCGTTCCGCATCCACGTGTTCCTGGCCACCTCGACCCTGCACATCGAATCGAAGCTGAAGCGCTCGTTCGACGAAGTGTTGGAGATGGCGGTGCGCTCGGTCAAACGCGCCCGCAACTACACCGACGACGTAGAGTTCTCCTGTGAAGACGCCGGTCGCACGCCGATCGACAATCTGTGCCGCGTGGTCGAAGCCGCCATCAACGCCGGTGCCACCACTATCAATATCCCGGACACCGTCGGCTACACCACGCCGAACCAGTTCGGCGGCATCATCACCACCTTGTATGACCGCGTGCCGAACATCGACAAAGCCATCATCTCCGTACACTGCCACGACGATCTGGGCATGGCGGTCGGCAACTCCATCGCCGCGGTACAGGCCGGTGCCCGTCAGGTGGAAGGCACTCTGAACGGCATCGGCGAGCGCGCCGGTAACTGTTCGCTGGAAGAAGTGATCATGGCGATTAAAGTGCGCCAGGACATCATGAACGTGCACACCAACATCAATCACCAGGAAATCTTCCGCACCAGCCAGATCGTCAGCCAGCTGTGCAATATGCCGATCCCGGCCAACAAGGCGATCGTCGGTTCCAACGCCTTCGCTCACTCCTCCGGCATTCACCAGGACGGCGTGCTGAAGAACCGCGAAAACTACGAAATCATGACCCCGCAGTCGATCGGCCTGAAGGACGTGCAGTTGAACCTGACCTCCCGCTCCGGCCGCGCGGCGGTGAAACACCGCATGGAAGAGATGGGCTACCAGGAGCAGGACTATAACCTGGATACCCTGTACGCCGCCTTCCTGAAGCTGGCCGACAAAAAGGGCCAGGTATTCGACTATGACCTGGAGGCACTGGCCTTCATCAACAAACAGCAGGAAGAGCCGGAGCACTTCAGCCTGGGCTACTTCAGCGTGCAGTCCGGCAGCAGCATCATGGCCACCGCCTCGGTGAAACTGATCTGCGGCGGCGAAGAGAAAGCCGAGGCCGCCACCGGCAATGGCCCGGTCGATGCGGTTTATCAGGCAATCAATCGCATCACCGACTACCCGATCGAGCTGGTGAAATACCAGTTGACCGCCAAGGGCCATGGCCGCGACGCGCTGGGCCAGGTAGATATCGTGGTCTCTTACAACGGCCGCCGTTTCCACGGCGTAGGTCTGGCGACCGACATCGTCGAATCCTCCGCCAAGGCGATGGTGCACGTGTTGAACAATATTTGGCGCTCACAGCAGGTAGAAAAAGAAAAGCAGCGCCTGCAGCAAAACAAACATCAAAATAATCAGGAAACGGTGTGAACATGACGAAGACTTATCACATTGCCGTCTTGCCCGGAGACGGCATCGGCCCGGAAGTAATGGCTCAGGCGCGCAAAGTGTTGGACGCCGTGCGTCAACGCTTTGACATTCGCATCACCACCGCCGAATACGACGTCGGCGGCATCGCCATCGATCGCCACGGCAGCCCGCTGCCTCAAGCCACCGTCGCCGGCTGCGAGCAGGCCGACGCCATTCTGTTCGGCTCGGTGGGCGGTCCGAAATGGGAACACCTGCCGCCGGCCGAGCAGCCGGAACGCGGCGCGCTGTTGCCGCTGCGCAAGCACTTCAAGCTGTTCAGCAACCTGCGCCCGGCGCGCCTGTATCAAGGGCTGGAGGCATTCTGCCCGCTGCGCGCCGACATCGCCGCCCGCGGCTTCGACATCCTGTGCGTGCGCGAACTGACCGGCGGCATCTACTTCGGCCAGCCGAAGGGCCGCGAAGGCCAGGGCATGCAGGAGCGCGCCTTCGACACCGAGGTGTATCACCGTTTCGAGATTGAACGCATCGCGCGCATCGCCTTCGAATCCGCCCGCAAGCGCCGCCACAAGGTGACGTCGATCGACAAGGCCAACGTGCTGCAAAGCTCCATCTTGTGGCGTGAAGTGGTCAATCAGGTCGCCAAGGATTACCCGGACGTGTCGCTGTCGCACATGTATATCGACAACGCCACCATGCAGTTGATCAAGGATCCGTCGCAGTTCGACGTGCTGCTGTGCTCCAACCTGTTCGGCGACATCCTGTCCGACGAGTGCGCGATGATCACCGGCTCGATGGGCATGCTGCCGTCCGCCAGCCTGAACGAGCAAGGCTTCGGCCTGTACGAGCCGGCGGGCGGTTCCGCGCCGGACATTGCAGGCAAAGGCATCGCCAACCCGATTGCGCAGATCCTGTCCGCCACCCTGCTGCTGCGTTACAGCCTGGGCGCTGACGAAGCGGCCGACGCCGTCGAGCGCGCCATCAATCAGGCGTTGGAACAGGGCTACCGCACCGCCGATCTGGCCGGTGACGGTAAAGCCGTCAGCACCGATGAAATGGGCGACATCATCGCTCGCTTTGTAGCTCAGGGGGCATAACATGGCCAAGACCTTATACCAGAAGCTGTACGACGCCCACGTGGTGCACGAAGCGCCGAACGAAACGCCGTTGCTGTATATCGACCGTCACCTGGTGCACGAAGTCACCTCGCCGCAGGCGTTCGACGGCCTGCGCGCCATGGGCCGCAAGGTGCGCCAGCCCGGTAAAACCTTCGCCACCATGGATCACAACGTGTCGACCCAGACCAAAGACATCAACGCCAGCGGCGAAATGGCGCGCATCCAAATGCAGGAGCTGATCAAGAACTGCGCGGAATTCGGCGTTTCGCTGTATGACCTGAACCACCCGTTCCAGGGCATCGTACACGTGATCGGGCCGGAGCAAGGCATGACGCTGCCGGGCATGACCATCGTCTGCGGCGACTCGCACACCGCCACCCACGGCGCTTTCGGTTCGCTGGCGTTCGGCATCGGTACCTCCGAAGTGGAACACGTGCTGGCGACCCAGACCCTGAAGCAGGGCCGCGCCAAGACCATGAAGATTGAAGTCACCGGCGACGCCGCCGAGGGCATTACCGCCAAAGACATCGTGCTGGCGGTGATCGGCAAAACCGGCAGCGCCGGCGGCACCGGCCACGTGGTGGAATTCTGCGGCAAGGCGATCGAAGCGTTGAGCATGGAAGGCCGCATGACCCTGTGCAACATGGCGATCGAAATGGGCGCCAAGGCCGGGTTGGTGGCGCCGGACGACACCACCTTCGCCTACCTGAAGGGGCGCCAGTTCGCACCAACCGGCGAAAACTGGGAGCAGGCGGTCGCCTATTGGCGCACGCTGAAGTCCGATGCCGACGCCCAATTCGATACCGTGGTGACGCTGCACGCCGAAGAGATCGCGCCGCAGGTCACCTGGGGCACCAACCCCGGCCAGGTGATCGCCGTCAATCAGGCGATCCCCGCGCCGGAATCGTTCAGCGATCCGGTCGAGCGCGCGTCGGCCGAGAAAGCGCTGGCCTATATGGATTTGAAACCGGGCATCAAACTGACCGACGTGCCGATCGACAAAGTGTTCATCGGCTCCTGCACCAACTCACGCATCGAAGATCTGCGCGCGGCGGCGGCGATCGCCAAGGGGCGCAAGGTCGCCAGCGGCGTGCAGGCCATCGTGGTGCCGGGATCCGGCCCGGTGAAAGCCCAGGCGGAAGCCGAAGGGTTGGACAAAATCTTTATCGAAGCCGGTTTCGAATGGCGTTTGCCGGGCTGCTCGATGTGTCTGGCGATGAACAATGACCGCCTGAATCCGGGCGAGCGCTGCGCATCCACCAGCAACCGTAACTTCGAAGGGCGTCAGGGCCGCGGTGGGCGCACCCACCTGGTCAGCCCGGCGATGGCCGCCGCAGCCGCCGTCGCCGGTCACTTCGCCGACATCCGTGATATTCACTAAGGGGCTAACGTGGCTAAATTTACTCAACATACCGGCTTAGTGGTGCCTTTGGATGCGGCCAACGTCGACACCGACGCCATTATTCCCAAGCAGTTTTTACAGAAGGTCACCCGCACCGGCTTCGGCCAGCACCTGTTCAACGACTGGCGCTTCCTCGACGACGCCGGCCAGCAGCCGAACCCTGAGTTCGTGCTGAACAAACCGCGCTATAAAGGCGCCAGCATCCTGCTGGCACGGGAGAATTTCGGCTGCGGCTCCTCGCGCGAACACGCGCCCTGGGCGTTGACCGACTACGGGTTCAAAGTGGTGATCGCGCCGAGCTTCGCCGATATCTTCTACGGCAATTCGTTCAACAACCAGCTGTTGCCGGTGACGCTGAGCGAGCAGCAGGTGGATGAGCTGTTCAAGCTGGTAGGCGCTAACGAGGGGACCGAGTTCGTGGTGGATCTGGAGAACCAGACGGTCAACGCCGGCGGCAAAAGCTATCCATTCGAAATCGACAGCTTCCGCCGCCACTGCATGATCAACGGGCTGGACAGCATTGGTCTGACGCTGCAGCACGAAGCGGACATCTCCCGCTACGAAGCGCAGCAGCCGGCGTTTCTGAATTAATCCCCTTCACCCGCCGCCCGGCGGGTGAATTTTTTCCTCACCAGTAGCCCAGCAGCTTCCACCATGCCCCGCCGATCAGCATCCAGATCAGCAGGTTAACCACGCTCATGACCCATCCCGCTTTCCACCACTCCCCGAGCGTCACATAGCCGGAGCCGAAGATGATCGGTGCAGTGCCGGTACCGTAATGCGTCAGCGACATCATCAGCGAGGAAGAGAACGCCAGGATCAGGCCCAACAGCGCCGGAGGCGCGCCGAGCGCGATGCCGGCGGCGAAGAAGGCGGCGAACATCGCCGTCACGTGCGCAGTGGTACTGGCAAAGAAATAGTGCGAATACAAATAGATGAGGGTCAGCAAGATCGTGCCGCCCACCCAGCTCATGCCCATATGGTCGATGCCGTTGCCCACGGTTTGCGACAGCCAACCGATCAGCCCCAGTTTGCCGAGGAAGCCGGCCATCATCACCAGCGCCGAGAACCACACCACGGTGTCCCAGGCACCCTTGTGTTTCAGCACGTCCTCCCAGCTCAGCACGCCGGTGGCCAGCAGCACCGCCAGGCCGATCAGCGCCGCGGTGGTGGGATTGACCGCCAGCGCCGGGCCGAAAATCATCGCCGGAATGCCGGCCCACAGCACCAGCAGCAGGGCGAACACCCCGAGGGTGATCTTCTCCGGCAGCGTCACCGGCCCCAGCGCCTGCAGTTTTTCACGGGCGAAGCGCGGCGCGTCCGGGGTGCTTTTCACCTCCGGCGGATACAGCAGGTAGATCACCAACGGCATTACGATCAGCGAACACAGCCCCGGCACCAGCGCGGCGACCGCCCACATCGACCAGGACAGCTCGAAGCTGCCGTGGGTGCCTTTGGCGATCAGGCTGACGATCAGCGGGTTAGGCGCGGTGGCGGTGATAAACATCGCCGAAGTGACCGGGTTGATGTTGTAGTTCACCAGCGACAGATAGCGGCCGATCTTGCCGGAGGTATTGAGCTCGGGTTTGGAACCGAAGCTGTCGGCGATCGACTTCATGATCGGATGAATGATGCCGCCGCCGCGCGCGGTGTTGCTCGGCGTCACCGGTGCCAGCGTGGTTTCCGCCAGCGTCAGCGCATAGGCGATGCCCAGCGTTTTCTTGCCGAACAGCGAAATAAAGTAGTAGCCGATGCGCGCGCCCAGCCCGGTTTTGTTCAGGCTGAGAGAGATCATGATCGAAAAACCGATCAGCCAGATCAGCGGGTTGGAAAAGCCGCTGAGGGCGTCGTCCAGCGCGGCGCCCGGCTTGCCGGGGTTGGTGACGCCGGTCACCGCCACCAGGGCGATGGCGATCACCGAGACCGCACCGATCGGCATCGCCTTGCCGATGATGGCGATGATGGTGCCGATAAACAGCGCCAGCAGTTGCCAGGCGTTAGGCGCAACGCCCTCCGGCACGGGAATGAGGAACCAGATAATCAGCGTGGCGGCGAGGGCGCACAGGGAAGGAAGCGGTTTGAGCGGTGTGAGTTTATCCATAACGTTCCCACTGTTCTAAACAACAAGGCGGCATCTCAATAGCGAGACGGGCGTGGGCGCAACGATCGCGCTCCATATGCCTTCAGCTTGGGCGTCCGGTTTAGCCTTCTCAATGACTTGCATCAAGAATGCCGCCGTTTGACCTCACACTTCACGCACTTTGGCGCTCATACCGAGCGCCGTCAGCGCCAACAGCGCCGCCATCCAATACACCGAGCCATGGCCGAAGTTCTCCACCAGCGCCCCCTGCAGCACCCCGGCCAGGATCACCCCGGTGGAGATGCTGTTGGTAAACAGCGTGGTGGCGGCGCCCGGTCGGCCCGGCATCAAATCCTGAAAGTAGAGCATGCCGATACCGGCAACGATGCCGATAAACACCGCGTTGAGCAGCTGCAGCGCGATCAGCGCCGGCTTGGTCGCCAGCACCGTCAGCCCAAGGTAAAACAGCACGCCCGCCACTACCGCCAACAGCATCATGTTGCGCTTGCCGACGCGTTTGACGTAATAACCGGCCAGCAACATCGCCGGGATCTCCAGCCCGGCGGCGGTGCCCATCAGCACCCCGGCCAGCCCTTTCGGCAGGCCGAGCTCGGCGGTGATATACAGCGGCATGTCAATGATATATAGCGTATTACAGGTCCACATCAGCATCGAGGCGATAAACAGCAGCCGCACGTCGCGATTGCGCCAGACGCTGGCGGGCGCAATCGGCGCGGCAGCGCCGTCCCGCAGCCCTTCGCCATCCGCCGCACGCGGCACCGAAGGCAACGTAAAACCCACCAGCAGCACGCAAACCGCGAAGGTGGCGGCGGCAATCAGGAACATCACGGTAAACCCGTAACTGAGCGCCAGCGCAAACGACAGCGGCGGGCCGATCACCCAGGCCAGCGAAAGCTGGGCGCGCATCACGGTGCTGAACATCACCACTTCACGCGCCTCGCTGTCGGCATACTCTCGCGCCAACGCGAAAATCTGCGGCATGGCGGTGTTGGCTACGGCGGACATCAGTACTCCCGCCGTGATCAGCGTCAGGTAGTCGCGGTTAAAAGCGAACAGCAGACAGTTGCCAACCGCCATCAGACAGCACAGCAGGATCAGCCTGCGCCGGTCGCCGCGGGTGTCGGAGCGCTTGGCCAGCAGGAAGCTGACCACGATGCCGGCCACCGCGTTGGCGGTGTAAAACAGCCCGACCCACAGCGGCCGCACCTTGACCTCTGTGGTCAAAAACAGGCTGAGCGTCGGCGTCAGCAAGGCGCCGGCGATACCCGAGAGAAAAGCGATCAGCAGGAATGCGGCAAAGATGGGGTGGATGCGCAGTGGTAACCGGCTCAGGCGGTGCATATCGTCTTCCCTGACCTCAAAGCAGAAGAAAGAACCTTAGGCCAAGGTGAGGAAAATGCAAGCATATCGCCATGACCAGACATAAAAAAACCAGTGGGTCGCCCCACTGGCTGGTGAAACAGCACCATTACTCAGAAACGGGTTGTCGCGGCCCCTACAGGTGCTCGCGATACTGCTTATCGGTCATCTCTTTGATGTCCCATTGCGTCAGGTGCGCCAGCATCGCCAGCCGCGCCTGTTCGGGCACCACGCTCAGCCAGTCGGCGCGCTGGCGGCGTACCGCGCTGAAGTAGCGCTGATAGAACTGTCTGGATAAGCAAGCTTTCATGATTACGCCCTCCCCCTTTCATTGATGAAAATTATCGGCGTAATATAGGGAAAGAAAAATTGACGAGTTGAAGCGGGAGCGTTCCTCTTTTATGTCTACCTCCAGATTGCAGCAGCAGTTCATCCGCCTGTGGCAACGGTGCCAGGGCGAAGCCACCGATACCACGCTGCAGGCGCTGGCGGAGGTGCTGAGCTGCTCGCGGCGCCACGTGCGCTCCCTGCTGAGCGCCATGCAGCGAGAGGGCTGGCTCACCTGGCAGGCGGAGTCGGGGCGCGGCAAGCGTTCACGGTTAACCTTCCACTATACCGGCCTGGCGCTGCAGCAACAGCGGGCCGAGGAACTGCTGGAGCAGGATCGCATCGATCAGCTGGTGCAGCTGGTGGGCGACAAAAACGTGGTGCGCCAGATGCTGCTGTCCCAGTTGGGGCGCAGCTTCCGCCAGGGGAAACACATCCTGCGAGTGCTCTACTACCGACAGCTGTACAACCTGCTGCCCGGCTCGGCGCTGCGGCGTTCGGAAACCCATTTGGCGCGCCAGATCTTCAACGGCCTGACGCGCATAAATGAGGAAAACGGGGAACTGGAGTCCGATCTGTCTCACCATTGGCAAACACTGACGCCGCTGCACTGGCGGTTTTACCTGCGCCCGGCGATCCATTTTCATCATGGCCGCGAGCTGGAAATGGCGGACGTCATCGCGTCGCTTTCGCGTCTGACCTCGCAACCGCTGTTCTCGCATATCGAGAGCGTCACCTCGCCGACGCCGTTCGTTATCGACGTGCAGCTGCGCAGCCCCGATCACTGGCTACCCTGGCTGCTGGGCAGCGTGCACGCCATGATCCTGCCGCGCGAATGGCACGAGCTGCCGGATTTTTCACGCCATCCGGTCGGCACCGGCCCCTACCGCGTGGTGCGCAACCATCCCAGCCAGATGAAGATCCACGCCTTCGACGACTATTTTGGCTACCGGGCGCTGATCGACGAGGTGAACATCTGGGTGCTGCCGGAGTTTTCCGAAGAACTGGTGCACTCCGGCGTGCAGCTGCAGGGCGATGAAACCGGCAACAGCGAGCTGGAAAGCCGGCTGGAAGAGGGGTGCTATTTCCTGCTGTTCGATCAGCGTTCTCCGCTGGCCGCCGATCCCGCCATTCGCAGTTGGCTGTGTGAAGTGATCAACCCCATTTCGCTGCTGAGCCACGCCGGGCCGCTCTACCAGCGCTATTGGTCGCCGGCGTACGGCCTGCTGCCGCGCTGGCACCACAACCGCACGCTGGCGCAGCAGCCCAAACCGGCGGGCCTGACCGAACTGACGATGACCCACTTCAATGAACATTCGGAGTTTCACGCCATTCGCCAGGCGATCGAACCGCTGCTGGCGCAGCACGGCATCCGCCTGATCGTGCAAAGCGTGGATTACGCTACCTGGCACCAGGGTGACGCGCGCAGCGATCTGTGGCTCGGCAGCGCCAACTTCTATCTGCCGCTGGAGTTTTCGCTGTTCGCCACGCTGTACGAACTGCCGCTGATGCAGCATTGCATGAACGAAGATCTGGCGCAGGACGCGGCGCTGTGGCGCGCCAACCGCTTGCCGCTGGCCGAGTTCTGCCAGCGTCTGGTCAGCAACCACCAGCTGCATCCGCTGTTCCACCACTGGCTGCAGCTGCACGGCCAGCGCAGCATGCGCGGCGTGCGGATGAACACCCTCGGCTGGTTCGACTTCAAGTCCGCCTGGTTTGCTCCGCCGGAGGCATAAGCGCCTTTCGCCCGGGTCGGTTAATCTTTACAATAGCGCCGTCTCAACGGGGTGCGGTTAGTCGGGCCGCGTGATAAGCCCGATTTTCCGCTGAGAGCACACCCGTCGAACCTGATCCGGTCAATACCGGCGGAGGGATTTGAGCCCAGCGAACCGGCGACGCCGCCTCGCCCCCTCAGATGCCCTTGCCCCCTTATTTTTCAGGAGTGCAACGTGGTCAAAACATATCTGCCCTGCTTATTGCTGCTGTGTGCCGCGCCGGTGTTCGCCAAGCCGACGCTGACGGTTTACACCTACGATTCCTTCGCCGCCGACTGGGGCCCAGGCCCGGCGGTGAAAAAAGCCTTCGAAGCCGAGTGCGGCTGCGAACTGAAGTTCGTCGCGCTGGAAGACGGCGTCTCGCTGCTGAACCGCCTGCGCATGGAAGGCAAGAACAGCGCCGCCGACGTGGTGCTGGGGTTGGACAACAACCTGTTGCAGGCGGCGCAGCAAACCGGCCTGTTCGCGCCGAGCGGCGTTGACACCGCCAAACTGACGGTGCCGGGCGGCTGGCAGGACGCGACCTTCGTGCCTTACGACTACGGGTACTTCGCCTTCGTCTACAACAAAGAAAAACTGAAGAACCCGCCGAAAAGCCTGCAGGAGCTGGTCAGCGGCGATCGCAACTGGAAAGTGATCTATGAAGATCCGCGCACCAGCACGCCGGGCCTCGGCCTGCTGCTGTGGATGCAGAAAGTGTATGGCGACAAGGCGCCGGCCGCCTGGCAGCAGCTGGCGAAGAAGACCGTCACCGTCACCAAAGGCTGGAGCGAAGCCTACGGCCTGTTCCTGAAAGGCGAAGGCGATCTGGTGCTCAGCTACACCACCTCTCCCGCCTATCACCTGATCGAAGAGAAAAAAGATCTCTACGCCGCCGCCACGTTCAGCGAAGGCCACTACCTGCAGGTGGAAGTGGCGGGCAAGCTGAAGGCCGCCAAACAGCCTGAGCTGGCGGAGCGCTTCATGCAGTTCATGGTGACGCCGGCCTTCCAGAACACCATCCCGACCGGCAACTGGATGTACCCGGTGATCAACACCCCACTGCCCGTCGGCTTTGAGCAGATGAGCGTGCCGCAGACCGCGCTGCAATACAGTGCCGAAGAGGTGGCCAAACAACGCGGCGGCTGGATCCGGGCATGGCAAACCGCCGTCAGCCGCTGATCCCCCGCTGGCTCTGGCCGGGGCTGCTGGCCGCCGGCGTGATCCTGTTGGTCGCCACGCTGGCGATGGGCTCGCTGTGGCGTCACGCGCCGGACAGCGACTGGCGCGGCCTGTGGCAGGACAGCTACCTGTGGCACGTGGTGCGCTTCACCTTCTGGCAGGCGCTGCTGTCTGCGCTGATTTCGGTGTTGCCCGCCGTTTTGCTGGCGCGCGCGCTCTATCGCCGCCGATTCCCCGGCCGGCAGCTGCTGCTGCGGCTGTGCGCCATGACGCTGGTGCTGCCGGTGCTGGTGGCGGTGTTCGGCCTGCTCAGCGTCTATGGGCGCCAGGGCTGGCTGGCGACGCTGTGCGGCTGGCTGGGCGTCGAGTACGGCTTCTCGCCCTACGGCCTGCAGGGCATTCTGCTGGCGCACCTGTTCTTTAACCTGCCGCTGGCCACCCGCCTGTTGTTGCAGGCGCTGGAGCATATTCCGGTAGAGCAACGCCAGCTGGCGGCCCAGCTGGGCATGAACGGCTGGCAGCAGTTCCGCTTCGTCGAATGGCCGGCGCTGCGCCGCCAGATCCTGCCGAGCGGCGCGTTGATCTTCATGCTGTGCTTCGCCAGCTTCGCCACCGTGCTGTCGCTGGGCGGCGGGCCGCAGGCCACCACCATCGAACTGGCGATCTACCAGGCGCTGAGTTACGACTACGATCTGGGCCGCGCCGCCATGCTGGCGCTGATCCAGCTGGGCTGCTGTCTGGGGCTGGTGTTGATCAGCCAGCGTCTGAGCCAGGCGTTGCCGGTAGGCCATACTCATGCTCAGCGCTGGCGCAATCCGGAAGACAGCCTGTGGCGGCGCGTCGGCGATTTTCTGCTGATCGCCGCTGCGCTGCTGCTGCTGCTGCCGCCCCTGCTGGCGGTGATCGCCGACGGCGCCAATCAGGCCGTGGTCAGCGTGCTGCGCCAGCCGGTGCTGTGGCAGACGCTGTTCACGTCGCTGCGCATCGCCCTCGGCGCCGGGCTGTTGTGCGTGGCGCTCACCGTGATGCTGCTGTGGAGCAGCCGTGAGCTGAAGCTGCGGCAGCATCTGCGCGGCGGCCAGGCGCTGGAGCTGAGCGGTATGGTGATCCTGGCGATGCCGGGCATCGTGCTGGCCACCGGTTTCTTCCTGCTGTTGAGCGATACGATCGGGCTGCCGCAATCGCCCTATGCGCTGGTGATCCTCACCAATGCGCTGATGGCGGTGCCCTACGCGCTGAAAGTGTTGGAGAACCCGATGCGCGACCTCGCCGAACGTTACAACCCGCTGTGCCTGTCGCTGGATATCCACGGCTGGCAACGGCTGCGGATGATCGAACTGCGCGCGCTGCGCCGCCCGCTGGCGCAGGCGCTGGCCTTCGCCTGCGTACTGTCGCTGGGCGATTTCGGCGTGGTCGCCTTGTTTGGCAACGAGCATTTCCGTACCCTGCCTTTTTACCTGTATCAGCAGATTGGCGCCTACCGCAGCAACGACGGGGCGGTGACCGCATTGCTGCTGTTGCTGCTGTGCTTCCTGCTGTTTACCCTGATCGAACGCTTACCGGGCCGCCATGCTGACGCTTGAAAAACTGACCTATCTGTATGAACACCTGCCGATGCGCTTCGATCTGCGCATCCAGCCGGGCGAGCGCGTCGCGGTGCTCGGCCCCAGCGGCGCCGGTAAAAGCACCCTGCTGAGTTTGATCGCCGGTTTTCTGCCGGCGGCCAGCGGCCGGCTGCTGCTGAACGGCGAAGACCACACCGCCACGCCGCCGGCCAAACGGCCGGTGTCGATGCTGTTTCAGGAGAACAACCTGTTCGCGCACCTGACGGTGGCGCAGAACATCGGGTTGGGGTTGGATCCCGGTCTGCGTTTGAACGCGCAGCAGCGCCAACAGCGGGCGCATATCGCCCGTCAGGTCGGATTGGAGGAGCACCTGGAGCGCCTGCCGTCGCAGCTTTCCGGCGGCCAGCGTCAGCGCGCCGCGCTGGCGCGCTGTTTGCTTCGTCAACGGCCGATCCTGCTGCTCGACGAGCCCTTCTCGGCGCTCGACCCGGCGTTGCGCAATGAGATGCTGCAGCTGCTGCAAACGGTGTGCGAACAGCGCAACCTGACGCTGCTGATGGTGTCGCACAACCTCGACGACGCCGTGCGCATCGCGCCGCGCACCCTGCTGGTGGTCGACGGCCGCATCTACTACGATGGCCCGACGCAGGCCCTGCTGGACGGCAGCGCGCCGGAAGCGCGCGTGCTGGGCATCTCGGGCAAAGCGTGATCTGACGCGCGTTTTTTATGCTGTGGCAATAAACCTGTTGTGCGAATTTTGCGCCTGTGTTTTTATAAAAACCTGACTTTTTTTACTGATGATAAGGTTCCCTGTGATCGCATCCTCGCTGACTTCGACCCTACTAATGACCGCGCTACCAGCCGCGGTGGTCGTCGTGCGTGTGGTGGTGGTCGTCGGCAATGCGCCGTAGGGTCCGAATCAACGCATCGATTCCCAAACCCCGCCGGCGCAAACCGGGCGGGGTTTCTTGTTTCAGCACCCTGCCCAGCACAGCTCACCGGCCTTGAGAAAGGACAGGAACATGGCAACTTCGGGCACGCCTCAACCGGGCACCAGCTTCACCGGCGCACAATTGATCGTTCATCTGCTGGAGCGTCAGGGCATCACCACCGTCGCCGGCATTCCCGGCGGCGCGGCGCTGCCGCTGTATGACGCGCTGAGCCAAAGCACCCGCATTCACCACGTGCTGGCGCGCCACGAACAGGGCGCGGGCTTTATGGCGCAGGGCATGGCGCGCGCCAACGGCAAGGCGGCGGTGTGCATCGCCTCCAGCGGGCCGGGCGCCACCAACCTGGTCACCGCCATTGCCGACGCCAAGCTCGACTCCATTCCGCTGGTGTGCATCACCGGGCAGGTGCCTTCCTCGATGATCGGCACCGACGCCTTCCAGGAGGTGGACACCTACGGCATTTCCATCCCGATCACCAAACACAACCATCTGGTGCGCGATATTCGCGAGCTGCCGCAGGTGATCGGCGACGCGTTCCGCATCGCCGAGTCCGGCCGCCCCGGCCCGGTATGGATCGATGTGCCGAAAGACGTGCAAACCGCCACCATCACCCTGGAAGAGCTGCCGCCGATCGCCGTGCCGGACGCCGCCCCAGCCTTCGATCCGGCGCGGGTTTCACAGGCCGCCGCGATGATCAATCAGGCGAAGCGCCCAATCCTTTACCTGGGCGGCGGCATCATCTGTGCCGACGCTCACCGCCAGGCATTGGAACTGGCCGAGCGCGCCGGTCTGCCTACCACCATGACGCTGATGGCGCTGGGTGCAATACCGGTGGAACACCCGCTGTCGCTCGGCATGCTGGGCATGCACGCAGCGCGCAGCACCAACTTCATTCTGCAGGAGGCCGATCTGCTGATCGTGCTGGGCGCACGTTTCGACGATCGGGCGATCGGCAAAACCGAGCAGTTCTGCCCTAACGCCGCCATCATTCACGTGGATATCGACCGCGCCGAGTTGGGCAAGGTCAAGCAGGCCAACGTGGCGATCCATGCCGACGTCGGCCAGGTACTGCAACAGCTGCTGCCGCAGATCGACAAGCAGCCGCGCAGCGCGTGGCTGAACACCGTCAACGACCTGAAGCGCGAGTTCCCGTTCAACATGCCGAACGCCGACGATCCGCTCAGCCATTACGGCCTGGTGCTGGCCGCCGCGCGCTGCGTGGACGACAGCGCCATTATCACCACCGACGTGGGCCAGCATCAGATGTGGGTGGCGCAGGCCTATCCGCTGAGCCGGCCGCGCCAGTGGCTGACTTCGGGCGGCCTGGGCACCATGGGCTTCGGCCTGCCGGCGGCGATCGGTGCGGCGCTGGCGGAGCCCGAGCGCAAAGTGCTGTGCTTCTCCGGCGACGGCAGCCTGATGATGAACATTCAGGAAATGGCCACCGCGGTCGAACACGATCTGGACGTGAAAATCATTTTGATGAACAACCAGGCACTGGGGCTGGTGCACCAGCAGCAAACCCTGTTCTACCAGCAGCGCATCTTCGCCGCCGCCTATCCGAAGCGCACCGACTTCCTGAAGATCGCCGCCGGATTCGGGCTGGATACCTGCGATCTGAACGCTGCCGAAGATCCGCTGGCGGCGCTGGCCGAGGCGATCCAGCGCCCGGGCCCCTGCCTGATCCACGCGCTGATCGATATCAACGAAAAAGTGTTCCCGATGGTGCCGCCGGGCGCCGCCAACATCGACATGATTGGAGAATAAGCCATGCTGCAACCACAAGATAAACCCCAGGTGATCCTGGAGCTGGCGGTGCGCAACCATCCGGGCGTGATGTCGCACGTTTGCGGGCTGTTCGCCCGCCGCGCGTTCAACGTCGAAGGCATTTTGTGTCTGCCGCTGAAGGACGGCCAGCAGAGCCGCATTTGGCTATTGGTCGCCGACGACCAACGGCTGGAGCAGATGATAAGCCAGGTGGAAAAGCTGGAAGACGTGCTGCTGGTGAAGCGCCACAGCGAGGACGTGCGGGTCTTTGAACAGCTGGAAGCGTTCTTCCAGTAAGGCGAACGGGGGCTAACGCCCCCTATCCATTATGATTGCCCGGACAGCACCTGCCACAGCAGGTGCCGATATACCGGCATCAGCGGCTGCTGGCTCAGCAGATAACCGATCGCCAACGCCGCCAGCCAACTCACCGCGCACACCACGCGCAGCCGCAGCGGCGTCAGCCAGCGGCTCAGCCGATCGGCATTGCGCTTGCCCTCACGCCACCAGCGCCAGCTCAGCCACACCGCCAGCCAGGCAAGCAGCGCCGCAGCGAGCAGCAGCCACTTGAACATCGCGCTGTTGGCACCGGCGGGAATGTCGATCGCCACGCCGGCCAAAATGCCGGGGAAAAAATAGACCGGCGGCCAGGTCAGGCAGCCGATGATGTTCGGCAAGGCAAACTTGTACGGCGGCAGATCGAGCATGCCGGCCACCATCGGCACCAGCGGGCGCGTCGGGCCAACGAAGCGGCCGATCAGAACGGTGGCCATGCTGTGCTGGTGCAAGGCATGCTCGGTTTTATCGAGCAGCGCTTTGTTCTTCTTCAGGAACGACCAGCGGTGCAACGGCCCCTTGAAGGCGCGGCCGACGAAATAGGAGATCCAGTCGCCGAGCAGGCAGCCGACGATGCCCGCCGCCCAGGCGTAGTAGAAGTCCACCTTGCCGCTGCCGATCAGCGCGCCGATGCTGGCCATCATCACCGTACCGGGCAGCAGCAGCCCTACCAGCGCCAGCGACTCGAGAAAAGCGACCAGCAGAACGACCATCAAGGTGAAAGCCAGTGACTGGGTGATCAAATCTTGTAAATAGGCTTCCATTACACCTCTGTGGATTATTCGGGCCAAACGGGGCGAAGGATTTTCCAGCGCCGCCGCAAACGAGTCAATCGATGAATTGTATGTGCATTTGGCAACGCCCCACGGCGATGGACAATCACTGTATAAAAAACCATACTATAATTTATCTATATTAGCGCCAAAACAAACATCTCGCTGAATGTCGCACACGCCGTCCGGCGGAACACGAAGGGGTTATGACAGCACTGCAACAGGGTTTCCTGCTTACCCGCCACTGGCGCGATACGCCTGCCGGCACCGAGGTCGAATTCTGGCTGGCGACCGACGCGGGCCCGCTTCAGCTGCGCCTGCCGCCGCAAACCTCGGTGGCGTTCATCCCCGCCGAACACAGGCTGCGTGCGGAACTGCTGCTGCGTGAAGAGCGGCAGGCCGAGCTCAAGCCGCTGGCGCTGACGGATTTTCATCACCGCCCGATGCTGGGGCTGTACTGCCGCCAGCACCGTCAGCTCATCAAGCTGGAAAAACTGCTGCGGGACGGTGGCGTTACGGTCTACGAGGCCGACATTCGCCCGCCGGAGCGCTACCTGATGGAGCGCTTCATCACCGCGCCGGTGTGGTTCAGCGGCCAGGGCAACGGCGGCGGGCCGCTGCTCAGCGGCCAGATGAAGCCGGCGCCGGACTATCGCCCGACGCTCAAACTGGTGTCGCTGGATATCGAAACCACCGCCCACGGCGAGCTTTACTCCATCGCGCTGGAAGGCTGCGGCCAACGGCAGGTCTACATGCTGGGGCCGGCCAACGGCGGCGATGCGCCGCTGGATTTCGATCTGGAATACTGCGCCAGCCGCCCCCAGCTGCTGGAACGGTTGAACGCGTGGCTGGAGCGCCACGATCCTGACGCCATCATCGGCTGGAACCTGGTGCAGTTCGATCTGCGGGTGCTGCAAAAGCACGCCGAACGCTACCAGATCCCGCTGCGGCTGGGGCGCGGCGGCAACCTGCTGGAGTGGCGCGAGCACGGCTTCAAACAGAACCACTTTTTCGCCGCCGCCGCCGGCCGCCTGATTATCGACGGCATCGAGGCGCTAAAATCCGCTACCTGGAACTTTCCCTCCTTCAGCCTGGAATACGTTTCGCAGGCGCTGCTGGGCGAAGGCAAGGCGATCGACAACCCTTATCAGCGTATGGCGGAAATAGACCGGCGTTTCGCCGAAGACAAGCCGGCGCTGGCCCGCTACAACCTGAAGGACTGCGAGCTGGTGACGCGCATCTTCGCCAAGGCCGATCTGCTCAACTTCCTGCTGGAGCGCGCCACCGTCACCGGGCTGGCGGCCGATCGCAGCGGCGGATCGGTGGCGGCCTTCAGCCACCTCTATATGCCGCGCATGCATCGCCTGGGCTTTGTCGCTCCCAACCTCGGCGAACAGCCGGAGGAACACAGCCCCGGCGGCTTCGTGATGGATTCCCAACCCGGCCTGTACGACTCGGTGCTGGTGCTGGACTATAAAAGCCTGTATCCGTCGATCATCCGCACCTTTCTGATCGATCCGGTCGGATTGGTGGAAGGCATGCGCCATCCGGACGACGCCGACTCGGTGCCCGGCTTTCGCAACGCCCGCTTCTCGCGCAGCAAACACTGCCTGCCGGCGATCGTCGAGCAGATCTGGCAGGGGCGCGAGGCCGCCAAGCGCCAACACAACAAGCCCCTGTCACAGGCGCTGAAGATCATCATGAACGCGCTGTACGGCGTGCTGGGATCGAGCGGCTGCCGCTTCTTCGATCCGCGGCTGGCGTCGTCGATCACCCTGCGCGGCCACGAGATCATGCGCCAAACCCGCGAGCTGATCGAGACCGAAGGGTATCAGGTGATTTACGGCGATACCGACTCCACCTTCGTGTGGCTGAAGCAGCCACATGACGAGCAGCAGGCGGCGCAGATCGGCCGGGCGCTGGTACAGCGGGTCAACGCCTGGTGGCAGCAGCATCTGCAGCAGCAGTTCGGGCTGGAGAACGCGCTGGAGCTGGAGTTCGAAACCCACTATTCCCGCTTCCTGATGCCGACCATTCGCGGTGCCGAACAGGGCAGCAAAAAACGCTACGCCGGCCTGATCGCACGCGCCGGCGGCGAGGAAGAGATGGTGTACAAAGGCCTGGAAACGGTACGCACCGACTGGACGCCGCTGGCGCAGCAGTTCCAACAGCAGCTCTATCAGCGCATCTTCAAACGGCAGCCCTACCAGGACTATGTGCGCGACTACGTCGGCAAAACCCTGAACGGCGACTTCGACGATCAGCTGGTGTACCGCAAACGCCTGCGCAGAAAGCTCGACGACTATCAGCGCAACGTGCCGCCGCACGCCCGCGCCGCGCGTATCGCCGACGACTACAACCGCAGTCAGGGACGGCCGTTGCAGTATCAAAACGGCGGCTGGATCAGCTACGTGATGACCGTCGCCGGGCCGGAGCCGCTGGAAACGCGCCATTCGCCCATCGACTATCAGCATTACCTCGAACGCCAGCTGCAACCGGTGGCAGACGCTATACTCCCTTTCTTGCACGATGATTTCACCACGCTGGTCACCGGGCAGATGGGGCTGTTTTGAGATTGCGCCAGGTTAAGAAAAATCATCCGGTTTTGCAGGTGACGAACGCGCCGCCTTCCATTACCATAGCGCCCTTCCCAAAACTGAACCACGCTTAGCCCTGCCGTCTCGCGACGTCTGCATGGCGTGAACGGCTATTGCCCGTCAAATTTAAAACAAACCGGGATTAGCAGACGTTCAGTACAGGTGCCGCGGCCCTTCCCGCCCGGTAACAAGACTTACTTACAAAGAATCGAGCCGACAATATATGCCTTTTACTCTTGGTCAACGCTGGATCAGCGACACGGAAAGCGAATTAGGACTGGGCACCGTCGTGGCGCTGGACGCGCGCATGATTACCCTGCTTTTCCCCGCCACCGGTGAAAACCGCCTCTATGCCAGAAACGATTCGCCGATCACCCGCGTGATGTTCAACCCGGGCGATACCGTCAGCAGCCACGAGGGATGGCAGCTGCAGGTGGAAGAGGTGAAAGAGGAAAATGGTCTGTTGACCTATATCGGCACCCGCCAGGACACCCTGGAAAGCGGCGTGGCGATGCGCGAAGTGCTGCTGGACAGCAAGCTGACCTTCAGCAAACCGCAGGATCGCCTGTTCGCCGGCCAGATCGACCGCATGGACCGTTTCGCGCTGCGTTTTCGTGCGCGCAAATACCAGAGCGAGCAGTATCGCCTGCCGTTCGCCGGCCTGCGCGGTATGCGCGCCAGCCTGATCCCGCACCAGCTGCACATCGCCCATGAAGTCGGCCAGCGCCATGCGCCGCGCGTCCTGCTGGCGGACGAAGTCGGCCTCGGCAAAACCATCGAAGCCGGCATGATCATCCACCAGCAGCTGCTGGCGGGCCGCGCCGAGCGCGTGCTGATCGTGGTGCCGGAAACGTTGCAGCACCAGTGGCTGGTAGAGATGATGCGCCGCTTCAACCTCTACTTCTCGCTGTTCGACGACAGCCGCTACGCCGAAGCCAAGCTCGACAGCAGCAACCCGTTCGAAACCGAACAGCTGGTGATCTGCTCGCTGGACTTCGTGCGCCGTAACAAGCAGCGCCTGGAAGAGCTGGCGGACGCCCAGTGGGATCTGCTGGTGGTCGACGAAGCGCACCACCTGGCCTGGAGCGAAGAGGCACCAAGCCGCGAATATCAGGTGATCGAACAGCTGGCCGAACACATTCCCGGCGTGCTGCTGTTGACCGCCACCCCGGAACAGCTGGGCCAGCAGAGCCACTTCGCGCGCCTGCGCCTGCTCGATCCGAACCGTTTCCACGACTACGGCGAGTTCGTCGCCGAGCAGCAGAAATACCGCCCGGTGGCCGACGCCGTCACCCTGCTGCTGAGCGGCGAGCGCCTGGCCGACGACAAGCTGAACCTGCTGGGCGAGCTGATCGACGAGCAGGACATCGAACCGTTGCTCAAAGCCGCCAACAGCGAAGGTGACAACGCCGAGCAGGCGCGTCAGGAGCTGGTTTCCATGCTGATGGATCGCCACGGCACCAGCCGCGTGCTGTTCCGCAACACCCGTAACGGCGTGAAAGGCTTCCCGCACCGCAACCTGCACCAGATCAAGCTGCCGTTGCCAACCCAGTATCAGACCGCGATCAAAGTCTCCGGCATCATGGGCGCCAAGAAGTCCGTCGAAGCGCGCGCGCGCGACATGCTGTACCCGGAGCAGATTTATCAGGAGTTCGAGGGCGAGAACGCCACCTGGTGGAACTTCGACCCGCGCGTCGAGTGGCTGCTGGACTACCTGCTGGCCAACCGCAACGAAAAAGTGCTGGTGATCTGCGCCAAGGCCGACACCGCGCTGCAGCTGGAGCAGGTGTTGCGCGAGCGTGAAGCGATCCGCGCCGCGGTGTTCCACGAAGGGCTGTCGATCATCGAGCGCGACCGCGCTGCCGCCTACTTCGCCTCCGAAGAGGAAGGCGCGCAGGTGCTGCTGTGTTCCGAGATCGGCTCCGAAGGCCGCAACTTCCAGTTCGCCAGCCAGCTGGTGATGTTCGATCTGCCGTTCAACCCGGATCTGCTGGAACAGCGTATCGGCCGTTTGGACCGTATCGGCCAGATGCACGATATCCAAATCATGGTGCCTTACCTGGAGCACACCGCGCAGGCGGTGCTGGGACGTTGGTTCCACGAGGGGCTGGACGCCTTCGAACACACCTGCCCGACCGGCCGCACCATCTACGACAGCTGCTACGAGCAGTTGATCGGCTATCTGGCCGCGCCGACCGAGCAGGAAGGCCTGGACGAATTCATCCACGCCTGCCGCCAGCAGCACGATCAATTGAAAACGCAGCTGGAACAGGGCCGCGACCGCCTGCTGGAGATGCACTCCAACGGCGGCGACAAGGCCCAGGCGCTGGCTGCCGCCATCGCCGAGCAGGATAACGACGTCAACCTGGTAGGCTTCGCGCTCAACCTGTTCGACATCGTCGGCATCAATCAGGAAGACCGCAGCGACAACCTGATCGTACTGACGCCGTCCGATCATATGCTGGTGCCGGACTTCCCGGGCCTGCCGCAGGACGGCTGCACCGTCACTTTCGACCGCGACCAGGCGCTGTCGCGCGAAGACGCGCAGTTCGTCAGTTGGGAGCATCCGATCATCCGCAACGGCCTGGATCTGATCCTGTCCGGCGATACCGGCAGCTGTGCGGTATCTCTGTTGAAAAACAAAGCGTTGCCGGTCGGCACCCTGCTGGTTGAGCTGGTCTATGTGGTGGAAGCCCAGGCGCCGAAGCACCTGCAGCTGACCCGCTTCCTGCCGCCGACGCCGATCCGCATGCTGATGGACCGCAAGGGCACCAACCTGGCGGCGCAGGTCGAGTTCGAAAGCTTCAACCGCCAGCTGAACGCGGTCAACCGCCACACCTCCAGCAAGCTGGTCAACGCCGTGCAGCAAGACGTGCACGCCATGCTGCAGCAGGCGGAAAGCCTGGTGGAAGCGCAGGCGCGCACGCTTATCGAGCAGGCGAAGCAACAGGCGGACGACAAGCTGAGCGCCGAGTTGGCGCGTCTGGAAGCGCTGAAGGCGGTCAACCCGAACATCCGCGACGACGAAGTCGAAACGCTGGAGTTCAATCGCCGTCAGGTGCTGGCCAACCTCAATGAAGCCGGCTGGCGCCTGGACGCCATTCGTCTGGTGGTCGTCACCCACCAGTAACCGGCGCGACGCGGGGAGGCAACCGCCTCCCCGTTCGGCCTTTTCGCGGAGCCAAGATGGAACCCTACAATCCCCCGCAGGACCCGCTGCACATCCTGTATCAGGATGAACACATCATGGTGGTGAACAAGCCCAGCGGCTTGCTGTCGGTGCCCGGCCGCGCGCCGGAAAACAAAGACAGTCTGATGACCCGCATTCAGGCCGATCACCCGGCCGCCGAGTCGGTGCACCGGCTGGACATGGCCACCAGCGGGGTGATCGTGGTGGCGCTCAACAAGGCCGCCGAGCGCGAGCTGAAGCGTCAGTTTCGCGAGCGCGAACCAAAGAAATCCTATATCGCCCGCGTTTGGGGGCATATGGAACATGACGAAGGGCTGGTGGATTTACCGCTGATCTGTGACTGGCCGAATCGGCCGCTGCAAAAGGTCTGTTTTGACACCGGCAAAGCGGCGCAAACGGAGTATCGGGTGCTGTCGCGCGACGCCGACGGCAGCACGCGCGTGATGCTGACGCCGATCACCGGCCGCTCGCACCAGCTGCGGGTGCACATGCTGGCGCTGGGACATCCGATCCTCGGCGACGGTTTCTACGCCCCGCCGGCGGCCAAGGCGATGGCGCCGCGGCTACAGCTGCATGCGCAAGAGCTGCGCATCACCCACCCCGCCTTCCAGACGCCGATGCACTTTCGCGCCGAGCCGGATTTCTGAGCTCATCACCCAGGGATACCCTAAATAATTCGAGTTGCAGGAAGGCGGCAACCAAGCGCAGCCCCGGGAGCGTACAAAAAGTACGTGACCGGGGTAAGCGCGGGCAGCCAACGCACCTGCAGCTCGAAATATGACGCGTATCGTTATTTGAAGCCTTTCTCGCGTTTGATCAGGTCATACGCCGCCTGGATCTCCTGCGCTTTCTGCTTGGCCATTTCCATCATCTGCGGCGGCAAGCCTTTCGCCACCAGCTTATCCGGATGGTGTTCACTCATCAGCTTGCGGTAGGCGCGCTTGATGGTGGCGGCATCGTCGCTGCTGCGCACGCCGAGCACCTTGCACGCATCGTCAAGCGTCGGGCCGCGCTGCGCCTGCTGATAGCTGCCCTGCGAATATCCGCCCTGCTGACCGCCGCCGAACTGGCGCCCGCCTTCCATCATGCTGAGGAACTGATCGAACTGCGCACGCGATATGCCCAGCTCTTCGGCGATGACGTACAGCACCTGGCGTTCGTTCGGGTGCAGCGAGCCGTCGGCGAACGCCGCCTGAATCTGAATTTCCAGAAACATCCGAATCAGATCGAAGCGGCCGAAACAGATGCTGCGGAACTGCTGCAGCGTCTCACGCAGCGGGAACTGGCTCTGCTTGCCCTCGCGGAACGCCTGCTGCGCCGCGGTGCGCGCTTCGCCGTGCAGCTGCAGGCGGTCCATGAACAGGCTGGCGATCTGGATATCCGCCTCGGTGACGCGTCCTTTGGATTTGGTCAGGTGGCCCATCACCTGAAAAGTGGTGCGGAAAAACAGCGTTTGCCGCGTTTGCTGGTCGGTGAAGAACCCCCGGCTGCGCTTGTTGCTGCGCGCCGTATCGATCATATGACCGATAATCAGCCCCAGAACTACACCCCAGAATCCCGCGCCAGACCAGATGGCGACGATGACGCCGAGCAGTTTTCCCCAATACTGCATATACTCCTCAATTATCATGCCGAAAGCCGCCCACTCCCCTTCGCTTCAGGAAAGGGTGCAGGCGATTTTTCCTAGAATTTGGATTATCATACCTGTCATTTATCTTTGCGCCTAACGACGACGCAAGTAAACGGCTGGATTTAGCACTAGCGCAACGCAGATGAGTAATATAGTCTCTGACCGTTTGCCGGACATGACGCCTCTGATGACGGAACACCAAAACCGCGTATGAAAAAAAGTTTCCCAACACTGCTGGCCACGATGATTTGGACGGCACTCTACAGTCAGCATGCGCTGGCTGATCTGGCCGAGCAATGCATGCTTGGCGTCCCTGTTTACGACAAGCCGCTGGTCAGCGGCGATCCAAACAGCCAACCGGTGACCATCAATGCCGATGACTCGCGCGCCGACTACCCGAAAAGCGCCCTGTTCAGCGGCAACGTGCGCGTCGAGCAGGGTAACAGCACCCTGACCGCCAAAGAAGTCGAGCTGAACCAAGCGCAAAACCCCGGCCAGACAGAGCCGGTACGCACCGTCACCGCCACCGGCGACGTGCACTACAGCGACAATCAGATCAAACTGAAAGGCCCGAAGGCCTGGTCGAACCTGAATACCAAAGATACTGACGTCTATCAAGGCGACTACCAAATGGTAGGCCGTCAGGGGCGTGGCGACGCCGACAAGATGAAAATGCGCGGCGCCAACCGTTACACCATTCTGGAAAACGGCACCTTTACCTCCTGTCTGCCGGGCGACGACAGCTGGAGTGTGGTCGGCTCCGAAGTGATCCACGATCGCGAAGAGCAGGTGGCGGAAGTATGGAACGCCCGCTTCCGCATCGGCGGCGTGCCGGTGTTCTACAGCCCTTACCTGCAGCTGCCGGTCGGCGACAAGCGCCGTTCCGGCTTCCTGATCCCGAACGCCAAATACGGCAGCAACAACGGCTTCGAGTTCATGTTGCCGTACTACTGGAACATCGCGCCAAACTACGACGCCACCATCACGCCGCACTATATGTCCAAGCGCGGCCTGCAGTGGCAGACCGAGTTCCGTTATCTGGTGCAGCCGGGCCTCGGCCTGATGGAGTTCGACTGGCTGCCGGACGACAAAGAGTACGGCAAAGACAATGACGACAGCAAACGCTGGCTGTTCTACTGGAACCACAACGGTGTGATGGATCAGGTGTGGCGCTTCAACGTCGACTACACCAAGGTCAGCGATTACAAATACTTCACCGATCTGGACTCCAAGTACGGCTCCACCACCGACGGCTACGCCACGCAGAAATTCAGCCTCGGCTACGCCAACGAGAACTGGAACGCCACGCTGAGCTCCAAGCAGTTCCAGATCTTCGACAATACCGACCGCACCTGGTCACAGACCTACAAGGTGCAGCCGCAGCTGGATCTGAACTACTACAAAAATGACCTCGGCCCGTTCGATTTCCATATTTACGGCCAGGCGGCCAAGTTCACCAGCGTCAACCCGTATAGCCCGGACGCCACCCGTCTGCACATGGAGCCGACGCTCAACCTGCCGCTGACCAACGGCTGGGCCAGCCTGAACACCGAAGCCAAGGTGATGGCGACCCACTACCAGCAGAGTATTCCTGACGGTTTCGCCGCCAACTACAGTATGCGTAATCCAGGTGCAACGGCACCGACCTTGGATGACTCGGTCAACCGCGTATTGCCGCAGTTCAAGGTCGACGGCAAGCTGGTGTTCGAACGGCCGATGATCTGGGCCGAAGGCGCCACCCAGACGCTGGAGCCGCGCGTACAGTATCTGTACGTGCCGTACCGCGACCAGAGCAACATCTACACCTACGACAGCACGCTGCTGCAGACCGACTACTCCGGCCTGTTCCGCGACCGCACTTACAGCGGCCTGGATCGCATCGCATCGCAGAACCGCGTGTCTACCGGTTTGACCACCCGCATCTATGATGACGCGCTGGTGGAACGTTTTAACGCTTCCGTGGGTCAAATCTACTACTTCAGTCGCTCGCGCACCGGCGACCAGATGACGAACTTCGATAACAACGATAATACCGGCAGCGTGGCCTGGGCCGGCGATACCTATTGGAAGATCGACGATCGTTGGGGCCTGCGCGGCGGCCTGCAGTACGACACCCGCCTGAACAGCGTCTCGCTGGGCAACGGCGTGCTGGAGTACCGCCAGGACGCCGAGCGTGTGGTGCAGCTGAACTACCGTTACGCCACGCCGGAATATATCCAGACGGCGCTGAACACCAACCAGGTTCCGGCCTACCAGGACGGCATTTCGCAGGTGGGCATCACCGGCAGTTGGCCGATCGCCGATCGTTGGGCAGTGGTCGGGGCGTATTACTACGACACCCGCGCCAAGCAGTCCGCCGATCAGCTGTTGGGGCTGAAGTACAACACCTGCTGCTGGGCGGTGACCCTGGGCTATGAGCGCAAGATCACCGACTGGAACACCAGCAACAATACCAGCGTTTACGACAACAGAGTTTCGTTCAACGTCGAACTGCGCGGCCTGAGCAGCGATCATAGTCTCGGCTCCGCAGAAATGCTGCGCTCCGGCATTCTGCCGTATCAGCGCGCATTCTGACGCTTTGCAACACTTTGAAAACGAGAACTTTCACCCGCATTTGCGGATTACATAATGGGAAATGTATGAAGAACTGGAGAACGCTTATTCTCGGATTGGTGGTTTGCGCCAATGCCGCGTTCGCAGCACCCCAAGAAGTGGATAAAGTCGCCGCCGTCGTGGATAACGGCGTGGTACTCGAAAGCGACGTCAACGGTCTGTTGCAGTCGGTGAAGCTCAACGCCCAACAGGCCGGCCAACAGCTGCCGGACGACAAGACGCTGCGCCATCAGATCATCGAACGTCTGATCATGGATAACATCCAGCTGCAGATGGCCAAGAAAATGGGCATCACCGTGTCCGACGCCGATCTGGACAAGGCGATCGCCAACATCGCCGCACAAAACAAGATGAGCGTCGATCAGCTGCGCAGCCGTCTGTCGTACGAAGGGTTGAACTACAACACCTACCGCTCGCAGATCCGCAAAGAGATGCTGATCTCCGAAGTGCGTAACAACGAAGTACGCCGCCGCGTCACCATCCTGCCGCAGGAAGTGGACGCGCTGGCCAAACAGGTGGGCGAGCAGAACGGCAGCGACACCGAAATGAACATCAGTCACATCCTGATCCCGCTGCCGGAGAACCCGTCGCAGCAGCAGGTCGACAAAGCGGAAGAGCTGGCTAAACGCCTGGTGGGCGAGATCAACAACGGCGCCGACTTCGGCAAGCTGGCGATCACCTACTCCGCCGACTCTCAGGCGCTGAAAGGCGGCAACATGGGCTGGGGCAAGCTGCAAGAGATCCCGACCCTGTTCGCGGAACGTCTGGTGAGCGCCAAGAAAGGCGACATCGTCGGGCCAATCCGTTCCGGCGTCGGCTTCCACATCCTGAAAGTGAACGACATCCGCGGCGCCAGCCAGTCGGTGTCGGTCACCGAAGTGCACGCCCGCCACATCCTGCTGAAACCGTCGGTGGTGCTGACCGACGATCAGGCACGCGCCAAGCTGCAATCCGTCGCCGAAGCGATCAAGAGCGGCCACGCCAAGTTTGCCGACGAGGCCAAACAGCTGTCGCAGGATCCGGGTTCCGCCATGCAGGGCGGCGATCTGGGCTGGGCTTCCCCGGACATCTACGATCCGGCCTTCCGCGATGCACTGCTGAAGCTGAGCAAGGGTGAAATCAGCGCGCCGGTCCACTCCTCCTTCGGTTGGCACCTGATCCAGCTGCTGGATACCCGTCAGGTGGATAAGACCGACGCCGCGCAAAAAGATCGCGCATACCGCATGCTGTTCAACCGTAAGTTCGCCGAAGAAGCGCAGACCTGGATGCAGGAACAGCGCGCCCAGGCTTACGTGAAGATCCTCGATGGCAGCGATGCACAACAATAAGCGCGTCGTCATTACCCCCGGCGAACCCGCCGGGGTAGGGCCGGATTTGGTGGCAGCGCTGGCACAACAGGATTGGCCTGTTGAGCTGGTGGTGTGCGCCGATCCGGCCCTGCTGCTTGAACGCGCCCAGCGCTTGGGCCTGCCGCTGACGCTGCGCGACTACCAGCCGCAGCAACCGGCCGAAGCGCAACGCGCCGGCACGCTGACCGTGCTGCCGGTGCCGCTCGCTCACCCGGTCACCGCCGGGGAGCTGAACGTCGGCAACAGCGCCTACGTGGTGGAAACTCTGGCACGCGCCTGCGACGGCTGCCTGAACGGCGAATTCGCCGCGCTGATCACCGGCCCGGTGAACAAGGGCGTGATCAACGACGCCGGCGTGCCGTTTATCGGCCATACCGAATTCTTTGCCGATCGCAGCCGCTGCGATCGCGTGGTGATGATGCTCGCGACCGAAGAGCTGCGCGTGGCGCTGGCGACCACCCACCTGCCGCTGCTGGCGGTGCCGGGCGCCATCACCCAACAGAGCCTGTTCGAAGTCATCCGCATCCTCGACCACGATCTGAAAACCAAATTTGGCATCGCCCGGCCGCACATTTACGTTTGCGGTCTGAACCCCCACGCCGGGGAAGGCGGCCATATGGGGCACGAAGAGATAGACACCATCAT
Organism: Serratia nevei; assembly: GCF_024160145.1. Taxonomy (GTDB): domain Bacteria; phylum Pseudomonadota; class Gammaproteobacteria; order Enterobacterales; family Enterobacteriaceae; genus Serratia; species Serratia nevei_A. Next base: position 101,487 of record NZ_JAMYWQ010000012.1, read on the forward strand.
CCCGGCGCTCGATGCGCTGCGCGCTGACGGCATCCATCTTGTCGGCCCGCTGCCGGCGGACACCCTGTTCCAGCCCAAATATCTGCAAGATGCCGATGCGGTGCTGGCGATGTATCACGATCAGGGGCTGCCGGTGCTAAAATACCAAGGGTTCGGCCGCGCGGTGAATATCACCCTCGGTTTGCCTTTCATACGCACCTCGGTCGACCACGGTACCGCTCTGGAACTGGCCGGCACCGGCACCGCCGATGTCGGCAGTTTCCAAACGGCCCTGAATCTCGCCATTAAAATGATAATTAATTGTAATGAATAACAGAGTCCACCAAGGGCACTTTGCCCGCAAACGCTTTGGACAAAACTTTTTAACCGATCAGTTTGTCATCGATAGCATTGTCTCCGCCATTCACCCGCAGCCGGGCGAAGCGGTGGTCGAGATCGGCCCCGGCCTCGGTGCCCTGACCGAGCCGGTCGGCGCACGCATGGACCGCATGACGGTGATCGAACTGGACCGCGATCTGGCCACCCGGCTGGAGAACCACCCGCGGCTGAAAGACAAGCTGACCATCCACCAGCAGGACGCCATGACGGTGAATTTCGCCGAACTGGCCGAGGAAGCTGGCCAACCGCTGCGCGTATTTGGTAACCTGCCGTACAATATTTCGACGCCGCTGATGTTCCACCTTTTCAGCTATACTCAGGCAATCCGCGACATGCACTTTATGTTGCAAAAAGAGGTGGTCAACCGTCTGGTGGCCGGCCCGAACAGCAAGGCCTACGGGCGTTTGACCGTGATGGCGCAGTACTACTGCAACGTCATTCCGGTGCTGGAAGTGCCGCCGACCGCGTTCGCGCCGCCGCCGAAGGTCGATTCCGCCGTGGTGCGCCTGGTGCCGCACAGCGTGCTGCCGAACCCGGTGGGCGACGTGCGCATGCTGAGCCGCATCACCACGCAGGCGTTCAACCAGCGGCGGAAAACCATCCGCAATAGCCTGGGCGACCTGTTCACGCCGGAGCAGCTGACGGAGCTGGGCGTCGATCCTTCGCTCAGAGCAGAAAATATTTCTGTGGCGCAGTACTGTAAGCTGGCGAACTGGCTGTCAGCCAATCCGACGCCGCAGCAATAAGGAGTTGTTGTCATGATCGATTCGCCCCGCGTGTGTATTCAGGTTCAGAGCATCTATGTGGAATCACAGTCGATCCCTGAAGAAGAGCGTTACGTCTTCGCCTATACCATCACCATCCGCAATCTGGGGCGGACCGACGTGCAACTGCTGGGCCGCTACTGGCTGATCACCAACAGCAACGGCCGCCAAACCGAAGTTCAGGGTGAAGGCGTGATCGGCGAACAGCCCGTCATTCCGCCCGGCGGAGAGTTTCAGTACACCAGCGGCGCCATTCTGGAAACGCCGCTGGGCACCATGGAAGGCCATTACGAAATGGTGGACCATCAGGGTCAGCCGTTCCGCACCGCTATTCCCGTGTTTCGCTTAGCCATTCCAACGCTGATCCATTAATTATGTCGACATACCTTATCGGCGACGTTCACGGCTGTTTCGATGAACTGAAGTCGCTGCTGGCTCAGGCTGCTTTCGATCCCGAGCGCGATCAACTGTGGCTGACCGGCGATCTGGTGGCGCGCGGCCCCGCCTCGCTGGACGTGCTGCGCTACGTGCGCTCGCTCGGCCCGGCGGTGCGCATGGTGCTGGGCAACCACGATCTGCACCTGCTGGCGGTGTACGCCGGCATCAGCCGCAACAAACCCAAAGATCGCATCACCCCGCTGCTGGAGGCGCCGGACGCCGACGAGCTGATCAACTGGCTGCGCCGCCAACCGGTGCTGCAGGTGGACGATGAGCAAAAGCTGGTGATGGCCCACGCCGGCATCACCCCGCAGTGGGATATCGACACCGCGAAAATGTGCGCGCGCGAAGTGGAAGCGGTATTGAGCAGCGACAGCTACCCGCTGTTCCTCGACGCCATGTACGGCGACATGCCGAACAACTGGGCGCCGGAGCTGAGCGGCCTGGCGCGTCTGCGTTTCAGCACCAATGCATTCACGCGCATGCGCTACTGCTTCCCCAACGGCCAGCTCGACATGATCTGCAAAGATGCGCCGGGCACAGCACCCGCGCCGCTGAAGCCGTGGTTCGAGCTGCCGCGCCTGGTCGATCCGGAATACACCATCGTCTTCGGCCACTGGGCCTCGCTGGAAGGCAAGGGCACGCCGGAAGGCGTGATCGGGCTGGATACCGGCTGTTGCTGGGGTGGCGATTTGACGATGCTGCGCTGGGAAGACCGCCGTTACTTCACGCAGCCCGCCAACCGTGGCGAGGCACCTGACCACGCCGGCAGATTGGCCGCGTCCTGAAAACATAAAGGCGACCTTGGGCCGCCTTGGTGCTCTTTACCGCCTTATGCTCCAATCACCCCGCCATCTTCACGCGTGATCATCAACACCGATGAACGCGGGCGCGAGCTGTTGTTCGGGAAGTGCGAATCGCCCTCTTCTCCCGGGTGCTGCACGTCGACGAACATCGTCTTGTCGTCCGGAGCGAAAGTGATGCCGGTCAGCTCGCAGGACTTCGGCCCCACCATGAAACGGCGAATTAGCCGCTGACCGGATCGCCCACCAACAGCTGGTTGTTGCCCTGCCCGACCTAATCGCCCTTGTTGCTGTACTTGCCATCGGCGAGGATCCACAGGTGGCCGGGGCGCTCGGAGTTGGGCTTCATACTAATCAGGTAATGTGACGGAAAGGTTACGCCCGGCAGGCGCAAAAAGACCGGGGGCGCAATTGCTTGCGCCCCCGGGGAGAGTTGGCTAACGCGCTGAAATCAACGGCGCTGCAGGATTTCGAAGCAGTAGCTGTGCGAATTCAGATCGTCGGCGTCGTGGAACTCGCTGAACGTGGTTTCCCACTCGTCCGGCTCGTAATCCGGGAAGTGAGTATCGCCGCCGACCTCGGCGTCGATGTGCGTCAGGTACAGACGATCGGCGCGCGGCAGCAGCTGGGTATAGATGCGCCCACCGCCGATCACCATCACTTCTTCCACGTCGCCGGCGGCGGCCAACGCCTCATCCAGCGAGGTCACCCAGGTCACCCCGGCGGCACTGCCCGGACGGCTGCTCAAAACGATATTGTGGCGGCCCGGCAGCGGGCGGCCAATGGACTCGAAGGTCTTGCGGCCCATAATAACCGGCTTATTCAACGTGTTGCGTTTAAACCACGCCAGGTCCGCCGGCAGGTGCCACGGCATGGCGTTTTCCATGCCAATAACGCGATCCGCCGCCAAGGCAGCGATCAGGCTGATAATCATTGTTTAACCCTGTGTAGGCAGCAAAATTGGTGACACTATACGTAAAGGCCTGAGTGCCGTCGATAGGCTAATCGAGCAAGATGAATATATAAGATAGCTCTTATCAGCATATCTAATAACCAACGATCTCCCGCCGGGAGATTTCACACGCCGGGGCGTTTGCGGTACAGCCACAGGCCCGGCAACGACAGGCCGATCGACAACGCGCCGACGATAAAACTGGCCTTGAGGAAGTTGGTGATCATGGTCTCCATCAAGGCTTCGCTGTAGCCGAGATGCGAGATCTCTACCACAGTTATCATCGCGGTATAGGCGGAAATGCCGGGGAACATCGGGATCACCGCCGCCACGGTGAACACCTTCGGGTGCGCCAGCAGCCAGCGCGACCAGTAGATGCCGATGATGCCGATCAGGATCGCCGCCAGCAGCGAGGCCCACTCGATATTCATGCCGCCGTGCATCATCAGCATGCGCGAGCCGCGCCCGATTGCGCCGAGCAACGCGCAATAGCGCAGCGCGCGCAGCGGCACGTTGAACACCATGGCGAAGCCCAGCGCCGGCACCGCCGCCAACAGCATCTCCTGCAACAAGGCCCACAACAGGCTCATGACCACCCCCGCAGATCCCACAGCGACATCGCCATCACCACCCCGATGCAGGTCGCCAGCGTCAGCAGGCTGGCCATCGCCCAGCGCGCCAGCCCGGTATTGACGTGCCCCTTGAACATGTCGGCCACCGCATTGATCAGCGGGAAGCCCGGCACCAGCAGCAGCACGCTGGCGGCCATCGCCACGCTCGAGGTGTCTTTAAACGCCGGCAGGCGCAGCAGCAGTCCGGAGATCGAGGTAGCGACAAACGCCGTCAGGCAAAAATTGATCAGCGGATTCATATGACGGGCGGTGAGGATCTGGCGCACCAGCATCGCCGTGCCGCTGGCGATAAAGGTCACCAGGAAGGCGTCGCCGCCGCCGCCGTTGAGCATGCTGAAGCACCCACAGGACAACCCCACCATCAGCACCACCAGGGCGCGCGGGTAGCGCAACGGCCGGATCCTGTCGAAACGGCGCGCCACGTCGTGCGCATCCGCCAGGTGGTGCTCGGCGAGGATCACGATATGCTGCACTTCGGTCACCACCTGCATATTGATGCCGCGATCGACGTTCTTGCGGGTAGTGGTCAGGCAGGCGCCGTGGCTGAGGGTGGTCAGCACCACCGCATTGGCGGAGATCGAGCTTTCCACGCTATCCATCCCCAGCGCCAGCCCCAGACGGGTCGACAGCTGTTCCACCACCGTGCTCTCGGCACCGTGCTGCAACAGCAGCAGCGCGCATTGAATGCACAGGCGAGTAATTTCGCGCTGTTGCCGGTGCGGCTCCGGCAGGTCTGTGGCGTTAGTCTGCTGCATGGTGCTCCGTCGCTGGCGATAGATGAATAATTATCATAGAGCCTAACAATACCTCATTGGGTTGATGCGCATCAGAAGAAGCGGCGTTATTATCGCCAGAATTCTGCCTTTTGCGCGAGACGCTCCCATGCTTGAAACTTCGCTGTTTGTCGCCGGCATCGCCGCCCTCGGCATGCTCTCCCCGGGCCCGGATTTTTTCCTGGTGATCAAAAACGCCGCCCGCTATCCGCGGCTGGCCGCCATGATGACCGCCTTCGGCGTGATCTGCGGCGTCGCCACCCACATGTCCTACTGCGTCGCCGGGCTGGCGGTGGTGATCACCACCACGCCGTGGCTGTTCAACCTGCTGAAATACGCCGGGGCGGTCTATCTGGTGTGGATCGGCATCCAGGCGCTGCTGTCGCGTGGCGGTGGCAAAATGAACGTCAGCAATCTGCCGCAGCAGCAGGTCAGCCTGAAGAGCGCCTTTGCGCAGGGCTACCTGTGCAACCTGCTGAACCCGAAGGCCACCCTGTTCTTCCTGGCGGTATTCACCCAGGTGTTGCAGATCGATTCCGGCCTGGGCGACAAACTGTGGTACGCGGGGATTATTCTCGGCCTGTCGGTCATCTGGTGGCCACTGCTGGTGTTCCTGATCCAGAGCGGGCCGGTGCGCCGCGGGTTGGAAAAAACCCAGAAGATCGTCGACAAGCTGCTGGGCGGCATGCTGATCGCCTTAGGCATCAAGGTCGCACTGAGCTAAGCAAAAAAAACGGGGCGCCATCACGGCGCCCCTACTCTTATCCTTTGGCTTCCACCACTTCGTCCTCCGGCGCCTTGCCGTCGATACTGCCGCGCCAGCCGGTCTGCTGCACCCGCGCCAGCCGATTCTGATCCTGCTCGATGGCCGCGCTGAGCATCTCCTTGGCCCGCTGCAGGCTGGCGATGCGGAACTCGGTGTCCTGATAATTCTCCAGCGTGTCTTCCAGCATCTTCAGGTTATAGCGGCGGAACGTGTCCGCTTTCTCGCGCGCCTCATAGGCGTCCAGCCCCAGCAGCTCCAGCGTTTCACGGCCGATGCGCAGCGAGCTTTCAAAGGTTTCGCGCTCCGGTTTTTCCACTCCCAGCTGCCGCAGCTGATACCAGTGATCGACGTCGCGCGCGCGCGCTACCACCTTCAGATGCGGGAAGTGCTGCCTGGCCAGCTCGGTTAACGCCAGGCTGTCTTCCACGTCGTCGATGGCGTTGATCAGCACCTTGGCGTGGGCGGCGCCGGCGGCCTCCAGCAAATCGGCCCGCGTGGCGTCGCCGTAAAACACCTTGGTGTCGAATTTGCGCAGCGTCTCGATATGGTCCGGATCGTGATCCAGTACCACGGTGTGTACGCCGTTGGCCAACAGCAAGCGGCCGGCGATCTGGCCGAAACGGCCGAAGCCGGCGATGATCACGCTGGCATTTTCGTCGTCGATGACGTCAGCCGGGCGCTCCTCTTTCGGCGCATTTTTCTCCCGCTGCGCGGCGATCACCAGCAGCAGCGGCGTGGCCGCCATCGACAGCGCCACCGCCAGCGTCAGCGACTTGGCCCATTCGACCGGCAGTACGCCGGCCAGCTGCGCGGCGCTGAAGATCACGAAGGCGAACTCACTGCCCTGGCCCAACAGAATGGCGAACAGGCCGCGCTGGCGCTTCGGCACGCCGAGCAGCGGCCCAATCAGCCACAGCAGCGCCGCCTTGATTAGCATAAAGCCCAGCAGCAGCGAGGCGATCAGCAGCGGGTGATGGAACAGCGTGCCGAAGTCGATCGACATGCCGACGCCAATAAAGAACAGCCCCAACAGCAGCCCCTTGAACGGCTGAATATCGCTCTCCAGCGCATGGCGATATTCCGAGCTTGCCAGCAGCACCCCGGCGAGGAACGCCCCCATCGCCATCGACAGCCCGGCCATCTCCAGCAGGATGCCGAAACCGAACACCAGGAACAGCGCCACGGCGCTGAACACCTCGCGCATGCCCGAACGGGCCACGAAGTGCAGCAGCGGGCGGGTGACATAGCGGCCGAGCAACACCACCATCGTCAACGCGCCCACCACCTTGGCCGCCGACAGCACGAAAGCGCCCAGCGTGGTGGTGGCACCGCTGCTGGCCAGTAGCGGGATCATCGCCACCAGCGGGATCGCCGCAATATCCTGGAACAGCAGCACCGCAAATGCGCTGCGGCCGATCGGCGACGGCGTCAGGTTGCGTTCGCCCATCGCCTGCATGGCGATGGCGGTGGATGAAAGCGCCAGCGTCAGGCCGATCAGCAGCGCCACCTTCCAGTTGAGGCCGAGGAAGTAACAGAAGGCGCTCAGCGCCAGGCCGCAGCCCACCATCTGAATGCTGCCGCCGCCGAACACCGAGGCGCGCAACGTCCACAGCCGCTTGGGATCAAGCTCCAGGCCGATGATAAACAGCATCAGCACCACGCCGATCTCGGCGAAGGTCAGGATAGACTCGGCGTCCGACACCAGCTTCAACCCCCAGGGGCCGATGATGCAGCCGGCGATCAGGTAGCCGAGCACCGAGCCCAGCCCCAACCGCACCGCGATGGGCACGAACAGCGCCGCCGAACCGAGGTAGATAAGCCCCTCGATCATCATGTGGTGATTATCCATGGCTGGCCTCCCGGGTTTCCGCTTCGGCATGCTCCATCAGGTAGTTGACCAACCGCTGCCGGTAGGCTTCGCCGGCGGCGAGCAACGCCGGCTCGTTGCAGGTAAAGGTATTGTGCACGGCGAAATAGGGTTGCCAGTTCATGCCGCAATAAATCGCCGTGGCCTGCAGCGGCTGCGCCAGCGCGGCGAAGTTGGGAAAGTCGCCCAGTTCGAAATGGTGCTTGTCGCCGCCGCTGGTCACCGCCCACAGGCAGTCTTTACCCACCAGCGCGTTGCCGTCGTGGCCGTAGGCCCAGCCGTGCTCCAGCACTTTGTCGATCCACAGCTTCAACAGCGGCGGGAAGCTGTACCACTGCATCGGATGCTGCAGCACCACCAGGTCGGCGCGCTCCAGCGCCCGCTGTTCGGCGTTGATGTCGATATTGAAATCAGGGTACAGCTCATACAGCGAGCGCACCTCTACCTCAGGGAGATCCCTCACCGCCTGCAGCAGGCGCTGATTGGCATGCGAATGCCGGGGATACGGGTGAGCATAAATTATCAGAATCATTGTTATCGTCGTTCCTTCGTTCCTTGCCAATACACCAAGCATATACCAATCACACAGGGTGACAGTTTGCCCACTGATTGATAGCGGAAATTTTTAACACCGGCCGACAAATTCGCTGAATAAAAAAGGGCGCTGCATTGCAGCGCCCCTGGCGTAGCGTTATCGCGCGGTTACTTGCCGATGCGCGCGTGCATCTCCTGCACCGACGTCACCTGCTCGGTCGGATCCGCTTTCAGCGCCATCGCGGTGGCGAAGCCGCCGTTCAGCGTGGTGTCGTAATGCACCTTGTACTGCAGGGCGCTGCGGCGAATCAACTTGGAGTCCTCAATTGCCTGACGGCCGGCCGTGGTGTTGACGATGTAGGTGTACTCGCCGTTCTTGATACGGTCCTGAATGTGCGGACGCCCTTCGTGCACCTTGTTGACCAGGCGCGGGTTGATGCCCGCTTCGCCCAGCACCACCGCCGTGCCGTGGGTGGCGTCCAGTTCGAAGCCCTGTTTCAGCAGGCTGGCGGCCAAATCGACCACGCGGGCTTTATCGCCTTCGCGCACCGACAGCAGCGCGCGGCCCTGCTTCTTCATGCCCGAGTTGCTGCCCAGCATCGCTTTGGAGAAGGCTTCCGCAAAGGTGCGGCCCACGCCCATCACTTCCCCGGTAGAGCGCATTTCCGGCCCCAGAATCGGGTCGACGCCCGGGAATTTGTTGAACGGCAGCACCACTTCTTTCACCGAGTAGTACGGCGGGATAATTTCTTCTGTCACGCCCTGCTCAACCAGCGTTTTGCCCGCCATCACGCGCGCGGCCACTTTGGCCAGCGGCACGCCGGTCGCTTTGGAGACGAACGGCACGGTACGCGCGGCGCGCGGGTTCACTTCAATCAGGTAGACTTCGTTGTCTTTCACCGCGAACTGCACGTTCATCAGGCCGCGTACCTGCAGCTCGAACGCCAGTTTTTCCACCTGGCGACGCATCACGTCCTGAATTTCCTGGCTCAGGGTATACGCCGGCAGCGAACACGCGGAGTCGCCGGAGTGCACGCCCGCCTGCTCGATGTGCTCCATGATGCCGCCAATCAGCACGCGCTCGCCGTCGCAGATCGCGTCGACGTCCACTTCCACCGCGTCGTCCAGGAAGCGGTCCAGCAGCACCGGCGCATCGTTGGACACGCTGACCGCGGTCTGGAAGTAGCGGCGCAGGTCGGTTTCGTCATAGACGATTTCCATCGCCCGGCCGCCCAGCACGTAGGAAGGGCGCACCACCAGCGGATAGCCGATGCCCGCCGCCTTCTCCACCGCCTGCTCGATGGCGGTAACGGTGGCGTTGGCCGGCTGCTTCAGGCCCAGGCGGTTAACCGCCTGCTGGAAACGCTCGCGGTCTTCGGCGCGGTCGATGGCGTCCGGGCTGGTGCCGATGATCGGCACGCCAGCGGCTTCCAGCTCGCGCGCCAGCTTCAGCGGGGTCTGGCCGCCGTACTGCACGATCACGCCCTTCGGCTTCTCGATGCGCACGATTTCCAGCACGTCTTCCAGCGTCACCGGCTCGAAGTACAGGCGATCGGAGGTATCGTAGTCGGTGGAGACGGTTTCCGGGTTACAGTTGACCATGATGGTCTCGTAGCCGTCTTCGCGCAGCGCCAGCGAGGCGTGCACGCAGCAGTAGTCGAACTCGATGCCCTGGCCGATACGGTTCGGCCCGCCGCCCAGCACCATCACTTTCGGCCGGTCGTTGGTCGGGTTGGACTCGCACTCTTCTTCATAGGTGGAGTACATGTAGGCGGTGTCGGTGGCGAATTCCGCCGCGCAGGTATCCACGCGCTTGTACACCGGATGCAGGCCGTGGCTGTGGCGCAGCTTGCGAATTTCGCTCTCGGCGACGCCGGCCAGCTTGGCCAGACGCGCATCGGCGAAGCCCTTGCGTTTCAGGGTGCGCAGGAACGCTTTGTTCAGGCCGTTGATGCCCGCGTCGGCCACCTGCTCCTCCAGGCGCACCAGCTCTTCAATCTGCACCAGGAACCAGCGGTCGACGTTGGTCAGGTTGAAGACGCCGTCAACCGACAAACCGGCGCGGAAGGCGTCGGCAATGTACCAGATGCGGTCAGAACCGGCGTCTTTCAGCTCGCGGCGGATCTTGGTCAGCGCTTCCGGATCGTCCAGGCTCACTTTCGGGTCGAAGCCGGTGGCGCCCACTTCCAGGCCGCGCAGCGCTTTTTGCAGCGACTCCTGCTGGGTGCGGCCGATGGCCATCACTTCGCCGACCGACTTCATCTGGGTGGTCAGGCGATCGTTGGCGCCGGCGAACTTCTCGAAGTTGAAGCGCGGGATCTTGGTCACGACGTAGTCGATGGACGGTTCGAACGATGCCGGGGTGCGGCCGCCGGTGATGTCGTTCATCAGCTCATCGAGGGTGTAGCCCACCGCCAGCTTGGCGGCGATCTTGGCGATAGGGAAGCCGGTGGCTTTCGACGCCAGCGCCGAAGAGCGCGACACGCGCGGGTTCATTTCGATAACGATCAGGCGGCCGGTTTTCGGGTTGACCGAGAACTGCACGTTGGAGCCGCCGGTTTCGACGCCGATCTCACGCAGCACCGCCATCGAGGCGTTGCGCATGATTTGGTATTCCTTGTCGGTCAGGGTCTGCGCCGGTGCGACGGTGATCGAATCGCCGGTGTGGATGCCCATGGCGTCGAAGTTTTCGATCGAGCAGACGATGATGCAGTTGTCGTTCTTATCGCGCACCACCTCCATCTCGTACTCTTTCCAACCGATCAGCGACTCATCGATCAGCAGCTCGTTGGTCGGCGACAGGTCCAGACCGCGTTCGCAGATCTCTTCGAACTCTTCGCGGTTGTAGGCGATGCCGCCGCCGGTGCCGCCCATGGTAAAGGAAGGGCGGATGATGCACGGGAAGCCGACGTCAGCGGCGACCGCCAGCGCTTCTTCCATGGTGTGCGCGATGCCGGAACGCGCAGTATCCAGACCGATTTTCTTCATCGCCACGTCGAAACGGCGACGGTCTTCGGCCTTGTCGATTGCATCGGCGGTGGCGCCGATCATGGTGACGCCGAACTCGGCCAGCACGCCCTGACGCTCCAGCTCCAGCGCGCAGTTCAGCGCCGTCTGGCCGCCCATGGTCGGCAATACCGCGTCCGGGCGCTCTTTTTCGATGATCTTGCGCACCACTTCCCAGTGGATCGGCTCGATGTAGGTTGCGTCGGCCATCTCCGGGTCGGTCATGATGGTCGCCGGGTTGGAGTTCACCAGAATGACGCGGTAACCCTCTTCGCGCAGCGCTTTACACGCCTGGGCACCCGAGTAGTCGAACTCACACGCCTGGCCGATAACGATCGGGCCAGCGCCGAGGATCAGGATGCTTTTTATGTCGGTACGTTTTGGCATTTTTTACTGCTCCTGATTATTTGGCGTTAGTACGGTAAGTCTCAATCAGTTCGATAAAGTGATCGAACAGCGGCGCGGCATCGTGCGGGCCAGGGCTGGCTTCCGGGTGGCCCTGGAAGCTGAACGCCGCTTTGTCGGTGCGGTGAATGCCCTGCACCGTGTGGTCGAACAGCGATTTGTGCGTGACGCGCAGGTTCGCCGGCAGGTGATTTTCATCGACGGCGAAGCCGTGGTTCTGCGCGGTGATCATCACGGTGTCGTTGTCCAGATCCTTCACCGGGTGGTTGCCGCCGTGGTGGCCGAGCTTCATCTTCATGGTTTTCGCCCCGCTGGCCAGCGCCAGCAGCTGGTGGCCCAGGCAGATGCCGAACACCGGAATGTCGGTTTCCAGGAACTGTTTGATGGCGGCGATGGCGTAGTCGCACGGCTCCGGGTCGCCCGGGCCGTTGGACAGGAAGATGCCGTCCGGAGCCATTTTCAGCACCTCGTCGGCCGGGGTCTGCGCCGGCACCACGGTCAGGCGGCAGCCGCGATCCACCAGCATGCGCAAGATGTTGCGCTTGGCGCCGTAATCGTAAGCTACCACGTGGAACGGCAGTTCCGCGGCGGTTTTGGCTTCAGGCAGCTCGCCTTCAAGCGTCCAGCTGCCTTGCTGCCAGCTGTAAGCTTCCTGGGTGGTGACCTCTTTCGCCAGATCCATGCCCTTCAACCCCGGGAAACCTTGCGCCTTGGCCAGGGCCAGCGCGGCGTCCGGTGAATCGGCGGCGATGATGCAGCCGTTCTGGGCGCCCTTCTCACGCAGCAGGCGGGTCAATTTGCGGGTATCGATATCGGCGATCGCCACGATGTTGTGACGCTTGAGGTAGTCGGACAGGCTTTCTTCGTTGCGGTAGTTGCTGGCGATCAGCGGGAGGTCACGAATCACGAGGCCTTGGGCGTGTACTGCGGAGGATTCTTCGTCGGAAGCATTGGTGCCGACATTGCCGATATGAGGATAAGTAAGAGTAACGATCTGGCGGGAATAGGAAGGATCAGTGAGGATTTCTTGATAACCGGTCATCGACGTATTGAAGACCACTTCCCCCACTGCCGTTCCCTCTGCCCCGATGGCCCGACCGTGGAATTGGGTTCCGTCTTCCAGAACCAATAGCGCTGACTTTATCAAAACATCCTCCGAGGAATAATCAATCACAATATTTGCATATTAATTCAGATATCGCGATCTAAATCAATGCAAAAACCGTCCGCGAGGCCAATTTTTGGCAAATTGGGCGCATTTTAATGATGAGTGCCCGGCTTGTCTAGCCAAACTGCCATTTTTTGTTTTATTTTTGCAGTTCTCAGCGCTGATGCGGCTTGAGCGGCGATAAAAACACAGAAAACCGGGGCTGGAAAACGGTTGCGAGGCTGGATGACGAAAAATGGCGCCAGAATGGGCTCCAAAAGACGCTGAGATGGGATCTGGTGGATAAAAATGGGATGATTAGCAAGGTAAACATCAATAAATAACAATCAATGAAATAAAATCACACCAACCATTCATTTTTCATGTTAAAAAAAAGGACAATAAAATTATTGTCCGATTATCATAGCATTATGATCAATACAACCACATCACGATGGTATACAAATCAATTATAGTTGGTCCAAATTCAACACGTCACGCATATCAAACAGACCTTTATCCCGGTGATGCAACCAGGTAGCCGCGCGCACCGCGCCGCTGGCAAAAGTCATGCGGCTGGAGGCTTTATGGGTGATCTCCACCCGTTCACCGATGTCGGCGAACATGGCGGTGTGCTCACCGACGATGTCGCCGGCGCGAATGGTGGCAAAGCCGATGCTTTTCGGATCGCGTTCGCCGGTATGGCCTTCGCGCGCATAGACCGCGCAGCTTTTCAGATCGCGCCCCAGCGCGCCGGCGATCGCTTCGCCCATGGCCAGCGCCGTGCCCGACGGCGCATCCACTTTGTGGCGGTGGTGCGCCTCAACGATTTCGATATCGGTATAGTCGCCCATCACCTGCGCGGCCTTCTCCAGCAGTTTCAGCACCAGGTTGACGCCGACGCTGAAGTTGGCGGCGAACACGATGCCGATATGCCGCGCCGCATCGCGGATCGCCTGCTTGCCGGCGTCATCGAAGCCGGTGGTACCGATCACCATCGCCTTGTGATGCGCCACGCAAAAATCCAGGTAGCCCCGGGTGCTTTCCGGGCGAGTGAAGTCGATCAGAATGTCGAACTCGCTCGCCACCTTCTCCAGGCTGTCGCTTACCTTGACGCCCAGCGCGCCGATGCCCGCCAGCTCGCCGGCGTCGACGCCGACCAGGCTGGAGCCCGGGCGCGACAGCGCCGCCCCCAACACCACGCCTTCCGCCTGCTGCACCGCCTGGATCAATTGACGGCCCATCCGGCCGCCGGCGCCCGCAATCGCAATGCGGATTTGTGAATCACTCATGCTTGCTCTCTTCTTGATTTGACGCCTATCCCATTAGGCTATCGATTCAGGGTAACCGCCCCGCTTCAGCGTCGCCAGAGGATTCATTTCATAATTAGAAAATTATGATATTCCCCCGTTCTCATCAGCAGCGCTGTCGTGAGATTAACATTCAACCGATTTGGCGGCCTGCGACGATTGTACATAATCATGCAGTTTTCATGGCAAAAAAATGCAGAAAAAAGGCGCCAAAAACGGCGCCTGGAGAAGTGAGAACGGCGAGGTCAGGCGGTAATGGCCGCCACTTCGTTGGCGATCGCCGTCAGCGCATCGTGGCGGGCATAGTCCTCACGCACCAGCGCCGCGCGTTGCCGATAGATCGGCTGTTGCAGAATGCGCGTCGCCGCCGCCAGGATCTGTTCGGCGCTCGGCGTGCTGGTGTGCAGGCTGACGCCGCAGCCGGCGGCCACCACGCGCGCGGCCGCCTCCAGCTTGTCCTCGCCGGTACCGGCGACGATCAGCGGCACGCCGCTGCCCAGCGCAGCGTTGATCGAGCCGTAACCGCCGTTGGTGATCAGCAGCGCCGTCTCCGGCAGCCAGCGTTCGAAGGAGATAAACTCGCGCACTCTGGCATTGTCCGGCAGCGCCTCCATCAGCCCTTCCGTCGGCCGCCCGCCGGTGGTGGCCAGCACCCGCACCGGCAGATGCGCCAGCGCCTGCAGCGTCGGCACGATCAGCTGATGCAGATCGACATTGGCCAGCGTGCCCTGCGTCACAACCACCAGCGGCCGACGATCGTCCACCGCCCACAGCGTCTCTTCCGCCGCCGGCTGGCCGCCGCTGCGCAGCGGGCCGACGAAGCGCACGCCGCTCGGCAGATCGTCACGCTCATATTCCAGCGCCGTGGTAGCCAATTGCAGGAAACGCTCGCAGCCGCCGATCAGCGCGTCGGTGAATGGGCGGTCCAGCGCCCGTCCGCCCGCCAGCACCAGCGCCGCATCGAAGCTCTGCTGCACGTCATCGAGCAGCACGCGCGTTTCCTCATCCACCAGCTGCTCGCGGGTCAACGCCTGCGGCAGCAGCGCCGGCGGGATGCGCGGGCCATAAAAAATAGCATCGCGCGAAGAATACGACAGCGGCGTAACGCCGATACCGAACACCGGGGGCCGCTCGGCGGACTGCAACAGCGGCAGCACGCCATAGAAGCAGTTCTCCACCATCAGCAGATCGGTCTGTTCGGCAGCAATGGCCGCACGCAGCTGCCTATCCAGCAGCGGGATCGGCGCGGCGAAGAAATCCTTCAGCGCCAGCGCCATCTGCGCATTGCCCGGCGGCAGCGCGGCGCGCGCCGGAAAGTGCTCTTCCAGGTAGCGATAGTCGAAATCCACCTGCGCGTCGAACGGCACGAAGTTCGCGCCCGCCGCCTCGGCGCGTTCGCGAAACAGCGCGCCGGTCATCACCCGCACCTGATGCCCTTGGGCGATCAGGTGACGCGCGATGGCTAACATCGGGTAGACGTGCCCCGGCGTCGCCACCGCCGCCATCAGTATCCTTGCCATAATGCTCCTTTACGCTTCTGCGTTGGCCGGCTTCAGCGCCAGATTGGCGCACACCGGATTGCTCTGAATATGCACGCGCTGCAAATGGCGCGCAGAACGGGCGGTAAAGCCCTCACGGCCGTGCAACAGCGAGAAGTTGTCCGCCACCACCACGTCGCCCTGTTGCCATTGGTGGGCATAATAGTGACGCGGATCGTACAGGTGCTGCTGCAGAGTGTGATGGAACTGTTCCTGCTGCTGTTCCGGCACGCCGTGATATTCCAGCGCATGCTGGTTGAGGAATTTTTTCCCTTCCGTCGGCGGTTCATTGTAGCGCATGATCAATCCCCTGCCGTTCGGGTGCTGCACCACCAGCGGCGAACAGACTTCTCCGCCGTAATGCACCACCTGCTTGATGCGGTAGGTGATCGAAACCGACAGCCACTGATCCAGCAGGGCTTCGTCCGCATTGGCCAACAGCCGCGTGGTGTCGACGAAGGTGGTGCATCCGCCTTCGTCCTGAGAGGGGGCCGCCACGCAGTGGAACAGTTGGAACTCGGGGATGGTCGGCTTATACATGCCATCCCAATGCAGCGGGACGTAGCTGCTGTCGAAGATATGATCCTTGGCGTCCGGATGCTCCTTCACGTCCAGCACCGCGCCGAACGGCCACATCATGATCTCGCCCCACTGTTCGGCATAGCGAGTAAGGACTTCCGCCTCGCTGAAACCGGAGTCGAATCCGCGCAGCACCAGCAAGTGGTGTTCCTGCGCCAGCGCCCGCAGCGCCGCCACCGGCAGCTCGCCGATCTTTTGCCCCGGATGCAGCGGCGTCAGGATCGCGCCGAACGGGGTATTCGGTTGGATGTGGCAATTAAGCGGTTGGTTGTTCATCGGTGATTCTCCTTGCATCGAATGTGCTGCTCACACGGCAACGTGCCGTCAAAAACGCGCCCGCCAGGATTTCGGGCGCAAAAGCCCGCAGCGGCCTCAGGCCACCTGCGGCTGTTCGATCAGGTAATGGCTCGGCGTGCCGCGGATCTCCACCAGCTCGCCGTCCAGGCTCTGCGCGTCTTTGCGCTTCATCAGCACGAACTGGCCGTTCACGTTGGCCGCCACGCCATGCCACGGCGTCAGCCAGTCGTCTTTGGTCGGCATCATGTGGATGCCCATTTTCAGGCTGTCGACCGGCTGCGGGTGAATCGACAGGCGGATCGCCGCCGGGAAATGCTGGGCCAGCAGGTTACCCCAGGCCCAGCTGCGTTGGATCACGCCGCAGGCGCGCTGCTTGGCGTCCTTCTGCAGCGCGGCGTTGGAACCGCTGTAGCCCGGCAGCTGGCTGTCTTCATACAGGAAGCGCGTAATGGCGCGGTACAGCAAGAGGCCCTGTTCGTCCTGCATCAGCTGCTGTTTGATCGCCTCTTCCGATTCGGCGTAGCCCTCCACCAACAGCCGGCGCAGCAGATCGTAATCATCGGTATGCTCCGCCAGGCCTTTGACGTCGCCGAGGTTGAACACGCTCAGGTGTGTCGCGCCCACTTCATGCAGCAGGCCTTCAATCTCGCGCTGATAGTGGTTGATCGCTTCGTCGCTGACGCGGATCAGATCGCCGAACACGTGACCGTCGGAGCAGATAACGATATGCGCCCCCGGCGGGTAATAGAGTTGAATGCGCTGGCACAGCGAATTGAGGAAGATCAGCGACAGCCGCTCAGCCATATCCGGCACCGCGCCGATCACCTTATTGGTGTTGGGCGACTTGGTCGGAAAGGCCGGCAGCACGAATTCGATGCGTTGCTCGTTTTCAATGAATGCCCGAATGCGCGGCAATTGCACCTGGGTGACCCGCTGCTCTTCTTCGGCAATCGAGGTGGCGTCGCCGGGGAAACGGCGGCGGTATTGCAATAATTCACGTAAAATTTTTAACGCTATTTCATCTTTCTGAACGCTGTCCACAATGAGCTCCTGTTGCGACGTGGCGCGGGCGTATTATTGATAAGCGCAATAAGATTTATCAAAAAGAGAAAAAACCTCTGCGAGATAATAATCAACCCGGCGTTTATATGCTTCAGGCAATATAGAAGAGATGGTGCTATATTATTAGCCCGTATAATTCACAATCTTGGTTAAGTTGTGCTTAACAAACTATGAGCAATATTTTAAAACGCATGGCCATTTTCTCAAAAGTGGTCGATTGCGGCGCATTCAGCATGGCGGCAAAAGAATTGGGCATGACGACCTCCGCCGTCAGCCAACATATTCGCCAGCTGGAGGAACATCTGGGCATTCAATTACTGCTGCGATCGACGCGTTCATTGAGTCTGACCGAAGCCGGGTTGTGTTTTTATGAAGATTGCCTGCTGATGATCCACGCCGCCGAACGAGGCCAACAACGGATCGCCGCACTGCGCGGCGAACTGGTCGGTGAACTGCGCGTCGCCACCTCGACCGAATTCGCCACCCACTACCTGGTGCCGGCGCTGCAAAGCTTCCTCGACGAACATCCGCAGCTCACGCTGCGGCTGGAGATCCACGACGAGAAGATAGACCTGATCGCGCAACGCATCGATCTGGCGATACGCGGCGGCGTATTGGCCGACTCCAGCTACGTTTCGACGCGGCTGGCGCGCTGCCGCGAAGTGTTGTGCGCCTCACCTGCCTACCTGGCGCACCACGGTGTGCCCGATTCGCCGCAGGCGCTGACGCATCACCACTGGGTGACCTTTACGCCGCTTGGCAACCCGCAGTTTGTCCGTCTGATCCATCGCGACGGCGATGAGCACCGCATGCGCATGACCGGACGTTTGTTCACCAACAGCGGCATGGCGATGAAGGAGTTGGCGCTGACCGGCAAGGGCATCATTCGCAATTTCTTCGCCAACGTTGAACGTGAATTGCGCAGCGGCGAGCTGATTGAAATATTGCCCGACTGGCGATTACCGGAAATTAATTGCTATGCCATTATGCCGCGCCGGGAGATCCAGCCATTAAAAGTCCGACGGTTACTGGAGCATATGAAACTCTATTTGCAGGAGAAGGGATTAACCGCCATAGAACATATTCGGCAGGAATAAAATAAGAAACATCTGCAACACCCATTATTGTAATTATTGTAATCACCTTGCCAACGCCAGGCCTTATTTAGATTGCAGACTAATGATACCTTGATTAATGACTTTTCGTCAGCCTATATAATTAATGACACACGCGTTATTTCAAATACTCAGAATCAATTTGACTTTAGTTAGCAGAAAATTTGAATATGCACAGAGTTTTATTTTCAATGCCATGCGAACGCCCAAAAAAACGGGAAGCCTAAGCTCCCCGTTGTCATCTCCGCCAGCGCCTGTCAGTCTATCTGACGAACGTCCACGCGCAGCTCTTTCGGCACTTCAAACACGATGTTCTCTTCACGCCCGCTGATTTCATGTACGTCCACACCGCCCAGCGCTTTCAGGCGAGAAATCACCTCCTGCACCAGCACGTCCGGCGCTGAGGCACCGGCGGTGACGCCGATGTTGCGCGCTTCGCTCAGCCAGCTCTCCTGAATATCCGCCGCCGAATCGATAAGATAGGCCGGTTTGCCGACGCGCTGCGCCAGCTCCGCCAGGCGGTTGGAGTTGGAGGAGTTCTTCGACCCCACCACCAGCACCACGTCCGCATCGCCGGCCAGGTTGCGCACCGCTTCCTGACGGTTGGTGGTGGCGTAGCAGATATCATCCTTGCGCGGCCCGACGATATTCGGGAAACGCTGACGCAAGGCGTCGATTACGTCTGAGGTGTCGTCCACCGACAGCGTGGTCTGCGTCATGAAGCACAGGTTGTTTTCGTCTTTCACCTGCAGCGTCCACACGTCCTCGGGCGATTCGACCAGGTACATGCCGCCCTGCGGGTTGCTGTACTGGCCCATGGTGCCTTCCACCTCCGGATGCCCGGCATGGCCAATCAGGATTGCTTCGGTGCCGCGGCGGCTGGCGCGCGCCACTTCCATATGCACCTTGGTCACCAGCGGACAGGTGGCGTCGAACAGCATGGTCAGATCGCGCGCCTTGGCTTCGGCGCGCACCGCCTGAGAAACGCCGTGCGCCGAGAAGATCAGGATAGACCCGTCCGGCACTTCAGCGATCTCTTCGATAAACACCGCGCCGCGCTCGCGCAGGCTGTCGACCACGTAGCGGTTGTGCACCACTTCATGCCGCACGTAGATCGGCGCGCCATACAGCTCCAGCGCCCGCTCCACGATGCTGATCGCACGATCAACCCCGGCGCAGAAGCCACGCGGGTTAGCCAGCAATATTTGCATGCGTCTCCTCCTGCTGCGGATCGATCTCCAGCACTTCGATGTCGAAGGTCACCGGATGGCCCGCCAGCGGATGGTTGAAATCGACGGTGATCGAATCCTCCGCCACCGCGCGCACCACGCCCGGCATTTCGCTGCCGTCGATGGCGGTAAACAGCATGATGGTGCCCACGTCCGGCACGCCGGTTTCCGCGAAGTCGCGGCGCGAGAAGAACTGGACCAGATCCGGGTTCTCCGCGCCGAACGCCGCTTCCGGCTGCAGGGTAAAGGCGCATTTGTCGCCCGCACGCAGGCCGAGCAGCTGCGCTTCCAGCGGCGCCGACAGGCTGCCGTCACCCAGACGGAACAGCGCCGGTTTGCCGCTGCTGCGGGTGGATTCGGCGGTCGAACCATCTTCCAGTTTCAGCGTAAAGTGAACCAGCACCGCGCTGTCACTGATAACCTGAGCCGTCATATTACTCACCTTTACTCTTTGCGCCTTTGTTCGCCGGCGACAGGAAACCTTCCAGCACGATCATCGCCGCGCCCACGCAGATAAAGCTGTCCGCCAGATTGAAGGTCGGGTAGTGCCAGTCACCGACGTAGAAGTCGATGAAATCGACCACAAAACCGTGCCACAGGCGATCGAACAGATTGCCCAGCGCCCCGCCGATAATGAAGGCGTAGGCGATGTTGTTCAGCTTCTGCTGCGCAGTGCTGCGGTACATCATCACCAGCAGCACCGCAACGATGGCGATGGCGATGCCGGCGAAGAACCAGCGCTGCCAGCCGCCATGGTCGGCCAGGAAGCTGAACGCAGCGCCGTAGTTGCGCGCGTAAAACAGGTTGAACGACGGGATCAACGGCTGGGACTGGCCCAGCGTAAAGTTAGCGAGGATCCACTGCTTGCTGCCGAAATCCAGCGCCAGCACCGCCACCACAACCCACAGCCAACGCAGGCCGGTCGAACAAATTGATTTACTCATCAGGCGCGAGTTCTCAGGCAAAGTTACGCTTCTCGCCGTCACCGGCGACGTTGCTCACACAGCGGCCGCAGATGTCTGCGTGTTCCGCCACCAGGCCGATATCGGTGGTGTAATGCCAGCAGCGCGGGCACTTCTCACCCGGCGCCGTGCTGAAGGCGATCTTCAACCCTTTCAGCAGCTCGGAAGCCTGAGCGTCGGCCGGCGCATCCGCCAGTGGCGCAACGCTTGCCGCAGAGGTCAGCAGCACGAAGCGCAGCTCATCCTGCAGGCTGTTCAGGCGCGCCGCCAGCTCGCTGTCGGCATACAGCGTTACCGCCGCTTCCAGCGAACCACCGAGACGTTTGTCGGCACGCGCCTGCTCCAGCACCTTGTTCACTTCGCCGCGCACTTTCAGCAGCTCCGCCCAGAAGGCGTCGTTCATCGGTTCGCCTTCCGCCAGGCCGAACAGGCCATCGTACCACTCTTCGGTGAACACGTACTGCGCGCGCTTGCCCGGCATGAAGCCCCAGATTTCGTCTGCGGTGAACGACATGATCGGCGCCATCCAGCGCACCAGCGCTTCCACGATGTGATACAGCGCGGTCTGGCAGCTGCGGCGGGCGACGCTGTCGCTCTTCGCGGTGTACTGACGATCCTTGATGATATCCAGGTAGAAGGAGCCCATCTCGACCGAGCAGAACTGCATCAGACGCTGCACCACTTCATGGAAATCGTAGTTGGCGTAAGCCTGTTCGATATCCTGCTGCGCCGCCAGCGCACGGCCGACCGCCCAACGATCCAGCACTACCATATCTTCCGGCGCCACGCAGTCGGTGCTCGGCTCGAACCCGTTCAGGTTGGCCAGCAGGAAGCGCGCGGTGTTGCGGATACGGCGATAAGAGTCGGCGGAACGCTTGAGGATCTCGTCGGAGACCGCGATTTCGCCGGTGTAATCGGTCGACGCCACCCACAGACGCAGAATGTCGCCGCCCAGCTTGTTCATCACGTCCTGCGGGCTGACGGTGTTGCCGATCGACTTGGACATCTTGCGGCCCTGGCCGTCGACGGTGAAGCCGTGGGTCAGCACTTCCTTGTAAGGCGCCTTGCCTTTCATCGCGGTGGAGATCATCAGCGATGACATGAACCAGCCGCGGTGTTGGTCGGAACCTTCCAGATACATGTCGGCGCTGTGGCCCTGGAACTCAGGACGCACGTCGACCACCGAGGCGTGGGTGGAACCGGAATCGAACCACACGTCCAGCGTATCCGGCACTTTCACGTAGTCGGCAGCTTCCGCGCCGAGGATGTCGGCCGCGTCCAGATCCCACCAGGCCTGAATGCCGTCTTGCTCGACGCGCTTGGCCACTTCTTCCATCAGCTCAACGCTGCGCGGGTGCAGCTGCTCGGTTTCTTTGTGCACGAACAGCGACATCGGCACGCCCCAGGTGCGCTGACGCGAGATGCACCAGTCCGGGCGGTTGGCCACCATCATTTCGATGCGCGCCTGGCCCCAGTCCGGGATCCACTGCACGCCTTTGATCTCTTCCAGCGACTGCTGACGCAGGCCTTTCTGATCCATGCTGACGAACCATTGCGGCGTGGCGCGGAAGATGATCGGCGTCTTGTGGCGCCAGCAGCACGGATAGCTGTGCAGGAACTTCTCGACGTGCAGCAGCGCGCCTTTCTCACGCAGCAGGTCGACGATCAGATCGTTGGCCTTGAAGACGAATTTGCCGTCCAGCAGCGGGTAGGTGCCGGTCAGGTAGCAGCCGTTCGGCCCTACCGGGTTGGCTACTTCCAGGCCGTATTTCTGGCCGATCACGAAGTCGTCCGGGCCGTGGCCTGGCGCGGTGTGCACCGCACCGGTACCGGCGTCCAGCGTCACGTGCTCGCCGAGGATCGCCGGCACGTCGAAGTCCATGAACGGGTGTTTGAAGCGCAGCAGTTCCAGATCGGCGCCTTTGCAGCTGCCCAGCACCGTCCATTCGGTGATGCCGGCGCGTTTCATCACGCTTTCCACCAGCTCGGCCGCCAGGATCAGGCACTGGCCATCAACCTGCACCAGCTGATAGGTGAAGTCCGGGTGCAGCGAGATCGCGCGGTTGGCCGGCAGGGTCCACGGGGTGGTGGTCCAGATCACCAGGGAGATGTTGCCGCTGAAGTTGCTCACGCCGAACTTGGCCGCCACGGCAGCCGCGTCGGCCGCATGGAAGCTCACGTCGATCGACGGCGAAGTCTTGTCGTAGTACTCCACTTCCGCTTCCGCCAGCGACGATCCGCAGTCGGTGCACCAGTGAACCGGCTTGGCGCCTTTCAGCAGGTGGCCGTTGCTGATGATCTTGCCCAGCGCGCGGATGATGTTGGCTTCGGTTTTGAAGTCCATGGTCAGGTATGGGCGATCCCAGTCGCCCAGCACGCCCAGGCGGATGAAGTCCTTCTTCTGGCCTTCAACCTGCTCGGCCGCGTACTCGCGGCACTTCTGGCGGAACTCGGCCGCCGTCAGCTTCTCGCCCGGCTTGCCGTACAGCTGCTCAACCTTCAGTTCGATCGGCAGGCCGTGGCAATCCCAACCTGGCACATAAGGCGAGTCGAAGCCGGCCATCCCTTTCGACTTGATGATAATGTCTTTGAGAATCTTGTTAACCGAGTGACCAATGTGAATGCTGCCGTTCGCATACGGAGGGCCGTCATGCAAAATGAAGGTTTTTTTGCCCTTTTTGGCAGTACGAATAATCCCGTACAGATCCTGTTCATACCAACGTTGCAGCATGCCAGGTTCGCGCTTGGCGAGGTCGCCGCGCATCGGGAACCCTGTTTCCGGCAAGTTCAGGGTATTCTTGTAGTCACTCATTAGATTCTCGGTTCCGTTTTCGGCTATAGAGATTAAACCGGTGTCTGTAGCCCGAAGAACTTCCGGGCCGTCACCACATCATTGGCGATTTGCTGCTTCAGGGCATCGAGCGAAGCAAACCGTTGTTCATTGCGCAATTTTGCGCGAAGCACCACCTCAATATGGCGCCCGTAAAGATCCATTGTGACATCCAGCAGATGCACTTCCAGCTGCTGGCGCACGCCGGCGACGGTCGGGCGAGTACCGATATTGGCCACGCCCGGCAGCGGCTGCGGCCCCAGGCCGTACACGTCCACCGCATACACCCCTTTCACCGGCGCCACCAGGCGCTTGAGCGGCAGGTTGGCGGTCGGGAAGCCGATGGTGCGGCCCAGCTCGTCGCCGTGCACCACGCGCCCGGAGATGCTGTACGGGTGGCCCAGCAGGGTCTCCGCCAGCGGCAGATCGTCCTCGCTCAGCGCGGTGCGGATCGCGGTGCTGCTGATTCGCCGCTCGCCTTCGCGGAAGGTCGGGGTGCTGACCACCTCGAAACCGTACTCTTTTCCGGCCTGCTGCAATAGCGGAAAATCGCCCTGGCGCCCGGCGCCAAAGCGAAAATCATCCCCCACCATCAGGAATTTGACGCCCAGTTTTTCCACCAGCAGCTCGGCAACGAACGCCTGCGCGGTGTTGGCGGCAAAACGCGGATCGAACTTGACGCACAGCAGGTAATCGACGCCCGCCTGCGCCAGGTAGTTGGCCTTGTCGCGCAGGCGCGTCAACCGGGCCGGCGCCTTGTCTGCGGCGAACATCTCCAGCGGCTGCGGCTCAAAGATCATGACCATCACCGGCAGCCCGAGGCGTTGCCCTTGTTGCTTCAACTGCTCCAGCAACGCCTGATGACCGCGATGTACGCCGTCAAAGTTGCCGATGGTGAGCACGCAACCATGGTGGCGCGCCCGGATATTGTGAATGCCGCGAATTAGCTCCATAGCTGGCTCAAAACAGTGGAAATCGGCGGATTATACCTTGTACAGCCGGTAAGGTTAACCCGCGATTGGTGCCTTTGTGTAATAGACACACCATACCGGAGATAATCTGCACGTGAAACGGCTTCGCCGCAGTTTATCCGGCGCCGCCGGGCCGATTCTCGACCGCGGCCAACGGCTTGCGTCCGCCGCGGCAAAACATTGGCGAATTTTCTCGCGAAACACTGTATTCCCAAGAGCGAAGCTGGTAAAATCCTGCGCCATCACAACGTAGCGAGTGCCGCCTGTACAAACGGCGCTTATTTGCACAAATCCATTGACAAACGAAGGCTAAAAGGGCATATTCCTCGGCCTTTGAATTGTCCTCAATAGAATATATTTGGGAGTTGGACCTTGGCTAATATCAAATCAGCTAAGAAACGCGCCGTACAGTCTGAGAAACGCCGCAAGCATAACGCAAGCCGTCGCTCAATGGTGCGTACCTTCATCAAGAAGGTAGACGCAGCTATCGCAGCTGGCGACAAAGAAGCAGCACAAAATGCATTCCTGGTAATGCAACCACTGGTGGACCGTCAGGCAGCTAAAGGCCTGATCCACAAAAACAAAGCAGCGCGTCATAAGTCAAACCTGACTGCACGCATCAACGCAATGCAATAAGCATTTCGTTATCTGCTTGATAAAAAAACCGGCCTAGGCCGGTTTTTTTACGCCCTGCGTTCAGTGAACCGCTAGCAGGAAAACAGCGCCGAAAAGTCTTTGTTGCACACGCGCTGCACCGCCGGGTGCTGGATCATGCGCTCGGCGAAGATGATGTAATACTCCTCCTGCACGCTGTCGATGCGCCCAATCTCCACCACGTTGTCATCGTTGTAGGTATCCTGCGCATACAGCGTCGGAGCCACGAAGATCGCATTGTGGTACATGCCGAAAGCCTTCATCAGCGCCGCATCGTCGAATTCGCCCAGGATCTCCACCTGAATGCCCTGCGTATTGAACCAGTTGAGCAGCTTGCGCCCCAGCATCGAACGGCGGCCGGGGATCAGCAGCTTACGCTGCTCCAGGCAGGCCGGGAACGGCAGTTCCGGCGCCGGCTGGCGGCAGAAGAAGCTGATGCCGCACTCGCCCAGCTTCAGCGAGAACAGCCCTTCCTGCTGGCTGGAGTCTACCGGGCAATCCGACAGGATCATATCCAGCTTGTGCTGGCTGAGCTGCTCCAGCAGCATCTCGTGCGTCGATTCAAAGCAGCGCAGGTGGATCTGTTCGTTGTCCACCACCACCGCCGTTTCCAGCACCTGGCTGACCAGCCGTTTCGACAGCGCATCCGCCACGCCGACGTCGAACAACAGGTTGGACTCTTTACGGTAGTTGACGATATCCAGCATTTCCTGGCTGAGCATAAACATCTTGTCGGCATAGCGAAATACCAGCTGCCCAAGCTCCGAAGGCACCAACCCGCGCCCCTGGCGTTTGAACAGCTTGCCGTCCAACCGTTCTTCCAGCGCCTTGATTTGGCCGGTGATGGTCTGCGGCGTCAGAAACAGCGCTTCGGCGGCGCCGACCACGGAACCGGCCTTACAGACCTGCCAGAAATAGTAAAGGTGATTAAAGTTGATATGCGACATCCTCACGAGCGGCTCTCCTTAACAACGTTTCGCAGCGGCAAACGGTGTGCCGTGACGAGCGACAAACTTCCTTTCCCTGCTTCAGACAACGTATAGCCCCATTAGTCCCAACCAAGAACGGTCGAATCTGTACACATTTTATACCGCACAGCTCCGACCAGCCATTTTATTATGTGCCCTTATCGGGCACACGCAGGATTAACGCACGCGCGGCAACGCCAGACGCAGCAATCCGTACCCCGCCACCGCCGCAGCGGTGGAGCCCAACAGGATCCCCAGGCGGGAATAGGTGCTGAGCGCCGCATCCGCATCGCCGAACGCCAGCGAGGCGATGAAAATCGACATGGTGAAACCAATACCACAGAGCACCGAAACGGCAAACACCTGTTTGAAGCCGATGCCCTCAGGCAAGCGGGCGATGCCCATTTTCACCGCCAGCAGGCTGAAGAGGAAAATCCCCAGTGGCTTGCCGATAAACAGGCCAGCCGCAATCCCTACCGGCAGCAACGACGTCAACCCTTCCAGCGATACGCCCTGCAGTGAGACCCCGGCGTTAGCGAAAGCGAACAGCGGCAGGATCATAAACGCCACCCAGGGGTGCAGCTCATGCTCCAGCGTCTCCGACGGCGACGGCCCCTTCTTGACGTTCAGCGGGATCATAAAGCCGACGATCACCCCGGCCAGCGTCGCGTGCACCCCGGACTTGAGGATCGCCACCCACAGCACCAGGCCGACCATCATGTACAGCGAGGTCTTGCCCACGCCACGCCAGTTCATCACCGCCAGCAGCGCCGTCGCCGCCGCCGCCACGCCCAGCGCCACCATCGACACTTCGTGGGTGTAGAACAGCGCGATGATGATAATCACGCCCAGGTCATCGATGATCGCCAACGCCAGCAGGAACACTTTCAGGCTGGTCGGCACGCGGTTGCCCAGCAGCGCCATCACGCCCAGCGCGAAGGCGATGTCGGTCGCGGCCGGGATCGCCCAGCCCTGGCGGGTGACTTCATCCGCGCCGTTGAACAGCAGGTAAATCAGCGCCGGCGCCAGCATGCCGCCCAGCGCGGCGATCGCCGGAAACACCGCCTTGTCGCGCCCGGACAGCGAGCCTTGCATCAGCTCGCGCTTGACCTCGAGCCCCACCACCAGGAAAAAGATAGCCATCAGGCCGTCGTTGATCCACAGCAGCAGCGGCTTGGCGATCTCCAGCGAAGCGATCTTCACCATTACCGGCAGGTTAAGGAATGCCTGATAGACCCCCTGCGCCGGGGTATTGGCCATGATCAGGGCAACGATCGCCGCCGCGATCAGGATGATGCCGCCTGCGGCTTCCTGACGTAAAAATTGACGAATGATGTTGGTCACGATACGTCTCTCCAAATCTGTGCAAGGCCTGGCGCCCTGCCAAAACAGTCATGAAGTGAGTATAGATGGGGTTTTAGCTCGAAAAAATCAGTTTATAAATGCTAAATAACTCGTAAAAACCGATTAAAAGCACGAATAAGTCACATTATTTATAGGGAGTTATCGGGGTAACGCGCAAATAAAACCCCGGGAAAAGCGCCCGGGGTTGATACATAAGCCAACAGAAACAGCAGGTTAGCGAGTCAGGTCATCAAAGAACTTTTTCACCCCGTCGAAGAAGCTCTTCGAACGCGGGCTGTTCTTGTCGCCGGACGGGCCGCCCAGGCTCTCTTCCAACTCACGCAGCAGTTGCTTCTGCTTGTCGTTCAGATTGACCGGGGTTTCCACCACCACGCGGCACAGCAGGTCACCCTGGCTGCCGCCACGCACCGATTTCACGCCCTTGCCACGCATGCGGAACAGCTTGCCGGTTTGGGTCTCCGAAGGCACCTTCAGTTTCACCCGGCCGTCCAGCGTCGGCACTTCAATCTCGCCGCCCAGCGCCGCCATGGCAAAGTTGATCGGCACTTCGCAGTACAGGTTGTTGCCTTCACGCTCGAAGATCGGGTGCGCCTTCACCTGTACCTGAACGTACAGATCGCCCGCCGGTGCGCCGTGCTCGCCGGCTTCACCTTCACCCGCCAGGCGGATGCGGTCGCCGGTATCGACGCCGGCCGGAATTTTCACCGACAGCGTTTTGGATTTCTCTACCCGGCCGTGGCCGTGGCACTTGTTGCACGGATCTTTGATGATCTGACCGCGGCCATGGCAGTGTGGACACGCCTGCTGCACGGTAAAGAAGCCCTGACGCATCTGCACCTGGCCCTGACCGTGACAGGTTGGGCAGGTCACCGGCGAGCTGCCCGGCTTGGCGCCGCTGCCATGGCAGACGTCGCACTCTTCCAGCGTCGGGATGCGGATCTCTTTGGTGACGCCACGTACCGCTTCCTCGAGGGTCAGCTCCATGTTATAGCGCAGATCGGAACCGCGGCTGGCGCGCTGACGGCGGCCCCCGCCGAAGATGTCGCCAAACACGTCGCCAAAGATATCGCTGAAGTCGGCGCCGCCGCCAAAACCGCCGCCGCCCATGCCGCCCTGTTCAAAGGCCGCGTGCCCATACTGGTCGTAGGCCGCGCGTTTCTGGTCGTCGGTCAGCACTTCGTAAGCTTCTTTAACTTCTTTAAACTTGGTTTCGGCGTCTTGTTCCTGGTTGCGGTCAGGATGGTATTTCATCGCCAGGCGTTTGTACGCCTTTTTGATCTCACGTTCATCCGCCGTCTTGCTGACGCCGAGAATCTCGTAATAGTCTTTCTTCGCCATTCTTTCGCTTACCCTTAACATGCGTGCACGGGCGCAGAGTTGCCTCGACGCCCGTGCTGGTTTCCGGGAGCGGCATCTCGGCCGCCCCGTGCCCGCTTAAGGGCGATTATTTTTTGTCTTTAACTTCTTCGAACTCGGCGTCAACCACGTCGTCGTCTTTTTGCGCCGCGTTGTCCGCGCCGGCGTCAGCACCCTGCTGAGCCTGCTGCGCCTGAGCCATTTCCAGCAGTTTGCCGGAAACCTGCACCAGCGCCTGGGTCTTCGCTTCGATCTCGGCTTTATCTTCGCCTTTCACCGCCGCTTCCAGATCTTTCAGCGCCGCTTCGATCGCCGTTTTGTCTTCCGCCGGCAGTTTGTCGCCCGCTTCTTCCAGCTGCTTGCGCGTGCCGTGGATCAGGTGATCCGCCTGATTGCGTGTCTGCACCAGCTCTTCGAACTTGCGGTCGGCTTCAGCGTTCAGCTCGGCGTCGCGCACCATTTTCTGGATTTCGTCTTCGTTCAGGCCAGAAGATGCCTTGATGGTGATCTTCTGCTCACGACCGGTGTTCTTGTCTTTGGCAGACACGTGCAGGATGCCGTCGGCATCGATATCGAAGGTCACTTCGATCTGCGCCATGCCGCGCGGTGCCGCCTGAATGCCGTCCAGGTTGAACTGGCCCAGAGATTTGTTATCGCTGGCACGCTTACGCTCACCCTGCAGCACGTGGATGGTTACCGCAGACTGGTTGTCTTCTGCGGTAGAGAACACCTGGCTGTGCTTGGTCGGGATCGTGGTGTTTTTGGTGATCAGCGGCGTCATCACGCTGCCCATGGTTTCGATACCCAGCGACAGCGGGGTCACGTCCAGCAGCAGAACGTCCTTCACGTCACCGGCCAACACGCCGCCCTGTACCGCAGCACCCACGGCAACCGCTTCGTCCGGGTTCACGTCTTTACGCGGTTCTTTGCCGAAGAAATCTGCAACTTTCTTCTGCACCATTGGCATACGGGTCTGGCCGCCCACCAGGATCACGTCCTGAATGTCGGAAACCGACAGGCCTGCGTCTTTCAACGCTACTTTCAGCGGCTCGATAGAGCGCGCAACCAGATCTTCAACCAGCGACTCGAGTTTGGCGCGAGTCACTTTGATGTTCATGTGTTTTGGACCGGTCGCGTCTGCCGTGATGTATGGCAGGTTAACGTCGGTCTGCTGAGCGGAAGACAGTTCGATCTTCGCTTTCTCGGCAGCTTCTTTCAGACGCTGCATCGCCAGCGGATCGTTGCGCAGATCGATACCCTGATCTTTCTTGAACTCTTCCACCAGGTAGTTGATCAGACGGCTGTCGAAGTCTTCGCCACCCAGGTGGGTGTCACCGTTGGTCGCCAGCACTTCGAAGGTTTTTTCGCCGTCAACGTCGTCGATTTCGATGATGGAGATATCGAAAGTACCGCCGCCCAGGTCATAAACCGCGATGGTACGGTTGCCGACTTCTTTGTCCAGGCCGTAGGCCAGGGCCGCAGCGGTCGGTTCGTTGATGATGCGTTTTACTTCCAGGCCCGCGATGCGGCCGGCGTCTTTGGTCGCCTGACGCTGGGCGTCGTTGAAGTAAGCCGGCACGGTGATAACCGCTTCAGTTACCGGTTCGCCCAGGTAATCTTCCGCCGTTTTCTTCATTTTCTTCAGCACTTCCGCAGAGATCTGCGGCGGAGCCATTTTCTGGCCTTTCACTTCCAGCCAGGCGTCGCCGTTGTCGGCTTCGACGATTTTGTACGGCATGATCGCTTTGTCGCGCTGTGCTTCTTCATCCTGGAAGCGGCGACCGATCAGGCGCTTGATGGCGAACAGGGTGTTTTCAGGGTTGGTCACTGCCTGACGCTTAGCCGGCTGGCCAACCAGAGTTTCACCGTCCTGGGTATATGCGATAATAGAAGGAGTAGTGCGGTCGCCCTCGGCGTTTTCCAGCACGCGTGCCTTGGCACCATCCATAATTGCTACGCAAGAGTTGGTAGTACCCAGGTCGATACCGATAATTTTGCCCATCTAAACGTCTCCACTAAAAAATTCATAATCAGTCAGGTTGCTAACCTATATGCGGGCGATTTCTTGCTTTTCAACTGCCCGATATCTCAGTGCGGCCCGCGGTCAGCAACTGCGGTTGCAAATAAGATGGGGCCATCCAACCCGGCATCAAGGGGCAAGGCGAAAAAAAATTCTTTTTTTATCGTCATTGAGATCATTGTTTCCTGCGGCAGGGATCATTATGATGCGCGCGCTCTGATGGAAAACTTCGATTTTTTGGCCATTCAGACCATTTATTATTTTACTTCGCTGTTTCCGTTAATTTTCTGTTATCGCAGAGGACTTATGCACACCAACAAGTTGGCGAATCCCGGCCCTCTCGGCCTGATGGGCTTCGGGATGACCACCGTCTTGCTGAACCTGCACAACGCGGGCTTTTTCCCACTGAACTCCGCCATCATCAGCATGGGGATTTTCTTCGGTGGCCTGGCCCAGATCCTGGCCGGCCTGCTGGAATACAAGAAGGGTAACACCTTCGGCATGACCGCCTTCACCGCCTACGGCAGTTTCTGGCTGAGCCTGGTCGGCCTGCTGCTGCTGCCGCGCCTGGGCCTGGCTGAAGCCACCGAGGCGCACGTGCTGGGCATCTACCTGGCGCTGTGGGGCGTGTTCACCCTGTTCATGTTCTTCGGCACCCTGGGCGCCAACCGCGTGCTGCAGTTCGTGTTTGCCAGCCTGACGCTGCTGTTCGCCCTGCTCGCCGTCGGTAACATGACCGGCAACCACGCGCTGCTGACCTTCGCCGGCTATGAAGGCATCATCTGTGGCGCCAGCGCCATTTACCTGGCGATGGCCGAAGTGCTCAACGAGCAATACGGCCGCACCGTGCTGCCGATTGGCGAGCCGGCTCCGGCCCGCGTCGCGGCCTCGCCGGTCGCGGCGTAATCGCCCTCCCCTGATGAAAAAGCCCTGCGTCGCAGTAATGCCGTTCACTTAAGCCTCACGTGACTTATAGCTGAATGGATATTTAGGCGGAACATAAAGCACCGAACGATCATATCTTCGGTGCTTTCTTTTTTCCGGCAGAATGAAGGCCTTTACGTTTTC
>NZ_JAMYWQ010000013.1 GCF_024160145.1 Serratia nevei
GAAGAACAGCAATCTCCACTCTTAACTCCAATGTTAGCATCGGCAGCTCGCTTAAAACTGCCAGTTTTACCCCAGGTGGGTCCGAATTACATTGGCATGTGGGTCATTTTTACATCGGTACTAACACAGAGCAAAGATTCATCAAATACTGACCAATGAAAAATACATTGGTAACAGTATTTATAACAAAACATCGTTTAAACTAAAACAACAGTATGTCCTCAACCCCGAAGAGGAATGGATTCGGTGCGATGGTGCTTATACTCCAGTTATAAGCCTTGATAAATTTAAACGTGCAAATGAAATTATCAGATCACGAGCCATTCGCTTATCTGAAGAAGAACTACTTGAAAAATTACACACATTACTAAAAAAGAGAGGTAGGCTTTCAGGAATTATTATTGACGAAGAAGAACGCTTCCCTTCCAGCAGCGTCTATCGTTATCGTTTCGGAAGCCTTTTGCGCGTTTATCATTTAATCGGTTACACACCAGAAACTGATTACAGCTGGCTTGAAACCAACAAGTTCATTAAGAACTTAAACGCAGAAATGACCAACTCAATCATTGGCAATATTAGCAATGAAGGAGGCTGGATTAGTGATGCATCAACGACAGGAGTTTTTCATATCAATGATGAGTTCACTCTATCTATACAAACTTCCCGATGTAGGCGTACGGGGCCAAATAGTCTCAGATGGAAGATAAATTTCAACTACAATTTCTCTCCCGATATCAATATTGCTGTAAGAATGGACAGTACTAATCAAGCGGTTGTCGATTACTATATTTTCCCAGCGATAGATATTATTTCACAGACTATATCCCTGAAGGAGACAAATCCTTACTGCTTCGACTTATACCGATTTGATAATCTATCCTCTTTTTATAGATTAATAAGAAGAATAAAACTACAGGAGCTATAGCATGAAAGAAGAAAAAATTGATCTTATTGAAATCAGTAAAATAATGGTCGTCAACCATCGTAAAAGAGATAAGTTCAATCACAATGAGATTAAAGAAAATATTCATAAAATTGGGCTAAAACGTCCGGTGACAGTTCGCCGAATTGTACATGATAAGTTTGAATATGCTTTAATTTGTGGCCAAGGAAGACTTGAAGCTTATCAACATTATCAGGAGACTCACATACCAGCAGTCATCAGGGATGTTAATGAAGAAACAGGGCACCTGATGAGTCTGGCTGAGAATATAGCCAGAAGGAAACCTAGGGCAACCGAACTTCTTGACAGCGTTCGACAGTTAAAAGATCAGGGACTAAACGATAAAGATATTAGTGAGCGTCTCGGATACGCGGTCAGTTGGGTACAGGGAGTAACAACGCTGTTGGGAAGAGGTGAGAAAAAGCTACTTGCTGCTTTCGAAGCCGGTCATATTCCTTTATAC
This sequence comes from Serratia nevei, assembly GCF_024160145.1. Lineage (GTDB taxonomy): Bacteria > Pseudomonadota > Gammaproteobacteria > Enterobacterales > Enterobacteriaceae > Serratia > Serratia nevei_A. The sequence goes on from NZ_JAMYWQ010000013.1 coordinate 1,407, forward strand.
CTTGCGGTAGAAATATCTCGTTCCACCGATGAGTCCATTCAAGATTCACTGACAGAGGCCCTACTGAATGGAAATATTAAAGGAAGACAAATCAATATTATCAAGCGAATAATTGAAAATCGTAAAAAAGGTAACAAAGGCTCCACAAACAAAACATATACACCCAAAAGAGTTCAGAAAAAATACACACCAGAGGAGCTTGCCGTTATCTATCAAAGAAATGCTGACGAACACAGAGATATTCAGGTAAAAGCAAAGTATGCACGTGAGACACTTATGGTAGTAAAAGAAGTTTTCAGAAAACTAGTCCAGGACAGTGATTTCTGTAATCTTTTACATGAAAACAATATCAATGATATCCCGGAAGTTTTGGTTCCCGATAGATAACAAGAGGAAATAAATATGATAAAGCAATGTTTTAATAATCACTTTCAGTCATATCTGATAGATAAATTAATCCCATCACGAACACTTCCTGTCAACATAAAATCAAGTGGGAAATACAAACAAATTGTTAGCTCAATTGCAGAAATTGGTTTAATAGAGCCAGTCATTATATTTATCAATGATAATGAAGAGCAAAAGGTACTAGACGGACACTTACGCATCGAAGCATTGAAAGATCTGAACATAGCTCATGCCCATTGCCTAATCTCCCCAGTTGAGGATACTTACTCCTATAACAAACGAGTCAATCATTTAACAATTCTTCAGGAACAAAAGATGCTTCAAAAAGCGGTTGAGTCAGGTGTCCCGGTCGAGAAACTTTGTGCCGTGCTTGGTTTATCTCAAAGCATCATCAATACACGACTCCGTATTTCTGATGGTATAGCAAAAGAGGTACTTGCTTTGCTGGCCGAAAAAAATGTATCTCAGAACGTCTTCGATATACTACGCAGGATTAAACCCTATAAACAGATTGAATTTGTTACCACAATGATAACACTCAATAACTTTACCAAAAAATTTGCACTCTCTATGTTGCACACTTTACCGTCAGAGCATCTTGTCAGACAAATTGATAATACTACCGAAGACAAAGACATGGTAAAAACACTTGCCCGCTTGGAAAAAGAAATGGCTGCACTTCAGATTGAAACACAGAATATTCAGAATGAATACGCCGAAAACAATCTTAATCTAATTATAGTCAAGTCTTACATAGCCAAATTACTTCGCACAAATGATGTTATTCACTGGCTTTATGATAATAAATGTGAATACCTTGATGTTTTAAAGAAAATTGTTGGTATTGAAAGTCTTAGTAAAATAGAAAAATAATAATACACACCGGATGTAGATAAACGCACCAGCATTTAACCTGAAGCACGCTGCCATTTTTATACACTTCACGCTGATGATACGTTTACCTACATCCATTCAAATGTAAAAACCGACATGAAGGATGGCACATTGTTACCAGCGATAAATATTACTCAAACCAGTCAACACTCATAAAATTTATTATTGCTATAGCATGCCCCCACCGCATTGAACAAATGGAAAAGATTAGTGTTAAAGATAATCATTCAATATGGAACCTATCTTATCCGGTTTTCCTTTCAGCGCAGCACTCAACAACTTTCTGTAATCTGTACCACGAATACTCAGAGACTGGCCAAGTTCATAGTTAATACAACGTCCACTATCCAAAGCATGGCATGAACGACTGGCTCGATAAGATATCAGGTAATACCAAGCACGATGCCCAATAACAGCAAATAACCGATATGCCGGGTCATCAATGCCTGTCTTTGGTCTTATTTCAAAGGATTTACGTTGATCACCACCATTCGTTATATGCTCCCATAACGAAACCGTATCGGCCACACCTATTTTTGACAGGTCATAGATCGTGCGCCCTGTCGGATCGTCCGTATCCAACCCCACCCATCCAAAGAGTACATCCTGTTCAATACTGGTAAGCGGCAATAACGTTCTGTATTTATTATTTTTGATCTGACCTAAGATTGTAGAATAATGATTCCCACCAAAATGGCAGCTTAGCACTTGTGCCAACCGGTCAAACTGAGATTCAAGGCAACGTAATGCAATCAAAATTTCCTTCTGCCATATGCTGGGGGCAGTAGCACCGTCATTAGGGTCCCCAACATTATTAACCGCATACCCAAATTCAAAACCATAAGACGTTTGCCTGGCGGGGCGCCAACCAGCAGCATTCAGCATCACGTCATTAGATGATGCCACGCTGAGATAAATCTCGTTTACCTGAAAATCATCAGGAAGCCTCGGGCTTGACGGCCCTTCAGGTCGATATCCTGCCGGATACAACCTCGCAGCAACCTGCCTGATGGCGGGTGACAAATTATCATTAAGGCTAGTCCGTTTTTCGTCCCAAGTATTCAGCCTTTCCAGCGAAAGCGGCCAGGGTTCCCTCATACCTTCTACCGGCTCCGGTACCCCCTCCCCGTGTACAAAAATATGCGGATAACTCTGGTAATGCCTCACCGTTGAGGCGAATTTTTTATCCCTCGGAGCAGGATACTGGTATGTAATGCATTCCTTCTCCAGCCAATCAAAAAATGCAACACCCAGGCACGCCTCAAGCCGCCGATCAATAATTAGTACATCCGGTTTACCGGTTATTTCTTGTACATATTTATTTGAGTAACTGCGGGACCAGAAATCGCAAAGAAATCCAGTTGCTGAGAACGCCTCTTCCGGAATGAAAAAGCGGCGATAATGAAGAGGTAAATTTTCAACCGAAATGCCGGCAACATACACGGCTCCTAGACCATACTCATGTGCATTTGCGATCATATCGTCAAACCGCACAGTTCCGTACTCAGGGTGCCAGAAAACGCGTTTGCATTTCTGAACGGAAAAATAGTGAACCCGTTGATACAATGGCATTACTGTTCACCTATTTTGAATGAATCTGACCATGTCGATGTGCAGGGAGACGAATACGACAACATGTTACCATCTCTGTTGAGACCGTAAACGACTACCTTCATCCTCCCCCCATACCTGACTTAGCGTTAAAACACAGCCAGCGCACCACACGCCGGCCTTCAAAGCGCTTGCTGTATAATGCGGTTATCGTTGTATCAACTCCGCATGGGGTACTCCGGCCACAGGCATCCGAATCGCCCAAGGGAATCGCTTAGGATCACTTTGTTCATATTGATTAACGTCAATACGAGGAAGATTGCGCCTGTCGTAGATAGTACCCAATCGCAGAGAAAGACTCGCAGGAGCTGCCAGAAATAAGGATATTTCGACAATACCTTGCTGAGCTAAGGACATGACAATATCCAAGAACTGCTGCGCGAGATACTGTTGCTTAGCTTCTGACCAGTGCGAATGAGTACTACGTTCTACTAACTCCGCTTTGATGATGGGAACACCAGTTTCAACCATCTGCACATCTGCTTCTAGGACATCGTATGATGCAGACACGCATAGTGCCACCCGTTTTACTGTGGTGTTGATGCCATCAAGCCCTGTAACAATGAAACGGTTACCATCATCTTCATCAGTAAGCGCGCGCCACGCATGTTGCCGCCGATCCCAGTCCATGAAAAGTGTTTGGGATTCATCATCAACCATCACTCCGAGCAAAAAGAGAAACGGAACGGGGGCGAGTCCACCGAGTACAAATGATATGTCTGATCTATCCAGCCCATCACATCTCCGCGCTATATCATCAGGGAGGCTCACCAATCGACGTATAGCTGCATCTGGACTCAAGATCGTACCATCGACCATCCCCCCCTTTCTTAGATCAATGATGACCTGTTCACGCCGCCCCAATACTGATGAAGGAACAGAGCTCGCCAAAGGTTGTCCCTGGTAATCTCTAAGCCCTCTAGCCTCAATAACGATAACTTTCTTGCGACTTTCCCAACGAATATCTCTAACTATCAGAGATATACCTAAGAGAACTATTAAGATCGCAATAATAAACACGCCCCAACTTAGCGCACCAGTACTGCCGGATGAATCCCAACTGAGAATGAAGTTCCCTCGGGATGTCGGTATCGTCACGCCAACAGTGAGCCCAACAAGAACCAACCCAAAAAGCGGGACACCAATTCTAACCAAAGCCAAGCCTGCTGACCGCTTTCTGAAGACCCAGTCAATCAGTGAGCGCAGAAAATAATTTATCAAGATGATGACTCCAGAATATTGACGGCCGAAGGGTTCGCATTTCGACAAAATAGAGTACAAGAGAGGGAAAGTCTTCGCCACCAACCCAGTCTGACGATTAGCAACACAGCAAACTCGATCCCCCTTTCTCCTTCTACCAAATCGATCATTGAAGCAACGTCCTGAGAGCTCGGTATGACTGAGAAACGGGGATGAGAGTGCCATTCCCCCAGATAGTTGAATCGATCATACTGATGCCCGGTTCTTTGAAAAAAAACATCCAGAGCCTCGTTATGCGCCTCTGAATCGCGTACAAAGTGAGCTTTCCCCCCAGTCTGACTATCTATCGACAGGTCAACAACTCGAAAATGGCCCGGAGTAATCTGCTCTCCCATCATCACTCCGCCAATCTCCCTGCAGCCAGCGGCTTTGAGTGCTTTACGCAGTGTGCTTTTGACGTTTTCAGCGATCTCAACCTGCATCGTTTTCTCCGGGGAACAAGTCGGCTAGTAATTGTCGGCAAGCTTCGGGATCACCTGCTTGTACTTCTGTATCCCACCCATCATTTTCTCCAAGATCAATGGGTCTCACGTCAAAGGGGGCGGTGAATATCCAACTGTCAGCCATTCCGATAAGGTAGGCTGAATAGGGAAAGATTGTGGAACCAGGGCGGACGAGAAGATCAATTGCATAACGAGATAAGTGCGCCGCAATAACAGAAACATCGGCGTCATCTGCAATTAACGGTTCCCCAGAACCAACAACGTGTGAATATGGCTGTGAAGTGTCGCTCTCAGGCCACGCGATACCCTGCTCCGCATACCAAGCTTCTATCCGCTGCCTGGCAGTAAGAGGCGTGGGATCCAGGCCTGGGCGTAGTCGAACGACTATACCGCCACCTCCACCACCGAAAACCTGGGCCCAGCACATTGGTTTCTTTGCCCGACGTGAAATTGACGCGCACAGATTAAAGACTGCCGGGTCAGCGGTTGCGTCTATAATTAAATCGCTGTCTGAGATATACCCCATCGTTGCAGAAGTTGCCTCTCCACTCTCTTGCCCACCTAAAACTGTCGTGCGGCTAAGAATTTCGCAGCCGGCATTGACCTCCTGGAGCCTGGCTGCAAGTGCACGTGATTTATGCATACCAACGGCCCGCCAGTCCAGCTCATTGCGAACCAGGTTTCCCGAAGCAAGCAAATCTCCGTCAACAAGAACAAACTGCCCTACACCAGACCGGGCAAGATGCACGGCAACTTTGGACCCAACGGATCCACAACCAACGACTGCAACTTTCGCAGCTTTGAGACGAGCTAACTCAGGATCAAGACGCACACTATCAAGATCAGCAACAATCTTGTCGTAGTTGACCAGCTTACGGGAGTCTGAAGCACCGAAAGTCATTGAGAGCTGCAGATTAGTGCCATTGAAAATAATAAGCCCTAAAGACCCGGATGCTTGCAATAACTCAGGTATCGTAGTTGCCAGGTCATGGAGTTCAAGCAATGAAATCAATTCATCAAGAGTATGGCACTTCACTGGCGCGCTATTAGGCAGACGGATCACCTTAGTCGCTACCGTGCTTGCCCCGTAACCACGCCTGTTTGGTTCAATCCACATAGGTGCGTCGGCAGGGCCGATTCGTGTAAGCTGAGCGGCAAAAACACCAGAATAAAAATGCTCCTGGATTTCCGCATCTACCACATGCCCCTCATCTACCATCAACAACCCTGTTAACACGCCCTGAGAATAAAGGAAACGAAACACGGCATTTCTTGCTCGCTGAGCGGGAAGGGTTCGATGTTCTGATGGTGCAGTTTCACCTGTTTCCTGCTCGGTTAACAGTAAGCGATAGGCACTTTCAATCATCATGGCGCCCGTAATTTCGGGCGTCCAATTATCTGAGCGAAACTGCAGACAAAGCTCTCCCGACTCTCCATATTGATGGGCAGACAAACGTTGGCCATCCCGAGGAACGACTGAATGGGGAACATCCGGGAAATATTCGGGGTATATAATTGTTAACGGAATTAGCCGCTCTTCTACTTGCAAATCAAAGTCAGCCGCAAGTCGTAAGTTGCTTGCTAAGTACCACTTTAAATTAATGAGCCACGGGTTCTGCTCCGCCAAGTCTGAAATAGCGGCACGTTCGGACTGCGCACGGACAGGCTGCTCCACCCACCAAATAATCATGCAAACCCCTTCGGTGAAGTTGGCTCCCGTCTGGTATTAGGAAATGCAGGCGTGCTCACTGCGGTAGCGCCAAGAGCTGCTATTGTTGACGCAGGTTGCAGCATAGACTCTGGTGGAGGGCCAAGACGTGTCGCTGCTCTGTCCGCAACCGCCCCCATATGAGGCCGGACACTTTCAACCAGGTTGCGTTTCTCCATCTGCTTCGCTAAGTCTCCAAAATCTTGCCGGGCCTGTTGGAGCCACTCGAAGAACGCAGCTTCTCTCTCAGGGTGCTGAGGCCATTTATCTGCAAAGTTTTCGAGCGGATCTGAAGGGTTACGGATGATATAACGATGCCCGTCATGTTCGATAAAAGAGTCCATTTGAGCAAGGATTGAGTATAAAGCATCAGCGATCTTGTCTTCACCATTGTAAGCATGTGCGGCAAGCGTTGTAATAACGATCGAAATGGGACGCTCGTCATACCGCTTTTCAAACATGCCGTCACGGTGGCGTTTGAGGATCATAATCGCTGACTGGAGTGGTGTCCGAACTTTATAGTCAGGAATATCCTCAACACTGGCCTTCATAGATTCCGCCAGCACTTTTCTGCGCCGTTCAAAAACATCCCTCATCCGCAGCTTGAACCACTCAGCATACCCCTTGGGATTAGAACGCTGCCAATCGTCGGAAAGCGCATGGTAAACGGGAGATTCGATATCGGTGATAACCATAGCCGTCTCAGACCATTTGAGATCAAAGCCGTAAGTTTCAAGTAGCATACGCTGACGGGCCGCATTAGGAAGGGAGGGGACAACATCCATATGAAACTGGGCTCCGTCAGCATAGTCCAGAACCCAACAACGCCGACCTTCACGAACGGGTCTAACCATGTTTTGAGCTTTACGATAAGCTTTAATCTCATCGCCGAGCAGAGTCTTTAAATCGTTCTGAGTAATATCCTGTGTACTGAGGCTTTGAAGTAAGCAAACAGAATCTACATCGTATTCCTCTTCATCATTCAGGGGACGAATAGCAGTACCCAGTCGAAATGATCCTTGTACATAAACTTGTGGATCATATTGGATGACAGCAGATTCTGGCCGATGAAGCCATTCACCAAGTGATGTGTAGCTGCGGCATGCCTGTTCATAACGAGACTCACTGATTGCAAGCTCGTCCGCTAAAGCGGTGAGAAATTCTTCTGCTTTTTTTGTCGGCATACTCCTGCCCTCCTGGATTTTGACACTATAGTGAATAATAGAAATAGCATTATCTACAATAAGTTTGATGATGCATGGTTGCTCGGGCATCTGCTTTTTTGTTGGTGTAAGAATCTGACCTCAAATATTTAATTGTTCCGCCACTCCTTTTGCATTATCCTTTTTTATTCATCAATATTATTTTTATTATCAGTGATACGATGCATTTCAGGCTGGACCAGTATCGCATATCGGGTGATCAGTTGCTTCAAATGCATTTCAAGTTGAACTCTGGCAACAGCTGGTAAAGGTACTTCAGCAGGATTTTCTGACAATACACGCAATTGCTCTTCGGCCGGTATGGACTGGTTAAAAGACTGTCGGACGGAAAATACAATGGACTTCAGTTCACTGACTGTCATGTATTTTCCCTTCTGCTCATCAAGCCCGTTCAAGCGGTCACTCAGTTTTTGTAACGCTGTCATCCCCTGATACCAGCCATTAAGCTGTTCTACCGGTAATGCAGCAGCATCAAGTTGCTGCTGCCACTGTTGTACCAGAGGCTTTACCTGCTCCGGCCACAGTAATCCAGCCTGCTCAACCAGTTGCCGGCTATAGACAACAGTCCAGTCAGGCGGCAACTTATCCAGTCGGGCAAGCTGCTGCTGTGTCTGGGCGATAAAGTCCCGCGGTAGCGGAATCTGCTGGCGCAACGCATCAATCTGCTCAGTCGTGAGGGGGGCAGGTAACGGGGCCAATGAGGCTGCAAGCTGAGCCTGTAGAGGGTCAGGTCGGTGAAGATACTGCCAGCTCCACACCGCGGCTGCACTTATTATCAGCATGGTACACATCCCGGCGCTGAAAGATTTCCACTTTTTGGCCAGAGCGGGCATTGCCGTCTGTACTTCCACATTCGTTTGGTGCTCTGGCTGCGCAACGTACACCCACTTCACTGAACTGTCAGGTGTATCTTCAGCAGGACTACCAGTAAGGTCCCTCATGGCTGCTGTCGCAGCATTCATCACGGTGGCGGGCAACACGATACCTGTCTGAATGTTTGGCCCGGCGCAGGTTGAGTTATCACTATTTTCCAGCCGGACAGCACTGTTGTGCATCTGAGTACGCAACGTATCGAGTTGGCTGAGATGCTTAAGCTCCAGACGCTGCAACACCTCCCCCAGACCGGTAAGCAGCTTCTCTGCCCGATACAGCTGGCTGAGGTCGCTGTAATTAAGCGGCAACGAGCGCATCCGTTGCTGCAGACGCTGGCTCAGACTGCTGAGAATCTCCATGCGAGCATGGACTGGCTGCGGCCACAGCGTCCCCCACTGATGGCTTATCAGGGCCTCGAGTATCGCCAGCCCTTCATTGAGCCCGAATAAGCCGGCCAGCTGCGTACGCGCAAGCGTATACCAGGCTGCCGTTTGTAATTCCACGCCATTCTGCTCAAACAGTGAGAGACTAAGTTTTTCAACATACTGCCAGCTCACATCCGGACGAGCCGGGTGCGAGAGCTTCGCCAGTTCATCACGCAGGGCGGCATAATCCGGTAGTGTGCGCGGGTCACCACCCGTTTTTAGCGTATTACTGCTGTTCACTGTATTTCAACTCCTGAAGATCCATCTCGGCAAAACGCGCCAGGTGGCGACTGATACTGTTCTGCCGATAGCAGGTCACCAGCAACTCGCGAGTCGCACGGGTGAAGGCCACATAAAGTGCCGGGATCCCCGCCGATTCATCCTCTGCGCCTTTATGCACAAAAGAAGCGTCAATGACCGCCACAAAAGGAAATTCGAGCCCTTTACTGCTCTGTAAAGTCAGTAGATGCACCACGTTTTCCCGATGTGAATAGCGCTTCTTATCCACGGAGGTAAAGCTGACGCTCTTGGGTATCCCCTGCTTATCCAAAACATCGATAAGCCGCTGCGCAGAAAACTGCGTCGGGCATAACACCGCCATATCTCCCCACCGTCCAGTCAGGGCATACTTTTGCGTCAGCCAGGAAACGACACGCCTGGCCTCTTCTTCGGCGGAATCACATTGCACCAGATCCGGCACTTTGCCTTCGTCACCACAGGCTTCCGGCAGCACCAAAGGGACCTCTTGGTTATGATGTTTTTCGAAGTAGTCTCGTGAAAAAGCGTATGCAAAGTCGAGAATACGCTGGGGGTTACGGTAATTCACCCGGAGAATGGATGTGCGCCCCTGTGCCTGGATCCCCACGCTTGCCAGTGAGAAATTCAATGCTCTCTCTCGGCGATATAACGACTGAGCATCATCGTACATCAGCAATAGCGATCGCTCGTCATTATCAAATAGCCGGGCAACCAGCGCCAGCCACCGGCGATCAAAGTCATGCCCTTCGTCAATTAACACGGCGCCGTATCCGGTATCAGTAATCACCCCGCTCTCAACGGCATTTTCCAATGCAGCAAAACTACTATCAAAAAACGGTCCTTCAGGACTGATAGCCAGACGATGTTGGCGCGCAGCCACACCACACCAACCATGGAAGTGGTAGACATGCACTTTCTGGGCTAATTCCCTGTCAATCAGGCATTCCCGAAGATAGTTTGCCAGTGTAATGTTGTAGCAAAGTACCAGAATGGGACGCTCACTCGTCTCCGCAAGGTAGTGGCAGCGATATAACAAAATTAACGTTTTACCTGAGCCGGCCACGCCGTGGATCACCCGATGCCCCTCGCCTAGATTACGGGCCAGTACTTCTTGCTGGATATCCATCCCTTTCAGAAAGCGTTTATCTTTATTTTTTACCGGGATAGCTATTTCAGGAAACAGGTGGCGCCGCACAATATCCCTGATCGACGGTGAAATAGTCGGTCGGAATGATGTAGTAAATAGGGAAGATATTTTGCGCCGAAACGCGGAGGCTGGAGTCGACTCCGTCATTTCATCCTGGCAAATCGTCAGCGCTTCCGGGAATATAGCCTCAACGGCATCATCAGCTGCAAGAGACCTTAGCTGCTGCCGAGTAATATTGGTAAATACCACGCCATAAGCCCATGCAAGCTTCAATTTCCCCTTATATAAACCACTTTGTTGCAGGCGAGGATCTTGAGATAACATTTCGGCGGTGGCGCAAGCATACTCTCTGACTTGCACCAACGGGTGACGTTCTTTTTTTTCCCCTTGATCTGTCGCCAGAATAACCATTTGTGGATCGGCATGACGAAAAGTACTCAACCGCCAATCCTTCACTTCCAGAAAAATCAACCCAAGAGCAGGATCAATGATCACAAAGTCCGGATGCCGGTATTGCCGCCCCACCGGGATGTCATACCAGACCAGGCAATCCTCACCCAGATGCGACTCCAGACGCTGAGCAACACGTCGTTCCCCGTGAGTCATTCTCCCCGAACAAAGCGCCAGGGAGGTTATTAATTTTGCCATAAACCTTTTCCACTTGATTACGCATCAACAATATCGGACGGACAGACCACATACTCTGCTATTTTAATAGCTAAAAATGCTAGGCAACTTCGCTGTCTGCATATTCCTGGCTTTGCAGATACTGTAGCGCTACCGGATCAGCAATATAGTCAACCCGGCCATGATGACGTTCTACGGTGTTAATTATCTTGCTCAGATCCACCCGGAAAAACTCCTTGCGCAGGTTAATTCGGTTAATCCGGTAGCTTTCCAGATGGTCATGCAGCGTTTTTTCCAGCGCCGGCGCGTCATCACAGGAAATCATGGCGTGGACGTCAAAATCAAACGGCACGGCTGCCCCGCTCAGTTCTTTCACGCGTTCCATCGGCTCCAGCCTGCGGGTCATGCCGATTTTGAAGACGTTTTCACCGAAAGAGCCAATATTCGAGATGACATACACATGCCCCTGCTTGGTAAGCTGGGCCATGGATTTGGCGCGTTCATACTGCTGATGCACCTCCTGGATCTGTTGCTCCAGCGCCAGCCGCTGTCTTTCCAGTTCTTCCCTGTGGGCACCTTCAGCGGCAAGCAGCGCTTCCTCAAGCATTTTTCGTTGCTCAGCAAGGCGTCTTTCTTCTTCTTCCGCTTCCTGTTGCTGTCTGTCCAGCTCATCCTGACGCTGTTTTTCTTCCCGCATCTGGCGCTTAAGCTCGGCCTGATACTCTTTTTCTTCCTGCGCCTTTTCCAGCAGGGCGACTTTATCCAGAAACTGCTGTTTTACGCCCTTCCAGTCTGCGTTATCTTCAAGCTCCAGAAAGGTGATTTTCTCACTGACGGCAGCGTAAGCCTCTTTTTCCTTCCGCAGCTGGTCGTACTTGCTTTGCCAGTTATTTACCGTTGTCCCCGCCAGCAGCGTCTTGACCTTAAACTTGTATGCCGAGTCCACAATGCGCTGTAGCGCCCGACTCGACTTGTTTTTAGCTTCATGGAATACCTCCCAGTGGCTGGCCAGTCGATCCCGTTCTCGATCAAGAGACCGCGATACGGCAATACTCACTCTGTCTTCAAAAGCCTTTTCTTTTTGTTCAAGGTCAGTTTCTTTCTGTTTCAACGCTGCCGTTTTTTGCCTGAAGCCACGGTAGATAAACACTCGGATCAGTAACGAAGCCATAACCAGCAGGCCAAAAAACACACCCACAATACCCTCAGGCGTTGATACTGAATCGATAAAACGTTCATTAACATTAATCAGCGCCTTTACAGCAACATAAATCCCCCAACCAATGGCACCAAGAATGACAAGGATAACTCCCGCCGCATTATCACCTTTATTTTTTCTTGCCATACCTTATTCCTTATTATCACTCTGTCCATATCAATAAATCGTATTATTTTGGACCAGAGCCGAAAGAGTGCAATTTAATGCAGTAAAACGAACGTTCAGAGAAGCGTTATTTCTCTGCCGGTTGTTCTGTCCAAACAACGCCCCGTCACCGATTCCCAATAGGCATGAATATTCTCGCTGTTCACGCATAGCGTCCTCCGGTCAGAGGGCTGCGCTACGGGAATAGGCGTATCGCTACTATGATTTTTACCTCTACCCAGCGCACCCATTGGAGTTTTTTTTGCATCGCCCTCGATTTTCTTTGAAGACGATTTGTGGCTTTGGGTCGGTGAAGACGCCGGTTTATTATCTCGTGGCACCGGCTCCCTAAAATAATCAGCGCGCTGACTTTTACTCCCGTGACAATGATACTCCCCGGTTTTACGGTTGGTATGGCAGCCATCCGCATTGGTTCGCCCGGGGTGAGCCATGATAGAGGGGGTAAACAGGATGGCGAGTAATAATGAAACTTTGATACCAACTTGCAATTTCATTCATAAAATCCATTTAATTTAACGGGCGATCACCTCCCCTGTTTTCTTGAGTTTACAGCGACCGCCCCAGATATTTCTGCTTTAGATGACGTAACAGAACGCGCCCCTCCGGCATAAACTCAGTGCCGTAACGCACCAGGCCAAGGCCTTTCAGCTCAGCCTCAATAGCATAGTGCAGCTCGCCCGGCTGTGTCTGCTCAAGCATCACAACCTGGAGACGTCTCAGTCGCGGTTCATATTTTAGCAATACATCCGAAAGCGTGCTCATTAACTGATGTGCACTTCCCGGCATGCCTTGCAGGATCTTGGCCATATCCGGCAGGCCATAGTCCGGCAGGTGCGCCAATGTGCCGGCGCGACAGTTGAGAATACGCTGCATATTGTCCAGCACGGACAGGATGACCTGGTTTTCTTCACTGACCTGATGGAGCGACAGGCCACCGGTGAAGTTGCCGGTAAGCAACTCATACAGCGAAGGCGATTGGTGAGTATGAGGCATCACTTATCCTTTACGTGGAGCAGCGTCAAATGATTATTCCCGGCCTCGATCACCCGGGCCTTGTCCGGATCGAGCGCTTCACGGCCCAACGTCAACCTCCAGGTGTTGTTGTCCATATCCGGATGGCGGAATAACCCCACCACCGCCACAAACTGGGCATCGGCCTCCATCGGCATATTCAGGTTCACATCTCCGCCCGGTTTCAGCACCACATCACGGCTGGCAAGCAGGTCGGCTTTCAGAATGATGCCGTCATCCTTGAGCAGTTGCTGATAGACCGTTTTATCGAAGGTCTTGCGGTCTTTCAGTTGGTAAACGCGAACCACTACCGGCTCGGACAACGAGTTGCTCTCGCGGGCGTCAGTATTCAGCGCTTCACGCGCCGTGAAATCCAGGTGCAGGACCTTAATCTTCTTGTAAAAGAGGGCGCTGAAGGCCGATTTGGTGCCATCGCTGACGCTCTGCGTCACCCCGCAACCCGCCAGACTGAGTGCCAGCAGGGGTAACAGCCGGCGCGCGGTTTTAGTTAAACTTGTACGTAACACGTCGGTTTCCTTGTTGTGGTGTCGCAGGCTCCAGCCCGGTGTAACAGCCCAGTTCCGTCGTAAAGGTCTGAGGAATATCCTCTGCAGGCCCCCCCTCTTCAGCGCCCAGCACACCGTTCATCCCCAGCCAAAAAGGCCCTTCGCCCAGTGGCGGTGCAGCCAGCAGCCGGGTCGCGGTGGTCAGGGTTATTCTGGCCTTAAAGCGCCAGCCCAGATAGACCCGCAGCATGACCTGAAAATCCTGATAGAGCAGACCATCCGGCTTCCAGCCCTGCGCTTCCTGTTCGTTATCCGTTGTGAGCGCAATCCGCAGTTGGCTACCGGCATCCATCGCTTCGTCTCCCAGTGGCGTATTGCCGTCCAACAGGAAATCATCATCGCCGTAAAAACCCAGCGGCTGACCGACCGCCACCGGACGCAGGCAGTACGGACTCACCTGCACCGTGGTGCCCGGAGCCAGCAGGGCCACCAGCGCCTGCACTCCCTCCTGAGTTTTACCCGGCTGACGCAGTACGCCGAGCAGCGCCAGAAAGCGCGACATCGGCGTGGCGATGTGGTTTGCCGTCCCCGGAATCCCCAGCCCCATCAGCCCCAGCAGTGACTGCGAGATGCTGTCGACACCGCCAGGCTCGAAGGTGGCCGGGTAAGAGTATTTGCGCCAGATGCGGTAAAATTGCGTCAGAATGCGGTGGCTGAAGATATCCAGAAAGCCCTGCAACGCCTCATGCCCTTCCCGGCGCTGGATAATGTCATCGAGATAGGCTGTCGGCAGTGGTGAATCCACGCCGTACATTCCCATAAACGTGGTGCGGATGAGCGGCGGTTTGCTGCCATCATCTTCGTCGTACTCCACTGCCTTCAGTTCACTGGCCGGAAAGCCCATTCCGGGATGGGGCGCAAAGCGTACCGGGTCGTCACCAGGATGGCTGGTTGAACCCATCAGCGGCCTGCCCGGATTACGCTTCTCCAGCAACTGACAGAAACGGTAAAAGTTAATGCGGTGAAGATCGGCTTCCAGCCGCGGGGTCAGCCGGGAATACGGCGGTTGTGCTTCTCTTGCCATTCCAGGCGCTCTCCGGTCGGTTGCAGGATGATAATCAGGCGGTTAAACAGATAAATATCGGTGTACAGCGCGAAGAAGCGGCTCAGCATCTCACCGAACAGGCAGATATCGCCGCGGCCGGCAAAGCCGTGGCTGTCGAGCGTCACTTCAATCTGTACGCCGCGCACCAGGTAGCCCTGCTCAAAACGCTCCGTTTCACTGTGTTTCACGTCGAGGATGGCCTCAAGTCGACGGCGGTTCATCTCACTGTCTGTCCACTCGTACAGCGCCAGGGTACCGCGCAGCACGTCGGCATTATCCATCATCGACAGAAACCCGCTGCCAAGGTGGCTCAGCACGCGCCAGTGGAAACGATCCTGCGCCGGGGGATAACAGGGCAGCGTCGGCGCACACAGGTTACGCACGGCGATGCTGGCCGAGGTGGTTTTCATTACCGTATCAAGCACGGTGCTCTGCAGCGCCCGGCGCGGCAATTGCCCGTTAGTGCCGGTCAGCGTCAGCGACAGGCTTTCATCTTCGGGTACGGTGTGATTATCAAAGGCTTCACCGCCGAGGATAAGCCAGGTGTTATGCAGCCCGGACGGACCGCGCCGCACGCGGGTGTGGTAGTAATATTCCGGTGCTGCGTGGCGCATCATTCCGCCCTTGTGGCGGAAGCTCGAAAACGGCACGTAGGTATGCCGGCTCGATGACATCACCGAGTCCACGGCGTAAATTTCGGTGTGGCCATCCTGTACGCGCATCGGCCGCAGCATGTACTCTGTCTGCAGGGACGTGAGCGTCAGCGGATCTGATTCCAGCGGGAACAAGTTAATCACCGGCACGCAGTTCAGGCGCAGATGCTTTTCGGTAAAGCTGAAGTCATGCTCCCAGCGCTGCGCCAGCACCACGCCGATTTCAAACCAGGGAAGCTCTGCCGGAAAGGCCACGGTTTCCAAGCCACGCAGGCCGGTGAACATGAACTTCTCGCGGAAAGTAAAGTACTCCAACAACAGCTGGTAGCCGCTGAAACTGCTGTTGCTCTTCGGCCAAAGGGTATCGTCTTCGCCAAATCCCAGCGCGGTGAAATACCCGTCGAGCGGCCTGCTGTCCACATCGCCGGGCATCCGCAGCCATATCCGGGCCACATTCAGGGTGAACGCTTCGTGCATGGCGCAGGCCAGCGGCGCATCGGCATTGAAGTAGAACGGGATATGGCTGAGATCGATACGGCTCCAGTCCGCCAATTCGCCGCAGCTAAAGCGCAGCGTGACAACCGAGCGGCCCTCCGCATCGGTTGCCAGACGCGCACGCTCAAGTGACAGCGGCTGAAGGGTCATCTCCTGGGTGGTGGTGTACCGGCAGCGCGTACCCTTCTCACCGATCGGCCGCGAATTCACCTCGAAGCCTTTGGCGATGCGCATCGGTTCTTTCATTTCGCGCCAGTCGGGGGTGAACTCCACCACCGACATCGAGGGAATGGTGCGCAGATAGTGCGGCCACAGCAGGCTGACCAGACCTTCGGTCAGCTCCGGCAGGTCGTCGTCGAGTTTCTCACGCAGGCGTCCCATCAGGAAGGCAAAGCCCTCGAACAGGCGCTCCACATACGGATCGCGTGCGCCCGCTTTATCGAGGTTGAGCATGGCCGCCTGCTCGGGATGAGCGCGGGCAAACTCTTCGCCGGCTTCCAGCAGGTAGCGCATTTCGGCGTCGTAATAACGCAGGGTTAAATCGTCCATAGTAATTATGTTCTTTTCGTCCGAAGTATCAGCCGCACAGTACCGCGGCTCGGGCTGGATCCAGTGCAATCAAGCCGGCAAGCAATATCTCCATCTCAGGCTGCAGGCGCGTTTTATCAGCTTCATTGCGCCCTGCCTTGCCCCGCAACAGTTTTAACCTGCGGGCTTTGACTTCAAATATCAGCTCTGGCGTCCACTGCTCGAGCGTGAGAGCCCGGGCACTGCCGTCGAGCTCTCCCAACAGATGCAACGCCATTTCATTTTTACCGTACTGCTCGCTGACTCTGGCCATCAACAACCGCATCAGCCACCGATCGCGGGCAGAGGTGTAACCCGGCTGAACCTGCAGCCAGCTGAGCGCAACCTCGATGCCTTCGCCGTCTGCTTTAGCCATCACTTCAGGCTCCAGCGCCAGCACATCACCATCGCCGCTCGCAGTGGCCGCCATCACAGGCTCATTTTCCCATCCCGGCGGATCATCCAGTACGGTTTCATTAACCCAGCTCAGCGTCACGTCGTCGGCGAAAGGTGTGCCGTCGTTAAATGCCAGCGCTTCCAGCCCGGGAAGGCGGGCCAGCAGCCCTTTCAGGTCACGACAGACGATATCGGCGCGCACGCTGTCCGAGTCCAGTTTTACCAGTGCCTGCCAGGTGTACCACTGCACATCCAGCCACAGGTGGTTGACTCCCTGGGCCAGCAGAGTATCCGTATGCTCCAACAGTTCTAACCAGCTTTTCTGCAGAAACAAGCGTTTGAGATGTGCTTTATTGTCAGGCTTAGGCGGAGCCAGGCGAGTGCGCCCGGCCGCATCCAGCGGCGGAAGCTCCGTCAGCGTATCCCAGCGGACGCTTTTCAACAGATGATGGCCTGCCAGCCAACCACCGGGCTGATCACGCAGGTATTTCGCCAACACCTTGGCCTGATCGAGCAGATCGCGCCCTGACGTGACCGCATTCATCAGCGGCGCGGCAGGGGGTGCCGCGGTCACGCGCCCCTCTTCCCGGCTGGTCTGCGGCACCAGGCTGCCGGCACCGCCATTCTGTACCAGGCGGTGGTCCAGAGCCTGATACAGCCCGCCAAGTTCCGGACGCGCATCGTCATCAAACGTCAGGAAAGCCTGCTCCACCAGCAGTAGAGCGCCGGTGGTACGCTGCATGACGGGCATATCCACTTCCGGGTACAGCGCAAGGCTGTCCGTCACGCGGCGACTGCCCAGCCACTCCAGAGCCGATTTGCGGCTGCGGGCGCGCAGGGGATGCAGGCCGTTGCCAAACCGTTCGAGCATGGCGGCCAGCAGCTCAACGCCCTGCGCCAACCCGGCTTCGCCGTCCTGATGCAGACGCGCCCAGACGTAGAAAGTGATGACGCGTAAGTCCTTGCACCTCTCGGTCAGCAGTTTTTCCGCCAGCTGGCAGATCAGCCCGGTATCAATGCCAGAGAGCTTGTTGACCTCTTCGCGGATGCGCTGGAAATCGTCGTCGTAGCCCGGGTCTTCTCCGGTTGGCCGATGTTCATCCACCGGCATCAGCCAGCGCGCCCAGTCAGCACAACGCGCCCGAGCCTGGCTCACCAGGCTGTTTTCATCCACGCCACAGGTGTGAAGTAAATTCTGCAATGCGGTCATTATTCCATCTCATCCATGGTTAAGTGCTCGAGATTGGTTGTGCTTTTTCAGATTCTATCCATAGCGCTACAGCTGTCAGGCTGACAACAAGGATGACTAATTTCAATACTGGTCATCAGTCCCACAAAGCGATCGTTATTCGTTATAAATCTAACCCAACCAATTTGAGGCATCATCAATGCCTGCCTTATGCAGAAATGACATACCGCGAATATGTTAATGTTTTTATTTTCTGATCGCCCTTAGCATCAGTCCATAATATGGACCAGCATCAACCATCCCCGACTTAATAGAGACTTTCTTTCCTTTATCCACCAACTCTCTTGACACTCCTCTTTCCAGTCTTTTTCTCATATTTGACTCAGGACCGCTGTCTCCATTGACGACTCTGATAGTTCCATATTCCAAATTAATATCCATCGTTTCAAATTTCATTCCTTCAATAGCAGGAACGTACAACCTGAGCGCTCCCCTATCAGGATGTACATCCTGCACAGAAATTTTTCTTTGCTTATACAGTTCTTTGTTACTATTGTAGGTAAGAATGACATAGATTGGTTCTCTATCTCCCCCCAATAACTCACTGGATTGATAGTCAATATAACCTAAAGTTGGCGCAATCTTGGTAGCCGTATAATCCTTTTCAACAAAGCCTGATATAAAAGAGAACCTGTCACCGCAACCTGCCAACATCAACGCTACAAACCCAATTAGAATAACCTTATTCATTTTCATCTAGCTTCCTTTCTCTTATCAAATAATCTTATTATCAAAAAAAACATCCCAGCCAATATGCTCATTAACTGGCATCAATAAACTGATGTAGCGTATGAAGGATATTTTAATAATCCAAAATGTCTATTTTTCGTAACTTGCCCATTATTCCATCCCCTCCATGGCTAGGTTATCAGAGTGGGTCAGTGCCTGCGCTGCTGCCGAAGCATCCACGCTGAATATGTTTTCCGGCAGACTAAAGCCGCGCAGTTCCAGCAGCGCCAACGGACCTTTTCCGAGTTGTGAGCGCAGCACCCACTGCAGCGCTCGACCATCCGGTGCGGTAAAGCTCATCATCCACTGGCTGCGGTCAAGCTGTTGACGCTTGCTCAAGTCCAGCCAGCGTATAAAGCCCCAGGTCCCGCTGTAATCCCCGAACAGGCGCGCACCAGCGTTGACCGTGGTCCAAGTCAGCATCGTCCCCGGCTTGTAGGTATCTCCCGGCCAGCGGAAGGACTGCCAGTCGGCCATCTGATTGAAGTAGTGCAGCTTTTGTCCATCAATGGTTAGCTGCGTCTCCACCACCTGCGGCACAGGACGCGCCTGCAGCTCAAAGCTGATACCCTGGCTGCCATCGGTGAACAGAATGTCTGACAACTGGCTCAGTTGGTTAATGGCCCGCAGGAAGGCCGGGTTAAAGTTCAGCCCCTGGCTGTTGACCTTATCCGGCACCCACTGGCTGCCCTCTTTGTGCAGCACGCCGTTGAGCTCTGTCGACAAGAAGCGCTCTATACGTCCACTGTCCTTACGCACAAATTCAGCCAGCATAGGTAAAGAGGCATCACTTTTGCTGGCGGCAAACGGGAAACGACCGTCAAAAGCAGTTTGCCAGTTCGCGACAACCGAGCGACTCCATTTGTCGTTCAGGCTCGCCGCCGACGGCTGAAGCACCGTCTCCCAGGCCTGGGTCAGCGGCTGCACAAACATCGTGCTGCCAAAACCACTCCACTCTTCGCCGAGGCTTGCCGAAATCAGACGACCATATTGTTGGGTATCAGTGAGGTCCACGCTTTTGCCCTGGAATACGGTCTGCGCCAGGGTCTGCATCATCGCCTGCGGGTCTGAGGCGCTGGCCACCTGCTGCAGCCGCAGACGCACGCGGGTGATACGGGTCAGATACGTCTGCAGACTCAGAGAATTGTCAGCCGACATGACGTTGCTGCCCGTATTTTTACCCAAAAGCTGAAGCAGCGGACCGAAAGTTTCATCCAGTGGTCCCTGGGGACCTGTCGCTAACTGGTCAATTGCGGGTTTGTCTTTTCCACCAACCAGCTCTTTGGCTGACTTGATGATAGAGTCAGACAGCCCTTCGCTTTTCTGACCTGTCTGCCCCTGCCAGGCGATGGTGTTCATCAGCGCAATCAGCGGGGACTGGCGCACATCACTCATCAGCGTGAGCTGGTCGGTGACATCCGCGATATTGTTCGCCGGATTAAGTCGCAGGCTGTTAAGGAAACTCAGCCAGCTGCCGGCAAAGTCGGTGAAGTAACGTTGCGTCAGACGCGCTTTCAGGGCTTCCGGCGACAGGTCTGAGGACACCGCCTTACGGGAATCACTCAGCACCCAGTCAATTTCATCCCGGCGGGAATTTGCGGCCTTTTCGATAGCCTGCTGAACTCCCCCTTCCCAGGCCTGGCGGGTGAACATGCCCGGTACCACCTCATCGGTGGTGAACAGGCGACGGGCATCGGTGCCGCCGGTCATGTCTTCCAGAGACACATCGGCGAAATTACGGCGCACAGATTTGAGCATATTCTCATACAGCGTACTTTCTGCGTTGCGGCGACCAATCTGCTGTAACAGCACCTGGCGGCTCTGGCTGACCAGCTGCGCGTCCGGGGTGATTTTCCACTGAGGCTGCTTGGGCAGCACGGTAATGTAGAAGTCCCATAAATCCGGCGCCAGACTTTGCCACAGGCCGGTTGAGATGCCCATTTGTGCCGGCTGAACTACCTTCATAGTTTGTGCGTAGAAGGCGCCATCCACTTTGTCCGGGCGGGACATCATCAGCCAGGCTTTCAGCTGGTCATAGCCCGGTTTTGCCAGCTGCGCCCGCTGGTCGCTGTTGGGAGCGGAGTTTACCAGCGCGCTGAGCTTCTGCGTCAGGGCGGCATTTGCCGGGTCGCGAATCAGGCGGTTGTTCGCCACGCCGTACCAGGGCAGCATCGCGTCGAGCAGCTGCTGATTCTGGTCCAGACCGAAGCGCTGGTACCATGGCGCGCCCTCCTGAATACGGTGCTGCAGACGGCCGGCGTCATTACGCAGCGTATGCAGGGCCGTCAGCTGGTAATCCGATACGGAAGGATGCTCCACCAGAGCATGCGCCTGCTGCGCCACGGAGACAATCTGCAGGCGGTTGACCGCAAACGACAACAGCGTTCCCGTCCCCCAGACACCGATAATGGCCATCAGCGTCCAGGCCAGCGTCTGTTCCCACGCCATACCGACACGACGGCCACGTACACGGGTACAGTCATCAACGATCCCCTGCCAGGTGGCAGGCAGAGTCCACGCATGGCGTTGTGATTCCGGGATATATTTCTCAGGGTCGACTGTTCCCTCAGACTTATGAATAGATTGACTGTCCGGCAGACTGAACATCAGGCCACGCAGCGGAACGCGCTGCTGGGAGGCAGGCAGCCATGGCAGCAGTTGTTCAGTCCAGCGGGCGATACCGCCGTCTTTGAGATGCTGACCCAGACGCAGCAGAAAATCGTGGTTGTTATTCTCTAGCATCTGGTTCACGCCCTGCTCCCGCAGTTCGGGCAGCATCAGCTCAAGCTGGCGGGTAATGTCGTCGGCTTTGGCACGCAGCGGGAAACTAGCCCCGACCGGCTGTTCAGTGCGTTTTGCCTGCGGCCACTTGCTGTCGCACAGCTGCCACAGCCAGACCGGCGCGGAATAACGCAACAATTCACTGATTTTTTCCAGTCCACGTAAATCGCTGTCACTAATCTGAGGGGAGAGGTTAAGCGACTGCGGTACAACACGGATTATTCCGTCCAGAGGACGACCGCGACGCAGTTTACGCAGTGCAGTGTATTTTTCCTTGTCCGGTTCAGTGGTCAGGCTGCCGCCGTAAATCAGAACGGTGCAGTTGCCTTCGAGCCACTGACTTTCCTGCAGGCCTGGTACCAGCTGTTCAATCGCAGCGTCGTCACCGGTCATCAGCAACAGGCGGACCTTGTAGCGCCAGAAGAGGCTATAGCGCGATCGGAGGCGTGTCTTCAGTAGACGGTAAGCCGTTTCGTGCTCCGTAACCTTTGTCGGTCTGCGCTTGCGTGATGACGACGGGCTAACCTTATCCTTAATCAATAACCGGAAGGCCATAAACCCCAGTACCAGCATGCTGAGCGCAATTCCCCAGACGATAAAGCCAGAGACAATAAGCGGACGCAATGTTTCCCATTCCGTTGATCGTTCAGTCGCCCACAGCCACCATGCCACTGCGCCCAGTAGTACCAGTAAAGTGGTCACAGCAATACAGACAGTTGCCGTGGCTGCCACAGAGATGGCAGCTGGCTTATTGACGTTGTCCATCAGGTTTTACTATTCCAGTTGCGAGGGTGTTCATCGGGTCGCGTGCAATCCAGCCGCACGGTTGTTGGTGGTGCGCGGCATAGATTGCCGCCAGGGATAAAACAATCAGAGTTTCCATATCGCCAACTTCCCCCCAGTTGGCATCCTGCAGATGCTGGCTGACATCCCATCCGGTACCCGCCAGCACCTCGAGGCCGGGTCGGGAAAACAGCGTACAGGCCTCCGGTGGGTCTTGCATCTCGTTCTGTTCCAGTGCACGGGCGAACACGGTGAGCAATAGGTCGCCTTGTTCTTGCGAAAAAGTTTCACCTCGCGTCAGTTGTACCGGACCATTAAGTCCGGCCAGCCACAGTGCCGCAGATTCTCCGACGGGACGTTCTGTGCCTGACTGCGCCGCGATAACCTGACACCCGCCAATCAGTATCGTGTCATCAGGTTTGGCTCCGGCAAGCTCGCCCGCTATTTCAGTCAGGCTGGCCTCCCCTTGCCAGGGCTCAGGTCGGGCTGGCAGTGCAGTGTCCGGGAAAGCGATCGCCATCTGTGCGCGAAATGCCTGCCAGGTGATGTCGGCCCCCAGCCAGTAGCAACGCCGCGGTGGAGTAAGTATTTTTTCACTACGCTGCTTTTGCCACTCAATAACCAGCAGTTCCGCCAGCCGCCTTTCACGAGCGGTGGGATCCATAACCGAAATTTGTGGCAATCTAAATACGCTGCTGCCGCCCTCTTTTTTTTCCTCCGGCGGGCGTTGTTCACGGTTAAGCACACGCAGCCAGTCAACTGAACGGGTCCCTGCTGGCCCCAGCAACAGTCCTTCTTTTAACCAGAACGGCTGCCGGTGCGCAGCCCACCACTGCTGCTGTTCATATGCCACCAGCTGATAATAGAAAGCGGCGTTATGCACGCTGACACGATAGTACAGAAACCGCACAAGCCAGCCAGTGACTGACAGCAACAGTGCCACCAGAATACCGGCGGCCACCAGCGAACTTTTACCCTCGGCAGAGGGCAGCAGTCCGCCAGCACCGCCGCCGAACAATATCAGCAGAGACGTGGCCGACAACCACCTTGCGGTACCGGGCGGACGCGCCGTTTTGTACGCCGGATAATCAGGGACGGACCTCACTGGTCAATACCGCAGTCAGGAAACGAGCTGACCAGCGTACAGCCGCAGGCACAGTGGTGACCATGCAGCGCGACGGGCTGTCCATCAATCGTGGTTAATGTGCTACCTTCCGCGATGGTCGTCATACCGTGTTTGTTACAGCGAACCGGATCTCCCTTACAGGCAAATCCCTGACCAAAACACTGGTAGTGCCCCCCTAATACCTTGCCACCATATTCCCGCAGGCTGTCTCCTTTGCGGATGACTTTACTCATCGGTTCTCCTTACTCAGTTTTATCCAGTCACCGTCAGGACGTCCTCAAGCCAGCTGGCCGGGATCGCAGCCTGCGCCCGTGCCAGCTGTTGTTCAGCCACCAGCGCTTTTCGCTGTGCAACCACCACTCCCGGCTCCCGGGTAAATGCCCGTTGCTGTTCCCCACCCGGCAGTTCCGGCAGGGGTTCACGGGTGATCCTGTCCAGCACTTCAACCTGCAGCGATCGTACAGCGCCTGTCGCGGCCAGCCCTGCCAGCTTTCCGGTCAGACTCTTTTGCCTGAAACTCAGCACAACACCCGTGGTCAGGGTGGCAAACCCGATAAGGTCTCCGGCTATCACCAGCGGTGACAGGGACTTATTACATTTGTCGCTGAAATAAATCATCCGGTAGCGGAAGTAGCCGCCCCACATCTCGCGCGTACCCAGCGCCGCGTGCATAAACCAGGCTCGCGAGTCATGCACCTGGTCGTCGAATAATGCCCTGACCAGCCCGGCAGGCTGCTGCGCATTACTGGCCTCACCGGCGGCAGGGAAAAGGACTGCCACACGCGCGTCTCCGTCCGCTTTCATTCGCCGGTATTCCCCGGGTTCATCATCGGTATTGAGCACGAAAATCATCGGCTGCAGCACGGTATCCAGCACCGCCTGCGCCAGGTTCTCCGGAATACGGTAGCCGTCGTGGTAATCCTTACCGAACTCCTTTGCCGCTTCAAACAGCTGGGTCTGCGCCATATCCGGGTCGAAATCCTTGATGCCCGGATAGAGCACAAGCTCATCTATCTTGTCGGCGGGCTGTTTTGCTATCTGGTCCTGACGCTTTTCAAGCACTTTTTTCTGCTTTTCATCCCGTGCGTCTTCTGCCGCCTTACGCGAGGCGGGCAACGCTTCGGTATTCTTGGCGCCCTGGTAGAATGGCGTTTTCAGCATCGAACCTCTGGCATAGCGCTCAATACGCCAGGCGGTGATCCACGCAATCTGGTTTTCAACGACGGTTTCCAGACTGCCGCTGGCACGCGGTGGTTCGTATTCGCAGGCCTCTTCGGGCGTGATTTTTTCTGGAGTGGTCAGATTCAGGGTAAGTTCGCGCCAGGCGTTGAAGCGCTGGACTAGATCTCCATGAATTAGAAATTCTTTTAAAGAATCTAAAGGCATCAACCGCCAGTTGTCTGTCTTCTTGTCATCAGGTAATGCTCCCACGGGTATTTTTAATGGCGCACCGACGGAAAATGCTGAAGCATACATATCATGCAAAGCAATTTGTGACAGCAGTAAAGCATCATCCTTTCCGTTCGCTTTCCCCTGATCCCCCGGCGGATAACCGCCACCCAGATCCGAGTGCACCCCCGGATAAACCACCTCGGTGGCATAGGGCGGGTACTTGCCGTC
This sequence comes from Serratia nevei, assembly GCF_024160145.1. Classification (GTDB taxonomy): domain Bacteria; phylum Pseudomonadota; class Gammaproteobacteria; order Enterobacterales; family Enterobacteriaceae; genus Serratia; species Serratia nevei_A. The sequence continues at coordinate 26,689 of NZ_JAMYWQ010000013.1, forward strand.
ACCCCGGCGCACCGAGTCCAGCGGGAAGCAGAGACGCTGCTCATGCCCGGACACCAGATGCACGCATTTTTTTATCAGCCCACCATAGGTTTCATCGTCCGGCAACTCCATCGTGTCATCCGCCCAGGACATATGCCCCTCAGCAATCGGCACCACGTGCGCTATCCCGACTGAGGCCACGGTATCCAGCAGCCCGAGAAACTCCACGCTGATGGGCAACTGTAACTCACCTATCTGCAGGCACTGCGGGGGTTTTTCGCCTTCCGCTGCCGGTGGAGGCAGTAACTCACTCAGCCAGCGCACAAAGGCGCGCGCCGCCGCCGCTCCGCGGGAAAAACCGTAAACGTACAACTTGATGCCCAACAGCTTGGGTTTACCCGGCTCCGGCTGAGTAATCAATGGCTTCAGCTTCGGGGCTAACTCATTCAGTAAACGGCTGAACTCTTCATAACGATTGTGACTGCCGCCAAACCATAGACGGTTCCAGCTGGTGCCCATTTTGCCGATGGACTGACGACTCTCCGCGGTAGTCAACCATTTTTCAGTGGAGGTAAACTTCAGTACATCAATAATGCGCAGCAACGCCCAGTTAATCCGCTCCTCACCTTTAGTGGCACCCACCAACCCCATAGTGGAATAGTCCGGATCGTTCACTTCCGGGAACGGGGTCCCCACGCCGGGCATATAGAACTTAAAATATTTCCCCTCACCGTCTTCCGCATCATCTAACAACGTGCTCTGGCCGTCTGTTGGCACCCCGCCCGCAGTACCGGTACCGATGGTGGCACGAAACAACCGCGCGATATTGGTCGGATGCTTCGGGTTAGACAGCAGCAGGTCATTGTTCAGGTTATTCCCCGTACCGTCGAAAAACAGGCTGATATGCAGCGTCTTGCAGCACGGCGGCTCCACGCGTCGTCCGGCCGCCAGACACAGTTCCTGGCGGTAGAGCCGCTCCGCGCTATTCTGCTGATGGCAGCTTTGCCCGACCTGCAGCGCCTGCGTAGGAAGACGCCCCTGGGCCGGGAACGGCGGAGGTACCCAGGCTAAATCGGTTTCCGTTATTTCGGACATACTTTGGGCTCCTTCATCCTGATGGGCTCTTTAATCGGGTAGTTGGCATTTCTCGGTGACCAGCAACTGGTCGTCACCTTCACGTCATCACAGGGCAAAAAGTGCACCGTGATACCGCAGACATCCTGGCCGTTATAGTCGGGAACCGGGACGGTTTTGCTGTGCTGACGATGACTGGCTTTGATTTTTTTTTCCCATTCCAGATACTTCTCCCATTTTTCGTACCCTGGGAAACCTTCTGTTGATGACTCCCCACTTTCCCAGTCAATACGTACTGTCATACCCGGCGTCCAGCGGGCGGGCACGCTGTAGCAGCAGCCGCCACCGCCGCCCTGGAATGGGCCAATAATGTCGATGCCCGACTGGTTATCAACACTGAAGTGGTTAATCGCCCATTTGGTGTGGTTGATGGCTTTAATGGTTCCGCCACCACCGCCTCCGGCCTGAGCGGCAGGCTGCGAACAGCCGGTTAACAGCAGCAGCCCCGCCAGCAGCGGACTTAAGAATGGGTGTTTCATCTGACTTTCCTTGTAGATGTGGATTCACTAAGAGGGACGCGACAGCCGCAAACAGGCTATCTCGGACAGTCTTTGGGCTCCTTCATCCTGATGGGCTCTTTAATCGGGTAGTTGGCATTTCTCGGTGACCAGCAACTGGTCGTCACCTTCACGTCATCACAGGGCAAAAAGTGCACCGTGATACCGCAGACATCCTGGCCGTTATAATCAGGAACCGGGACGGTTTTGCTGTGCTGCCGATTCTGGGCACTCATCTTTTTCTCCCAGGCTTTATATTTCTCGTAATCAGTGAATCCCGGAAAACCTTCTGTTGATGCCTCCCCACTTTCCCAGTCAACTCGTACCGTCATACCCGGCGTCCAGCGGGCGGGCACGCTGTAGCAGCAGCCGCCACCGCCGCCCTGGAACGGGCCAATAATGTCGATGCCCGACTGGTTATCAACACTGAAATGGTTAATCGCCCATTTGGTGTGGTTGATGGCTTTAATTGTTCCGCCACCACCGCCTCCGGCCTGAGCGGCAGGCTGCGAGCAGCCGGTTAACAGCAGCAGACCCGCCAGTAGCGGGCTTAAGAATGGATGTTTCATCTAGCTTTCCTTGTATGAAAAGAACATCTACAAAAGGAGGATGTGACGACGGGTAAAACGGTTTCTTTTCACCATCAGTTCGGTACTGATGTGGAAAACCACTTTTTCATGACCCAGGCCTCGCGTGCTTCATCCAGAATAATGCCCTGGTTGGTTGCTTCCACCATGTCCTGGTAACAATCAGAAAAAAGTGCCTGTTGTGATGAATACCTGCCCACTGGCGGTGCACTGTGCGACAGGAGGGTCATGACATCACATACGCACATCAGATGCTCAAGCTGGCGATCGCTTAGGTCAATTTTGTTAGGTTTTTCATCGCGGGTCTGGGGCGTACCACTACCTTTTATACCTCTGGCATTACCATCCATATCCTGCCATACCCAGAACAGCACAGGGCGCAATAAAGGTCTTTGCTGTTCCTCACTGAGTACGTGCGTAAAAAGCACAGGGAAAATCCGCGTATCGTAAAACCGTAAAATTCCGCTCCGTCCCTCCTGCAGAATATCCATATACTGAGTGAGCCAGCCAGCCAGGGCAGAAAAAGGCCAGTGTGAGCACAACAGCAGCAACGGAGCCTGAACGGCAACCTGCTGACTCATGTCCTTCAGCCACTGCAACTGCTGAAGATCATCAAGTCTAATGCGTGCAACCAGCGGAGCATCATCGACGATAAACGCTTCCGGAAGCCCGTGATAAAGTGACTGCCACTCCACCGACAGTGCATTCAGTGCCGGAATAACGCTGAAATCCAGCCCTGCCTGATCAACGATAATATCAAGATAATCAGTTCCGGAAGACCGGCAGGTAACAGCGACTTCTTCAATCCATTTCGCGGTCATTTATGCCTCCCTGGGTACAAAACCCTGCGCCAGTTCCTGAGCTTTTTTAAGACATTCTTTACATACTGATGCCGGCAGTTCTGGCATAGGAAAATCCTCGCTGGCTGGCCCCTGCAAATCGTGCAGGCCTTTTAGGCTGATTAATCCCGGACCATGAATCTGTACTTCCCCTTGTGGTGTGAGACGAATATAAGCACCTCCACAGCCCAGAGTGATGCCATTTTTAGCCGTCAATTGCAGGTGCCCCTGTGTTGACTGGACGATGACATCTTTAAGGGAAGTCAGCGACAGCACATCGCCGTGCGACTCAATTTCCAGCGGGCCTTTGGCGGAGACCAGCCGCATACCTTCCTGCTGGGCAAGCATTGAGACAGTCTGGCGCGCGTTCACCGAATAACGCTGCGCCGCGCTGATATTCACCTCACCCAGGCTCTGCAAGTACAGTCCTTCACCGCTGTGTACCACGGTAGTTTTCGGCGTGACGGTGGCGATACCTTGCGGTGCAGACATGAGCAAAGCCGGCCCTTTAAGCTCAATGGCTTCTGAAACAAACTTTCTCAGCGGCTCACTATCCGGAGCAACGTTATGGTGAGTCTGCGTAATAGCTCCCCACCCCGTCACCTGATTCACCGCCCCTTTCAGCAGGCTGATGGCCGGCTCCATCGCCAGCACCTTTCCTTGCGCCTTTGCCTGGCCGTCCGCGCTGATGAAAATGCCCTTCTGTGCGCGTATCGCCCCCCACCCGTCGGTTCTCAGCTCAAAACCTTCGCCGCGCTTTTGCCGTTCGCTGTCTACCAGATGGCCGAGGTTCAGTTGGCTCTTGCCGCCGTACTCGGTGCTGACCTTGATGTGCTCTTTCCCCCTCTCATCGTCGAGGCGGATTTTGTTGTTCGCCGGGGTGCGCAACACGTTGCGTTTATAGTTGCGGATGGTGACGTGATCGCCATGCGCTGAATCGTGCAGCACACCGGCGATGTACGGCCTGTCCGGGTTGCCGTCCTCAAAGCCAATCGCCACTTCGGTGCCCGCCAGCAACGGCAGGTGCAGGCCGTAAGTGTCGCCGGCATAGGGGCGGGACTGCCGCACCCACAGGCTTTCAAAGCCGGTTTCCCAGTTATCCCTGTCAAACAGCATATTGACGCGATAGCGCCCGTCTTTATCGATATGGCCGTAGGTGTCATTTTCGGTGGTGCTGGTAACGCGCGCAGGCAACGTGCCCGCCATCACCGGGCGTGAGCCTGGCTCCGGACGAAAACTAAAATCAGTGCTGTCCGGTATCCCCTCAAAATGCACCCCAAAATCTTCATCACGCCTTGCGTGAGTGTGCATGCGGGTAATAACAACGCCCTGACTGAACACGTCTGCCACTTCGTACCCGCCGGTGACTTTCAGTACCTGACCCGGAGAGAGAGTCGGGCAACTGGTAATGGCATGCGTCTGCGTCTGGCCATTCAGATAACGCTCATGACGAATGCGGGCAAAAAAGGCTCCGGACTCCGGGGCCGGATTGCGGTCATAGGTACTGCCCGGTGTCAGATAGTTATCCGCATAGTGATAGGCATCACCGTAGGTGGTGGCATCCCCGCGGGTCGCATCGATCTGGGTGTTCATGTCCTCAGTGGCCTGGCGGTAGTTATAATCGCGGGTACTGACCTGTTTCTGTACCACATGGTGGTGGCATGCCATCCCCCAGACCGCGTCCACGCCTGTTGAATGCTGGCCCGATGGCGGCACCGACGGCAGCGTCAGCCCTGTCTCATACCCCTGCCGGCTGTCATAAAACTCCACCACATCGATGTTCAGGCGGGTATCGGTGGTAAAACGAAACCAAATGCCGACCTCACCCAACAGGCGGGTAGTAAAGTGCAGGTCATCCTCGCCGTACTGCATCACCTGCTCGCGGCGCGGGTATTCTTTACTCAGCGAGAACAGAAAATCCTGACCACGCATGTTGTGACGCTCGCGCAGGATTTTTTCCACGATCTGCGGGACCGACATGTCCTGATAAATGGCGTTCTGGTGCGAACGGTCAAGCAGCGCCAGGCGTGGCTGGAGCGTCAGGGCATAGTGGGTTTCATCTTTTGAGGTATTGAGGCGTTCAAAGCCGCTCACCACTCCCTGAAGGGTGCGCACGGCCTGTTGCATTTTGATGCCGTAACCCTGGTCTACCGGGGCCTGCAGCGTCAGGGAAGCCGCTTTCATCAGCATCATTTCTTTGCTGATGGCATGATCAGCGCTGGTGAATTCAATACGGTAACTGAACGGCGTGCTCAGGGCTTCATCGCCTTCAAACGCCAGCACATCGAGCTCTGCTTCACATCCCTTCACCAACAACTGGTGATGGTTGTGGCTGAATCTTATCGGGAGATGACTGCTCATGCGTGCACTCCTTGTGTACGGTCAAACGCCAGTCCGATCCCCTCTTCCTCACTCCAGCTAAGGCGTAGCGACCGTGGTTTCTGTTTGGCGGCCATGTGAACCAGCAGTTGCCGACTCAGCACCGGCAGGATTTGCTGGTTAAGCAGGCTGTCGACGTTGCGTGCGCCGGTGTCCGGCAGCAGGCAGGCGACGGTCAGGGCCTCATACAGGCTCTCATCAATCTGCGTGGTCAGGCCATAGTGACGCTGCAAACGCGTACTGACCTGCCCGAGTTTCATCTCTACGATGGTGCGCATTGCCGCTTCTGCCAGCGGACGATAAATCACGGTCTGGAAACGGGCCAGCAGCGCGGGCTGGAAGTGATCGCGCAGGATCGGGCGCAGCAGTTCGTGCAGATCGCCTTCGGTGGCTTCCGGCTGCTCGTCCAGCAGTTGCATCAGGTGGTCACTACCGAGGTTAGAGGTCATCAGGATAACGGTGTTGCGGAAGTCGATTTCGCGCCCTTCACCGTCGCGCATAAAGCCACGGTCGAAGACCTGATAGAACAGATTCATCACGTCCCGGTGGGCTTTTTCCACTTCATCGAGCAGCACCACGCTGTACGGACGCTTGCGCACCGCTTCGGTGAGAATGCCGCCCTGGCCGTAGCCAACATAGCCTGGCGGTGAACCTTTGAGCTGCGACACCGTATGCGGCTCCTGGTATTCGGACAGGTTGATGGTGATGAGGGATTTCTCACCGCCGTACAACACATCGGCCAGCGCCAGCGCGGTTTCGGTTTTGCCGACGCCGCTCGGGCCCACCAGCAGGAACACGCCCTGCGGGCCATTTTCTGACGTCAGCCCGGTCTTCGCCGCGCGCAGGCGCTGGGCAATGGCATTCAGGGACATGTCCTGACCCACCACACGCTTACCGATTTCAGCGTCCAAGGTCAACAGTTCCGTCTGTTCGTCTTTCATCAGCGAGGAGAGCGGCACGCCGGTCCAGTCGGCAATCACGTTTGCCACGGTGCGAGTGTCCACGTCCAGTGACAGCAGCGGCGTATTACCCTGCAGCGCTGACAGCTGGTTTTGCAGATTGGTGATGTCGGCCTGGCGGCTGATGTCCTGGCGCACTTCCAGCAGTTGCTCTGTCAGGCTCAGTTCGCGACCGTACTGACTTTCCAGCTCGTCGAGTTCGACAATCAGGTCGTTTTGCTGCTGTTCAATTGCCGCCAGACGTTCACCGTGATGGTTGTTGCCAAGCGCGATATCTTCCAGCTGCGCCTGTTTTTCAATGTCCAGCGCGGTGAGCCGCGCGCGGTACTGGGTCAGCGCTTCCGGTACGGTATCGAGGCTCATGCGCACGCGGGCGCTCGCAGTATCCAGCAGGTCAACCGCCTTGTCCGGCAGCTGGCGGCCGGTCAGATAGCGGCGGGAAAGCGTAACGGCCGCACGCACCGCATCGTCAGTGATGTGCACATTGTGGTGTTCAGCATAGCGGGATTTCAGGCCACGCAGCATCAGGCAGGCGGTGTCATCATCAGGCTCGTCTACTTTGACCATCTGGAAGCGGCGTTCCAGCGCGGCATCGCGTTCGAAATATTGCTTGTACTCGCTCCAGGTGGTGGCGGCAATGGTGCGCAGTTCGCCGCGGGCGAGTGCCGGTTTCAGCAGGTTAGCCGCATCCGCGCCCCCCGCCTGATTGCCCGCACCGATAATAGTGTGCGCTTCGTCGATAAACAGCAAAATCGGCACAGGCGACTGCTGCACCGCATCGATGACGTTTTTCAGACGCTGTTCGAATTCCCCCTTCACGCCCGCACCAGCCTGCAGCAAACCAAGGTCAAGGGTGCGCAGGATGACCGGTTTGAGGGATTCAGGAACGTTGCCCTCGGCAATACGCAGCGCCAGGCCTTCGACCAGCGCGGTTTTGCCGACACCGGGTTCGCCGACCAGGATCGGGTTGTTCTTGCGGCGGCGGGAAAGAATATCCACCATCTGGCGGATTTCCGTGTCGCGACCGAACACCGGGTCAATCTTGCCCTCTTTCGCTTTGGCGGTGACGTCAAGGGTGAATTTATCCAGTGCGTTCTGCAGCGCCGGGTTCAGTTCGCCTTCTTTTACGCCTTCTGCGCCGACAGGGCGCCCGACAAACTCCACTTCCCCGCCGTGGCTCTGTGCCAGTTCAGCTTCCTGCTGCACTTCTGGTCGTTCGTCGGACTGTGCATCGAGCAACGGGCGCAGGCGCTCAAGCTGGCTCTGCCCCAGGGTCAGCAGTGGCCACAGACCCTCGCAGCGCACCAGGTTCTGTTTTTCAACCAACGCCATCAGTAGATGCACACTGCGGATGTGCTCTTCGCCACTAAGGGAGGCAATCAGCCAGGCTTCCTGCATCAGCGTCTGAATGCTGTCTGAAAGCTGCGGGCGGCTGCGAATAGAGCGAGGAAGTGTATCCAGCCAGCCCAACAGAGCCTGCCAAATGCTGTCCATATCCCACTCATAACGGCGCGCCAGCACCGTCAGGTCGCCCTCGCCCTGCTCCAGCAGTTTCATCAGCCAGTGCTCAGGCAAAATTTCCGCATGCGCGCGGGTCTGACAGAGCGAGGCTGCCCCTTCCATCGCACGGGCACAGTAAGGGTTCAGACGTCGCAGCAGGATGGCTGGATTTTCCATGACTTTCTCTCTTTGTCGGTTCCTGGACACGCTACCGCCCATCGCTGTTTTCGGTGAAGGGGACCAAAGCGCATGCGGTCGGGCTGGCAGATTGTGGGTTTCTTTGCTGAGCGCCCGCACGGCAGGACGCTCAGCAAAAAACAAAAAAGCGGACAGAGAAGCTCTGCCCGCTGGCGACTTAGGCAGTGGCGCGTTCGTTCCAGGAATCGGAATGAATGATGTTGCCGTCTTTGTAGGTCCAGGTGATTTTTTCGTAACGCAGCTCGATCTGTTCGAGGTGGTTATGCTTCTCGAAAGAAGGATCCTTGATGTCGTGCATCACCGGATTCACTTTCACCACTTTTACGTTTTCCAGTGTGGTGTTGAAGTACTCCACCTCCTGGCCCGCGTCGTTGATTTTGTACCACTTGAATTCCGCAGACTTGAGGGTCTGACCGGTGGTCACCGCCTTGTACAGGTACGGGCTGGACGAGTCGATTTCCTTGGTGAACAGAAACGGGGTGTGGATACGGGTGCCGGTCAGCTTGCCGGTGTTGTTATCGGTCGGGATGTACAGGTTATGCTCCTGAGCGACAACTTCGATGCTGCCTTCACGATCCTGAACGTCCACAGACCCTTTGATGTCCGCGCCGCCGTCGTCCTTCAGCCAAAGATAAACAGGAATTGCCATGGGGTTACTCTCCATTGTGTTGTAATGCGCCATCATCCTGAGAGGGCGCCGGGTGTTTGCCGGGTATCTGGCAGGCATTGGCCTGCGGTACCAGACTGATTTCGACACGGCGGTTGAGCGCACGGCCCTCCGGGGTGTCGTTGGTTGCGACAGGGCGGCTTTCGCCATAGCCCTGCACCGCAAAACAGCTTTCCGGCACGTCGCCGGTGTCGCGCATCCAGTTGCGCACCGCAGCGGCACGCTCGAGCGACAGCGTCTGGTTTAGTTGTGCATTGCCGGTGTTATCCGTGTGGCCGGCGACGACAATCAGCCAACCCGGCTTCGCTTTGATGCCGACCAGTGAACTCACCAGCATTTTGGTGGAACCCGCTTTCAGCACGGACTTGCCGGAATCGAACAGCGACAGGCTGTCGAGGCGCACAATTCTCGGTGCCGGCTTGAGTTCTGGCTGCGGTTCAGGCGGCAGTGGTGGGGGCACATACGAGCGGATCGCATCCAGCACCGGCATCCTCAAATGCTCCCCCTGATACAACCCCAGGCCCATCCGAACCGATACGCCATTGCGCGCGTGCTCATCCAGCTGCGCCGCATCGTCACGCAGGACGGCAACGGCATCGGCTTTTGCTCCGAAATCATGCATCGGGATACGGTCATAGCGGGCAATATCAAAACTCATACGCTGCAACAGCTGGCGATTGTTCCAGCCACTGCTGAGCAGCGCTGCAATGGCCGCCAGCGTGAAGATCCCGAGCGCACAACGGAAGGCTCGCCCACGTGGCGTCAGGCCTCGCCCTGCCGGCAGCAGCGGCAGAACAAAGTCAGGGAACAGTGACATCACCGTGCTGTCAGTGCCAACGGGCTGCCATCCGGCGACGTGTTGCATCGCGGTGTGGCGGGATAATGAGGCTGTCCAGAGGGATGAGGCCAGGCTGCCGGACAGAATGGGCCCAATTCCCCACAGCACGGCAGTCGGGGCAATGGCCGGGATATCCGGATTTTCATCCATGAAGACCGCTTTGACGTGATGGTGGAACCAGCTCATCAGGCTGTTCATTAGCACCTGTTGCTGCATCGCCATCGCCCCGCCGATGGTGACCCAGCTGGCAATCGAGCAGGGCGCCGACGATCCGCGCCTGACGCTGCCCCCTTCGCCAGGTATTGCCGCCTGCCAGAGCAGGTCGTTCATCATGGCGCTGCCTGCCTGACCGTTCAGAACCAGTGGCACGGAATGACCACTCTCCTTACGCACCTGGCTGATTTGCCAGCGCAGGGCCAGCAGGCGACTGGTCAGTGCTTCACGGTCTGCGTGCTTCTGAGGACAAACGCTGACCATTACCGACAGCTGCCGCCCCCAGTCCGGACGAAGCCATAACAGCTGACGCGCCACCTGCTCCAGGTCCTGATAGTCTTCCACCCGGATCCAGCACCCCTGGGTGACGGTCAGTACCTGAGAGTGCTCCGGCCAGGCCTGTGGCAGATCGCCGCAGACCAGGACCACCGGCTGGCGGTAAGTCGCATCAGGCAGATCGTCGGGGCACAACGCCGATTCATGCTCTGCACGGCGGCTGGCCACAATCCAGCACGCCAGAATGGCCCCCAGGGTTGCCAGCAGGATAAACACAGAGACCAGCCGGGAGAACGGCAGAAACCCCAGGCACACCACGGCGCTCAGCAGAGCGGCCCACAATGCCAGTCCGCGCTGTTGTGCAGGACTCATTTCACGGCTCCCGGTAGCAGGGTCAGCAGCGTTTGATCCAACCAGAGAGCCAGTCCCCACCAGAGCGCGGCGACTACCATCACGCTCAGGCCGATACGCACGGGCCATGACGCCAGCCAGCCTCCCATTCCACGCCCGGTGCGGCTTTCCGCCAGGACCGGGGGAGTCTGCGGATAGCTGAACGGCGTGACATGTTCATTGAGCGCGTTGACAAGTTTCTGGCGCTCCGGATCGTTCAGCGAGCGGAAACTGCCGAGGAACCCCAGCATCATGACCCGCTGAAAGCAGGTCACAACAGCATGGTCAGGTGCCGGTTCACGGAGCACATCACGCATCCGATCGCACAACGTATCTCCGGCATCCATGGTGCCGAGGAAGTGCCCCTGCAGCGGAATGTCATACCACTGTAGACAGGCATCATCCTCCACGCCCCGGCCTTTAACCGCCTCATCAAGCAGGGCACACTGCGCAGTCATGATGTGCAGACAACTGACCTCATCGAGCTCGCTCGCTTTCAGTTCACGCTGCACGCGCTCCACATCGGCGATACAGTGCTCCCACAGGTTCCGCCCTTCACCGTCCTGGAACTGCGGACCGTGGCGCAAGCTGATCACCTGTAGCCAGGTGTCCTGCAGCAAGGCATCGATATCAATGGACGCGGAGGTGCCGCGTTTACGCTCACTCATGTTCTCAGTACCGCAAAGAGTTCAAGTTCAGGCTCGCCGAGCATCCCAGGAACATAAAACATACAGGTGCCGCTCTGGAGCATGTCGGCAGCCAGTGGATGGGAAACATCGAGGCTGAAATACTGGTTTTCCAGACGCAGTGGAATGGCGGCCGGCACATGACGCAGCGGCGTCAGCGGCACACCCACCCGTGAAGAATTGACGATACTCCTGACATGATCGGGACTGCCGATCTTGCACTGGCGCGGGAACTGTTCCTGCAGCTGTGCCACAGGCATCGGTGATCGTACGGAGAGGTAGTAATCCGCCCCTTCGCGCAGACGCGGGTCATGCAGACGGGCCTGCCAGAAGTGAAGCCTGGCATCATGCTCAAGCTCAATCGCTACCACCCGCGACGGCAGGCTGGCTTCCAGCAGGTCGCCCAGCAGGTCAAAGAGTGGCGGGAAGACGTTATTCAGTTGCTCATGCTGCCAGACAGGGATAGCACTCACCTGGTGTTCCAGCGAGAAGGTCAGCAGACTGCCCGCAAGCCTTGCCAACTCCGGATACAGACACTCAGGCGGGCCTTGCGGGTGGCGCTGAAACTGCCCCAGCACGGGCTCGGCGCTGTTCAGGGCATTGAGCAGCCAGAACAAGGACACGTCGGCCACGGCGAAATCAGCCATGCGCTCATTGCTTTCACGGCGCATCGCCATCAGGCGGCCCAGCCGGGCACGCAACTGGATCATCAGTTGCTCAAGCTGAATAACCAGCCAGCCACTGCCCTGGATGGCCAGGAGTGGGGGAAGAAACGTCTCATCGAGTTGCCACACCCCCTGCGAATCCTGCTGCAGACGGGCGATCGGGCAGGCCAGGTAATCGCTGTTGTTCTGATGAGCGAAACGCAGCGTCAGCTCGGGCTGCATCACCGCAATCTGACGGGTGTCGTCACCAAAGGTATTGCGCACATCTCGCCAGCGCTGGCGATAACGCACAGGGCGCTCTGCCACCTCATCGGGTTTAAGGCAGTTGCCGCCATTCGCCCGCAATAGCGGCAGCGCCAGTACCACTACCACGTCGTGCGATTCACCCTCAAGCGCCAGCACCGGTGGCAGCTCGTCGGCATTATCCGTGTCGATAAGCGTCCCGTCCTGAAAACGAACGTGCAGATGGCGGGCCTGCAGACGGCCCAGCTTCAGAGTTTCCAGTTCGAAAGCGACCTTTATCACGCCCCATGGCTGTGATAACCCCATCCGGGCGATACCTTCGGCAGACCAGGCCGCATACGCGACCTGTTGCTGGAAGTGCTGGGGAGAGACCATAACGCCCCTGCCCCATAACGGCTGTTCCGTTTTCATCGGCTTCCTGCCTTACTTTACGATTTCGCCTTCGGCATCTGAGAAACCAGTGACAGGTTGACGTCCATGCCTTCTACCTGGAAGTGCGGCACTGCATACAGCTTCACGCGGAAGAAGCCCGGATTATCTTCGATGTCCTCCACCACCACTTTCGCGTCGCGCAGCGGGTGAGAAGCCTGCAACTCGTCGCCCGGATCGGTCATTTCGGTCACCAGACTACGGATCCAGGTGTTCAACTCCAGCTCCAGCAGACGCCTGTCTTTGGTGGTGCCGATGTTTTCGCGCTGGATAAGCTTCAGGTAGTGCGCGATGCGTGACAACAGGAAGATATACGGCAGGCGAGAGTTGATACGGCTGTTGGCTGTCGCATCGGCGGTATCGTACAGTGCCGGCTTCTGCGCGGAGTTGGCGCTGAAGAAGCACGCATAGTCGCGGTTTTTGTAATAGCTAAGTGGAATGAACCCCAGGTTAGCGAATTCAAATTCGCGGGTTTCCGGGATCATCACTTCAGACGGGATCTTCACCTGGCTACCGGTACCGAGGTCATACAGATGGATAGGCAAGTCTTTGACTGCCCCACCCGCCTGCGGGCCACGGATTTGTACGCACCAACCGTTATTGATAAAGCTGCGCACCATGTTGGCCGCAAAGGAAAACGACGCATTGGTCCACAGGTATTTATCGTGATCAGGGCCTTTCACTTCTTCGACGTAATTGAAGCTGCGCACCGGCACGGTGTCCGGGCCATACGGCAGACGCCCCAGCACACGCGGCATCACCAGACCGATATAACGGGCGTCATCGGTCTCACGGAAAGATTTCCACTTGATGTACTCGGCACGGTCAAAGTAATTGCCGATATCTTTAATCGCAGCGACATCTTCCATCGAGTCCTTGAGGAAGAATGCCGGCCCTGCCGAGCCGATAAAGGGCATATGCGCTGCGGCAGACACTTTTGAGATGTTGCGCAGCAGCGCTACATCCTGAGCGGAAGCATCAAACTCGTAAGCGGAAATCAGCGCAGCAATCGGCTCACCGCCCGGAGAATCGTATTCTGCGGTATAGGTGTGCTGGTATAATCCGCTCTGAATAATCTCCGGCGCGTCTTCAAAGTCCTGACGCAAGTCCTCTTTTGACAGGTCAAGCAGTTCGATTTTAACGTTCTGACGAAAATCAGTTTTATCAACTAAAGACTTCAGGCCACGCCACAGACTTTCTACCGCCTGAAAGTTCTCATGGTGCATCACCGCATCCAACTGGCGACTAATCTGGTGATCCAACTCCGCGATATGATGGTCAATCAGGGTTTTGTCGAGCTTTTCGACTTTCGAACCTGCTTTGGTCAGACACTCCAGAAACACCTGCATCCCGGCCGTTAACCGCTCATCCGCCGTTGCATCCGACATCGCCTGCGCATCCTGCCAGATATCCAGCGCACTCAGCTCGGACACTGGGCTCAGGTTAATTTTTTCAAACAGAGAGGTATATACGCCCCCGGCTTGCGGCTGTTCCAACACGATGCTTTCGCCACCCACGACATTCTCATTTTTTACAGACATCAGCATTTCCTTCATTAATCCGTTAAATATCGCGACCGTTATGGCTGCTTCGGCGCCAGCGCAGACAGCTCACTGCGCAGTTCAGCGCTGAGCATCGGGTCGAGCAGGATTTTTTCCAGCTCTTTGCGGAAGGCCTGGTTGTCGAGCAGGTTGGCTTTGAGGTCACGCAGGAGATTACGCATGGCCAGCATGGCTTTAAGCTGCGGAATTTGCCGGGCAACCTGCTCCGGCGTGAAGTCACTCATCTCACGGAAGGTCAGGCTGACATTTTCTTCACTGCCGTCACCGGCCAACGTATTTTCAACGGCCAGGTTTACGTTAGGAGAGAATTCTGCCAACACGCTGTCAAAATTGTTTTTGTTGACATTGACCTTTTCACGCTCGGACACAGGACGCTGCTCGGCACCGTTGCTGTAATCCCCCACGACCATCAGTTTAAGGGGCAGTTCGACCTTCTTCTGGGCACCGCCGGTGTGCAGATCGAGTTTGATATTGACGCGAGCTTTGGGGATCTCAGACTGATAGGAATTAGACATGGCTGTCCCTGTTCTATGGAATAATAGAAATGGTCAATGCCAGTGAGAAATAAATAAAGAAAGAATACTGATATTGCCAGAACAGCTGCCCCCGCTCACGCTATCCAACGCAAGTCAACATTCGGGGACAAAAGCGGGCACAATCCATTCACCAGCTAGCATGACGCGTGTTTTAAGCGTTTATCTGAAATCAAGGAATTCGGATAAATACCTATAGACGGAGTGTAGAAACATTAGGATTGCGATTGGAACACCTTAAATGTAACAAAATAATACAAATTAATGAGTTTAACAAAATAAGATCATCAGATTGATTTATCAGAACTTTCTCAGAATAACACCGCAATACGCATGGAATAAGGGCGCGCAGAAAATGATCAATTTGATAAGGGGACAATAAGTGCACAAAAAATCACCAATTGCGCGAAATATCTGATTTTTTATTTTTATCAAAAATGAGAGGTCGGGCATCACTGATGTCTATGAAAAATTGACCATGTGCCTGAGCCTTCACTCTCTTTATTATTCAATTAAATGATACTTATTACTTTCATCAAAAAAGTAAATATCACAATTGGGCTTTACGTATGTCACATACCCGTGCCAGTGATATATGTACCTCAGGAACAACGCCGTTCCTGTTAACGCCCAGGTAAGCCAGATCGGCATAGGAAGTGATTGGGTCGAGCCCATACCGCATGCCGGACATTATGCGATCAGATCGGCAAACACTCACGATACGTCTTTGTGCATACGACAGCACGGAAGCGACCAGGCGGCGGAGTGACCCCGGCAGTTAGGAAAATGCGGGTTGATGATAACTCAGCATGGAACACAGGGAAACGGAGAGCGGGAATAACTGATTTCCGCTTTCACGATCTGCGGCATACGTGGGCGAGCTGGTTGGTTCAGGCAGACGTGCCACTTTCGGCACTGCAAGAAATGGGCGGCTGGGAGAGCATAGAAATGGTTCAGCGCTATGCTCACCTATCCCCAACCCATCTAACCGAACATGCGAGAAAAATTGACGAAGTCTTGGCAGCCAATGTCACTAATCTGGCACTTTTGGAAAATCTTGCAGTGGGAGAATGAGCGTAACTCATTGATACTTAATGGCACGCCCTATAGGATTCGAACCTATGACCTACGGCTTAGAAGGCCGTTGCTCTATCCAACTGAGCTAAGGGCGCATTGAGATGCGGCAACCTGCGGCTGCGGGTTGGGATTATACGGTCAGAGGTTAGCGAGTCAATGCCTTTTCATGACGTTACGGCGGCGGCCGTGCTTTATGGCGTTTTTTCCGCCAGCGCCCGCGCGGCGAGGGTTCCCGTCAACCGGGCGCCGCCATGCTGAACCAGGCCGACGCCGACGTAAATCGGCGTGCGCTCCGCCCCTTGCCGCCCAACGTCCCGCCGCAGGCAAAGGCGGGCGGACTGCACCACCGCGGCGATATCGCCCCAATCGGCGTGCTCGACCACCCGCGCGTTGCAGGTCACCGCCACCCTTTCCCCCAGAGTGGCGTCGGGGCGGGCGCTGTTTAAAGAAGCCTGGCTCCCCGATGCCCAAACCAGCAACAGCGTGCAGCCTGCCCAGGCGCAGCCCTTCATACGCATAACTTCCGCCACAGCGCATTCAGGCATGCCCGCCACGACGGCGCCGCCTCATGCTTGCCGAGCTGATGCAGCGCGATCAGTTGCGCGCTGTCCGCCGGATGCAGTGAAGAGTCGAACACCGTTTCCCCCACATGTTTAGGCTCCGCCGGTTGCTCGTCAGGCTGATGATGCAACGGGTAAAGCCGGGTTATCGCTCTCATGATCCTGCCCTCTTTCGCCCTGTGAACGGCCCCAGCGTATCCAAATACAGGTAAAAATGACGTAGAGGATCCTGAGGCCGGCATAAAAAAAGCGTAAATCGGCGTCGGCAACGGCCGCGAGGGTGATTCTGCGCCTGACAGCGCGCTCAGCTTCTGCCAGAATAGCGGCATCCCCGCTTTTCTTAATTGATGGATTTCCACACTGATGTCAGCAAAGATTATTGATGGTAAAACGATTGCGCAGCAGGTTAGAAACGAAGTGGCTGAGCAAGTGAAACAACGTCTGGCGGCCGGCAAACGCGCCCCAGGGCTGGCGGTTGTGCTGGTCGGCGAGAATCCGGCTTCGCAAATTTACGTCGCCAGCAAGCGCCGCGCCTGCGATGAAGTCGGCTTCCTTTCCCGCTCCTACGACCTGCCCGCTGCCACCAGTGAAGCCGAGCTGCTGGCGTTGATCGACCAGCTGAACGCCGATGAGGAAATCGACGGCATTCTGGTGCAGCTGCCGCTGCCGGCCGGCATCGATAACGTCAAGGTGCTGGAACGCATTCACCCGGACAAAGACGTCGACGGCTTCCACCCGTACAACGTCGGCCGCCTGTGCCAGCGCGCGCCTAAGCTGCGCCCGTGCACGCCGCGCGGCATCGTCACCCTGCTGGAGCGTTATAACATCGATACCTACGGCCTGAACGCCGTGGTGGTCGGCGCTTCCAACATCGTCGGCCGCCCGATGAGCATGGAGCTGCTGCTGGCCGGCTGCACCACCACCGTCACCCACCGCTTCACCAAGAATCTGCGTCATCACGTCGAGAACGCCGATCTGCTGGTGGTGGCGGTCGGTAAGCCGGGCTTCATTCCGGGCGACTGGATCAAACCGGGCGCCATCGTGGTGGACGTCGGCATCAACCGTCTGGAAAGCGGTAAAGTGGTGGGCGACGTCGATTTCGACGCCGCCAGCGAGCGCGCCGCCTACATCACCCCAGTGCCGGGTGGCGTCGGCCCGATGACCGTTGCTACACTGATCCAAAATACCTTGCAGGCCTGCGAGGAATATCACGACGTTCAACCTAAATAAGTAAGGCAGTATGGAAATTTTCAATCTGGACAATCATCCCCACGTCGAACTGTGCGATCTGCTGAAGTTCCAGGGCTGGTGTGAAAGCGGCGGCGCCGCCAAAGAAGTCATCGCCGAAGGGCGGGTGAAAGTCGACGGCAAAGTCGAAACCCGCAAGCGCTGCAAGATCGTCGCCGATCAGGTGGTGGAATTCAACGGCGGCAAGGTCACGGTTAAACCCTAACCCGCAGCCATAGAAAAAGGCGCTGAATTCAGCGCCTTTTTTGTTTTTCCCTGCGGCCGGATTACTTACGGCGCCAGGTGGTGCCCTGCGGGCCGTCTTCCAGCACGATGTTCATCTCGTTCAACCGATCGCGAGCGGCATCCGCCAGCGCCCAGTCCTTGGCGGCACGCGCTTCGTTACGCTGTTTGATCAGCGCTTCGATCTCCGCCACTTCGCCGTCGTCAACCTGAGCACCCCCTTGCAGGAACTGCTCCGGCTCCTGCTGCAGCAGGCCGAGCACGTTCGCCAGCTTGCGCAGCTCCGCCGCCATGCCGTTGGCCGCCGCCATGTCTTCACCCTTGAGGCGGTTAACCTCGCGCGCCAGATCGAACAGCGTCGAGTAGGCTTCCGGGGTGTTGAAGTCGTCGTCCATCGCTTCGCGGAAGCGGGCTTCGAACGCTTCGCCGCCGGCCGGTGCGGCGTCGGCATCGGTGCCGCGCAGCGCGGTATAGAGGCGCTCCAGCGCGGTGCGCGCCTGCTTGAGGTTCTCCTCGCTGTAGTTCAGCTGGCTGCGATAGTGGCCGGACATCAGGAAGTAACGCACCGTCTCCGCATCGTAATGGCCGAGCACGTCGCGGATGGTGAAGAAGTTATCCAGCGATTTGGACATCTTCTCTTTGTCGATCATCACCATGCCGGAGTGCATCCAGTAATTGACGTACGGGCCGTCGTGAGCGCAGCTCGACTGTGCGATCTCGTTCTCGTGGTGCGGGAACATCAGATCGGAACCGCCGCCGTGGATATCGAAGTGGGTGCCCAGCTGTTTGCAGTTCATGGCGGAGCATTCGATGTGCCAGCCCGGACGGCCAGGCCCCCACGGCGACTGCCAGCTCGGCTCGCCCGGTTTGGACATCTTCCACAGCACGAAGTCCATCGGATTGCGCTTCACGTCGTCGATCTCAACGCGCGCGCCGGCCTGCAGCTGATCCAGATCCTGGCGCGACAGCAGCCCGTATTGCGGATCGCTGTCGATGGAGAACATCACGTCGCCGTTGCTGGCCACGTAGGCATGATCGCGATCGATCAGGCGCTGGGTGATCTCGATGATCTCGGCGATATGCTGGGTCGCGCGCGGTTCACTGTCCGGGCGATCGATCAGCAGCGCGTCGAAGTCGGCGTGCATTTCCGCCAGCATGCGTGCGGTCAGCTGGTCGCAGGTTTCATGATTTTCCGCCGCGCGGCGGATGATTTTGTCGTCCACGTCAGTGACGTTGCGCACGTAGTTCAGCGAATAGCCGAGGTAGCGCAGGTAACGCGCCACCACGTCGAAAGCGACAAAGGTACGACCGTGGCCGATGTGACACAGGTCATAGATGGTTACCCCGCACACGTACATGCCCACTTTCCCGGCATGAATGGGTTTGAATTCCTCTTTTTGACGACTCAGGGTATTAAAAATCTTTAGCATCGGGAGATTCCGTGGTGTGCGTGATAACAAAAAAGATAACCGGGCTTCAGGTTTTCCGCCCGGTAGCGTATTGAAACCTGAAGCCTGATCTATTGCAAGGTTAAGGCCATGCTTTGCTGACTTCACGCGAATAAAATGCGCGAAATTCGGCGGTCGGTGCAGTTGTTATAATATAACATAAATGCAATTACCACAGACAGTGCGCGGTTGAGCCGCTGCTGACTCGCTCAGGCGGATATGTTATAAGGGCGGTCTGAATGTTCACTCGCTTTACGTGACGTCTCACTTCACCTTGTTAGGATTAAAACTATGGTTACTTTCCACACCAATCACGGCGATATCGTTATCAAGACCTTTGCTGACAAAGCGCCGGTTACCGTTGAAAACTTCCTGAACTACTGCCGCGCCGGTTTCTACGACAACACCATCTTCCACCGTGTGATCAACGGCTTCATGATCCAGGGCGGCGGTTTCGAGCCGGGCATGAACCAGAAAGCAACCAACGCGACCATCAAGAACGAAGCCAACAACGGTCTGAAAAACACCATCGGCACCCTGGCAATGGCGCGCACCAACGATCCGCACTCCGCCACCGCACAGTTCTTCATCAACGTGGCTGACAACGACTTCCTGAACTTCCGCAGCGAAAACGTGCAGGGCTGGGGCTACTGCGTGTTTGCGGAAGTGGTTGAAGGCATGGACGTGGTCAACACGATCAAAGGCGTGAAAACCGGCCGCAGCGGCATGCACCAGGACGTACCGGTAGAAGACGTGGTGATCAACAGCGTGACCGTCAGCGAGTAATCGCGGCTGCATGAGTACGCTGTTCATCGCAGATCTGCACTTGTGCGCACAGGAACCGGCAATCACTGCCGGTTTTCTGCGTTTTTTACGGCGCGAAGCGGTTCACGCCGACGCGCTGTACATCCTCGGCGACCTGTTTGAAGCCTGGATCGGCGACGACGATCCCGAGCCGCTGCACGCGGAGATCGCCGCGGCGCTGAAGGCGCTGCAACAGGCCGGCGTGCCCTGCTACTTCATCCACGGCAACCGCGATTTTCTGCTCGGCAAGCGCTTCGCCCGCGCCAGCGGCATGCAGCTGCTGCCGGAAGAAAAAGTGCTGGAGCTGTACGGCCGCAGGATCCTGATCCTGCACGGCGACACCCTGTGCACCGACGATCAAGCCTATCAGCAATTCCGCCGTAAAGTGCACAACCCGCTGATTCAGAAGTTGTTCCTGGCGCTGCCGCTGCGCTGGCGATTGAAGATTGCCGCCAACATGCGCGCCCGCAGCCAGCAATCCAACCAGTACAAGTCGGAAGCCATCATGGACGTCAACCCGCAGGCAGTCGAACAGACGATGCTGCGCCACGACGTGCACTGGATGATCCACGGCCATACTCATCGCCCGGCGGTGCACCGGCTGGCGTTGAGCAACGGCGAAGCCCATCGCGCGGTGCTGGGCGCCTGGCACGTCGAAGGATCGATGATCAAAGTCAGCGCCGACGCCGTCGAGCTGATCCAATTCCCATTCTGAGTTCCGGACCGGCGCGCGAGTGAAAATTCGCGCTTTCGGCGGTGAAAACCGGCGACGCAACCGTTTTCCTCGTCGTGCGCTCATGGTATGCTCTACGCCCTCATTCGGCCCTCAGCCGACGCCAGACAAATCACAGGAGCCTTACACCCATGGGAGCCAACGCCGCTTCAGCCGCCACTACCGGGGCGAAAATCGCAATTGTAATGGGATCGAAAAGTGACTGGGCCACCATGCAGTTCGCCGCCGAAGTCCTGACCCAGCTCGATGTCCCCTTCCATGTCGAAGTCGTTTCCGCCCACCGCACGCCGGACAAGCTGTTCAGCTTCGCCGAGCAGGCTACCGCCAACGGCTTTGACGTGATCATCGCCGGCGCCGGCGGTGCGGCGCACCTGCCGGGCATGCTGGCGGCGAAAACCCTGGTGCCGGTGCTGGGTGTACCGGTACAAAGCGCCGCGCTGAGCGGCGTAGACAGCCTCTACTCCATCGTACAGATGCCGCGCGGCATTCCGGTGGGCACGCTGGCGATCGGTAAAGCCGGCGCCGCCAACGCCGGGCTGCTGGCGATGCAGATCCTGGCGCTGCACGACGCCGCGCTGGCGCAGCGTTTGGCGGACTGGCGTCAGGCGCAGACCGAAGACGTCTTGAACCACCCCGATCCGCGGGAGGACGCATGAAGCCGGTTTGCGTACTGGGCAACGGCCAGCTGGGGCGCATGCTGCGCCAGGCCGGCGAACCGCTGGGCATCGCCGTCTACCCCGTCGGCATCGATGCCGAACCCGAGGCGGTGCCGTATCAGAACAGCGTCATTACCGCCGAGATCGAACGCTGGCCGGAAACCGCGCTAACGCGCGAGCTGGCGACCCACAGCGCCTTCGTCAACCGCGACATCTTCCCGCGCCTGGCCGATCGCCTGACGCAAAAACAGCTGCTCGACCAGCTCGGCCTGGCGACCGCGCCGTGGCAGCTGCTGGCGAGCGCCGCCGAATGGCCGCAGGTATTCGCTTCGCTGGGCGAGTTGGCGATCGTCAAACGCCGGGTCGGCGGCTATGACGGCCGCGGCCAATGGCGTTTGCGCCCGGGCCAGGAAGCCGAACTGCCGGCCGACGCCTATGGCGAGTGCATCGTCGAGCAAGGCATCAATTTCTCCGGCGAAGTGTCGCTGGTGGGCGCGCGCGGCCACGACGGCCGTTCGGTATTCTACCCGCTGACCCACAACCTGCATGAAGACGGCATCCTGCGCACCAGCGTGGCGCTGCCGCAGCCCAACCCGGCGCTGCAGCAACAGGCCGAGCAGATGCTGGCCGCGATCCTGAACGAGCTGAACTACGTCGGCGTGATGGCGATGGAGTGCTTTATCGTCGGCGATCGGCTGCTGATCAACGAACTGGCGCCGCGCGTGCACAACAGCGGCCACTGGACGCAAAACGGCGCCTCCATCAGCCAGTTCGAGCTACACCTGCGCGCTATTCTCGGCCTGCCGCTGCCGCAGCCGGTGGTGAGCACGCCGTCGGTGATGGTCAACCTGATCGGCACCGCCGTCAACGAACAGTGGCTGTCGCTGCCGCTGGTGCATCTGCACTGGTATGAGAAAGAAGTGCGCCCGGGCCGCAAGGTCGGCCACCTCAATCTGAACGACCCGAGCGCCGCCGATCTGCGCCAGGCGCTGCAGGCGCTGGCGCCGCTGCTGCCGGGCGAATACCAAAGCGGGCTGGCCTGGGCACAGCAGAAGCTGGCCTAAAGCGCCGCCGCCGAAAGTAACAGGGGCTAGCCTAAGGCTAACCCCTTTTTTCATCCCGCTAAGTCAATATCACCCCTCATAACTGCGGAACAGCGCCCGGCCGCGCAGCAGGCGCACGCCCAGCCAGCCGCCGCACAGCGACAGCAGCAGCGCGCTGGCCAGCGGCAACGCCCACCACAACACCGGCGTCGGCGTCCACGGGAAGTCGAACACCCGGCTCTGCAGCAGCCACAGCGCCGCCTCGGCGCCCACCGCCGCCGCGATGCCCGCCACCAGCCCCAGCAGGGCGAACTCGCACCACAGCGTGCGGCGCAGCAGCCGTTTGCCGGCCCCCAGCGTGCGGTACACCACCAGCTCCTGGCGGCGCTGACGCATGCCGACCTGCACCTGCGCCAGCAGCAGTAAGCCGCCGCACAGCACCACCAGCACCACCATCACCTCCAGCGCGCGGCTGACCTGCTGCAGCACGCCGCCAACCTGTTTCAGGATCGCGCCGATGTCCAGCAGGCTGAGCGTCGGGAACTGGCGGTTGAGCTGGGTCAGCATCTGGCCGTCGCCGTCGTAGCGGAAGCTGGTGAGCCAGGTCTGCGGCTGGCCGTCCAGCGCACCCGGCGGGAAGATAAAGTAAAAGTTCGGCTTCAGGCTTTCCCAATCCACCTGACGCAGGCTGGTGACCCTGGCGCTGAACGCCTGGGTATCGCCGCTGAAGGTCAGCGTGTCGCCCAGTTTGATCTTCAGCCGCCCGGCAATGCCTTCATCCATCGAGACTTCGCCGCTTTTCGGCGGCCAGCTGCCCGCCACCAGCGGATTGTGATCCGGCAGATCGGCCAACCAGGTCAGGTTCAGCTCACGGTTCACCGCCTCGCCGCCCGGATCGTCTTCATGCACCCGCTCGGTCGCCACCTGCTGGTTTATCTCGGTCAGGCGCACCCGTACGATCGGATAATAGGTTTCCGGCTTGATCTGGTGCTGCTGCAGGAAGATTTTCACCTGCGGCACCTGCGCCTCGGTCATGTTGAGCAGGAAATAGTTCGGGCTGTCCGGCGGCAGCTGTTGCTGCCAGCGTTCGAGCAGATCGCCGCGCAGCACCAACAGCAGCGCCAACAGCATGAACGACAGCGAAAATGCCGCCAGCTGGCTGATGGTCACCCACGGCTGATGCAGCAGGCGGTTAACCGCCAGCCGCAGTGCCAGGCTCTTGAGCGTGATGCGGCGCAGCAACAGCAGGCTGCCCCAGCCGATGCCGCCCAGCAGCAGTGCCAGCACCGCCATACCGGCCAGGATCGCCCACAGCAGCGTGCTGGCCCCCATCAG
Source organism: Serratia nevei (assembly GCF_024160145.1). Classification (GTDB taxonomy): domain Bacteria; phylum Pseudomonadota; class Gammaproteobacteria; order Enterobacterales; family Enterobacteriaceae; genus Serratia; species Serratia nevei_A. Next base: position 50,389 of record NZ_JAMYWQ010000013.1, read on the forward strand.
CGTCACCAGCAGCGCCACCACGACCACCGCCGTCACCGGCAGGAAGTAGCGCAGCGGCCAGACGTTGGCCACCACATCGCGGCGCAGCACCCGCAGCGGTTGGGTAGCCAGCAGCTGACGGTACGGCCGCAGCCCGACCAGCAGTGAAATCAGCACCAGCGCGCCGAGCGCCCACAGCCACGGCCAGGCGCCGGCAGCGGGCAATGCGGCCGGTAACACCGGTTTCAGCAGGCGGATCAACAGCGCTTCAAACGCCAGCCCGATCGCCCCGCCGCACACCGCCGCCAGCGCCATCACCGCCAGCCACTGGCCGACGATCAGCTTACGCAGTGCGCCGCGCCCGGCGCCGAGGGTTTTCAGCACCGCGATCAGATCGTAGCGGCTGCGGCAATAGTGGCTCATCGCCACCGCCACGGCGGCGATCGACAACAGCAGCGTCAGCAGGGCCGACAGCAGCAGGAACTGTTGGGATCGCTGCAGCGACTTGCCGAGCGCACTGCCGGACTCCTGCAGCCCGAACCAGCGCTGATCCGGCGTCAACTGCGGCGTCAGCCGTTCTTCGTAACGCTGAATATCCGGCCCGGCGCCGGCGAACATGTAGCGGTAGGTCAGGCGACTGCCCGGCTGCACCGCGCCGGTCTTATCGACGTCCGCCAGGTTGATCATGATGCGCGGCGCGGTCTGGAACGGGTTGAAGCCGGCGTCCGGCTCCTGAATGATTTCGCCGGCGATGCGCAGCGTGGTGTCGCCCACCTCGAGCGAATCGCCCACTTTCACGTTCAGCAGCGCCAGCAGACGCGGCGCCACCAGCACGCTGCCCGGTTCGGGCTTGATGTTGGCCGGGCGAGTTTCCAGTTTGCCGTACAGCGGATAGGCCAGATCGGTGGCTTTCACGTCCGCCAGCTGCGGCCGATCGCCGGCATAGGTCATGGTGGTGAACGACAGCTGACGGCTCAGCTTCAGCCCCTGCTGCTGCGCGTCCAGCAGCCAGCCTTCCGGCACCGGATGCGCGCTGCGCAGCACCCGATCGCCGGCGATAAAGTCGCGGCTCTGCTGGCTGAGCCCTTTGTCCATGCGATCGCTGATGCTGCCCAGCGCCAGCACGCAGGCCACGGAGAGCGTCAGCGCCAGCCAAACGATCAGCAGCGACGGCGAGCGCCATTCGCGCCAGAACCAGCGCCAGATCATGCTTCCTCCCACAGCTTGCCTTCGCGCAGCCGCAGCCGCCGCTGGCAGCGCGCCGCCAGGGTTTCGTCATGGGTCACCAGGATCAGGGTGGTGTCAAAATCGCGGTTGAGGGAAAACAACAGATCGGCGATGCGATCGCCGGTCTGGCGATCGAGGTTGCCGGTCGGTTCATCGGCGAACAGCACCCGCGGCCGGCCGCTGAAGGCGCGCGCCAGCGCCACGCGCTGCTGCTCGCCGCCGGACAGCTGCGCCGGCAGGTGATCGAGCCGTTTGCCCAGCCCCAGTTGCTCCAGCAGTTGCACCGCCTGCTCGCGGCTTTGCCTGTCGCTCTCGCCGCGCAGCAGCGCCGGCAGCTGCACGTTTTCCAGCGCGTTCAGCGTCGGCACCAGCATGAACGACTGAAACACGAAGCCGACGTTCCTGGCGCGCAGCGCGGCACGGCCTTCTTCGTCCAACGCGGTCAGCGACTCGCCAAGCAGGCGCACCTCGCCCTCGCTGCCGTCATCCAGCCCGGCCAAAATGCCCAGCAGGGTCGATTTCCCCGATCCGGATTCGCCGATCAGGGCGATCGTCTGCGCGGGTTTGACAAGCAGCTCGACTCCGGTAAGGATGGTGAGCTGATGCTCACCCTGACCAACGTGTTTACTAAGATGATGAACTTCAAGAACGTTTTCCGCTGGCATCTTCCCTTCCTTTTGCTGTTGGGATTATTCAGTTTACGCGCTGCCGCCGCCGATACCTTGTTGATTTTGGGCGACAGTTTAAGCGCCGGTTACCGCCTGCCGATCGAGCGGGCCTGGCCGACACTGTTGGCCGAACGGTGGCAGAAAAAACCGGGCGCACCGCAGCTGGTCAACGCCAGCATCAGCGGCGACACCGCCGCGCAGGGGCTGGCGCGTCTGCCCGCGCTGCTGAAACAGCATCAGCCGCGCTGGGTGCTGATCGAGCTGGGCGCCAACGACGGCCTGCGCGGTTTCCCGGCGCAGGACGTACAACGCGATCTCGGCCAGATCATCACACAGGTGCAGCAGGCCGGCGCACAGCCGCTGCTGATGCAGATCCGCATCCCGCCAAACTACGGCCGCCGCTATACCGAGGCGTTCAGCGCCGTCTACCCGGCGCTGGCCAAGCAGTTCAACATTCCGCTGCTGCCGTTCTATATGGAACAGGTGGTGGTGAAGCCGGAATGGATGCAGGATGACGGATTGCACCCCAATGGGGACGCCCAGCCGTTTATCGCCACCTGGATGGCGGAGCGCCTGGAACCGCTAGTAAAACATGAGTCTAACTAAATTAGGGTCGTACACTAGGTAAAGTTATGCAAAAAGCAGTATTGATAACCGGCTGCTCCAGCGGGATTGGACTGATTGCGGCGCAGGATCTGCGCAACCGCGGCTACCGGGTGCTGGCCGCCTGTCGCAAGCCGCAGGACGTGGAAAACATGCGCCAGCTCGGGCTGGAAGGCATCGAGCTGGATCTGGACGACAGCGCCAGCGTCGAGCGCGCCGCCGCCGAAGTGATCGCGCTGACCGGCGGCCGCCTGTACGGCCTGTTCAACAACGGCGGCTTCGGCGTTTACGGCCCGCTCAGCCGCATTTCGCGCAGCCAGCTGGAACGGCAGTTCGCCACCAACCTGTTCGGCACCCACCAGCTGACTCAGCTGTTGTTGCCGGCGATGCTGCCGCACGGCGAAGGGCGCATTATCCAGACCAGTTCGGTGATGGGCCTGGTCTCCAGCGCCGGGCGCGGCGCCTACGCCGCCAGCAAGTTCGCGCTGGAGGCCTGGTCGGACGCGCTGCGCATGGAGCTGCACGGCAGCGGCATTCAGGTCAGCCTGATCGAACCGGGGCCGATCTCCACCCACTTTAGCCAGAACGTCAACCAGGCGCAGAGCGACAAGCCGGTGCACAACCCCGGCATCGCCAGGCGCCTGACGCTGCCGCCGGAGGCCATTCTGCCCAAGCTGCGCCACGCGCTGGAAAGCCCGCGCGCCAAACTGCGCTACCCGGTGACCCTGCTGGCGCACGCCATGAGCGTGCTGCGCCGCATTCTGCCGGGCCGCTGTCTGGATTGGCTGCTGCGCAGCAACGCTTAATTCGCCCACCGGGGTTGAAGAATGGCGGCGCGCCCCCATTTACACCCCATGGCTCCGCACGATCAGAGAGAAAAAAGATGCTAGCTCAAGCTGTTGTTGATATTAACGAAACTAACCTGCACCAGACGCTGGAACAATCGATGTCCATTCCGGTGCTGTTCTACTTCTGGTCCGAGCGCAGCCAACACTGCCTGCAGCTCACGCCGGTGCTGGACAAGCTGGCGGCGGAATACGCCGGTCAGTTCATTCTGGCCAAGGTGGACTGCGACGCCGAACAGATGATCGCCTCCCAGTTCGGGCTGCGCTCCATTCCGACGGTCTACCTGTTCAAAGACGGCCAGCCGGTCGACGGCTTCCAGGGCCCGCAGCCCGAAGAAGCGATCCGCGACTTGCTGCAGCGTTTCCTGCCGAAGGAAGAAGATCTGAAACTGGCGCAGGCGCAGGAACTGCTGGCCGCCGGCAACGCCGCCGAAGCGCTGCCGCTGCTGAAAGACGCCTGGCAGAGCAGCCAACAGCGCAGCGACATCGGCCTGACCCTGGCCGAAACCCAGATCGCGCTCAACCGCAGCGAAGACGCCGAAGCGGTGCTGGCAACCATCCCGCTGCAGGATCGCGATACCCGCTATCAGGGCCTGGTGGCGCAGATTGAACTGTTGAAGCAGGCGGCGGACACGCCGGAAATCCAACAGCTGCAACAGCAGGTGCAGCAGCAGCCGGACAACGTTGAGCTGGCAGTGCAGCTGGCGCTGCAGCTGCATCAGGTCGGGCGTAACGAAGAAGCGCTGGAACTGCTGATGGGGCATCTGAAGAAAGATCTGGCCGCCGCCAATGGCAACGCGCGCAAGACCCTGATGGACATTCTGGCCGCGCTCGGCACCGGCGACGCGCTGGCCGCTAAGTATCGCCGCCAGCTGTACTCCCTGCTGTACTGATATACCCTTCGTCTTTCCAGCCGCATCGTTGTTGGCTGCATGTTCGAACCCCAGTCACTTAGTTATCTAAGCTCCTGGGGTCTCTCACGTTTGCCGCCTGGACGCAACTGGAAATCCATTGGGTATATCTGTTGTCCCAAAGTAAATATTGAGGGGTATCCCCTAAATAGTTCGAGTTGCATCAAGGCGGCAAGTTTGTAAGTCCCCGGGAGCTTACTCAAGTAAGCGACCGGGGCGCGCAAACGCAAGCCAACACAGATGCAGCTTGAAATATGACGGGGATATCAACGATAGACCCGCACCCCGCCCTCCACGCCCGCCGGGCTGAACAACATCTGCCACAGCTGAATGTTGCGCGAACGGAACGCGCCGGCGCAGGCATTCAGGTAGTAAGTGAACATGCGTTCGAAGCGCTCCGAATAGCCGCCGGCCAACGCTGGCCACACCCGTTTGAAGTTCTCCAGCCAGGCCATCAGCGTGCGATCGTAATCGGCGCCAAAGTTGTGCCAATCCTCCATCACGAAACGCCCTTCGCTGGCCTCGGCGATATGCCGCACCGAAGGCAGGCAGCCGTTGGGGAAGATGTATTTGTCTATCCAGGCGTCGACGTTGAGATCGGTCTGATTGGAACCGATGGTGTGCAGCAGGAACAGGCCATCCGGCTTCAGGTTGCGCGCCGCGACGCTGAAATAGGTCTCGTAGTTTTTCGGCCCGACGTGCTCGAACATGCCGACCGACACGATGCGATCGAACTGGCGATCCAGATCGCGGTAGTCCTGCAGCAAGATCTCGACGTCCAGCCCCGCGCAGCGTGCCTGCGCCAGCTTCTGCTGCTCGGCGGAAATGGTCACGCCGTGCACCGAGACGCCGTAGTTTTGCGCCGCAAACTGCGCCAACCCGCCCCAGCCGCAGCCGATATCCAGCAGCGTCATGCCCGGTTTCAGCTGCAGTTTTTCGCAGATCATCCGCAGCTTGGCCTGCTGCGCCTGCTCCAGCGTCTGCGCCTCTTTCCAGTAGCCGCAGGAGTATTGCATGTAAGGGTCGAGCATCGCCCGGAACAGGTCGTTGCCGATGTCGTAGTGCTCTTTGCCCACCTGCCAGGCGCGCTTGCGCGATTGGCGGTTGAACAGCCGGGCATAGGCGATACGCGCGATGTCGCTCAGGCTTTTCGGCAGCCGCTCATCGACGCCGGCCTGCAGAATGCGGGTGAACAGCATGTCCAGCCGTTCGCACTCCCACCAGCCGTCCATATAGCCTTCGCCAAAACCGAGCGAGCCTTCCTGCAAAATGCGTTTGAACAGCGCCGGGTTGTGCACCCGGATATCCCAGGCGCGCGGGCCGTTGATGGCGACGCCGGCTTCCGCCAACATCTCCTCCACAATGCGATACCAGCGATCCTTCTTCTGGGCGAGTTCATCAACACTGAGCGAATCCATAACAATCCTTGGCCGAAATGTCATTTCAAAAAGCATAGTCGCAAATAGAAATGACAAATTTTTGACGGTAAATACGGGGGTGTTTTTACTCTAGCCAAGGCGAGCAACATCATGAAATGAATAAAAATTATTGAAATCATGCCATTTAGGCATACTTATCCGTCAACTGTGCCAGACTTATCTTAATGACGTTTTTCTCCCTGTTTAAAGTCGCAGATCCGCTCATCGCGATGCCGCCGGTCTCCTGGATTAAGTCACGGTAACGGTAGGCATTTTTCCGGCGCTGACGTAATATCTGTTTACATATGTCTGACAGGAGGTTTGCATGCTTACTTTTATTCCCATCGTGATCGTCGTCGCGCTGATTGTGGTGTTCGCCGGCGTCAAAATTGTGCCGCAGGGGTTCCAATGGACGGTTGAACGCTTCGGCCGCTACACCAAAACGCTGATGCCGGGGCTGAACCTGGTGGTGCCGTTCATGGATCGCATCGGCCGTAAAATCAATATGATGGAGCAGGTGTTGGACATCCCCTCGCAGGAAGTCATTTCCCGCGATAACGCCAACGTCGCCATCGACGCCGTGTGCTTTATCCAGGTGGTCGATCCGGCGCGCGCCGCCTACGAGGTCAGCAACCTCGAACAGGCGATCGTCAACCTGACCATGACCAACTTCCGTACCGTGCTCGGCTCGATGGAGCTGGACGAAATGCTGTCGCAGCGCGACAGCATCAACAGCCGCCTGCTGCACATCGTCGATGAAGCGACCAATCCGTGGGGGGTGAAAATCACCCGTATCGAGATCCGCGACGTGCGGCCACCGGCGGAACTGATCGCCTCGATGAACGCCCAGATGAAGGCCGAACGCACCAAGCGCGCCGACATCCTGGAGGCGGAAGGGGTGCGTCAGGCGGCCATTCTGCGCGCCGAAGGGGAGAAACAATCGCAGATCCTGAAGGCCGAGGGCGAGCGTCAGTCGGCATTCCTGCAGGCGGAAGCGCGTGAACGCGCCGCCGAGGCCGAAGCGCGTGCCACCCAGCTGGTGTCCGACGCCATCGCCAGCGGCAACATTCAGGCGGTGAACTACTTCGTGGCGCAGAAATACACCGACGCGCTGCAGAAGATCGGTTCCGCCAACAACAGCAAGGTGGTGATGATGCCGCTGGACGCCAGCAGCCTGCTCGGCTCAATCGGCGGCATTACCGAGTTGCTGAAAGAAAGCAAAGGCAAATAATCATGCTCGAACTGATCGCGGCGAATCCACTGTGGTTTTGGCTCTCCCTCGGGGGCGTATTGTTGGCGGCGGAAATGCTCGGTGCCGGCGGCTACCTGCTGTGGAGCGGCGTGGCGGCGCTGTTGGTCGGCGCCTTGATCTGGCTGCTGCCACCGCTCTCCTGGGCGTGGCAGGGCGTGATCTTCGCCGCCCTGACCGTCGTCGTCGCCTATCTGTGGTGGTACTGGCTGCGCCGGCACCCGGCGGCCGCATCCGGCGGCTCGCCGGTGCTCAACCAGCGCAACCGCCAGCTGATCGGCACCCGCGCCACGCTGACGGAGCCGATGCACAACGGCATGGGGCGCATCAATATCGGCGACAGCAGCTGGCGCGCGCAGGCAGCGGAAGATCTGCCCGCCGGCACCGAAGTGGAAGTGGTGGCGGTGGAAGGGGTCACGCTGGTGATCCGCGCCATCAGCCGTTAATTCGAACGACAACACCCCGCCAGGTTATTGATGATGGGGCACTCCGCCCCCTCGTCGCCCGGGCATTGGTCGGCCAGCGTCAGCAGACGCTGGCGCATTTCCCCCAATTCGCTGATGTGCTTTTCGATCTCCGCCACCTTCTGCAGCGTGCGCGCCTTCACGTCGGCGCTGTGGCGGGCCGGATCGTTGAACAACGCCACCAGCTCGCGGCACTCGTCCAGGTTGAAGCCCACCTGCCGCGCCTGGCGCAGCAGCGTCAGCTCTTCGACATGTTTCGCACAATAGTGGCGGTAACCGTTATCGCTGCGAATCGGGGCGGTAATCAGCGCTTTCTCTTCGTAAAAACGAATTGTTTTGCTGGTTAAGCCAGTTTTCTTCGCGACGTCGCTAATATTCATTTTTTCCTCCGGAATGCTCGCCCCTGTTCACCGCCTATCTTAAGCCGCTTTCCGCTACTCACCAAGCCGCAACGCCCCACCCCCGATACCGATGAGAAACCGCTAATAACATCCAGAATATAAATAATTCACATTAAAAGCATTCACCAAAAAACAATAGACAATCTAATATATTAAAAAATGACCAAATTAAGATTTTTATTATATGTAAATTATTGTGTATAAATAACACAAAATAAAACACATAAAAAACAAACAATTAAAAATACACCTTAACAAATCTGTAATAACAAACCACATAAATAAACATTTACTTACATTTACCCTTATCTTGGCTGTTTGAGTTTTACCGGTCACCACACTAGAAATATTAGCTAATTTAACCTCTCAACCCGATGGCGGAGTTCGTCATGGATTTTAATTTATCAAGTGAGCAGCAGGCTCTAAGCGAGTCCGCTCAGCGTTTTGCCCGCGAGGTGCTGGATCAGGATGCGCATGATCGGCTTTCACGACAGGTATTAAGCCTGGATTTGTGGCGACAAGCCGCCGCTTATGGTTTTACCCGAGCCCCCGTGGCGACCTCGTTCGGCGGATTGGGCCTGAGCGCTCTCGATACCGCGCTGATGATTGAGGCGCTGGGTAAAGGCAGCCGCGATATCGGCATGTCCTTCTCGCTCTGCGCCCATCTGTGCGCCTGCGTGATCCCGCTCTTTCGCTTCGGTTCCGAGGCATTGAAAGCACAGTATCTCGAAGCGTTGGCCGCCGGAAAACTGATCGCGGCGAATGCGGCGACGGAGCCGGAAGCCGGCTCCGATATTTACGCGATGAAATCGGCCGCACAGCCCTGTGATGGCGGCTACCGGCTCAACGGAAGCAAAATTTTCATCACCAACGCACCGATTGCCGACATCTTCATCGTCTATGCAAAAACCCATCCCGAACAGGGTTTTATGGGCGTCAGCGCCTTCTTGCTAGAGAAAGGAACGCCAGGCTTACAGGTCGGCGCCGTCAGCCCGAAAGACTGCCTCTCCAACTGCCCGTGGAGCGAACTGACCTTCAACGACGTCTTCATTCCAGAGGCCCAGCGAATCGGTATGCCGGGCGCCGGCGGTGCCATCTTCCACGATTCCATGATCTGGGAAAAGGGCTGCCTGTCGGCGCTGTTTATCGGCGCCATGGAGCGCGTGCTCGACAGCGCGCTGGACTATGCCAAACAACGCCGACAATTCGGCAAAGCGATCGGCCAATTTCAGTCCGTCTCCAACCGCATCATCGATATGAAACTGCGTCTGGAACAGTGTCGGCTGATGCTCTACCGCGCCTGCTGGAAACACGATCGGGGCCAGGATGCCGAGATCGACATCGCCATGAGCAAACTGTTGATTTCCGAATATGCCGTGCAGTCGGCGCTGGACGCGATTCAAATCTTCGGCGGCGCCGGCATGGATCAAGAACTCGGTCTGGTGCGCCACTTGCTGAACGTGATCCCCAGCCGGATCTTTTCCGGCACTAACGAAATACAAAAAGAAATCGTCGCCCGCAAGCTGGGCCTGCGTGGAGGCGCATGATGATCGTTCAACGCGTTTTTGCCGTGCTCTACATGTTGGCCGGCCTGGCGAAAGCCTTCCCTCAGTTGGAGAACGTCGCCGATATTCTGCAGCAGGCGGCCGTGACGAACCAGGGAACCTGGTACGCCGGGGTGACGGTTTGGCTGGCGGCACATGGCGCAGCGGTTAACGTGCTGACCGGCGTGGCGCTGTTTGCCTCCGGTGCGGTCTTGATGTTCAACCCGCGCTGGACGACGTTGATCATCTACTGCCAGCTGCTGATGATGGCAGGATTTGTCACGATCCTGCACCGCGCCCAGCCACAGGTCATGTTGCTCGATGCGATTTTCGCGCTGGCGGCGCTGTACATGCTGCGTCAGCAACACCACCGCAAACCCAAGCCGCGCACCTTCCCCACGCGCGACTTTTCCACGCCCACGCCGGCGGCTGGCGGCCCGGTAACGCCCCCGCTAGACGGTGAATATGACGTGGTCATCATCGGCGGCGGCGTCTCCGGTTTGGCCGCGGCCAGCGAACTGACCGATCGCCGGGTTTTGGTGCTGGAAAAAAGTGCCTCCTTCGGCGGCAACGCCCGCTACAGCGCGCTGAACCGCCTGAAGTTTCCCATCGCCGGCGTCTGCTTCCAGGAACCGCTGCCGGATTCTTTCATGCTGCAGCTGCTGAAGAAGATCGGTTTGAGCGGCGCCTATAAATCCAATGAAAAGGACACGTTGGTGTTTTTCGACACCTTCTTGCTGCTCCGCTGCCTGGGTGAAGTCGTCGTCGGTTTTCTCAAACAGCCGGTCTACCTGCTGAAACCCGCCGTCTGGCGCCTGACGGGACAACTGTTCCTGCATGCCCTGATCGGCAAACCTTACGTTATCGCGGCAAAACAGCTGGGCGATCCGATCTTTGCCGATCTGTACGCCTTCCTGGATACTTTCTCGCCGAACGGCAAGCGGTATCCCAGCCTGCCCTGGACGCCCGAGAGCGCCTGGAGCGAAGCGCATATGACGCTGCTCGACAATATCCCGCTGTACACTTATCTATTCGAACCGCACAAGCTGGGCCACATCCCGGAGGATCTGCGGCCCCCGAGAAAACTCGGCAAGCTGGTGGAGAATGCCGTCAGCACCACGCTGCGCGTGGAATGTCTCGATATCCGCGAAGTCTCCGCCTATGTCGGATTGCACTTCCTGGTCGGATATTTACGCGGCAATCTGGTCACGCTGCCGGGCGGTAACGGCAGCATCAGCGCCGGGCTGCACGACTATCTCGATGTGCAAAACAACGTCAGGCTGCAAAGCCGCGTACAGCTTAAAAGCATCACGCCCGGCAGCGACGAAACGGTGATCAGGCTAAGCGTCAATGGCACGGCCAGCGAAATCAGAGCCAAACAAGTGATCTGGGCCGCCCCCAAAACGCATTTGCCCAACTGGCTGCCCACCCTGCCCAAAGAGCAATTGGCGGCGATTCGCCAGATCCGCCACGAAGATTACTATCTGGCGAACGTGCTGTTGAAAAGACCGATCCTCGAACGCTCGTTCGGCGGCTATCTGATCGAGCCGAAAAATGCCCGCACGCCTTACTATTGGAGCAAAGCCGGCACCTGTCTGGTCGCCAATTGGATGGACAATCACCTCAACGCGGAAGCCGGGGTATTAACCCTGCTCAAACCGACCACCCGCCCAGAGCGGCAAGGCCGCACCGCGCAAAACGAGTTCCCGGCGCTGCAGCAACAGACCTATGTCGAAATCGCCAAAGTGCTGGGCAACATGGGCATTGACGCCGACATCATTGAAGACATTCAAATCTGGTTCTGGCCCGCGGGTCTGGTAACCTCGGTTGCCGGGCAACAGGCCCAGGGGGTGTTTCACCAGGCCAGCAGGCCGTTTGAAAATATTCACTTCGCCAATCAGGACAGCGTAGGCATCGGTAATATCGAAAGCGCGGTGTTAGCCGGGCTGAACGCTGCCAAAGCGGTGAAAGAACGCCTCACAATGCCCGCAACGCCTGCGGAGATCATGCCATGAGCTCTACCCTGGTGGTTGAACTTTCCGGCGATAAAACGCTGGAACCCCATCGCCTGGGCGGCAAAGCTCATTCGCTGAATCATTTGATTCAGGCGGGCCTGCCGGTGCCGCCGGCATTTTGCATCACCGCGCAGGCTTATCGGCAGTTTATCGAATTCGCCGTGCCGGGAGAGCTGCTCGACACGGGCACGCCGGGCAACGTGCGCGAGGTGATTTTGAGCGCCGCTATCCCCGCCCCGCTTGACCGGGCGATCCGTCACGCCTGCAAACAGTTGGGCGACGGCGTCTCGATCGCCGTGCGCTCTTCGGCGCTGGAAGAAGACGGACTGACCCACTCTTTCGCCGGGCAATACGACACCTACCTGCACGTGTGCGGGGATGACGAGGTGGTGCGCAAAGTACAGTCCTGCTGGGCTTCGCTCTGGGCGGAACGCGCCGCCCAGTATAGCCGGACATCGGCGGCACAGAGCGATATCGCCGTCGTCTTGCAAATCATGGTGGATGCAGACGCCGCCGGCGTCATGTTTACTCAGGATCCGCTGACAGGCGATGCCAACCACCTCGTCATCGACAGCTGCTGGGGGCTGGGGGAAGGTGTGGTCTCCGGACAAGTGACCACCGACAGCTTTATAGTGGATAAGGCGAGCGGCGAGATCCGCGAGCGGCAAGTTCGTCACAAACCACACTATTGCCAACGAGACCCGCAGGGACGGGTCACGCTGCTGCCAACGCCAGAAGCCAGGCGAGACGCCCCCAGCTTAACCCCGGAACAGCTGCAACAGCTTGCCAGGCTGGCCCGGCAAACGCGGATGATTTACGGCACGGAGCTGGATATCGAATGGGCGGTGAAAGACGATCGCGTGTGGCTCCTGCAGGCGCGGCCGGTCACCACTCAGGCCAAACCGGTTCAGATGCTTTACGCCAACCCGTGGGAAAGCGATCCGACAATCAAGGAACGGGCCTTTTTCTCCCGGATGGACACCGGCGAAATCGTCACCGGCTTGATGACGCCGCTGGGGCTGTCGTTTTGCCAGTTCTACCAAAAGCATATTCATGGCCCGGCGATCAAAACCATGGGGCTGGCGGATATCGCCGATTGGCAGATCTATATGGGGTATTTGCAAGGCTACGTCTATCTGAATATCTCCGGCTCGGCCTACATGCTCCGCCAATGCCCCCCCACCCGCGACGAAATGAAGTTCACTACCCGCTACGCCACCGCCGATATCGATTTCAGCGGGTATCAAAATCCCTATGGCCCCGGCGTACAGGGATGGGCTTATCTCAAGAGCGCCTGGCACTGGCTGAAACAGCAGAGGCATAACCTGCGCAGCGCCGGCGCGACCGTCGATGCAATGATCGCTCTGCGCCAGCGCGAGACGCGCCGCTTTCTGGCATTGGATCTGACGACCATGACGCATCAGGAACTGGAACGGGAACTCAGCCGCATCGACGGTTACTTCCTCGACAGCTGCGCCGCCTATATGCCCTTCTTCCTTCAGTCGTTCGCGCTCTACGACGCGCTGGCGCTGACCTGCGAACGTTACCTCAAAGGCCGCGGCAACGGATTGCAAAATCGTATCAAGGCATCGATGAACAACCTGCGCACCATCGAAGTCACGCTGGGCATTATCAGCCTGGTGGAAACAGTCAATCGTCAACCGGCGCTGAAGGCCCTGTTCGAACGACACAGCGCCCAGGAACTGGTCACCGTCCTGCCTGCCGAGCACGAATCGCGCGCCTTCTGGCAAAGCGACTTCAGCGCCTTCCTGTTCGAGTTCGGCGCCCGTGGCCGCCAGGAGTTCGAACTGAGCCTTCCGCGCTGGAGCGACGATCCCAGCTACCTGCTGCAAGTGATGAAAATGTATCTGCAACATCCGGTCGATCTGCACAAGAAACTGCGGGAGACAGAGCGGCTGCGCCATGAAGACAGCGCGGCGCTGCTGAAAGCGATGCCCTGGTTTGGCCGGATGAAGCTGAAGTTCATCACCAAACTGTATGGCGTGATGGCCGAACGCCGAGAAGCGACCCGGCCAACCTTCGTCACCGAAACCTGGTTCTACCGCCGCATCATGTTGGAAGTGCTGCGGCGCCTGGAAGCCCAAGGCCTGGTCAGAACGGCCGATCTGCCCTATGTGGACTTCGAGCGTTTCCGCGCGTTTATGGCGGGAGAACAGTCGGCGCAGGAAGCGTTCGCCGCCGATCTGATCGAGCGCAATCGCCACCAGCATCTGCTGAACCTGCATGCGGAAGAGCCGCCGATGGCGATCGTCGGGGGATATCAGCCCAGGATGAAAGCCCCCACGGCGGAAAACGCCGCCGGCCTGCTCTCCGGCCTGGCGGCCAGCCCCGGCAAAGCGGTGGCGAAAGCGCGCGTCATCACCGATCTGCAGGCGCAGGCCGGCGAGCTACAGCCCAACGAAATCCTGGTGGCGCGCTTTACCGACGCCAGTTGGACCCCGCTCTTCGCGCTGGCGGCGGGCATCGTCACCGATATCGGCTCCGCACTGTCCCACAGCTGCATTGTCGCACGCGAATTCGGCATCCCCGCGGTGGTCAATCTCAAGAACGCCACCCAACTGATCAACAGCGGCGACATCCTGATCCTCGACGGCGACAGCGGGACGGTCATTATTCAACGCGGAGAACATGCCGATGGCTAGTCAGCACCACATCCGGCGAAGGTAAACCATCCGCCTGAAAACAGCGCAATTCAACGAGGGTGATACACGCGGCAACCGCCGCCTGCAGAGACCATCGCGGGCTTCGTCGTGCCAAATTTGCCCGCCTGGCTGAAGCCGTCACTCCATTTTGGCTGCACAAGGAACTCATCATGACGACCCTGACAGGACAAGCAAGACTCACCAACTCCGCCGCCTACGAGCAAGTGTGGCAAGCGGAGCGCCAGGCCTGCCGCGCCGACGCAGACCCCGACACCCTCACGGTAGGCGTGGTGGTGGTGACGCGCAACCCGGACTTTTTCCAAACCGGGCTCAGCGTACTGAACGATATCCGCGATTATGTTTTCAACCGCGTGCATATCCAGTCCGAGCTGCCGCTGAAACTGGTGGAGCTGGCGGCGGACTCGCTTTATCTGGCCGCGCGCGAAAAGGCGCTGCACTTTCTCAAAGGGCAAAACAAAGCGATCAACGTTCGCATCATCCAATGCGCCAGCCTGGCCGAGGCCACCGGCAAGATCATCTATACCCATGCGCTGGAGCAGCGTCCCGAATTTCATTTGGGCATGCTGTTCTACGATCAGACCACGCCGGCCGGCGTTGATGACAGCATTGAACAGATCGATCGCGATCTGGACGCGTTTTACAGCGCCTTGCAGCGCAGCGGCATTCCCGCGTTTTACACCACCTTCTCCACCGTCGCGTTCATTCGCCAGCTGCGTTCTCCCTTCCGCTATCTGCCGCAGCAATACCGCGAAATCGTGCGCAGCGAAGATCCGGCGATATTCCAGACCGAGCTTTTGTGCCTGTGGATGGACTTCTTTGAAATGAATTACACCAACCGCCGAGTCAAGCCGATCGGCGCGCTGGCGTTGCACAACACCCTGGGTGAACAGCTGATTCAGTTCTTCGAACGCACCGCCGCCGATCGCTGGCTGGTGTCCTATTACACCGGCTCGATCATCTCCAATCTGATCGGTTATCTGGATCGCCACGCGGAGGCGCGCGGCGCGCTGATCTTGCGCGGCCCTAACGAACACGCCATCGCCTGCGGCGCCATGGCCAACTGGCAGTTGTACCGCATGCCGTTCCTCGGCGTGGTGACCTCCGGGATGATGGATGAATTCAAGGGCACATTAGCCAACCTCAAGGAAAGCGCCGCCCAAGGCATCATCGTCGCGGCGGAAAACCGCGACAATCAATGGTACAGCTTCCAGGGAACGCTGACGCCGACGGAAGACATGCGAGAAGTGCTTATCGCCCGCCGCATCCCGTTCGTTTATATCGATGACGTCGAAGCGATCGGCGCCGGCTTGACGGAAGCCTTCCGCCTTTATCATCAAGGCCAGGGGCCGGTGGTGATTCTGGCGACGCAAAACGTGCTGGAATCGACTCTCTCGCTGGAGGACACCGTCTGCGATCCCTCGCCGATCCCGGTGCTGTCAGCAGACGATCCGCTGCCGATGAGCGAAAACCTGGCGCAGGCGATAGCGCTAATCAACAGCGGGCCGGAGCGGCTGGTGTGGCAGCTGGGCCCGGTCAGCGACGACGAATACGCCCTGATCCACGACATCGCCGACGCCGCCGGCATCGCCCTGGTGGACTCGCTGGCTCACCCCGGCTCGGCGCCGAAATATTATCAGGGCCGGCGCAATCCCCACTACCTGGGCACCCTGGCGATTTACGGCTACAGCCCGCGCGTCTACAACTTCCTGCACACCAACGACAAGCTCAACGCCATGAGCGAACAGAGCCTGTTTATGATCAAAAGCCGCGTCGCTCAGATCACCACCCCCTTCTCCGACGGCAGGCTGGAGCGCAAGGTTCACCTGGTGCAACTCACACACGATGAGCGCCATCTGTCACCCTATGCCGATCTGCATCTGCACATGAACTGCCTGGCATTCCTGCGCGCGGTGAAAACCCACCTCGCCGTCGATCCGGCGCTGCGGGAAAAACGCCGGGCGTTGATCGCCGCCTATCTCGATTCGCCTTCCGATGTGGTCAGCCAGCTCCCCAGCCTGCCCATGTCAGCCAACTACTTCTTTTGCCAGTTGAACCGAGTGATTGAAGGGTTAATCGAAACGGAGGGCTTCGATTTTACCGGCGTGTACGACGTCGGCCGGTGCGGCATCTCCGCCACGCGCAACGTCGCCAAGACGCGCCGCGGCTTTTCCGGCTGGTATGGCCGCGCCCTGATGGGCGACGCCCTGCTGGCTACCGGCTACCTGGCTTACACCAGCCCAAGCCACGTGGTGGCGTTTATCGGCGACGGCGCCAAAGGGATCGTACCGGACATTCTGCCGGCCTTTATCGACAACATTCTTACCCATCCGCAGCTGCTGAATAAAAGCATCACCGTTTTCTATTTATGCAACGGCGGGCTGTCCGTCATCAATACCTATCAGGAACGCATCCTGTTCAACCGAACCTCGCGGCAAATGCGGTTGGTGAACGTCGAACAGCCTGACATCGAGCAAACGGTCAATAACTTCCATATCCAGAGCAAAACGCTTACGCATTTCGACGAAGACGTCATTCGCCAGGCGCTGACCACGCCGCGCCGACTCAATCTGTTCTCCGTGGTGCTGGGGCACAACAATGAAGGCGACGGCATTTCTCTGGCCACCGCCAAAGGCTGGCAGCGCGATCCGAGCGACCACGACGCCCTGCAGGAGCGCAAAGCCTGGGCGGCCCAACAGCCCGAATCGACCAGCACCGCCTTCGACCAAGATCCTACACAGGAAGCCACCTCATGAAATTCGGATTCATCGCTCATCCCACCTCGCTGGGGTTGAAACGTTACGTCAAAATGCTCGATCTGCTGCAACGCAACTCGACCGAGCAGCACAGCGGCTATACACGCGAACTGTGGGCACGGCAAAACCTGGTTCCCTTTATGAACTTCGCCAGGATCACCTCAGCGACCGGCGCCACTTGCGAGGGGATGGTCAAATACATGCCGCTGGTGGCGGATGAAATGCTGGCCGACGCACGCGGCATCGCCGCCAGGGTGGTGCAAGGCATCGAAGAACTGGCCGGCGATGGCGCCGAGTTGGTCGGCCTCGGCGGCTTTACCTCTATCGTTGGGCGACGCGGCGAAGCCACCGCGGAAAAGTCGCCGGTGCCGGTCACCTCCGGCAACTCCCTGACCACCTATGCCGGCTACAAGGCCCTGATGCAGATCCAGTCCTGGCTGGAGATCCGGCCGGAGCAGGAACCCGTGGCCATCGTCGGCTATCCGGGGTCAATCTGCCTGGCATTGAGCCGCTTGCTGCTGGCGCACGGTTTCTCTCTCCACCTGCTGCACCGTGCCGGCAACCATGACCGCCGGGAGCTGCTCAGCCATTTGCCCGAGGAGTATCACTCGCGCGTCACCCTGACCAGCGATCCCGAAGAGCTCTACCCGCGCTGCAAACTGTTTGCCGCCGCGACCTCCGCCGGCGGCGTGATCGACCCCGCCAAGCTGCAACCCGGCTCGATCTTCATCGACGTGGCGCTGCCGCGCGATATCGCTTCGCAAACGCGCCCGGCACGGGATGACATTCTGATCATCGACGGCGGCTGCGTCACGGCCACCGATGCGGTCAAGCTGGGCGGAGAATCGCTCAACGTCACCATCAAGCAGCAATTGAACGGCTGCATGGCGGAAACCATTGTGCTGGCACTGGAAAACCGGCGAGAAAACTTCTCGCTGGGCCGCTATCTGGCGCCGGAAAAAGTGCTGGAAATCGGCGAAATCGCCGAGCGACACGGGTTCTTCGCCTATCCACTGGCCTCCTACGGCGAGCGCATCGATCGCCAAAGCGTGACCAATCTCAAGCGCTACTACCACCATGACATCTATGCCGGGGAACCGGCTGACGCGACACTGCCCGCATCGCGCCTGGCGTTTATCGATGCCGTCATCGCCCAAACGCCGGCCAGGGAAGACACCCTCGACCGCTATCATCAATACATCAACCCCATGATGGTCGATTTCCTCAAGTTGCAGCACTGCGACAACGTTTTCCGCAGCGCCGCCGGTACCCAGTTATATGACGATGAGGGCGAGGCTTTCCTGGACATGGTGGCGGGCTACGGGTGCCTGAACCTGGGCCACAACCCGCAGCCGGTGGTCAACGCGCTGAAAAACTACCTCGACGCTCAAGGCCCCAACTTCATTCAATACATTTCTATCCCCGAGCAGACCGCCAAGCTGGCCGAAGTGCTCTGCCGTCTGGCGCCAGGCAACATGGGCCGGGTGTTCTTCAGCAACTCCGGCACCGAAGCCGTCGAGGCTGCGATGAAGATCGCCAAAGCCTCGACGGGCAAGCCAGGCATCGCCTATCTGCGCAACAGTTACCACGGTAAAACGCTGGGCGCGTTGTCCATCACCGGACGAGACAAACACCGCCGCTATTTCACACCGCTGCTGGACGCGATGGTGGAAGTGCCGTTCGGCGATCTCGCCGCGCTGCGAGAAGCGCTGAACCGTGAAGACGTCGGCGCGCTGATGATCGAACCGATCCAGGGCGAAGGCGGCGTGCATATCCCGCCCGCCGGTTACCTGCAGGCGGTGCAGCAGCTCTGCCGCCAGACCGGCGTTCTGCTGATGGTGGACGAAGTGCAAACCGGGCTGGGGCGCACCGGCAAACTTTTCGCCTGCGAATGGGACGGCATCGAGCCGGACGTGCTGATGCTGTCGAAATCCCTGTCCGGCGGCCTGATCCCCATCGGCGCCACGCTGTGCCGAGCCGATCTTTGGCAAAAAGCCTATGGCACGGCGGACCGCTTCCTGGTGCACAGCTCCACCTACGGCGGCGGCAACCTCGCCTCGGTGGTCGCTCTCAGCGCGCTGCGCGAGATCCTGGCGCAGGATTTGGTCGGCCATGCCGAACGGATGGGCGCCTATTTTAAGCAGGCACTGAACGAGATCGCCGCCCGCTATCCGTTCGTCAGCGAGGTGCGCGGCCGCGGCCTGATGCTGGGGATCCAGTTCGATCAGGCGTTCACCGGCGCGGTCAACGCCTCCGCCCGCGAATTTGCCACCCGGCTGCCGGGCGATTGGCACACCACCTGGAAATTCTTGCCCGATCCCGTGCAGGCCCATCTGCGGGCGGCGATGGATCGCATGGAACAGGCGCTCGGCGAAATGTTCTGCATGAAATTCGTCACCAAGCTGTGCCAGGACCACAAGATCCTGACCTTCATTACCGCCAACAGCTCGACGGTGATCCGTATTCAACCCCCGCTCACCATCAGCAAAGCCGAGATCGACCGTTTCGTCGGCGCCTTTGCCACGGTGTGCGAGGAACTCTCCACCTTTTTAGACTAGGGAGCCAGCAATGTCTTTAACCAAGCAAGATGCCGTCAACCAGATGATGGGTTTTTTCCAGGCCAAGGCGCTGACCGCCGCGCTGGCGCTGAAGCTGTTCGATCAGCTGCGCGATCGGGACGCCGACGCGGCGCACATCGCCGCGCGGCTTGACTGCCCGGCGCGCTCGACCGAGCAGCTGCTCATCGCGCTGCGGGCCATGGGGTATCTCGACCAACGAGACGGCCTTTATCATCTTCCCGCCGCTCACCGCGCTTTTTTGTTGAGCGACGAGCCACAGTGGCTGGGGTGGCTGGGCCGTCATATCGATACCTTCCTGTATCCGCTGTGGGGCGAGCTGAAAACGGCGGTTCGAAACGATGCCCACCAACGTCGCACGGTGTTCGGCGACGACCGCAGTTGGTTCGACATCCTGTATCAAAATCCGGACGACGTGGCGGACTTCCAGGAGTTTCTCGGTAAATTCGCCGCGCCCTTTATCGCCGGCTTCGTTGGTGATTACGACTTCTCGCAACACCGTGCGTTTCTGGACATCGGCAGCGGGATCGGCAGCCTGCCGATAGCGATCGCCGACGCATACCCGGAGATCGCACTGGCGATCTGCGAACTGCCGCAAGCCTCGGCGTTTTTGCGCGACAAGCTGGCGCTGCAAGGCTATGGCAAACGCATTGACGTGGTGGAAGGCGATGTCATCAGCGGCGATCTGCCGATCGGCGGCTACGACCTGATCCACCTGGGGTGGATGCTGCACGACTACGCCCCGGAGACCCAACTGACCATCCTGCGCAACATCTATCGGGCGATGCCGGCCGGCGGCCGCTTCATCGCTTCCGAAACGCCGCTGAACGAAGACAAGTCAGGGCCGGAATTTACCGCCCTGCTGTCGCTGAACATGCTGGTCTCCACCGACGGCGGCATCGAGAGCAGCGCGCAGGAATACCTGGACAGGTTCCGCCTGGCGGGGTTCAGCAACGCGCGCATCATGAAAATAGCCGGCCCACGCACCCTGATCGTCGGCGAAAAATAACCAGTTAGCAACGGGAGATCGCAATGTTAGAAAGCAAATTGATCCAGCATATCGCCACCCAGTATCTCGATGGCGATCACGACGGCCTGAACGCTCAAACCCCGCTGTTTGAACTGAACGTCGTCGATTCCGCCTCCATTTTCGACCTGGTGGATTTTCTGCGTCAGGAGTCTCACGTCGCCATCGGCATGCATGAGATCCACCCGGCGAACTTCGCCTCGGTGCAGGCGATGGTCGCACTGGTGCACCGGTTGCAAGCGCAAGTCGCCGCCGGGGGTGTCGCATGAGCGTTCACGCCGTCGATAGCGCCGCAAACGCGCATGAAGCCGTCCGCCAGTCGGTGCTGCACACCTTCGCCCGACTGACCGAGTATGAACCGTCGGCGCTGACCCTGACCAGCCATCTGGAAAACGATCTGGGCGTTGACTCCATCGCACTGGCGGAAATCACCGTGGCGCTGAACCGTCAGTTCCAATTAAATACGCCGCTGGTGATCCAAGAGATAAAAACCATTCAGGATGCGCTCGACGGTATTTTTCAGCGCGGTTTCACGCTGCCGACGCCGAACGCCACCACGCAAACTTCCCCCGAGACGCCTCAGGCCGGGTTGAGCGCTCTCGTGCGCCAGGTGTTCGCCGCCCACAGCGGATACGACGTGCGCGATCTGGCCCCCGACGCCGCCATCGAAGGCGACCTGGGCATCGACTCCGTCGCGGTAGTGCTGGCGCGCAACGAGCTGCTCAAAACGCTGGGCCTGGACGCTGACGCGGCGCTGGCGGAGTGCCGCACGCTGGCTGAGCTGGAGCACAGCCTGGCGGCGCGGCTGATTCAGGAACAGGGCGAAGCCTGGTTCATCCGCTTTAACCGGCAAACCACCGCCTCCGCCGCGCCGCAGCCCGCCGTGGCCCCCGCGTCGCCGGACGCGCACGATGAGATAGGCGATCCGCGCACCATGCGGGACTTTGTCGGCATCGAGCACCCGGATTTGTTCCATAAAACGCGCGAATTCGGCGCTTTTTATCGCGATAAAAAACAGCGTCAGCTCTACTGGTACGGCATGCCGCTGGAAACGCCGTGCAAAAACCGCGCGGTCATGTTCGACGACGTCACCGGTACAAGCCGCGAATTTCTGATGTTCGGCTCCAACAGCTATCTGGGATTGTCGAACCACCCGGAAGTGATCCACGCCATCCAGGACGCCGCCGGCCTGTACGGCGCCACCAACACCGGGTGCCGAATCATCGCCGGCAGCAACGTGCTGCATCTGGAGTTGGAGCGCAAACTGGCCAGGCTCAAAGGGCGTGAAGATTGTATCGTCTATCCGTCCGGCTACTCGGCCAACCTGGGATGCATCTCGGCCCTGACCAGTCGACACGACCTGGTGTTTACCGACGCCATCAACCACATGAGCATCCAGGACGGCTGCAAGTTGGCGGGCGCGCAGCGGAAAATTTATAACCACTCCTTGACCAGCCTTGAGAAATCGCTGGCCAAATACGCCGATCACCCCGGCGGCAAGCTGATCGTCACCGACGGCGTTTTCAGCATGCACGGCGATATCGTCGATCTGCCGCGCCTGATGAAGCTGGCCGAACGCTATGGCGCGCGCGTATTGGTCGACGACGCGCACGCGACCGGCGTCCTGGGCAAAACCGGCTCGGGCACGGCGGAACACTTCAATATGAAAGGCCAGGTGGATCTCGAGCTGGGCACCATGAGCAAGGCGCTGTCTGGGCTGGGCGGCTTCGTTTGCGCCGACGGCGAAGTGGTCGAATACCTGCGTTTCTACTCCAACTCTTATGTCTTCGCCGCCACCATTCCCGCCGCGGTCGCCGCCGGCGTGATCGCCTCTATCGACGTGATGCTGCGTGAACCCGAGCGGCTGGCCAAGCTGTGGGACAACATCTACTACTTCCGCACGCTGCTGCTTAACGCCGGTTTTGACCTCGAGCACTCCGACTCGGCCATCATCCCGGTGGTGGTGGGCGACGACGCCAAAACCCTGCTGTTCGGGCGCGCCGTTCGGGCACGTGGGCTGTTCTGCCAGACCGTGGTCTTCCCCGGCGTCAGCGTGGGCGACGCCCGCTTACGTATCAGCGTGACCAGCGAACACACGCGGGAAGATCTGGATGAGGCCTATGCCATCCTGGTGGCGGCGGCGCTGGAGACCGGCGTGCCGGTCAACGGCGATGTCCGACGAGAAGAGCGCACGCGCGCTGCCGAGGTCTGACAGCATGCCGACCTTCACTTCACCTATCCTGGTGGCGCTGTTCAGGCACGCCCGGCACGCGCCGGAAAGCACCGCTCTGCTGTGCGGCGATCGGCGCTGGAGCTATCGCCGCCTGGCTGACCGCGTCTGCATCATGGCGGCGGCGCTGCGAGGCGCCGGGTTGAACCAGCGGGCCGTGCTGCTCAACCTGCAGAAAGGGCCAGACGCCGTCGCCGCCATGTACGCATGTTGGCTGAGCGGCAACCACTATGTTCCTGTCGATTTCAGCCAACCGGCGGCGCGCATCGAACGCATTATCGCCGCCGCCTCGCCCGCGCTGATCGTCGATGAAACCTGGCTGAGCGCGCTCGATGGCCGCACCGATCTCGATGGCGCCTGGCCGGAAGCGATCGCCGCGCTCGACGCCCCCCTCGCCGCCATACTCTATACATCAGGCTCCACAGGCACCCCGAAAGGGGTGCAAATCACCCATGACATGCTGACGTTTTTCATCGACTGGGCCGTCGGCGATACGCAGCTGACAGCCGGCGACGTGCTGGCCAACCATGCCAGTTTCGCCTTTGATCTGAGCACCTTCGATCTGTTCGCCGCCGTTTGCGTCGGTGCGGCGACCTGGATCGTGCGCGAAAGCGAGCAGAAAGATTGCCAGGCCCTCGTTCGCGGATTGCAAACGCACGGCGTCACCCAGTGGTACAGCGTGCCTTCGATTTTAGCCATGCTGGAAAAGAGCGCCTTGCTGACGCCGTCGGTGGTGAAAACGCTGCGCCAGGTCACGTTCGCCGGTGAGCCTTATCCGGCCGCCGCGCTGAGGCGCCTGGTTGCGCATCTGCCGGCCCGGTGCCGCGTCAGCAACTGGTATGGCCCGACGGAAACCAATGTCTGCACCGCCTACGCGCTGGATCGAACGCAGTTGGCGACGCTGGAGCAGATCCCCATCGGCCATCCGCTGCCCGGCTTAACGGCACAGTTGATCGATGAGCAAGGGCACCTGCAGCCGATTGACGGTACGCCGGGCAAACGCGGAGAATTGCTGATCGGCGGGCCGTGCGTTACCCCCGGCTACCGCAACGTCGTCTCATCGCGACAAGCGGAATGGCATCCGCGCCAATGCCACGCGACCGGCGACTGGGTGGAGACGACGGCGCATGGCCTGGTCTACCGCGGCCGCCTGGACGACATGGTGAAAATCAACGGCTACCGGGTAGAGTTGGGCGAGATAGAATCGATCCTTCAGCACCATCCCTCGGTCAGCCAGGCCGCGCTGTACGTCGAACTCGGCGAACTGAGGCAAAAGCTGATCGCCGTGATCACCCTCCATCCCGGCGCGCCACGCCCCCACCTGCTGGAGCTCAAGCAGTTCCTGCAGCCCAGGCTGCCCGCCTATATGCTCCCCAGCCAGTTGGTGGTCGCCGACAGCCTGCCCACCAACGCGAACGGCAAGGTGGACAGAGGACGTTTGTCCGAGGTGGACGCGCGATGAGCCAGGACATTCATGCCGCGCCGCTGGCGCTGGTCGGCATCGGCTGCGCACTGCCCGGCGTCGACCGTATCGATCTGTCCAACGGCGCCGCCTGGTCGGCGCTGTTCGACGCCCCGCCGCCGATGCCGTGGAGCGACGCCGCCGCGCCAATCCGCGGCCGCCAGATCGACGATACCGCGTTTGATTTCAAAAAATTCGCCATCCCGCCGCTGTTTCGACTGGCGGTCAGCCGCGAGACCCGTCTGGCGCTGCAGGCCGCCTCCGCCGCCATGCAGCACCTGACGTTATCCGACGCATTGCGCGACCGCTGCGATCAATTTTGCGCCACCCATTTGGGCAGTGATGCAGCCTATCGCAACGCCACCAAAATCGGCGCGCTGCGCAGGCTGGCCGAGCGGCTTGACGCCCAAGGGCTCTCGGCGGCGGCGATCGTGCGCCGAATTGACGATTACAAACAGCCGCTGGCCCAGGCGTTCGGCAGCTCATCCCACGATCGCGTGGGGGAAATGGCCTCCAGCATTCCCGCGCGCATCGCCCATTTCGCCGGCACGCGCGGCAAATGCCAAACCCTCGACGGCGCCGATCTGGGCGGCCTGCGCTTGTTGCAGCTGGCGCAAGACTGCTTTCGCCATGCCGATAGCCGCATGGCGGTGCTAACCGCCGTACAATGCTTCCACCATCAACCCCAGGCGGACATGCTGTTGGCGCAGGGCGTTTCCTCTTCGGCCTGTTGGCTGGAAGGGGCGATCAGCCTGGTCGTTTGCCCGCTGGACGTTGCTCAGGAACAGCGATGGCCAGTGATGGCGCAATTGTCGACCCTGATCGCCGAACGGCAGGCTGCCGCGTCGAACGCCGGTTATTTTGCCGGCGCCAATCAGGTTTTCTGCCATCTTCTCGACATGCTGTTACAGCGGCGACAGGCGTGCGCCGGCCACTCTTTCACCGGCTATCGCTGGCGGATCGACGCGACACCGACGCCCTCGTTAACACCGACGGCTTCGTCGCGCATCAGCATCATCGACTATCAGCCCATCACCGCGCAGGGGCTGGATAAAGCGCGTTTCTGGCAGACCTTGCGCAACGGGGAGGACGCCCTGCGCGATCACCGCCCCGAGCAGCTGCATCCCGCTGCCTTCGTGCGGCCCACGCCGCAAAAGCTCAGCGCCTACACCGCTCATGCCATGTGCTTCTCAACGCACGATCCGGCGCAGCTTGAGCTGACGCGGCCCATGATGCCGGCCAAAAAACAGCGCCTCGACGTCACGCAACTGCACGCCCTCAATGGCTGCGCGGCCTGGCCCGACAGCCTGCGACGTTTTGAACGCATCGCCATTATCGTCGCCAGCAACCTGTCTCTGAGCGCCGATCGACAACAGGCCATGAGCGCACTATGGCCGGCATTGCCTCCCGCCGGCCTCTCCCTTTCACCACCGCCCCAACCCGCGATCAACCGCTGGAGCTGGCATGGCGCCTGCGGCCTCGGCACCGCGCAGCTGTTGGCGCAACAGCTCGGCGTCGAGGCGGACTGCTACGCGGTCGAGGCGGCCTGCGCCAGTTCGCTGGCCGCCTTGCACAATGCGGTCAGGGCGTTACAGGCCGGCCGCTACGATGCGGTGATCGTCGGCGGCATAGAAACGGCGACGCTCGAACGCGATATGGTGCTGTGCAGTGCGCAAATGATGCTTTCCGCTTCGCGCATGCGACCTTTCGCCCGACAAGCCGACGGTTTTACTCCCGGCGACGGCGGCGGCTTCTTCATTCTGACCGGCCAGGCGACACCGCAGGCCATCGCCACCATCGAAGCGATATCGGGATCTTGCGACAGTTATTCCATGACCGCGCCCGATCCCCTGGGCCAGGCGTTGGCGATCGAAAAAACCCAGAGCCTGACCGCCGTCGAGGCGCACCAGGTACAGTATCTCGAAGCGCACGGCACCGGCACCAAACTGGGCGATCGGGCAGAAGTCGCGTCATTGCATCAGGGGTATCACCGCGCCGGGCACGCCCCTTTGTATATCGGTTCCGTGAAGTACAACTTCGGCCACTGTTTCGCCGGTGCCGGCGCGCTCAGCCTGTGCAAGGTGCTGAGCGCTTTCGAACACGGTCAGATCCCGCCCACGCCGGTGGCGACGTTGAATGCCGAACTGCCGCTGGCGGCGATCCCGGCCGAAATCCCGCAAACCGCGCTCGACTGGCCCCCCGGTGACGATGGGCGCCGGGCGGCGATCAACGGTTTTGGCACCGGCGGCATCAATTACCATTTACTCATCCATCAACCCACCTAAAAAGGCCGCCAGATGCACATTATCGTCCATAAAATTCGGCTAAAAGACATTGCCCACCGCGCCGCGTTTCGCGACTGGGTGGAAACGGTCGATTATCAGGCTTGCCGCCACCTCGACGCGGTACGCGCCTTCGATGTCATCGAAGTCAGCCCCTCTGCGGAGGCGCCGTTTCACTTTATCGAAATCATTCAGCTGAACTCACTGAAAATGTTCGATCGCGAGATGCAAACCCCGCTGTTTCAAAGCCTGGTTGAACGCTTTAATCAGTTGGCGGAAATCGTTGACGAAATCAGCGGAGAACGCATTGCCGATGGTTATCGAGCCTAGCGTGGCGCCACATATCGCTATCGCGCTGGGCGGCACCTACCGCAGCGCCGCCGTTCCGACATTGCGGCATCTGTCGGCGGTGAAAAGCGACGCGCGGGCGCAGGCCGTCGCGCTGCTGAACCGAACATGGAGCCAGGCGCACGCGGCCGGCTTTACGCTGCGCCATGACGCGAGCGGACAACCGTTCGGTGAGCACCCCCAGCTGGGACGCCGCCACGTTTCCCTCAGTCATTCGCATATCTGGTACGCCAGCGCCACCGGCGATATCCCGCTCGGCATCGACTTGCAGCAGTATCGTCCCTTCTCCGGCACGGCGCGGCGCTGGGCCTTTAGCGAGGCGGAGCAGCGATTGGGAGGCATACAGGCCTGCGCCGTCTGGGCCATTCGCGAAGCATTTTTAAAAAGTCACGGCCGTGGCCTGCCCTACGAGTTGCGGACGATCGGCATCGACTGGCAAGCCGGGCTGGCCTCAAGCGCCGACGGCAGTTTGGCGAGCAGACGCTTCTGGCTGTGGCGCAGCCTGGACTGGGCGTGCGCACTCTGCTTTCCGGCGCAGGAGAACACATCGTTCAGGGCGAACGTGACCGTCTCCTCCCTGCCCGCCCCTTCCGCTTTCGGAGCCTTATCATGACCCAAGACCTTTTCGCCGCGGCGCTGCAACAGGCAGTGGACATCGCGCGGCAGGCCCCCTCTTCACACAACTGCCAACCCTGGTCTCTCCGCTATGACACCGCCGCCCGATGCGGCCAGTTGGCTATCGACCGCCGTCGCGCCTTGCGGAGCCTGCCTTCGCTGGAACGCGAAATGCTGATGAGCTGCGGGATCTTCTTCGAGTACCTCAGCGCGCTGCTCAACTGTGCGGGCACGCCACTCACCTGGCGCTGGGAGAATGCCCCCACGCATTTACTGAGCTTTGCCCCCGCCGCGCCCACCGCGCCCGATCGCGCCGCCCATCGCCAACTGGCGCAGCTGATCGGCGAACGGTATACCGCACGGGCGGCATATCAGCCTACGCCAATCAATGAAGCACAGCGGAAGCATCTGCAGACCCTGTTCGACGGAACGGCGAGTTCACTCAGCATCGCAGGTGACGAACGCGCCCGTCGTCGGGTCGCGCAGCTTACTGCCCGCCACGCCGCGCTCGATTTCTCGGATCGTCAGGCCTGGCGAGAAACCTATCAATATATCCGCTTCGACGAACGGCAACCTGCCGACGACGGTTTCCACCTGCATCACCTGTTTGGCCCGGTATCCCCGGCGTTCAAGCGCTTCTTCCAATTGGCGTTTCACCCTCGTTTAAGCCGGCTGGCGACCGGGCTGCGCTTGCCCGCTTATATGGCGCAAGGGTTGGCGCAACGCGTTGCGGAAGGCCCGCAATACCTGGCGCTGTGTCTGAACGACGAAAGTGCCGAAAACCTGTTCGCCACCGGCATGCGGCTTGGACGCCTGTGGCTCACGCTACAACACTGGGGTTGGGGATTACATCCGCTCAGCGTTCTGGTGCAACACGCCGAGGCGCGGCGCGAGCTCGCAGCCACCCTGGCGCTCACCGCGCCCCCGGTGTTTTTTGCCCGCTTCGGCCACCTGCAACAATTGGGCAGCGCAGCGCCCAGACGCAGCTGGCAAAGCATTTTGACCGCGCCGCCATCCGGCGAGTGCGTTCACCCGGGGAGCGATTCCCCTTAATCCGCAGAGGAGAACACAATGAACGTATGGATTGCTTTGGCCGCTGTTTTGTTGGTCCTTGCGCTGCTGGCGTTTATCACCAGCCGTGGCGCACGGGATACCCGCCCGATGTTCCTGTGGGGGTTCAACGCCATGGGGCCGGTTACCCTGGTCTATTGCTATTTTGGCGAGGGCGATCTGAGCCACAAAGCCCTGATCCTTGTCATGGTCGGTCTGTACCTGCTGCGCATGAACATCGTGCTGACACGCTGGTACGGCAACACCGCCGCCGCCAAACTCAAGGATGTGATGCCCACGCAGCAGGTGCCGTGGCTGGCGGTGATGATGGTCATGATCTTCGGCGGCCTGTATTGTCTGCCCTTCTACTGGGCCAGCCAGCTGCAGGGGCCCTGGGGCACACTGCAATGGCTGGCCATTGGGGTCTACCTGATAGGCACGCTGTTCCACTTCGGCAGCGATTACCAAAAACGGCGCTTCAAACAGGATCCGAACAATAAAGGCCGGCTGCTGAAGAGTGGCTTTTGGGGGGTGGCGCGCCACCCGAATTATTTCGGCGACTTTCTTATTTTCATCAGCTTCGGGCTGCTTGCCGGTAACCTGTTTGGCCTTATCGCCCCGCTGACCAACCTGGTCCAGTATTTCGCCGACGCCATTCCCAAAAGCGAGAAAATGGCCGAGAAGCGCTACGGAGAAGTCTGGCGCAACTATAAACGCCAGGTGAAATGCTTCATTCCTTTCGTGCTGTAACCCCGGCGCGGCGGCGCGGCCCGGGTAAGACCACCGCGCTGCCGCCGATGAGACGCCTTGTTATACCGAGCAAAACGACCGTCACGCCCGCGCAAGTAAAAAACCGCCTTGACCTTACCCTTGCGGGAAGGTTTAAGCTCCATGCCTAGTGATAACCGGTCAGGCGGTCAACAGCTAAACGCCGCCTTCCAAGCAAGGAGTCCAATCATGTCACACACCACTATGCTGGCATTGCAGGGGCTGTCCTGCATGAACTGCGCGCAGCGGGTGAAAAAAACCCTGGAAAGCCGCAGCGATGTCGAACAGGCGGACGTTAACGTGCATTACGCCAAAGTGACCGGCGACGCGCCGGACAGCGCGCTGATCGACAGCGTGATCGCCGCCGGTTATCAGGCCGAAGTCGCGCCGCACGCCGATACCGAACTGCAGCTGAGCGGCCTGAGCTGCATGCACTGCGTCGGCAGCACCCGCAAGGCGCTGGAAGCCGTGCCGGGCGTGTTCGCCGCCGACGTCACTATCGACAGCGCGAAAGTGTACGGCGATGCAGACCCGCAGGCGCTGATCGCCGCGGTGGAAGAGGCCGGTTATCACGCCAGCGTAGCGGGTGCCGTCGCCCCAAAAACTGAGCCGTTGACTGACGCAACACCTTCGTTGCCGGACGTTCAGCCAGCGGCGCAACCTTCCCTTCCGGCAACCGACGGCGCGGACGACAGCGTACAGCTGCTGCTCAGCGGCATGACCTGTGCCAGCTGCGTCAATAAAGTGCAGCAGGCGCTGCAAAGCGTTCCCGGCGTAGAGCATGCGCGCGTCAACCTGGCGGAACGCAGCGCGCTGGTGACCGGCGCCGCCGATGCGCAGGCGCTGGTGGCGGCAGTGGAAAAAGCCGGCTACGGCGCCGAGATGATTCAGGACGAGACCGAACGCCGCGAGCGCCAGCAGCAGACCGCACGCGCCAACATGAAGCGCTTTAGCTGGCAGGCGGCGCTGGGCCTGGCCTTGGGTATCCCGCTGATGGCCTGGGGACTGTTCGGCGGCAGCATGACGCTGACGCCGGAAACCCAGCGCCCCTGGCTGCTGGTCGGCGTCATTACCCTGGCGGTGATGGTATTCGCCGGCGGGCACTTCTACCGCAACGCCTGGCGCGCGCTGATGAACGGCAGCGCTACCATGGACACCCTGGTGGCGCTCGGCACCGGTGCCGCCTGGCTTTACTCGATCGCCGTCAACATTTGGCCCGATTTCTTTCCGATGGAAGCTCGCCACCTCTATTACGAGGCCAGCGCGATGATCATCGGTTTGATCAACCTCGGCCATGCGCTGGAGCAGCGCGCCCGGCAGCGATCTTCGCAGGCGCTCGAGCGGTTGTTGGATCTGACGCCGCCCACCGCGCGGCTGGTGACCGACGACGGCGAACGCGACATCCCGCTGGCGGAGGTGCAGCTCGGCATGACGCTGCGGCTGACCACCGGCGATCGCGTGCCGGTCGACGGTGAAATCGTGCAGGGTGAAGTCTGGCTCGATGAAGCGATGCTGACCGGTGAAGCGGTGCCGCAGCAGAAAGGCCCCGGCGATACGGTACATGCCGGAACGGTGGTCGACGACGGCAGCGTGCTGTTCCGCGCCGCCGCCATCGGCAGCCAAACCACGCTGGCGCGCATCATCAAACTGGTGCGTCAGGCGCAGAGCAGTAAACCGGCGATCGGCCAACTGGCCGACCGCGTCTCGGCGGTGTTCGTGCCGGCGGTGGTGGCGATCGCCCTGTTCAGCGCGGCGATGTGGTACTTCTTCGGCCCGCAGCCGCAGCTGGTCTACACGCTGGTGATCGCCACTACGGTGCTGATCATCGCCTGCCCGTGCGCATTGGGCCTGGCAACGCCGATGTCGATCATCTCCGGCGTCGGCCGCGCGGCGGAGTTCGGCGTGCTGGTACGCGACGCCGACGCCCTGCAGCAGGCCAGCCGGCTGGACACCCTGGTGTTCGACAAAACCGGCACCCTGACCGAAGGGAAGCCGCAGGTGGTGGAGATCCTGACCTTCAATCAGGTCAGCGAGCAGCAGGCGGTCGGCTGGGCCGCGGCGCTGGAGCAAGGCTCCAACCACCCGCTGGCGCGCGCCATCATGGAGCGCGCCGCCGGGCAAACGCTGCCGCAGGTCGCGCAGTTCCGCACCCTGCGCGGTGCCGGCGTCAGCGGGGAGATCGACGGCGTGCAGTTGCTGCTGGGCAACGCCGCGCTGCTGGAACAGCATCAGGTCGCGACTGCCGAACTGGAAGCACCGATGCGCGCCCAGGCCGAACGCGGCGTGACGCCGGTGCTGTTGGCTGTTAACGGTAAACCGGCCGCGCTGTTCGCCATTCGCGATCCGCTGCGCGAGGACAGCGTCGCGGCGCTGCAACGTCTGCACCAGCAGGGGTATCAGCTGGTAATGCTGACCGGTGACAACCCGGTGACCGCCAACGCCATCGCCAAAGAGGCCGGGATCGATCGGGTGATTGCCGGGGTGCTGCCGGACGGCAAAGCGGCGGCGATCAAGCAGCTGCAGGCGCAAGGCCAGCGCGTGGCAATGGTCGGCGACGGCATCAACGACGCCCCGGCGCTGGCGCAGGCCGACGTGGGCATCGCGATGGGCGGTGGCAGCGACATCGCCATCGAGACTGCCGCCATCACCCTGATGCGCCACAGCCTGCACGGCGTGGCGGATGCGGTGGAACTGTCGAAGGCCACGCTGCGCAATATGAAACAGAACCTGTTCGGCGCCTTTATCTACAATACGCTGGGCATTCCAATCGCCGCCGGCGTGCTCTACCCGCTGACCGGCACGCTGCTCAGCCCGGTGGTGGCGGGCGCCGCGATGGCGCTGTCGTCGATTACCGTGGTCAGCAACGCCAACCGGCTGCTGCGTTTTAAACCCAGGAAGTGATCGCCGGGGCGCCGTCATGGCGCCCCGCTGTTTTCCGGGCTTCCCTGCGCGGCGGATAGCGTTTAGCATGAATGACGATTTTCCCTCGCCTTTCGTGCTGAAACGCGCACCCGTTATTCAGGAGTCACGCCGTATGGGTCAACTGTTACGCCGCCTCGCCGCCTTTCTCGGCCTGATCTCGCCCAAGAGTTACGCTTATCCGGCGCTGGACATCACGTTGCCGGGCGATCGTCGGCTGCATCTGGTGGGCAGCATCCATATGGGCACCGTCGATATGTCGCCGCTGCCGGTGCGGCTGGCCGCCCGGCTGC
Organism: Serratia nevei; assembly: GCF_024160145.1. Classification (GTDB taxonomy): domain Bacteria; phylum Pseudomonadota; class Gammaproteobacteria; order Enterobacterales; family Enterobacteriaceae; genus Serratia; species Serratia nevei_A. The sequence continues at coordinate 82,720 of NZ_JAMYWQ010000013.1, forward strand.
AGCAGGCCGATGCGCTGATCGTCGAGGCGGATATCACCGACGCCGCCTCGCCTTTCGACCACGCCGAGCAGCAGCCGGCACTGGAACAGCGCCTGTCCGCCGAAGAGTTTCAACAATTGCTGACGCTGTGCCATGAACTGGGTGCCGATCCGCACACTTTCGCCACCTTGCCCGGCTGGCAGGTGGCGTTGATGATGCAGGCGCGCCAGGCTCAGCGTCTGGGGCTGCGGGCGGAGTACGGCGTAGACTATCAGTTACTGCAGGCCGCCCGGGCGCAGGCCAAACCGGTGATCGAGCTGGAAGGGGCGCAGCAACAGCTGGCGATGCTGGAACAGTTGCCGGAAGGCGGCATTGCGCTGCTGCGCGATACGCTGGAGCACTGGCACACCAACGCGCGGCTGCTGCAAACCATGGTGAGCTGGTGGCTGGACGCCAAACCGCGCGGCACGCTGGACACCTTGCCCGCCACCTTCAGCGCCGGGCTGTACGACGTGCTGATGCATCAGCGCAATCGCGCCTGGCGGCGTCAGCTGGAGGCGCTGCCGGCCGGTGACTATGTGGTGGCGGTCGGCGCATTGCACCTGTACGGCGAGGATAACCTGCCGGCGATGCTGCAACCGCAGGGGTAAAAAAGAGGCCAATATCGCTATTGGCCAGTCAAAGAGGAATTTCTTGTATTCTAGTTATACGCATAGCAACCGTGTTAACGGTTACAGTAAACAGGGTAGCAACCCGGTGAATATCTTGGCAACCCGCTTTATGTAACAGCCGCCCAGGTTGCCGGACAGGTCGGATTTTTGTATTTTTAAGGCTGGTTATCACCCTTTCCCCGCAGGGGACATTCTGGACAACACATCATGACGCCCGCAGTCGTTCTGCTTGAGAAACAAAAGGTCACCTTTACCCTTCATCCTTATCACCACGACAGCGACGAAACCAATTTCGGCGACGAAGCGGTGAGGAAGCTGGGGCTGGATGCCGATCGGGTTTACAAAACGCTGCTGGTGGCGCTGAACGGCGACGCCAAACACCTGGCGGTGGCGGTGACGCCGGTCGCGACCCAGCTGGATTTGAAAAAGGTCGCCCGCGCCCTCGGTGCCAAAAAGGCCGAGATGGCCGATCCGCAGCTGGCGCAGCGCGTCACCGGTTATCTGGTGGGCGGCATCAGCCCGCTGGGGCAGAAAAAACGGCTGCCGACGGTGATCGACAGCCCGGCGCAAGCGTTCGCCACCATCTACGTTTCCGGCGGCAAACGCGGGTTGGACATTGAGCTGGCCGCCGTCGATTTGTGCCGCCTGCTGGCCGGCAGCTTCGCCGACATCGCCAAACGCGATTGATGCCGCCTTCTCAGCGGCACACCACCGTGGCGTCACAGGCCGCCAGCGTCTCCACCAGGCGGTCCTCCAGCGCCTTCACCTGCGCGCCGGGCACCAGATAGTTATTGCTGATGATGGCGAACGCCAGCGGCCGCCCGGTCGCCGAATCGACATAGCCACTGAGCGACGACACCCCTGTCATGGAACCGCTCTTGGCGTGGGCGCGCCCCGCCGCCGCGCTTTTCACCATGCGGTTTTGCAGCGTACCGCCCACCAGCAGCCCCGGCTGGCCCGCGACGGGCAAGGCGTTATACCAGTCGGCGAACCACGGCTGTTTTCTGGCCGCCAGCAGCAGCGTCGTCAGCTGCTGCGGCGTGATCTGGTTCATGCGCGACAGCCCTGAACCGTCCACCTGGCGATACGCATCGGCCGCGATGCCCTGGCTTTGCACAAACCGGCCAATCGCCTGCAGGCCGGCGGCCCAATCCCCCTTGCCCTGCGTCTTGCGGCCCATCGCTTTGGTCAGTACCTCGCCGTAACCGTTATTGGACACTTTCAGGAAGGTGACGACCAGGCGTGAGAGCGGCGGCGAGGTTTTCTCGGCCAGCAGCCGGGCATCCGCAGGGGTCACGCCCTCTTCAGCATTACCGCGCAGGGTAATGCCGTGCGCGCGCAGGGCATTTTGCAATAAGGCGCCAACCACGCGGGCGGGTTGCTCGACGGTGATCAATCGCGAGCGGGCCTCTGCCTGCGCGGCGATGGTGCCGCTGACCACGATCCGGTTACTGCCCGGCCGGCGTTCGAACGTCAGTGCGGTGTCGCCGCCGGTGGTGGTGTGGTTGACCAGCGTCACCGCGTCATTGGCGGGATAGAAACTCACCAGCCCTGGCGCACCGGCGCGGGTGCCCGGCTGCACGTCCACCCGCACCACATTGATATCGCCGCCGGGGGTAAAGGCGTAGTTCAGCGCCGAGATCGGCGCGGCGAAGGCGAAGGGTTCGTCGTCCCAGCTCCAGCCGGCGCCGAATGGCGTGTGATCAAACGCGTTGGCGTCCAGGATCAGCCGCCCATGAATATGGCGGATACCGCGCTGCGCCAGCGTGGCGGCGAAGGTGTCGAGATCGTCCGGGTGCAACGTCGGATCGCCGCTGCCCTGCAGATAGAGATCCCCCCGCAAGGTGTCGCCACGCTGCTCGCCGGTGGTCAGCAGCCGGGTTGCAAACCGATAATCCGCCCCCAGCACGCCGAACGCCGCCAGAGAAGTAAACATCTTCATGTTGGAAGCCGGTGCCAAACGCTGCGCCGCGTGCGCCTGATACAGCACGGCGCCGCTCTCGGCATCGCGCACCATCACGCCGCTCGACGCCCCAACCAGCGCCTTATCCTGGCTGAGGGCCGCCAGCGCCTGGCCAAGCGTTTGCTCATGACGTTGGCCGGATGACGAACACCCCGCCAGCGCCAGGATGGCGGGCAGCAGCCAGCCTGCGGTTTTCAACATGTCATCTTCCTGTTTGCGTTATCAAAACCAAATTGTCGCTCAGGCTATCATTGGAAGGCGGCGGTGGCGAGAATGTCCGACCTGCTTATCACTCAGATACGCTCAGACAACGCCAAACGGCGCTCGTTGTGCACCACCCGCCACGCCAACAGCAGCACGCAGAGGCTGCTGAGCGACAGCACGGTGCCCAGGTGCTGCGACAGCCCCGCCAGCACCAAGCCACCGCCGAGCATCAGGTAATACATCAGGCCAAGGATGGCGCCGGCAGAGCCCATGCAGTCTTGATACTGGCGCAGCGCGCGCGCCAGGATATTGGGAATGGCGATGCCGTATGCCATCACCACCAGCATCATCGGCAACACAAACCACAAGGTCCCTTCCAGCAGCAGTACCAGCAGGCCGCCGGTCAGCGACAACGCGCAGGCCAGCATCAACAACGCAGGGAACCGCCAGTGCTTGCCGATCAAAAACGTGTTGATCGCCGCGCCGATACCCACCCCGGCCGCCAACACCAAACCGGTATAACCGAACCACTGCGCCGGCAGTTCCAACGCCGAGAAGTAGAATGGCGCCAGTTGGTAATAGCTGAACATGCAAATATTGAACAACGCCACCAACAGCGCACTGAGCCAAATATCCCCGTCCTTGATCATCCGTCCCAGCGTGCCGAAAAATGAATGCTTCACCACCTGCTGCGGACGCGTCTCCGGCAGTTGCCAACCGGCATAGCCCAGCAACAGCGCCGCCAACAGCGCCAAACCGCCAAACACCCCCTGATAGCCCCAATAGTGAGTCAGCACGGCGCCGCTCAATACGCCAAGCGCCGGGCTGATCGCCATGGCGATCCCCATCACCGAGAACACCCGCGCCAACGCATAACCGTCGAAGCGATCGCGAATCACCGTTTGCGTCCCGACCGAACCGACCGCCGCGCCAAAGGCGGCCAGCACCCGCGCCGCCAGCAGCACGCTGAAGCTGCCGCTGAACAGCGCGACGAGAGAAGCCAGCAGATAGAACGTCAGCCCGGCCAAAATGGTTGGACGGCGCCCGATGAGGTCGCACATCCGTCCCCATACCACCACGCCCAGCGCAAAGGCAAGAAAGTAACAAGAGAGCGTTTGCGCCGCCATTTCCGCACTCACCCGGAAACCGTGCGCAATGTGCGTCAATGCCGGGCTGTAGATGGTCTCCACCACCTGGGGAAACATCATCATCGACGTCGCCAATGTCAGCGTCAGTTTACGTTGCATAGCAGATCCTGTAGCCAAGAATAAGCTGCACAAGGTAGCATCGGCTCCCCGTGGACGATTACAATATAAAAGACAATAAATTTACAAAATCGGACATGCTATGGCGTGGCTTCAGGCGCAGGACAGTTTTAATCCGGACACGCTCGACAACGGCGTGCTCGGGATCGCCGCCGAACTGGCGCAGCACGACTCGGGCACGCATTGGCATGACAGGGGCCAGTTGCTGTTCTGTCAGCAAGGCAGCATGCGAATCACGCTCAACCAAAGCATCTGCATGCTGCCGCCGGGCAGAGTGGCCTGGATCCCGCCGCAAGTGGCTCACCGCGTTCAGGTCAACGGCGTCGTCGGTTACCGTTCGCTTTATCTCGACGCCGATCGCTATGCCTGTCTGCCTGCGCAGCTTGCCGTACTGACAGCCTCGCCGCTGCTGCGCGAGGTGTTGGAGCGCATCGCGTTCGCCGCCTTCGACACCGACTGGCAGCATGGGCCTTACGCCAATATTTTGGCGGTCTGCCTGGACGAAATCGCCGCCGCGCCGCGCGAACTGACGTTACTGCCGCTGCCCAGCGACCGGCGCCTGCGCCATCTGGCCAATCTGGACATGCTTCCGCCGCTGCACGAGCTATCGCGCTATAGCGGCGCTTCCGAGAAAACCATCAGCCGGATTTTCCGCCGTGAAACCGGTCTCGGTTATCAGCAGTGGCGTCAGCAATGGCGCCTGATCAAAGCGATAGAGATGCTGGCCGCTGGACTGAGCCAATCCGACGTCGCCGGTCGGCTGGCGTTTTCCAGCGACAGCGCCTTCGCCACTTTTTTCAAGAATATGGTGGGGTGCCCGCCGAGGGCGTATATGGCGAGAAGAAAGTAAGAGGCCGTCTAAAACGGCAACGCCGACAGAAAGCGTTGATGAAGAGGAGAAAAGCGACGGCGGGAACGGCGCCCCCGCGACAAGCGAGAAACGCCGTTCCGTTACGCCTCTATCGATAGACGATCTCGCCCTTAGGTTCGTAGGCTGCTGCATCCAGCGGCGAGTGTTTCTCGATGTACTGCTTCAGCACCTCGGCATCGATAAAGCCGGTGTTGACGTAGCTCGGCAGCCCGTCCAGCTTCGGATAGCCGTCGCCGCCCAACGCGTTGAAGTTTAGCGTCGCCATGCGGTAGGTTTTATCCGCCTGCAGCGGCTGGCCGTTGATCTTCACCTCGCTGACGCCCTTGCCGTCCGCCACCAGGCTGACGTTGGCGAACTGCGCGTAGGCACCGGAATCCGGCTTCATGTTGGCCACCACCGCCAGGTACTGCTCAACCTCGCTGCCTTTCATATCGACATGCACCAGGGTATTGCCGAACGGCTGTACCTTGAGCACGTTTTTGTAGGTGATATCGCCGCTTTCAATGGAATCACGCACCCCACCGCCGCTCATCACCGCGAAATCGGCATCGGCGCGCTCCCTTTGCGCGGCCAACATCACCCGCGCCAGGTTGGTCTGCACGAAGCGTACCTTGCTGCGATCGCCTTCCAGCTTGCCGACAACGCTGCCGATCTTCACGCTCAGCTGCTCCTTGCCCTTCTCCTGGAACGGCGTCAGCAGCTTCATCATGGCCGGATCTTCCGCGATCTGCCGGGTGTAATACACGCGCTCGCTGGTGCCGTCCGCCTTCTCCACTTTCTTCTTCAGGTTCACCGGGATCAGCTGATAATGCACCAGCTTCAGCTCACCGTTGCGGAATTCGAAGTCGGCGCGGCCCACGTATTTGCCCCACTCATGCGCCTGCACAATCCAGGTGCCGTTCTGGCGATCCGGCGAGCACGGCGTGCCCGGCACATAGTCCACCTGCTTACGGTTGTCGCCGGCCATGCACACCGGATCCTGCGAGTGGCCGCCGACGATCATGTCGAGATACCCGGCAGGCAGGCTGCGCGCCATCTCCACGTCGCCCGGCGCGTTGGAGCCGTGTTCGCCGTTGTCATAGTGCCCCATGTGAGTAGCGGCGATGATCACGTCCGGCTTCTCGTCCTTGCGCAATTGCTCCACCACCCGCTTCGCCTCCGGCGCCGGCACGCGGAATTCAATGTCGGTAAAGTACTCCGGGTTACCCATTTTCGCGGTGTCGTCGGTCGTCAGACCGATCACTGCGATCTTGATGCCCTGCTTGTCGAACAAGGCGTAAGGCTTGAACAACCGCTGGCCGGTACTTTTCTGATAGATGTTGGCAGACAGCAGCGGGAAGGTCGCCCATTTCTCCTGCTGGCGCAGTACGCTCAGCGGGTTATCGAATTCGTGGTTGCCGATCGCCATCGCGTCGTAGCCCACCAGGTTCATGCCGCGAAAGTCCGGCTCGGCGTCCTGCAGATCCGATTCCGGCACGCCGGTATTGATATCGCCGCCGGACAGCAGCAGCAGGCTGCCGCCCTGCGCCGCCACTTCCTGACGAATGCCGTCCACCAGCGTTTTCTGCGCCCCCAGGCCGTATTCGCCATGATCGTTCTGCCAGAAGTGACCGTGATGATCGTTGGTGTGCAGAATGGTGATGGCGTAGGTCTTATCCTTTTCCCAGGCACTGGCGGCCCCCGACAGCAACGTCAGGGAAACGGCCAACGCGCATGCGGTGGTTTTCAGCGAAAAACGCATGGCGAATCTCCGTGTATTAAATGGCTTTTATGATGAGGGCGAAATTGTAGCGCGAATTAATGACAGCTGATTTCAAATTTTTGCGATGTGCGTCTGATTATTTCAGATATGGTAAAAATTGAGCGCCCTGCCTAAGATGTCATCTCTGTGCTCAACAACTTATCAGGCTAATAATAATATGACCGACAGTAGCCAAAGCGCGATGCCGCCCGCCAAGGGCAGTACGCTGAAGGGAACCGCCTTCTCCATCCTTGGCGCCATCAGCGTGTCTCACCTGCTCAACGATATGATCCAGTCGCTGATCCTGGCCATTTACCCGCTCCTGCAAGCCGAGTTCCACCTCAGCTTCATGCAGATCGGCATGATTACCCTGACCTATCAGTTGACGGCCTCGCTGCTGCAGCCGCTGATTGGCTATTACACCGATAAACACCCGCAGCCTTACTCGCTGCCGATCGGCATGGGCTTTACCCTGTCCGGCCTGCTGCTGCTGTCGGTGGCGAGCACCTTCCCGCTGGTGCTGCTGGCGGCGGCGCTGGTGGGCACCGGCTCATCGGTCTTCCACCCCGAATCCTCGCGCGTGGCGCGCATGGCCTCCGGCGGCCGGCACGGCCTGGCGCAGTCGCTGTTCCAGGTCGGCGGCAACTTCGGCAGCTCGCTCGGCCCGCTGCTGGCGGCGCTGATCATCGCGCCTTACGGCAAGGGCAACGTCGCCTGGTTCTCGCTGGCGGCGCTGCTGGCGATCGTGGTGTTGCTGCAGGTCAGCAAGTGGTATCAACATCAGCAGCGGGCAACTAAAGGGCAGCCGAAAAACCCGTTGCTGCTGAAACCGCTGCCAAAACGTACCGTGGCCTACTCGATCGGTATCCTGCTGGTGCTGATTTTCTCCAAATACTTCTATCTGGCCAGTATCAGCAGCTATTACACCTTTTATCTGATACATAAGTTCGGCGTTTCGGTGCAGAATGCCCAGATTCACCTGTTTGCCTTCCTGTTCGCTGTGGCAGCCGGAACCATTATCGGCGGGCCTCTCGGCGACAAGATAGGGCGTAAATATGTCATTTGGGGCTCAATTCTCGGTTCAGCGCCGTTTACCCTTGTTTTACCCTATGCATCTCTGTATTGGACCGGCATTTTGACGGTGATCATCGGGGTTATTCTCGCCTCGGCGTTCTCCGCTATCCTGGTCTATGCGCAGGAGCTAATCCCCGGTAAAGTCGGCATGGTTTCCGGCTTATTCTTCGGTTTTGCTTTCGGTATGGGTGGGTTAGGTGCGGCTGTTCTTGGTTATGTCGCCGATTTGACCAGTATTGACTTGGTCTACCAAATCTGTGCTTTCCTACCGCTGATCGGCATTATCACTGCACTACTGCCCAATATGGAGCATAAAGCGCAATAACCCCGCTGACTGCCCGGATGAAATTATTTATTCATCCGGGTTATCCCACGGATAAACCAATGTTATTTGGTTTATCTGACACAAAATCTCCTCATTGCCGCGCCTTAAGTGAAATCCTCTGCTTTTTTACAAAAAAGGCCAAATTAGCCAAGCAAGCCGCGAACAAATGCAATAAACTAAATGTATCTTTTCGTAACTTTGTTGCGTTTCTCCCGTGCCGCGATGCATAGCCAGAAGGAGTATGGATGCATAATTCAACACCGCTCATCACCACCATCGTCGGAGGGTTAGTACTCGCCTTCCTCCTCGGTATGCTGGCGAACCGCCTGCGCATCTCCCCTCTGGTGGGGTATCTGGCCGCAGGGGTGCTCGCCGGCCCGTTCACCCCCGGTTTCGTCGCCGATACCTCACTGGCGCCGGAACTGGCGGAAATCGGCGTTATCCTGTTGATGTTCGGTGTTGGCCTGCACTTCTCTCTGAAAGACCTCCTCGCAGTAAAATCTATCGCCATTCCCGGCGCCGTGGCGCAGATAGCCGTCGCGACCCTGCTCGGCATGGGGCTGTCCAAGCTGCTCGGCTGGGATCTGATCTCCGGCCTGGTGTTCGGCCTCTGCCTCTCCACCGCCAGCACCGTGGTGCTGTTGCGCGCCCTGGAGGAACGGCAGCTGATCGACAGCCAGCGCGGGCAAATCGCCATCGGCTGGCTGATTGTCGAAGATTTGGCGATGGTGCTGACGCTGGTATTGCTGCCGGCCTTCGGCAACATGCTGGGCAACAACAACGCCAGCAGCGGCCAGCTGCTGATGGAGCTGGCGCTGACCATCGGTAAGGTCATCGCCTTCATCGCGCTGATGATCGTAGTCGGCCGCCGCCTGGTGCCGTGGATCCTGTCGAAAACCGCCAGCACCGGCTCGCGTGAGCTGTTCACCCTGGCGGTGTTGGCGCTGGCGCTCGGCATCGCCTACGGCGCGGTGAAGCTGTTCGACGTCTCCTTCGCGCTGGGCGCCTTCTTCGCCGGCATGGTGCTGAACGAGTCCGAACTGAGCCACCGCGCGGCGCACGATACCCTGCCGCTGCGCGACGCGTTTGCGGTGCTGTTCTTCGTTTCGGTCGGCATGCTGTTCGATCCGATGATCGTGATTAACGAACCGCTGGCGGTGCTGGCGACGCTGGCGATCATCGTGTTCGGCAAATCCGCCGCCGCGTTCCTGCTGGTGAAAATGTTCGGCCACTCCAAGCGCACCGCGCTGACCATCTCCGCCAGCCTGGCACAGATCGGCGAGTTCGCCTTTATTCTGGCGGGCCTCGGCATCACGCTGGGCATGATGTCGGAGCATGGCCGCAATCTGGTGCTGGCCGGCGCCATTCTGTCCATCATGCTCAACCCGCTGTTGTTCACCCTGCTTGAGCGCTATCTGGCCAAAAACGAAACCATCGAAGAGCAAATCCTCGAAGAGGCGGTGGAAGAAGAGAAGCAAATCCCGGTGGAAATGTGCAACCACGCGCTGGTGGTCGGCTACGGCCGCGTCGGCAGCCTGCTGGGCGGCAAACTGGCCGAAGCGGGCATCCCGCTGGTAGTGATCGAGAACTCCCGCCCGCGGGTGGAAGCGCTGCGCGAGCAGGGTATCAAGACGGTGCTGGGCAACGCCGCCAATGCGGAAGTGATGGATCTGGCGCGGCTCGACTGCGCGCGCTGGCTGCTGCTGACCATTCCCAACGGCTATGAGGCCGGCGAAATCGTCGCTTCGGCTCGCGCCAAGCGGCCGAACATCGAGATCATCGCCCGCGCCCACTACGACGACGAAGTGGCCTACATCACCGATCGCGGCGCCAACCAGGTGGTGATGGGCGAACGGGAGATCGCCAACAGCATGCTGAACATCCTGCAGCTGGACACCCTGAGCGAAGAAGAAAAAATGGGCGGCTGCCCGATCTGAGGCCCCCCGCGCGCACAAAAAAGGTCCGGCATTGCCGTAATGCTGATCAGTTAGCGTTTTTCTGCAGGCGTTCGTGACATTTTCGGTCGATAAAAGTGAGATGCCCCATGTGGCTCACGTACCTCGACCGAGCCAGGGGCCGAAGGCGCGGCCCCTGGCAACCCGCGCCTTTGCCCTATCAGACGGTTGGCTTTGCCAACTCCCCTCTCTCCGCCATACCGCATTGAGGCCGGTTGCGACAGGCGTCCCTGCCTGTCTCACCTGAAACCGCCGTCCATGGCGGTTTCGCCTAATGCGCTATGCCTGCGTTCGGCGTCTTCAAGGGCGCCCAACACCGCGCTCATCTCCAACTTCTCTACCAGAACCTCATAAGCGACAGATTTCCCGGTAGCAGCCAGCTCAGGTGTTGACCTTGGGCGCGCATCACCGGCTGCCGAGCAAGACGGCGTTGTCAGGGTCAACCGGCCAGGGAAGGCCGGTTGAGGCGAGACTAACAGGGACGTTTGTCGCAGCCGACCCGCCCGACAACGCAGACGCGGCGAGGGTATCCGCGTAGCGGACAGAGGGTGTTAAGCGAAGGCGCGGGTGGAGGGGCCGCGCCATCGGCCCCTCCAATTGCCGTTCATATTGGCCACAGAGAAATGCGGACATTTACGGCAATTCCCCTGCACAGAACGCCTAGAGGCTGGATAAAAAAATGCCACTCAGGCTTAAGTGAACGGCATTACGGCATTGCCGGACCTTTTCTTTTCAGTGGGTTAACGCTCCCAGTAAGACTCTTCCAGGCTGTCTTCCCGCTCCGGCAGGCCGCGGGTGAGGCGCGGCGAATGCTGGTTCAACACCTGGTAGCTGACGCGGTTGGCGTATTTACACACCTGCGCCAGGGAGGAGTAAGTCAGGTAGCTGCGCACGTGCTTGCTGGAATTCGGCACATTGTGGCGGTGGTAGCCGTTGGCGGCGATATCGTGCAGCAGTGCCGACAACGCGCCGTCGCCGGCGCCGTTGGTGTTCATGATCCTCTCCGGGCCGCCCATATAAGGCGCGATGTGCGAATAAACGCGCAGCGGATTTTCACAGTGCTCGCGGCGCATGGCGCGGCTGAACTCGTAGCGGTTGAACTCGGCGATATGCCCCGGCAGCAGCGGGTGCTGGGTCTGGCGCTTGTTGGCTTCTTCGGTGTAGCCCGCCATATACAGGCCGCTAGGCCCGGCGGTGCACAGCACCAGATCCACCCAGTCCAGCGCCATGTCCGAGGCGGTCAACGGATCGCTCAGCCCGGTCAGCTCCAGCGCTTCATCTTCGTTCATCGCCAGAATCGTCACGTTTTCCTTCAGGAAGTCGCGCCACCACTGCGGGTTGTCGGCGATCACGTACTTGGTGCCCAGCGTCAACACCACCGGCACATCGTGCTTTTTGGCGTATTCGATCGCCTGCAGGGTGGCGGCCTTCATCGGCTCCCCTTCCTTGCAGCGCACCAGATAAGAGCTCAGTACCAGCGCCGACGCGCCGGCGATCACCTCTTCAGGAATGCTTTCCGGGCGCAGCTGGTTCATTTGGCCCGGGTTGATGGCGAAGGTGCGCTCGCCGCTTTCGCCAATCAGCGTGAAGCAGCGGCCGATGGCGCCATCAACGCCCTGCAGATAGTTAAGATCGGTACGGCTGGAGGTATTGCACAGGTAACGGTAGGCATAGCTGCCGATTTTCACGTTGCTGCACATCACGCCGAGCAGCACCGAACGATCGTCCGCCAGCACCGAATAGTTGTGCATGGTATTACCGATGGTGCCGCCGGCAAACTGATGGGTAACCAGGTTGTTTTCATTCAGTTCCTGATACAGCGCCTCGGCGACGTCGTCTTCGATCACCAGAGAGTGGCCCAGGCTCAGGCCGTAGCGCTGGACAAAAGCGTCGTCCACCTTCGCCTCGATATCCACCAGCGTCTGATCGATGCCGACGATATACGAGGTGCTGATTTCACTTTCGGGCTGGGCCTGCTGCAGAAGCGGATCGCGGGCGCTCACCGGGAAATAGTGTTTGGACTTGCGTTTACCAGGAAATTTCATGTGATTGGCGGTGGTGACGGTTTAACAAGCGGAGAATGTTAACACATCCCCGCCCGATCACGATGCATCTAATATACAGATTATGGATGATTACAGGCGCTGCGCCACCAGCTGCTGCATCATATCGATATGCGCCGGCTCGTCGTTCAACGCCGAGATATATTCAAACTTCTCGCCGCCGGCCTTGAGGAAGATCTCGCGGTTCTGTTCTTTGATCTCTTCCAGCGTTTCCAGGCAGTCCGCCGAGAAACCGGGGCAAATCAGCTGAATGTGCTTCACGCCCTGCGCCGGCAGCCCCTTCAGTGTCTCATCGGTGTACGGCGTCAGCCACGGCTCGCGGCCGAAGCGCGATTGGTACGTCATCATCACTCTTTCCGGCGCCAGCGGCAGCGTGGCGCTCAGCGCCCGCAGGGTGTCCTCGCAGCGCTGCGGGTAGTCGTCGCCCAGGCGCGCATAGCGTTTGGGAATGCCGTGGAACGACAGCACCAGCCGATCCGGCTGGCCGTGCTCGGCGAACGAGCGCGCCACGCTTTGCTGCAGCGCGGCGATGTAGGCCGGGTGTTCGGCGTAATCGCGGATGAAGGCCACCGACGGCAAACGGCGATAGCCTTTCAGCACCCGCGCCACGCCGTCCCACACCGCCGCGCTGGTGGAACAGGAATATTGCGGATAGAGCGGCAACACCACCAGGTTGGTCACGCCCTGCGCCAGCAGCTTGTCGATGGCTTCCGCCAGGCTCGGCGACCCGTAGCTCATGCCCAGCTCCACCGGCGTATTCGGCATGCGCGCCGCCAGCGCCCGCTGTTGGCGGCGGCTGTACACCAGCAGCGGCGAGCCCTCTTCCATCCACACCGACTGATACAGCTTCGCCACGCGCGGCGAACGAATAGGCAGGATCGCGCCGTTGAGGATTGGCCACCAGATCAGCGGCGCCGTGTCGACCACGCGATCGTCACTGAGGAATTCCTTCAGATAGCGTTTAACCGCCGACGAGGTCGGCGCATCTGGTGTGCCCAGGTTCACCAGCAATACGCCGTGTTTCTCTTGCTTCATCTCAGTTCCCCTCATTTCCTTTCCGGCCGGCATTCCGTTCTGGGTCGGGATGTCAGCAGCCATTAATGCCGGCTATTGTAACGGAAAAGTCCTGCGTCGAAACCGATAACAGCAACAGGCTATGCCTGTGGGCCTTCCCTTTGCGCCAGTTGCCACACCGCCGCCACGTTGCGCGCCGTCACCTGCAGATTGCGATCGGCGTCCGCCAGCGCTTCTTCCAGCGTCACGATGCGGTCGAGCACCGAAAACGCCGCGTCGATGCCGTGTTGATGCACCACCTGGTAATCCGGCGTCAGGCTGCCGGCGATGGCAATCACCGGCACGCCGTGGCGCTTGGCCACCCGCGCCACGCCGATCGGCGTTTTGCCGTGGATCGACTGGCTGTCCAGCCGCCCTTCGCCGGTGATCACCAGATCGGCATCGCGCACCGCCTCCTCCAGGCGCAAGGTTTCGGTAACGATCTCGATGCCCGGCCGCAAGCGCGCGCTGAGCATGCCGAGCAGCGCCGCCCCCATGCCGCCCGCCGCACCCGCCCCCGGCTGGGTGAGCACCGCGCGGCCGGTTTCCCGTTCCAGCAGCTCACCATAGTGATGCAGCGCCGCATCGAGCTGCGCCACCATCTCCGGCGTCGCCCCCTTCTGCGGCCCGAACACCGCCGAGGCGCCCTTTTCGCCGCACAGCGGGTTATCGACGTCGCAGGCGGCGGTTACACTCACCCGTTGCCAACGCGCATCCAGCCCGGTGAGATCGAGCTGCGCCAGCTGCGCCAGGGCCGCCCCGCCCACCGGCAGCGGCCGGCGATCCTTATCCAGCAGCTTCACGCCCAGCGCCTGCATCATCCCGGCGCCGCCGTCGTTGGTGGCGCTACCGCCGATGCCGAGAATGATCGCCTTCACGCCACGCTCCAGCGCCGCCAGCATCAGTTCACCGGTGCCATAACTGGTGGTGATACGCGGATCGCGCCGGCCGGGCGGCGCCAGATGCAGCCCTGAGGCGGCGGCCATTTCAATCACCGCGGTTTCGCCGTCGCCCAGCAGGCCATAGAACCCCTGCACCGGCTCCCCCAACGGCCCGGTGACCGTCACCTGGACGATTTCGCCGCCGGTGGCCGCTACCATCGACTCCACCGTGCCTTCGCCGCCGTCCGCCATCGGCAGCTTCACGTAGTGCGCCTGCGGATAAATTTGGCGGAATCCCCGCTCGATGGCGTCGGCAACGCCGAGCGCGCTCAGGCTCTCTTTGAAAGAATCCGGGGCAATAACCACTTTTTTCAGCGTTTTCATCACTGTTCCTTATCCCGCCAGGTTAAATACGCCAAACATCAGCGCCGAGATTGCCGCGATGGTGAATCCCACCAGCGTTTCATACGGCAACAGCTTCAGCCGCTCGTGCACCGCCATAGTGACGCTGCCGCCGGTGGCGTGGAAGAAGCTGCCGTGCGGCAGGTGATCCAGCACCGTGGCGCCCGCATGGATCATCGCCGCGCCGGCCAGCCCGCTCACGCCCAGCTCGAGCAGCGTGGAACTGAACACCCCGGACGCCACGGCGGTGCCGGCGGTGGTCGATGCGGTCGCCATCGACATCAGTGCGCCGGACAGCGGCGCCAGCAGCCAGGCCGGCAGCCCGGTGTGCGTTAAGCCGTTAATCAAGACATCCTTCAGCGCCGAGTTGGCGATAATGCCCGCCAGCGTGCCGGTGCCGAGCAGCATGATCGCCACCGGCGCCATGCGCGACAGCCCGGAGACCATAAACTGATTGCACTGGCGGATGCGCCCCATCAGCAGCGCGCCCGCCAAGCCACCGGCCGGCAGCGCGATCAGCGGATCGACGGCGATACCGGCGATCGGCCGCAGCGACAGCAGCAGGATCGCCACCAGCGGCGCGCTGATCGCCGCAGCGAAGCCCGGCCGCTCCCCTTCGGCATGCTGCGTCAGCTCTTCGGCCATCACTTTGCTGCCTTTATCGCTCAGGCGACGCGCCAGCAGATAGGCCACCACCAGGCCGCACAGTCCCGGCACGATGCCGGCCATCATCACCGAAGTGAGCGGCACGTGGAAGTTGTCCGCCGCCGCGATGGTGTTCGGGTTGGGCGACATCACGTTGCCGGCCTTGCCGCCGCCGATCATCGCCAGCAGGATCGCCGCGCGCGAAATGCCGGCCTTCTGGGCGATCGACAGCGCGATCGGTGCGACGGTGATCACCGCCACGTCGATAAATACCCCCACCGCCGTCAGGATCAGTGTAGCCACCGCCAGCGCCAGCAGCGCGCGGGTTTCGCCCACCTTGCGCACGATGGTTTCGGCGATGGTGTGTGCCGCGCCGGATTCGATCAGCACCCCGGCCAGCACCCCCGCCGCCAGAATGCGCATCACGGCGTTGGTGATGCCCTGCGCCCCGCCGATCATCAGCGTTACGGTCTGCACCAGGTCGGCGCCGCCGCACAGCCCACCCGCCAGCGCGCCGGCGATCATGCCGTAAGCCGGTGGCACCTTGCGTAGAATCAGGACGATGGCGACGGCTAACGCCACCAGCGCCCCCAGAGTGGATACGGTTGTCATTGTTGTTTTCTCCGTGGTTGATGTGCTGGCCAACATATCCCGCGCGCCCGGCGTTGGCCTGAGGGGAAACCACAAAAAATCGCCGGGGGAACGGCGTGGAATTTGTGGGTTGGCACAACTCAGTCGTGCATCAGCATGCCGATATACAACCGCAGAGCGTCGGTTAATTGATTGATTTTCATGCCGGTTATCGCTTCGATGCGCTGCAGGCGATAGCGCAAGGTATTGACGTGGATATGCAGCTGCGCGGCGGTCTGCGTCTGATCACAATTCTGCGAAAAATAGTGGCGCAGCGTGCCGCGCAACACGCCCTTTTCGTCCTGTTCGCCCAGCGTCCGCCAGGGGCGCCCCAGCTCCTGCGCGCGCCAGTCCTCCCCCAGATCGCACAGCAGCGACGGCAGCGGGTAGTCGTGGTAGAACAGCGTGGCATGACGCAGTTTCAGGCGCTGCGCCATCGCCTGGGTGGCGCGCGCCGTCAGGCTGGAACGGTAGGCGCTTTGCGGATCGTCATAAAAACCGCCGACGATCAAGCGCACCCGAAAGCGGTGTTTGAGTTGGTTTTGCAAACGCTGCGCCTGCTGGCGTTCCAGCTTCAGGCTCCATTCGCCCTGCGCCATACAGGCCGGGCGCAGCAGGGTCATTTCATTGAAGCCGGTAATGGCGATCAACGCATCGCGCTGGGTGGCCTCCAGCTCCGCCAGCAGCTCGCGCAGCAGGTGCGGCTGCGCCTCTTGCAGCTCGACGATCCACACGATGCGCGCCTGGCGCAGATCCAATCCCAGATAGGCCGCCATCGCCGCCAGCGACGCGGTGTTCGGCTGCGGCTGCAGCAGCTGGTTCGCCAGCTCTTCCCGGTAGCGTTTTTCCCACTGGTGCTGATCCAGCAGCGCCGCCTGCTCCACCATCATCTCCGCCGCCATCTTCACCAGCTCGGCGTAGGCGCGCACCTCGGCCGGTTCGCCGGAGATGCCGATCACCCCCACCCGCTGGTTGCGAAAGCTGAACGGCAGATTGATGCCGGGCCGCACGCCCTTCAGGTGCTCGGCCGTGGCGCGATCGATTTCCACCACCCGATTCTCCGCCAGCGCCAGCACCGCGCCTTCATGGCGCTGGAACAGGCGCTGCGGGTTGCCGGAGGCGATGATCACGCCGTTGCTGTCCATCACGTTGACGGAATGGCTGATGATGCCCATCGCCCGCTGGACGATCTGGCGCGCGGTGGCTTCCGCCAGAAGATGGGTTTGTCTGAGCATGCCCGGCTCCCTGCTGAGGATGAAAACGCAGGCTTGTTATACGCCATTTGGCACGGACGATTAATGGGCACGGCCGCAACAAGCCGCCGCGATCACAATTTGGCGGGAAAACGGCAAAAAAAAACGCCGGGCCACAGGCCCGGCGTCATGCACAATCCGCTTGCGATCAACCGAGGATGGTCGCCAGCTCTGCGCTCACTTCGGCAACCTTGCGGGTGCCGTCGATTTTGCGGTATTGGGTGTTGCCCGCTGCCGCTTCTTTGCTGTAGTAAGAGATCAGCGGCGCGGTCATCTGATGGTATTCCACCAGGCGCTTGCGCACGGTCTCTTCCTGATCGTCCTTGCGCGTGGTCAGCTCTTCGCCGGTCACGTCGTCTTTACCTTCCACCTGCGGCGGATTGAACTTCACGTGGTATACGCGGCCGGACGGCGCGTGCACGCGGCGGCCAACGATGCGGTCAACGATCAGCTCGTCCGGCACGTCGAACTCCAGCACGAAGTCCACGTTGATGCCGGCTTCTTTCATCGCGTCAGCCTGCGGAATGGTGCGTGGGAAACCGTCCAGCAGGAAGCCCTTGCGGCAATCTTCCTGAGCGATGCGCTCTTTGACCAGCGCGATCACCAGCTCATCGGTCACCAGCTTGCCGGCGTCCATGATCTCTTTCGCCTGCTTGCCCAGTTCACTGCCGGCCTTCACGGCTGCGCGCAACATATCACCGGTGGAGATTTGCGGAATGCCGTATTTCTCCATGATGAATTGAGCCTGAGTACCTTTACCAGCGCCCGGAGCGCCCAGCAGAATGATACGCATTGCGTAAATCCCCTTGCTATGTAGTTTTTATAAAATTGCGAAAACGCTCAACGATACCATTTCAGGGGGGGCAGGCTCAAGGCGCGCGAAGGAAATCGATTGCGGAATGTGCAAAAAAACGGATGAACAAAAGGCGAGAAAAAGCGGGGAAAAACCGGCAATGCGCCCCTAACGGTGCCGTTAAGGGCGCATACATTCAACTTCAGGCGGACAGCAACTTATTCATGCGACGGATGAACAGGTTCGGATCCTCCAGCGTGCCGCGTTCAGCCAGCAGCGCCTGATCCAATAACAGGTCGATCCACTCGGCGAAATGTTCGTTATCGCCCACGTCGGATGCGCGTTTGACCAGCGCATGTTCCGGATTAAGTTCGAAAATGTACTTCACTTCCGGCGCCTGCTGGCCGGCGGCGGCGAACAGCTTGGCCATCTGGGTGCTCATTTCGTCGGCGTCGGTTACCACGATCGCCGGCGTATCGGTCAGGCGGTGCGTCAGGCGCACATCCTTCACGCGCTCGCCCAGCAGGGTTTTCACGCGTTCGATGAACGGTTCCAGCTGTTTCTCGGCGGCCTTCTGCTCTTCGGTTTCATCCGCCAGTTTATCCAGCGCTTCATCCGCTTTGCTGACCGACTGGAACGGCTTGCCGTCGAACTCGGTCAGGTAGCTCATCATCCACTCGTCGATGCGATCGGACAGCAACAGCACTTCGATGCCTTTCTTGCGGAACAGCTCCAGGTGCGGGCTGCTCTTGGCGGCGGCGTAGCTGTCGGCGGTGATGTAGTAAATCTTCTCCTGCCCTTCCGCCATGCGGCCGACGTACTCTTCCAGCGACACGGTCTGCGCCGAACTGTCGCCGTGGGTGGAGGCAAAGCGCAGCAGTTTGGCGATCGCTTCCTGGTTGCCGTTGTCTTCCGCCGGGCCCTCTTTCAGCACCAGACCGAACTGCTGCCAGAATTTCTGGTAGCCTTCGGCGTCGTCTTTGGCCAGCTTATCCAGCATCTGCAGCACGCGCTTGGTCAGCGCGCCGCGCAGGTTTTGCGTCACGCGGCTGTCTTGCAGGATCTCGCGCGACACGTTCAGCGGCAGATCGTTGGAATCGATCAGGCCGCGCACGAAACGCAGGTAGTTCGGCATGAACTGCTCGGCATCGTCCATGATGAACACGCGCTGCACGTACAGCTTCAGGCCGTGCTTGTGATCGCGGTTCCACATGTCCCATGGCGCCTGCGCCGGGATATACAGCAGGCTGGTGTACTCCTGCTTGCCTTCCACCCGGTTGTGGCTCCAGCTCAGCGGATCGGTGAAGTCGTGGGCGATGTGCTTGTAGAACTCTTTGTACTCTTCGTCGGTCACGTCAGCCTTGCTGCGGGTCCACAGGGCCTGCGCCTTGTTGATCTTCTCCCAGGTGACGGTGTCGTCTTCTTCGTTTTTGCTTTCGATCTCCACCGGCAAGGCGATGTGATCGGAATATTTGCCGATCACCGAGCGCAGGCGCCAGGCGTCGAGGTACTCATCTTCGCCTTCGCGCAGATGCAGGGTGATTTCGGTGCCGCGGGTCTCTTTGGTGATGTCGGCGATGGTGTAGTCGCCTTCGCCGGCGGACTCCCAGAACACGCCTTCGTCATCGGCGGCGCCGGCGGCGCGGGTACGCACGGTCACTTTGTCCGCCACGATGAACGCCGAGTAGAAACCGACGCCGAACTGACCGATCAGCTGGCTGTCTTTCGCCTGGTCGGAGCCGATGGACTCCAGGAACGCTTTGGTGCCGGACTTGGCGATGGTGCCAAGGTTTTCGATCACTTCTTCGCGGCGCATGCCGATGCCGTTGTCGGCAATGGTCAGGGTGCGCTGCTCTTTATCGAAAGACAAGCGTACGCGCAGCTCGCCGTCGCCGGCGTACAGCTCTGGCGCGGACAGGGCGCGGAAGCGCAGCTTGTCGGCGGCGTCAGAGGCGTTGGAAATCAGCTCGCGCAGGAAAATTTCTTTGTTGGAGTACAGCGAATGGATCATCAAATGAAGCAGCTGTTTTACTTCAGACTGGAACCCGCGGGTTTCTTGACCTTTCATACTCATTGATTACCTCAAAAGACAATGGCTACCAAAATCGGACAATAAGGATCAGATGAGGGTCAGGGTCTTGTTTTTCAAGCGGACGGCGGGAGATTTTTGGCAAAAAAAAAGACGGGGCCGAATGGCCCCGTCCGGGAAAACATCAGAACTTGATGGCGTGACGCCCGGCCAGCGAATGCGACAGCGTGGTGCCGTCGACCATTTCCAGCTCGCCGCCCACCGGCACGCCGTGGGCGATACGGCTGGCGAGCACGCCATACTGGCCGCACATCTCGGCGATATAGTTGGCGGTCGCTTCCCCTTCCACCGTCGGGTTGGTGGCGAGGATCACTTCGGTGATGCTTTCCTTTTCCAGCCGTTGCTCCAGGCGATCCAGACCGATATCGCCCGGCCCGATGCCGTCCAGCGGCGACAGATGGCCCATCAGCACAAAGTAGCGCCCGGCGAACTGGCCGGTCTGCTCGATGGCGTGGATATCCGCCGGGCTTTCCACCACGCAAATCTGGCCATTTTGCTGACGACGCGGATTGGCGCAGATGGTGCAAACGTCCTGCTCAGTGAAGGTGCGGCAATCGGCGCAGTGGCCGATCTCCGACATCGCGCGCGTCAACGCCTGCGCCAGGCGCATGCCGCCGCTGCGATCGCGCTGCAGCAGCTGAAACGCCATGCGCTGCGCCGACTTCGGGCCAACGCCCGGCAGGCAGCGCAGTGCCTCCATCAGGGATTCAAGGAGCGGGCTGGTTTGCATCAGAACGGCATCTTGAAGCCAGGCGGCAACTGCATGCCGCTGGAGACGGAAGCCATTTTCTCTTTTTGGGTCTCTTCGATGCGGCGCGCGGCGTCGTTAAACGCGGCGGCGATCAGATCTTCCAGCATCTCTTTGTCGTCTTCCATCAGGCTAGGATCGATCTCCACGCGGCGGCAGTTGTGCGCGCCGTTGATGGTGACTTTCACCAGGCCCGCGCCAGATTCGCCGGTCACTTCCAATTTGGCGACTTCTTCCTGCATCTGCTGCATTTTTTCTTGCATTTGCTGGGCTTGCTTCATCAGGTTGCCCAGACCGCCTTTACCAAACATAGTCGTCTCTCGTCGCTAGGGCCGCGCACCTCGCGCGGCGTTTAAAGGGGGCGGATACTCTCTTCATCCAGATCCGCGTCGAAGAACCGGCACAGCGTCTGAATATGGGTATCCGCAACGATGGACTGGCGCGCCTGCGCCAGCTTTTCTTCATAGATGGCTTGTCGCCACTCCAGCGGGGTGCGCTCCGCCGGATTATCGTCCTCTATCACGGTCAGCTCGATCGGGCTGCCGTACAGCTCCCCGAGCGCTTCGGCCAACGTCTTCTGCGCCGAAGGCGAATTCAGATGACGCTGCGAAGACCGCAGATGGAGGCAAATCTTGCCCGCTTCCGGCTGCTGCTTGAAGGCGTTCAACGCCAACTGCTGTACCAGTTTCGGGATCTTCAGCCTGTCGATTTCCGCCGCCCAGGCGTCGCGCTCCAGCGACTCCACCACCAGCTTGGCGGCCAGCTCCGGCGTTTTCTCGTGCTCCAACGCCGTGCGCAGCGCTTTCGGCGTCGCCAGCGGTTCCGGCGCCGCTTCCGGCTCGGTCTGCGCGCGCCAGCGATAGGCTTCCGGCTTGGCCGGTTTTTCCGGCACCTTCTTCTCTGCCAGACGCTGCTGGCTACGCTCGGTCACGGAAGCCAAACGCCCCAGCGCCGAGTTTGCCGGCCGCGCTATTCCTGGCGCCGCCGGCTCATTCTTTTTTGGTGTGGATGCTCCCTGCTGCCGCTGCAGCTGGGACCGCGCTTTCAACAGCTGGGCGGTGGCATCCGGTAATGGGGTCGATGATGGTCGCGCTGACGCGGCCGGCTGCCCTAGCGGCGGCGGCGCGTCCTGAAACTGCGGCGGCTGTTGCGATGCGGCGGCCTGCGGCTGTGCCATCGGCGCCGGCGCGGTCTGCACCAACGCCACCGGCTCCGGGATCACCGCTTTCGGGTGAAACGCCAGCGCGCGCAGCAGGGTCATCTCAACCCCCATGCGGCGATCCGGCGCATAGGCCAGCTCTTTGCGGCCCACCAGCAGCGTCTGGTAGTAAAGTTGCACATCGGCCGGCGGCAAAGTGCGCGCCAGCTCGCGCAGCCGTTGTTCCACGGCGGCGTAGTGGTTGTCGAGCATCGAAGGCAGCAGCTGCACCATCGCAATGCGGTGCAGCAACGCCAGCGTCTCCACCAACAGGTTTTCCCAGTCCACGCCGCGCGAAGCGGCCTGTGCAACCTGCGCCATCACCTTTTCGCCGTCGGCGCTGACCAGCGCTTCGAGGATCGCCAGCGGCTGCTCGTCATCCAGCGTGCCGAGCATCTGGCTGACGGTGGCGGCGGTCACCTGCCCCTGCCCCATGGCGATCGCCTGATCGGTCAGGCTCAGCGCATCGCGCATGCTGCCGTCGGCGGCGCGCGCCAGCAGCTGCAGCGCACGGGCGTCGCTGGTGATCTGCTCCGCCGTCAGCACCGTTTCCAGCTGCTGGCGGATCTGATCGACGTCCAGCGCCTTGAGGTGGAACTGCAGACAGCGCGAGAGAATGGTCACCGGCAGCTTTTGCGGATCGGTAGTGGCCAGCAGGAATTTGACGTGCGGCGGCGGCTCTTCCAGCGTCTTCAGCAACGCGTTGAAGCTGTGGCGCGAGAGCATGTGCACTTCGTCGATCAGGTAGACCTTGAAGCGGCCGCGCGCCGGCGCGTACTGGACGTTGTCCAGCAGATCGCGGGTATCTTCCACCTTGGTTCGCGAAGCGGCGTCGATCTCGATCAGATCGACGAAGCGCCCCTGCTCGATCTCGCGGCAGTTGTCGCATTGGCCGCACGGCGTGGCGGTGATGCCGGTTTCACAGTTCAGGCCTTTGGCCAGCAGGCGCGCGATGGTGGTTTTCCCCACGCCGCGGGTGCCCGAGAACAGATAGGCGTGATGGATCCGCCCCAGCGAGAGGCCGTTGGCCAGCGCGGTCAGGACATGTTCCTGGCCGACCACGTCTGCGAACGTTTGAGGGCGCCACTTACGGGCGAGAACCTGATAGCTCATTAATACCGGAGAAGTCGAGGAATCTGGAGGGTCATGCTAACACAGCCCCGCGGCGATCCGCGAGGCCGTTGTGCCCAAGGGGCGATGCCGCCTCAATGGCCGGCGAAGTCCACCAGGCAGTAGCAGTCGATGCCCAGCTTGTTCAGACGCGCTTCCCCGCCCAGATCCGGCAGGTTGATGATGAACGCGGCGTCTGTCACTTCACCGCCCAGGCGGCGGATCAGTTTGGTGGTCGCTTCGATGGTGCCGCCGGTCGCCAGCAGATCGTCCACCACCAGCACTTTGTCACCCGCGGTGATGGCGTCGGTGTGGATCTCCAGCTTGTCGGTGCCGTACTCCAGCTCATAGCTTTCGCTGAGCGTGGCGCGCGGCAGTTTGCCCGGTTTGCGCACCGGCACGAAACCGACGCCCAACGCCAGCGCGACGGGCGCGCCGAACAGGAAACCACGCGCTTCGGTACCCACCACCTTGGTCACGCCCGCTTCGCGATAGCGCTCAACCAGCAGCTCGATGCTGGCGGCATAGGCCAACGGGTTTTCCAGCAGGCTGGTCACGTCGCGGAACAGGATGCCCGGCTTCGGATAATCCGGGATGGTTTTGATACTGTCTTTAATAAACTGAAGCTGCTGCGCAGTAGCGGTCATAATTGTTGCCTGATAAAACTGCCTGAAAACCGGCGCGCCGCTCACCCACCGCCCCCGGGTGAAACACACCGGAGAAGAAATGGCAGGCGATCCGCGCACGAAAACGCCCAAATCTATGCAAACTGGCGGACAAATGCAACTCTCCCCTGCATCTTTCAACCCGCAGCGTTGTTGACTGCACGCATTCCCCCCGGTCACTTACCTAAGTAAGCTCCCGGGGATGCCTGCGTTTGTCGCCTGGCTGCGGCTTGAAAGCTATTGGGGAGTTTAAGGTACAATCAGCGCTGTTTTTGTTGCGGCAGGTCAATAACCGGCAGGCGCAGCATGAAGGTCAGCAAAATGGCCAGCATCAGTAGCAACAGCCCACGCACCCACCAGATTTTCACCAGCCACAGCGAACAGGCGAAGGTGAGCACGATCACCAGCACCGCCTTCCACTTCGCCCCCGGCGGCAGCGCGCGATGCTGCTGCCAGTGGCGCAGGTAGGAACCAAACCAGGAGCGGTGCAGCAGCCAGTGATGAAAACGCGGCGAAGAGCGGGCGAAGCACCAGGCGGCCAACAGCAGGAACGGCGTGGTCGGCAGCAGCGGCAGCACCACGCCCAACGTCGCCAGCACCACCGCCAGCCAGCCCAAAATGATCAATAACCCACGCGTCATGCGACTCTTCGCTCCTCAATCGGTTGCCGCCTACTGTAGCATCGGCGCCACGCCGGCGGAATATGCGTGCGGCGCTTGTTTCACGGCAGGATCGCGGGCAAGCTTACGCCTGTTGAAATCAAGAGGGAGCTTATGTGAGCACTCAGCGTCTATTACAGGTGTTGGCACAGCAGATCGCGGCGCTGGCGGCCGAAGTGACCCCGCGCGGCGATGTTCCGATCCCGCAGGCGCGCTTCGACGCCGCCCTGTTCGCCAACCGCGGCACGCGGCTGCGCGACTACCTGGCCGAGGTGGAGAAGAATTTCGCCCAGCTGCAAAGCGCCGCCAACGACAGCCGCACCAGCCAGGTGGCCTTTCTGGCCGAAAAGCTGGTGGCTCAGATCGCCGCCCTGCAGCGCGAGCTGGCAACCCAGGCACTGCGGCGCAAGAATCAGCCGAAAGAAGCCCCCGAGCCCGATCTGTACCACAAGCTGGCCGAGCATCAGGACTACGAACGCCGACTGATCGCCATGATTCAGGATCGGGAAAGCCTGCTCGGCCGCCAAACCACGCTGGCGGCGCAGCAAAAGCTGCAGCACGAGCTGGCGGCGCTGGAGGGGCGCCTGATGCGCTGCCGCCAGGCGCTGGCGCGTATCGAGCGCAATATCGAGCGCAAAGAAAACGGTTTTTGAAGATTTATCACAATATTTTAATGATTATTCCCGGTTGCGCGCCGGGTTCACTATACTCTGCCGATACACGAGTTATTCATTCAGCCCATTAATTTATAAGCGCAGGTGCTATGTCTCTGGAAAACGCCTCACCCGAACTGCAGCTGGCGGTAGACTTGATTTACCTGCTGGAGTGCAACGAGATCGATCCGGCCACCGCGCTGGCGGCGCTGGATATCGTCAAACGGGACTATCAGGAAAAGCTGCAGCGCGCCGGCGTCACCTCCCCCTATCTGCCTGCCGGGCAGTAACCCGGGACAGCAACGCTGTCCCTTTCGTTTTTCAACGCTTATCAGCCCGCCGTCTGGCCGCCGTCATCCGGCGACAGCGTTCTTTTCACTTCCTGCACTTCATTGCCCTGCTGGTTATGCAGATACACCTCCAGCTGGTTGAAAGCGATGTCGATGTCGTTTTCCCGGCACAAGCGATCGATTGAGCGGTTCAGTTCGTCCACGGTATAGCTGCGATCGCGCAGTTCGCGCACGTACAGCCGCAGCTCGTGATCCAGCGTACTGGCACCGAAGTTGAGGAAGAACACCTGCGGTTCGGGATCGGTCATCACCCGTGGATTGTCGTGCGCCGCCTGCAGCAGCACCTTTTTCACCTTGTCGAGATCCGAACCGTAGGCCACGCCCACCTTAATCAGCACGCGAGTGACGGTGTCGGACAGCGACCAGTTGATCAACCGCTCGGTGACGAACGCCTTGTTCGGGATGATCACCTCCTTGCGATCGAAGTCGGTAATGGTGGTGGCGCGAATGCGGATCTTGCTGACCGAACCGGAGAAGGTGCCGATGGTGATGGTATCGCCGATGCGGATCGGGCGTTCGAACAGAATGATCAGGCCGGAAACGAAGTTGGCGAAGATTTCCTGCAGGCCAAAGCCCAGCCCGACCGTCAGACCGGCGGCCAACCATTGCAGTTTGTCCCAGGAGACGCCCAGCGATCCCAATGCGACCACGGCGCCCACGGCGGTGATCAGGTAAGTGAGCACGGTGGTGATGGCATAGGATGCCCCCTGCCGCAGCTGCAGCCGCGACAGCACCACCACCTCCAGCAGCCCGGGCAGGTTGCGGGTGAGCACGTAGGCGACGATCACCGCGGCGATCGCCACCATCATGTTGCCCAGCGTCACCGCCTGCGACACGCTGCTGCCCGCCACGGTGCTGGTGTAATGCCACAGCGTGATGCTGTCCAGATAAGCGATCACCGTCACCAGATCCGACCAAATGGCGTAGAAGGCGCTGGCGAAGATGGCGAACAGCACCAGAGTGGTCAGGCGCAGCGACTGCTGGTTGATCTGATCGAGCGCCAGCGGCGGCTCTTCCACCACGGCTTCACCGCCTTCGGCCCCCTCTTTCGCCACGTTTTGCCGCCGCGCCAACGCACGCCGGTAGGCCAGACGCCGCGCCGCCACGCTCAGGCCGCGCAGCGCGGTCAGGTACACGATATTCCACAGGAAGAACAGGTACAGGCTGTCTATCCAGCGGCTGGCCAGCCGCAGCGTGGTATAGAAATAGCCGGCGAACATCAGCCCCAGCAGGATCAGCGGCGTGGCGGAGATGGCGGTGACGATCACCAGCCGCACCGCGTGCGAGCCCTTTTCGCGCCAGCTGTCGCGGCACAACGGGAACACCAGCACCGAGAGCAGCGCCAGCGTCAACATCACCACGATCTGGCCGATGACGTCTTCCACCAGACGCAGCGGCGCTTTCTCGCCCAATACCGACCAGAAGATCAGCGGCTGCAGCGCCAGCCCCAGCCGCAGCGTCTGGCGGCGGTAATGCGCGCACAGGTTGGCGCCGAAGTTGAAGTGCCGCTCGGCGATGCCGCCCGGCTTCAACATGCGGTAGCTGAAACCGAATACCAGCCATGACAGCGCCAGCTGCTGCGACAGCGCCCAAATAAAGTCGCTGATGCCGAAATCCGCGCGATACATCCAAAAACCGACGCCGAGCAGCAGCGCAGCGCCGGGCAGCACCTTCAGCAAGGTCAGCGCAATGGCCTTCGGCGTGTGCAGCTGGCCGTCGCGTTTGAGTTGCCCCACGTCATTGGCCAGCTTTTGCAGATGGCCGTCGATCAGCCGGTAGCGCCAGCGCAATAGCCCGATCGCCAGCAGCATCGGGATCAGGAACACCAGCGCATTCAAGCCACCCTGCAATAGCTTGCCGCCGTCGAATTTGATATCGAGCCCGGCGAGCTGATCGCGCACTGCTTGGGGCATCGCCTTCAGCCACGCCAGATCGACCGGCTTGTTGCTGTTGACCCAGAAAATCTGCTGGGTCAGCGTATCCTGCAACGAGCCGTAGACGCTGGTCAGCTGCTGCTGGTTAATCTGCAGGTTGATCGACAGCGACAGCTGGTTGCTGAGCTGCTTGTTCAACTGATCCAACAGCTCGCGGCGCATGTCGACAATCTCGTTCAGCGCGTCGATCACTTCCGGGCCGGCCTTTTCCTTGCTTTCGGCCACCAGCTGGTTGATGTAATCCTCCCCCTTGAACAGATCGTCGCGCTGCTGATTGATATCGAACTGCTCCAGCCGCAGATCGGCGATGCGCGTGTCTATATCCGCCAGCAGCGTCCCCTGCGGCAGGCTCTGCTGCTGCTGATACAGAATGCGCGACAGCACCAGGCTGCCCTTCAACACCTGGATCTGCTCTTTCAGGTTACGCTCCGCCTGCAGACCGCGATCGAGCCAGTTTTTGACCCGGATATTCTGCTGGAACAGGGTGTTGCTCTCTTCGGTGGCAGCGATCAGCTGCTGACTCAGCTGGCGGTTGACGTCCAGCTGCTTGCTGACCAGCTGATCGTGCTGGATATCGGTGGCGTCTTCCGGGTTCTGCGCCTCTTTGGCGGTCTTTTCAGACAGCGTCAAACGCTTGCTGTTGACGAGCTCCTGCAGCAGCTGCACCGACCGATCCAGCGCATCGATGTGCGCCGTGGTGTAGTCGCGCTGTTTTTGCAGCAGATCCTGCAGGGTGGTATTGGCTTCCAGACTCTTGCGCTGCAGCTCCAGCTGCGCGTTGAGCAACGCCTGCTCGGTGGTCAGCATCACCTGCTGGCTGTTGCGCAGCGAATCTTGCCCCGGCGTCTGGTCGCTGAGCTGGCTGCGGATCTCCTGCAGGCGCTGCGAGGCGGCGTACATGGTGCTTTGCACCCGTTCGGGCTGGGTTTGCAGCGACACCAGTTGGCTGTTGTAGGTAGAGAGGCTCTCCTGCGCGCTTTGCAGCTCGTCGAGCGTTTGATACAGCCGGCTTTCCAACTGGCGCAAAGACAGCGGCAACAGCGCGGCGCGCGCCGCCGCATTATCCACCGGCTGCTTCAGCGCATCCAGTTCGGCGCTGACCTGGTTAAGCTTCGCCGGCGCCTGTTGCACCTGCTGCTTAAGCTGTGCGGCGTCCTGCCGGTTACGCTCGATGGCGTCCAGCAGCTCCAGCGTGCGGGTCAAATCCTGTTGGGACAGCTTCTCGGCCGGCGTCAGGGCTTTTTGCTTGCTCAGCGTTTCCAGCTGGCTTTGCACTTCGCTGCGCTGCGGCAGATCGCCGCTCAACGCCGCCAGCGCCGGCAAGCTGAACGTGCATATCAGGAAAAGGAGTGTCGCGGCGGCGAGGCGCCGCCGGCATGCGCCGACAAACGTGCGCGGCGTCAGTGAAGGCAGAGTAAACCGGCAATGCATGATTTAGCTTCGGATCGGTTAAGAAGCCTGAAGGTTATCACGATCGCCGGCGGGCAACGAACAACAAAAACATTGCCGCTGATGTGCAGTTGTAGCGAAATCAGAAAGTCAGCACTTTTTCCGCCGCCAGCGTCCACTGCGCCAGCTCGACCAGCGTACCGATCGCCACGCCGTCCGCCAACGGCAAACGGCTGACGCCGCGCGCGTCGGCGCAGGTCTTGCACAGCTTGACCGGCACCTGCTGCGCGGTGAGGATCTCCAGCATCTGCTGCAGGTGATATC
This sequence comes from Serratia nevei, assembly GCF_024160145.1. GTDB lineage: Bacteria > Pseudomonadota > Gammaproteobacteria > Enterobacterales > Enterobacteriaceae > Serratia > Serratia nevei_A. The sequence goes on from NZ_JAMYWQ010000013.1 coordinate 111,607, forward strand.
CCTCATGCGGCTGCTGCCCGGCCAGGCCGGCCACCACCGCGTCGGACATCAGGAACAGCCGCAGATCGAGACTGCTCTGCTGTTCTTTCAGCGCGATGGCCAACCGCAGCGCATTGAACAACGATTCATGGCCATAGGCGGCACCATTGGCGATGAGAACGATGGATGACATGAAATCTCTCCTTATAAAGGCAGGCGATCGGTGCCGGGCACCGTATCGGATTTGAGGCGCAAGGTGGGACAAAACTGCAGCATGTCCAAAAACGCGTCCACCAGCGCCTCGGCTTCGGCCCGCAGATCGAAACTTTCCGGCATAAACAGCCAATTTTCCATCAGGCCGGTGATATAACCGCGCAGAATGATCGCCGCGCGGCGGGTGTGCAGATCGTCGGGGAGTTGGCAATGATGCATGCAGTCGAGCAGGATGGCTTCGATGCGTTCGTAGCCGGCGAGGTACAGCACCTTGCGTGAATCCAGCAACGGCACCATTTCACCGACAAATTCACATTTGTGAAAGATAATTTCCAGTAACGCTCGACGACGACAGTCTTCTACCGTAGACGTCAGAATGTAAATCAGAATTTCCTTGAGAACCCGCAGTGGATTATCGGGAAAATTTGCCCGATACTCTGTCGAGAGTTCGTCTATTTTCGGCTCGGTTGATTCCCAAACTTCATTAAACAGGTCTACCTTATTCTTGAAGTGCCAGTAAATTGCTCCACGCGTAACCCCGGCAGCGGTGGCAATATCTGTCAGTGACGTTGCGGCAACGCCACGTTCAGAGAATTCTCTCACCGCAGCGTCAAGAATTTGACGTCGGGTTTCTTGCGCCTGCTGTTTGGTTTTTCGTGCCATGACGTTGTTATTTAGGGGGAGTGTGATTTACATACATTCGCGAATGTATGTACCATAGCACGCACATATAATTAACGCAGCAATGGGTTTTAAAGCTTGTGATCCATTGATCATTTTGAAATCGGACACTTGAGGTTTTTCTATGAACAAAAACAGAGGGTTAACGCCTCTGGCGGCCGTTCTGATGCTTTCAGGCAGCTTAGTGCTAACAGGATGTAACGATAAAGAAACCCAACAGCAAGGCGCCCACCAGCAGGCTCCCGAAGTGGGCGTAGTGACCTTGAAGGCCGAGCCGCTCAACATCACTACCGATCTTCCTGGCCGCACCGCTGCGTATCGTATCGCCGAAGTTCGCCCTCAGGTCAGCGGCATCATCCTGAAGCGCAACTTCGTTGAAGGCAGCGATATCAAGGCCGGGACATCTCTGTACCAAATCGATCCCGCCACCTATCAGGCCAGTTACGACAGCGCGAAAGGCGATTTGGCCAAAGCACAGGCCAGCGCCTCCATCGCACGCGTGACGGTAAACCGCTACAAGCCATTGCTGGGTACCAGCTATATCAGTAAGCAGGATTACGACAACGCCGTCTCCACGCAGCAGCAGGCGGATGCCGCCGTCGTGGCCGCCAAGGCCGCCGTGGAAACCGCGCGCATCAACCTGGCGTACACCAAGGTGACTTCGCCGATCTCCGGCCGCATCGGCAAATCCGCCGTGACCGAAGGCGCACTGGTCAGTAACGGCCAGGCGACCGCGCTGTCCACCGTACAGCAGCTGGATCCGATGTATGTCGACGTCACCCAGTCGAGCACCGACTTCCTGCGCCTGAAGCAAGAACTGGCCAGCGGTGCGCTGAAACAGGAAAACGGCAAGGCCAAAGTGAAGCTGATGCTGGAGAACGGCGCCGAATACGCGCAGGAAGGCACGCTGGAATTCTCCGACGTCACCGTCGACGAGACCACCGGCTCCATCACCATTCGCGCCCTGTTCCCTAACCCGAACGATACGCTGTTGCCGGGCATGTTCGTCCGCGCTCGTCTGGACGAAGGCGTGCGCAGCGATGCGCTGCTGGTGCCGCAGCAAGGCATCACCCGCAACCCGCGCGGTGAAGCGACGGCGTTGGTGGTAGGAGCAGACGATAAAGTTGAGCTGCGCATGCTGAAGGCGGACCAGGCGATTGGCGACAAATGGCTGGTTACCGACGGCCTGAAAGCCGGCGATCGCGTGATCGTCACCGGCCTGATGAAGGTTCATCCGGGCGCGCAGGTAAAAGTGCAGGAAGTTGACACTCAGGCGCAAAAACAGCCGCAGTCTGAAGCGCAGAAGTCATAAAAAGGAGCCTGTAATACATGGCTAAGTTCTTTATAGATCGCCCAATTTTCGCCTGGGTAATCGCCATCATCGTCATGTTGGCGGGGGTGCTTGCAATAATGAAACTGCCGATCGCGCAGTATCCTACTATTGCACCGCCGGCGGTGAGCATTTCCGCCAACTACCCGGGCGCAGATGCCAAAACGGTGCAGGATACCGTCACGCAGATTATCGAACAGAACATGAACGGTATCGATAACCTGATGTACATGTCCTCCACCAGTGATTCCTCTGGTAGCGTCACCATTACCCTGACGTTTGATTCCGGCACCGATCCTGACATCGCGCAGGTTCAGGTTCAGAACAAACTGTCGTTGGCCACCCCACTGCTGCCCCAAGAAGTGCAACAGCAGGGCCTGAAAGTAGAAAAATCCAGCAGCAGCTTCCTGATGGTGGCCGGCTTCGTTTCCGACGATCCGAACATGACTCAGGACGACATCGCGGACTACGTGGCTTCCAACATCAAGGACCCGATCAGCCGTTCGTCCGGCGTGGGTGAAGTGCAGCTGTTCGGTGCCCAGTACGCGATGCGCGTCTGGCTGGATCCGAACAAGCTGAACAACTACCAGCTGACGACCGCGGACGTGACCTCCGCCATCACCGAGCAGAACAACCAGATCGCCGCCGGCCAGCTGGGCGGCCTGCCGCCGGTGCCGGGGCAGCAGTTGAACGCCTCGATCATCGCGCAGACCCGTCTGACTTCGCCGGAAGAGTTCGGCAAGATCCTGCTGAAGGTGAATACCGACGGTTCACAGGTGCGCCTGCGCGACGTCGCTCACATTGAGCGCGGCGCGGAAAGCTACGCCGTGACCGCTCGCTATAACGGCAAGCCTGCCGCCGGCCTGGGGATCAAACTGGCTACCGGCGCCAACGCCCTGAACACCGCCAAAGGCGTGAAAGACGCGTTGGCCAAGATGGCGCCATTCTTCCCGCAAGGGATGAAAGTGGTTTACCCGTACGACACCACCCCGTTCGTTAAGATCTCCATCAACGAAGTGGTGAAAACGCTGATCGAAGCCATCATCCTGGTATTCCTGGTGATGTATCTGTTCCTGCAGAACTTCCGCGCGACGCTGATCCCGACCATCGCGGTGCCGGTGGTACTGCTGGGGACCTTTGCGATCCTCGCGGCGTTCGGCTTCTCGATAAACACCCTGACGATGTTCGGCATGGTGTTGGCGATCGGCCTGCTGGTGGATGACGCCATCGTGGTGGTGGAAAACGTCGAGCGCGTGATGTCCGAAGAGGGGCTGCCGCCGAAAGAAGCCACCCGTAAATCGATGGGCCAGATCCAGGGCGCGCTGGTGGGTATCGCCATGGTGCTGTCGGCGGTATTCGTGCCGATGGCGTTCTTCGGCGGTTCAACCGGTGCCATCTATCGCCAGTTCTCGATCACCATCGTGTCCGCGATGGCGCTGTCGGTGCTGGTGGCCTTGATCCTGACACCGGCGCTGTGCGCCACCATGCTCAAACCGATCCCGAAAGGCGATCACGGGGTTAAAACAGGCTTCTTCGGCTGGTTTAACCGCATGTTCGAGAAGAGCACGCATCACTATACCGACAGCGTGGGCAACATCCTGCGCAGCACCGGTCGCTATCTGATCATCTACCTGCTGATCGTGGTTGGCATGGGCCTGCTGTTCCTGCGCCTGCCTTCCTCGTTCCTGCCGGACGAAGATCAGGGCATCCTGTTGACCATGGTGCAGCTGCCTGCCGGCGCCACCGAGTCCCGCACCAACAAAGTGCTGGAAGAAGTCTCCGACTACTTCCTGAACAAGGAAAAGGACAACGTGGTTTCGGTGTTTACCGTCGCGGGCTTCGGCTTCAACGGTAACGGCCAGAACAACGGCCTGGCCTTCGTCAGCCTGAAAGACTGGAGCGAGCGTCCTGGGGCCGGGAACAAGGTCGAAGCGATCGCCGGCCGTGCCATGGGCGCGTTCTCGCAGATTAAAGAAGGCCTGGTGTTCCCGTTCAACCTGCCGGCGATTATCGAACTCGGTACCGCAACCGGCTTCGACTTCGAGCTGATTGACCAGGGCGGCCTGGGGCACGAAAAACTGACCGAAGCGCGTAACCAACTGCTGGGCATGGTCGCTCAGCATCCGGACGTGCTGGTGGGTGTGCGCCCGAACGGCCTGGAAGATACGCCGCAGTTCAAACTGATCGTCGATCAGGAGAAAGCCAAGGCGCTCGGCGTCAGCATCACCACCATCAACAGCACGCTGAGCACCGCCCTGGGTGGCTCGTACGTCAACGACTTCATCGACCGCGGTCGTGTGAAGAAGGTGTACGTCCAGGCCGACGCGCCGTTCCGTATGCTGCCGGAAGACATCAACAAGTGGTACGTGCGCGGCACGAGCGGCCAGATGGTGCCATTCTCCGCCTTCTCTTCGGCGAAATGGGAATACGGCTCACCGCGTCTGGAACGCTATAACGGCTTGCCGTCGATGGAAATTCTGGGCCAGGCTGCACCGGGCAAGAGTACCGGTGAAGCGATGAACCTGATGGAACAGCTGGCATCCAAACTGCCAAGCGGCATCGGTTACGACTGGACCGGTATGTCCTATCAGGAACGCCTGTCGGGCAACCAGGCGCCGGCACTGTATGCCATCTCGATTCTGGTGGTGTTCCTGTGTCTGGCCGCGCTGTACGAGAGCTGGTCCATTCCGTTCTCGGTCATGCTGGTATTGCCGCTGGGGGTTATCGGTGCGTTGCTGGCTGCGACCATGCGCGGCATGAACAACGACGTTTACTTCCAGGTGGGGCTGCTGACCACCATCGGCCTGTCGTCGAAGAACGCCATCCTGATCGTGGAATTCGCCAAGGATCTGATGGAGAAAGAAGGTAAAGGCCTGATCGAAGCGACGTTGGAAGCGGTGCGTATGCGTCTGCGTCCCATCCTGATGACGTCTCTGGCCTTCATCCTCGGGGTTCTGCCGCTGGTTATCAGCAGCGGTGCAGGCTCCGGCGCACAGAACGCGGTAGGTACCGGCGTAATGGGCGGGATGATCACCGCCACCGTCTTGGCTATCTTCTTCGTGCCGGTGTTCTTCGTGGTGGTTCGCCGCCGCTTCAGCAAGAAGAACGAGGACCTGGAACACAGCCATTCGGTAGAGCACCACTGATCGCTCAGTGATATGAGCTCCATCCAATAATCGAAAAGGCCGCGCATGCGTAATGCCGATCGTTTAAGGATCAATTGACCGATCCTGTGGTTGCTGTACAAAGGGTCCATGGCATCGTCATGGACCCTTAAAATGGAACTTTCCCAGGCTCTTGGCATTATCAATTTCACCA
>NZ_JAMYWQ010000014.1 GCF_024160145.1 Serratia nevei
GTGGTGAAATTGATAATGCCAAGAGCCTGGGAAAGTTCCATTTTAAGGGTCCATGACGATGCCATGGACCCTTTGTACAGCAACCACAGGATCGGTCAATTGATCCTTAAACGATCGGCATTACGCAGGGTGCGCCCCTTTTTGATCAGGCGAAGATAGTCATCATGTAGGCGGCGAACAGCGCCAGGTGGGCGGTGCCGTTCAGCACGTTGGTGCGGCCGGTCGAGAACGACAGCTGGCACAGCAGTAACACCGTCAGCATTACCACGATATGCGGCGTTTGCAGCCCGAAGATCAGCGTCTGCCCGGTCAGGGTGGCGATGATGGTCACCGCCGGCACCGTCAGCGAGATGGTCGCCAGCACCGAACCGAAGAACAGGTTCATGGCGCGTTGCACCTGGTTGTTCAACACGGCGCGCAGCGCGCCCAGCCCCTCCGGCGACAGGATCAGCAGCGCCACCAGGAAACCGGTGAACTGCGCCGGCGCATTCATCTTGGTCAGCAGGCCTTCCAGTGGATTGGCGTTGAACTTGGTGACCGCGATCACCGCGATCAGGTGCACGACCAGCCAGGCGGCATGCCAGGCGCTGCTGTGCGAAGAGGGCTTGCCGTGGTGCGGGTCGCCATCGTCGTCTTCATGCTCGTACACGAACAGGCTCTGGTGGGTTTTGGTCTGGATCACTAGGAATACGCCGTACATGGCGGCGGAGATCAGCGCCACCAGCAGCGCCTGCCCGGTGCTGAAGTTGCCGCCCGGCAGCGCGCTCGGGAATACCAGCACGATCACCGCCAGCGGGAAAATCGCCATCAGATACTGCTTGATGCCGCCCAGGTTGACGTACTGGGTGGCGAACTTGCGCCCGCCGAGCAGCAGCGCGAAACCGACCAGGCCGGCGGAGACGATCATGATGATGGAGTACAGCGTGTCACGCATCAGCGCCGGTGCGGCGTCGCCGGTGGCCATCAGCGCCGAGATCAGACTGACCTCGAGGATCACCACCGACAGGCTGAGGATCAGCGAGCCGTAGGGTTCCCCCAACCGGTGTGCCAGCACGTCGGCGTGGCGCACCACGCTGAAGGCGCTGCTGAGGATGCCCACCAGCGCGAGAATATTGATGCCGACGATCAGCGGAAAGTTACCGGTGCTGCCCCATAAGTTCAACACCACCAGCGCGGCGATGGGGAAGATCAGCGAGTATTCGGTGTGGCGAGACTTGGTGGATCGGCCAGGATCGTGTTGCGACTTCATGAGGGTGGCACTCCTTCTCAAACAGCGTAGCCCGTCGGTGCCGGTCGCCGTGACACGGCAACTCAGCGTTTCCAGTAGGTATTTTATATTAGGATACACCTGCGGCGCCGGTGTGATGTTGTTTTTATCTGAGAAAGCAATTGTTTGCTTTGTGTGAGCAGGGTAACAAAAAAACCGCACGGGGTGCGGTTTTATTTACTTACTTTTACGCAATAACGCCAGTTTTTAACGCCAAATTTGAGAAAATTCGTGTTTATTGGGTTACTGCGTGGTTAATCAAGGAAAAAACGAGGGTCAATCGTCAAGATTATCCATGATTTCATGCCGTTTATTGTGGTAACCCTCTTCATTTAACCCCTCACGCCAGTAAGGCACAGCATAAAGACGATTACGATCGCATTGACGTTCCCGGCGTAGGTAACGGCGCAGTTCCACCACCAGGCGATCCTCACCGGCGAGCCAGAAGTGCGTTTCGCCCTGCGGCAGAGAATAGGCACGGAACCGAGCGATCAATTCGTCGGTTTTTTCCGTGCCGCCGACCACCCAATCGACCTCAACATCGGCGGGTTTCTTCAGGTCGATGACGTCAGCGGCGCTGTCGACGCGGACGAAAGCGCGCCCGGCGCTGTGCGGCGGCAGGTTTTCCAGCAGCGCGGCCAGCGCAGGCAGCGAGGAAGGATCGCCCGCCAGGCAGTAGAAATCGGCCGCCGGCAGCATCGGTTTCGGGCCACCCGGGTTACTGATGCCGATTTTATCGCCGGCTTTCGCCTGGCGCGCAAAATTGACCGCCGGGCCCTGATGATCGTGAATGGCGAACTCGATGTCCACCTCCGCCTGTTCCGGGCGCACGGCGCGAATGGAATAGGTGCGTACGATAGGACGCACGGCGTCCGCCGCCCAACGCGGGCCGTTTTCGGTCAGCGTCGGCAGGTCCGGCTGGGTTTGGCCGGCGAGCGGTAAAAACACTTTGATGTGCGCAGCGGCGGCGTTGGCCGGGTAGTAGCGCAGATCGGGCGCGCTAAAGGTGATGCGGCGCAGGTGCGGCGTAATGTCTTGCACGGCGCTGACGGCGATCAGGTAGGGTGCGCGTGAGCGAGGGGTTTCGGTAGTCACGAGGATCTCCTTATAGTTCGTTTGACGGTGAGTATACCACGCCGTTTGATAATGAGAATTGTTTGCTCATTGGCGCGCAATCGCCGGCACAAAAACCGCGCCGTTACCCTCCGGTAAAAATCGCGCAGATGTTATGCTGACCTCGGCAATTAATATTATTGCTGCTCAGTACAAATACTTTTTCACTTTAACGCCACTTTGTAACTTGATTGCGCGGCGGGAAAAGAATATGGTCATTCTTAATAGGCGCGATTATTGAATTAATATAATTCCGCAGCCAAAAATAAAATTGCAAAGGTTCAGCAGTGGCGAGGGAGGACGAGAAATCGTATTCCCGGGAGGTTGTAACAGTGTTAACGCGAGATTTTCTGCAAAAAGCGGATTGCAAAACTGCATTCGGCGCTATTGAGGAGTCGCTGTTGCTGACGCCTGAACAGCGCGCAGCCTCGTTGGATTGCACGTTATCGCGCCGGCCGGATCACAGCCCGGTATGGGTATTCGGTTACGGTTCGCTGATGTGGAATCCGGTTTTCGAATCGGAAGAAGTGCGGCCTGCCATGCTGCAGGGCTGGCACCGGGCGTTCTGCATGCGCCTGACCGCCGGGCGCGGCACGCTGCATCAGCCGGGGCGCATGCTGGCGCTGAAAGAGGGCGGCCAGACCACCGGATTGGCTTTCCGTCTGCCGGAAAGCAAGCTGCGCGAAGAGCTGGAGCTGTTGTGGAAGCGCGAGATGATCACCGATTGCTACGTGCCCACCTGGTGTGAGCTGCAGCTGGAGGGCGGTGAAGTTGTCACTGCGCTGGTGTTTGTGATGAATCCGCAGCACCCTTTGTTTGAGGCAGACACCAGCCACCAGGTGATCGCGCCATTGATCGCCAGCGCCAGCGGCCCGCTGGGCACCAATGCGCAATACCTGTTTGCGCTGGATAACGAGCTGAAGCACCACGGCATGCAGGATGACTGCATCGGCGATCTGGTGCGTTACGTCCAGCAATGGCTACAGCAGAACCGCCCCGGCGCTTTCGGGGTGGAGGCCACGGCCTGAGGCGTTCGCGGGGCGTCGGCGAGTGTAGGGCTCAGCATGCTGAGCCCTTTTTCATATATCTAATCCCTCTATTTAATAACTTTACTCTGCATGGTTATCTAAGGCGTTTTCTTTGTGTGGTTATTTATCTCGTTATTTTTAAAGCCATTCATCATTTCTCCCCGCCTTCATCCCCCAAGATTAACGATAAATAATTCACTTAGTATTAAATTGCATAACTAAAGGCTATTTCTTATTTGTTCAGCGCCGCCGGACTCCGTATCAATAGGGCAAACGCTACCGCAAGAAACAGGGAGACGGGGATGAACTTTCAACAATTAAAAATTATTCGCGAATCGGCGCGCTGCAACTACAACCTGACCGAGGTCGCCAATACCTTATTTACGTCGCAGTCCGGGGTCAGTCGGCATATTCGCGAGCTGGAAGAAGAGCTGGGCATTGAAATATTCATTCGCCGCGGTAAGCGGCTGCTGGGCATGACCGAGCCCGGTAAAGAGCTGCTGGTGGTGGCGGAACGCATTCTCAACGACGCCAATAATATCCGGCGCCTGGCGGACGTTTTCAGCAGCAACGATTCGGGGCAGCTGCATATCGCAACGACGCATACCCAGGCGCGTTACAGCCTGCCGGGGGTCATCAAAGAGTTTCGCGCGCTTTACCCGCGGGTGCGGGTGGTGCTCAATCAGGGTAGCCCGGAGGAGATCGTCTCGATGCTGGCCGCCGGCGAAGCCGATATCGGCATCGCCAGCGAACGGCTGATGAGCGACGAATCGCTGGCGGCGTTCCCTTACTACCGCTGGCATCACACCATTTTGGTGCCGGAAGGACACGAGCTGACGCGCCAGCCGCAGGTGACGCTGGAGATGCTCAGTACCCTGCCGCTGATCACTTACCGCCAGGGCATTACCGGGCGCGCGAAGCTGGATGCGGCGTTCAAGGCGGCGGGCCTGACGCCGGACATCGCGCTCAGCGCGCAGGACTCCGACGTGATCAAAACCTACGTCGAGCTGGGATTGGGCGTGGGCGTGCTGGCTGACATGTCGTATGAAAAAGAGCGCGATCGCGGGTTGGTGAGCCTCAACGCCGAACACTTGTTTGAACCCAATACGGTATGGCTGGGCCTGAAACGCAGCCAGCTGCAGCGCAACTATGCCTGGCGCTTTATCCAGCTGTGTAACCCGACGCTGTCGCTGACCGAAATCAAAGACAAGGTCTTCTCGTCGCAGCTGGATACGGTGATTGACTACCAGATTTAATCGATAAGCGGCAGGCAACGCCTGCCGCGCATTCTGCATCGTCCCCTCTAATAATCAAAATCCCATCTATATACATAAAAAGAATATCTATAGTGATTTAAGTACCTTCAGCTGCCGATCGCGCTCGCATACACTCGCGAAATTATTATAAATTCCATCCGCTTGGAGAGTTTCAGATGAAAGCGCTCGTTCCTTCTTTGCTGTTTTTGGCCGTGGCGGCCAGCGTTAACGCGCAGGCGGCGACGCCGGCCAACACGCTGGTGATCGCGCAGTCTATCGATGACGTGGTCAGCTTTGACCCGGCCCAGGGATTTGAGTTAACCACGGTGCAGTCGTTCAACAGCCTGTATCAACGTCTGATCCAGTCCGATCCGCATAACCCCATCGATCTCAAACCGACCCTGGCCAGCCGCTGGCAGGCCGGCGCCGACAACCGCAGCCTGACCTTCAGCCTGCGCCCGGACGCCAAATTCGCCAGCGGCAATCCGCTGCGGCCGGAAGACGTGATCTTCTCGCTTTCACGGGTGGTAAAACTCAATCTGGAGCCGTCGTTTATCCTGACGCAGCTGGGCTGGAACGCGAAAAACGTCGAGCAACATCTGAGCAAGGTGGATGACCACCAGGTGAAAATCAGCTGGAGCGAAAACGTCAGCCCGGCCTTTGTGCTCAGTCTGCTGTCGGCGCCGGTATCGTCGATCGTCGACGCCAAAGAGGCGCTGGCGCACCAGCAGGGCGACGATCTGGGGCACCAATGGCTGAACAGCCACTCCGCCGGCAGCGGCCCTTACAAAATACGCACCTATGTGCCGCACGAAGTGGTGGTGCTGGACGCCAACCCCGGCTCGCCGGAAGGGGCGCCGACGCTGAAAACCATCCTGATCAAAAACGTGCCCGATCCGGCCGCACGCCGCTTGCTGATCGAGCAGGGCGATGCCGATATCGCGCGCAACCTGGGCGCGGATCAGATGGCGGCCTTGAAGGGCAAGCCGGGCGTCAAACCCCTGGCCATTCCTTACGCTTCGCTTTATTTCCTGCAGTTCAATGCCAAGGCGTCACCGGCGCTCGGTAATCCGGCGTTCTGGGAGGCGGCGCGCTGGCTGTTCGATTACCAGGGCATCGCCGACGATCTGCTGAAAGGGCAGTTCCAGAGCCATCAGGCATTCCTGCCGGACGGTTATCTGGGGGCGCTCAAGGATCAGCCGTACAGTTTCAATCCGCAAAAAGCCAAAGAAATACTGGCCAAAGCGGGGCTCAGCAACGTCAGTTTCCGTCTGGACGTCAACAACCAGCCGCCGTACCTGGATATCGCCCAGGCGCTGCAGGCCGGCTTTGCCCAGGGCGGCGTGAAGGTGGAACTGGTGCCGGGCATCAGTTCGCAGGTCTCTACCAAGGTGAAAGCGCTTAACTACGATGCGACGCTGACCTCCTGGGGGCCGGATTATTTCGACCCTAACACCAATGCCGCCGCCTTCGCTTATAACCCGGAAGACGGCAGCAAGACGCTGGCTTGGCGCGCCAACTGGCAGATCCCGGCGCTGAGTAAGCTGACGCTGGCCGCCACTGCGGAAAACGACACCGCCAAACGGGTGGCCGACTACCAGCAACTGCAAAAACAGGTGCAGCAAAGCTCGCCGTTCGTCATCGGCCTGCAGGCGCGCAGCCTGATTGCGGTGCGTGACAACCTCAAGGGCTATGTGCAGGGCATCAACCCAGACATGGTGTTCTACAGCAAGGTCAGCAAGTAATGGCCGCTGAACTGTCCGCCGCCGCCGGGGCGGCCCGGCGATATTGGCGCTGGGGCGGGCGGCTGATCGGCGGCGCGCTGTCGCTGGCGTTGACGCTGCTCGGCCTGCTGCTGTTCACCTTCATGCTGTCGCACCTGGCGCCGATCGATCCGGCGCTGCAGGTGGCGGGCGATCACGCCAGTGAAGCCACCTATGCACAGGTGCGGCACGAGCTGGGGTTGGATCAGCCGCTGCCGCTGCAGTTTTGGCGTTATCTGGTGCACCTGGCGCACGGCGATCTGGGCATTTCGCGCATCACCGCCCAGCCGGTGTTAAGCGATCTGCTGCGTACCTTCCCGGCGACGGTGGAGCTGGCCACCTGCGCTATTATCCTCGGCGCCCTTGGCGGCATTACGCTGGCGTTTCTGGCGGTGCTCAAACCGGGCAGCTGGCTGGATAACGCGGCGCGTCTGCTGTCGCTGATCGGTTATTCGGTGCCGATTTTCTGGCTGAGCCTGCTCGGGCTGCTGCTGTTTTACGCCACGTTGCACTGGTCGGCGGGGCCGGGGCGGCTTGACGACATCTACTTGTACAGCATGGAACCGCGCAGCGGTTTTGTGTTGATCGACAGCTGGCTGTCCGGCGATCGCGAGATGTTCTATAACGCCATTAGCCATCTGTGGCTGCCGGTCTTGGCGTTGGCGCTGCTGTCGATGGCCGGCATTACCCGATTGCTGCGGGCAGCGATGCTGGAAGAGTGCAACAAGGAATATGTGACGCTGGCGCGCTCCAAGGGCGCCGGCCGCTTGCGCATTTTGCTGCGCCACGTGTTTCCCAACGTGCTGGGCACGCTGATCACCGTACTGTCTCTCTCCTATGCCAGCCTGCTGGAGGGGGCGGTCTTGACCGAAACGGTGTTCGCCTGGCCCGGCGTCGGGCGCTATCTGACCTCGGCGCTGTTTGCCGCCGATACGCCGGCGATCCTCGGCGCCACGTTGCTGATCGGCACCTGTTTCGTGCTGTTGAATGCGCTGGCCGACGCCTTGACCTATTTAGTGGATCCGCGAACCCGATGAGCCAATATCTCTCTGAACACGAACCGCAAAGCGAGCCGGCCGTCGGCTATCGCACCGCTCGGCGGCTGACCACGCTGACGCTGGGCGCGGCGCTGGTGGCGATCCTGATCGTCACCGCGCTGCTGGCCCCGTGGCTGGCGCCTTTCGATCCCAATTTGCAGCATATCGAGCTGCGGTTATTGCCGCCTTCCACCGCACATTGGCTGGGCACCGACGGCTTCGGCCGCGATTTGCTCTCCCGCGTGATTTACGGCGCACGGCCGACGCTGATTCTGGTGTCGCTGATTCTGGTGTTGACCATTCCCATCGGCCTGCTGGTCGGTATCTGCGCCGGTTACCTCGGCGGCTGGGTAGAGCGCATTTTGATGCGCCTGACCGATATTTTCCTGTCGCTGCCGAGCCTGGTGATCGCGCTGGCGTTTGTGGCGGTCATGGGGCCGGGGCTGATGAACGGCGCGCTGGCGCTGGCATTGACCAGCTGGCCGGCCTTTGCCCGCCAGGCGCGGGCGGAAACCCTGGCGCTGCGCCGCAGCGACTACCTGGCGGCGGCGCGCATGCAGGGCATCAACGGGCTGCGGCTGATGGTTGGCCACATTTTACCGCTGTGCCTGCCGAGCGCGGTGGTGCGCGCGGCGCTGAGCCTGGGCGGCATCATTCTGTCCGCCGCCGGGTTGGGGTTTCTCGGCATGGGCGTCGCGCCGCCGACCGCCGAATGGGGCTCGATGGTAGCCGAAGGCAGCAAAGTGATTTTCGACCAATGGTGGGTCGCCGCCGCCCCGGGCGGGGCGATCCTGTTCGCCAGCCTGGCTTTTAACCTGCTGGGCGATGGCCTGCGCGACAAAATGGATCCTCGTCATGGGCACTGATAACACCTTATTGACCGTCGAACGTTTGACGATCGGCGTGCCGGGGCCGCAGCCGGTGGCGCTGGTGAAAAACATTTCGTTCAGCATGGGGCGGGAGCGGCTGGCGCTGGTCGGTGAGTCCGGCTCCGGCAAATCGCTGACCGCGCGTGCGTTGATGGGGCTATTGCCGCCGCCGTTGCAGCCGCAGGCGCAGCGCCTGACGCTGGGCGATGAAGACCTCACGCGCCTGAGCGAGCGCCAATGGAGCCGCCTGCGCGGCGACCGGGTGGCGATGGTGATGCAAGATCCCAAGCATGCGCTGAATCCCAATCAGCCGATCGGCCGCCAGGTGGCGGAGCCGCTGGTGCTGCATGCCAGGCTGAGCCGCGCCGAGCGGCGTGAGAAAGTGCTGGAGATGCTGGCGGCGGTGGGCTTGCCCGATCCGGCGGCGCTGTGCCGCCGCTATCCGCACCAGCTCTCCGGCGGCATGGGGCAGCGGGTGATGCTGGCCATTGCGCTGATCAACGATCCGCAGCTGTTGATTGCCGACGAACCGACTTCGGCCCTGGATCACCAGATGCGCGATCAGGTGCTGCAGCTGATAGAAAACCTGGTGGCGCAACGCAACATGGGCCTGATCCTGATCAGTCACGATTTGCAGCAGGTGGCGCACCACTGCGAGCGCGTGTTGGTGATGTACAAAGGTGAACTGTTGGATCAACTGCCGGCGGCAGAGCTGGCGCAGGCCACGCACCCTTATACCCGCACGCTGTGGGCGTGCCGGCCGAGCCGCGAGACGCGCGGCAAACCCTTGCCGGTGCTGGATCGCGCGCTGTTGGAGACCTTGAAATGAGCGTGATTGCACTGGAGAACCTGAGCGTCAGCCACCGCCAGGGCTACGAACTGCGCACCGTGGTGCATGGTGTTAACCTGCGCATCGAACCGGGCGAATGCTTCGGGCTGGTGGGGCCTTCCGGTTGCGGCAAGTCCTCGTTGCTGTGGGTTTTGGCCGGGCTGAACGGCAGCTGGCAGGGCGGTTTTGAGTTGCTGGGGCGGCGCCTGCAGCCGGGCCAGGCATTTACCGGCGAACTGCGGCGCGAGGTGCAGATGGTGTTTCAGGATCCCTATGCCTCGCTGCATCCCAAACATCGGCTTTTGCGCACGCTGTCGGAGCCGCTCAAACTGTTGCAGGAAAGCGGCATCGAAAGCAAGATCGACGCGGGTTTTCGCCAGGTGGGGTTGGATCCGCGCCTGCTGGATCGCTACCCGCATCAGCTGTCGGGCGGTCAGCGGCAGCGCGTGGCGATCGTGCGCGCATTGCTGTTGCGGCCGAAGCTGCTGCTGCTCGATGAGCCGACCTCGGCGCTGGATATGTCGGTGCAGGCGGAGATCCTCAACCTGCTCAACGAGCTGAAACAGGCGGGCGATTTGACCATGGTGCTGGTCAGCCACGACGCGGACGTGATCGACCACATGTGCGATCGCGCGGTGGCGATGGCGCATGGCCGCATTATCGCTTGAGCCTATGCCCGCCAACGTGGCGGGCATATCCATCCTGGTAATAAATAAAGCAATTTATCGTCGTTCTTCCGCTAACGCTCGCCCCCTACACTCGAAAAACAGCGCAACCGCGCGATTTTGGAGAGTGTATCGATGAAACGGTTAATCCCGACCTTATTGTCTGGCGCGCTGGCGGCCGCTTTCGGCGCGCAGGCCGCCACCCCGCAGGATACCTTGGTGGTAGTGAGCTCGCTGGAGGGCATCATCAGCCTCGATCCGGCGGAAAGTTTTGAAACCGTCAGCTCGGCCAATCTGGTCAACCTCTATCAGCGTCTGGTGGCGCCGGATCGCGCCGCGCCGCAAAAGCTGGCGCCGGACGCCGCAGGCAGTTGGCAAGCGGGCGCCGATGGCCGCACCCTGACCTTTACCCTGAAACCGCAACAGCGCTTTGCTTCCGGTAATCCGCTGCGTCCCGAGGACGTGATTTTCTCGCTGGTGCGTGCGGTGAAGCTGAACAAGGCGCCGTCGTTTATCCTCGGTGAGTTTGGCTGGACGCCGAATAACGTTGAACAGCAGCTGAAGAAGGTCGGGGATAATCAGGTGCAGCTCAGTTGGCCCGCCAACATCGGCAGCGAGCTGGCGCTGCGTCTGCTGACGGCGAACGTGGCCTCGATCGTGGATGAGAAGCTGCTGAACGGGCACGTGCAGCAGGGAGATTACGGCAACGCCTGGCTGCGCAATCATTCCGCCGGCGGCGGCCCGTACCGGGTGAGCAACTATGTGCCGCACGAGGCGCTGCTGTTTGGCCGCAATGACTATGCGCCGTCGCCGGCCAGGCTAAAAACGGTGTTGTTCAAGAACGTCAGCGACGCCGGTACCCGCCGTCTGCTGTTGCTGAAGGGGGATGCCGACGTCGCCTACGATCTGGGTGCCGATCAGTTCGACTCGTTGCGCAACGTGCCGGGCGTGCGCATCGAGCAGGCCGATGCCCCCCGGGTGTATTACCTCGGTTTCAACACCGGCAGTAAAGACAACCCGGTGCTGGGCAACCCGGCGCTGTGGCAGGCGGCGCGCTGGCTGGTGGATTATCAAAACATCGCCGAGCGGTTGCTGAAAGGGCAATATCGCGTGCATCAGGCTTTCTTGCCGCAGGGATTGGACGGTGCGCTCGACGATCGGCCGTTTAAACTCGACGTGGACAAGGCCAAACAGATCCTGCGTGAGGCCGGCATCGCCGAAGGCACGCGCATCAGTCTGATCGTTATCAACCAACCGCCGTATACTGACATCGCACAGGCGTTGCAGGCCAGTTTTGCGCAGGCCGGGCTGCGGCTGGATATCCAGCCGGTGGTGGAGAGCGATCTGTGGGGTAAGATGCGCGGCCGCGATTTTCAGGCGATCTTTACCTACTGGGGTGCCGACTATCTGGATCCGAACACCAACGCCAGTGCCTTCGCCTACAACGTGCCTGATGGGCCGAAAACCCTGGCCTGGCGCACCCAGTGGCACATTCCGGCCATCAGCGCGGAAACGCGTGCGGCAGCGGCGGAGGGCAACAGCGCCGCGCGCAGCGCACGTTACGTCACGCTGCAAAGGGAACTGCAGGCCGGTTCGCCCTATGTGGTGGCGCTGCAGGGGCAAACGCTGGTGGCATTGCGGGACAACGTCGAAGAGGCTCGGGTGGATATCGCCAACAGCATGCTGTATCTGGATCGGGTGAGTAAAACGCAGCCGTGAGCGCGCCATGCCCCCTTGCCGCAGACGAGCAGGGGGCGTGGCAAGTTTAAACCGGCGAGATCACCACGGCGTGCCGGCGAGGTTCAGCTTGTTGAGGATCGTCGGCAAACTGTCGGTCACCAGCGCCTGCAGGTCGCCGTACCAGAACTGCTGTACGCCGACCTGGTTGATATACAGATAGGAGGCGATGCCCAGCGAGAAGCACAGCAGCGTCAACAGCACCCGGCTCACCGTGTCTTTCAGGTTGCCGCACACCATCACCATAAAGATCAGCACGAAGATCATCATATTGAATGAGTAGCGGTTGGCCACCTCTTCAAAACTGATGGTGGCGAAGAACACCGCGCAGTTATAGAGGAACATCAGGCGCACGGCATAGGCAGCTTGTACGAACCGGGGCGATGGCGTGCGGAACTTGTAGCGGGCGAATTGATACAGCGCCTCCACCACGCCGACGTACAGCAGCGTGATCTGAATTTTACGCACCGGGTTATTGCCGAAGTCGCCGCTGACGTAAGCCTCGGCGCGCGAAGCCAAAAAATCATTGCCGACCACGGCGATCAATTTAGGCATCAGTACCGCACCGCCGAGGTAACAGGCGGCGAACAGCGCCAATACCGGCAGGGTGCCGACGGTGCGCCAGCGTGCGGGCAACAACAGATAGGGCAGAAACAGGAAAGCGGAAAAGTGGCTGAAGGACGCCAGCACGATCCAGAGCAGCATGCGTCCGCGGTGCTGTTCCGACACGGCCAGCACCAGAAAAGAGAGCGCCAGCCCTTGCCGCAGCAGGTTGCCGTACAGCCCCTGGAAATTGTACTGGCAGCAGAACAAAAACAGGATCACCGCAAAGTAAGTGCGCGACAGGCGGTAAACGCCCAGCGCCAGCAGCGAGAAGCTGATGAGGAAGAAGGCGGCGAATGCGCCGTTACCGACGCCAAACCAGGTGGCGGTCAGTTTGAACAGCAGGTGCGAGACAAAGTCGGTGCCGGAGAACTGCGCCAGCCAGTCCATCAGGCCGTAACCGCTGTACTGTTGCATCTCAAGGTAGTAGTTCACCTTGTCGTTCATCACCGGTTCGAGGTTCTTCGTCGCCAGCGGCACCACGGAGATCACGGTCAGCAGCAGGAACGCGGAGAGATTCAGCAGGCGATCGGGTTGCTGGCGCAGCAGCATAAAGGCGGCGATCAGGCCGCTGCAAATCACCAACGACAAATAGGGGGCATACCACAGGCCTGTGATGGCGACGGCGGCCAGCAGCAGCCATCGCAGGGAAGAATGCGGCTGTTCGCTGTCGGCAAGGGCGGCGAGCGGTCTGACCGGGTTTTGCATGGGAGGCTCCATGGCGTGATCCAGCTGGGAAAAGTAACACCGGGGCCGGCAGGGACACAGTGAGTTTTGGTGAAATAGGCAAAATTTCACTGGGTTGTCATCCCCCCGGCGGCGGCGGAAAAACGGCCGGCTGTGAGGTGAGGGAAAGCGGCGATGTGGGCTGAGAGCCGCGTCCCATCTGGGTTTTATTTTGGGATTTCGCTGTAAAATAAATAAAATCCCACTGCGGATTAGCGGGGCCGGCGCCTGTCAGCAGACACAGCCAACCAGCCGCCGCCAAGGCGATGCCGAAAGGTTGTGGCGCTTGCCAGGCACGCCGCCTGCGCAGGCCGCGCGCCAACGCCACGCCTAATCCGAACGCCGCCGCCAAACAGACCAGCAGCGGCAGCATGGCCCAGCCGAGCCAGGCGCCCAGCGCCGCCAGCAGTTTGAAATCGCCCTGGCCGATGCCGTCTCGTTGCCGCGCGTATCGGTAAAGCGCGTTGAGCAACCATAATGCGCCATAGCCGGCTGCGGCACCGATAACCGCGTCGTCCAGCGGCGCCCAGCGAGCGTCAAGGTTACACAGCAGCCCACCCCACAGCAGTGGCTGGGTCAGCCGGTCCGGCAGCCACCGGTGACGCCAGTCAAGCCAGGCCAGGGCGATGAGCAACGTGGCCGCCGGCAGCAACCACAGCCGCTGCGGTGCCGGTATATTGAAAGGCAACGTCGCCAGTGCAAAACCAAAGGCCGTCAGCAGCAGGCTGCGGCGGTATAATTTGGGTGGGTGCCGGGGCGCCGTGCGCTCCAGCCTGTTGATAAGTACGAAGGCCGGCGCGCCTGCCGCCAGCAGAGCGACGAAAAACAACGCGTACCACAGTAAAGAAAGCGACATTTGGCCCCCGCCCGTCGTGAAACAGACGTTTAAAATAACGGCAAAATGCGTATTTCATCGGGGTGAAATGCGGCGGCCTGCGGGATATGCGCAGTTGCGCGCAGCACGGCCTTACGTATTGCATGGCGAAACAAGCCGCTACGTGTCGGCTCGCAGCGTTACTGCACGTTTTATCGGCAAAATCGGCGCTAAAAGGGTGTGAATTCTCCAAGCGAATGGAAGGGGGCCAGTCAATGGTGTGATGTGACGGCGTCACTCGGGGCGATTGGGGTTTATCCTATTGTTTCTGTTCGCCAAGCCGTTAGGCTTTAAGGGAGAGGCGTCCCCGCCAGGCCGGGACGTAAGATTTTTCAGATCTGTCGCGGGAAAGGTGATAGCAAAGCAGTGGGTTGGCGCGATCCAGGAGGGAGAGAAGCCAACGGTGTCATGACAGACGTGATTCAGACAGGATTTATCAAGACCCAAAAACGATTTTGGCGCCGTCGCCAGGCGGCCTGGCTGGCCGGGCCGTTGATGTGGCTGGCCGGCATGGTGCCCGTGTGCGCCGAATCCCCGCCGGCGCCGGACGCCGTTATTTCTTCCGAACAGCAAGCCGCGGATCCGGCCGAGAACTTGCCGGATCTGGGCGGTGCGCCCGACGACGCCGCGCGTGAAAAACAGTGGGCCGAGATGGCCAAACAGCTCGGCGAGAAAGATCTGAACAACGTTTCACGTCAGCAGATGCGCAGCCGCGCCGAGGATTATTTGCTGGGCCAGGCGGCCGACACGCTGCAGCAACAGGCGCAGGAACTGTTGTCGCCGCTGGGCACTGCCCGGCTCTCGCTGAAGATGACCGGTGAGGGTGACTTTACCGGCAGCAACGGGCAATTATTCAGCCCGCTGTACGACGTCGACGGCTTGCTGACCTACGGCCAGATCGGCTGGCAGCAGCAAAGCGCCGGGGCGCTGGGCAATTTTGCGCTGGGGCAGCGCTGGATCGTCGGCGACTGGTTGCTGGGTTACAACACGGCGCTCGACAGCGATTTCGCCCGGCAGCGCAATCGCGGCAGCATCGGTGCGGAAGCCTGGGGAGACTACCTGCGTTTCTCCACCAACTATTATTATCCGCTGTCGGCGCTGTCGCAGCAGCCCGGCGATGGGGGGTTTTTCAGCCGCCCGGCACGCGGTTACGACATCACGACGCAGGGCTACCTGCCGTTTTACCGCCAGATCGGCGGTTCGCTCAGCTATGAGCAGTACCTGGGCGACAATGTCAGTCTGTTCGGCAGCGGCAAAAAGCAAAACGATCCGCGCGCCATGCAGCTGGGTATCAATTACACCCCGGTACCGCTGGTGACGATGAAGGCGCTGCATAAGATTGGCGCGGGCGGGCAGAGCCAGGATCAGGTCGAGCTGGCGCTGAGTTATCGGCTCGGGGTGCCGCTGGTGAAGCAGATTTCGCCGGAGTATGTGGCGCAGGCCAAGTCACTGCGCGGCAGCCGCTACGATCCTATCGAACGCAAGAACGTGCCGGTGCTGGAGTTCCGTCAGCGCAAGACGCTGCAGGTGTTCCTGGCCACGCCGCCGTGGAACCTGCAGGCAGGAGAAACCGTGCCGCTGGTGGTGGAGATCAAGGCATTGAACGGCATTGCTCACGTCAGTTGGCAGGGGGATACGCAGGCGCTGAGCCTGACGCCGCCGCACAACGTCAACGATCCGCAGGGCTGGACGGCGATCGTGCCGCCGTGGGACGACACGCCGGGCGCCGCCAACAGCTACCGGCTGTCGGTCACGCTGGAGGACGACAAGCAGCAGCGCGTGACCTCCAACTGGATAGCGCTGAAAGTGGCGCCGCCGCTGACGGCGGCCAGCGAAGATGATGCGGGCCTGCCGCCGATCAAAACCCTGACGCCACCACCCATTCCGGCGCAAACCGGGCCGCTGTACGGCGGCGATTAACCGTTTTTGCCCTGCAGCACCCACACGGCTGCCTCGACGCGGGATTTTAGCTTCATCTTCTTCAGCAGGTGTTTGACGTGTACCTTGACGGTGCTTTCGGTGATGGTCAGGCGGCGGGCGATCAGCTTGTTCGGCAGCCCCTGGGCGATCAGCTTCAGGATATCCCGCTCGCGCGGCGTCAACTGCTGAATATCGCGATCGGCGCTGGGGCGGTTTTCCCGCAGGCTGGCGGCGAGGATCGGCGTCAGCGTCTCGCTGAGCACCATCTGCCCGGCGGCCGCCTGATGCAGCGCCTTCAGCAGATCCTCTGGCTCCATGTCTTTCAACAAGTAACCGTCGGCGCCGCGCTTGAGTGCGCTGACGACGTCGTCTTCATGGTTGGACACGCTGAATACCACGACGCGCCCCGACAGGTCGGTCTGGCGCAGGCGATCCAGCGTTTCCAGCCCGTTGATACCGGGCATGTTCAGGTCGAGCAGGATCAGATCCGGGTCGTGCTGCTCCGCCAGCACCACCCCTTGCTCGCCGTTGCCGGCCTCGGCGATGACCTGCAGGCGAGCGTCCATGCCGATCAGCTGTTTTACGCCGTTGCGCAGCATCGGGTGGTCGTCGATCAGTAAGATTGTGGCGGCGGTTTCTGTCGTCATGGTGTCTCCGTTAGTCGATGGCGTGGTTATCCGGCGTGAAGCTGACCCGCACCTCGGTGCCGCCGCCGCTGCGCGGTAAAATGTCGCAGCGGCCGTGCAGGCTCTTGGCGCGATCGCGCATGATGATCAAGCCGTAATGGTCGGGGCGTGACGTCTCGGCCGGCAGGCCGCGTCCGTTGTCGCATACGCTCAGGGTCACTTCGCCCCGTTTATTGATGACCCGAATACTCACCTGGCTGGCGGCGGCATGCTTGAGGATGTTGCTGAGCGCCTCGCGGGCGATCTGCAGCAGGTGAATGGCCTGATAGGCGGGCACCGTGCGTGGCCCCAGTTGATAATCGAGACTGATGGTCAGGCCCAGCTTGGGATTGAACTCCGCCACCGTCGATTGCAGCGCCGCCAGCAGACCCGGTTCGGTCAACTGCAGGCGGAAGGTGGTCAGCAACTCGCGCAGCTGGCGATAGGCGCCGTTCAACTCTTCGCGCATCTGCTGCACCAGCGCCTGGCTGGCGGAGGAGAGCGTTTCGCCCTGCATCTGCAGGCAGGCGATCTGCATTTTCAGGCAGGAGAGCGATTGGGCGATAGAGTCGTGCAGCTCGCGGGCGATCGCCGCCCGTTCTTCCATCAGCATCAGCTGCTGCTGGTGGTCGACCTGACGCTCGATGGCCAGTACGCTGGTCAGCTGCTCCACCAGAGTGTTGATCAGCTGGCGGTGTTCATCGTTCAGCGGTTGTTGCGGCGCATGCTGGGCCACGATCACGCCATAGTCGCCGAGCTTGTCGCTCAGGCTCCAGCTCAGCGACGGATTGTCGGGGTGCTGGCGATCGTTTTCATGCAGGCAGGCGCTGCACACCGGATTATGACAATGCTCCGGCCGCAACGGTTGGTTGCCGCTCAGCTGCAGCAACGGCTCCCGGCTGTCGTTCTCATACAGCCGCACCTGAATGGCGCGCAGCGGCGTCAGGGCTTGCAGCTGGTTGAGCAGCGGCGTCAGGCGGCTGCACAGCGGCTCGCTGGCGTGCAGCTGGCGGCTGGCGCGGTAGAGAAAGCTCAACACCTGGTTTTTCTGCTGCAGGTCGGCGGTCTTTTCGGCCACGCGCTGCTCCAGGCCGCTGTAGGTGGCGGCCAGTTCGTCCGACATGGTGTTCAACGCGCCGCCGAGCGAGGCCATCTCGTCCTGATGGCCGCGTTGCGCAAAGCGGCGGCTAAAATCGCCGCGGCCCACCGCCAGCGCCATCTCCACCAGCTGCCGCCAGGGGTGCAGCAACCGCCGGCGTAGGTAGCAGGTGGTGCCGAACAGCAGCAGCAGCGTCAGCGCGATGAAGCCGGCCTGCACCAGCGTCACCATCAGCAGGCGGCGCTCGGTTTGCCTGTCGATATCCGACACCAGCTTGTCCAGCAACTGCACGAAGTGCGCCACCTGCGGCGCGGCATCGGCCGGCTGCTGCGCGCTGCGCAGACGAGGTTGCAGGGTCTGTTGCCAATAGTCGCGCAGGGCGTCGAAGGGGTGCGTCAACCCCTCCTGCTCCACCGAACGTTGCAGGTCGGGGCTGTTTTCGTCGCGTTCCAATTCCTGAATCAAGGTTTCGTGCCGTTCATCCAGCGGCACCTGCGCCAGCAGCCGGTAGCTTTGCATACGCAGCGAGCCGGCCTTGTTGATGGCGTGTGCGTTGCCCTGAATGCTTTGCGACATCCAGGCGGAAATCCCCATGCCGGCCACGCCCAGCATGCCCGACAGCAACATCAGCAGGGCGACCTGATTCACGATCGAAAGCGGGGCCAACAGGCGTTTCATAAGCGTGGGTTCCTGGCATTTGGCGCCGCTGAAGCTCAGGGAGAAGGCGGCGACGGTGAGAAACAAGTAACGATTCAGCCGTATTTTTGATTATCCCTGAGCACAACCCCATACCTCGAATGAAGTACCCATTAGTTTCCGACGGAATGGCGGGGCGGTGAAAATAGCGAAAAGGCTCTTATTAGTACATTGATTTTAATTGCTTTAATTTTTCAATGGGGCGTACCTCTAAGGGGATGAGGGCGCAGGTTGCGCCGCCAACTAGTTGCATTCGGGTTGATATACATCAACTTTGCCGCCGGGGCCGCCCCCTAGGGTGTGCGGAATGATCCCCCGTGTCTGAGGTTTTTATGTCGCAACTTGCAACGCCTTCATCAAAGAAAACCGGCGCGCTGATTCAGGACTGGCGTCCTGAGGACAGCGCTTTTTGGCAGCAGCGTGGCCAGCGCATCGCTACCCGCAACCTGTGGATTTCTATTCCCTGCCTGCTGTTGGCCTTCTGCGTCTGGATGCTGTTCAGCGCCGTTGCGGTCAACCTGAACAAGGTCGGCTTCAACTTTACCACCGACCAGCTGTTCCTGCTGACGGCGCTGCCATCGGTGTCGGGTGCCATTCTGCGCGTGCCGTACTCATTCGTGATCCCGCTGTTCGGCGGACGCCGCTGGACTGCCATCAGCACCTGCTTCCTGCTGGTGCCGTGCCTGTGGCTGGGGTTCGCGGTGCAGGACAGCAACACGCCGTTCAGCGTGTTCGTCGTCATTTCCCTGCTGTGCGGTTTCGCCGGCGCCAATTTCGCTTCCAGCATGGCCAACATCAGTTTCTTCTTCCCCAAAGCGCGTCAGGGCGGGGCGTTGGGGCTTAACGGCGGGCTGGGCAATCTGGGCGTCAGCGTGATGCAACTGGTCGCGCCGTTGGCGATCTCTGTCAGCCTGTTCGGCCTGTTTGGCGGCGCGGCGCAAAATCAGGCGGCGGGGGGCCCGCTGTGGCTGGAAAACGCCGCCTGGATCTGGGTGCCGTTCCTGCTGGTCGCCACCCTGGCGGCCTGGTTCGGCATGAACGATCTGGCGGCGGCCAAGGCATCGCTGCGTCAACAACTGCCGGTGCTCAAGCGCGGACATCTGTGGATGCTGAGCCTGCTGTACCTCGCAACCTTCGGCTCTTTCATCGGCTTCTCCGCCGGTTTCGCCATGCTGTCGAAGACGCAATTCCCGGACGTGGTGATCCTGCATTACGCGTTCTTCGGGCCATTCCTCGGGGCGCTGGCGCGCCCGGTTGGCGGCGCGTTGTCTGACCGTTTCGGCGGCGTGCGGGTGACGTTGATCAACTTTGTGGTGATGGCCGTTTTCGCCGCGCTGCTGTTCCTGACCTTGCCGGCGGCGGGTGAGGGCGGCTCGTTCATCGCCTTCTACGGCATTTTTATGGTGCTGTTCCTCACCGCCGGCCTGGGCAGCGGCTCGACGTTCCAAATGATTGCCGTCATTTTCCGTAAAATCACCGTCGATCGCGTCAAAGCGGCCGGCGGCAGCGACGAGAGCGCGCAGCGTGAGGCGGTGACGGACTCCGCCGCCGCATTGGGCTTCATCTCGGCGATTGGCGCCGCCGGCGGCTTCTTTATTCCGCAGGCGTTCGGCACCTCGCTGGCGCTGACCGGTTCACCGGCGGGGGCGATGAAAGTGTTTCTGGCATTTTATATCCTGTGTGTAGCTATCACCTGGGTGGTGTACGGCCGCAAGAAAAAAGCCTGAGCGTCAGACGGTTTTCTCTATCCCTCCCCGACCGGGGAGGGATATTTCGCACATTCCGAGTTATCTTTTCCCGCCCCCTCAGTGAAATTTTCTGTCTTTAGGTAAAATTCTCACCCTCATTTGCCGTTTTTTTCTTTTTTTATAGCCATATCTCTCAATGTATGAATGCTTTCGTGTAAAGGGATTATATTATTTGCACGGTTTTTTCGTTTTGTTATGCGTATTTTTACCATTAAAAGATTAATGTCTTGCCTTTCGGTTAAATGAAATTTTTGGCGAAGGGCGGCATAATTGGCGTGCTTGTTATAAAATCAGCAATAGGGGTTTGTCTTAGATGCTCTGCCCGTTGAGTGGAATGATAGCCGGAGTTAAATCAGACAACTCTCATTCTGTTTTTTCCGGCTTTTTGTAGTCTATCTGACCATCAGATTAGCGTGAAAAACAGGGTGAATTTACGACACAGAATGAAATTTCACAATTTTATGTGATTAACAACCCGACGGTGCTGTTATTTTTTTCTTTTTAAATCAAAGGGGTGGTGGTTTGACTTTTACGGTAGCGATGAAAGAAATCCATGTTACCAACAGGGAAAAAGACGCGTTTGGATAAACGGAACATCCTTAATAAGGCTTAATGTAAAAAATGAAATCAGAAAATTTTTATAAAAGCCAATATCCGATGAATGCAACCTGTTGAGTTTACATTTAATTTCTTGAACATTTTTTGATATTTCTATACAAAGTGTGCAGGACAGGCACGCTAAGGAAATTAAAAGTGAATCTTGATAAAAGAATAAAGATTAGGAATCTCGATGTTCTGACTCCTGCCGGGGAGAAATTCCGTCTGCGTTGGAAAGAGTATCAAATTCTTTCGCTGCTTGTCGCCAGGTCCCCCGAACTGGTTACTCGAACGGAAATTATAGAAAATATATGGAAAGGAACTTATTGTTCAGATTCCACGATAAATCAAACAATTAAATCTATTCGCCAGAAAATTAGCGATACGGAACACACGCTGATCAGAACCATTCCCCGTTTAGGTTATAAGGTGGAAAATCAAGCAATTTTTCACTTTATATCCGAAGATGAAGACTATGCCGGTGATGATATATTAAATGGGAGTGATGATGTTGATGTTGATATTCAAGCGGAACTTTCTGAAAATGAAAGCGAATTGCCTGAGTCAAATGACGTTAAAATAGTTAAGCCGCGCTCGACGATGGTCTCTGCGCCGGCCACAGCAGTGGAGTCGTCCAAAGAAGCGGTGCGCGAAAAGAAACTGGCGATGGTACGCCGGTTTTTCAGCATGCCTGCCAGTCGCGTGGTCAAATACCTGACGGTATTCGCGTCTTTACTGGTTATTTCACATTTTTCATATGTACTGGGCAACCAAACCCGTCCGCCGGTGATCAACGATATTCAGAACAACACGCGCGTCGTGCTGACGCTGACGCTGAATAATCCGCATTCCAATAGCCCGCAAACGCTGCTCTGCCTGTACCAGGGCGAAAACATGGAGCTGGCGACAATAGAATGTGTCGATCCCAAACAAGGCCAGCTGAAGTTGCCGGTAAAATATGAGGTTTCTTCCACCCCGGCTAAAGGTCGGATTAATCTCATATTGCCGAATAAAACCTTGCAATATCAAGTTGCTTACGATGTTAAAAATTAGCGCGAAATGAGGTTTTATCTGTAGTGATAATTTTACATTCGATGAAATATTTTATTTCATTATTTGTTATTTGAAAGCCGGGTTCGATTTGTCCAGTCTGGGTCTCATTACCTAACGCGTATTAGCGCCCTGTCTCAACAGTGTGACAGGAATAATGAGAACCTGCTGAGTGACAAATTATGGATAAGCGTAAAGTAGCTATTATCGGGGGTTCCGGTTTTATCGGAACACGTCTGGCGAAACGTCTCAGTGTGCGTGACGATCTGACGTTGGTCATCGTTGACAAGCAGCCCAGCGCACATTTTCCGGCGCTCTATCAATATGGCGATGTGACTCGGCCTCAAACTTTGCAGCAGCCGCTGACGGGCTGCGACGCCATCATTAACCTGGCGGCGGAACATCAAGACAATGTTGATCCCATCTCACTCTATTATCAGGTCAATGTTGAAGGCGCTCGTCACGTTTGCATGACCGCTTCAGCCTTGAATATCCGCCAAATCATTTTCACCTCCTCGGTCGCCGTTTATGGTTTCGTCAAACAGGAAACCGGCGAAGAGGGGCGTTTCGAACCTTTCAACCATTACGGCAAATCCAAGCTCGAAGCGGAATACGTTTATGAGGCGTGGCGCAAGGCCGATGGCGAAAACAAATTGACCATCATTCGCCCGACGGTGGTATTCGGCGAAGGCAATCGCGGCAATGTGTATAACCTGTTCCGCCAGATCGCCAGCGGCCGTTTCGTGATGATCGGCAGCGGCAATAACATGAAATCGATGGCCTACGTCGAAAATATTGCCGCACGGCTGGAACATGCGCTGGATCAGCAAGCAAGTTACCAGGTCAGCAATTACGTCGATAAACCGGACTTCACCATGAATCAGCTGGTCGACGTTATTTCTTCTTCTTTAGGCAGAGAAAATAAGACGATTCGCATTCCTTATGCATTGGGAATATGCGGCGCAACCGCATTGGATGTGGTGAGCAAAATAAGTCGGAAAAAATTCCCTATCAGTCGCGTCAGAGTGCAGAAATTTTGCGCCAAAACGCAATTTAAAAGCAATGTGCAGAATAATTTCGTGGCGCCGGTCGAACTTGATTTGGCGATCGAAAGAACCATTAAGCATGAGTTTTCTGATAGATAACTTAACCGCACGCTGACGTTATTTTGGGAATGCCCGCTGACAAGCGGATAAATCTGTATTTCTCAGGATTAGCGAATGCTGAATTATATCCTGGCAGGATCATTTTTTGTTAATAGCGCATTGGGAGCTGTAACTCAAGGGCGGTAGCGTGCTTATTCGCTGGAGGAACGATGTTATATCAACTGAGCGTGATATTTGTGCTGGCGGTAGCGCTGGTTTTTATTGCCCGCCGGGCCGCATTAGCGGTGGGGTTGGTGGATAAACCCAATGCGCGCAAACAACATCAGGGGCATATTCCGCTGGTCGGCGGCATCGCGGTTTACCTGACGCTGGTGCTGATGACGCTGTGGCAACCCGCCTGGTTGCCCGACGGCCCGATCTATCTGCTGTGCGTCACGGCGTTGGTGGTGTTGGGCGTGCTGGATGACCGTTTTGATCTGCCCGTGACGCCGCGCGTCATGGTGCAGGGAGGGATCGCGCTGGCGATGATGCTGGCGGCAGGGATGCAACTTTCCTCACTGGGGTCTGTCTGGGGGCATCAGGAAGTGATGCTCGGCGATGGCGCGCTGTTGCTCACGCCGCTGGCGGTGTGGGGCGCGATCAACGCCTACAACATGGTGGATGGCATCGACGGACAGCTGGGGGCCTTGTCCTGCGTCACCTTTGTCGCGTTGGCCATCGTGTTCGGACTGGGCGGCCGGGAAGACCTGGCGCTGTGGTGCCTGGGCCTGATCGTT
Source organism: Serratia nevei (assembly GCF_024160145.1). Lineage (GTDB taxonomy): Bacteria > Pseudomonadota > Gammaproteobacteria > Enterobacterales > Enterobacteriaceae > Serratia > Serratia nevei_A. Next base: position 23,425 of record NZ_JAMYWQ010000014.1, read on the forward strand.
GCCTTGGGCGCCTACCTGTTGTTCAACCTGAGCCTGTTCGGCGCCCGCAACAAGATTTTTATGGGCGACGCCGGCAGCATGGTGATCGGGTTTAGCGTGCTGTGGCTGGTGCTGCTGGCCACCCAGGGGCCGCAGGCGGTGATGCGCCCGGTGACCGCGCTGTGGCTGATCGCCATTCCGCTGATGGATATGGTGACCGTGATGGTGCGCCGCCTGTTGCGGCGCCAAAGCCCGTTCAAGGCGGGGCGCGACCATTTGCACCACATCCTGATGCGTCGCGGGCTCAATGCGCGCCAGGCGCTGGCGATGAGCACCATGTTGGCGGTGACGCTGGCCTGCATCGGTATTTGCAGCGAAGTGTTGAAGCTGCAGGAGAGCCTGATGCTGGTGGCGTTTCTGCTCTGTTTTTGCGGCTATTTCGCCATGCTGCGTGAACCTCGCCAGGCAACGGTGCTCAGCGATAACCCGAGCATTGGCCGTTAATCTTCTCATGGGCTGCCGCGGCAGCCCGTCTATCACGGTACTTCCATGAATTTTTCTTTGTCCCCTTTGATGCCGTTGGTCTTCACCTCTGCGTTGTTGAGCGGTTGTACGGTGGTCCCCGGCTCGCATTTGCCTACCAGCGGAAAGGCCATCGTCGTGCAGCAGGATGACGATTTCGATTTGAACAACCAGGTGCAGGTCTATCGTATGACGCCGATGCTGCTGCAGAAGATGCGGCCCGTAGAGCCGAGCGCGCGGCCTAACCCGGCGCTGGACCAGCGCCTGCAGAGCTATCAATACCGCATCGGCGTTGGCGACGTGTTGAACGTCACCGTCTGGGATCACCCCGAGTTGACCACGCCGGCCGGGCAGTATCGCAGCGCCAGCGATACCGGCAACTGGGTGCATGCGGATGGCACGATCTTTTATCCCTATATCGGGCGTGTGGCGGTGGTGGGCAAGACCGTCACCGAAGTGCGCAGTCTGATCGCCGGCCGTCTGGCGCAGTATGTGGAAAGCCCGCAGGTGGACGTCAGCATTGCCGCTTTCCGCTCGCAGAAGGCTTACGTGACCGGCGAGGTGAAAACTTCCGGCCAACAGGCGATCACCAACGTGCCGTTGACCATTCTGGATGCGATCAATGCCGCCGGGGGGCTGACGGACAACGCCGACTGGCGCAACGTGGTGCTGACCCATCAGGGCAAGGAGCGGGCAATCTCGCTGCAGGCGTTGATGCAGCGCGGCGACATCAGCCAGAACGCGCTGTTGCAGCCGGGGGACATCCTCTACGTACCGCGCAACGACGAATTGAAAGTGTTCGTGATGGGTGAGGTGGGCAAGCAGGCGACATTGAAAATGGATCGCAGCGGCATGACCCTGGCCGAAGCCCTCGGCTCTTCCGAAGGGATCAGTCAGACGGTGGCGGACGCGACCGGCGTGTTTGTGATCCGGCCGAGCGGCGGTAAAGCGCCGCAGCGGTTGGCGACGCTGTATCAGTTCGATCTCTCCGACGCCAGCGCGCTGGCGATGGGCGCCGAATTTCAGCTGCAACCTTACGATGTCGTGTACGTCACTGCGGCGCCGGTCGCACGCTGGAACCGTTTGATCAGCCAGCTGGTGCCGACCATCAGCAGCTTTAACGATCTCAGCGAGGCTACCTTGCGCATTCGCAACTGGTAACTCCGCTGGGTGAATAAGGAACAGAAGATGAAAAACAATGCGCTGTCCGTGGTGGTGGCCGATCAGGATGAAAAGCTGGAGTGGGAACGTCTGGTAGGGCCGCTGTGGGATAACCGTTGGCGGATCGCCGTCGTGACCGGTTTGGCCGGCGTGCTGGGCGTGGCCTACGCGCTGTTGGCCACCCCGGTGTACCAGGCCACCGCAGTGGTGCAGGTGGAGAAGCAGCTGTCCGGCGATTCGCTGCTGCGTGAAACGCTGGACAGTTCGATGGGGCAAAGCTCGGCGACGCAGGATGAGGTGACGCTGGCCAAGTCGCGCTACGTGCTCGGGAAAACGGTGGATGCCCTTGGCCTGACGGTGCGCGTCAGCCCGGACTATTTCCCGGTGTTCGGCAAAGGGTTTGCCCGGCTGAGCGGTCAAAAGCCGCCGATCCTGGACATCGCGGCGTTGACGACGCCGCCGGAAGTGCAGGGCGAAGCGCTGACGCTGACGGTGCGCGACGGGCAGCACTACGAACTGAGCCATGACGGCGACAAACTGTTCAGCGGCGTGGTCGGGCAGCCGGTGGCGCAGGGCGGGTGGAACATGACCGTCTCGGCGCTGGACGCAGCGCCGGGCACCCGCTTTACCGTGGTCAAAGTCGCACGCCAAAAGGCGGTGGACGATCTGGGCAAATACCTCGATGTGGTGCCGGGCGGCAAGGACAGCGGCATCATGACCTTTACGCTGCCGAGCGAAGATCCGCAGCGCGCCGAGGCGATGCTGAAAAACATCACCGACAACTACCTGCAGCAGAATGTGGATCGCAAAACGGAAGAGGCGCAGCGGATGCTGGCGTTCCTCAAAGAACAGCTGCCGCAAACGCAAACCGCGTTGAACAATGCCGAAACCCAGCTCAACCAGTTCCGCCAACAGAACGACTCGGTGGATCTGTCGCTGGAAGCCAAATCGGTGCTGGACACGCAGGTGCAGCTCGAAGCCCAGCTCAACGAGCTGACCTTCAAGGAAGCGGAGATCTCCAAGCTCTATACCCGCGCGCACCCGGCTTACCGGGCGCTGCTGGAAAAGCGCGCCACGCTGGAAGCGGAAAAGGCGCGGTTGGCTAAACAGGTACAGACGCTGCCGAAAATGCAACAGGAGATCCTGCGTCTCACCCGCGACGTGCAGGTGGATCAGCAGGTGTACATGCAGCTGATGAACAAACAGCAGGAGCTGAGCATCAGCAAGGCCGGTACGGTGGGCAACGTCCGCATCATCGACGAAGCGGAAACCGCCCTGCGGCCGATTCAACCGCAAAAGATGCTGATCGTGCTGTTGGCGCTGTTGCTGGGGGGCGGCGGGGCCGCCGCGGTGGTGTTGCTGCGCGCGGCCTTCCATCGTGGGATCAATGACGTTGATGCCCTGGAGAAGCGGGGCATCAACGTCTATGCCACCGTGCCGCTGTCGCCGTGGCAGGTGAAGCGCAACCGCGAGCAGCGCCTGCTGCTGCCTAAATCCGGCGGCCGGCGCCTGCCGATCCTGGCGGTGGCCGAACCGGCGGATCTGTCGGTGGAAGCGATCCGCAGCCTGCGTACCAGTCTGCATTTCGCCATGCTGGAGGCCAAAAACAACATCCTGATGGTCTCTGGCGCCAGCCCGGAAAGCGGCAAGAGCTTTACCAGCACCAACCTGGCGGTAGTGGTGGCGCAGGCCGGGCAACGGGTGTTGCTGATCGACGCGGATATGCGCAAAGGGTTTTTGCATCGCTGGTTGGCGGATGATGGACACAACGGCCTGTCTGACATGCTGGTGGGCAATGTGATGGCGGAAGACGCAGTGCGGAAAACCGGCATTGCCAATCTGGACTTCGTGCCGCGCGGCCAGGTGCCGCCGAACCCGTCCGAGCTGCTGATGCATCGCCGTTTTGCCGATTTCCTGCGTTGGGCCGGACAAAACTACGATCTGGTGTTGATCGATACGCCGCCGATCCTGGCGGTGACGGACGCGGCGATCGTCGGCAATCACGTCGGCACCTCGCTGCTGGTGGTGCGCTTTGAGGTGAATACCGTCAAGCAGATCGAAACCAGCATGCGCCGTTTCGAACAGAATGGCGTGGCGATCAAAGGCGTGATCCTCAACGGCATGGTGAAGAAATCCGCCGCCGATGCGGGCTACTACGCGTTCGCCTATCCGAGCCACCAGGAAAAGGTGCCGTAAACGGATGAAAGCGATGCTGATGAACTCTTTGTGGTTAATGCTGGAGCGAGTGTCGCTGAGTTTGTCGGGGATCTTCGTTTCGGTGTATGTCGCGCGCTATCTGGGGCCGGCGCAATACGGTTTGATCAACTACCTGCTGTCGGTGATTGCCATCGCCGTGCCGCTGGTGCAGCTGGGGGCAGACGCGGTGTTGTTCAACCGCGTCGCCAAACGACGCCGCAGCGGTATGCGGCTGATGCTGGCCTCGATGCGCATCCGCCGTCAGCTGTTTGCGCTGATCGCGCTGCCGCTGATGGCCTGGACGCTGCTGACGCAGGATCGCACCAGCCAAATCATGATGCTGTTGATGTTGATCAGCGCCTATTTCTCCGTGCAGGACGTCTACAAAATCTATTACGACGCGCTGCTGAAGTCGAAGCTGAATACGCTGATCAACAACGTCGCGCTGCTGCTGTCGATCGTGATGCGGCTCGGCCTGGTGTATGCGCAATTGCCGCTGGAATGGTTCGCGTTGCCCTACGTACTGAGCAGCCTGCTGCCCTATGCGGTGCGCTGGGTGCTGTTCCGCCGCGAGCGGGTGCAGATGCCGGCCATCAACGGCCGGCACAAACGGCGCTATGGCCGTTACCTGTTCAGCGTCGGGTTGCCGCTGGCCATCTCCAGCTTGTCGATCGTTATCTACACGCGCATCGATCAGATCATGCTCGGCAATTATTTGGGGGAGCGCAGCGTCGGGCTATACAGCGCCGCCATTACGTTGAGCCAGGGGTGGGTATTCGTGCCTATTGCGCTGATCATGTCGATGATGCCGAGCGTAGCCAACGCCGGCTCAGAGGAGGAACAAGAGGAACGCATTCGCCAGCTGTATCTGGTGGTGCTGGTGCTCTCCGCGCCGGTGATCGCGCTGCTGTCGCTGTTCCCGCAGCCGATCGTGACGCTGATGTTCGGGGAGCATTACCGGCAAACGGCGAGCATTCTGGCGCTGTGTTCGGTGACGTCGCTGTTCTCGGTGATGGGCACGGTGTCTTATCGCGCCATCGTGTTGTTCAGCGGCTACCGGTTCATCGCCATCAAAATGCCGCTGGCGGCATTGGCCAATGTGGCGATGAATGTCGTCCTGATCCCGCGCTACGGAATCATGGGGGCGGCGATCTCGACGCTGAGCACGGAGTTTATTTCATTCTTTGTGCTCAACAGCTTTTTCAGACGAGGAAAGATTACGCGTTTGCAGCTGACTTGCTATCGGTGTTTTCCGCAATTAATAGGAAAGGTACGAGAAATCTATGTTAAATAATCTGGTGAAAGGGTTATACCGGCGTATGCCCGATGCATTATATCATCAGTTAAAATACGCGATGTTTTTTCGCAAGGTGCCGCACCTGGCTCATCCGGTGGGGTACAGCGAAAAACTGATGCGCAGGAAAGTGTATCCACTGGCGATATATACGCAGCTGTCCGATAAATATCGGGTAAGAGAGTATATTGAACGGCTATGGGGTAAAGAGTATCTGATCGACCTGTATGCACACGGCAAAGAATTTACGGAAGAGATTTATCAGCAGTTGCCTGAGGCCTTTGTCATTAAGGCCAATCATGGCAGCGGCTATAACAAATTGGTGTTTGATAAAAACCAAACCAGTTTCAACGAACTGCGGGTGTTGACCAACAGCTGGCTGCGACAAAGCTTTTATCAGGTTTATCGCGAGCGTCATTATAAAGATATTCCGCCCTGCATCATGGTGGAAAGAATGCTGATCGACGAAGGGCAAATACCGAACGATATCAAGATCCACTGTTTCAATCTTGAAGGTGAGGTGCGCTTCTTTATTCAGATCGACTATCAGCGCTTTATCGATCACCGCCGCGATTTCTTTGATGCCGACTGGAACCGTACCGAGATCCGCATGGGCGTGCCGAACAGCGACGTGCCGATGTCTTGCCCGACGCGGCTTGCGGACATGCTGCGGCTGGCGCGCCAGGTGGCGGAACAATTTTCATATGTACGCGTCGACTTTTATCAGGTGCAGGATCGCATTTATTTCGGCGAGCTGACATTCACCCCGGGAGCCGGATTACAACGGCTGATGCCAGAAACGATCGAACAGGAATGGGGAGGGTATTTCCATACGTAGCTGAAACAGGCCGTTGGCTGCGCGTACTCGACCCGAGGCGGGGGGATAACCGGGCAGGGATATGCTGCGATAACAAAATTTTTCTCTGGCATAAGACTGTACTCGCCAGTTGATAATAGCTTTTGAGGTATTAAATGGACTTATCAATTGTTATTCCCGCTTTCAATAATTCAAACCACCTCGCCGCCACGCTGGCGCGCATGACCCATTATTGCGCCGGTTTTGATTATGAAATCATTGTGGTTGATTATTCATCGGAAGCCGGAGAGTCGGAAAAAATACACGGATTGCTGGCGGCGAATCATCGTGCCAGGCTGCATGAAAGCCGGGTGCGCGGCAATATTGCCGTCGCCTGCAATATCGGTTTTCGTCTGGCGCGTTCCGAAGTGGTTTTTTTTCTTGAGCCGGAGGATATGTTTGGCACCAATTATATTATCCGGCGCTTGAGACGGCATGAAGACACGCGGATCGATATCGTGTTCGGCAATTACACCACGGTTAACGACAAGACCGTGCGCAGCTATGTGTTTAATTATCAGGAGGGCGTGGCCGGCGAAGATTTTTTATTTATCGAGATGGGTGATATTCGCACCTCGACCATCAGCGTGCGCAAAAAACAGGACCGGCGCTTTCTATTTCCGGAGTTTTTGGCGCGCTATCAGGACTGGGGGTTTTTGGTTAACGCCACCAATCTGGGCGCCCGGGTGGTTCACGATCAGGGCGGCGGGGTGTTCATCCGCTGCGGCGACGAGGATTTGAACCGTTGTCGCTTGAACATCGATGCCAGCGAACGCTTTATCGATACCTATCTGCAGGCCAGCGGCCGCTATATCAGCGGCTTTGCCTGCAAACACCTGCTGGCTTCGTTGTACAGCGAAGATCTGCAGGCTTTCAACTATTACTCATCGCGCATGGAGCGCCATACCCTGAGCGGAAAATTCAAGGCGATCAAGCTGTATGGCGACTGTCTGGCCAGGCTGGGGCTGTTTCCCTTGGGAGGGCGACTGCTGCGCACGGCACGCGAGGGATTACGGAGGTGACATGCAACCGCGGAAAATCGCAATTGTAATTGAAAACATCGGCGGCAAAGGCGGTACCGAGCGGGTAGCGAGCAGCCTGGCCAATGCGCTGGCCACTCGCTTCAACCACCAGGTCGAACTGGTGTCGGTCTGCGGCGAACAAGCGTTCTACCCGCTGGAGCCGGCGGTGACGCTGCGTTTTATGCGCGGCAGAACGCTGTTGTGGCCGTGGCGCCTGGCGCTGTTCTTACGGCACGGCCGTTATGACGCCATCATCACCGTGTCGATGGGCAAGCTGTCGGTGATCATGGTGCCTTACCTGCGGCTGCTGTGCTCCGGCAGCAGGTTGGTGCTGAGTGAGCATGTCAGTTTCCACCAGTATCCGTGGCCGATGAAGTGGCTGAAGGTGCTGATCTATCGGCTGGGCGATCGCACGGTACTGCTGACGCAGAAAGATCGGGCGAATATCGGCCGCTGGGTGCCGGCCAGCAAGTGCCGGGTGATCGAGAACGTCTCGCCGTTTCCGCTGCGGGTGCCACACCCGGAACAGCAGCGGCCGGTGGCCTTGGCCGTTGGCCGGCTGTGTTACCAGAAAGGGTTCGATCGGCTGATCGCCGCCTGGCACCAGGTGGCGCAGCAGGCGCCGGACTGGCAGTTGCACATCGTCGGCGACGGCCCGGATCAGGCGGCGTTGCAACGGCAAATCGCCGATTACGGGCTGGGCGATCGGGTGCTGTTGTTGCCGGCCACCGCCGATATCGCCGGGCACTACCGCCAGGCGAGCATGCTGCTGATGACCTCACGCTACGAAGGGCTGCCGATGGTGCTGATCGAAGCCATGAGCTTCGGCCTGCCTTTGGTGGCGTTCGATTGCCTGACCGGCCCGGCGGAGCTCATCGACGATCGCGAGAACGGTTATCTGGTGGCCGACGGCGACGTCGACACCTTCAGCCAGCGCGTGTTGGCGCTGATCGGCGACGGCGAGCTGCGCCGCCGCTTCTCCCATCACGCGTTGGAAAAGGCGCAACGGTTTGTGCCTGAACGTATTTATCCCCAGTGGCAACAGCTTATCGTCTGAGGTAATCATCATGGAAAAAGTGTCCGTCATCATGCCGGCCTACAACGCCGCCGGTTTTATCCGCGAGTCGATCCTCGGGGTACTGAATCAAAACTATCAGGACTATCACCTGTATGTGATCGATGACGCTTCCACCGACAACACCGCCGAGGTGGTCAAGCCATTCATTCACGATCGGCTGACCTATATTCGCAACAACGTCAATCAGGGCGTGGCCGAAACGCGCAACATCGCCATTGAGGCGGCGCGCGGCGACTACATCGCCTTTTGCGACAGCGACGACGTCTGGCACCCGAATAAGCTGGCGCGCCAGGTCGGCATTCTCAAAACCCAACGCTACGACGTGGTCTGCTCGCATTACTACACCTTCGAGAACGATCTGGCGCAGGTGAAGAACTATCGCGGCGCCGGGGAGATCATCGCCTACCGGGACATGTTGAAAAGCAACTGGATCGGCAACCTGACCGGCATGTACAACCAGCGCCGCGTCGGCAAAATCTATCAGCGCAAGGTCGGGCATGAAGACTACGTGATGTGGCTGTCTATTCTGGAGCGTGCGCGCAACCGGCTGGCGTACTGCATTCCCGAGCCGCTGGCGTTTTACCGCTTGTCCGCCAATTCGCTGTCCGGCAACAAGATCCGCGCGGCGGACTGGCAGTGGCAGATCTATCGCCGCCATTTGGGGCTTTCTTACCAAAAATCCTGCTACCTGTTCTTCTCCTATCTGTACAGCGCGGTGATGAAAAGACAATGATGAGCAAAACCTTGAACGTGGCTTGCGCGCTGGTTGGCTGCGGCCTGGCGGCTCAGGTTGGGGCGGCGGTCTGCGAGACCAATCTGTTGATCAATCCCGGCTTCGAACAGGGAGAGGCGGGCTGGTCGGTGCCGCCGGCCAAGGTGGTTTCCGGCGGCCGCAACGGCCGCGCCAGCCTCTATTACAGCAATCCCAACCCGGCGGAGTATCACCAGATGCGGCAAACGCTGGCGGTCAAGCCGGGGCAGGCAATCGCGTTCGGCGTTTGGGTGCGCGGCGACAACCTGCGCGGCAAAGGCGATCGGCCGGGCGCCGGGGTGTATGTCGAAAGTTATGACGCCAAGGGACGCCACCTGGCCGGCAGCTATCCGCAGGGCCTGCTGGGCAGCAGCGGTTGGCAGCCGGTCGCGGGCAGTTTTACCGTGCCGCAACAGGCGGCGACCACGGTGCTGGGGCTGTATCTGCGCAAGGGCACCACCGGCAACGCCTGGTTCGACGATGCCTACGCCTGCAGCCGGCCGACGGCACCGGCGCTGTATCAAATGCGTGCCGCCGGGCAGTCGGCTTCCAGCCTGATCGAAGTGCAGCATCCCCAGGAGGTGCAGGTGGAAAGCACGCTGCTCGACGGGAAACACACCGCCGTGCGGCAGGAGAGCCGCCGTTATCACATCGCCGAACGTCAGCGCGTGGAGTTCGCGCTGCCGGCCAACCTGGCCGCCGGCGAATATCGCCTGCAGCAACAGGTGACGGACGTGGCGTCAAAGACCAGTCAGAGCAGCGAAATGCCGGTCAGTATCGGCGATGCGTCGCCGACAGTGGCGCTGGACGAGCAGGGCTATACGCTGCGGCAAGGCAAGCGCTTCTTTCCGCTGGGCATCTACATGTACGGCGATATGGCGACCGATGAACATCTGGCGCGTATCCGCGACGCCGGTTTCAATACCGTGCTGAATTACAACTACGGCGCAGGCCGCGATCCGTACGCCTATTTCCGCAAGACGCAGCAGTATGGGCTGCAGGTGATTTTCTCGCTGAAGGATTTCTATCCCGGCCTCGATTCGGCACCGAAAACGCGTTTGAGCTACCCGCAACTGACGGCGTCTTACGTCGAGAAGTTTAAAAACCAGCCCAACCTGCTCGCCTGGTATATCAACGACGAACTGGGCCCGCAGTATGTGCCGCAGATCGAACAGATGCACCTGCAGGTCAAACAACAGGATCCGAACCATCTGACCTTTCAGGTGCTGAACCAGACCGGCGTGCTCAACGCTTATTTCAACAGTTCCGACGTGCTGGCCAGCGATCCCTACCCGGTCGGGCGCGACGCCGATATGACGCGCACGCTGGAATATTCGCGTCTGACGGTGCAGGTGGCGCGCCAGGCGAAGGGCGCCTGGCTGGTGATGCAGATCATGGATCACGCCGCTTACGAACCGCACCGCAAACCGCGCCAGCCGAGTGAAGCGGAGATCCGCAACCAGGCCTGGCTGGGGCTGATCGGCGGCGTCAAAGGGATGCTGTTCTATTCCTATACAGACCTGTTCTACAAACGCCGCAGCGGCGATTTCAGCCAGCAGGAGTTCGACGGCATCTGGCAAGGGGTTGCCCGCGTGGCGCAGCAGATCGACAGTTTCACGCCGTATCTGCTCGCCGGTGAAAGCGCGCCGCTGAGCGGCAACAATACCGCCGTACCGGCGCGGCTGTTTATCGACGGCGAGCGCGGCCTGGTGCTGATCGCCAATCCGTACTATCGGCCGATGTCCGCCCGTTTCGATCTGCCGCCCGGCTGGCGCTGGCAGGGGCGAGCGCAGATCGACGCCGAATTGCCCGCAGTAGGAAGCAGCGCGCTGTGGGTGCAACGAGACACTCGTAATCAATAAGGATATCCGTTCATGACTATCACGCTAAGCCTGATCGTCCCGGTGTACAAGGTGGAAGCCTACATCGAAGCGTGCCTGGACTCGGTGCTGAGTCAATTGCCCGACTGGGCGGAAGTGATCATCGTCGATGACGGTAGCCCGGACGGCGCCATCGCCGTCGCGCAAGAGGTGCTGTGCCGCTACCCGACGCTGAGAACGCAGGTCAGCATCCTGCGCCAGGAGAACCAGGGGCTGAGCGCCGCGCGCAACGCCGGGATCGCGCATGCCGCAGGCGAGTATCTCGGTTTTCTGGACTCCGATGACGTGCTGCTGCCGGGCTACTTCAGCATTTTGGGGCGTCTGTTGGCGGATAACCCGCAGGCGGAGATCGTCGCGTTCAATGCCCAGCGTTTCTCGCGGCTGAAAAACGGCAAGATCGAATCCGACGGCCTGATGGCGATCGTGCCCGGCAACGCCGCGCCGCAGGAGCGCGAGCCGCATATGGCGCTGCTGGCGGACAGTTTCAACCGCAGCATGTGGTATGCCTGGGCGCGGATTTATCACCGTGCGCTGTTCAACGACGCGGCGTTTCCGGCCGGGCGCAACTTCGAGGATATCCAGCTGATCCCGCAGCTGTATTTGAAGGCCAACCGCATCGTGGTCTGCGATACGCCGCTGGTGGGGTATCGCGCCAATCCGAACGGCATCACACGCGCGCCAAAGCGGCGCGATCTGGACGATCTCGATTATGCCCTCGAACGCGCCGACAGCGGGCGCCGTCACGAAGGCGGCAAGGGGTTCCACTCGGTGCTGTTCGTCACCACGCTGAAGGCGCGCCTGCTGGTCGGGCTGGATTTCTTCGGCCTGCGCGACGCGCTGCGGGAAACCGCCGAGCTGAAGCGGCGCTATGCCCGGCTGCGGGCCGAGGAGCGGCGGATGCTGAGCCGCAAGAACCGCCTGTTTTATCGCAGCCCGCTGGCCTATTACCTGATGGCCAGCCTCTATAACCGCCTCGGATGAAGCCGTTCTCATCCGCTCGACGATGAATCAGCCTGGAAGCAAACTATGAGTATCACAGTCAGCGTCATTATTCCGACCTATGGCCGCAGCGAACTGCTGGCGCGCGCCATCGACAGCGTTCTGGCGCAAACTCACCGCCCGGTGGAGATCGTGGTGGTGGACGATAACCCGCCCGATGACCCGCAGCGCCAGGCCACCCGCGAACGGTTGGCCGGTTACCTCGCCGCCGGGCAGATCCTGTATTGCCCGCGCGCGCGCAACGGCGGCGGCGCCCGGGCGCGCAACAGCGGCATTCTGCGCGCCAGCGGGGAATACATTACTTTTCTGGACGACGACGATTACTACCATCCGGAAAAGATCGCCCGTCAGCTGGCCTTCATGCGGCATGGCGATTACCCCGTCAGCCTGTGCGATATGGATATCCTGCAGGCGGGCCAAATCAGCGCCGAGCGCTATTACCGCGCCCGATGCGACGGCCTGGAGGACTTTATGCTGGCCGGCGTCGCTTACACGCCGATGATCATGATGCGGCGCGAGGCGGCGATCGCGGTGCGCGGGTTCTTCAATACCCCGCGCTATCAGGATCATATCTTCCTCTATCGCCTGCTGGCAGCGGGCATGCGCATCGGCACGCTGCATGAACGCCTGGTGGTGCATAACGATCATGACGGCGAGCGCATCACTTCCAGCCCGAAAGGGGTCATCGGCTATCGCAACAAAATGCAGTTCGAGCGCCGGCTGATGCCACAGCTTTCGCCGCGGGCGCGCAAGGTGATGCAGCTGCGTCACACCTGTATCACCTCGCGCATCATCACCGACAGCCAAAGCCGTCTCGGCGGCGTGCTGCACGGTATTAAGGGCATCATCTACGTCAACAGCGGCGTCATGGCCGGCGTTTATATGAAAAATATTGTCCGCAACGTCTTCTTCCGCGGCGTGCCTTTCTGAAACCAGACGCGGGGCTTTCCCCGCGTCCTACCCCCAAATACCCCGTTTTGCCTCCCATCCGTCGTCCCTTGTCGTAAAATTCTGTTTTATTCATTTAAATTCAATGAATTAAATTCATTCCCCTTACCTGTACTTTGGGGGTATTTCTCACCCGATAAGCGCGTCGCCTCCCGCTTTCTCTTGATCGCAATCAATTTGCCGCCGGTTGGCCGTCAGTAGGCTGGCGGCAGATTGAGCATGTCTTCTTATAACGACAAGAGCCTTCAGGAGCATTCCGGATGAGCAAATTTTTAGACCGTTTCCGCTATTTCAAGCAGTTGGCGGAGCCTTTTTCTGGCGATCACGGCCAGACCTTGAACACCAACCGCGACTGGGAAGACGGCTACCGCAGCCGTTGGCAGCACGACAAAGTGGTGCGTTCCACCCACGGCGTGAACTGTACCGGTTCCTGCAGTTGGAAGATCTTCGTGAAGAATGGCCTGGTGACCTGGGAAACCCAGCAAACCGACTACCCGCGCACCCGCCCCGATCTGCCCAACCATGAACCGCGCGGCTGCCCGCGCGGCGCCAGCTACTCCTGGTACCTGTACAGCGCCAACCGGCTGAAATACCCGCTGATGCGCAAGCGTCTGCTCAAGCTGTGGCGCGAGGCGAAAGCGCAGCACAGCGATCCGGTCGCGGCCTGGGGCGCTATCGTCGGCGATGCGGAAAAAGCCAAAAGCTACAAGGTGGCACGCGGCCGCGGCGGCTTCGTCCGCTCCAGCTGGCAGGAGGTCAATGAACTGATCGCCGCCGCCAACGTCTATACCGCCAAAACCTTCGGCCCGGACCGCATTATCGGCTTCTCGCCGATCCCGGCGATGTCGATGGTGTCCTACGCCGCCGGCGCCCGCTACCTGTCGCTGATCGGCGGCGCCTGCCTGAGCTTCTACGACTGGTATTGCGATCTGCCGCCGGCCTCGCCGATGACCTGGGGCGAGCAGACCGACGTGCCGGAATCCGCCGACTGGTACAACTCCTCCTACATTATCGCCTGGGGTTCCAACGTGCCGCAGACGCGCACCCCGGACGCCCACTTCTTTACCGAAGTGCGTTACAAGGGCACCAAAACCGTGGCGGTGACGCCGGACTATGCCGAAGTCGCCAAGCTGTGCGACCACTGGCTGAATCCGAAGCAGGGCACCGACAGCGCGATGGCGCTGGCGATGGGCCACGTGATGCTGAAAGAGTTCCATCTCGATCGTGAAGTCGGCTACTTCCGCGACTACGTGCGCCGCTATACCGATATGCCGATGCTGGTGCTGCTGGAAGCGCGTGAAGGCGGCTATTACGCCGCCGGCCGCCTGCTGCGCGCCGCCGATCTGGTGGATGGACTGGGCCAGGAAAACAACCCCGAGTGGAAAACCGTCGCTATCGACAGCCGCAGCGGCGATCTGGTGGCGCCGCAGGGCTCCATCGGCTTCCGCTGGGGCGAGAAGGGCAAGTGGAACCTGGAACAGCGCGAGGGCAAGTCGCAACAGGAAGTCGAGCTGCAGCTCAGCCTGTTGGGCAGGCATGACGACGTTGCCGAGGTGGGCTTCCCGTACTTCGGCGGCGCCGACAGCGAGCATTTCAACAGCGTGGCGCTGGACGAGATCCTGCTGCACAAGCTGCCGGTGAAACGCCTGCAGCTGGCGGACGGCAGCGAAGCGCTGGTGACCAGCGTGTATGACCTGCAGCTTGCCAACTACGGTCTCGAGCGCGGGCTGGGCGACGCCAACTGTGCCGCCGACTATGACGATATCAAGGCCTACAGCCCGGCCTGGGCCGAGCAGATCACCGGCGTGTCGCGCCACAACATCATCCGCATTGCCCGCGAGTTCGCGGAAAACGCCGAGAAGACCCACGGCCGTTCGATGATCATCGTCGGCGCCGGCGTCAACCACTGGTACCACATGGACATGACCTACCGCGGCCTGATCAATATGTTGATCTTCTGCGGCTGCGTCGGCCAGAGCGGCGGCGGCTGGGCGCACTACGTCGGCCAGGAAAAACTGCGGCCGCAAACCGGCTGGCTGCCGCTGGCGTTCGGTCTTGACTGGCAGCGCCCGCCGCGCCACATGAACAGCACCTCGTTCTTCTACAACCATTCCAGCCAATGGCGCTATGAAACCGTCGGCACCGACGAGCTGCTGTCGCCGCTGGCGGACAAGTCGCGCTTCGGCGGCAGCCTGATCGACTTCAACGTGCGCGCCGAGCGCATGGGCTGGCTGCCGTCGGCGCCGCAGCTGGGCACCAACCCGCTGCGCCTGGCGGAGCAGGCCCGCGCGGCCGGTCAGTCGCCGGTCGAGTTCACCGTCGACAGCCTGAAAAACGGCACGCTGGGCTTCGCCGCCGAGCAGCCGGACAATCCGCAGAACTTCCCGCGCAACCTGTTCGTCTGGCGCTCCAACCTGCTGGGCTCCTCCGGCAAGGGCCATGAGTACATGCTCAAATACCTGCTGGGCACCGAAAACGGCATCCAGGGGAAAGATCTCGGCCAGCAGGGCGGCGTGAAGCCGCAGGAAGTGGAATGGCGCGAGCAGGGCGGCGAAGGCAAGCTGGATCTGGTGGTGACGCTCGATTTCCGCATGTCGAGCACCTGCCTGTACTCCGACGTGGTGTTGCCGACTGCCACCTGGTACGAAAAAGACGACATGAACACCTCCGACATGCACCCGTTCATCCACCCGCTGTCGGCGGCGGTCGATCCGGCCTGGGATTCGAAGAGCGACTGGGAGATCTACAAGGGCATCGCCAAGGCCTTCTCCGAGGTGTGCGTCGGCCATCTGGGCCAGGAAACCGACGTGGTGACCTTGCCTATCCAGCACGATTCCGCCGCCGAACTGGCGCAGCCTTACGGCGTGCAGGACTGGAAGAAAGGCGAATGCGATCTGATCCCGGGCCAAACTGCGCCGCACATCATCGCGGTGGAACGCGATTACCCGGCCACCTACGAGCGCTTCACCTCGCTGGGGCCGTTGATGGACAAACTGGGCAACGGCGGCAAGGGCATCAGCTGGAACACCCAAACCGAGGTCGACTTCCTCAAGCAGCTGAACTACGTCAAGGCCGATGGCCCGGCGGCGGGGCGGCCGAAGATCGAGAGTGCGATAGACGCGGCGGAAGTGATCCTGTCGCTGGCGCCGGAAACCAACGGCCAGGTGGCGGTAAAAGCCTGGGAAGCGCTGAGCAACGTCACCGGCCGCGATCACCGGCATCTGGCGCTGAACAAGGAAGACGAGAAAATTCGCTTCCGCGACATTCAGGCTCAGCCGCGCAAAATCATCTCCAGCCCGACCTGGTCCGGTCTGGAGGACGAACACGTTTCCTACAACGCCTGTTACACCAACGTGCACGAGCTGATCCCGTGGCGCACCCTCAGCGGCCGTCAACAGCTGTATCAGGACCACGAGTGGATGCGTGCCTTCGGTGAAAGCCTGCTGGTATACCGGCCGCCGATCGACACCCGCGCCGCCCAGCCGCTGCTCAACAGCAAGCCGAACGGCAACAAGGAGAAGGCGCTGAACTTCCTGACGCCGCACCAGAAGTGGGGGATTCACTCCACCTACAGCGACAACCTGTTGATGCTGACGCTGTCGCGCGGCGGCCCGATCGTCTGGCTGAGCGAAGACGATGCCAAAGATCTGGGCATCGCGGACAACGACTGGATCGAGGCCTTCAACGCCAACGGCGCGCTGACGGCGCGCGCGGTGGTCAGCCAGCGTATCCCGGCCGGCATGACCATGATGTACCACGCGCAGGAGCGCATCGTGAACCTGCCGGGCTCGGAGATCACCCGCCAGCGTGGCGGTATCCACAACTCGGTGACCCGCGCCTGTCCGAAGCCGACCCACATGATCGGCGGCTATGCGCAGCTGGCCTACGGCTTCAACTACTACGGCACCGTCGGCTCCAACCGCGACGAGTTCGTGGTGGTGCGCAAGATGAACCGCATTGATTGGTTGGACGACGAAGGCAACGACTACGCGCAGGGCAGTCAGCAGGAGAACAGCAAATGAAAATTCGTTCGCAAGTCGGCATGGTGCTGAATCTGGACAAGTGCATCGGTTGCCACACCTGTTCGGTCACCTGCAAAAACGTCTGGACCAGCCGTGAAGGTATGGAATACGCCTGGTTCAATAACGTGGAAAGCAAGCCCGGCGTCGGGTATCCGCACGCCTGGGAAGATCAGGAAAAATGGAAGGGCGGCTGGATACGTAAAATCAACGGCAAGCTGGAACCGCGCATGGGCAACCGCGTCGGCGTGCTGGCGAAAATTTTCGCCAACCCGGACGTGCCGGCGCTGGACGACTACTACGAGCCGTTCGATTACGACTACCAGCATCTGCACACCGCCAAACAGGGCAAGCACCAGCCGGTGGCCCGCCCGCGCTCGCTGATCACCGGCCAGCGCATGAACAAGATCGAAAGCGGCCCGAACTGGGAGGAGATCCTCGGCGGGGAATTCGAAAAACGCTCGCAGGACAAGAATTTCGACAACCTGCAGAAGGCGATGTACGGCCAGTTCGAAAACACCTTCATGATGTACCTGCCGCGCCTGTGTGAGCACTGCCTCAACCCGGCCTGCGTCGCCACCTGCCCGAGCGGGGCGATCTACAAGCGCGGCGAAGACGGCATCGTGCTGATCGACCAGGACAAGTGCCGCGGCTGGCGCATGTGCCTGACCGGCTGCCCGTACAAGAAAATCTATTTCAACTGGAAGAGCGGCAAGTCCGAGAAGTGCATCTTCTGCTACCCGCGCATCGAAGCCGGGCAGCCGACGGTGTGTTCGGAGACCTGCGTCGGCCGCATTCGCTACCTCGGCGTGCTGCTGTACGACGCCGATCGCATCGAGCAGGCGGCGGCGGTGGAGAACGACAAGGATCTGTACCAGAGCCAGCTCGATATCTTCCTCGATCCGCATGATCCGAAGGTGATTGCTCAGGCGCTGGCGGACGGCGTGCCGCAGGGCGTCATTGAAGCCGCCCAGCAGTCGCCGGTGTACAAAATGGCGATGGATTGGAAGCTGGCGCTGCCGCTGCACCCGGAATACCGCACGCTGCCGATGGTGTGGTACGTGCCGCCGTTGTCGCCGATTCAGTCCGCCGCCGACGCCGGCGCGCTGGCGCACAGCGGCGTGCTGCCGGACGTCGAGAGCCTGCGCATTCCGGTGCAGTATCTGGCGAACCTGCTGACCGCCGGCGATACCGAACCGGTGCTGCTGGCGCTGAAGCGCATGCTGGCGATGCGCCACTACAAGCGGGCGGAAACCGTCGACGGCGTGGTGGACACCAGCGCGCTGGAGCAGGTCGGGTTGAGCGAAGCGCAGGCGCAGGAGATGTACCGCTACCTGGCGATCGCCAACTATGAAGATCGCTTTGTGGTGCCGTCGAGCCACCGCGAGCTGGCGCGTGAAGCCTTCCCGGAAAGCAAAGGCTGCGGTTTCAGCTTCGGCGACGGCTGCCACGGCAGCGACGGCAAGTTCAACCTGTTCAACAGCCGCCGCATCGACGCCATCGACGTGACCGCGAAAACCACACGGCCGGAGGATGCCTCATGATCAGCCTGAAAGTGATTGCCCGCCTGCTGGATTACCCGGAGCAGGTCCTGTTTGACCATCAGCAGGCGCTGATCGAAGCGCTGGAGCCGGCCAGCGAGCTGGATCTGCACCACAGCGCGCAGCTGATTCTGTTTATCCGCCGCCTGTGCGCCCGCCCGCTGCTGGACGTGCAGGCCGACTATTGCGAACTGTTCGATCGCGGCCGCGCCACCTCGCTGCTGTTGTTTGAGCATGTGCACGGGGAGTCGCGCGATCGCGGCCAGGCGATGGTTGACCTGATGGCGCAGTACCGCGCCGCCGGGCTCGAGATAGACAGCCGCGAGCTGCCGGATTTCCTGCCGCTGTATCTGGAGTATCTGGCCAGCCGCAGCGCGGCGCAGGCGCGAGAAGGGCTGCAGGACATCGCGCCGATCCTGGCGCTGCTGGGCGCGCGCCTGCAACAGCGCGAAAGCCCGTATGCGGTGCTGTTCGATCTGCTGCTGGCACTGTCCGGCAGCGAGGTGCAGGCCCAGACGCTGGAGACGAAGGTGGCGAAAGAGGCGCGCGACGATACGCCGCAGGCGCTGGATGCGGTGTGGGAAGAGGAGCAGGTCAAGTTTCTTGGCGAACAGGGCTGCGCCTCCGCCCAGCAGACGGCACACCAGCGGCGCTTCGCCGGCGCGGTGGCGCCACAGTATCTGGACCTGACGGATGCGTTAACCGGAACCAAAGGACGCTAAACATGCAATTTTTGAATCAGTTCTTCTTCGATATCTACCCTTATCTGGCCGGCGCAGTATTCCTGATCGGCAGCTGGTTGCGTTACGATTACGGGCAGTACAGCTGGCGCGCCGGCTCCAGCCAGATGCTGGATAAAAAGGGCATGCGGCTGGCGTCCAACCTGTTTCACATCGGCATTATCGGCATCTTTGCGGGCCACTTCCTCGGCATGCTGACGCCGCACTGGATGTATGAGGCCTTCCTGCCGATCGACGTGAAGCAGAAGCTGGCGATGATCGCCGGCGGCGCCTGCGGCCTGATGACGCTGATCGGCGGCGCGCTGTTGCTGAAGCGCCGGTTGACCAACCCGCGGGTGCGCGCCACCAGCAGCTTCGCCGACATCATGATCCTGACGTTGCTGGTGGTGCAGGTGTGCCTCGGCCTGCTGACCATTCCGTTCTCCGCCCAGCATATGGACGGCAGCGAAATGATGAAGCTGGTGGCCTGGGCACAGGCGGTGGTGACCTTCCACGCCGGCGCCTCTGCGCACCTGGCAGGCGTGGCGATTATCTTCAAACTGCACATGGTGCTGGGCATGACGCTGTTCGTGCTGTTCCCGTTCTGCCGACTGGTGCATATCTGGGGTGCGCCGGTAGAGTACCTGACCCGCCGTTACCAACTGGTGCGCAACCGCCGCTGAGCTTGCCGCCGCCGCGGTTTCCCGGCGGCGGCGCCATTGCGAACATTTTCCCGCCACCTGCTTATTCTCGCCACCTTGCCGTAAACTGAATATCTTAGTAATGTTACGCTTATGCTTACGCTGACGGACGTCGGCCCGTAGTAGCCGATAACGAGATATACCGCCTTGCTGAAAGGCATTTTGGGACATAAAAACCGGGGATGATCCACGTGGCCTTTGTGCCGTGTGGGAGAATCGCTTTATGGATAATCAGGTTAATCAATAACAATAATGACCACACAATGTCGCTCACCCGAGCCGCTGCCTCTG
Organism: Serratia nevei; assembly: GCF_024160145.1. Classification (GTDB taxonomy): domain Bacteria; phylum Pseudomonadota; class Gammaproteobacteria; order Enterobacterales; family Enterobacteriaceae; genus Serratia; species Serratia nevei_A. The sequence goes on from NZ_JAMYWQ010000014.1 coordinate 43,382, forward strand.
AAAGTCATCGCCACCGGGGCCGCGTTGCCGCCTAACCGCGTGGCTTCCTCTACGCTCGATGCCCGCCTGGGGAAACCGGCCGGCTACGTTGAAAAACGCTCGGGCATCGCTTACCGCTATCACGCCGCCGATGACGCCAGCCAAGCCGAACTCGCCGCCGCCGCGCTGCAAGACGCGCTGGCCCGCAGCGCGATCCCGGCAGCCTCCATTGACCTGCTGATCTCCGCCTCGGCGATAGCGGTGCAGGCACTGCCGTGCACCGCCGCGCATATTCTCAAGGAAGCGGGGTTGGCACCGGGCACGCCGGGCTTCGACATCAACAGCAGCTGCGTCAGCTTTATCTCTGCGCTGCAGGTGGCGGCGGGGTTGCTGAACGCCGGGACGTATCGGCGTATCGCCATCGTCTCGGCGGATCTCGCTTCGCGCGGCATCGACTGGCAGCACGAAGAGTCGTCGCTGATCTTCGGCGACGGTGCCGCCTGCGCCATCGTGGAGCGCGGCGACGGCAGCAGCGGTATCCTCGCCAGCCTGGTGGAGACCTATCCGGCCGGCAGCGAACTGTGCGAGATCCGCGCCGGCGGCACGCGCCGCAACCCGCGCGTCGGCATGTGCGAGCAAGACTTCCTGTTTCATATGCAGGGCAAGCCGCTGTTCCGTCAGGCGTCGGCGCTGATTGAGGGCTATCTCGACCGGCTGCTGAGCGCCAGCGGCTTGACCCTGGCGCAGATCGCCACCGTGGTGCCGCACCAGGCCAGCCATTTGTCGCTCGAACATATGCGCAAACGGCTGCACGTCTCCAGCGAGGCGCTGGTAGACATCTACCGCCATCATGGCAACCAGGTGGCGGCCTCTATCCCGACCGCGCTGCATGCCGCCGTGACCAGCGGGCGCTTCAACCCCGGCCAGCCGGTGATGCTGATCGGCACTGCCGCCGGGCTGGCGCTGGCCGGCATGGTGTTGCTGCCATGAGGGTGCTGGTGACCGGGGCGACCAGCGGGCTGGGGCGCAACGCGGCGCAGTGGCTGCTGGAGGCCGGGCATCAGGTGCGCGCCACCGGCCGCGATGAGCGGGCCGGCGAAGCGTTGCGTCAGCTGGGCGCCGAATTTTACTCGCTCGATCTGGCGCAGGCCACGCCGCCGCAGTGCCGGGAGCTGGTGACCGACTGCGAGTGGGTGTGGCATTGTGCGGCCAAGTCTTCGCCCTGGGGCAGCAAAGCGGAATTTCACCGCATCAACGCCGCGGCGACGGAGAAGCTGGCGGAGGCGGCCGGGCGCTGCGGCGTGCGGCGCTTCGTGCATATCTCCACGCCGGCACTCTACTTCGATTTTCAGCCGCATTACGATCTTGACGAGGGTTACCGCGCCCGGCGCTTCGCCAATCACTATGCCGCCAGCAAGCACGCCGCCGAGCAGCAGCTGTTGGCGCAGGCGAAGATTTACCCGCAAACCACCTACATTATTCTGCGGCCGCGCGGCCTGTTTGGCCCGCACGATCGGGTGATCGTGCCGCGGCTGTTGCAGCAGCTCGAACGCGATCGCGGCGTGCTGCGGTTGCCCGGCGGCGGGCAGGCGTTGCTGGATCTGACCTTTGCCCCCAACGTGGTGCACGCGATGGAGCTGGCCAGCCGGCAACGCGGATTGCCGTCCGGTGCCGTGTACAACATCACCAACCACCAACCGCAGCGGCTGGCGGAGATGCTGGATGCGCTGCTGCGCCAGGAGCTGGGGCTGCGTTACCGGCTGCAGGCCGTGCCGTATCCGCTGCTGCAGGCGCTGGCAGGCGGCATGGAACTGTGGGCCAGCCTGAGCGGCAAGGAACCGCTGCTGACACGCTACAGCGTGGCGGCGGTGCATTTCGACATGACCCTGAGCCAGACCCGCGCGATCGCAGAGCTGGGCTATCGGCCGCGTTACTCGATGGAGGAGGGGATCCGCCTGACCGGCGAGTGGCTGCGGCAGCAAGGAGGCATACAGCATGGCTAAAGTCACCGTTTTTGAAGTGGGCTATTGCACGCATATCGGCTGCATGGCGCTGCGCGGCGCCGGGTTCCGGGTGTGTAAATTCCCGGCGCGCGCCTATCTGCTGGAGGTGGGGCAGCGCCGCTGGCTGTGGGATACCGGCTACGCGCATTATTTTCAGCAGCACACGCAGTCGGGGGTGTTCAGCCTTTACCGCCGCATGACGCCGGTCTATTTCGATCCCGCCGAGTCGTTGGCGTATCAGCTGCGCGAAGCCGGTTACGCCGAAGGCGACATCCAGGCGCTGATCGTCTCGCATTTTCACGCGGATCACATCGCCGGGCTGCAGGATTTCAGCCACCTCGATTTTATTTGCTCCGGCGAAGGCTGGCAGCAAACCCGCGGGCTGCGCGGTTTCGCGGCGCTCAAGCGCGCCTTTATTCCCGGCCTGATCCCGGCGGATTTCGAGAGTCGTCTGCAGTTTATGGAGTCTTTTCCCTCGGTGGCGTTGCCCGCGCTGCTGGCGCCGTTCGATCGCGGTTACGCGCTGCCGGGCAGCGAAGGGCAGATTGTCCTGGTGCCGCTGCCGGGGCATGCGGCCGGCCATATCGGCGCCTTTATCCTCACCGACGCCGGCTGGACGCTGTTGGCCAGCGACGCCGCCTGGTCGCCGCAGAGCTACCGGACGCTGCGCGGGCCTTCGCGCCTGGCCAATCTGGTGATGGACGATGCGGCGGCGTACACCCGCACGCTGGAGCGGCTCAACCAGCTGTGGGCGGGTGGCCAGGTCAACATTTTGCTGTGCCACGAGGGGGACCTGTGATCCCCTTCATCACCCTTTGGCACTATTTCCGCGCCCGGCGCCTGCGCTTCGGCGATCGTGCGGCGCTGGAGGCGCACCAGGCCCGGCAGCTCGCGGGCTTTGCTCGCCGGGTGCTGAGCAAGAGCCCCTATTTTCAGCGCTTCAGCCCCCGGCCGTTCGCCGAATGGCCGCAGATGGACAAGGCGCTGATGATGGCGCAGTTCGACCGGATGAATACCGCCGGGCTGCAGCGCGATGCGGTGCTGGCCTGTGCGCAGCGCAGCGAGGCGGATCGCGATTTCACGCCGAAGATCGGGCGCTACAGCGTCGGGTTGTCGTCCGGCACCTCCGGGCAGCGCGGCGTATTTGTCGTCAGCCCGCGCGAACAGCAGGTGTGGGCCGGCGGCATGCTGGCGAAGATGCTGCCGGACGGGCTGTTGGCCGGCGAGCGCGTCGCGCTGTTTCTGCGGGCGGACAATAATCTCTATCACAGCGTAAACAACCGTTGGCTGAGCCTGGCGTTTTACGATCTGCTCGCGCCGTTCAGTGCGCATCTGCCCGCATTGGAACGGCAGGCGCCCAGTATCATCGTGGCCCCGGCGCAGGTGCTGCGCGCCCTGGCGCTGGCGGTGCTGGCCGGGCAGGTGAAACTGTCGGTCAAAAAAGTGATTTCGGTCGCCGAGGTGTTGGAAGAGCAGGATCGCCGCCTGCTGATGCAGGTGTTTTCCGCGGTCGGCGAAGTGTATCAGGCCACCGAGGGGTTTCTTGCCGCCACCTGCGCGCACGGCACGCTGCATCTGAACGAAGAGTTTTTGCATATCGAACCGCAGTGGATCGACGAGCGGCGTTTTACGCCGCTGATCACTGATTTCACCCGCAGTACGCAGCCGATCGTGCGTTATCGGCTGGACGATGTGTTGGTGCTGCGCACCGAACCCTGCCCGTGCGGGCAGCCGACGCGGGCGCTCGCGCGTATCGAAGGGCGGCGCGACGATCAGCTGATGTTGCCCGATGCGCAGCGGCAACCGCAGGCGGTGTTCGCCGATGCCTGCAGCCGGACGATCGCCAATGCGTTGCCGCTGACCAGCGATTACCGTCTGATCCAGCGCGGTGAACGGCAACTGGAGCTGATCGCCGATTGCAGCCCGGTGGAATTGGCGCACTGCCAGGCGCAGCTGATCGCGCTGTTCGCTCGCCAGGGCATCGCGACCGAGCGGCTCGAATGGCGGTTGACGGCGCAGGCGATGCTGCCGCAGTTCGATCGCAAACGGCGGCGCATCGTGCGTCGGGCGGAGGAAGCATGAAAAATACGCTGTTCAGGCTAGGGCACATGCTGCTGGGCTGGGGGACGGTCGGGGTGGTGTATAACGTGACCGATCGCCTGCAGGGGGCGGGAACCCTGTTGCCGCCGTCGGCGCTTGACCGGGCGATCCCGTTCAGCCCCACGGCCATTTGGCTCTATCTGTCGTTCTTCCTCATCGTCCCGGCGGGCTATTTGCTGGCGCCGCTGCAGCGAATCAAATGGCTGACGCTGGCGATGCAGCTGACGGCGCTGGGCGCCGGGGCAGTTTACCTGCTGTGGCCGACCACCATGGCCTATCCGCAGAACGATGGCGTTGGGATCAGCGCACAGCTGCTGGCGGCGCTAACGCAGGTGGATTCGCCGCAGAACTGCCTGCCTTCGTTGCACATGGCGCTGACGGTGCTGGCGGTGTGGGCGCTGAGCGACGGCGAGCGCAAGGTAAGGACGGCGCTGTGGATGCTGTGGGGCGTGGCGATCGCGTTCTCCATTCTGCAGCTGCGCCGCCATTTGTTTGTCGATCTGGCCGGCGGCGCGCTGCTGGCGCTGTTCGCCGGCTGGCTGGCCCTGCGCATAAAGGCCCTGCGCCGGCGCGTGGTTAAAGGAGAAGTGGGATGAGCGATCTGGCGTTGCCGATAGTGTTCATGCTGTTCATCGTGGTGGCCGAGGCGGTGGCGTTGCAGTGGGGGCGCCGTGAGCCGGTCAACTGGCACGATCTGGTGTTCAATCTGAATTCCGGCCATATCATGCTGTGGCTGTTCCGCGGGCTGGAGATCACCTGCTACGGCTACGTGGCCGCGCATTTCAGCCTGGGGCTGCTGGACGCCTGGCCGCCGCTGCTGATGTGGCTGTTCGCCCTGCTGGCGTGGGACTTCGGTTTCTACTGGCTGCATCGCCTGCACCACCGCTTCCGCGTGCTGTGGGCGGTACACGTGGTGCACCACCAGGGGGAGCACTTCAACCTGTCGCTGGGGGTGCGCAACTCCTGGTACTCGTCATTGACGTCGATCCCGTTCTTTTTGCTGCTGGCGCTGGCGGGCGTGCCGCTGTCGGTGTTCGTCACGGTGTCGATTTTTCACTACAGCATTCAGCTATTTAACCACAATGCGCTGACGCCGAAGCTGGGCGTGCTGGAAAAAATCCTGGTCACGCCGGCGCACCACCGGGTGCACCACGTCAAGGACATGGCGTATTCCAATAAGAACTTCGGCGGCAGCTTTATCTTTTGGGACAAGCTGTTCGGCACCTTCTGCCCGGCGCTGCCGACCACGCCGTTCAGCTACGGCGTCAGCGGCGAGCGGCCGTCCGCCAACCCATTTTGGGCGAGCAATCTGCCGTTCCTGCGCTATTTCCGTCTGGCCTGGCGCCCGGCGCCGGGCCGGCCGCGCGACCGCCGTTCGGCGCTCAGCGTCTTCAGCGGCGCCATGCTGTTGTTCTCGCTGGTGGTCGGTTACGTCTACCAATACGGTTATGGCTACGGCGACATCCGCTGGCCGCAAATGGCGCTGCTGGTGCTGCTGGCGTTGGGCTCGGTGGCACTGGGCGGCATGACGGAAGGGCGGCGGTGGGCGAGCGCCGTCTGGCTGCTGATCGCGCTGGGCATGCCGCTGCTGTTTATCGGTTATCTTGGCTGGCCGCAGCGCTATTGGCATATCGCCATGGCCGCCGTGGCGCTGCATGCCCTGTGCGTGGCGCTGGGCTGGGGGCGCGTGGCCGCACCGGTCGCCGTGGAGGAACCGCATGGCTGACTCATTGCCGCCGCTGCGTTTCCCCACTGATGGCGAGCAGGCGTTTCACCGCGATCTCAAGCGCGCGGCGCACGCCTGCCTGGCGGGCGATCACCGCTATGCCGATGCCGCGCGGCTGGCCAAGGCCGCGCTGTTGCTGGCGCTGTGCGTCGGGTTTTATGCCCTGAGCCTGATGCAGCATCAGCCCTGGGCGTTTTTCCTCTGCTATTTCCTGTTCGTGGCCATGGGCATGCTGCTCAACGTCAACGTCAATCACGATGCTTCGCATAACGCCTTCTTGCGCGCGCCCTGGGCCAATCGCCTGGTGGGGCGGCTGGTGACGCTGCCGCTGGGCGTCGATCCGGACTATTGGCGCACGCGCCACGTGGATTACCACCACGTTTACGCCAACGTCGAACACTACGATCTGGACACCGAAGAGAACGGCTTTTTCCGCCAGACGCCGTTCCAGCGCTGGCGGCCGCACATGCGCTATCAGCATCTGTACTGGCCGCTGATCGCCGCGCTCTCGCTACCCTACATCGCGTGGATTTTCGATTGGTCCGACCGGCTCGATAAAACGCCGCTGCGGGAAAAACGCGTGCTGGCGGGGCGCGGCGGTTGGGCGCTGTTCGTGCTGTGCAAATTGCTCCATGTGGCGCTGGTGCTGGTGGTGCCGTTGATCCTGTGCCACCTGCACGGCATCGGTTGGGGCTGGGTGCTGTTGGCTTACGCGCTCAGCCAGATGTTTGCCTCGCTGCTGGTGGTGTTCCTGCTGCTGGGCACCCACTGGGCGCAGGCCGAGTTTTACCCGGCGCCGGCGGGCGACAGCATGCCGCACGGTTGGTACCGGCACAATTTCGCCACCGCCTGCGATTGGCAGCCTGAGCCGCGCTGGCTGGAGCACCTGACCGGCGGGCTGAACTATCACCTGACCCACCACCTGTTTCCCGGCTGGAATCACCGCCACTATCCGGCGTTGGCCGCCGCGGTGGCGGAAGTGGCGCAGCGGCACGGCATGGCATATCGCTGCATCGGCTATCGCGAACTGCTGGCGCAGCAACAGCGCTTCTTGCGCCTTATGGGGCAGCCATGAAACCGCTGCGCCCGTTAGCCTATCGGCGCGACGACGGCGGGCTGCATCGCGCGCTGATGCAGGCCGCCCAGCATTATTTGGCGGCCAGCGGCGATCACCGCTTCGCCGACGGCGGCATGCTGGCAAAGGTGGCGTTGCTGTTGGCGCTGTGCGGCCTGTGTTACGGATTGAGCCTGCAGCAGCAAAACGGCTGGGCGTTTTTCGCCTGTTATTTCGGCTTTATCTTTATCGGCATGTTCCTGACGGTGAACGTGGTGCACGACGCCTCGCATAACGCGTTTTTCCGTCGGCCCTGGGCCAACCGCTGGCTGAACGCCCTGGTGAGCGTCCCGCTGGGGCTGGATCCCGACTGCTGGCGCGTGCGCCACGTGCTGTTTCACCATGCCCATAACAATATCGAACATTACGACCCCGACATCGACGCCAACGGCGTGCTGCGGCAAACGCCGTTCCAGCGCTGGCGACCCTTTATGCGCGCCCAGCGTTACTATTGGCCGCTGGTGGCGGCGCTGACGTTCCCGTACTACATCTGGCTGTTCGACTGGCTGGACCGGGCGGGCCGCACCCGCGTGGCGGCGCGCATGGCGCAGCAGGGCGTGCGCGGCTGGTGCGGATTTCTGGCGGGCAAGGCGGCGCACCTGCTGCTGGCGCTGGCGATCCCGTGCTGGCTGCTGCCGCCGGCCATCGGCATCGGGCAAATTCTGCTGGTCTATTTGCTGAGCCAGATGCTTTCTTCATTGCTGTTCGTGATGTTGATCATCGGCACCCACTGGGCCAAGGCCAATTTTTATCAGGCACCGGCGCAGGGTGCGATGCCGCACGGCTGGTATCACCATGTGTTCGCCACTACCTTCGACTGGCTGACCCGGCCGCGCTGGCTGGGATACTGGCTCGGCGGGGCGAACCTGCATTTGACGCATCATCTGTTCCCGCACTGGAGCCACCGCCATTACCCGGCGCTGAGCCGCATCATCGGCGAGGTGGCGCCGCGTTTCGGCATCGATTACCGCCTGCTGGAGCTGGAGGAGCTGTTGCGCCTGCAGCAGCGCTTCCTCAGCGCGATGGGGCGCAAACCGCATTAGCGTTGCATGCGGTTTGTGCGAGGCGTTACGCAGTTCACTAATTGAACGATATGTGCCCTTCCAGTAGACTTTCCCCCTGTGAATCAACGGCCACAGGAGGTGGACTATGCGCAGCTTGCCGATTCGGTTATCGAACAAAATTGATGATGATCTGAACGATATTGCCCGGCGTCACGGGATGGAAAAAACCGAGGTAATCAAAATGGCGTTTGCACTGATTACCCTTGCCGATAAGTACTGGATGAAACAGGATGGTACTTCTCTTGGCATTGTACGGGAGAAGGGTGAACAGCTTGAAGCGGTGGGGCGGGTCGTGGAGATCTTCCCATGAACATCGAAAGCCGTAATTTGCACGATGAGGCCAGCCAGGTTTATCTGGAGCAGGTCTTGGTCTTCGACGAAATGGAGCGGCTGCGCCTGGCGCGCCAGGTGCTGTGCGGGATATTCGCGGTCAGCGTGGGCGTATTCGCCGCCCACGCGTACTGGGAGAAAAACGAAGCGCTGAGGCAAGCGTTCGAACTGGTGAAGATCGGCGCCTTGCCGCTGGTCACGCTGGTGGTTTCCTTCTACTTTCCCAACAGCGTGGCCAGATAAGGCGCCGCGTTAATGCGACTTCATGCCCGCCGCGGTCATCAGCAGGCGGAACAGCGAGGCGACCACGAACAGCCCCAGCACGCTGGCGCTCCAGATGATCACCAGCCAACCGATGCGTTTCCACCAGGGTGCCGGCGCGGCGGTTGCCGTTTTATCTTGCATAGCGTCCTCCCTTCTCAGTGATAGCCGTGTTCATGGCTGATCTTGCCGCGGAACACGTAGTAGCTCCAGAAGGTGTAGACCAGAATGATCGGGATGATGAACAGCGCGCCCACCAGCATAAAGCCGAGGCTCTGCGGCGGGGCCGCCGCGTCCCACAGGCTGATCGCCGGCGGGATCAGGTGCGGCCAGATGCTGATGCCAAGCCCGCTCAGGCCGAGAAACACCAGCAGCAGCGTCAGCATGAACGGCGAGTAGTGCGCGCCGCGTTTCACCCCGCGCTGGATCCCCCAGGCGCTGAGCAGTACCAGCACCGGCACCGGCAGCAGCCAGAACAGGTTCGGCAGCGTAAACCAGCGCGCGGCGATTTCCGGATGCGCAATCGGCGTCCAGATACTGACCACAGCCAGCACCAGCAGCAGGATCGCCAGCAGCGGCGTCGCCAGATGATACATGCGCGCCTGCAGGTCACCGGCGGTTTTCATTACCAGCCAGGTGCAGCCGAGCAGGGCGTAGGTCACCACCAGCCCCAGCCCGCAGAACAGCGCGAACGGCGTCAGCCAGTCCAGCGCGCCGCCGGCGTAGGTGCGGCCTTCGACCGGGAAGCCGTTGATCACGGCACCCACCACCACACCCTGGCTGAAGGTGGCGAAGATTGAGCCCCAGATGAACGCCTTGTCCCAGATATGGCGTTTCTCCGGCTTCGCCTTGAAGCGAAACTCGAAGGCCACGCCGCGGAAAATCAGCCCGATCAGCATCAGCGTCAGCGGGATCGCCAGCGCGTCGAGGATCACCGAGTAGGCCAGCGGGAAGGCGCCGAACAGCGCCGCGCCGCCCAGCACCAGCCAGGTCTCATTGCCGTCCCACACCGGGGCGACGGTGTTCATCATCAGATCGCGGTCGCCGCTCTCTTTCACCCACGGAAACAGGATGCCGATGCCCAAATCGAAACCGTCCATCACCACGTACATCATGGTGCTGAACACGATGATCACAAACCAAATCAGCGGAAGATCGATGCCCATGTTCAGCTCCTGTCGTCCAGAGTGTCGTTGACCGCGGACAGCGGACGCGCCGGGCGGCCCTCGGTATTGTCTTCTTGATGTTCATGCGGCTGCGGTCCTTTGCGGATCAGGCGCATCATGTAGGAATACCCCACGCCGAACACCGAGCAGTAGACGATGATGAACGCCAGCAGGCTGATGCTCATGTGCAGGTCGCCGTGCGCGGAGACCGCGTCCTTGGTGCGCAGCAGGCCGTACACCACCCACGGCTGGCGGCCGATCTCGGTGGTGAACCAGCCTGCCAGCAGCGCCAGCAGCCCGGAGGGGCCCATCCACAGGATGAAGTACAGGAACGGACGCGACTGATACAGCCCGCCGCGCCAGCGCAGCCACAGGCTCCACACCCCGGCCAGAATCATCAGCATGCCCAACCCGACCATGATGCGGAACGACCAGAACACCACGGTAGAGTTAGGGCGATCCTCCGGCGGGAAGGATTTGAGCGCCGGCACCTGTTCGGTCAGGCTGTGGGTCAGGATCAGGCTGCCGAGGTATGGCACCTCCAGCTTGAAGCGGGTCTCTTCACGCTGCATGTCCGGCCAGCCGACCAGGATCAGCGGCGTGGCTTCACCCGGCGGGTTTTCCCAGTGGCCTTCGATGGCGGCGATCTTCGCCGGCTGGTGTTTCAGCGTATTCAGGCCGTGCGCATCGCCGATCAGCGCCTGCACCGGCGCGACGATCAGCGCCATCCACATTGCCATCGACAGCATTTTGCGCATCGCCGGGGTATCGCGGCCGCGCAGCAGGTGCCAGGCGGCGGAGGCGCCGACGAAGAACGCCGAGGAGAGGAAGGCGGCGGTGGACATGTGCAGCAGGCGGTACGGGAAGGACGGGTTGAAGATCACCTTCAGCCAGTCGACCGGCACCACCTGGCCGTTGATGATTTCATGCCCCTGCGGGGTCTGCATCCAGCTGTTGGAGGCCAGGATCCAGAAGGTGGAGATCAGCGTGCCGAGCGCCACCATGCAGGTGGCGAAGAAGTGCAGCCCCGGGCCGACGCGGTTCCAGCCGAACAGCATCACGCCGAGGAAACCGGCTTCGAGGAAGAAGGCGGTCAGCACTTCATAGGTCAGCAGCGGCCCGGTAATGCTGCCGGCGAACTCGGAGAAGAAGCTCCAGTTGGTGCCGAACTGGTAGGCCATCACCAATCCGGACACCACGCCCATGCCGAAGTTGACGGCGAAAATCTTTGACCAGAAGTGGTAGAGCTCACGGTAGGCTTCATTGCGCGTTTTCAACCATAGCCCTTCCAGCACCGCCAGATAGCTGGCTAAACCGATGGTGATGGCAGGGAAAATGATATGGAAAGACACGGTGAAGGCAAACTGTATTCTGGCGAGTTCCAGTGCATCAAGACCCAGCATGGCGCCTCCTAGGGTTGAACATAAATTAACCTCTTGAGTATAGCTGTCATTTTTATGTGAAATGCTTGGCGTTAAGTTAAGCACGGAGTAGAGTGACTATAATAGTGACAGTTATTTTACTTTTTTATATAACAGTTAATGGTTATGACCCGATACGAGCAGCTTGCACAGCAGATTAGAGAACAGATCCAGAACCGGGTGTGGCGGGCGGGCGACAAGCTGCCTTCGCTGCGAGAAAGCGGCAAGCGCGCCGGGTTGAGCCTGATGACCGTGGTGCAGTCTTACCAACTGCTGGAGAGCCAGGGCTGGATCGTCGCCCGGCCGCAGTCGGGCTACTACGTGGCGGCGCGCCCGCAGCCGCTGCCGCAGCCTTCGCGCGGCGAGAAGCTGCTGCTGAGCGAACAGGTGGACATCAACGCCTTTATTTTCGACGTGCTGCAGGCCTGCAAGGATCCGGACATCGTGCCTTTCGGTTCGGCCTTTCCCGACGCCACGCTGTTCGCCCAGCCGAAGCTGGCGCGGGCGCTGAGCAGCGTGGCGCGCAAGTTCACGCCGCACAGTTCGCTGGCCAACCTGCCGCCGGGCAACGACGCGCTGCGGCGGCACATCGCCCAACGCTATGCGCTGAGCGGCATGCAGGTCGCGCCGGACGAAATCGTCATCACCGCCGGGGCGATGGAGTCGCTCAGCCTCAGCCTGCAGGCGGTGACCCAGCCCGGCGACTATGTGGCGATCGAATCGCCGGCGTTTTACGGCGCGCTGCAGGCGCTGGAACGGCTGCGGTTAAAGGCGGTGGCGATCGCCACGCATCCGCAGGACGGTATCGATCTGGACGCGCTGCAGCAGGCTGTGGAACAGTATCCGATCAAGGCCTGCTGGCTGATGACCCACTTCCAGAACCCGCAGGGCGCCACCCTGCCGGAGGCCAACAAACAGCGACTGGTGGCGCTGCTGCGCGAGCGGCAGATCTCGCTGATTGAAGATGACGTTTACGGTGAGCTGTACTTCAGCGCGGAACGGCCGCTGCCGGCCAAGGCGCTCGACAGCGGCGGCCAGATCCTGCACTGCTCGTCGTTTTCCAAATGTCTGGCGCCGGGCTTTCGCGTCGGCTGGGTGGCGGCGGGGCGCTATGCGCAGCAGATCCAGCGTTTGCAGCTGATGAGCACCGTGTCAACCAGCGTACCGACCCAGATGGCGCTGGCGGATTATCTGCTGCACGGTGGTTACGATACCCATCTGCGGCGGCTGCGGCGGCTGCTGGCCCAGCGCCAAAGCGCGATGCGTCAGGCGATCGCCCACCATTTCCCGCCGACGGTGAAGGTCAGCCAGCCCGACGGCGGTTACTTCCTGTGGCTGGAGCTGGATCCGGCACTGTCGTCGATGGAACTGTACCGCCGCGCCCTTTCCCGGGGCATCAGCATCGCACCGGGGCGCATGTTCACCACCGGCAACCATTTCAACCACTGCTTCCGTCTCAACGCCTCGTTTGAATGGAATGAGCGTTTCGAAGAGGCGATCAAAACCTTAGCCAAACTTATCCGGGGGCTGGAACCGGCAGGCTGAGCCGCATTTTGCCCGGCGCTTCGCCCCAGAAAAATTCATCATGCTTTTTTCGGCAATGGAATGCCGGTTTCGTTGTTAGACAGCCCTCCGGCCGCCCATTACTCTGCGATAAATTTTGTCACATTTTTATCAACGGGAAGACGAGGGGCTGTGGGTGAGTGGAATAAAAAATAGGCTAAACAAACTGTTGCGTTATCGGCTGACGCCGCTGGCGCTGGTCTGCGCGCTGGGGCTGAGCGCCGGCGCGCAGGCGGAAACGCTGGCCGAAGGCATCACGCCGGCCAGCGACGCCGCTCGGGTACCGGCCGCCGCCAAGCTGCGCAAAGACACCGTGGTGGCGGGCATCTCGGAGCCGCAGGGGATTTTCAACCCGTATCTGTTCACCAACGGCTGGGACGAGAACGTGACCGACGTGATCTTCAGCCGCCTGATCGGCCTGGACAGCCAGGGCAAGCCGGAAGGGCGGTTGGCGGAGTCCTGGCAGGTCAGCCCCGATAATCTGACCTACACCATCAAGCTGCGGCCGAATCTGGTCTACAGCGACGGCTCGCCGCTGAAGGCCGACGATATCGCCTTTACCCTGACGCTGCTGCACGATCCGGCCTATGACGGCGACACCGACATCACGCCGGCGCACATCCAGGGCGGCGCCGAGTATAAAAACGGCACCGCTGCCGGCATCAGCGGCCTGAAGGTAATAGACGATCGCACCATTCAGATCGTCACCACCCAGCCGGGCGCGACTACGCTGCAACTGATCGGCGGCCCGGTGCTGTCGCGGGCTTACTACGGCAAAGACTATCAGCGCGGCAAGCTTGACGGCGTGCGCGCCTTCAACGGTAAGCCGCTCGGCAACGGCCCCTACATTTACGACAAATACGTGCCGGGGCAGGAGATCCGCTTCCACGCCAACCCGAACTTCTACCTTGGCCCGCCGCCGATGGCGCGCTTTATTTACCGCGTCACCAACCCGGCCACCAACTTCCAGCTGTTCCAAACCGGCGAGACCGACTACGACGCCTTTACTGCCAAGCCGGACGACATTGAACAGCTGAAACTGCTCGGCTTCGCCAATATCAACCTCTACAGCTCAAGCGATTACAGCCGCATCGATTTCAACCTCCGGCGCCCGACGCTGCAGGACAAACGGGTGCGCCAGGCGCTGATCTACGGCCTGGATCGGCAAAAGCTGATCGCCGTGGTGTACCAGGGCTACGGCAAGGTCGCTAACCAGCCGATCTCGCCGATCTCCTGGGCTTACGACGCGAACGGCATCAATCCCTACGCTTACGATCTCGATAAGGCCGGGAAGCTGTTGGACGAGGCCGGTTGGCGGGTGGGCGCGGACGGTATTCGGCAAAAAGACGGTAAAAAGCTGGAGCTGACGCTGCTGGTGACCAAAAAGCTGATCAATGATGCGCTGGTGCCGATTGCCAAGGACAACTACCGTCGGCTCGGCGTGGTACTCAAGCCACAGGTACTGGATTTCAACGCGCTGCTGGCGCAGCGCAAGGCGGGCAATTACGACCTGGCGTCTCTCAGTACCAGCACGCTGAACGATCCGCACGACGGCGTGCGCGATTTCATCAGCCGCGAGAGCCAGACCGGCTACCACAACCCGCAGGTAGACGCGCTGATCGCCAGCGCCAATGCCACGCTGGATATCGCGCAGCGCAAGCCGCTGTATCATCAGCTGTATCAGGTGTTGGCGGACGATCCGCCGGTGATCCTGCTCGGCAACCGAGAGATTTTGAGCGCCAGCAGTGCGCGCGTCACCGGTTTTAAACCGGATATCTACAACGGCTTGGTCGGCAGCCTGCCGCACGTCAAACCGGCGCCGTAACCCCCTGACGCTGCCGTGCCACTCCGGGCGGCGGCGATGGAAACCGCGATGAGAAACTTTATCCTGCGCCGTCTGTTGCAGACTATTCCGATGCTGTTGTTGGTTTCCTTGCTGATTTTTTGCATCTTCGCCCTGGCACCTGGCGACTTTATCGATGGCAACATCAACCTGACCGCGCAACGCGCCGCCGAGCTGCGGGCGCTGTATGGGCTGGATCAGTCGTTGTTCAGCCGTTACCTGCACTGGCTCGGCCGGCTGCTGCAGGGCGATCTCGGCTTTTCGCTGCAGTATCAGATCCCGGTCAGCACGCTGCTGAACCAATACATCTGGAACTCGTTCCTGCTGGCGGCGGTGGCGATGGTGCTGTATTGGGGCATCGCGCTGGCGGTGGGCGTCATCTCGGCGATGAAACCCTATTCGCTGTTCGATCATCTGATCACCGTGGCGGTGTTCGCCGCCATGTCGTTTCCGACGTTCTTCCTGTGTCTGCTGCTGATCAAATGGTTCGCCGTCGACCTGCACTGGCTACCGGCGGGGGGTATGCTGCGCACCGGCAGCGAAGCGAGCGGGCTGGCGTGGGCGCTGGAGGTGGCGGCGCACCTGCTGCTGCCGGTGCTGGCGCTGGTGATGCTGCAGGCCGGCAGCCTGACGCGCTATTTCCGCGCCAGCATGCTGGACGTGATCCGCATGGACTATATCCGCACTGCGCGCGCCAAGGGGCTCAGGGAGAAAACGGTGATCCTCAAACACGCGCTGCGCAATGCGCTGTTGCCGATCGTCACCCTGCTGGGGTTCGAACTGCCGGGATTGTTCTCCGGCGCGCTGATCACCGAAAAAATCTTCAACTGGCCGGGC
Source organism: Serratia nevei (assembly GCF_024160145.1). Taxonomy (GTDB): domain Bacteria; phylum Pseudomonadota; class Gammaproteobacteria; order Enterobacterales; family Enterobacteriaceae; genus Serratia; species Serratia nevei_A. The sequence goes on from NZ_JAMYWQ010000014.1 coordinate 58,789, forward strand.
GCCGGGCATATCCATATCGATTCGCTGGCGGCGCGTGATTACCCGGTACTGATGGGATTCACGCTGTTTCTGGCGGCCCTGACCATTCTCGGCAATCTGCTGGCGGACATTCTGTACGCCTATGCCGATCCGCGCATTCGTTTGAGGTAACGCTATGTTGGCTACGTTGTTTTTCGGCCGCCGCCGCCGCTGGCGTCAGGCCCAACTGCCGGCGCTGGCGCAACTGTCGCCGCCGCCCGCCGCGCAGGCCTGGCGACGGCTGCGCCGCCACCGGCCGGCGATGATCTCGCTGGCGTTGCTGGTGCTGTTGGCGTTGCTGTGCCTGATTGGGCCGTCGCTGTCGCCGTGGCGCGACGACGCCGGCGACGTGCTGAATATCAATCAGGCGCCGAGCGGCGCGCACTGGTTGGGCACCGACTTTCTCGGCCGCGATATCTGCACCCGGCTGCTGCTGGCGGGGCGGATATCGCTGACCATCGGCCTGGTGTCGATGCTGCTGTCGGTGACGCTGGGCTATCTGCTGGGGGCGCTTGCCGGCTATCTGGGCGGCGTGGCGGACCGGCTGATCATGCGCTTCGCCGATCTGCTGATGACCATCCCCGGCCTGCCGCTGCTGATCATCATGGGGGCGATGCTGACCGAGCTCGACGTCTCGCCGGACTACCGCATCTACATGGTGATGGTCATGCTGAGCCTGCTGGGCTGGCCGTCGCTGGCGCGGCTGGTGCGCGGCCAGATCCTGTCGCTGCGCGAGCAGGATTTCATGCTGGCCACCGAGGTGCTGGGGCTCTCCACCCGGCGGCGTCTGTTCGGCCATCTGCTGCCCAACACCGTGCCGATTTTGGTGGTGGTGGCCACCATGGCGGTGGCCAACGCCATTCTCAGCGAATCGGCGTTGAGCTACCTCGGGTTGGGCGTGGTGCCGCCGACGCCATCGTGGGGCAACATGATGGATGCCGCCAACAGCCTGATCGACTTTCAGCGCCGCCCCTGGCTGTGGATGCCGCCGGGGCTGGCGATCTTCGTCACCGTGGTGGCGATCAATATCTTGGGCGACGGCCTGCGGGACGCGCTCGATCCGAAAATGAACGGGGTAACACGATGAGCCAACCGCTGGTGGCGTTCGATCGACTGTCGGTGTCGTTTCAGGGAGAGCAAGGGCCGGTGCGGGCGGTGCAGCAGGTCAGCCTTGAGCTGCAGGCCGGGCAAACGCTGGGGATCGTCGGCGAGTCGGGCTGCGGCAAAAGCGTGACCGCCATGGCGCTGATGGGGTTCCTGCCGCAGCCGCTGGCGCAGGTAGACGGCGGTGAAATTCGCTTTGAAGGGCAGAACCTGCTGTCGCTGCGGGCATCAAAGATGGCCGATCTGCGCGGCAACCGGCTGGCGATGATCTTTCAGGAGCCGATGAGCGCGCTCAATCCGGTGTTGACCCTCGGCGAACAGCTGGTGGAGCCGCTGATTCGCCACCTGGCTTTGTCGCCGAAAGCGGCCTGGCGCCAGGCGATTCAACTCTTGACGGAAGTGGGGTTGGCGCGCGCGGAGGCGCTGATGCGCTGTTACCCGCATCAACTGTCCGGTGGCATGCTGCAGCGCGTGATGATCGCCATGGCGATCGGATGCCGCCCAGCGCTGCTGATCGCCGATGAGCCGACCACGGCGCTCGACGTCACGGTACAGGCGCAGATCCTGGCGTTGCTGCGCGAGCAGAGCCGGCGACACAACATGGCGATGATCCTGATCACCCACGATCTCGGGGTGATCGCCCAGATGGCGGACCGGCTGGCGGTGATGTACGCCGGGCGCGTCGTCGAGCAGGGCACGACCCGGGAAGTGTTGGCCGAGCCGCGGCATCCTTATACTCAGGGGCTGATCGCCTCGCGGCCGGTGCCGGGCCAGCGGCTCCGCCGTCTGTATTCCATTCCCGGCCAGGTGCCGGATCTGGCGCGTTTGCCTGAACACTGTGCGTTTGCCGAGCGCTGCGCGCAGGCCTCCGCTCGCTGCCGCGATGGCATCCCGCCGCTGTACGGCACACCGCAGCGCCAGTCCGCCTGTTTCCTCAACGCCGGAGGGCGCCCGCATGTCGACTGAACCCCTGGTGGAAGTGAAAGGATTAAAGAAATATTTCCCGCTGCGCGACGGGCTGTTCGGGCGAACCACCGGCCAGCTGAAGGCGGTGGACGACGTCAGCTTCAGCATTCGCAAGGGCCGTATTTTCGGGCTGGTGGGGGAGTCCGGCAGCGGTAAAACCACCGTCGGCCGCACGCTGCTCGGCCTGCACGACAAAACCGCCGGCGAGGTGCTGTTCAAAGGGCAGGCGCTGGATAACCTGAGCGACGACGCGCTGCGCGCCCTGCGGCCGAAAATGCAGCTGGTGTTTCAGGATCCGTACAGCTCGCTGAACCCGCGCCTGCGCGTGGGCGACGCCATCGGCGAAGCGCTGTTGCAGCACGGCCTGGCGAGCAAGGCGGAACTGCGCGAGCGGGTGCTGGACACCCTGACGATCTGCGGGCTGTCCCCACAGCATTACGGGCGGTTTCCGCATGAGTTCTCCGGCGGCCAGCGCCAGCGCATCGGCATCGCGCGTGCGCTGATCCTGCAGCCGGAGTTTATCGTCGCCGACGAACCGATATCGGCGCTCGACGTGTCGATTCAGGCGCAGATCATCAATCTGTTTTCCGATTTGCAGGAACGGCAGGGGGTGACGCTGCTGTTTATTTCGCACGATCTCGGCGTGGTAGAGCATCTGTGTCAGGACGTGGCGGTGATGTACCTGGGGCAGATCGTCGAGAGTGCCGACCGCGATGCGCTGTTTCGCCGTCCGCTTCATCCCTATACCCAGGCCTTGCTGGCGGCGGTGCCGACGCTGGATGTGCAGCGTTCGCCGCCGTGGGTGGCCGGTGGCGAACCGCCCAATCCCGCCCACCCGCCGCGCGGCTGCCGTTTCCATCCTCGCTGCCCGCAGGCCACGGCACAGTGCCGTGAACAGGCGCCGCCGCTGCGCAGCGTGGCGCCCGGCCATCAGGTCGCCTGCCACGTGGTCGGCTAGCGTCAGGCAAGGTAGTGCTTCAACGCGCGCCCGGCCTGGTGGATCGCCGAATGCACCGCCGGGACGTGGGCGAGCGGGTTTAGCAGACCGTAGTCGTGGATCAGTCCGTTGTAGCGGGTGGCGGTCACGTCGACGCCGGCGGCGTCAAGCAGACGCGCGTAGGCTTCGCCCTCATCGCGCAGCACGTCCAGCTCGGCGGTCTGCACCAGCGCCGGCGGCAAGCCCCGCAGCTGTTCGGGCGTGGCGTTGAGCGGCGAAGCGTAGATTTCTTTGCGCTGCGCCTTATCGGGCGCGTAGTTGTCCCAAAACCACTTCATCATGTTGCGCGTCAGGAAGTGGCCTTCGGCGAACCGATGATAGGAGTCGGTATCAAACTGGGCGCGGGTGACGGGCCACAGCAGGATCTGGCAACGCAGCGCCGGTATGCCTTTCTCTTTGGCCATCAGGCTGACCACCGCCGCCATATTGCCGCCGGCGCTGTTGCCGACCACCGCCAGCCGCGAACCGTCGACGTTGATCTTCTCGCCGTACTCGGCCACCCATTCGGTGGCGGCGTAAGCCAGGTTGATCGCCTCAGGGTAGCGCACCTCCGGTGAACGGGGATAGTTGACGAACACCGCCGCCGCGCCTGAGCTGTGCACCAGATCGCGCACCAGCCGTTCATGGGTGGGGAAATCGCCCAGCACCCAGCCACCGCCGTGAAAGAACATGAATACCGGCAGTGCCTCTTTGACCCTGGCCGGCCGCACCAGCTGCAGCAGAATATCCTGACCTTCTACGTGAATGGTTTTCTCGCTGATCTCGACCTCGCGCAGCGGCACCTCGACGCTACCTTGTAATTTCTCCATCACTTTGCGGGCATCTTTCACCTTCAAGGTTTCAAGCGGTTTGCCGCCCTCGGCGTGAGCCGCGGCGAGAAATTGTTGGATGCCGCACTGGGCGGCGGGTTGGCTGAGATCGAGGGTTTTCTTGGACATGGTGACTCCTTGTACCTGTACGCGGAAAAATGCGGTCAGGATCACAGTGTAGCCGCTGATGAAAAAGGTGAGATCGCCGTTGTGGCGGTGGAAATCCACGGTTTTACTCAGGGTATGTCAGGCCAAAAGCGGTAGCAGCATGGTGTTGCACCACCCTGGCGCACCCGCTGCACCCGATGGGGGCAAAAAGTGTGATGACGAGCAAATGGGGTGAAATTATTTTTGCGAGCGCGATCAGAAATCCTGAAGTTTTTCGTAATTGAATAGGATTTCGCGCGCAATGATGATTCTAGGCCTTATTTTTAAATTTATGCATTACAGATGCATATAAAATGAATAAATATGCAATATAACCCGTTGTTTTAACGCGAAAAATAGCAAAATCCGGCAAAAATCCCGTTTTGGCACGATAGCTGCTCTACACTCTTTATCAAACGACATGTATTTTAACTGCTCGTTAACATTTACTCCCCGCTCGGGGACCGGATATACGCCATAAATAGTGAAAAACCGATTTTATGTAACGGATTTGTTTCTAAATCAGCGGTGAGAGGCAGCATTTTCTCCGCCGGAAAAATCGGTATTACGCAGCAGTTTTTTTGCGTTGTGGCGGCCTGGCCGGGCTTGAGCGGTCCTTACAGTCAAAATTCAGCCTTTGCTGAGATTATGAGGTCACTATGGAACAGCCAATCGCAGTTACCCGCCAGTCTTTCGATGACTGGATGGTCCCGGTTTATGCCCCTGCCGATTTTATTCTGGTGCGAGGAGAAGGCTCGCAGGTGTGGGATCAGCAGGGTAAGTCTTACATCGACTTCGCCGGCGGTATCGCGGTTAACGCGTTGGGGCATGCGCACCCGGCGGTCAAGGCGGCGCTGGTGGAGCAGGCGGGCAAACTGTGGCATCTGGGCAATGGCTATACCAACGAACCGGTGCTGCGCCTGGCCAAAAAGCTGATCGACGCCACCTTCGCCGACAAGGTGTTCTTCTGTAACTCGGGCGCCGAAGCCAACGAAGCGGCGCTGAAACTGGCGCGCAAGCATGCACACGATCAGCACGGTGCCGGTAAGGATCAGATCGTGGCGTTCAACAACGCGTTCCACGGCCGCACGCTGTTCACCGTGTCCGCCGGTGGCCAGCCAAAATATTCGCAGGACTTTGCGCCGCTGCCGGGCGGCATCACCCATACGCCGTATAACGATCTGGCCGCGGCGGCGGATCTTATCAACGATCGCACCTGCGCGGTGATCGTCGAGCCTATCCAGGGCGAGGGCGGTGTGCTGCCGGCGGAAGCCAGTTTCCTGCAGGGGCTGCGCGAGCTGTGCGATCGTCATAATGCGCTGCTGATTTTCGACGAAGTGCAGACCGGCGTCGGTCGCACCGGCCACCTGTATGCCTACATGCAGTACGGCGTGGTGCCTGACGTGCTGACCACCGCCAAAGCGCTGGGCGGCGGCTTCCCGATCGGCGCCATGCTGACCACCGATGCGCTGGCGAAAACGCTGGGCGTCGGCACCCACGGCACCACCTACGGCGGCAACCCGCTGGCGACGGCGGTGGCGGGGGCGGTGTTCTCCATCATCAACACCCCGGAAGTGCTGGCAGGCGTCAAACAGCGTCACCAGTGGTTTATCGACGGGTTGAACGACATCAACCGTCAGTACCCGATCTTCGCCGAGATTCGCGGCGGCGGTTTGCTGATTGGCTGCCAACTGAAGAAAGACTATGCCGGCAAAGCGAAGCTGATCACCCAACTGGCCAACGAAGAAGGCGTTATCGCGCTGATCGCCGGCCCGGACGTGGTGCGTTTCACGCCGTCGCTGATCATCCCTGAGCAGGATGTGAAAGAGGGGCTGGCGCGATTCGCGCGCGCCGTGGCGCGCATTTGCAGCTAATCAGCGGGCTGCGCCTTCACCGGCGCAGCCTGATTCAGAAGAGGTTCGCATTATGATGATTATTCGCCCTATAGAGCGTCGCGATCTGGCTGATTTACTGACGCTTGCCGGTAAATCCGGCATCGGTCTCACTTCACTGCCGCAAAATGAAGATACCCTGTCGGCACGCATTGAGCGGGCGTTAAAAACCTGGCAAGGCGAACTTCCGCAAAGTGACCAGTGTTATTTGTTCGTGTTGGAGGACAGCGAGCGCCGGCAGGCAGTGGGTGTCTGTGCGATCGAAGTGGCCGTCGGCCTGGCGGAACCCTGGTACAGCTTCCGCGTCGGCACGCAGGTGCACGCCTCCAAACAGCTGAACGTCTATAAATCGGTGCCGACGCTGTTCCTCAGCAACGATCATACCGGCCATTCGGAGCTGTGCACGCTGTTCCTCGATCCGGATTATCGTCACGGCGAGAACGGCAAGCTGCTGTCGAAGGTGCGTTTCCTGTTTATTGCCGCGTTCCGCGAGCGTTTCTCACGGCGCCTGATCGCCGAGATGCGCGGTTTCTCCGATGAAAACGGCCGTTCGCCGTTCTGGGAGAGCGTCGGGCACCATTTCTTCTCCATCGAGTTCGCCAAGGCGGACTACCTGAGCGGCACCGGGCAGAAGGCGTTTATCGCCGAACTGATGCCGAAACACCCGTTATATGTCGATTTTCTGGCCGAAGACGCGCAGAAAGTGATTGGCGAAGTGCATCCGCAGACCTTGCCGGCGCGCCGGTTGCTGGAGGCAGAAGGCCTGAGCTATCAGGGCTACGTCGATATCTTCGACGGCGGCCCGACGCTGGAAGCCGAGATCGACCACATCCGCGCGGTGAAGCAGAGCCGCCTGGTGAAAGTGGTGCTGGATGACACGCCGATGCGCGCCGATGCGCCGGTGCATCTGGTGGCCAACGACAACTATCAGAACTACCGCGCACTGTTGGTCAATGCCGATCTGTATGACGACCGCCTGCATATCAACGCCGCCACCGCTGCGGCGCTGGGCGTCGAGCAGGGCAGCCCGGTGCGGGTGCTCCCCCTTATTGCACAGGAGAAAGCATGATGTCCCATCCTGCACTGTTGATTAACGGCGTCTGGCGGCAGGGCCGCGGCGCCGAGTTCGGCAAGGCCGATCCGGTCGGCAATCAGCCGCTGTGGCGCGCCAACGCCGCCGACGCCGATGACGTCGCCGCCGCCTGCGAAGCCGCGCGCGCCGCGTTCCCCGCCTGGGCGCGCACGCCGTTCGAACAGCGCGAACAACTGGTGAAACGCTTCGCCACCTTGCTGGAAGAACACAAACAGTCGCTGGCGGAAACCATCAGCCGCGAGACCGGCAAACCGCGCTGGGAAACGCTGACCGAAATTCAGGCGATGATCGGCAAAGTGGGCATTTCGCTGCAGGCCTACCAGACGCGCACCGGTTTTAGCCAGACGGCAATGGCCGACGGCGCTTCGGTGCTGCGCCATCGTCCGCACGGCGTGCTGGCGGTGTTCGGGCCTTACAACTTCCCCGGCCATCTGCCGAACGGCCATATCGTGCCGGCACTGCTGGCCGGTAACTGCGTGGTGTTCAAGCCGAGCGAGCTGACGCCGCTGACCGCCGAGGAAACCCTGAAGCTGTGGCTGCTGGCCGGCCTGCCGGACGGGGTGATCAATCTGGTGCAAGGCGGCCGCGAGACCGGCGAAGCGCTGGCAGCCAGTGCGGATATCGACGGTCTGCTGTTCACCGGCAGCGCCGGCACCGGCTATCACCTGCATCGCCAACTGGCGGGGCAGCCGGAGAAGATCCTGGCGCTGGAGATGGGCGGCAACAACGCGCTGATCGTCGACGGTTTCGACGATCGCGATGCGGCGGTCAACCTGGCTATCCAATCGGCGTTTATCTCCGCCGGCCAACGCTGCACCTGTTCACGGCGTATTCTGGTGAAGCAGGGGGCGGAAGGCGATGCCTTTATCGCGCGTCTGGTCCAGGTGGCGGGTGAACTGCGAGTCGGCCGCTGGGATGCCGAGCCGCAGCCGTTCATGGGCGGGGTGGTGTCGTCCGCCGCAGCGGAAAACATGCTGCAAGCGCAGCAGCGCTTGCTGGCGCTGGGCGGCAAATCGCTGCTGACCATGCGCCTGCTGGAGCCGGGCCGTTCGCTGCTCAGCCCGGGCATTGTCGATCTGACCGGCGTGGCCGGCGTACCGGACGAAGAGTACTTCGGGCCGCTGACCACCATTGTGCGCTACCGCGATTTCGACGAAGCGCTGCAGCTCGCCAACCGGACGCGCTACGGCCTGTCGGTGGGGCTGGTATCGCCGCAGCGCGAGCTGTTCGAGCGATTGCTGCTGGAAGCGCGCGCGGGCATCGTCAACTGGAACAAGCCGCTGACCGGGGCGTCCAGCGCGGCGCCGTTCGGCGGCGTGGGAGCCTCCGGCAACCATCGCCCAAGCGCCTTCTATGCGGCGGACTATTGCGCCTGGCCGATGGCTTCGCTGGAAAGCGAAAGCCTGTCGCTGCCGGCGACGCTCTCGCCGGGCTTGTCGTTCCGTTAATCGTCTGCGGCGGCGCATTGCCGTCGCCGCACGCTATCCCCAGGGGATGAACATGTCAGGATATGAAGTCAATTTCGACGGTTTGGTGGGGCCAACGCACCACTATGCCGGGCTGTCGTTCGGCAACGAGGCGTCGACGCAGCATCAAAACAGCATCTCGAACCCGAAGCTGGCGGCGAAACAAGGCTTGCTGAAAATGAAGGCGTTGGCCGATCTCGGTTTCCAGCAAGGGGTATTGCCACCGCAGGAGCGGCCGCACTTGCCGATGCTGCGGCGTTTAGGCTTCAGCGGCAGCGATGAGGCGGTGTTGGCGCAGGCGATGCGCCAATCGCCGCGCCTGCTGTCGGCACTCAGTTCGGCGTCGTGCATGTGGACCGCCAATGCGGCCACGGTGTCGCCTTCGGCGGACAGCGCCGACGGTAAAGTGCATTTCACCGCCGCCAACCTGAACAACAAATTCCACCGCGCCATCGAAGCGGAAACCACCAGCGCCGCGTTGCGGGCGATGTTCAGCGACGATCGGCATTTCGCCCACCACGAGGCGTTGCCGCAGGTGGCGTTGTTCGGTGACGAAGGGGCGGCCAACCACAATCGTCTGGGCGGCGACTACGCCAGGCGCAGCGTGCAGGTGTTCGTCTACGGTCGCCAGGAGTTCGGCGGCGAAACGGCGCCGGCGCGTTATCCGGCGCGCCAGACGCGCGAAGCCGGCGAGGCGATCGCTCGCCTGCACCAGCTGGACGAGCAGCATACGGTCTTCGTGCAGCAAAACCCGGCGGTGATCGACCAGGGTGTGTTCCATAACGACGTGATTGCGGTCAGCAACCAGAACGTGCTGTTCCACCACCAGCAGGCGTTTTACCGCCAGCAGCAGGCGCTGGATGAAGTGCGCCGCAAGATGGCGACGCTGGACAGCGAGCTGGTGGCGATCGAGGTGCCGACAGAGCGCGTCTCGGTGGCGGACGCGGTGGCGACCTACCTGTTCAACAGCCAAATTCTCACCAAGCCGAACGGCAAAATGATGATCGTGGTACCGGAAGAGTCGCGTCAGCATGCCGGCGTGTGGCGTTATCTGAACGACATGATCGGCAGCGGCGGCCCGATCGATGAAGTTCGCGTGTTCGATCTGCGCGAAAGCATGCGCAACGGCGGCGGCCCGGCCTGCCTGCGGCTGCGGGTGGCGCTCAACGAGCAGGAGCTGCGGGCGGTCAATCCGCGCGTGATGATGAACGATCGGCTGTTCGCGACGCTGAACGAATGGGTGGATCGTCATTATCGCGATCGCCTGACGCAGGATGACCTGGCCGATCCGCTGCTGCTGCGCGAAGGGCGCGAGGCGCTGGATTCGCTGACGTCGATCCTCGGTCTCGGTTCCCTCTATCCGTTCCAACGCTAAGGGAGGCGCCATGATTGATCTACTGCCCCTGACGCTGGACGGGAACGAACCCGCCGAATGGCAGGGTGAAACGCCGCAGCTGCGCTGGCGCTGGCAGGGAGAAGGGCTGCTGGAGCTCACGCCGCGGCAGGCTTACCGCCAGGCGATGGTGGTATCGGCGGGCGTGCACGGCAACGAAACCGCGCCGATCGAACTGCTCAATCGGCTGGTGGGCGATCTGCTGAGCGGCCGGTTGCCGCTGTCGGTGCGGCTGCTGGTGGTACTGGGCAACCCGCCGGCGATGCGGGCAAACAAACGTTATCTACACAGCGACATGAACCGTATGTTCGGCGGCCGCTACCGCAACTTCGCCGCCAGCGGCGAAACCGCGCGCGCGCAGCAGCTGGAACGTGCGCTCGCGGCCTTTTTCGATGGCGAACAGGCGGCGCGCTTCCACTATGATCTGCACACCGCCATTCGTGAATCGCATTTGCCGCGTTTCGGCATCCTGCCCTTCCAGAAACGCCCGTACAGTGAAGCTATGCTTAAGCTGCTGGATGCCGCCGATCTGGATGCGCTGGTGGTACACAGCGCCCCGGGCGGTACTTTCAGCCACTACGCCAGCGAACATCTCCATGCGGCGAGCTGTACGCTCGAGCTGGGCAAGGCGCGGCCGTTCGGCAGCAACGATCTGCAGCAGTTCGCCGCCATCGATCGCGCGCTGCGGGCGGCGGTCAGTGAAGGCGCTTTGCCGGCGCGTGCGGGCGGCGAGATACGGGTATTCCGCGTGATGCACTCGTTGATCAAACACAGCGAGGATTTCAAGCTGCACCTGGACGATGATACGGCCAACTTCACCGAGCTGAAACCGGGTATGTTGCTGTGTGAACAGCCGCAGGAGGACTATCGCGTTGGCCAGGAAGGCGCGTGGATACTGTTCCCTAACCCCAACGTGGCGTTGGGCCTGCGGGCCGGTATGTTGTTGACCGAAGTTTCCCGCTCTACGCTGTATTGATTATTCACGGCGGCGCCGCCAGTGTGCCGTCGTTATTCCTTTCATTATTCCAGTCTGCTATTTTTCGCTATTTTAACTGCCGCTAATCGAATTTTATTCGTCTTGAATGCATTCCTTGCGCGAATGAATAAAGGCTGCGTTAGATCGTTATCTGAAAGCCTTAATTGCCTGGTGACTTTGTTAAGATAAAAATGTGAAATAAGTAACGTTTTTAATAACCATGCTAATTTTGTTGTTACTTTAAGATCGCGCGGAAAGCACGCAAAACGAAACCGAAATGCACCAAATTGATGCAATGCACCATTTTGGTTATAACTTATGTGATAAAATATTCTTATATTCAATGAGTTGAGTGATACTCATATTGTAATATCTGGTTACAAATAAACATGCTTTCTCCTCGTTGTTTCATGAACTTTTTGATTTTAAGTTTTGATTCATGATGCTAATGTCACATCACCCCCGCATTAGGGGCGCTCATAAAATACCAAAAGATAAAATCACAGCCCAAATTATAAATTGGGCGTGACGGGCAGGGTTCTAATTATAATATCTAGGAAAATAAATGATGAAACGCAGTGTATTAGCCTTAGCTGTCGCCCTCGGGGCGGTCACCTCCTTCGCCAACGCGGCTGAAATCTATAATAAGGATGGCAATAAACTCGACCTGTACGGCCGCGTTGCTGCCAAACACGTTTTCAGTAAAGACAAGGAAGAAGACGGGGACAAAACTTACGTTCGTCTGGGCTTTAAAGGCGAAACCCAAATCAACGATCAGTTGACCGGTTACGGCCAGTGGGAATACCAGGTTGCTGCCAACCACGACGAAGCGCAGGGCACCACCGGCACCAAAACGCGTCTGGGCTTCGCCGGGCTGAAGTTCGCCAACTATGGCTCATTCGACTACGGCCGTAACTACGGCGTGGTGTACGACGCCGAAGCCTACACCGACATGCTGCCGGAATTCGGCGGCGACTCCTACAGCTATACCGACAACTACATGACCGCGCGCTCCAACGGCCTGGCGACCTACCGCAACCGTGACTTCTTCGGTTTGGTGGAAGGCCTGAACCTGGCGTTGCAGTACCAGGGTAAAAACGACGGTGACAAGCGCAGCGTGACCAAGCAAAACGGCGACGGTTACGGCCTGTCTCTGGACTATCAGGACATCGGCGGCAGCGGCATCGGCGTAGCGGCGGCGTTCTCCGACTCCAACCGCACCAGCGACCAGAAAGCGCTGCAGTACGGTAAAGGCGATAAGGCTTCCGCCTGGACTACTGCCATTAAATACGACGCCAACCAGGTCTATCTGGCGGCGATGTATGCGGAAACTCGCAATATGACCCCAATCAAGGTGAATGATATTGCCGGTTTCGCTAACAAGACGCAAAACTTCGAAGTGGTGGCTCAGTACCAGTTCGAGAACGGTCTGCGTCCGTCACTGGCCTATGTGCAGTCGAAAGGCAAGGATATCGAAGGATTTGGCGACGCCGATCTGGTGAAATATGTGGAAGTGGGTGCCACTTACTACTTCAACAAAAACATGTACACCTACGTCGATTACAAAATCAACCAGTTGAACGACGATAACAAACTGAAGCTGAACACCGACGACATCGTTGCCGTCAACCTGACCTACCGCTTCTAAGTTTCCATCATTACCTTCATCCTGTGTCGGGATTGGTAACCAGGCAGGGCTTGCGCCCTGCCTTTGTTTTTATCGGTTCCTCAACTTTTGGGCGCCAAGCCGACCAGCTCAATGGCGGAACGCAACGCGGCGAAACGTTGCTGATCCTGTTCGCGCTCTATCTCCGTCACCAGCTGTGAAAGAATATTGCCGCCGGATACCTTTTTATGGTTTTTGATTAACTGCAGCACCGCGTCGCCTAACGCCAGGCTGACGTCGCGCAGCAGAGTTTCATAATGCTCGTTGGAATGAGCCGATGCTGGCATGACCTTTCTCTGTCTTTCTCTTCTTCGGGAGCCGCAATTTAGCAAAATGGCGGTCTTCTGCCTCGGGGGAAGACGAAGTTTCCGATGAAATCAGAAATTCCTCAGTTATGGGGAAAGGGCGATCAAAAATCCGAGTATTCACTGGCCGGGAGCCAAAAACCGTCGATGAACTCTTCCATGGGATAACAACCGGCGTGGCGCAGGTTCTGTTCCTTCATCGCGATCAGGCATTGTGATTCGTCGCGCAATATGTCGACCACCATTTCACTGCAGCCGCCATCCAGATAACAGACAAACATCACCAATGCGTACATCGTTGCGTGCCTCCTCCATCGAGCAGTCTTGTCAGCGACAGTGTAGGTAAAAAAACGCGATTTTTCAGCATCATTGCCTGATAAATCGCCATTGACCGCATTTTCGGAATACTCTAACCGTTTCTGGCGCCGGGAGCGGATGGCATATCCTTTTGACGATGCTAAGCTTATCAGGCCTTACTTCAACGCATTAATGCAACCATTGAAAGGAGTGAATATGGGATTGTTTAACTTCGTCAAAGAAGCGGGCGAGAAACTGTGGGACTCAGTCACAGGTAATGCCTCCGCCGAAGATCAAAGCGCCAAACTGAAAGAGCATCTCGATAAGAGCGGCTTGCCGGGCACCGACAAAGTCGATGTGCAGGTGGTCGATGGCAAAGCCGTCGTGACCGGCGATGCCGTCAGCCAGGAATTGAAAGAAAAGATCCTGGTGGCGATCGGCAACGTGGCGGGCATCAGCGGCGTGGAAGATAAGGTGGCGGTGGCGCAATCCGATGCCGAGAGCCGCTTCTATACCGTGAAGAAAGGCGATACGCTGAGCGCGATCTCCAAAGAGATGTACGGCAACGCCAATCTGTATAACAAGATTTTCGAGGCCAACAAGCCGATGCTGTCGAGCCCGGACAAGATCTATCCTGGGCAGGTATTGCGTATTCCGCAATAACGCGTTGGTCTGCCATAGCCCGGCTACGTGCCGGGTTTTTTTTGCCCTCTGTTAGAGGCGTCTCTTATTTCCCTGCGCTCTCAATGTCGGTGACATCGGCCTTGCGCCTCCACTCGTTCACCGGCAGAGGGGATGTTGACCCCAGTGGGGAAAGTTGATAGCGTCATGCCCCGGTTGAGGCCTGAACGACCGAGGTGGCGACTTCCATCCCCCATTCTGAGGGGACGTCTTGCCCTTCAAGCAGCAATGCAGCAGTTGAACGAGTGAAAAGCGATTTAGTGAAACAACAGCGTAACGCCTCAACGGATAAAAACTACCGAGAAACCTTAGGTGACGCACAATTTGCGATCGTCGTGTTGGCGATTGCCTCCTGCTCACTGATTATCTTTACGCTGGCGGTCACGCTGTGGGTGACCTGACGCGATTAACTAGGGGAGATAAAATGGAGCCTAATCTCCATGATGAAACCAAACTGCTGGCGATTATCGGTCTGTTGGTTTCCGTGCTGCTGGTGGTATCAATTCTCTTTGGCGTGACCTATTTCTCCGATCTCAGGCATGCGCAAGACGATATCGATATCAAAAGCTGCTATGTCAAAACGTCATAACTCGCGCGATCGTACCCAACGTCGTCGAGACTGCCCTGTGCTAAGCTGGGGGCGGTTACCCTTGGCGAATCGGCGCCATTCAGGAGGTCCTTGCGATGACTCAGTCCCGTCCTACGCCTACATCCCCTTCACGCGGGTGCCCCGTCGTTGATGGAGCGCGTCAGATCCAGCGCATTGCCGTGCGTAATGCCGAAGTGGGGGGCATTCCTATCAACCGTGCGCTGCCAACCCGGGAGCGGCGCACCGTCGGCGCCTGGTGTTTTCTCGATCATGCCGGGCCGACGGTGTTCGAGGGCAGCGCGCCCGGCATGGATGTGGGGCCGCATCCGCATACCGGTTTGCAAACGTTCACCTGGATGATCGAGGGCGAAGTGCTGCACCGCGACAGCCTCGGCAGCGAGCAGGTGATCCGGCCGGGCCAGGTCAATCTGATGACCGCAGGGCGCGGCATCGCGCATACGGAACAGTCGGTGGGCGCGGCGCGGCGATTGCACGCTGCACAATTGTGGATCGCGCTGCCGGCCGAGCATGCCGACATGGCACCGCGTTTCGATCATTATCCCGACTTGCCGCAGTGGCGGAATAACGGCGTCAATCACCGTTTGCTGGTCGGGGAATTCGGCGCTTATCGTTCGCCGGTGTTTACCCTTTCGCCATTAATCGCCATTGATATGGAATGGCAGGAAGCGGCGAGGGTAGAATTGCCGCTGCGTGACGATTATGAAATCGGTTTTTTGCCCCTTATTGGTGCATTTGAACTTAATGGTGAAACCTTTTCACCGGATGAATTCGCCTATTTGGGCATGAAGAATAACTCTATTGAGTTAAGTTCGCAAAAGGGCGGGCGAGGATTATTAATTGGCGGCGTACCGTTAAACGAAGAGATCCTGATCTGGTGGAACTTCGTCGGCCATACCAAGGCGGAAATTACTCAGGCGCAGCAGGATTGGGCGCAGGGAACACCGCGTTTCCCGGCGGTTAACGGCTCTTCTGGCGAGCGCATGACTGCGCCACGCCTGCCCTGGCGTGATGTTTGATAGCGTTAGGATATAATCGCCGCGATGAACCGGTTTATTTCGCTCTAATAGGGCGCAATTAATGTGATCGCGACGTCAGCTTCGCTGACAATATAGGGTTTGTCCGCGGAACAGTGATCTGGCTCATATAATGATAAAGAAAAGAAGTTTAGGATAATCCTCAGGAAGTCAGGCTGTCTCCCGTTAGTCAGATGTCAGTGAGGTCATTATGAGCCAGGTACTCTATAAAGCAAGACTGTCCCATGTCGTGATTGCCACGGCGCTATTTTGGGCCTCCGTCGCGGCATTGTTGGTTGCCGTATTAAACTAATCTCAATAAATGACTCTTGCTTAAACCCGCTTCGGCGGGTTTTTTTATCCCCGTCGGCCGTGAATATTGCTGGTCCGCTTATACTTGATGACATCCTCAATAAGCCATTGGGACAATCATGAAGCCATTTGCCGATATTTTGCTGTTGCTTATCGCGGCGCTGCATCTTTATATCCTGGTGCTGGAAATGTTTCTGTGGCGTGCGCCGCTCGGCAGGCGGGCATTCGGGACGACGGCGGAGTTCGCCGTGGCCACGCGGGTTCTGGCCGCCAATCAGGGGTTGTACAACGGCTTTTTGGCGCTGGGGCTGGCGTGGGGCTACTGGCGTGAGGATATGGCGCTGCAGCTGTTCTTTCTCGGGTGTGTGTTGGCGGCCGGCGTGTTTGGCGGGCTGACCGCCAGCCGCAAGATCCTGTGGGTGCAGGCGCTGCCGGCGTTGATCGCGATGCTGGCGCTATGGGGCGCGCGTTAACGCGCCGGTTTAAGGCGGGCGCGTCAGGCAGATTTTTGGTGAATGACGTGCAGCGGCGGATCGATATGCAGATCGACGCTCAAATCCTGGCGGAAATCAAAAGGCGTGATATTAAAACGCTTTCTGAACATGTAGGTGAAGTGGGACTGAGAACCGAAGCCAAAGTCCAGGGCGATATCGAAAATTGACGCTTCGCTGCTGCGCAGTTGGTAGACCGCGCCGGCCAGACGGCGTTCGCGAATGTATTTGCCCAGCGAAATCCCTGTCGCTTCTTTGAACAGTTTCTGCATGTGCCACAGCGAGTAGCCGGAGTACTCGGCCAGCTCTTCGAGATGGATCACTCGTCCAAGGTGAGTTTCGACCCATTTGCTGAGGGCGCAGACCAATGAGAGATGGTGTTCTTGTATCATCAGTGCGTCAGTGTGAGATCTACATAGCGGTGAAGTATACACAACTTGCCGCCGCGGACAAAAACGCCGCCGGTGACGGCGGAAATTATTCGGAAAAACCGTTCAACCGCCGCTTGTCAGTCGAAAGGAAAAACGGCTAATCTGAGACTGTCGCCGCCGCGGTGGGTGACGCGGAGTAGGCCACAGCAAGTAACCGCCAAAACAGAGTCAGCCGTAACAACTCAACGTTGATGGGGTGATCGCATGTTAATGACAGTGATTATTACTCTGGTTGTAATCGTGGGCGTCGGCGCTTTTATGGCGATGCCGGTGATGAGCATGAAAAATGCGGAAGGTGTGGGAGGTGAAGAGCCGTGAGAGCAAGAGCCATTGCACGCCGCTGAACGGGGCGATCGCTAATCGGGAAAGCCTGGGTCAGAAACCCGGGCTTTTTGTTGCGCGCGGCTCAAACGTTTTTCCGCTCGACGGTTTCCTCTCCCCAATAAAGCTGGTCGGCGGTGGTTTTGGCAAAGGCCTTCTCCAGCGCTTCGTCACTGCCTTCTTCCCAAATCTTCTGTGCCAATACTTCGTCGTTTCCCGCCAGTTCAAAAATAGCTTCGGCGATTTCCACCGAAGTTTCACGCACTGTCGCCCAGGATTTCACATTGTGATTCGCCATAACTTTCTCCTGTTGATTGTGGCTTACGGGTGGTTTTTGCCACCGTCATGCTGCAAGTATAGGCTAATCCGCTGCGGGCTTTTGCCCGGCGGTGCGCAGAAGGGGGAAAAAGGCGGGGAGAACGGGCAATGGCGTGGGCTGCGTGCTATGCTGTGCGGCGTTTGAATCAAGAGGAAAAGTTATTATGTCTGACATGCTGAGCAACGAGCAGGAATTGGCTTCCGATCTGGTCGCTTGCCAACTGGTCATCAAACAGATTCTGGACGTTATCGACGTGATTGCGCCGACCGAAGTGCGCGACAAGATGGCGGGGCAGCTGAAAAGCATCGATTTCTCTACGCATCCTGCAGGCGCCGATCCGGTGACCCGCCGGGCGATTGACAAGGCGATTGCGCTGATCGAGATGAAATTTACCCGCAGCTGACGCGGAGCCGCCGCAAAGCGGCGGCGTCGGGCGGTGGCGGTTAATCCACCACCGTTTCGATTTTCTTGAACAGCGGGCAGTCGGCCACGCCGATGAAACCGTTGTCGCCATTGACGTACTGGGCGATTGCCACGTTGCGCGCCGTCAGATATTTGCACTGCAATCCCAACCCGCCGACGTTTTTGTTGCTGCCTATCAGCACGCCGTAGCCCGAGATCAAAAAGCCGCCGTAAATGACCGCCAACACCAGTACCCACTTAATCAATCTGCTCATTGCGTTTCCTCGTTGTTCCTGATGATTCGATCTAGCCATGGCGTCAGCGTGGCGGCAAGAGTTCCAGTCTGAAAAAGCGGGCAATAGCCAGAAATCTAAACGGAAAGTTAAACTTCGTTTAATTTGGCTGTGATAACATGCGCGATAGATTACCTGTACAACAATGAGGCTGCTAAATTTGTTGCGAAAAAAAATCCTCGTGATAATTGCGGCCGTTGCTGCCTGCCTGTTTTTCTACCTGTTGGCGTTGGACAGTTATTGCGACGATGGCGGAAATTTTGCGTTGGGCATTTGTTCAGTGACGCGTTTAGTGCCCTGGTAAGCCATTTTAAGGCCGGGATGTTCGCACGACCGCCGTGAGTGTTAAGATGGCGGCCTGATTTTCGCCGTAGATAGGGTTGTCCATGTACGATTTAGGTTTTGGCCAGAACGGCCTGTTGTCGCTGGCCTTTGCCGCCGTGGCGTTACTGGCCGGGCTGTGGGTTTGGTTCCTGGTGAACCGCGCCAGCGTGCGCGCTAACGAGCAGATTCGCCTGCTGCAGGAAATTGCCGAGCAGCAACGCCAGCAAACGGCGCTGTTGAAGCGCCTGGCGCAGGGCGCTCGCGCTGATGCTGACGACGACGATCTCAGCCCCGCGCTGGATTTCAAAGGTTTTATCCCCGAACGCTGATCATGACGCTCCGGCCGGCGGTGCGCCGCCGGGGCGCCTCAGTAAAACACCATGCCCCGATACGGTTTTTCCCGGCAGGCCGCCAGGCGGCTGGCCAGATCGCCGGCATGGATCTCCAACTGATGCCCATCGGGATCGAGAAAATAGAGTGAGTCGCCTTCGCTGCGATTGCTTTTCCACTCTTCGACGCCGCCCTGGCGCAGCCGCTCGCTGACCGACTCAAATTGCTCCGGCGCTACGCTGAAGGCGTAATGGGTGTAATCGTGCGCGCTTTGTTGCGTACGCGCTTCATCCAGCGACAGGCACAGCCACAATGCCCCCAGTGAAAGATAGGCGCCGCCTTGCCAGCGGGCGTGCGGGGCAAATCCCAGTAAACGATGATAAAAATCAAAGCTGCGATCGAGATCGCTGACGGCGAGCGTCAGGTGGTTGAGACCGGTCAACATGCAGGCGTTTCCAGGGCGGTAAGCAGGCCAAAAGTGTACTCAGGGGGAGGGGAAAGATAAAGGGGACAAAGCATTAGTAGAGATAATGTGAAAACCAGTGGCGCTGTCATAAAACTGTCGTACAGACATCGTAATGTAGCGCGAACCTTACGAAAGATGGATGAAGCCGATGATTAAATGGTACGAAGAAAGCGATGCCGAAGTGAACCGCAGCATCGCGCTGCTGACCGGGGAGAACCCGGACAAATGGTATCCCTACGGTGGCGTGAAAGGTAAAGATTATTGCAAGAATCCCTCCGATGCCTGGCCGATCATTTGCGCCAACAAAATCAGTCTGAACCCCGACAACCAAAGCGACAGCCCGCAGTGGCAGGCGCGCATGAGCACCCAGGGCGGCGAATGGCAGGCGGACTGCGCCAGCCCGCTGCGCGCGGCGATGATCTGCTTCCTGATGAGCCGGCAGGCTAACTGATTCGAAAAATACCGGTGATTGGTAAGAGTTTCTCCTTTTTCTAATAACAGAGCTGTCGTTGGCGGAGGCTGTTTATGAAGCGCATTATCAAAGGTGATAAAAACTTGTCTCATCTGGTGATTGCCCATGCGGCGATCGATCGTCATGCCGAAAGCTTCGGCCAGCGCCGTCAGGGCTGGCCCTCGACCTATCTGATAAAATATCAAAACGATCGCGTGGCGGTGGAAGTGGTCACGCGTCGCCAATCCTATGTTGCCACGCTGATGATCGGCGCGCGCAACCTGACCAAACTGTGCGGCATGCCTGGTTGAACGCCGCGGTTACCCGCTTTTCGATAGTGAAGAAATCGCGCTCCGCTCTGCCCTCTCGGGGCGCTACTCCTTGATGCTCACGGGGTTAAGTGTTAAAAAGCCGCCCGCAGATACATTTATTGATTGGCGAAATCTTGGCCGATGACGGCAAGGGCGTACGCCATATGAGGATAAGATGGGCGGTCAGCATCAGGATACTCCGCTAAAACGCGGCTTAAAAAACAGACATATACAGCTTATTGCCCTCGGGGGCGCCATCGGCACCGGTTTATTTCTCGGCATTGCGCAAACCATTAAAATGGCCGGCCCCGCCGTGCTGTTGGGCTACGCCATCGGCGGTTTTATCGCGTTCTTGATCATGCGCCAGCTGGGCGAAATGGTGGTGGAGGAGCCGGTCGCCGGATCTTTCAGCCACTTTGCCTATAAATATTGGGGCGACTTCGCCGGCTTCCTTTCCGGCTGGAACTACTGGGCGATGTTCATTCTGGTCGGCATGGCGGAATTGACCGCCGTCGGCATCTACATTCAGTATTGGTGGCCGGACATTCCCACCTGGGCCTCCGCCGCGCTGTTCTTTGTGCTGATCAATCTGATCAACCTGGTGAACGTGCGCCTGTACGGCGAAACCGAGTTCTGGTTCGCCATCATCAAGGTGGTGGCGATTGTCGGCATGATCGTGTTTGGCGCGTGGCTGCTGGTCAGCGGCAACGGCGGGCCGCAGGCCAGTATTACCAACCTGTGGCAGCAGGGCGGCTTCATGCCGCACGGCTTCTCCGGGCTGGTGATGGCGATGGCGGTGATCATGTTCTCGTTCGGCGGGCTGGAAATGGTCGGCATCACCGCGGCGGAAGCCGCCGATCCGCGTCGCAGTATTCCCAAAGCGACCAATCAGGTGGTGTACCGCATTCTGATCTTCTATATCGGCTCGCTGACCGTGCTGCTGTCGCTCTATCCGTGGGGGCAGGTGGTGGAAGGCGGCAGCCCGTTCGTGCTGATCTTCCATGCGCTGAACAGCAATCTGGTGGCCACCGTGCTCAATGTGGTGGTGTTGACCGCCGCGCTGTCGGTCTACAACAGCGGCGTGTATGCCAACAGCCGCATGCTGTTCGGGCTGGCCAGCCAGGGCAATGCGCCGCAGGCGTTGACGCGCGTGAATAAACGGGGCGTGCCGGTGCTGTCCATTGCGCTGTCGGCGCTGATTACTTCGATTGGCGTGCTGATCAACTACCTGATGCCCGGCAAGGCGTTTGAGCTGCTGATGGCGCTGGTGGTTTCAACGCTGGTGATCAACTGGGTAATGATCTGCCTGGCGCACCTGAAATTCCGCGCGGCGAAGAATCGCCAGGGCGTCATTCCCAGCTTTAAGGCGCTGTGGTATCCGTTTGGCAACTACCTGTGCCTGACCTTCCTTGGCCTGATTCTGGTGATCATGTATTTCAGCGAAGGGATCCGCATCTCGGTGTTGCTGATGCCGGTGTGGATCGCGGTGCTGTGGGGCGGGTTTATGCTGACGCGCCGCAAAGGCGCCAAACGCTAATCCGTGTGCGGAGGCGTATTGCGCGCCTCCGCTTCACGTCTCGTCAGCCGCGCGGCATAAAGGCGCGTCCCTCACCGTGACCCCGTCCCAGCAGTTTCCGGCACAGCAGCAGCAGGGTGCCGATCACGTCGATAGCCACCACGCTGAGCATCAGCAGAGTCAGCATGAAGAACCCGAGCAGCGAACCGGCCAGCAGCACCAGCGGTGCAGGTACGCGCAGACGGCGCAGTTTCATGGCGAAATACATTTTCCAGTATTGCTTTTGCGCCAGCAGCGTGCGGCGAATACGGCACCCCAGGCCCTGGCCTGATTTGCGGGATGTAGAACGACTCATAACGTCTCCTTTTCTGTATGCCCTACAAGTCAATCACAAAGATCTTAAGAGAGTCTTAACGGGCTCTTGGCGGCCCTGGCTTTCTCACCGGAGTGAGACAACAGTATACGGCAAAAGCTCCCGTAATGCAGCGCACGGCTGACGAAGTGCGAGTTGCGCCGGGTTTGTTAGACTGAAAGTCACGCCCATGCGGGGCGCGCAGCGGTCAGGAAAAGGGGCTGAATGAAAAGAAATCGTTATTACGATGCGGCCAAGGCGCATCACACGCCGGAGGGATTTCGCAACCTGGAACCCTCGCAGCGCCAGGAGGGCGATCTGCAGCGTTGGCGGGATGAACGCAAGCGGCAGGGGCTGCCGAGGCCGCCGCAGCGCGGCTATGCGCAATTTACGAAGGGCTGGTGGCAACCCGCCGATCTCAGCGGCAGTGACGACAGCATCTGGTGGTTGGGGCATGCCTCAATGCTGCTGCGGTTGGGCGGCCGTTACATCCTGATCGATCCGGTGTTGTCCGAACGCGCATCGCCGCTGAGTTTCTACGGCCCGAAGCGCAGAACGCCGACGCCGCTGACGGTGGGCCAACTGCCGGCGATGGATGCGGTGCTGATCTCCCATAACCATTATGACCATCTCGACAGGCGTACCGTGCGGCAGCTGGCGCGGCGCTTCCCGCAGGCCGAGTTCATCGTGCCGCTCGGCTTGAAGCGCTGGTTCCGTCGCTATCGGCTGAAGGTGCATGAACTGGACTGGTGGCAGAGCCTGGCGTTGGGCGATCTGACGGTCTACGCCACCCCGGCGCGACACTGGAGCATGCGCACGCTGTGGGATCGCAACCGCTCGCTGTGGTGCGGTTGGGTGATCCATCATCCGGCGCTGCGGTTCTATTTTTCCGGCGACAGCGGCTATTCGGCGCGGCTGGCGGAGATCGGTCAACGGCTCGGGCCGTTCGACGTGGCGGCGTTGCCCATCGGCGCCTATGCGCCGCGCTGGTTCATGCAGGAGCAGCATATGGATCCGCAGCAGTCGGTGGCGCTGTATCTCGAACTGAATCAGCCGCGGGCCATCCCCATCCACTGGGGGGTATTCGAATTGGCGGATGAAGCGCTGGACGAGCCGCCGCTGCAGTTGAATATGGCGCTGAGCGAGGCGGGGCTGGAGCAGCATCAATTCCATCCGCTGAAGATTGGCGAGCGCATCGCGTTGCCGGGGGCGCAACACGTGCCGTCTATCCGCCTGGCGGAGCCGGGGAAGGAATAATGCCCACGCTCAGCAAGCGGCCCAGTAATTAGGAAAATCGATAAGCGCGGGTGGTGATGCAAATAACCACCTGGTTTTCAGGAATTAATTCAACGTTGAACTTTCGTCATTCATAAGATTATTCCGGAACCTATTCTGGCTGGGTCGGTTAACGGCCTTCGGATTATTTATGATGAAACAACGACGAACGGAAGACCCGTCAGGCGTTTGCATGCTTATGCAACCGTTGACCGATGCGCAGACGTGACTTCTGCCCCTCGCCGCTCTCTTGTTCGCGCCGTTTGTCGTCAGGCCTGCAGGGCGATGGGGAATGCGCTTTCCGGCGGAAAATGGTCGGAGGAGCGTTGAATAAATTGGCCCCCGTTCATCGATATTCAAATGTTGCATATCTCATTCCATAAAGATTCAAATTTTTTAACGCTATAAGCGGCGAAAAGGCGAAAAAGAGGTGGCGGACATGCGTCAAAACGATGAAAGTTTTGTTAAAACACCATCAGAATGCGGGGCTTGGCGCGATGATTTCGGCAAGCAGAAAATAGCCGATGCTTCAACATCTTTTGGCCTATTTAAGCAAATGTGGCTCTCGACCGTTTCAAATATGTGCGACATGTCGTTCAGTGATTAAAAATGGCTTGCCATCGCATACAGAGTATGTGATAACGCATCTGGGTAAAACGAGGTACAGTTCTGTATATGTGTGGCATTTTCAGTAAAGAAGTTCTGAGTAAAGACGTTAGCGTTGAATACCGCTTCTCTGCCGATCCTTATCTTAGTGCCTCAAGCAGTAACGACTCTAGTTTGTCTATGTAACGCCCTCGGGCGGTTTAAACAATCCAAAGGAAATACTCAAGATGGCAAAGATCAAAGGTCAAGTTAAGTGGTTCAACGAGTCTAAAGGTTTCGGTTTCATCACCCCGGCTGACGGCAGCAAAGACGTGTTCGTACACTTCTCTGCAATCCAGGGTAACGGCTTCAAAACCCTGGCTGAAGGCCAGAACGTTGAGTTCGAAATCCAAGATGGCCAGAAAGGCCCATCTGCAGTAAACGTTACTGCTATCTAATCAGCGTCAGCTGTACAAAAAGCCCGCCTTCGAGCGGGCTTTTTCGTTTCCGTCATCCGGCGGCGATGATGATGCCGGCGTACTGGTTGCGGCCTTTGATCCCCGGATGCGTCGGATCCTGCGCGCGCCGGTGGCTGTTGCGGCGATAGCTGGTGTATTTGAAGCGCTGTGGCCGCTGCGGGTCGACATCCGGCGTGCAGATGGTGCAACTGCCGGCGCGGTCAACGGCGGCGAAGCCGAGCGCCGTCAGCTTGTATTCGGCAATTGCGGCCAGATCCAGATGCCGGTAATGCGGGCTGATCAACGCGGCGGGCAGCGGCAGACGCTGTTTGAAATTCTCCACCAGCGCTTCATCGACTTCGTAGCAGCACGGGCCGGCGGCGGGGCCGATAGAGACCACCCAATCGGCGGTGTCGCCGTCCTGGCGAATGCGCGCCGCCATTTGTTCCAGAATGCCGTCCAGCAACCCGCGCCAGCCGGCGTGCACGGCCCCGATGGCGCCGCCGTCGCGGCGGCTGAACAGCACCGGCAGACAGTCCGCCGTCAACACGCTGAGCAGAATGCCGGGCTGGCGGGTGTAGAAGCCGTCGGCCTCACCGCATGCCTGCGCCGGCTGCAATATGTCGACAATGCGGGTGCCGTGCACCTGCTTCTTTTCCGGTAGCGTGGCGCGATAGGGCAGCAGATGCCCGGGCAGCAGCGCAATTTTGCTGCCGAAGCCATGCTGAATGTGGGGCACCGCATCGAGCAGCGCGGAACGATCGCTCATAAGTTATTTTCACCTGCGTGAGAAAACAGACTCTCAGTGTAGCCAGCTTTTTCCCCGCTTGACCAGGCGTTGTTGGCGGTGAAAGCGAGCGGGGATGCGCCTTGCATCAAGCCGGCGCCTTCTTTAGACTAGCCGCGCCCTGTCTTTCTGGAAGCCCATTCATGTCTTATCAATGCCCCCTGTGTCATCAACCGCTGCATTTTTCATCACAACACTGGCGTTGCGACGGCAATCATCAGTTCGATCAAGCCAAAGAAGGCTACGTCAATCTGCTGCCGGTGCAGCACAAGCGATCGAAGCAGCCGGGAGACAGCGCGGAAATGATGCAGGCACGGCGCGCATTTCTCGACGGCGGTTATTATCAGCCACTGCAACAGCAGGTGGCCGAGTGGCTGGATTTGGCGCTGCCGGCCGATGCAGGCGCGTTGTTGGACATAGGCTGTGGGGAAGGGTATTACACCGCCGCCGTGGCCACACGGTTGGCGCAAGCGCGCAATATGGCGGTCTATGGGCTGGACGTCGCCAAGGTGGCGATCCGCTACGCCGCCAAACGCTATCCCGCGGTCTCGTTCTGCGTCGCCTCCAGCCACCGTTTGCCGTTCGCCGACCGCGCGCTGGATGCGGTCTTGCGCATTTATGCACCTTGCAAGGCGCAGGAGCTGGCGCGGGTGGTGAAGCCGGGCGGCGTGGTAGTGACTGTCTCGCCGGGCCCGCGTCATCTGTACCAATTGAAAGAACAGGTCTACCCGCAGGTGCAGCTGCATGCCGAACAGGACGAGCAGTTCGACGGTTTCGAGTGCGAGCGTAAAGAGGCGTTGGCCTATACGATGGCCCTGCCGGGCGCACAGGCCGCCAACCTGCTGCAGATGACACCGTTCGCCTGGCGCGCTACGCCGGAGGTGCAGCAGCGGCTGGCGCATGGCGGCGAGTTCGTGTGCGAAACGGATTTCGCGTTGGCGCTGTACCGACGCCGCGCTTAACCGGCGCAGTAAACCCAGAAACAAAAAAACCTGCCGCGGCAGGTTTTTTTGCAGGGCGAGCGCCTCAGGCCAGGTAGCCGAGGTGCTCCAGCAGAATGTTGACGCCGATACCGATCAGCACCACGCCGCCGAGGATCTCGGCGCGTTTGCCCAGCAGCGGGCCGATAAAGCGGCCGATCATCATGCCCAGCGTCGCCATGATCATGGTGGCGCAGCCGATGGCCATCGCGGTATGCACGATATTGACCTGCAGGAAGGCCAGGCCGACGCCGATAGCCATGGCGTCGAGGCTGGTGGCAACAGCGGTGGCCACCAATATCCAGAAGCCGTGACGTTTGACCTTCTCTTCTTCATCGGGCCGGTTGCGCACCCCTTCGACGATCATGCGCATGCCGAGAATGAACAGCAGCGAGAAGGCGACCCAGTGATCCCATTCCATGATGTACTGGCTGGCGAACAGGCCGATGGCCCAACCGATGAGCGGGGTAATGGCTTCGACCACGCCGAAGATCAGGCCGGTGCGGATCGCTTCGCGGAAACGGGGTTGATGCAGGCTGGCGCCTTTGCCGATCGAAGCGGCGAAAGCATCCATGGACATGCCAAAAGCGAGAATGAGCGTTGCTGAAAGGTTCATGTGAAATAGCCTCGGCCGGGTGGCTCCATATACACGTAACCCACCCCCAACCAAACGACGGAGTCACGTGTCTATGGTCTCGCCAACCTTACCTGGCTGCCCGCACCACGTTTCATACGGCGAAACGAGTATGTTGATACGGGCGTTTCTGGCGTTTTATTCTCCAGAAACCGGCTACTCCCCAATGACGGCGCAACCATACCATATTATTTCCGCCACCGACAACTTTATTCTAGAGCAATGTTTGATCTTAATTGAGACTCGTTTTCATTAATCTAAGTTCATGTGGGAATATAATGTAGACGCGGGTAACAATGTTGCGGGAATAATAGCCAGAAAGGAAATGGCGCTGCCGATTAATTATCCATAAGCAGCGCAAGGTTTGAGCGGAAACAAGGCGATTTTTTATTTATCTATTGATTATCAACGAAAAAATTATAAATCTTTTCCAGGTTGTCCAAGTGCGTCACCTGAACCAACAGCCTGCGTTGCTCCAGGTCGATGGCCAAAATACCGTCCTCCGATAAATTCATGGCTTTAATGCGGTTATATTCGACAAACACATTCGCGAAGAAAAAACCTTGTGTTTTAAACAGTATTTTGGGAGAGCGAATATAAGAGATATAGATCGCGAGCAGCGCTAAAGAAATAAGCAGATAAGTGGTTAATACCGCACCGTTGGCGGTGACATTGCGGTAAATAAGAATGGCGATCAGGCCGACGAAAATCAGGCTGTCGAGGCGATGGCGGCGCTTAAGCGGCACCTTAAGCCGCGTTTTGCCTTTCAGCAGGTTCATGCCGAATTCGTCATACAGCGAGTACAGCAACAGCAGGGCGATAAACAGCATCAGTACGGCGTCGGTCAGCGACATCTCTTGCTCCACACATAAAAAAGCCGGGGGGTGCCCCCGGCCGTTTCGAACGATTACAGGCCCAGCAGGCCAATCCAATAGCCAAAGATGCCGATGACGAAGAAACCGATGATGATCCACAGCGCATTGACTTTCTTGCGCAGCAGCCACATACAGGCGAAGGTCAGCAGCAACGGCACCAGGCCCGGCATCAGCTGGTCGAGGATGGTCTGCACCGTGGTGACGTTGGTATGCCCGGTCTGGTCGGTGATTTTGGACACCACCAGCGGGATATTCACGTGCGTCCACTTGTTGACCAGCGCGCCCATAACAAACAGGCCGAGAATGGACGCCCCTTCCGTCAGTTTTTGCAGGAAGCCGCCGCCCATGTCGTTGACGATGTCTACCCCTTTACGGTAACCGTAGGCCACGCCGTAGTAGCGGGTCAGCAATCGCACCAGGTTGAACAGCACGAAGAACAGGATCGGCCCGAGCAGGCTGCCGCTCATGGCGATGCCGGCGCCGAGCGCGGCGAACACCGGCCGCACGGTGCCCCAGAAAATCGGGTCACCGACGCCTGCCAACGGCCCCATCAGACCGACCTTGATGCCGTTGATCGCACCGTCGTCGATCGGCGCGCCGTTGGCGCGTTGCTCTTCCATCGCCATGGTCACGCCGAGCACCGGCGCCGCCACGTAAGGGTGGGTGTTGAAGAACTCGAGGTGGCGCTTGATCGCCTGTTTGCGGTCGTCATTGTTTTCCGGATACAGGCGACGGATCACCGGTACCATCGAGAAGCAAAAACCCAGCGCCTGCATGCGTTCGAAGTTCCATGAACCCTGGAACAGGTTAGAGCGCAGGAACACGCCGCGAATGTCGGCCGGCGTGAGTTTCTTTTGAGCAGTTGTATCAACCATTTCTCTCACCTATTCCTAGTCGAGTTCGTTATCGAGATCGTTCGCATTAGCCGGGCCGGCCTGGACAACCTGAGACTTGTTGTATTTCGGGCTGAGCTGGATATACAGCACGGCCATCACCACGCCGATGACGCCGAGCGCCACCAGGTTGAAGTTGGTGAAGGCGGCGGTCACGAAACCGAGGTAGAAGAACGGCATCAGGTAGCCGGCGCGCATCATGTTAATCACCATCGCGTAACCGACCACCACGATCATGCCGCCGGCGATGTTCAGGCCGCTGGTGACCACTTCCGGGATCGAGTTGAGCAGCGCGTGTACCCCGGCGGTGCCGACCGAGATGGCGACGATGACCGCCGGAATGGCGATACGCATCGCCTGCAGCAGCAGGGCGCCGATATGGATCCAGGTGATGGCGCGCAGGCTGCCGCGCTCCGCCGCGCTGTCCGCCGCGTGCTGGAAGGCCACGGTGAGGGTACGCACGATGATGGTCAGCACCTGGCCGGCCGCCGCCAGCGGAATGGCCAGGGCGATACCGGCGCCGACGCTTTGCCCGCCGGCGATGACCAGGATGGTCGAGATGATGGATGCCAGGGCGGCATCCGGCGCGACCGCCGCACCGATGTTCATCCAGCCCAGGGCGATCATTTCCAGCGTACCGCCGATGATGATGCCGGTTTTCATGTCGCCGAGAATGAAGCCGATCAGGGTACAGGCGACCAGCGGACGGTGGAACTGGAACTCGTCGAGGACGGAACCCATCCCGGCGATACAGGCAACGATAAATATCAGCACAATCTGAAGAGTGGTGATCTCCATTGCACTTCTCCTATGACCAAAAAAGCTCTGAGTAAAATAATCAGCGGCTGGCGCCACTAATTGAGTTTGTTAATCAGGTCCATCATTTTTAGCCGGCTGTCGGACGAGACCTTGCGCACCTCCAGCTCGATACCGCGATCGTTCAGTTTCTTAAACGCTTCGATATCTTTTTCATCGACGGAAACGGCGTTGTTCACCTGGGTTTTCCCCTGACGGAACGCCATGCCGCCGATATTGACGGACTTAATCTCCACGCCGCCCTCCACCAGACGCCAGACGTCGGTCGGGTTGGTGAACAGCAACATCACGCGGTCGTTGGCGTATTTCGGGTTGTTCCAGACGCGGATGGCCTTCGCCACGTCCACCACGTGAGCGGTGACGCCCGGCGGGGCGACCTGGGTCAGCAGAGTTTTGCGCACATGGTCGGCGGCGACTTCATCGCTGACGACGATGATGCGGCTGACGTTGGTTTCTTTGGTCCAGCGGGTGGCGACCTGGCCGTGAATCAAGCGGTCATCGATGCGCGCCAGGCCGATCTTCATGTGATCGTTTGGCCCCAGCGGCGCCTGAGGGGCCACGGCTTTGGCGACGGGTGCTGTGGGTTTTGCGGGTTCTTCCTGCGGTTTTTTCAGCGCTTTCACACCTTCGCGGCCGGTTTCCAACGCCAGCGCGACCAGTTCATCGAACGCGGGGTTATCGTCCCGCGCCATGAAGGTTTCCACCAGCATCGGAATGTTGACCCCGGTGACGACCTCATAGTTTTCCTTGTCGACCGCAATGCGGCTGGCGGCGTTGAACGGGCTGCCGCCCCAGGTATCCACCAGGAACAGCACGCCGCCGCTGGTATCCAACCCACTGATTTTTTCGTTGTACTTGACGATTAACGTTTCGGCATTCTCACCGGGAACGAAGTCTATAAAGGCGACGTTGTCCTGCTCGCCCAATAGCATCTCCGCCGTTTTCAGCAGTTGTTCCGCTGCAGCCCCGTGTGTGCCGATGATAATAGCTATTGCCACTCGCTACCTCCTCGTTGAACTCCAGGCGCGAATTGTGTCGATTCTCCGCGCCGTCTTGGCAGTCACTTCCGCGGTTCAGATACATTATGGTAGAAAAAAAGAAACGCACGCCTAACATTTCTCACGCAGTTTCAAATGCCTGTGCGCGATGCTTCACGAACGCGACATTTATTTTAGTGAGTGAAAAAATATTTTTTGTGACGCTGCTCTGTTATTGCATGCTCAGAGAAATCTTAGCTTTCACCGGCGATAGAGCGTGGCGCCATCCTAAACCGCCGTTGAAAAAGCTGCTTTGTCCCCCAGAAAAATCCTGATACAGTAATTTCCTCTTTCATCACTAAGGAGTGAAGGGCCTCAGCCCTCCCTATGGACTGTCACCGAAGTTACTGTTTTTCCAGGTTTCACCCGCCACCTGCTGGCGTTGTATATGCTGTTCGGCCCTTCGGCCATCTCCCGGTAACCCCATCCCGTGATCTTGCTATTGTCGACTGCGCCCATGCAGTGACGGCATCGTCACGTCTGAGCGGCGTGCGCTCATTCCCGCTTTTCTCTGGAGTCTGACATGGAATTTTTAATGGACCCCTCTATTTGGGCGGGGTTGCTTACGCTGGTGGTGCTGGAAATCGTGCTGGGCATCGACAACCTGGTGTTCATCGCCATTTTGGCCGACAAGCTGCCGCCGAAACAGCGTGATAAAGCGCGCATCATCGGCCTGTCGCTGGCATTGCTGATGCGTTTGGGTCTGTTGTCGGTGATCTCCTGGATGGTGACGTTGACCACGCCGCTGTTCAGCGTCGCCGATTTCAGCTTCTCCGGCCGCGATTTGATTTTGCTGTTCGGCGGGGTGTTCCTGTTGTTCAAGGCCACTATGGAACTGCATGAACGGCTGGAAGGGCAGACGCATCAGGACGGCGCCAACCGCGGTTACGCCAAATTCTGGGCGGTGGTGGTGCAGATAGTGATCCTCGACGCGGTGTTCTCGCTCGATGCGGTGATTACTGCCGTGGGTATGGTGAACGATCTGCCGGTGATGATGGCGGCGGTGGTGATCGCGATGGCGGTGATGCTGCTGGCGTCCAAGCCGTTGACCAATTTCGTCAACGCGCACCCGACCATCGTGGTGCTGTGCCTGAGCTTCCTGCTGATGATCGGCCTGAGCCTGATCGCAGAAGGCTTCGGGTTGCATATTCCTAAAGGCTATCTGTATGCGGCGATCGGCTTCTCGATCCTGATTGAATTGTTCAACCAGATCGCACGGCGCAACTTCATCAAGCATCAGGCGCGTCGCCCGATGCGCGAGCGCACCGCGGAAGCGATCATGCGCCTGATGGGGCAGCAGCGTGCGCAGCAAACGGATGACGCGGTTGTCTTGCCGAGGGATGAAACCTTTGCGGCGGAAGAACGTTACATGATCAGCGGCGTGCTGACGCTGGCCTCGCGTTCATTGCGCAGCGTGATGACGCCGCGCACCGAGATCTCCTGGGTCGACTGCGAACGCTCCCGCGAAGAGGTGCGCGAGCAACTGCTGGACACACCGCACAGCCTGTTCCCGGTGTGCCGTGATTCGGTGGATGAGATTGTCGGCGTGGTGCGCGCCAAGGATCTGCTGGTGGCGTTGGAGCTGGGTGAAGACATCGCCGAGTTCGCCGCCCGCACGCCGCCGATCGTGGTGCCGGAAACCATGGACGTCATCAAGCTGCTGGCGGTGCTGCGCCGCGCCAAAGGGCGTCTGGTGGTGGTCACCAACGAGTTCGGCGTCGTTCAGGGGCTGGTGACGCCGCTGGACGTGTTGGAAGCGATTGCCGGTGAGTTCCCGGACGAGGATGAAACGCCGGACATCGTGGTGGAAGGCGACGGCTGGCTGGTGAAGGGCGGAACCGATCTGCACTCTCTGGAGCAGGCGCTGGCCTGCGATGACCTGGTCAGCCCCACCGCCGATTACGCCACCCTGGCGGGGCTGCTGTTGGCCCACTACGGGCAGATGCCGGTGGTGGGAGATACCATCGAGCTGAACCACCTGCGTTTCGATATCGTTGAGGTGTCCGAATACCGCATCGAACTGGTGCGCGTTACCCGCGTCGCCCCGGACGAGACGGCGCACGCGTAACCCTCCCGCCGGGGGCTCAGGCCTCCGGCGGATCCTCTTCCGCTTTCCTGACGCGCGATTCGTACTGCTGCAACCACAGCGGGAAAACATGGATCGGCATCGGCTTGGCGAAATAATACCCCTGCAGGGCATTGACCTCGCGTGAGCGCAGGTAGTCGGCCTGTTCTGCCGTTTCCACCCCCTCGGCCACCAGTTTCAGTTTCAGTCGCTGCGCCAGCGTAATGATGGTGTCGGTCACCGTGGCGTTCACCGCGTCGGTGCCGATGGCGGCGGTAAACCCGCGATCGATCTTCAACACGTCCGGGCTGAGGTTTTTCAGGTAGCTCAGCGAGCTGTGGCCGGTGCCGAAGTCGTCGATGGCCAGCATGATGCCCATATCTTTCAGCGTGCGGATTTGATCGTACTGAATTGCCGACAGCGCGGTGCGTTCGGTCAGTTCCAGCATCAGCGAAGGCATCGGCTGCGCCGGCAGCCAAATCTGCCGAATATCGTCGATGATGTTGAGCGTTTTAAAATGCTCGGCGGCGACGTTGATGCTGATGTAGAACGACGGCCGCGGCGGGAACAGCCGCAGATTTTCCGTCACGGTGTTCATCAGATAGCGAGTGAGCGGAATGATCAAGTCATGCTGCTCGGCCAGCGGAATAAACACGTCAGGCGAGATCCACCCTTGCCGTTTCTTTTTCCATCGCAGCAGCATCTCGACGCCGGCGCAGCGCTCGGTGTCGCTGTGGATAATCGGCTGGCAGTAGACGCGGAACTCCCGGTGCGTGATGGCATGGCCGATGTGGTAAGACAGGCTCATGCGGTTGGCGGTGAGCAGATAGACCACATAGGCCGCCAGCAGGCTGATCAATAGCGCAAGCGGAATATGGCGCGGCAATGCGGAAAGCGCCAGCATACCGATCTGCGGGCCGAACAGCGAAATGGAGAACGGATAGAGCGCGGAACCGGCGGTGTAACGCAAATCGTTGGTCAGGGTGTCGCGGCTCAGAATTTCGCGACGGCCATATTCCAGGCTGCTGTCGGCGACGTTCAACACCATTCGCTGAACGTAGGGCTCCTGAGGCTCAAGTAAAAAGTTGGACAGCAGCTCGATATTGAACACGTGCAGCACGCCGCTGGTCTTATCGTCGGGGGATGGCGTCCACAATACCAGCGTGGGCAGACCTTTGCTCACCGCCAGCGAAGGGCGCAGCGCCAGCCTGACGTTGCTGTTGACGAGGGTGGGCATCACCGCGGCCATTTGATAATGGCGGGCGCCAAACAGACTGGAGCAGTAAATAATGCCGTTCTTCACCAGCAGCATGGCGCGCAGCGCCTGGTTCTGCGCGGCGCGAAAGCGCAGGGTCGATGACACGTTCTCGCAGGGTTGATCCAGCATCTCCATACTGCGTTCCGCCTGCAGCTGCGCCGGGGTCAGCAACTGGTTGATCTTGCCGACGGTGCGGGTGGCCAGCGTCTGCTGGCTCTGCTCGATGCTTTTGACCTCTTGATAGTAACGGGTATACAGCGATACCAGCAGAATAGCCACGCCCACCGCTCCGGCCAGCAGCCAACGGTAGTAACGGTATCGGGACGCGGCGAGGTGGGTCATCAACATCCGGTAAATCCTTGTTCGGTAATCCAGCTCCGAGTCACAGTCAGGCCATAGCTCCTTAAGTTGCGCTCGGCTAATTCTAGTCTGAGGTTATACAAGATTGATGGTAACTCAGTAAATTATTTCAGTTTGGTAAAACAGAAGGCCAATTTGCAGGCTAACCGCCGGATCGATGAGAAAATGCAGGATATTTTCGAGTGACATTGTCACAATGGACGATCAAGAAATTGATTGCCCATAAAAAACCCCGCCGGGCGGCGGGGTTGTCTGTCAGTCGCATTGCACCTTGATCGCCAGGCCGCCGCGTGATGTTTCGCGGTACTTGGCGTTCATGTCTTTGCCGGTTTCATACATGGTCTCGATCACTTTATCCAGTGAAACGCGTGGCTCGCTGGTGCGGCGCAGGGCCATGCGGGCGGCGTTGATCGCCTTGACCGATGCGATGGCGTTGCGCTCGATGCACGGCACCTGCACCTGGCCGGCGACCGGATCGCAGGTCAGACCCAGGTTGTGTTCCATGCCGATCTCCGCCGCCACGCACACCTGCTCGGGGCTGCCGCCCAGCAGTTCGGCCAGGCCGGCCGCCGCCATCGAGCAGGCCACGCCGACTTCACCCTGGCAACCGACTTCGGCGCCGGAAATCGAGGCGTTCATCTTGTACAGCGCGCCGATGGCGCCCGCCGCCATAAAGTAGCGGATGTAGATGTCGGGGCTGACGGATTCGATAAAGTGATCGTAGTACGCCAGCACTGCCGGCACGATGCCGCAGGCACCGTTGGTCGGCGCGGTGACCACGCGGCCACCGGCGGCGTTCTCTTCGTTCACCGCCAGCGCAAACATGTTGACCCAGTCGATCACGTTCATCGGATCGCTGGACAGTTTGTCCGACGCCACCAGCATGCGGCGCAGTGCGGAGGCACGGCGCGGCACGCGCAGCGGCCCCGGCAGCACGCCTTCGGTGTTCAGACCGCGATCGATACAGGCGCGCATGGTTTGCCAGACGTTGCCGAAATAGGTGTCGATCTCTTGCTTGCTGTGCAGCGCCAGCTCGTTCTGCATCACCATGCCGGACAGCGACAGGCCGGTCTCGCGGCAGTGGTCGAGCATTTCGCGCGCGGAGTTGAACGGATAAGGCATTTGCAGCGCTTGCTCGCCGGCCTTGCCGAAGTTCTCTTCGTCGACGATGAAACCGCCGCCGATGGAGTAATAGGTCTTGCTGTACACTTCTTTATCGCCGGAGAAGGCGTGGATCTGCATGCCGTTCTCATGCAGTGGTAGGTTGTCGCTGCGGAAGACCATGCCGCCGTCGCGCGGGAAATCGACTTCATGCAGGCCGCTGGCCAGCATCAGGCGTTGACGTTGTTCTACATCGCGGATAAAACCCGGAATGCTGTCGATATCGACGGTGTCCGGCATATTGCCGGCCAGGCCGAGAATGATAGCGATATCGGTATGGTGACCTTTGCCGGTCAATGAGAGTGAGCCGTAAACGTCTACGGCAACACGCGTGATAGAAGGCATCAGGCCTTTATTTACCAGATCGTCGACAAACTGTTTGCCGGCTTTCATCGGTCCAACCGTATGAGAACTGGACGGGCCGATGCCGATCTTAAACATGTCGAAAACGCTAATCACGCTAAAACTCCTTAAAGAGACGTATTGTTATGGCTGCGGCGGTTAAAAACCGCGCAGGGAACAGCGATATTGTAAAAGGGCCGTGCGGGTTCGGCTGCCTTTTTCGCATGAAATTAAATAATCCGTGGTGTCGCTTTTTTTACTGATTACCCGGGGCAAACCCTTAAGCGGGGTATCCGCTTTTGCCCAAGCTCCATTATCGGTAATCGCGCCAGCTTTCCGTGCTGAACGCCGCCGGCTTAATCCCTGTTTCTACAGTGGTTTATCTCGGACGGTAGTATTTTACAGGTATTTCGTAAGGTTTAAGAGAGGGTTTACAGTTTTTTTAAAACCATTCAATCGGAACGGTAGTTGAAAAAGCGATCAAATGAAGTGATTTCGATCGCTTTACCAGCAGCGCAGGGCCGACGGCCATGCCAGATTGAGAATCAGATCACGCAATGCGGGTTAAATACTGACCTGTTGCGCCAGGCGGCGAATGATGGCGGCGGTCAGCCCCCAGATAAACTGGCCGTGATACCAGGAGAGGTAAATGCGGTGCGTGTGGCCGGCGCGATGAATATCCAGCGGGGAGTAACGCGACAGGGTCAGCGCTTCTCGCAAGGGGATCTCGAACACGTCCGCCACTTCGTCCTCATTGGCGTGGAGCTGCACATCCGGCGGGATCAGGCCGACGATAGGCGTGACCTGAAATCCGGTGCTGCTGTCGAGCGGCGCCATTTGGCCGAGTACGGTCACCGCGTGCGGCGGTATCGCCACTTCTTCGTGTGCTTCCCGCAGCGCCGTGACGATCGCCGATCCGTCTTCGGCGTCGGTTTTACCGCCGGGGAAGGCTACCTGGCCGGCATGTTTGCGCAGCGAATCGGCGCGGCGGGTCAACAACAGCGTCGGCTCGGCGCGGCAGACGATCGGGATCAGCACCGCCGCCGGGCGCACATTGTGCGAGATCTGCGCCGCCTGCGGCAGCTGCAGCTGAAAACGGCTGATAAAGGCGTGCAGTGAGGCCGGCGAGTTTGAAGGGATCACGACAGGGCGCACTCCCCAAGCTGCGGCAGAATACGGCCTACCTTGTCGAAGGTCTCCTGGTATTCCGCCTGTTCCTGGCTGTCCGCCACGATTCCGCCGCCGGCGGAGCAGTGGATGCGACCGTTTTCGGTGACGAGCGTGCGAATGGTGATGTTGGTGTCCATGGTGCCGCAGGCGCTCAGGTAGCCGATGCTGCCGCAATAGGCATTGCGACGCTGCGGCTCCAGCTCTTCGATGATCTCCATTGCCCGCACCTTGGGGGCGCCGGTGATCGAACCGCCGGGGAAGCAGGCGCGCAGCAGCTCGGCCGCCGAGGCATGGTCCGGCAGGGTGGCGGTAATGGTGCTCACCAGGTGATGCACCGCCGGGAACGGCTCCACGGCGAACAGTTCCGGCACCCGTACGCTGCCGGGCAGGGCGACGCGGCCGATATCGTTACGCAGCAGATCGACGATCATCAGATTTTCCGCGCGATCTTTGGGCGAATCGGCCAAACGGCGAGCCTGCGCGGCGTCTTGTTCCGCATCCGCCAACCGCGGCAGCGTGCCTTTGATCGGACGGGTCTGGATGCGCTGCTGCTCAAGCCACAGGAAGCGCTCGGGAGAGACGCTCAGCACGCTGTGGTGCGGCAGCCGCAGGAAGGCGGAGAACGGCGCGCGGTTGCTGGCGCTCAGTCGACAGAATGCCTGCCATTCATCCCCTTGATAATCGGCAGAGAATCGCTGCGCCAGGTTAATTTGGTAACAGTCCCCGCTGCGCAGGTAGTGCTGAATGCGTTGGAATTTCTCGCCGTATTGCCGTCGGGTCATATTGGCGCGCCAGTCGCCGAGCAGCGTGAAAGGACGTTCCGTTGGCGCGGTTTGGCTATTGAGCCAGCGCCAGCGCTGCTCCACATCGCCATAACTGAGCAGCGTCAGCGTTTGCCGATGGTGGTCGGCGATCAGTGTCCAGTCGTAAATCCCTACCGCCATGTCTGGCAGGGTGAGATCGGCCTCGGCCAACTGCGGCAAGGTTTCCACCCGGCGCCCGAGATCGTAGCCAAACAGCCCCAGGGCGCCGCCCTGAAACGGCAGGTCTGGGTTAAAGGACGGTTGCCAGTCTTGCGCCGCGAGGCGCTGTTGCAGCAGAACAAACGGGTCTTCATGTGACTGCATTGTGACGCCGTCACTGCTGATCTCGGTCGTGTCGCCACGGGTTGTGAGAGTGACGAGCGGCTGCGCGACCAGAATATCGAAGCGGTTATGCGAATGGTCGGCAAACCCGGAGTGCAGCAGCATCGCCCAGGGTTGGGGTGAAAGCGGGGCGAACAGCGCCATCAGGGCGTCGCGGCTATAGGGCAGTGCCTTTTGGTTCGGGGCGGTTACGCTCATTAACGTCAGTAAACCTGGCTATAGGGATGGCAATATCGGGCCGCTAGTGTGCCATAGATGGCCGAGGCATGCATGTTCCGCCACGCGCAACGTGCAGCATGGTTCACATAAACGGCAGTTCAATAAACCATAAATAAGGCATTTTTTGCGCCATTAACTACACTTCGAATATGTTAAAAATTTAACGTCAAAATTGACCTAAAGCCTGTTTTATCGAGGGCGTAAAACCCAGGGAATATATAAAGTAATTCGTTAATTTCAAAAAAATATTGTTTCATACCGTTATTAAATAAATGGCGGTGGACGCATTTTGCCTGATTGTTGGCCACGCCTTGAAATTAACGGCTTATTACGCAACGTTTTTCCAAAAGTGCGGAAAGAAATTAGGATTCATCTTATTTGAGCGATTGCGGGGCGCTGGGGCCTGATTGAATTGATATCCAGCTCGAACCTTGAGCGGATTGATATTATTTTAAAAAATAAAATTATTATTTTGTTACATTATCATTGAAGAGCTGCCTATGTCGTTAATGCTGAGCGTCATCGTCCCGATGCACAATGCGGGAGAATTATTAGAGCCTTTCCTGGCTTCGTTGCTGGCCCAACGCGAGCAACGCCTGGAGGTGATCATCGTCAACGATGGTTCTACCGACGGTTCAGGGGAGACCGCGCACCGTTACGCGGCTGCGCATCCGCATATTCGGGTCATCGACCAGGCCAACGCCGGCGTTTCTAACGCACGTAATGCCGGGCTCGCCGTTGCCCGGGGCAAATACGTGGCGTTTCCCGACGCCGACGACCTGCTGGCGCCGGACATGTATTCCACGCTGCTGGAACAGGCGGAAAGGCACCAATTAGACGTGATGCAATGCAACGGCGAGCGCTATTTCGCCAGAGAAGACGAATTACAGCCGATTTTTCCCGAGGCACGTTTACAGAGCACTGACGTTATCACCGGCGTACAGTGGTTCGAACGCGCGCTGAAATCGAGAAAATTTATTCACGTTGTATGGTTGGCGATATATCGTCGCGATTTTATCCGCCAGCATCGGCTTTATTTTGAACCGGGGTTACATCATCAGGATATTCCCTGGACGACCGAGGTGATGTTTAATGCCCAACGAGTCAAGTATTTAAGCACGCCGCTGTACCGTCAACGGGTACACGACAAGTCGATCAGTCATCGTCGCCGCACCGGCAAAGCAAACGTGGATTATCAACGCCACTATATGAAAATCGTCGAAATGCTGGAGCGGCTCAATCTGCGCTATGCCGGCAGCATTGCCATTCGTCCGGCTTTCCATTGGCAAATCACCCGTGAAGCGCTGGGCATTTGCCACAGCATTCGCCGTGAACCGGATTCGGTCGCCCAGAATCAGATTACCGAAGAGTTCTATCAGCGCGGCATCGACAGAGCGATGTTCGCCAATGCGCGCGGCGTGAAGCAGGGGTGGCATGTGATGCTGTGGCGGCATCGCCTGAAGCAGTGGCGCAGCGATAACGGCTGTTCGCAACCGGCCTGAGGCACAAGGCATTGGGATCCGTCGCGTTAGCGCGTATACTCCTTCTCCCTTTTGCCGGAGAGAACGACACATGCATGCAGGTATGCCATTACTGAGTCACGCGGAGCAGCAGGAAGCGGCGGATCGTATCCATCAGCTGATGGAGCAGGGCATGAGCAGCGGTGAAGCCATTGCTCGCGTTGCGCAGGAAATTCGTGAGAAGCATCAGGGCGCCCAGGTGGCGGTGCTGTTCGATGACGATGATGAAGACGAGCCGCATGATGCCGCACCGGAGGCGTCGCGGGATGACGATGCTGAAGAAGATGAAGACTATTGATGTTATCGGGGCCGCGTAAGCGGCCCCGTCAGTTTCAGCCGTTGACCGCCACGGCGGCGGCGGCCTGTTTCGCCAGCTCTACCGCCTGTTCCGTCGTATCTGCCGTCGCCAGCGCCACGCCCAGACGACGCTGCCCGGCGATCTCCGGTTTGCCGAACAGGCGCAGCTGGTTGTGCCCGCGCAGGGCATTTTCCAATCCGCTGAAGCGCACGTCGCTGCTGGAGAGCCGTGGCAGGATCACTGCCGAAGCGGAAGGGCCGAACTGGCGGATGGCGCCGATCGGCAAGCCGAGAAACGCGCGAACGTGCAGAGCGAACTCGGACAGATCCTGTGAAATCAGCGTCACCATGCCGGTATCGTGCGGGCGCGGCGACACCTCGCTGAAGATCACGTCGTCGCCACAGACGAACAGCTCCACGCCGAACAGGCCGAAACCGCCCAGGGCCTTCACCACGTTCTCCGCAATAGCCTGAGCCCGGCTCAGCGCCGTGGCCGACATGCGCTGCGGCTGCCAGGATTCGCGATAGTCCCCATCCTCTTGACGATGGCCGATCGGCTCGCAGAAATGCACGCCGTCCACGGCGCTGATGGTCAGCAGCGTAATTTCAAAATCAAATCTCACCAGCCCTTCGACGATCACCCGGCCGCCGCCGGCGCGGCCGCCCTGTTGGGCGTAATCCCAGGCGCTTTGCAGTTGTTCAGGCGTGCGGATCAGGCTTTGCCCCTTGCCGGAAGAACTCATTACCGGTTTGACGATGCACGGGTAGCCGATGTGTTCGACCGCCTGCCGAAAAGTCGCTTCGCTGTCGGCAAAGCGATAGCTGGAGGTGGGCAGGCCAAGCTCTTCCGCCGCCAGGCGGCGGATGCCTTCACGGTTCATCGTCAGGCGGGTGGCTTCGGCGCAGGGCACCACGCGGTGGCCCTGGCGTTCAAGTTCGACCAGCATGGCGGTGGCGATCGCTTCGATTTCGGGAACGATATAGTCCGGCCGCTCTTGTTCGATAACGGCTTTCAGCGCGTCACCGTCCAGCATATTGATGACGTGACTGCGGTGCGCCACATGCATGGCGGGGGCGTCGGGATAGCGATCGACGGCAATCACTTCCAGACCGAGGCGCTGGCATTCAATGGCGACTTCTTTACCCAGCTCCCCGGAGCCGAGCAGCATAACGCGGGTGGCGGAAGGGCGCAGGGCGGT
Source organism: Serratia nevei (assembly GCF_024160145.1). Taxonomy (GTDB): domain Bacteria; phylum Pseudomonadota; class Gammaproteobacteria; order Enterobacterales; family Enterobacteriaceae; genus Serratia; species Serratia nevei_A. The sequence continues at coordinate 99,617 of NZ_JAMYWQ010000014.1, forward strand.
TCCAATCGTTAACATAGTTTCGTACCTGGATCGGTGAAAGTAAGCGGATTGATGATCGGCGGGCAGTATATACGAAAACGATTGCGTGCACAGCCACCACGCCAAGTTTGTTGCTAACTTACTGTTTTTATAACAAGCAGAAATATTTGCCCTGTATGGGCGATTGTGCGTTAATAAGCGACGGCGAAAGAAGGCCTGTATATAGTAGGGTTTTCGCGTCTCGTGCCGTCAAGGCAGGTTTATCAAGTAAAGGAAACACAAATGAGCAAGATCACTGGTCACGTTAAATGGTTCAACGAAAGCAAGGGTTTCGGCTTCATCACGCCTGCCGACGGCTCTAAAGACGTTTTCGTTCATTTTTCCGCTATCGTTAGCGATGGTTTCAAGACCCTGGCTGAAGGCCAGCAGGTTGAGTTCTCCATCCAGGACAGCCAACGTGGCCCAGCCGCCGCCAACGTCGTTGCCATTTAACGACTGAGCCGCCAAGAAACCCGCCGCCGGCGGGTTTTTTTATGCCCGCAGGCCGTAATGCCGCCCATCTCTGTTATCATTTACCGCTGATTCGGCGCCAGCCTGCGGGCGCGCCGCCATTCCATTCGTCATATAAGAGTTATCGCCGTGAGCACAGTTTCTTTTTCTTCCCTGCCTCTGCCAGCCGAACAGTTGGCCAACCTCAACGAACTGGGGTACGCCAAAATGACGCCGGTGCAGGCCGCCGCGTTGCCCGCCATCCTGCAAGGGCGAGACGTGCGTGCCAAGGCGAAAACCGGTAGCGGTAAAACGGCGGCGTTCGGCATTGGTTTGCTGAATAATATCGTCGTTGCTCAGGTGGCCACACAGGCGCTGGTGCTCTGTCCCACCCGCGAGCTGGCCGATCAGGTGAGCAAAGAGCTGCGCCGCCTGGCGCGCTTCACGCAGAACATCAAAATCCTGACGCTGTGCGGCGGCCAACCGATGGGGCCACAGCTCGATTCGCTGGTGCATGCGCCGCATATCGTGGTGGGCACGCCGGGCCGCATTCAGGAGCACCTGCGCAAGAAAACGCTGCTGCTCGACGACCTGAAGGTGTTGGTGCTGGATGAGGCCGACCGCATGCTGGACATGGGCTTCGCCGACGACATCGACGATGTGATCAGCTACACGCCGCCACAGCGTCAGACGCTGCTGTTTTCCGCCACCTACCCGGCCGGCATCGAACGCATCAGCGAGCGCGTTCAGCGCCAGCCGCTGAGCGTCGAGGTGGATGAGGGCGAAGCGCAGGCCACCATCGAACAACGCTTCTATGAGACCACGCGCGATCAGCGCCCGGCGCTGCTGGTGTCGGCCATTCGTTATCATCAACCCGCGTCCTGCGTGGTGTTCTGCAATACCAAACGCGATTGTCAGACGGTGCTTGAGGCCCTGGAAGCCCGTGGCATCAGTGCACTGGCGCTGCATGGCGACCTGGAGCAGCGTGACCGCGACCAGGTGTTGGTGCGTTTCGCCAACCGCAGTTGCCGGGTGTTGGTGGCGACCGACGTCGCCGCGCGCGGGTTGGATATCAAAGAGCTGGAGCTGGTGGTGAACTACGAACTGGCGTTCGATCCCGAAGTGCATGTGCACCGCATTGGCCGAACCGGCCGTGCCGGCATGAGCGGGCTGGCGGTCAGCCTGTGCACGCCGCAGGAAATGGCGCGGGCGCACGCGATTGAAGATTACCTGCAGATGACCATCGACTGGTCACCGGTATCCGAGCTGAGCGGGGCGGGCAACGGCGCGCTGGAGGCGGAGATGGTGACGCTGTGCATCGACGGCGGCCGCAAGGCGAAGATCCGCCCCGGCGATATCCTCGGGGCGCTGACTGGCGATGCCGGGCTGACGGCGGCGGAAGTGGGCAAGATCGACATGTTCCCGGTGCATGCCTACGTCGCGATCCGCAAGGCCAGCGCGCGCAAGGCGCTGCAACAGTTGCAACAGGGCAAAATCAAAGGCAAAAGCTGCAAGGTGCGGCTGCTGAAATAAGCCGAAGGCGGGCGGCGGTTTGCCTTCCCGCCACTATCTATTTATACTGTATATAATTACAGTTGTTTGAGTATTTGAGGACGCACGCATGGCGGTTGAAGTTAAATATGTGGTGGTGAGAAACGGTGAGGAAAAAATGACTTTCGCGAGCAAGAAAGAAGCCGACGCCTACGACAAAATGCTGGATCTGGCGGATAACCTCGGAGAGTGGCTGCAGCAGGCGCCGCTGAATCTGGACGACGAACAGCGCGAAGGGCTGAGCTTCTTCCTGGCAGAGAATAAGGACGCGCTGGGTCTGATTCTGCGCGGCGCATCGCCGGCGGAAACCGGCAAAAAACCGGCGGAAGCGAAAGCGAAAAAAGCAGGCTCTAACTCAAAAGAGGGATCTGCGTCAGAAAAGCAAGCGGCATAATGGCTTATGTTGCGGTGTTGTGATGAAAAAGGATCTAAAATGAGCCGTGAAATAACTTTCTTCAGCCGCTTTGAGCAAGACATTCTGGCCGGGCGCAAAACCATCACCATTCGGGATGCCAGTGAGTCGCACTTCGAACGGGGCGAGGTATTGCGCGTAAGCCGCAATGAAGACGGCGTATTTTTCTGCCTTATCGAAGTGCTGTCGGTCACGCCGGTGCGTCTGGATGCGCTGACCGAACGCCACGCCAGGCAGGAAAACATGTCGCTCGGCGAACTGAAGCAGGTGATCAAGGAAATCTATCCGGGTCTGGATGCGCTGTTTGTCATCGAGTTCGTCAAACGGTAATCCTGTGCCAAAGCCCTGTTGTGAGCCAGGGATGGGCGCTCGGATAGCGCTAATCACAACGGGAGGACATATGAAAAAAACGGGTTTGGCTATCGCCTTGTTGGCCATGATGGGAGCATCGACTGCGGTGTGGGCGCAGGATCAAGAGCAACGCACCGCGAAGGTGGGGCAGTGTGCCGGTCTGCAACCGGCGGATATTGCCGCTCAGGTCAAGCGTGATTTCTTGCAGAACCGTATCACGCGCTGGGAGGCGGACAAACAGCTGCTGGGTACCGCAACCCCGATCGCCTGGGTTAGCCCGGATGCCATCAGCGGCAAGGATCAGGTGTGGCAGGTGCCGCTGACGGTGCGTGGCACCAAGGTGGATAAAACCTACAACGTGACGCTCAATTGCAATACCGGCGAGATCGCCTACAGTGCGCCGCAGTAATACTTTCCCGCAATAAAAAGCCCGCCGATCGGCGGGCTTGATACATCAAGACGCGGTCAGTCGCTAAACGGGATCACCAACTCACCCGGCTTCACTTCCAATCCCTTCGCCAGTTTTTTCGCCAGCGCTTCGGTTTTGCTGTTGTCAGGATTCAGCACATAAGCCGGCTTCTGGTCAAAGTAGGCTTTCAGCGACTGGTTCAGATATGGTGCCAGCGCTTTCATCACCGTCTGCATTTTTTCCGGCTGCACGCTGTAATCGGTCAACTCCATATCCTTCAGGTAAATGGCGCCCTGGGCCCGGTCGTAAACCGGCTGCGCTTTCAGCGTCAGCTTCAGGTCCGCCGCCTGCGGGCCGAGAATCGACGTGATGTTAACCTTGGCGTCGCCGGAAAGGGTGACTTTACCCGGTTCGCTGCGGCCGATCTGGCTTTGCAGCTGAGTCAGCACGATGTTGGCGTCCACCAGGCCGGGCACGCCGATCTGCTTCTGATAGTCGTTATGTTTCTGCAGGTAATCATTCACTCCCTGCTCGCTCAGGGTGTACTGGGTCAGTTGATTGCAACCGGCCAATACGCCGGCGAACAGCAGGGCGGCTGCGCCCATCAGGATCTTCTTCATTCATGCCTCATTGCGACTGCTGGCGAAAAGTGCTGCAGATAATTGATTAATCATTATAAACCTTCCGCCTGCACGTGAAAACGGCAGGCGGCGATGTGCAGAGGATAGTGCGCGCAAAAGCGGGCGAGACCTATCGGATAACGCTGAAAGCGTCAGCGGCGCAGGCGCCACGCCAAGAGAATCACCCCGGCCAGGCAGGCTGTGCCCCCGAGCAGCGGGAACAGCGGAACGCCCCATAGCCGCAGCGACGAATGCATCAGATAAGGCGCCAGCCCCAGAGCAAACGCGGCGGTGACGATGGCGATGGCCAGAGTGACGGCGGCGCGCTCCAGCGCTTTGCTCAATTGGCCGAGGTTCTTGACGTTGATCTCGGCATTGAGCTGCCCGCGTTTTAGGCGGCGCACCAACAGCCGCAGGGTTTGCGGTAGCTCCTCGCCAGCATCGAGCGCCTCCCCGCCCAGGGCCAACAGCCGCTGGCGCACGGCGTCGGGAGCATAGCGCCGCAGCACCGTTTGCTGCAGCATCGGTTTGAGCGTGGCGACGATGTCGAAGGCCGGATCCAACCGGTGCAGCACGCCGTCGGCGGTGATTAATGCCTTGAACAGCAGCACCAGATCGGGCGGCAGCGCCAACTGGTGTTCACGCGCCATCACCAGCAGGTCGGTCAGGGCTTTACCCAGCGTCAGGGTGGTGGCGGCCTGTTTGTCGAGAAAGTTTTGCGCCGCCAGCTCCAGATCCATCAGATCAAGCGGTTCGCTGTCTGACCAGGCAATCAGCGTGTTGACGATGCCTTCGGACTGGCGATCGGCGATGGCCTGCAGCAGCAGGAGCAACTGGTTGCGCCGCCGCTCGGACAGCTGGCCCACCATGCCGAAGTCGATAAAGCCGACGCGGTCACCGCTCAGCGCCATGACGTTGCCGGGGTGCGGATCGGCGTGATACAGCCGATGCTCCAGCACCATGCTCATAAAGGCACGGGCGCCGCGTTGCGCCAGCAGCGGGCCGTCAAAGCCCGCCGCCGCCAGCTGTTCAGGGCTTTCCGGCGCGGTGCCGGGCAAGTATTCCTGCACTAACAGGCGGGGAGAAGAGTAGTGCCAATAGATTTTTGGCACTACCACGTCGGGTTGACGCGCGAACATCCCGGCAACGCGGTCGCAGTTATGCCCTTCATGGGTCAAATCCAGTTCGTGATTGAGCGCCGTGGCCAGCGCTCTGATCATCTGCCGTGGCCGATAGCGCGCCAGCGCCGGGCTTTGTTGCTCCACGGTCTCCGCCAACGAGGCCAGCAGCCGCAGATCGGCGTGGATGGTTTTCGCCAGACCGGGCCGCAGCACTTTGACCACCACCTGTTCGCCGCTGTGCAGGCGCGCGCGGTAGATTTGCGCCATCGATGCCGCGGCCAGCGGTGTGCGATCGAATGCGGCAAACCGCTGCTCGGGTTCACCGCCCAGATCGGCGATGATTTGCGGCGCCAGCGTTTCCCACGGCAACACCGCGGCCTGGCTGTGCAGGCGATCCAGTTCGTCGGTCCAGGCCGGATCCAGCAGATCCGAACGCGTGGCCAGGATCTGGCCGAATTTGACGAAGGTGGGGCCCAGCGCCTCGAGCGCTTCGCGCAGCCGTTCAGGCAGGGTTTGCGCATCCTGCGGGGCGGAGCCACCGCGGACGCCGCGCAACAAGGCATCCAGGCCCAGCAGGCGCAGCACGTCTTGTAGGCCGTAACGAATCAGAACGGAGGTTATTTCCTTCAGCCGCGCCCGATCGCGAGCGGTAGCCAGCACCATTTTCAGCATCAGTACGCCATATCCTTATTTGTCACTCGCGACGGTTATTGTTCCATATCCAGCAGCAACGGTACCTCGCAGCGCTGCGCCATGCGGTTGCGATAGGCTTCCACGTTGTCCGGCAGCGCCACCCCGGCGACGATCGACAACGAACGCAGCAGCGGGAACAGATGAATATCGTCTTCGGACAGCTCGCCATTTACCGCTTCGGCGGAGACGATCAGCGGAGACAGCGCTTGCAGGTCAGTTTCCAACTTGGCGATCAGATCGGCGCTGTTGGCGAGATGTTCGGCAAAGTTGCCGATAGCTGCCTGCTTTTTGTCGATAAAGTAGCGGCGGGCGTTGTCGGTGGCGAACTCTTCGAAATCGGCGTGTGCGAAGCGTGGCAGCAGCAGTTGCGCGCTGTAGCCGCCAACCCGCTGCAGCCACTCGGCGATGGCCGGGTTGGTACTGCCGGTCAGCACCCGCTTGCCGTCCAGGCCATCGACATAGCGTACGATATCCAGGCTTTCCGGCATGGCTTCGCCGTTGTCTTTGATCAGAATCGGCGCCATTTTTTGGCCGATCAGGTTGAACGGGGTCGTCTCATCGTCGTTGAGCAACGTGACCAGGCGAATCGGCAGGTGTTTCAGGCCGAAAATCATGCGGGCTTTAACGCAGAATGGGCAATGATCGTAAATAAACAGTTTCATGCTTGCTCCGGGTGTCAGGTTTTAAGTGCAATAGTTACCACAGCTTATCGAGGCTGTCTTGAAGCGTGTGTGCTGGATGGTGCGTTATTGCGACATATGCCCGCGCAAGGGCACGGGCGAGAGGCGTTATTTCTTGGCCGGTACTGAATTGATGACATCGATCAGATGAATGCGGGCGGCTTCCAGATCGATTTTGTCACGCTCGGTGGTGGCGGAAACGACTTGCAGCTGTTTGATTATGTCGTTCTTCAGGCCTGTGTCACCGGCGAGGATGTGCGCCAATGCCTTTTCTACCATGGTTGAACGCGCATAGATCATGCGCAAGTTCAATATCATATGCTCAAGCAGTTCCGATAACTTCGATTCTTCATTCATGCCGACGGGCTCCTGTGGGTGTTTTTACTAACAGGATAGCAGCTACGGCCGATTCGGCCGGATTTCTCTGCCGTTAACCGCCGCGCAGCATCACCGACGCGCTGCGCCGTGGGTTGAATTGCCAGTACAGCGCCAGCAGCGTGGCGAAACCCACCGCGCCGAGCAGCAACCAGGGCAGCTCCGGCATGTTCATCGCCCGCCCGGTATCGTACATCCAGCCGCCGCCGGTATAGCCCAACGCACCGCCCAGCGCCAGGCCAAGACGGCTGAACCCCATGTAGCTACCGCGCGCACGCGGATCGGCCAGCGAAGCGCTCAGCGTTTCGCGCGCCGGCTCGGCGATGATCGAACCCAGATAGAAACAGCAGATCAGAATGAACAGCCCCTGCAGAGTGGTGGCGAGGCCGATCGGCAGCAGGCTCAGCGTCATCAGCAACAAGCCCGCCATCAGCCGCTGCTCAAGCCGGAAATGTTTTTCTCCCCAGCGCGCCAGCGGGTAGAGCAGTGACAGCGACAGCGCCGCTTCGATAGCATACATCCATTTCACCGCCGCCGGTGAGCCGGCGATTTCGTTGACGACGATCGGCAGCATCAGCATCACCTGCACCGCCAACATGTAGTAGCCGGTCAGCGTCAGCACATAGGTGAGGAAATGCCGGTCGCGCAGAACCCGCAGCATGCCTTCTTTCATCGGCACGCGCACGGTGGAGATGCGATAGGCCGGCAGCAACCAGGCGTTCCAACCGGCGGCCAGCACGAAGATCGCCGCCCCGACCCAGCAGACAAAGTGGAAATCGTACTGCAGCAGCCAACTGCCGATCAGCGCGCCGATCACCGCGCCGGCGCTGTCCTGCATCATCAGCAGCGAGAAAAAGCGGCCGCGTTCATGCGGGCGAGTCAGCTTGATTACCAGTGCGGTGCGTGGCGGATCGAACAAGGTGCCCCCGAGGGCGGAAAGCGCGCAGGAGAACCACAGGATCCAGGGTTCATCGGCCATCGCCATGGTGGCGAATCCGGCGGCGCGCAACAACATGCCGGTGACGATCATCGGTTTGGCGCCGAAGCGATCGGCGATGGCGCCGCCAAAGATGCCGAGCCCTTGTTGCAACAGCTGGCGCAACCCCAACGCGATGCCGACCAGCAGCGCCGCCCATCCCAGCTGATCGACGAAGCGAATCGAAATAAGCGGAAAGACGACAAAGAAGCCTAACACTACCAGCAGGTTGTCGAGCAACAGAAAATATTTACCCAAGCTGCGCGCTTGCGACACCAGAGACATGCTTCACCATGAGCAATTAAGAAAGAGGGGGAGACAACCCCTCCATTCTCTACCCAATTCCCGGACGGCGACAGAGGCGACGTAGATAATATTTTTTTATCGTCAAGGTGTTACCTGAACTGCAAAATTGGCGGAAAAACGCCGTAAAGCGCGCATTCGGCGATTTACTGAGCGGCCGGGATTTTACCTCGGGGGCGGGCTACGGTTATATTGAATGCAGGGAAGTGCGGTCCGGCAGCGCTGTTGGCTCCAGAAAACCATGGCATAAGATCGGCACAGGATAATGATCTGCACGGCTTCCTAATAAATACTTCTTATCGAACCGTTTTGACTGCGGGGGAAATGATGTTCGGCTACCGCTCTGCATCGCCAAAAGTAAGTCTTACTACCGACCGGATGGTGGTCCGTTTAGTGCATGAACGGGATGCCTATCGCCTGGCGGACTATTATGCCGAGAACCGGGCCTTCCTCAAACCCTGGGAGCCGGTGCGCGACGAAAGCCACTGTTATCCTTCCGGCTGGCAGGCGCGCCTCGGGATGATCACCGAAATGCAAAAGCAGGGCAGCGCCTACTATTTTATCCTGCTCGATCCGCAGGAGCAGGAAGTGCGCGGCGTGGCGAACTTCAGCAACGTGCTGCGCGGTTCGTTTCATGCCTGTTTCCTCGGCTACTCGCTGGGGGAGAAATGGCAGGGGCAAGGGCTGATGTTCGAGGCCCTGCAGTCTGCCATCCGCTATATGCTGCGCCAACAGCGCATGCACCGCATCATGGCCAACTATATGCCGCACAACCAGCGCAGCGGCGCGCTGCTGACCCGCCTGGGATTCGAACGCGAAGGTTATGCCAAAGATTACCTGCTGATTGACGGCAAGTGGCAAGACCATGTTTTGACGGCATACACCAATAAAGAGTGGCTAGCCCCACGTTGAGGCCAAACGATGAAATATGAATTGAACGCCAAAGAGGCCAGGGTTATCGGCTGCCTGTTGGAAAAACAGGTCACCACGCCGGACCAATACCCGCTTTCGCTTAACGCCATCACCCTGGCATGCAACCAAAAAACCAACCGTGAGCCGGTGATGGATCTGAGCGAAGGCGAGGTGCAGCAATTGCTCGATCTGTTGCTGCGCAAACATTTCCTGCGCACCCTCAGCGGGTTCGGCAACCGAGTGGTGAAATACGAACAGCGGTTTTGCAACTCCGAATTTGGCCAACTGAAACTCTCGCCGGCCGAACTGGCGGTGATCGCCACCTTGTTGCTGCGCGGCGCGCAAACGCCGGGAGAGCTGCGCACCCGCACCAACCGGATGCACGAGTTCAGCGACGTCAGCGAGGTCGAACAGGTGCTGCAACAGCTGGCCACGCGCGACGATGGCCCGTTCGTGGTGCGCCTGGCGCGCGAGCCGGGCAAGCGTGAAAGCCGCTTTATGCATCTGTTCAGCGGCCAGATTGATGAGGCGCCGCCGGTGTTCGAATCAGAGGAGGACGGCGGCGAACTGAGCGCCAGGGTTAGCGCGTTGGAAAACCAGGTGGCGGAGCTGAAACGGCAGGTACAACAGCTGTTGGCGAGGGAAACGAATGACTAAATTACGCGTGGGCGTGGTGGGATTGGGCAGCATCGCGCAGAAGGCTTATCTGCCAATCCTCGGGCAGGCGACCGACTGGACGCTGGTCGGCGGTTTCTCGCCCAATCAGCAAAAAGCGCAGCCGCTGTGCGACAGCTACCGCATGGCCTGTTTCCCCCGTCTGGACAGCCTGGCCGAACAGTGCGACGCGGTCTTTGTTCACAGCAGCACCGCCAGCCATTTTTCGGTGATCGGCGAGTTGCTTAACCGCGGCGTGCACGTCTACGTCGATAAGCCGTTGGCGGAAACGCTGGAGCAGGGCGAGCAGTTGCTCGAGCTGGCCGAGCGGCGGGGCAAGGCGTTGATGGTGGGGTTCAACCGCCGATTCGCGCCGCTTTACCGGCAGCTTAAACAGCAAATGAACCAGCCGGCTTCGATTCGCATGGATAAACATCGAGCCGACAGCGTTGGCCCGCACGATCTGCGTTTTACCCTGTTGGATGACTATCTGCACGTGGTGGACACCGCGCTGTGGCTGGCGGGCGGGCGCGAACAACTGCTGAGCGGCCGTTTGCAGGCCAACGCCGCCGGCGAAATGCTGTACGCCGAGCACCATTTCGCCTGCGCAGACACGCAGGTGACGACCAGCATGCATCGCCGCGGCGGCAGCCAGCGCGAAAGCGTGCAGGCGGTGACCGATGGCGCGCGGTATCAGTTGACCGATATGCGTCACTGGCTGCGTGAAGATGCGCAGGGCGAGTTGGAACAGCCGGTGCCGGGCTGGCAAAGCACGCTGGTGCAACGCGGTTTCGACGGGGCGGTGCGGCATTTCCTCAGCGCCGTTGCCAATCAGAGCGCGCCGGAAACCGGTGGTGAACAGGCACTGGTTGCCCAGCGCGTAGTCGAGCGTTTGCTGCGGGATAACTCTATGTAACATATGGCGGTAGCTATTCTTTTCCGGATGCGTAAACTGAGCCGATTGTTTCACTGACGCCTGCTGCCGCAGGCGTTGATATTTACGGTATCTATCAGACAACGACATGAACCTACTCAAATCCTTGGCCGCCGTCAGCTCGATGACGATGTTCTCGCGGGTGTTGGGCTTTGCCCGCGATGCGATCGTCGCGCGCGTATTCGGGGCCGGTATGGCAACGGACGCCTTCTTCGTGGCGTTCAAGCTCCCTAACCTGTTGCGCCGTATCTTTGCCGAAGGGGCGTTTTCGCAGGCCTTCGTGCCGATCCTGGCCGAATACAAGAGCCAGCAGGGTGAAGAGGCGACGCGCACTTTTATCGCCTACGTCTCTGGGCTGCTGACGCTGGTGCTGGCGGTGGTGACAGTGTTGGGGATGCTGGCCGCCCCCTGGGTTATCTACCTCACCGCGCCGGGCTTTACCGATACGCCTGACAAATTTGCCCTGACGTCGGCGCTGCTGCGCATCACGTTCCCTTATATTCTGTTGATCTCGCTGGCGTCGCTGGTGGGGGCGATCCTCAATACCTGGAACCGTTTCTCGATCCCGGCCTTTGCGCCAACGTTGCTTAACGTCAGCATGATCGGCTTCGCGCTGTTCGCCGCCCCGTATTTCCACCCGCCGGTGCTGGCGCTGGCCTGGGCGGTGGTGGTGGGGGGCGTGCTGCAGCTAGGCTATCAACTGCCGCACCTGCGCAAGATTGGCATGCTGGTGCTGCCGCGCCTCAAGCTGGGCGACGCCGGGGTCTGGCGCGTGATGCGTCAGATGGGGCCGGCGATCCTCGGGGTCTCGGTCAGCCAAATCTCGCTGATCATCAACACCATTTTCGCTTCGTTCCTGGTATCCGGTTCGGTGTCCTGGATGTACTACGCCGACCGTCTGATGGAGTTTCCTTCCGGTGTGCTGGGCGTGGCCTTGGGTACCATCCTGTTGCCGTCGCTGGCCAAAAGCTTTTCGAGCGGCAACCATGACGAGTATTCGCGCCTGATGGACTGGGGGCTGCGCCTGTGCTTCCTGCTGGCGCTGCCGAGCGCCATCGCGCTGGGCATTTTGGCCAAGCCGTTGACGGTCTCGCTGTTCCAGTACGGCAAGTTCAGTGCCTTTGACGCGGCGATGACCCAGCGTGCGCTGGTGGCTTACTCGGTAGGGCTGATGGGGCTTATCGTGGTTAAGGTGCTGGCGCCGGGCTTTTATTCGCGGCAGGACATCAAAACACCGGTCAAGATCGCCATCATTACGCTGATCATGACGCAGGTGATGAACCTGGCGTTTATCGGCCCGCTGAAACATGCCGGCCTGGCGCTGTCTATCGGTTTGGCGGCCTGTCTGAACGCCTCGCTGCTGTATTGGCAACTGCGCAAACAGAAAATTTTCCAGCCGCAGCCGGGCTGGACGCTGTTCCTCACCAAGTTGGTGATCGCCGTACTGGCGATGTCGGCGGTGTTGATCGGTGCGATGTGGCTGATGCCGGCCTGGGACCAGGGCAATATGCTGGAGCGTTTGCTGCGCCTGGCGGCGGTGGTGGTGGCCGGTGTGGTGGCGTACTTCGGCGTGCTGGCCGGGTTGGGCTTCCGCCCGCGTGATTTCGCGCGCCGGGTCGCCTGAGCTGAATGACAGTGACTAGTCCTGGCATAGGTTGACACTTTTATGCCTGTAAAACGCCTGATGCACCGCATCGGGCGTTTTATATTTTAGCGACTGGTGAGGCCGCTCTCCGTTGTAAATTTCTATCGATTCCCTCACC
>NZ_JAMYWQ010000107.1 GCF_024160145.1 Serratia nevei
AATCCGTCGTCCGTCAATTCCTTTGAGTTTCAACCTTGCGGCCGTACTTCCCAGGCGGACAACTTAACGCGTTAGCTACGACACCGGAAGGCAAACCCTCCCGACATCCAGTTGTCATCGTTTAGGGCGTGGACTACTCGGGTTTCTAATCCTGTTTGCTCCCCACGCTTTCGCACCTGAGCGTCAGTATTGGTCCAGGAAGTCGCCTTCGCCACTGATGTTCCTTCCGATATCTACGCATTTCACCGCTACACCGGAAATTCCACTTCCCTCTCCCATACTCGAGCAAGGCAGTTTCGGATGCAGTTCCCAGGTTGAGCCCGGGGATTTCACACCCGACATACCAAGCCGCCTACGTGCGCTTTACGCCCAGTAATTCCGATTAACGCTCGCACCCTCTGTATTACCGCGGCTGCTGGCACAGAGTTAGCCGGTGCTTCTTCTGTAGGTTAAGTCAACCCCCCGACGTGTTAGGTCGGAGGCTTTCGTCCCTACCGAAAGGGCTTTACAACCCGCAGGCCTTCTTCACCCACGCGGCGTCGCTGGATCAGGGTTTCCCCCATTGTCCAATATTCCCCACTGCTGCGCCCCATAGG
>NZ_JAMYWQ010000108.1 GCF_024160145.1 Serratia nevei
CTTGTACCTATGGGATGCAGCAGTGGGGAATCTTGCACAATGGAGGAAACTCTGATGCAGCGATGCCGCGTGAGTGAAGAAGGCCCTTGGGTTGTAAAGCTCTTTCGTCGGGGAAGAAAATGACTGTACCCGAATAAGAAGGTCCGGCTAACTTCGTGCCAGCAGCCGCGGTAATACGAAGGGACCTAGCGTAGTTCGGAATTACTGGGCTTAAAGAGTTCGTAGGTGGTTGAAAAAGTTAGTGGTGAAATCCCAGAGCTTAACTCTGGAACTGCCATTAAAACTTTTCAGCTAGAGTATGATAGAGGAAAGCAGAATTTCTAGTGTAGAGGTGAAATTCGTAGATATTAGAAAGAATACCAATTGCGAAGGCAGCTTTCTGGATCATTACTGACACTGAGGAACGAAAGCATGGGTAGCGAAGAGGATTAGATACCCAAGTAGTCCATGCCGTAAACGATGTGTGTTAGACGTTGGAAATTTATTTTCAGTGTCGCAGCGAAAGCGATAAACACACCGCCTGGGGAGTACGGCCGCAAGGTTAAAACTCAAAGGAATTGACGGGTAGATGCTAACTC
>NZ_JAMYWQ010000015.1 GCF_024160145.1 Serratia nevei
TTGTGCAGTATTGGATAAAAACATAGCTATCTCCCGCCGATAATTTTCATATCAGATCGGGAACAGGTGAAAAGATTCAAAAAAATCCCCAGACAACTGACCTGGGGATTTGTGTAGAAGAGACAGGTGGTAGCGGGCGGAGGCGCGTATCGCTTTAGCTTGATAGTGAATTATTAGGTTAGTTAATCTTATGATTCTGTCGCAGAGGGAAGCGACTCCTCTCTACTATCGCCTGCGCGATATATCACCGCGGCGCTGAAGCCGATAGAGGGCAACCGGCCTTATTTGATATCTCAGAACGGTTTTGCCCGCCCGATCACAGTTCGGCAATTTGCCGGCGCAAAGCCTTGCCCAGGTAAAATCTGCGGTGTTAACGTCATAACTCAACCGATTTAGGGTTGTTACTGCTACGGCAGGCAAAACCTAAACCTCGCGTTTCTGTTCCCCGATGGGGCAGAGGCCGCGAGGTTTAGGTTTTTTTTTTTGCGCCGAATTCCGCCTCAGCGCCAGGCCAGCGCGGGGAGGGGAGCGGCAGAACGCGAAGTCTAAGGATAACCGTATGAAATATGACACATTAGCCAGTGAGATTTTGGCCGGCGTCGGTGGCCGCGACAATGTGAAAAGCCTGGTGCACTGCGCCACCCGTCTGCGCTTCAAGCTGCGCGACGACAATCGTGCCAACGCGGCAGCGCTGAAGAAAAACCCCGGCGTCATCATGGTGGTGCAGAGCGGCGGCCAGTTCCAGGTGGTGGTGGGTAACCACGTGGCGGAGGTGTTCGACGCGGTCAACCGGGTCGGCGGGCTGGCCGAGGGCGCGCCGAGCGACGACGCGGGCGGCAAAAAAGACAACCTGCTCAGCCGCTTTATCGATCTGGTGTCCGGCATTTTTACCCCGTTGCTCGGGGTGATGGCCGCTTCGGGGATCCTGAAAGGCTTCCTGGCGCTGAGCCTGGCCTGCGGCTGGCTGCTGGAGAGCGGCGGCACCTTCAAAATGCTGTTCGCCGCCAGCGACTCGCTGTTCTACTTCTTCCCGATCATGCTCGGCTACACCGCCGGGAAAAAATTCGGCGGCAACCCCTTCGTCACCATGGCGATCGGCGGCGCGTTGACGCACCCGCTGATGATGGCGGCGTTCGAAGCGGCGCAGCAGCCGGGCGCGGTGCGCGAATATTTCTTCGGCATCCCGCTGACCTTCATCAACTACAGTTCGTCGGTGATCCCGATCATCTTCGCGGCCTGGGTGTCCTGCCGCCTGGAGCCGCTGTTTAACCGGGCGATCCACAGCGCGCTGCGCAATTTCATCACGCCGCTGCTGTGCCTGGCGATCACCGTGCCGTTGACTTTCCTGCTGATCGGCCCGGCGGCGACCTGGCTCAGCCACCTGCTGGCCAACGGCTATCAGAGCATTTACGCCTTTAACCCGATCATCGCCGGCGCCTTTATGGGGGCGATGTGGCAGGTGTGTGTGATCTTCGGTCTGCATTGGGGATTGGTGCCGTTGATGATCAATAACCTGAGCGTGCTGGGGCGCGACACCATGGTGCCGCTGCTGCTGCCGGCGGTGATGGGGCAGGTCGGCGCCACGCTGGGCGTGATGCTGCGCACCCGCGACGCCAGGCTGCGGGCGCTGTCCGCTTCGGCCATCGGCGCCGGAATTTTCGGCATCACCGAACCGGCGGTGTACGGCGTGACGCTGCCGAACAAACGCCCGTTCATCTTCGGCTGCATCGGCGGCGCGCTGGGCGGTGCGGTGATCGGCTACTTCCATACCTCGGTCTACTCGTTCGGCCTGGTGAGCGTATTCACCTTCGCGCAGATTATCCCCGGCGGCGGCATCGACGCCACGGTATGGGGCGCGATCGGCGGCACCCTGCTGTCGTTCGTGTTTGCCGCGCTGGCCAGTTACCTGTTCGGCGTTGCGCCGGCGGAAGACGCGGCGCAGCCTGAAGCCGACGCGCCGCTTAACCGCAAACAGGCCATCCTCAGCCCGATCGCCGGCGACATCGTGCCGCTGGATCAGGTGAACGACGCGACCTTCGCCAGCGGGCTGCTGGGGAAAGGGGTGGCGATCGCGCCGCAGCAGGGGCGCGTGGTGGCGCCGGTGAGCGGCAGCGTGGCGTCGCTGTTCAAAACCAAACACGCCATCGGTATCGAATCGGACGACGGCGCGGAGATCCTCATCCACGTCGGCATCGATACCGTGAAGCTGGACGGGGCGCATTTCACCGCCCACGTGCGGGAAGGCGAGCGGGTCGCCGTGGGCGATCTGCTGATCGAGTTCGACCAGGCGGCGATCCATGCCGCCGGCTATGACACCACCACGCCGATCATCATCAGCAACAGCGATGACTACGTGGACGTGTTGACCAGCGGCCTGTCTCCGGTGCAGGAACAGGCGCCGCTGCTGACTTTATTACGTTAATTGAGGAGCAAGCGATGAACGGCAAGTTTCCGCAACATTTTCTGTGGGGCGGCGCGGTAGCGGCGAACCAGGTGGAAGGCGCATATCAGGCCGACGGCAAGGGGCTGTCGACCTCCGATCTGCAGCCGCAGGGCATCTTCGGCGCCATCACGCCGCGTACGGCGGGCGACAGCGGCATCAAGGACGTGGCGATCGATTTCTATCACCGCTACCCGGAGGACATCGCGCTGTTCGCCGAAATGGGCTTCAAGTGTCTGCGCACCTCGATCGCCTGGACGCGCATCTTCCCGCAGGGTGACGAAGAGACGCCGAACGAAGCCGGGCTGGCGTTTTACGATCGGCTGTTCGACGAGATGGCAAAGTACGGCATTCAGCCGCTGATCACGCTGTCGCATTATGAGATGCCTTACGGCCTGGTGAAGCACTACGGCGGCTGGGGCGATCGGCGCACCATCGATTTCTTCGAGCGCTATGCGCGCACGGTGTTTGAACGTTATAAGCACAAGGTCAAACACTGGCTGACCTTCAACGAAATCAACATGTCGCTGCACGCGCCTTTCACCGGCGTCGGCCTGCCGCAGGAGAGCGACAAGAGCGCCGTCTATCAGGCGATCCACCATCAGCTGGTGGCCAGCGCCAGAGCGGTGAAGGCCTGCCACGAGATCGTGCCGGAGGGCAAAATCGGCAACATGCTGTTGGGCGGCATTCTGTATCCGCTGAGCTGCAAGCCGGAAGATCTGCTGGAAACCCAGCGGCAAAACCGCGACTGGCTGTTCTTCGGTGACGTGCAGGCGCGCGGCTATTACCCGGCCTATATGCAGCGCTTTTTCCGTGAAAACGGCATTCAGGTGGCGATCAGCGAGGAAGATCGGCAAACGCTGCGCGAAACCATCGATTTCATCTCGTTCAGCTACTACATGAGCGGCTGCGTCACCGCCGACCCGGCGCAGTACGAAACGGCGCGCGGCAACATCCTCGATATGGTGCCGAACCCGCACCTGGCCAGCTCGGAATGGGGATGGCAAATCGACCCGCTCGGGCTGCGCTACCTGCTCAACGTGCTCTACGACCGCTATCAGAAACCGCTGTTCATCGTCGAGAACGGGCTGGGTGCCAAAGACCGCGTCGAGGCCGATGGCAGCATCCACGACGACTACCGCATCAACTACCTCAATGACCATCTGGTGCAGGTGGCGGAAGCGATCGACGACGGCGTCGAGGTGATGGGCTACACCAGCTGGGGGCCGATCGATCTGGTCAGCGCCTCGAAGGCGGAAATGTCGAAGCGCTACGGCTTCATTCACGTCGACAGAGACGATGCCGGCAACGGTAGCCTCGAGCGCCGCCGCAAGAAGAGTTTCTACTGGTATCGCGATGTGATCCACAGCAACGGCGCCAGCCTGAAAACCCGAAGTTAACCCTTAAGCCCGGCGGCAAACGCCGGGCGCTAACCTAAACGTTATTCGCTGCTGTTCATGATGGGAAATTCTCTCCCAGGGAATGCTGTTGCCCGCAGTCAGCCATTATGCGGAGAAATATAATAATGATGAAAAGCTTATTACCTCGTTCCATCACCCTGGCGGCGCTGGCGCTGCTCTGTAGCCAGGCGCAGGCGGAAACGCTGCAAACCGGCAAGGACGTCGAAGCGCCCACCGCCAAATGGGAAGGGGTGGCGCTCGGCTTTGAGCCGCCGCAGCCCGGGCTGTTGGGGGATATGCTGGGGATCAGGCCGATCCTGGAGGATCACGGCTTTCACTATAATCTCGGCTACCTCAGCCAGCTGTCGTATAACGCCGGCGGCGGTTATAACCACGATAAGCAGGCGTCGTACATCGACCAATTCTCGTTGACCTTCAGCCAGGATTTGCAGGCGCTGACCGGCATTCCGGACGCGGCGATCGAAGGCAATATCGTCAACCGCAACCATGACAACAACCTGACCCGCGATCGGCTGCAGGATCCACGCGTGGGGCTGACCGATCTGTCGCAGGAGAGCTTTGGCGGGCAGTCGATTACCCGGCTGGGCTGGTTGACCTTCAGCCGCTCCTTCCTCGACAGACGGCTGCAGTGGCGCATCGGCATGATGAACAAGGTGCAGGATTTCGATCAGATCATCCCCTGCGATTTTCAGACGCTGACGCTGTGCGGCGGCAAGTCCGCCAACTCACTGACCTGGTACAACTGGAACGTGCATTACTGGGGCACTACGCTGCAATACAAGCTGACCGACGGCCTGACGCTCAAGGGCGGCGTGATGGAGCAGAACCCGAGCGCCCCCAGCCGCAGCCACGCCTGGAGTTGGTCCACCAAGGGCAGCAAAGGCTTCCTGTTGCCGATGGAGCTGGAGCTGAAAACCCACGCCGTCAACCAGCTGCCGGGGGTGTATAACCTGGGCGTGCTGTTCACCAACGCGCGCCAGAGCGATCTCTATGAAGGGGTGTCCGGCGGGCCGGGTGCCAGCGATCCGCAGGGCTATCGCAGCCACGATCGCACCTGGTTCCTGTATACCGGTTTCAACCAGCAGGTAACGCGCCATGCGGACGACGTCAACCGCGGCTTGAGCGTGTTTTACAGCCTGGGGCTGGGGGATCAGCGCAGCAACTATCTGCACTGGTCCACTTCGACCGGCATTCGCTATCGCGGGCTGTTCGATGCGCGGCCGGACGACTGGCTGGGGCTGGGCGTTTCGGTGGTGAAGCTGAGCGACCGCTACAAAGATAATCAGCGTTATCTCAACCAAATCAACGGTATCAGTGATTATCAAGACCCGAACTATCGGCCGGTGCCGGGCCACTCGGTGACGGCAGAGCTGTATTATCGCGTTAACGTCACGCCGTGGCTGCAGCTGCAGCCGGGCCTGCAATACTGGCATCACCCGGCGGGCGTCAGCGAGACGCAGGACGCCTGGGTGACGGCGTTGAAAACGGTGGTGACCTTCTGATCAGGCCGCGTCGCTCTCGCGGTAGCGTTGGCGGGCGTGTTCGAACCAGCTGGCGGGCACGTTGTGCGGCGGCTGCTGCAACCTGAGCAGCCCTTGTTCAACGATATGGCTGGCCTGGCGCCACAGCGTCGGGTCGCCTTCGGTCAGCACCTCCAGCAGGCGCTGCTTCTCGATAAGATAGGTTTGGGCGAAGTGGCTGTCGTAGTCCAGCAGCGAGCGGGTGTTGTCGATCAGATCCGCCAGCTTGATGGTTTTGGCCTGCGGTGACGCGCCGGCGCTGTGGCGCCGATCGCGGTTTTTACGCTCGAAGCGGTTGCCGTCCTCGGCGTGGCTGACGTTGGTCAACATTCGCACCAGTTCCGCCACCTTCGGCCCGAAGTGGCTGTCGATATCGGCGAGGGTGGTGGGCGTGTCTTCCACCGTGTCATGCAGCCAGGCGGCCGCCAGCATCTCTTCGGTGTGCGGCACGCTGCGCACCAGCTCCATCACCGCCTGCGGGTGGACAATATAGGGGTCGTTGGTGTATCTGCGGCGCTGATCGATGGCCGCATGCGCCTTGGTGGCGTAGCGGCGCGCGCGTTCTGCAAGCGTGTTCGTCATTTCCATTCCCTCCGAGCATCCTCTGCATGAAAAAATGTAGCATACCTCACAAGAAATAGCTTGCGATTACATCGTGCGCTATCTATATTCACAAGCATGAAAAGCACCGATACCGAACAACCCAGGGCGAAGAACCTGCTGCAGCTCGATCAGCAGCTGTGTTTCGCGCTGTACTCCGCCAATCTGGCGCTGCACAAAGTCTACCGCAAGCTGTTGAGTCAGCTCGAACTCACCTATCCGCAATACCTGGTGATGATGGTGCTGTGGGAGCGCGATCGGGTGACGGTATCGGATATCGGCGAGCGGTTGTTCCTCGATTCCGCTACGCTGACGCCGCTGCTGAAGCGGCTGGAAACTGCCGGTTTGCTGGTGCGTTATCGCGCCACCACCGACGAGCGGCAGGTGATCATCGCCCTGACCGAAGCCGGCTGCGCGCTGCGCGAGCGGGCGCAATCGGTGCCTGAGGCGGTGATGTGCGCCACCGACTGCAGCCTGGACGAGATCGTTTCGCTCAAACAGCAGCTGGAAAAGCTGCGCGGCAGCCTGATCGACCAGATTTGACCCGCCGCCGCCGGACGCAAGAACGGCGCGGGTGGTCTACACTATTGAGTAAGTGCAAAAAATAAGTAGTGCGCGATTTAATCGCAAAAGATAAATATGTGACCGGCTTTACCTCGTGGAAGCCGTAGTCATCTCGCCAACCAGCAAGAAGGAATGAACGATGTCTATTGAGAAAGTGGTTTACCGCGCTCACGCCACCGCAACCGGCGGCCGCGACGGCCGTGCGACCTCCTCCGACGGCGTGTTGGACGTGAAACTGGGCGTGCCGAAAGAGATGGGTGGCGCCGGCGGTGAAGTCACCAACCCCGAGCAGCTGTTCGCGGCCGGTTACTCGGCCTGCTTCCTCGGCGCGCTGAAGTTTGTCGCGGCGAAGGAAAAGGTTAAAATCCCGGCCGAAGCGAAGATCGACGGCACCGTCGGCATCGGTGAGATCCCGAACGGTTTTGGTATCGAAGTACAGCTGGATATTTCGCTGCCGGGCATCGAGCGCAGCGTGGCGGAAGATCTGGTGAAAAAGGCGCACGTGGTGTGCCCATACTCCAACGCCACCCGTGGCAATATCGATGTAACTCTGCACGTTAAGTAAGCGTTTTGCCGACATTCGGTAAAAAATGGAGGGTTTACCCCTCCATTTTCATGTCCCCCGCCTGAAAACAGTTCACAAAAATGGCAAAAAATGTCCGTTTTGTGAGAATTCTCTTGATTGTTGCCTGCAAAACCACGCTTATTGCCGCTTGGCTGAACCTGCAGCCGCATTGACTGTCTGAAAAACTCAGAATTGCTATCGCCCTCCGGAGCCACCGCACTACATGAACAAAATAAAATCGCTATCACAGCAGAATTTATCGTTATTGTTAGCGATCTATATCGGCATCTTTTTAAACCTGTCCGTTTTTTACCGCCGTTTTGACTCGCTTGCGCACGGCATTCAGGGGATTAAGCTTATTTCGGCGGTGACGGAAGTGATCGCCATCGTTTTATTTACTTTCTTTATCATGCGATTGGTGTCGCTCGGCGGCCGCCTGTTTTATCGCATCGTCGCTTCGCTGCTGGTGCTGATTTCGGTTGCCGCCAGCTACTACATGACGTTTTTCAACGTGGTGATCGGCTACGGCATCGTGGTGTCGGTGATGACCACCGACATCGATCTGTCGAAAGAGGTGGTTGGCCTGCACTTCGTGCTGTGGATGGTGGCGCTCAGTGCCTTGCCGCTGCTGCTGATCTGGAAAAACGGCCTGCGTTACACCCTGATCGAACAGCTGAAAACCCCCGGCCATCGCATCAAGCCGCTGCTGGTGTTGCTGGCGGTGGTGGCGCTGGTCTGGCTGCCGCTGCGCATGCTGGACGACGAGCAGAGCGTGCAGGAGAAACTCGCCAACGTCGATCTGCCGAGCTACGGCGGCGTGGTGGCGCACTCGTATCTGCCGTCCAACTGGCTGTCGGCGCTGGGGCTGTTTGCCTATACCCGCTATGACGAAAGCCAGGACCAGAGCACGCTGTTCGATCCGGGCAAACACTTCACCTATGTCCCGCCGGCGGATATCGACGACACCTACGTGGTGTTCATCATCGGCGAAACTACGCGCTGGGATCACATGGGCATGCTGGGCTACGAGCGCGATACCACGCCGCGGCTGTCGAAAGAGAAGAACCTGGTGGCGTTTCGCGGCGAGTCGTGCGACACCGCTACCAAGCTGTCGCTGCGCTGCATGTTCGTGCGTGAAGGCGGCACCGAGGATAACCCGCAGCGCACGCTGAAAGAGCAGAACGTGTTCGCGGTGCTGAAAGAGTTGGGCTTCTCTTCCGAGCTGTTCGCCATGCAGAGCGAGGTGTGGTTCTACAACAACACCGAAGTGAACAACTATTCGTTCCGCGAGATGATCGCGTCCGAGAAGCGCAACGACGGCAAGGCGGTCGACGACATGCTGCTGGTGGACGAAATGAAGGAGTCGCTGGCGCGCTATCCGAAGGGCAAGCACCTGGTGATCCTGCATACCAAAGGCTCGCACTACCTGTACTCGCAGCGCTATCCGCGCAGCTATGCGCGTTATCAGCCGGAGTGCATGGGGGTGGATGACTCTTGCACCAAGGCGCAGCTGATCAACGCGTTCGACAATACGGTGCTGTACACCGACAGCTTTATCAGTAATGTGATCGATCAGGTGCGCGACAAGAAGGCGATCGTGTTCTATGCCGCCGATCACGGCGAGTCGATCGGCGAGAATACGCACCTGCACGGCACGCCGCGCGAAATGGCGCCACCGGAGCAGTTCCGCGTGCCGATGATCGTATGGGCATCGGACAAGTTCCTCGAGAACCCGCAGCACCTCAGCGCCTTTGAGCAGCTGCAGGCGCAGCAGCGCCTCGGCAAAACGCATCGCCACGTCGAGCTGTTCGACACCATCCTCGGTTGCCTCGGCTACACCTCGCCGAACGGCGGTATCGTGGATAAAAACAACTGGTGCTCTCTGCCGCAGCATAAAACGGCGCCCGCTCGCCTGTAATCCTTCCCGCCGGGTGCCTTGCGCACCCGCTCATTTCACTCAATACATTCTCTTCATCAATTATTCCGGTGTGTGCATACGGTATACTTGCGCACTTCCCTTCTAACCGGAGATTTCCATGACCCTGCGCGTGGCGTTTATCGACGATCATGACATTGTGCGCTCGGGCTTTGTGCAGCTGCTGTCGCTGGAGGCCGATATTCAGGTGGTGGGCGAGTTCAGCAGCGCGGCGCAGGCGCGTGCCGGCCTGCCGGGGCTAGAGGCGGAAATCTGCATCTGCGATATTTCGATGCCGGACGGCAGCGGGCTGGATCTGCTGGCGGACATTCCCTCCGGCATCCGCGTGGTGATGCTGTCGATGCACGACAACCCGGCGCTGGTGGAAATGGCGCTGGAGCGCGGCGCCAGCGGCTTTCTCTCCAAGCGCTGCAAACCGGAAGATCTGATTACCGCGGTGCGTACCGTCGCCGGCGGCGGCGTCTACCTGATGCCGGAAATCGCCCAGCAGCTGGCGCGGGTGAAGGTGGATCCGTTGACCCGCCGCGAGCGCGAGATCGCACTATTGCTGGCGCAGGGCCAGGAGGTGCGCGAGATCGCCACCGCGCTGGGGCTGTCGCCGAAGACGGTGCATGTGCATCGCGCCAACCTGTTCGCCAAGCTGGGCATCAACAATAACGTCGAGCTGGCCAGACGGATGCTGAATCTGTGACGCAGCGTCTGATCACCCAGCTGGCGCTGTTTTTCATCTACGCCGCCAGCGCGTTTTGCCTGTGGGGCATTGGTACCGCCCTGATCGACCCGCCCTGGCAGGCGCTGCTGCTGTTCCCGTTTGGCCTGCGCATGGGCATTTTGCTGCAGAGCCCGTATCGTTTCTGGCCGGGGATCCTGCTGGCCGATCTGCTGCTGATGGCGCTGCTGGCGGACCAGTTCGGCTACGGCCCGGCGCTGTGGGCGTCGGTGGCGGTGCTGGTGTTGACCGTGTTGCTCAGCCTGGTGGCCTCGCCGTGGCTATTGCGCCATCAGCAGAGTGACAGCGAATGGCGTTGGCCGCTGTTGCAGGGCGCGGTGGTGGTGGCCGCCGCCTTGCTGCAGGCGCTGGTGTGGCAGCTGGTGAGCGGCGAAGGCGCCCGCGCGCTGCTGCTCGGCCTGACCGGCGGTTTCACCATCGCACCGACCTGCCTGTTGTTGTGGCACTATCTGGCGCGCCAAATCTGGGTGCCGCTGGAGCCGGGGCTGATCCACAAGCCGGTGGAGCTGCGCCTGGGCCACCTGGCCGGCTATCTGCTGCTGTTTGCGTTCAGCATCTGGCTGCAGCAGCAGGTGAACGCCGCCGAGCTGCGCCGTTTCGCGCCGTTCTGCCTGGCTATTCCCATCGTGTTCATGTCTTACCGCTACGGCTGGCAGGGCGCGCTGTTGGCGACGCTGCTCAACGGCGTGGCACTGATGGTCAACGAGCCGCCGCAGCCGGAGTCGCACCGCGATCTGCTGCTGTCGCTGCTGGCCCAAAGCCTGACCGGGCTGCTGTTGGGGGCCGGCATTCAGCGCCAGCGCGAGCTGAATCAGCAGCTGCGGCTGCGGCTGGCGGAGAACCGCCAGCTGGCGCGGGCGCTGGTGACCGCGGAGGAGCAAACCCGGCGCGAGGTGGCGCGCGAGCTGCACGATGAGGTGGGGCAGACCATCACCGTGATCCGCACCCAGGCCAGCATCGTCAAACGCCTGGCGCCTGAACCGGCGGTGATCGGCTGTGCCGATGCCATCGATGCGTTGGCGCTGCGGGTCTACGACGGGGTGCACGACGTGCTGACTCAGCTGTGGCCGGCGGCGCTGAACAACCTGCCGCTGTCGGCGGCGGTGGCGGCGATGCTGCGGGAGTCGCTGCCGCAGGATGCGTCGCTGGTGAGCAGCCTGCAATGGCAGGTACCGGACGAGCTGCTGGATGAAACGCTGAAAATCACGCTGTACCGGGTGTGCCAGGAGGGGGTGACCAATGTGTGCCGCCACGCCGGCGCCAGCCGCCTGGAACTGGACGCGCGCCTGCAGCCGCGCAAAGGCGCCGCGCCGCTGATCGCCCTGACCATCCGCGACAACGGCGTGGGTTTCGAGGCGGAAAACCATCAGCCGGGGTATGGCCTGCGCGGCATGCAGGAGCGCATCAGCGCCCTCGGCGGCAGCCTGCGGTTCACCGCTGAACGGGGCGCCTGTTTGAGTGTGATCTTGCCCACAGTTTCACCGGCGCAAACGCAAAACTAGGAAAAACTCCTAACCGCGTCGGGAATCCGGCGTAAGCCTCCCGCGCGCGCGAGGAGCATCATAGCGGCACTTTATTCAATCCTCTGAGGTTCCATATGTGGTCTTTCCTTAAAAGCCGCTCGGACGCGCCGCAGGTCACCGATCAACGGCAGATCGACGCCAGCTACAAATACTGGCGCATCCAGCTGATGTGCACCATGTACATCGGCTACGCCGCGTTTTACTTCACGCGCAAAAGCTTCAACTTCATCATGCCGGCGATGCTGAGCGATCTGGGCCTGACGATGTCCGACGTCGGCATCCTCGGCACGCTGTTCTACATCACTTACGGCTGCTCGAAATTCATTTCCGGCATGATCAGCGATCGCTCCAACCCGCGTTACTTTATGGGGCTGGGTCTGATCATGACCGGGGTGCTGAATATCTTCTTCGGCCTCAGTTCGTCGCTGCTGATGCTGGGCACGCTGTGGATCCTCAACGCCTTCTTCCAGGGCTGGGGCTGGCCGCCGTGCTCCAAAATCCTCACCAGCTGGTATTCGCGCTCCGAGCGCGGCAGCTGGTGGGCGATCTGGAACACCTCGCACAACGTCGGCGGCGCGCTGATCCCGCTGCTGGTGGGCTTTATCTCGCTGCACTTCAGCTGGCGTTACGGCATGATCATTCCCGGCATCATCGGCGTGGTGCTCGGCCTGCTGATGTGCTGGCGCCTGCGCGACAAGCCCTCCACCCTGGGGCTGCCGAGCGTCGGCAAATGGCGTAACGACGCCATGGAGCTGGTGCAGGAATCGGAAGGCCAGGGGCTGAGCAACCGCGAGATCATCAAACGCTATGTGCTGACCAACAAGTACATCTGGCTGCTGGCGGTCTCCTACGTGCTGGTGTACATCGTGCGCACCGCGATCAACGACTGGGGCAACCTCTACCTGACGCAGGAAAAGGGCTATTCGCTGATGACCGCCAACTCGGCCATTTCGCTGTTTGAAGTGGGCGGCTTTATCGGTTCGCTGGTGGCCGGTTGGGGCTCCGACAAGCTGTTCCGCGGCAACCGCGGCCCGATGAACCTGATCTTCGCCATCGGTATCTTCCTGTCGGTGGCGGCGCTGTGGCTGATGCCGGGCGTGACCTACCTGCTGCAGGCCTGCTGCTTCTTCGCCATCGGCTTCTTCATCTTCGGCCCGCAGATGCTGATCGGCATGGCGGCGGCGGAGTGTTCGCACAAGGATGCGGCGGGCGCGGCGACCGGTTTCGTCGGCCTGTTCGCCTACCTGGGCGCGGCGCTGTCCGGCTACCCGATTGCGCGGGTGATGGAGATCTGGCATTGGAACGGCTTCTTCGTGGTGATTTCCATCGCCGCTTGCCTGTCGGCGCTGTTCCTGCTGCCGTTCCTGCGTGCGCAGACGCCGGCGCTGAAACCGGCCAAAGCCTGAGTGAAATACGCTGCGCAACCCCCGGCGCAGCGTATTATGGCGCTTTTATCACCACTTGAAATGCAGGGGAAAAAAAGTGATTGACGCCTATAACCGCCAGCAGTAAGATGCGCCCCGCATCGGCGAGTAGCGCAGCTTGGTAGCGCAACTGGTTTGGGACCAGTGGGTCGGAGGTTCGAATCCTCTCTCGCCGACCACATTCGAAAAACCTGCTTTTTAAAGCAGGTTTTTTTTCGCCCGTCGTTTAAGAGGATGAGCACCTCCGCAGGAGGTTCGAGTCTCGCGAAGCGAGACAACGTTGCTTCAGCAACGGCCCGCAGGGCGCGCATCAAAGATGCGCGTAATCCTCTCTCGCCGACCACATTCGAAAAACCTGCTTTTTAAAGCAGGTTTTTTTTCGCCCGTCGTTTATGGGGATGAGTATCTCCTCCGACATTGCTGGCTTCGCTTTATGGCGTGCCTCAATCTGCCGCCCTCGTGAAATATATTTATCCT
The DNA here is from genome assembly GCF_024160145.1 of Serratia nevei. Lineage (GTDB taxonomy): Bacteria > Pseudomonadota > Gammaproteobacteria > Enterobacterales > Enterobacteriaceae > Serratia > Serratia nevei_A. Next base: position 13,201 of record NZ_JAMYWQ010000015.1, read on the forward strand.
TTACGCTTAATTAATTCACACTCCTTATTCCCATTAGGTTCTTCTTTTCATATTTAAATAAATTCATGCTTGTCAAATAAAACCCGGTTGATAGCGCTCTTGTTTTCACGTTTTTTTTACCTATAGTCTGAATGGACAACGCGGGAGTGCTTATTCCCGCTGCGTGGAAAATACCGTGATTATTTATTAACGTTAATCTTCGTGGATTATTGCGGGTTCATTTTTCTCCGGCAATGCGTGACGACGATTAACTCTTTTATGTTTATCCTCTCGGAATAAAGGAATCAGTTATGCGCAAATTTAATAAACCGCTGTTGGCGCTGTTGATCGGCAGCACGCTGTGTTCCGCGGCGCAGGCCGCCGCACCGGGCAAGCCGACCATCGCCTGGGGCAATACCAAGTTCGCTATCGTTGAAGTCGATCAGGCAGCCACCGCTTATAATAATCTGGTGAAGGTAAAAAATGCCGCCGACGTTTCGGTTTCGTGGAATTTATGGAATGGCGACACCGGCACGACGGCAAAAATTTTATTAAATGGCAAAGAGGCGTGGAGCGGCCCTTCAACCGGTTCTTCCGGTACGGCGAATTTTAAAGTGAATAAAGGCGGCCGTTATCAAATGCAGGTGGCGTTGTGCAATGCCGACGGCTGCACCGCCAGCGATGCCACCGAAATTGTGGTGGCTGACACCGACGGCAGCCATTTGGCACCGTTGAAAGAGCCGCTGCTGGAAAAGAACAAACCGTATAAACAAAACTCCGGCAAAGTCGTCGGTTCTTATTTCGTCGAGTGGGGCGTTTACGGGCGAAATTTCACCGTCGACAAGATCCCGGCGCAAAACCTGACTCACCTGCTGTACGGCTTTATCCCGATCTGCGGCGGTAACGGCATCAACGACAGCCTGAAAGAGATTGAAGGCAGTTTCCAGGCATTGCAACGCTCCTGCCAGGGCCGCGAGGACTTCAAAGTCTCGATCCACGATCCGTTTGCCGCGCTGCAAAAAGCGCAGAAGGGCGTCACCGCCTGGGATGACCCCTACAAGGGCAACTTCGGCCAGCTGATGGCGCTGAAGCAGGCGCGTCCTGACCTGAAAATCCTGCCGTCGATCGGCGGCTGGACACTGTCCGACCCGTTCTTCTTCATGGGCGACAAGGTGAAGCGCGATCGCTTCGTCGGTTCGGTGAAAGAGTTCCTGCAGACCTGGAAGTTCTTCGACGGCGTGGATATCGACTGGGAGTTCCCGGGCGGCAAAGGTGCCAACCCGAACCTGGGCAGCCCGCAGGACGGGGAAACCTATGTGCTGTTGATGAAGGAGCTGCGGGCGATGCTGGATCAGCTGTCGGCGGAAACCGGCCGCAAGTATGAGCTGACCTCCGCCATCAGCGCCGGCAAGGACAAGATCGACAAGGTGGCTTACAACGTCGCGCAGAACTCGATGGATCACATCTTCCTGATGAGCTACGACTTCTACGGCGCCTTCGATCTGAAGAACCTGGGGCATCAGACCGCGCTGAATGCGCCGGCCTGGAAACCGGACACCGCCTACACCACGGTGAACGGCGTCAATGCGCTGCTGGCGCAGGGCGTCAAGCCGGGCAAGATCGTGGTCGGCACCGCCATGTATGGCCGCGGCTGGACCGGGGTGAACGGCTACCAGAACGCGATTCCGTTCACCGGCACCGCCACCGGGCCGGTTAAAGGCACCTGGGAGAACGGCATCGTGGACTACCGCCAAATCGCCAGCCAGTTCATGAGCGGCGAGTGGCAGTACACCTACGACGCCACGGCGGAAGCGCCTTACGTGTTCAAACCTTCCACCGGCGATCTGATCACCTTCGACGATGCCCGCTCGGTGCAGGCCAAAGGCAAGTACGTGCTGGATAAGCAGTTGGGCGGCCTGTTCTCCTGGGAGATTGATGCGGACAACGGCGATATTCTCAACAGCATGAACGCCAGCCTGGGCAACAGCGCCGGCGTTCAATAATCGGTTGCAGTACGTTGCCGGGGGGATATCCTTTCGCCCCCGGCTTTTTCACCGCCGAAAGTTTTTTTACGCCGCACAGATTGTGGCCTTCGCCGCCGCAAAACGCGGCCATCGGACTCACCCTTTTGGGTAATCCTTCAGCATTTCCTCCTGTCTTTAACGGCGATCACAAAAATAACCGTTCAGATATTCATCATTCAGCAACAAAGTTTTGGCGTTTTTTAGCGGAGTTAAAAACCAGTAAGTTCGTGAGGGTCAGATCAATGCGCTAAAAATGACCGCTTAGCATAAATTTTCATGCTGGAACTGTTAACAAAAGGTTTTTTTTATGTTTGTTTGCTGTTTCTCACAGTCTGCGTAAATCCCCACTGGTTATATTGACGACACCCCAAACAGTTGGCAACTTGATAGCCTCAGGGGTAAGAGCGAGAGTTGTTTGAGTGAATTCCACGCGCTCAGACGTCCCCGCCGCGATGCGTTCCATCCGGCATTCTCTCATCTTACGCCTTCTGCCTTCGGGCGCCGATCGCACAGGCCACGCAATAAAAAATACAGGCCTGGCGGCAATTACACACATCACATCACACAATGGAGCACTAACGATGACACGTTCCTTGGGTAAATCGGGGGTTCTGAAATTCGGCATTGGGCTGATCGCGCTGACCGTGGCGGCCAGCGTACAGGCCAAGACGTTGGTTTACTGTTCTGAAGGTTCCCCGGAAGGGTTCAACCCGCAGCTGTTCACCTCCGGCACCACCTACGACGCCAGCTCGGTACCGATCTACAACCGCCTGGTCGAATTCAAAGTCGGCACCACCGAACTGCAGCCGGGTCTGGCTGAGAAGTGGGACGTCAGTGAAGACGGCAAAACCTACACCTTCCACCTGCGCAAGGGCGTGAAGTGGCAGAGCAGCAAAGACTTCAAACCGACGCGCGACTTCAACGCCGACGACGTGGTGTTCTCCTTTGAACGTCAGCTGGATGCGAACAACGCCTACCACAAAGTGTCCGGCGGCAGTTACGAATACTTTGAAGGCATGGACATGCCTAAGCTGATCGCCAAGATTGAAAAAGTGGACGACAACACCGTGCGCTTCGTGCTGAACCGCCCCGAAGCGCCGTTCCTGGCTGACCTGGGCATGGACTTTGCGTCCATCCTGTCCGCCGAATACGCTGACGTAATGATGAAAGCCGGCACGCCGGAGAAAGTCGACCTGAATCCGATCGGCACCGGCCCGTTCCAACTGCTGCAATACCAGAAAGACTCCAAGATCCTGTACAAGGCGTTCGATGGTTTCTGGGGCACCAAGCCGAAGATCGATCGCCTGGTGTTCTCCATCACGCCTGACGCCTCTGTGCGTTACGCCAAACTGCAGAAAAACGAATGCCAGGTGATGCCGTTCCCGAACCCGGCCGATATCGCCCGCATGAAGCAAGACAAATCCATCAACCTGATGGAACAGCCGGGCCTGAACGTGGGGTATCTGTCGTTCAACACCGAGAAAAAACCGCTGGATAACGTGAAAGTGCGCCAGGCGTTGACCATGGCGGTCAACAAGCAGGCGATCATCGACGCGGTTTATCAGGGGGCGGGCCAGGCGGCCAAGAACCTGATCCCGCCGACCATGTGGGGCTATAACGACGCGGTGCAGGATTACGCTTACGATCCGGCCAAGGCGAAAGCACTGCTGAAAGAAGCGGGCATGGCCGACGGCTTCAGCATCGACCTGTGGGCGATGCCGGTACAGCGTCCTTACAACCCGAACGCGCGCCGCATGGCGGAAATGATCCAGGCCGACTGGGCCAAGATCGGCGTGAAAGCCAAAATCGTGACCTATGAGTGGGGTGAATACCTCAAGCGCGCCAAAGCGGGCGAGCACCAGACGGTGATGATGGGCTGGACCGGCGACAACGGGGATCCGGACAACTTCTTCGCCACGCTGTTCAGCTGCGCGGCGGCGAAAGACGGCTCCAACTACTCCCGCTGGTGCTACAAGCCGTTTGAAGATCTGATTCAACCGGCGCGCGCCGAATCCAACCACGACAAGCGCATCGAACTGTACAAGCAGGCGCAGGTGGTGATGCACGATCAGGCTCCGGCGCTGATTGTCGCACACTCTACCGTGTACGAGCCTGTGCGTAAGGAAGTGAAAGGCTACGTCGTGGATCCACTCGGTAAGCATCACTTCGAGAATGTCTCTGTAGACTGATTTCGACCGCTTTACCGGAGACGCACGAATGGACTTGCAGGGGCGCAACGGGTTTGCGCCCCTGCTGACCAGTCTCCGGCGTATGGCCGTCGAGTCGTTCAAAGGCATGTGAGCGTTAATAAGCCTGGCGGACGATGAGCTGCCGGGCATTGATACAGAGAGTTCGGGATATGTTGCAGTTCATACTCCGACGTTTGGGGTTAGTTATCCCAACGTTTATCGGCATTACGTTGCTGACTTTTGCATTCGTCCATATGATCCCCGGCGACCCGGTGACCATCATGGCCGGGGAACGCGGTATCTCCGCCGAGCGCCACGCGCAGCTGATGGCGGAAATGGGGCTGGACAAGCCGCTCTATCAACAATATTTCTCCTACGTGTCCAACGTGCTGCACGGCGATCTGGGCACCTCGCTTAAAAGCCGCATCTCCGTCTGGAGCGAGTTCGTTCCGCGCTTTCAGGCCACGCTGGAGCTGGGCTTCTGCGCGATGCTTTTCGCGGTGTTGGTAGGTATCCCGGTCGGGGTGCTGGCGGCGGTCAAACGCGGCTCGGTCTTCGATCACACTGCGGTGGGTATCTCGCTGACCGGCTATTCGATGCCGATTTTCTGGTGGGGCATGATGCTGATCATGCTGGTGTCGGTGCAGCTTAACCTGACGCCGGTGTCGGGACGCATCAGCGACACGGTATTCCTCGACGACAGCCATCCGCTGACCGGCTTCATGCTGATAGACACTCTGATCTGGGGTGAGCCGGGCGACTTTATCGACGCGGTGATGCACATGATCCTGCCGGCCATCGTGCTGGGCACCATCCCGCTGGCGGTGATCGTGCGCATGACCCGCTCCTCGATGCTGGAAGTGTTGGGCGAAGACTATATCCGCACCGCGCGCGCCAAGGGCGTGAGCCGCATGCGGGTGATCGTCATCCACGCGCTGCGCAACGCGCTGCTGCCGGTGGTGACGGTGATCGGGCTGCAGGTCGGCACCATGCTGGCCGGCGCCATTCTGACGGAAACCATCTTCTCCTGGCCGGGGCTGGGCCGCTGGCTGATCGACGCGCTGCAGCGCCGCGATTACCCGGTGGTGCAGGGCGGGGTGCTGCTGGTCGCCTGTATGATCATTCTGGTTAACCTGCTGGTAGACGTGCTCTACGGCGTGGTCAACCCGCGTATTCGCCACAAGAAATAAGGGGCGCTCTCATGTCTCAAATCACTGAGTCTGCAGTTAAAGGTGCGCCGAAGCCGATGACCCCGTTTCAGGAGTTCTGGCACTATTTCAAGCGCAATAAAGGGGCCGTGGTCGGCCTGGTGTATATCGTTCTGATGCTGGTGATCGCGCTCGGCGCCGGGGTGCTGGCGCCGCATGCGCCGGCGGACCAGTTCCGCGACGCGCTGCTCAAGCCGCCGGTGTGGCAAGAGGGCGGCAGCTGGCAATATCTCCTCGGTACCGACGACGTGGGCCGCGACGTGCTGTCGCGCCTGATGTACGGTGCGCGCCTGTCGCTGCTGGTCGGCTGTCTGGTGGTGGTGCTGTCGCTGATCATGGGCGTGGTGCTCGGCCTGCTGGCTGGTTACTTCGGTGGCGTGGTGGACGCGGTGATCATGCGCGTCGTCGACATCATGCTGGCCCTGCCGAGCCTGCTGCTGGCGCTGGTGCTGGTGGCGGTGTTCGGGCCGTCGATCGTCAACGCCTCGCTGGCGCTTACCTTCGTCGCCTTGCCGCACTATGTGCGTCTGACGCGCGCGGCGGTGCTGGCGGAAGTAAACCGCGATTACGTCACTGCTTCGCGGGTGGCGGGCGCCGGCGCGCTGCGCCAGATGTTCGTCAACATTCTGCCTAACTGCCTGGCGCCTTTGATCGTTCAGGCTTCTCTCGGTTTCTCGAACGCCATTCTGGACATGGCCGCTCTCGGCTTTCTGGGTATGGGCGCGCAACCGCCGACGCCGGAGTGGGGCACCATGCTCTCCGACGTGCTGCAGTTCGCGCAAAGCGCCTGGTGGGTCGTGACCTTCCCCGGCCTGGCGATCCTGCTGACGGTGCTGGCATTTAACCTGATGGGGGACGGTTTGCGTGACGCTCTCGACCCCAAACTCAAGCAGTAACAGAGGACGAGAGAGATGGCGTTATTAAATGTAGACAAGCTTTCGGTGCACTTCGGTGACGAAGGCACCCCGTTCCGCGCGGTAGACCGCATCAGTTACAGCGTGGAGCAAGGCCAGGTGGTCGGCATCGTCGGTGAGTCCGGCTCCGGCAAATCCGTCAGCTCGCTGGCGATCATGGGCCTGATCGATTTCCCCGGTAAGGTGATGGCCGACAAGCTGGAGTTCAACGGCCAGGATCTGCGCAAGATCTCCGAAAAAGAGCGCCGCCAGTTGGTGGGTTCCGAAGTGGCGATGATCTTTCAGGACCCGATGACCAGCCTGAACCCGTGCTACACCGTCGGTTACCAGATCATGGAGGCGCTGAAGGTGCATCAGGGCGGCAATCGCCGCACTCGCCGCCAGCGCGCTATCGATCTGCTGACCCAGGTGGGCATTCCCGATCCGGCCTCGCGGCTGGACGTGTACCCGCACCAGCTTTCCGGCGGCATGAGCCAGCGCGTGATGATCGCCATGGCTATCGCCTGTCGGCCGAAGCTGCTGATCGCCGATGAGCCGACGACCGCGCTCGACGTGACCATCCAGGCGCAGATCATCGAACTGCTGCTGGATCTGCAGCAGCGCGAAAACATGGCGCTGGTGCTGATCACCCACGATCTGGCGCTGGTGGCGGAGGCGGCGCACCACATCATCGTGATGTACGCCGGCCAGGTGGTGGAATCCGGCAAGGCGGCGGAGATTTTCCGCGCTCCGCGCCACCCTTATACCCAGGCGCTGCTGCGTGCGCTGCCGGAGTTCGCCGCCGACAAGGCGCGCCTGGCTTCGCTGCCGGGCGTGGTGCCGGGCAAATACGATCGCCCGACCGGTTGCCTGCTCAACCCGCGTTGTCCCTACGCCAACGAGCGCTGCCGTAACGAGGAGCCGGAACTGCGCAGTATTCCCGGCCGTCAGGTTAAATGTCACACACCGCTGGATGATGCGGGGAGGCCGACCGTATGAGCCAGAATCAACCTTTACTGCAGGCGATCGACCTGAAGAAGCATTACCCGGTGAAAAAGGGCCTGTTCGCGCCGGAGCGGCTGGTCAAGGCGCTGGACGGCGTCTCCTTCACCCTGGAGCGCGGCAAAACGCTGGCGGTGGTCGGCGAGTCGGGCTGCGGAAAATCGACGCTCGGCCGTCTGCTGACGATGATCGAAGTGCCGACCGGCGGCGAGCTGTACTATCAGGGGCAGGATCTGCTGAAGCCGGACGTCTCGGCCGAGAAACTGCGTCGCCAGAAGATCCAAATCGTGTTCCAGAATCCTTACGGATCGCTCAACCCGCGCAAGAAGGTCGGGCAGATCCTCGAGGAGCCGCTGTTGATCAATACCTCGCTCAGCGCCGCCGAACGGCGGGAAAAAGCGCTGGAGATGATGGCGAAGGTCGGCCTGAAGACCGAGCATTACGACCGCTACCCGCACATGTTTTCCGGCGGCCAGCGTCAGCGTATCGCCATCGCCCGCGGGCTGATGCTGAACCCGGACGTGGTGATCGCCGATGAGCCGGTGTCGGCGCTGGACGTGTCGGTGCGTGCGCAGGTGCTGAACCTGATGATGGATCTGCAGCAGGAGCTGGGGCTGTCCTATGTGTTCATCTCGCACGATCTGTCGGTGGTGGAGCACATCGCCGACGAGGTGATGGTGATGTACCTCGGCCGCTGCGTGGAAAAGGGCAGCAAAGAGGCGATCTTCAACAACCCGCGCCATCCGTACACTCAGGCGCTGCTGTCGGCGACGCCGCGATTGAACCCGGATATGCGCCGCGAGCGCATCAAGCTGACCGGCGAACTGCCCAGCCCGATGAACCCGCCGCCTGGCTGTGCGTTCAACGCCCGCTGCCGCCGCGCCTTCGGCACCTGCGTGCAACTGCAGCCGCAGCTGAAACAGTACGGCGAGCAGATGGTGGCCTGCTTTGCGGTCGATCAGGACGAACATCCGGGGGCGTAACGCGCCGGGGTCCACCCTTTAAACCAGCGCCGGCATAATGCCGGCGTTTTTTGTTATTCAATCAAATGGTTAGTCATTAAACGATCGCTATAACCCGTATATTTAATTTTTTTCTTAACGAAATCCTGACAAAAGTTATTTTTTTAGGAATCTTCTTATCAAGGTAATAAGATTCAACGGGGCGTCATCAATAACATTCGGCAGGCCGAGAGGCTCTGCCGTTTTATATTTTACAAATCATAAAAAGCACGCCGTTGGCGTGCTTTGGGTTGAGGTGGCCGCGTTTATTGCGGATAAGGCACCCAGTCGCCGCCGTTCAGGCGAATGTAAGGCTTGCCCTGATACTGTATCACGATGGCGTTGTCGTTTTCGGAGATGACCGGGGTCTGCGGCAGCCCCTGCGTCAGCGCCTGCCAGTCGACGCTGGATTCGCTGAAGACCTTGCCGTCCACCAGGCGCGACACCAGCTCCGACAGCGCCAGATAACTGCTCGGCGTTTTGATCTGCAGCGGGCTGCCCTGGTGCGGCGCTTTCATGCCCACCAGTTTGATGCCGACCGGCGTATGGGTAATGTTCGGGCTGGGAATGTCGCGCAGGCCGGACATCTGCATCTTGTCGCCCACTAACGCGGCGCCGTGTTCCGGCACGATCACCACCACCACCTTGCGGCCGGATTTTTCCAGCTGGTCGAGGAAGGTGTTCAGCTGATCGAACAGCTTCTGCGCGCGTGGCTGATAGTCGGCGCTCTTGTTGGCGCCGACGAAGCGGTTGCCGTCGTGCAGCGGGATGATGTTGAAGAAGGTCGCGGTGCGGCCGTCGCCGGCTTTTTGCTGCTGATCCAGCCAGCGAGTCAGCAACTCGAGATCGTTGTAAACCGGTTCCCCGTCGAACGAGGTCAGTTCGTTGCTGATGCCGGCCTGTGACATCAGCGGCGCCTGCATGTCGCCCTGTTCGCGCAGCTCTTTCAGGAAGTTGCCGAATACCCCGGAATGATCGAGCATCAGCTGCTCCTTGAAGCCCAGCTTCGCCAGGTTATCGAACAGATAACACTGTTGATTGACCGGCTGGTACAGGTCGTGATGCGAGAGCTGGCCGCAGCTGGCGCGCAGCAGGCGAATGGCCGCCGGGCCGCTGTAGGCGGTAGCCGAGTTGAAGCTGTCGAACATGATGTCCATTTTCGACCACAGCGGGTGATTCTGCAGGTTGACCGCTTCCATATCGGCCCAGGCCAGCGAACAGATGTTGATCACCAACAGATCGAACGGCTGGGCATCGGTGGGCAGGGTGGCCGGAAACGCGGTGGCGCGGCCTTTTTCCCGCTCGTAGAACTGGTTCAGGTAGGCCGTCAGGTTGGCGCTGGTCGGCGGCAGGCTGTCTGCCGGCGCCTTATCGCCCGCCGCCGGGGCCGTGGCGGCGGCGGTGTTGGCGGTGTCGGTCGATGCGGTAGGGCTGGCCGGCAGCAGTGAGATCGCCGGCCCGGCGATGTTGACGAGATTGAGCCACGTCAGCGCCGCCACGGTGAATACCGTGACGCGCACCCACTGCGCGACGAACAGGTAGGCGATGAGCAGCACGAAGGCGGCACCAACCATCTGCCAGTTAATGAAGCGATTGGCCAGCTCCAGCAGATACTGGGCGCTGAAGCCCGTCAGCTGCGAGCCCTGACTGAGAATGCTGTTGATGCCCGGCAACCAGGTATCGTGGTAGAACAACGCGATACCGATCGGGATGGCGATATAATGGCGCCAGCGATGCAGGCGTTGCGAGGGGATCGGCATCAGCAGAAATGCCATGAACACCAAATTCGGTAGCGCGTGGAAGTTGAGATAGCCGAACCACAGCAGGCCGAATTTAGCCAAAAAATAGAGGTTCCAGCCGCCCAGCCCGCGCCAGTAGCGCCACAGCGCGTTATCGGATTGCATATTCTTGTTTGGATTCATGGCTGCTTCTTACGTTTAATCTGAGATGAGGAGCCTGTGCGCACCCACAAACCGGCGGATTTCAAATAGCGCGGCGATAACAACAGGTTTTGCCAGTATTGACGCAAATGGGGAAAGCGCCGGTGAAAGGCGTAGCCCAACGGAATGAAGATCAGCGCGCACAGCAGGATCAGTTGCACGATGTCGTTAAGGTTCAGCATGCGGTTCCTCCTGCGGACCGAGCGGCAGCGTGAAGGCGACCGGCTGGCGCCGTTCTGCGGGCGCCGCCGTCGGCGTCACGCTGGGACGCGGTGAGATGCCGGCGGCGCCGGTGGCCGAGATCTGCCAGTGCCCCTGGGCCATGCGTTTGATTTCTGAAATGATATCGACATCCTGATGCCACACCACCCGGTTACTGAAGGCTTCGTCTACCGGCAAACGGAAGATGAACTTCAGCGCGGTATCCAGATCGTTGATGCGGCAGGTGGAGAGAAACAGCACCAACCGCCCCTGCACCACGGTCATCACATCGCCGAAACGCCGCAGGTGGCACAGGGTCATCGCCTGCTCGGCGCGCAGACCGGTGGCCGGACGCAGCGCCACCATCACGCCTTTGCCGTCCTCGGGTAGCAGCGTGTTGCCCATCAGCGAAAGCACCGCCTGGCTGAACGGCTCCGGCCGCATATAGCCTTTGAGCTGCAGCGGGCGCAAGCCGGCCAACAGCGCATCGATGTCGGCAGGCACATGGCGCGAGAAGCGCTGCCCCTGGATGCCCTCGAGCATGGTGAGAAAACGCGACAGCGGCGCGACGTGCGGCACGATCAGGTTGGCGCCGCAGGCCAGCAGCAGCCGCTCGTCGCTGTAGCGCAGGCTGGCGCTCATCTCGCGCACCGCGATTTTCAGGCCGTTGCCGCGGCTGCGGCGCAGGGTGTGGATCTGATGCGCCAGGTGATCGATTTGGTCGCTTTGATACAGCGCGAACACCAACGTCGCCGAGAGCCTCAACATGCCGTGCTGCGCCAGTTCGTCGTTGCTCTCCAGCAGCTGCCAGTTGGCGGACAGCGGCGGTGCGCCTTCCAGAATGCTGCGTTCGGCCAGATACTGGCCTTCGTCGCTGCGCAGGGCGGTGGGGGAGGGTTGGCTATTTTCATCCTCGCCTTGCCAGCCGCCTTCTGCGGCGTACAGCGTCAGCAACTGATTGGCGTTGATGCCGTTTTCGGTGCTCCACCAGTTCACCAGGTATTGCGCGCTATCCTGCTGCCATTGCAGGCTGGCAAGGCCGTTCAGGATACGGTGCTGCGTGCTGAGCTGCCCCTTGAGCTTGTTGATGCCGCCGCCGTGGCTGAGGATCAATAGCGTACACCCTTGCTGCCGTAGCCAGGCGGCAAGCGCGCGCGTCCACTCGCGCAGCTCAGCGGTGGTGAAGGTTTGCCACAGGCTGGCGTGCGCCAGCAGGATAAGTAAGCGATTTTGCGGCCGCAGAGCGCGCATCAGATCGTCGCTCAGCTGCGTCAGCGCGGCTTTTTTCTCCGGTAGTTGATACAGCGGCAGTTTCTGCAAAGCGGGCGAGGCCAACTCGGCCAGCAGGCGGTCGGGTTTGTCGCCGCTGCAGATCAGTGCGGCTTTTTCCGTGGCCGGCTGAGCGGCGATGGCCTGGCGGCACAGCAGCGCGGCGTCGCTCTGCCGATCGATATTGATCCAATACAGCCCTGGGGCCTGCATCACCGACAGCTCTTCCCAAATCTGCCGAATACCTAGAGAAAAAGAGTGCGCCATAGGATATGTTCTACTTTCGTTGAAAGCCGACTAAAGGCGTTTATATTTAATGATAGCCATTTTTACTCTGGCAATAACAAATCTCCGAAGCTTTGCAACAATATTTGTTGAGAATCATCTTATTGCCTATCTCTTTTTGTATCGTTGCTATAGTTAATTAACATAGCCTATTTTCGCAAAGGCGGAAGCATGAATAACTCACCCACCCATTTTCGTGCAGCGCTACCTGGGGAGAGCCAGGATGACCTGCAGGCGCTCAGTCAGGCTTTTTCCTTGCCGCAATTAAGCTATGTCGATATTTCACGGCAGGAGCGGTTAGCGCAAATGATGACGCGTTGGCCACTGCTGGCCGAATTGGCGCAGACTATGGGGAGCCACTGATCTATGCCGGTGATCGCGCTGCAAGGGTTGCGGGGGGGAATGGGAACGACGTCGATCACGGCGGCGCTCGCCTGGGCGTTGCAACAGCTGGGCGAATCGGTGTTGGCGATCGATTTCACGCCGGACAATCTGCTGCGCCTGCATTTCAACACGCCGTTCGAGCTGGCGCGCGGCTGGGCCCGCGCCGAGCAAGACGGCGGACGCTGGCAGGAAGGCGCGCTGCGTTACTGCGAAAACCTCGACTTTTTGCCCTTTGGCCGCCTTAATGCGACGGAACGGCTGGAAGTGCAGCATCAGTGCCGGGAACATCCCGATCGCTGGCGCGACAATCTGCGCCGGCTGAGCGCCGGTGACCCGCAGCGCTGGATCCTGCTGGATGTGCCGACGGGGGACGGCGTGCTGGCGCAGCAGGCGTTGCAGCTTGCCGACAGCGTGTTCGTGCTGTTGAATCCCGATGCCAACTGCCAGGTACGGCTCCATCAGCAGACGCTGCCGAACGGCTGCCGTTTCCTGGTCAATCACTACTCCTCCGCCAGTCAGCTGCAGCAGGATCTGCATCAGCTGTGGCTGCAAACCCTGGGCGGTCTGCTGCCGGTGACGATCCATCGCGATGAGGCGTTGGCGGAAGCGCTGGCGGTCAAACAGCCGTTGGGCGAGTACCGCCCCGAGAGCCTGGCGGCGGATGAAGTGCTGACGCTGGCCAACTGGTGCCTTATCAACCTCAAACGGGACGTTGCGCCATGAGCCGGGTGCTGAGCCTGCTGCTGGTGCCGCCGGTGCGTCAGGCGGTGCAAACGCGCTACCGCGGCTATCGCCGCAACGGCGCGTCGGCGTTGACCGCCTTTTTCGCCACGCTGCTGGTGGCGCTGGGATGGCTGCTGCTGCGCTTCGAATCGCCGGCGTGGCAGCGCGTGCGCGCCGGCCGCGCTTATTGGTTCCCGCACCTGTCCGCCGAGCGCCCGCGCCCGGCGGATGCGCTGCGTTATTTGCTGCAGGGGCTGTGGCTGTTGCTGTTTCGCAGCGGCCGCGCGCCGGTACAGCGCGACTATCTCGCCGGTTGGCGCCGCCTGCAGCAGCGCTATGCCGACTGGCTGCAGGGTCTGCCGCAGCGGCTGAAGAACGCCGGTGTGGAGCAACGCTCGGTAGAACGCCTCGGCCGCCTGAGCCGGGGCATGCGGCGCGCGCTGTTTATTCTGGTCAGCGTGCTGGCGGCGATCCTCGCCATGCTGTGCATCTCGCAACCGTTCGATCTGCCGGCGCAGTTCGTGTTCGTCCTGCTGCTGTGGGGGATCGCGATGGTGGTGCGCCGGGTGCCGGGGCGTTTGCCGGGGCTGATGCTGATCGTGCTGTCATTGACCGTATCCTGCCGCTACCTGTGGTGGCGCTATACCGCCACGCTGAACTGGGACGATCCGCTCAGCCTGGTGTGCGGTCTGTTGCTGCTGGTGGCGGAAACCTACGCCTGGGTGGTGTTGGTGCTGGGCTATTTCCAGACCGTCTGGCCGCTTAACCGCCAGCCGGTGCCGCTGCCCGCCGATAGCGCCACCTGGCCGACCATCGATCTGATGGTGCCGACTTACAACGAAGATCTCGGGGTGGTGAAGCCGACCATCTACGCGGCGCTGGGCATCGACTGGCCGAAGGAAAAGGTGAATATCTATATCCTCGACGACGGCAATCGCCCCGAATTCCGGGCGTTTGCCGCCGAAGTGGGGGTGAAATACATCGCCAGGCCGACCCACGAACACGCCAAGGCCGGCAACATCAACAATGCGCTGAAGCAGGCCACCGGCGAGTTCGTGGCGATTTTCGACTGTGACCACGTGCCGACGCGCTCCTTCCTGCAGCTGACCATGGGCTGGTTCTTCAAAGACAAAAAGCTGGCAATGCTGCAAACCCCACACCACTTCTTCTCGCCGGATCCGTTCGAGCGCAACCTCGGCCGCTTCCGCCAGACGCCCAACGAGGGCACTTTGTTCTACGGGCTGGTGCAGGACGGCAACGACATGTGGGACGCCACCTTCTTCTGCGGCTCTTGCGCCATCCTGCGCCGCAGCGCGCTGGACGAGATCGGCGGCATCGCGGTGGAAACCGTCACCGAAGACGCCCATACCTCGCTGCGTTTGCACCGGCGCGGGCACACCTCGGCCTATATCCGCATTCCGCAGGCCGCCGGGTTGGCGACCGAGAGCCTGTCGGCGCACATCGGCCAGCGCATTCGCTGGGCGCGCGGCATGGTGCAGATCTTCCGGCTGGACAACCCGCTGTTGGGCAAGGGGCTGAAGCTGGCGCAGCGCCTGTGCTACGCCAACGCCATGCTGCATTTCCTGTCGGGCATCCCGCGGTTGATCTTCCTCACCGCGCCGCTGGCGTTTTTGTTGCTGCACGCCTACATCATCTTCGCGCCGGCGTTGGCGATCGCGCTTTATGTGCTGCCGCACATGATCCATGCCAGCCTGACCAACTCGCGTATCCAGGGGAAATATCGCCATTCGTTCTGGAGCGAAATCTATGAAACGGTGCTGGCCTGGTATATCGCGCGGCCGACGACGGTGGCGTTGTTCAATCCGCACAAGGGCAAATTCAACGTCACCGCCAAGGGCGGGCTGGTGGAAGAAGAACACGTCGATTGGGTGATCACCCGGCCTTATATGTTCCTGGTGATCCTGAATCTGGCCGGGCTGGCGTTCGGGGTCTGGCGGCTGGCCTATGGCCCGACGGACGAGGTGATGACGGTGATCATCAGCCTGGTGTGGGTGCTGTACAACATGACCATTCTCGGTGGCGCGGTGGCGGTGGCGGTGGAAGCCAAACAGGTGCGCCAGGCGCACCGCGTGGAGATCGCCATGCCGGCGGCGATCGCGCGCGCCGACGGTCATCTGTATCCCTGCACGCTGCGCGATTATTCCGATGGCGGCGTAGGCATCGAAATGCGGGTGGAAAACGCGCTGAAAGACGGCGACAAAGCCTCGCTGCTGCTCAAGCGCGGTCAGCAGGAGTTCAGCTTCCCCTGCGTGGTGACGCGCGCCTTCGGCAGCAAGGTAGGGGTGCGTTTGGTCGACCTCTCCACCCGTGAACACATCGATTTCATTCAGTGCACCTTCGCCCGCGCCGATACCTGGGCGCTGTGGCAGGACGGGTTCCCTGAAGACCGGCCGATAGAAAGCCTGCGCGACGTACTGGCGCTGGGTTTCCGTGGATACGTGCGCATGGCGGACTACGCGCCGCCGCTGGTGCGCGGTTTGCTGGTCGGGGTCACTTCGCTGACCGCCTGGGTCGTGTCGTTTATTCCGCGCGGCGTCGGCAGGCAACCGGCCTTGGGTCAACAAGAAACAGTGGGTTAGCTGCGAGTTCAACCGCCCGCTCACTCGCACGGTGAACAGGCTCCAACATTGATGATGATACGATGACGAGAAAAATAACCTGGTTAACTGCTCTGGCCTTAGGCATCAGCACCCTGTCGCAGGCCGAAACCGCTACCGCCCCGACCGTGGCGGCCCAGCCGCCGATCGCCGCCGCGGCCGATACGGCGATCCTGCCATCGCCGTCTGGCGCACCGCAAGATCCGAATGCGCCGGTGCGCGATGTGTCGCTGCCGTTCGCGCAGATTGCGCCGCCGCCGGGGGCCTTTATTCTGCGCGGCACCCGGCCGGACGGGCAGATCGAATTCGGCGTACGCAGCGATGAAGTGGTCTCGCAGGCGATGCTCGATATGGAGTTTACGCCGTCGCCGGCGCTGATCCCGGTGGAATCGCACGTCAAGGTCTACCTGAACGACGAACTGATGGGCGTGACGACCATCGCCAAGGAGCAACTGGGCAAGCCCAATCACATCCAGATGGCGATCGATCCGCGTTATATCACCGATTTTAACCGCGTCCGGCTGGTGTTCGTCGGCCATTATCAGAACATCTGCGAAAACCCGGCCAGCACCTCGCTATGGCTCGACGTCAGCAAATCCAGCGCGCTGAAGCTGCGTTTCCAAACGCTGCCGCTGAAAAACGAGCTGTCGCACTTCCCCGAGCCGTTCTTCGACAGCCGCGATAATCGGCCGTTGACGCTGCCGATGGTGTTCGCCGGCCAGCCGGATCTCGCCCAGCAGCGCGCGGCGGGTATTTTGGCCTCCTGGTTCGGCAGCAAGGCGCAGTGGCGCGGGCAATCCTTCCCGACGCTGTATAACGCGCTGCCGACGCAGCACGCGGTGGTGTTCGCCACCAACCAGCAGCGCCCGGATTTCCTGCGCGATTACCCGGCGGTCAACGGCCCGACGGTGGAGATGATCAGCCACCCCGACAATCCTTACGTTAAGCTGCTGCTGATCCAGGGGCGCGACGATAACGATTTGATCACCGCGGTGAAGGGCATCGCGCAGGGCAACATCCTGTTCCGCGGCCAGAACGTGACGGTGGACAAAGTGGAGCAACTGGTGCCGCGTCAGCCTTACGACGCGCCGAACTGGGTGCGCACCGATCGGCCGATGACCTTCGCCGAGCTGCAGCAATACGCCGAACAGCTGCAAACCAGCGGCATCGAGCCCGGGCCGATTTCGCTGACCATGAACCTGCCGCCGGATTTGTTCCTGATCCGCAGCACCGGCATCGACATGCACCTGAAATATCGTTACACCGCGCCGCGCATTCAGGACGGTTCGCGGCTGAGCGTCAGCCTGAACAACCAGTTTGTGCAGGCTTACTCGCTGGTGCCGGAACACGAGCAGGGCGCGCAGCTGCTGCGCCTGCCGCTGACGCAGGGGCTGCTCGACTCCGACAAGAACGTCAATATCCCGGCGCTGCGGCTGGGCGCCACCAACCAGCTGCGCTTTGACTTCGACTACACCACACTGCTGGCCAGCGGCGCGGAAGGGCGCTGCGAAACCTATTCCTTCACGCAAAACCACGCGGTGATCGACGGCGCTTCCACCATCGATTTCTCCGGCTATCGCCACTTCATGGCGATGCCGGATCTGCGCGCCTTCGCCAACGCCGGCTTCCCGTTCAGCCGCCTGGCGGATCTGTCACAAACGCTGGTGCTGGTGAATCAGAAACCGCAGCCGGCGCAGGTCAGCGCGCTGCTGAACGCGCTGGGGGTGGTCGGTGCGCAAACCGGCTATCCGGCGCTGGCCTTCACGCTGAGCGATGACTGGTCGCAGGCCAAGGATCGCGACGACGATATCCTGCTGGTCGGCACCATTCCGCCGGAGTTGCGTGACGATAAGAAAATCAGTCTGTTGGTGGATGCCACCCTCAGTTGGGTGAAGCAGCCGACACGTCAGCCGCCGTTGCCCAATGCGGAAGTGATGGCGGAGGATACCAAACCGGACAGCAAAACCACCGTCAGTTCCGAGGGGGCGATGTCGGCGATCATCGGCGTTCAGTCGCCGTTCCACGACCAGCGCAGCATTGTGGCGCTGTTGGCGGACAGCCCGCGCGGCTATGAGCTGCTGAACGATGCGCTGCTGGACAGCGGCAAGCGCGCCGCGATGTTCGGCTCGGTGGCGGTGATCCGCGAATCGGGGGTTAACAGCCTGCGCGTCGGCGATATTTACTATGTCGGCCATCTGCCGTGGTGGGAGCGGCTGTGGTACGCCCTCTCCACCCATCCGGTGCTGCTGGCGGTGATCGCGGTGGTGCTGGTGGTGATCCTGGGTCTGATGCTGTGGCGTGGCCTGAAGGCCTTCAGCCGGCGTCGTCTGGCACCTGAAGATCGGGATTGACGGTGGTGAACGCGATGCTGCAACGCCTGTCGCTCGGTATGCTGCTGCTGTGCACCTTCAGCGCGGCGGCGGCCTGCGAGTGGCCGGGCTGGCAACAGTACAAGCAGTTCTACATCAGCCCGCAGGGGCGGGTGATCGATCCGAGCAGCCCGAACAAAATCACCACCTCTGAGGGGCAGAGTTACGGTCTGTTCTTCGCCCTGGTGGCCAACGACCGGCCGACCTTCGACCTGCTGTTGACCTGGACGGAAAACAACCTGGCGGCGGGCGATCTCAGCGCCCGTTTACCCGCCTGGCTGTGGGGTGAGAGCAACGACAGGCAGTGGAAGGTGCTGGATGCCAATTCGGCATCGGACGCCGATCTGTGGATCGCTTACAACCTGCTCGAAGCCGGTCGCCTGTGGAAAAGTCGGCGTTATCAAACCCTGGGGACGCTGCTGCTGCAACGTATCGGCCGCGAGGAAGTGGCCGACATTCCCGGCCTGGGGCTGATGCTGTTGCCGGGCAAAGTCGGGTTCGTGGCGGAAGATCGCTGGCGGCTGAATCCCAGCTATCTGCCGCCGCAGCTGTTGGCGCGTTTTGCCGCGCTGAACGGCCCGTGGCGCGCGATGCGTCAGGTCAATCAGCGGTTGTGGCTGGACACGGCGCCGCACGGTTTCTCGCCGGACTGGGTGGTGTGGCGGGTCGGCGCAGGCTGGCAGCCGGACACCGTCAAACCGAATATCGGCAGCTACGACGCCATTCGGGTCTACCTGTGGGCCGGCATGCTGGCGGACGACGATGAGCACAAGGCCGCGCTGCTCGAACGCTTCCAACCGATGGCGCAGCTCACCGCCAAGCAGGGCGTACCGCCGGAGAAAACCGATACCGCCAGCGGCAAAACCACCGGGAACGGCCCGGTCGGTTTCTCCGCCTCGATGTTGCCGATGTTGGCGACGCAGGGCGAGGCGCTGGTGGCACAGCGTCAACGCATCAGTGAACAGCCGCCGGGTGACGATGCCTATTTCAGCGCCTCGCTGACGCTGTTCGGTCAGGGGTGGGACCAACAACGTTATCGCTTTAATCGTCAGGGTGAACTTCAACCTTCGTGGGAAGGCCAATGCACAATTTCAAAATAAACTGGCTGAATTTGATTCCGCTGAGCCTGGCGATGCTGCCGCAGGCGCGCGCTGCCGAGGCCGTGGCACCGGAGCAGTGGCTGCTGGAGCAGGTGCGCATTGGCGAAGCCGGCAATAAGGACGATCTGGTGCGCCAGTCGCTGTACCGGCTCGAGCTGATGGATCCGAACAACCCGGACGTGATCGCCGCGCGCCTGCGTTTGGCGCTGCGGCAGGGCAATATGGCGCTGGCGCAGCAGCAGTTGGACAAGCTGAAGACCCTGGCACCGCAGTCCAGCGCCTACCGTCAGGCGCAAATGAACATGCTGCTGACCCAGCCGGAAACCCGGCAAAAGCTGCAGCAGGCGCGCCTGATGGCAACCGCCGGCCGGTTGCCGGAGGCCAAGGCGCAGTACGATGCGCTGTTCCACGGCGAGCCGCCGACGCTCGATCTGGCGGTGGAATATTGGCGGCTGGTGGCGCGGTTGCCGGGGCAGGAGGCTAACGCACTGAAACAGCTGCAGGCGCTGGACCGGCAATATTCCGGCAACGTGGCGTTGCGCATGTCGCTGGCGCGCATGCTGTTCAACCAGAATCAGGATGCGCAGGCCTACGAGCTGCTGCAGAAGATCGCCGCCGACCCGACCGGGCGCGGTGATGCCGCCGACCTGTGGCTGGACAAGGTGAAAGCGATGCCGGTCAGCGCGCAGAGCGTGGCGGCGCTCAACCGTTTCCTCGGCGTGTTCGACACCGGCGATCAAGCGACCAGCGCTCGAGAAGAACTGGCCAGACAGCAGAAACTGCTGAGCGATCCGGCCTATCAGGCGCGGGTACGCGGCCTGGCGCAGGTGGATAAAGGCGGCAGCCGGGCGGCCATTCCGGAACTGCAAAAAGCGCTGGCGGCGACGCCGAACGATGCCGAGGTGCTGGGCGCGCTCGGGCAGGCCTATTCGCGCGCCGGCAATCGCCCGCAGGCGCTGAAGCTGTTCCGCCAGGCGCTGGTTGCCGACAAGAACGGCTACGACAGCGGCAAGTGGCAAAGCCTGATCAAGAGCACCAGCTACTGGCTGGCGATCGACGAAGGTGACAAGGCGCTGAAGGCCGGCAATTTACCGCTGGCCCGGCAGAAATATCAGCAGGCACGCCAGCTCGACGACAGCGACGGCGATGCGTTTATCGGCCTGGGCGATGTGGCGGTGGCGAGTAAGGATGACGCTGCGGCGGAAGGGTTTTATCAGCAGGCGCTGCGGCGCGATCCCGGCAACGGCAGCGCGCTGCGCGGCCTGGTGAATATCTATCAACGGCAATCGCCGGAGAAAGCGTTGGCCTACCTCAACGGCTTGCCGCGCAACCAACAGGCCAAGCTGCGCAGCACCCTCGACGGCCTGCGGCTCGATATGTTGAAACAGCAGGCGGAGGCGCTGGCGGAACGGCAACAGTGGCAGCAGGCGGCGGAAATCTATCGCCGCGCCCAGCCGATGGATCCCGACGATGTCTGGCTGACCTACCGTTATGCCCAGGCGCTGCGTCAGGCCGGGCAGCCGCAGCAGGCGGATAGCCTGTTCAGGCAGCTGGCGCAGCGTCAGCGCGCCAATCCGCAGTTGGCTTATGCCTATGCGCTCTATCTTTCCGGCAGCGAGCGCGACGCGCAGGCGCTGGCGCAACTCAATACGTTGCCCGCTTCACAGTGGAACGACAACATGCGCGAGCTGGCGCAGCGGCTGAAAATGCAGGCGGTGATCGACCATGCCGAACGGCTGCGGGCGGCCGGCAACGAACCGGCGGCGGAAGCCTACCTGCGTCGGCAGCCGGCGGACACCCGCATCGATTTGCTGTTGGCCGACTGGGCGCTGGCACGCGGGGAGTATGCGGCGGCGCTGGACGACTATCAGCGGGTGAAACGGCGTGAACCGAACAACCCGGATGCGCAGCTGGGCGAGATCGAAGCCTATGTGGCGCAGGGGGATCTGGAAGCGGCGCGCCAGCGGCTGAAAACCGAACCACAGCCGCAAGACGCCTCGCTCAACAGCCAGCGGCGGGTGGCCAACGCCTGGAGCGCGGTCGGCGATCCGCGGCAGGCCGACGCTATCTTCAGCCGGCTGAAAACGGCGGCGGCCTCGGAGCCCGTGGGACAGACCAAGGCACTGATCTACCGCGACGCCGCCCGTCTGGAACGGGCGCAGCAGCAGCCTGAGCGGGCGCAGCAGGATTACCGGCAGGCGATGGTGGCCGGCGGCATCACGCCGACGCTGCCGCAAGACAATGACAGCTATACCTCTCTGACGCGCAATCACCCGGACGATGACTGGTTGAAACGCGGCATCCGTTCCGACGCTGCGGATCTGTATCGGCAGCAAGACGTGAACGTCACCCTCGATCACGATTACTGGCGATCGAGCGGCACCGGCGGCATTTCCGACTTCAACGCGCACGACACCATGCTGCAGGCGGACATGCCGCTGTATGACGGGCGCGCCTTCCTGCGCACCGACACCGTGCAACTGGACGCCGGCCGCTTCTCGACCGACGGCAGCGGCAACTATTACGAGACCTTCGGCACCTGCCACACGCAAGGGTGCCGCGGCGACGAACATCAAAAAACCACCGGCACCAGCGTGGCGGTCGGTTGGAAAAACGATCGCTGGGCCACCGATATCGGCACCACGCCGATGGGCTTTGCGGTGGTCGACTGGACCGGCGGCTTGGCCTACAGCGGCGACTGGAATCACATCGGCTGGACGCTGGCGGCCTCGCGGCGGCCGATCTCCAGCTCGCTGCTGGCCTTCGGCGGCGCCAGGGATCCGAATACCGGCATCACCTGGGGCGGCGTGCGTGCCACCGGTGTCAGCCTGAGCGCCAGCTACGATCGCGGCGAGGCGAACGGCGTCTGGGCCGATCTCAGCGCGCACCAGATCACCGGCAAGAACGTGGCGGATAACCAGCGGCAGCGGTTGATGGCCGGCTACTACTACAAGCTGATCAACGAAGACAATCGCCGCCTGAGCGTCGGGCTCAATACCATGCTGTGGCACTATCAGAAAGATTTGAGCGGCTATTCTCTGGGACAGGGCGGCTATTACAGCCCGCAGCAATATCTGTCGCTGTCGCTGCCGGTCAACTACCGCCAGCGCACCGAAAACTGGTCGTGGGAGCTGGGCGGTTCGGTGTCGTTGTCCCATTCGAAAACCGACAGCCAGCGCCGTTATCCACTGCCGGGGCTGATCCCGGATTCTCTGCCCGACAAGTTCGCCGTCGAGGACGGCAGCGCCTCCAGCGGCTTCGGTTATACCCTGCGGGCAATCGTCGAACGCCGCCTCAGTTCGCATTGGACGCTCGGCGCCGGCATCGACATTCAACAGGCGAAGGATTATACGCCGAGCCACGCTTTGCTTTATCTGCGCTATTCCCTGGCCGGCTGGCAGGGGGATCTCGACTTGCCGCCGCAGCCGCTGACGCCTTACGCCGATTTCAAGTAACCGGGAGGGGAAAGATTCGGAGTGTCGGACACAGGGGAGTTTTGTTACCCTGTGTCCGGGTGGCGTTTGTCCGCTTTAGGAAAAGACTGAAACCCGCGATTTTCTTGGTTTTGCCTGCGGCATGGCCAGATAAAAACAGCCGATAATCGAGTATACTCAGCCCGGTTCGGGGGGCGGGTGAGAGTCAGCCCCCTTTTTGTTTCAGCCCGATTTCACGGAGAGCAGGTTTGCGGGTCAGGCGTTCGTTAACGATTAAGCAGATGGCGACGGTGTCCGGCGTGGCGCTGGTCACGATCTGCATCTTTATCGTGATCCAGTTATTCCACTTTGTGCAGCAGCGCAGGGATGACTACGCCCAGCAACTGGAGAATATCGCTCACTCCGTGCGCCAGCCGCTGGCGGAAGCCGTGCTGCGCATGGACGTGCCGGAAGCCAAAAAGGTGCTGAACACGCTGTTGCCGGTCGGCATCCTGAGCCGGGCGGATATCGTATTGCCGAACGAATTTCAGGCGCTGCATGCCAATTTCCCGCCGGAGCGGCCGGTGCCAACGCTGGTCGCCCGGCTGTTCGAACTGCCGATCCAAATCTCCGTGCCGCTCTATTCGCTGGAGCGGGTGCCGGCCAACCAACAGCCGCTGGCCTATCTGGTGCTGCAGGCCGATTCGTTCCGCATGTACCAGTTTATCCTCAGTATCTTGTCGACCATGCTGTCGACCTACCTGCTGCTGGCGCTGATCCTGTCGGTGGCCATCACCTGGTGCATGAACCGGCTGATGGTGCATCCGCTGCGCGCGATGGCCAAGGAACTGGAAAACATCTCGCAGGACGAAGCGCCCTATCACCAGCTGATGCTGCCGGCGCTGCATCAGGACGACGAGCTCGGCTTGCTGGTGCGCAACTACAACCGCAATCAACAGACGCTGGCCAAGGCGCATGCCGACATGAGCCGCCTCAGCACTCGCCACCCGGTGACCGAACTGCCGAATCAGGCGCTGCTGAACGCGTTGTTGGAGCAGCATATCGCCTCCAGCCTGCGTCCCGAGCGTTTTAACCTGCTGGTGATCGGCATCGAGACGCTGCATGAAGCCTCGGGCGTGATGAGCCCGGCGATGCGTGAAGCGTTGTTGCTGGCGTTGGCGAAGAAGCTGCGCGGCTGCATCGACGAAAACGGCGTGCTGGCGCAGCTGAGCAATACCGAATTTGCCATTCTGGCCAAGGGCACCGAGCGGCCGTTCCACGCCATGCAGCTGGCGCGGCGCATCATGGCGGAGATCAACGCGCCGTTGACGCTGGAAGGTCTGGCGCTGCGGCCCAATGCCAGCATCGGCATCGCGCACTACCTCAATCAAGGGGAAAGTGCGGAACAGCTGCTGCGCAGCGCCACCTCGGCGATGATGTCCGCGCACCGCGAAGGAAAAAATCAGATCCTGTTTTTCGAGCCCAGCCTGACGGAGCGCACGCAGAAGCGGCTGACGCAGGAGAGCGAGATCCTGCACGGCATCGAGCAGCGGCATTTCACGCTGTTCCTGCAGCCGCAGATCGACATGCAGTCCAACGAGGTGGTCGGCGCCGAAGCGCTGCTGCGTTGGCAGCAGTATGACGGCAGCTATACCCTGCCGGCCGATGTCATCCCGCTCGCGGAAGAGCTGGGCGTGATCGTGCCCCTCGGTAACTGGGTGTTGGAAGAGTCCTGCCGTATCCTGGCGGACTGGCAGCAACGCGGCATTGCGCTGCCGCTGGCGGTCAACGTTTCCGGTATCCAGATGCAGCACGAGGCGTTCGTGCCGCATCTGAAAAACCTGCTGGCGCAGTATCGGATCGATCCGCGCAAGCTGCTGCTGGAGATCACCGAGACGGTGCGCATCGACGATCTCGACCACGCGCTGGCGCTGCTGCGTGAGCTGCACGATCTGGGGCTGTCGATCGCGCTGGACGATTTCGGCATGGGCTACTCCAGCCTGGAGTACCTGAACCGGCTGAAATCCCTGCCGATCGATTTGATTAAAATCGATCGCAGCTTCATTCAGGGGCTGCCGGCCGACGATGCGATGGTGCGTATCGTCAGCTCGATCTCTGAAGTGCTGGCGTTGCCGGTGATGGCCGAAGGCGTGGAGAACGCCGAGCAGCGCGACTGGCTGCTGAAACACGGCATTCGCAGCGGGCAAGGATTCCTGTTCGCCCGGCCGCTGCCGCGCGAAGCGTTCGAAGCCGAATTTTGCCGCGCGGCGCCGTGAGCGCCGCGTTACCTTTCCGGTACTTTTCCCGGTCCGAAAATCGCCATTTCCCTTCTACCCCTTTTGCGTTAGTGCAAACAAAGGCTTACGCAATTTTCAGCTTTGCACCCAGACTGACGCGTTTCAGCTCTTAAATTCACATCAACCCCAACAGACGGGTGCAACAAATTATTTCCATGTTGTTAAGTGGGTGTTATTTTCCGCGCAAGCGATGAACAGGCCGGATTTTTAGACTGCCGCCTGGTGCGTGTCTTCCCCCCATAGGATGTTCATATGAAAACAACGATTTTTAAGAGCCTCTATTTTCAGGTGCTGACGGCGATCACGCTGGGTATCCTGCTTGGCCACTTCTACCCTGACCTCGGTGCCCAGATGAAACCCCTGGGCGATGGCTTCGTCAAACTGATCAAAATGATTATCGCCCCGGTGATCTTCTGCACCGTGGTGACCGGCATCGCCGGTATGGAAAGCATGAAGGCGGTGGGCCGCACCGGCGCCATCGCGCTGCTGTATTTTGAAATCGTCAGCACCATCGCGCTGATTATCGGCCTGGTGATCGTCAACCTGGTGCAACCGGGTGCCGGCATGAACGTCGATCCCGGCACGCTGGACGCCAAGGCGGTGGCGGTTTACGCCGAGCAGGCGCAGCAGCAGGGCATCATCCCGTTCCTGCTGGACATCATCCCCGGCAGCGTGATCGGCGCGTTCGCCAGCGGCAACATTTTGCAGGTGCTGCTGTTCGCGGTGCTGTTCGGTTTCGCCCTGCATCGCCTGGGTGAAAAGGGGCAGCTGATCTTCAACGTGATCGACAGCTTCTCGCGGGTGATTTTCGGCATCATCAACATGATCATGCGCCTGGCGCCGCTGGGGGCCTTCGGCGCCATGGCGTTTACCATCGGCAAATACGGCGTCGGCACCCTGGTGCAACTCGGCCAGCTGATCCTGTGCTTCTATATCACCTGTATCCTGTTCGTGGTGGTGGTGCTGGGCGCCATCGCCCGCGCCAACGGCTTCAGCATCTTCAAATTCGTCAACTACATCAAAGAAGAACTGTTGATCGTGCTGGGGACATCGTCGTCCGAATCCGCGCTGCCGCGCATGTTGGATAAAATGGAGAGGCTGGGCTGCAAGAAATCGGTGGTGGGCCTGGTGATCCCGACCGGGTATTCCTTCAACCTGGACGGCACCTCTATCTACCTGACCATGGCCGCGGTGTTTATCGCGCAGGCGACCAACACCCACATGGATATCATGCACCAGGTAACCCTGCTGGTCGTACTGCTGCTCTCCTCCAAAGGGGCGGCGGGCGTGACCGGTAGCGGCTTTATCGTGCTGGCCGCCACCATTTCCGCCGTCGGCCACCTGCCTTTGGCCGGACTGGCGCTGATCCTCGGCATCGATCGCTTCATGTCGGAAGCCCGCGCGCTGACCAACCTGGTGGGCAACGGGGTGGCGACCGTGGTGGTGGCGAAGTGGTGTGACCAACTGGATGAGAAACAGCTGAAAGATACGCTGAACAACAGAAACGCCGGCGCGGACAAAACGCTACCTTCCGCCTGATATCGGCAGCGACTCACCGGCCGCAGCCGCGGCCGGTGAGGTGTAACCCCTGCCTCGTAACGATTTCTTGCATTAAAAACCCCGCTATCTATTATTTTTCACTCTAATGAGTGACATCCGCAAAGGCGCGCGGTCTAACACGATGGTACACTTTCTGCTTTCCGCCCCACTGTGAAACTCAGGGCGTATTTTTATGATTCCATTGAATGGAATACACGCATTTGCATAAGAAATTGGATAGTCATTAAGTAGGGGTTCACATGCAGGGCACCAGAATTCATCTTATAGTTGGTGGGCTGCTATTGGCTGCCGCCAGTAGCAGCGTGCAGGCTGAAGCACTACAACCCGATCCTGCCTGGCAGCAGGGGGCGCTGGCCAACGGGTTTTCGTGGCAAATTCTCGATACGCCGCAGCGGCCAAGCGACCGCGTGGAACTGCGGCTGATCGTCAATACCGGCTCTCTGGTGGAGTCTGCGCAGCAGACCGGCTTCGCCCACCTGCTGCCGCGGCTGGCGTTGACGCGCAGCGAAAGCTTTACTGCGCCGCAGCTGCGCGCCCTGTGGCAACAGAGCGTGGATAGCGAGCGGCCGCTGCCGCCGGCGATCATCTCGTATGATTTCACCATGTATAACCTCAGCCTGCCGAACAACCGGCCCGACCTGCTGAAAGAAGCGCTGGCCTGGCTGGCGGACACCACCGGCAAACTGGCGATCGACGAGCATACGGTGCATGCGGTGATGAATTCCAGCATCAACCCGGTCGGCACTTTTCCGCCCAATACCAAAGACGCCTGGTGGCGTTACCGCCTGAAAGGCTCGACGCTGTTGGCGCACGATCCGGCGCAGCCGGCGAAACGGCCGGTCAATCTCGAGCAACTGAAGAAATTCTATCAACAGTGGTACACCCCGGACGCCATGACGCTGTTCGTGGTGGGCAAGGTGGACAGCCGCAGCCTGGGCGAGCAGATCAACAAGGCGTTCTCGCCGCTGCAGGGCAAACGTGAAACCCCGGCCCCGATGCCGACGCTGACGCCGCTGCCGCAGCAGCCGGTGAGCCTGATCAGCGAGCAGGTGAAACAGGATACGCTGTCGATCATGTGGGATTCGCCGTGGCACCCGATTCGCGATTCGCAAAGCCTGATCCGCTACTGGCGCGGCGATCTTGCCCGCGAGGCGCTGTTCTGGCATCTCCAGCAAACGCTGGAAAAAAGCGACCAGAAAAACCTGCACCTGGGCTTTGATTGCCGCGTGCAATACCAGCGCGGGCAGTGCGCCATCCATCTGGATACGCCAAACAACAACCTGAACGGTAGCTTGGGCTTTATCGCCCGCGAGTTGGCCAACGTGCGTGACAACGGTCTGTCCAAAGAGGAGTTTGATGCGTTGCTGGCGCAGAAAAACGATCAGCTGAGCAAGCTGTTCGCCACCTACGCCCGCACCGACACCGACGTGCTGATGAGCCAGCGCCTGCGTTCGCAACAGAGCGGTGTGGTGGATATCGCACCGGAGCTGTATCAGAAGCTGCGCCAGGAGTTCCTGTCCAGCCTGACGCTGGAGACGCTGAATCAGGCGCTGAAGCTGCAGCTCTCTCAGGAGGCGACGCTGGTGCTGTTGCAGCCGAAGGGCGAGCCGGAAATGAGCATGAAGCAGCTGCAGGAAACGTATAACGGCATCATGATGCCGGCACCGGCGGTGGTGACGGAAGAAGCCAAACCGGCCGACACCGCAGTGGCTGCGCCGGCGACGGACACCGGCGTGCAGTGATCGTGGCGGGGGCCCCGGCCCCCGCTCAGTTGCGGTACAGCACCTTGATGATGTGGTAACCGAACTGGGTTTTGACCGGGCCGTAAGGTTTGAGCAGCGGGATGCTGAATACCGCTTTGTCGAACGCAGGCACCATCGCGCCCTTGTTGAATTCGCCCAGCGAGCCGCCGTTGCGCTTTGACGGGCAGCTCGAGTATTTGCGCGCCAGCGTGTCGAAGCTGACGCCGCGCTTCAGCTTGGCCAGCAGCTCGTTGGCCAGCTTTTCATTGTCTACCAGAATGTGCAGGGCGCACGCCGTTTTTGCCATGGTAATGCCTTTGTCGATGCGAAAATTGCGCTGATTATACCCGCTAAATCTCATCGGCGCTTTCTGCTACAATTCTCTTCCACGTTTTACAGTCGAGCAAGCCAGCACCATGCGATTAAACCCCAGCCAACAACAAGCCGTCGAATTCGTTACCGGGCCTTGCCTGGTGTTGGCCGGTGCCGGTTCCGGCAAGACGCGCGTTATCACCAACAAGATAGCCCACCTGATCCACCACTGCGGCTATCAGGCGCGGCATATCGCCGCCGTGACCTTTACCAACAAGGCCGCGCGCGAGATGAAAGAGCGCGTGTCGCAAACCTTGGGGCGTAAAGAGGCGCGCGGGCTGATGATATCCACCTTCCATACCCTGGGGCTGGAGATCATCAAGCGGGAATACGTGGCGCTGGGGATGAAATCCAACTTCTCGCTGTTCGATGACCAGGATCAGCTGGCGCTGTTGAAAGAGCTGACCGAAAAGTGGCTGGAAAGCGACAAAACGCTGGTGGCGCAGCTGATCTCGACCATCTCCAACTGGAAAAACGACCTGATCGATCCCAAGCGAGCCGCGGAGCTGGCGCGCTCGGAGCGCGACAAGCTGTTCGCCCACTGCTACGGTTTGTACCACGCCCATATGCGGGCGTGCAACGTGCTGGACTTCGACGACCTGATCCTGTTGCCGACGCTGCTGCTGCAACGCAACGAAGAGGTGCGCGAACGCTGGCAGCAGCGTATTCGCTATCTGCTGGTGGATGAATACCAGGATACCAACACCAGCCAGTACGAGCTGGTGAAGCTGTTGGTGGGCAACCGTGCGCGCTTCACCGTGGTGGGTGACGACGATCAGTCGATCTACTCCTGGCGCGGTGCGCGGCCGCAAAACCTGGTGTTGTTGAAGGAGGATTTCCCGGCGCTGCAGGTGATCAAGCTGGAGCAAAACTACCGCTCCAGCGAGCGCATTCTGAAAGCGGCCAACATTCTGATCGCCAATAACCCGCACGTGTTTGAAAAGCGGCTGTTTTCCGAATTGGGCTATGGCGAAGAGCTGAAGGTAGTGACCGCCAACAACGAGGATCACGAAGCCGAGCGGGTGGTGGGGGAACTGATCGCCCACCACTTCGTGAAAAAGACCCACTACGGCGACTATGCGATCCTGTACCGCGGCAACCACCAGTCGCGGGTGTTTGAAAAGATGCTGATGCAGAACCGCATCCCGTACAAGATTTCCGGCGGCACGTCGTTCTTCTCGCGTCCCGAGATCAAGGACCTGCTGGCCTACCTGCGCGTGCTCACCAACCCGGATGACGACAGCGCTTTCCTGCGCATCGTCAATACCCCCAAGCGCGAGATCGGCCCGGCGACGCTGCAGAAGCTCGGGGAGTGGGCCAACCAGCGCAACAAAAGTTTGTTTCACGCCAGTTTCGATCTGGGGCTGAGCCAGCACTTGACCGGGCGCGGGCTGGAGTCATTGCAGCGTTTCACCCATTGGCTGGGCGGCATCGCCCAGCAGGCGGAGCGCGAGCCGATAGCGGCGGTGCGTGATTTGATCCGCGGCGTGGATTATGAGAGCTGGCTGTTTGAAACCTCGACCAGCCCGAAGGCTGCCGAAATGCGGATGAAGAACGTCAATACGCTGTTCGGCTGGATGACGGAGATGCTGGAAGGCAACGATCTGGACGAGCCAATGACGCTGACCCAGGTGGTGACGCGCTTCACCCTGCGCGACATGATGGAGCGCGGCGAAAGCGAAGAAGAGCTGGATCAGGTGCAGCTGATGACGCTGCACGCCTCGAAGGGGCTGGAGTTCCCCTACGTGTTCCTGGTCGGTATGGAAGAGGGGTTGCTGCCGCACCAGAGCAGCATCGATGAAGACAATGTCGATGAAGAGCGCCGCCTGGCCTATGTGGGCATCACCCGCGCGCAAAAGGAGCTGATCTTCACCCTGTGCCGTGAGCGCCGTCAGTACGGCGAGCTGGTGCGGCCTGAGCCGAGCCGCTTCCTGCTGGAGCTGCCGCAGGACGATCTGGCGTGGGAAACCGAGCGCAAAGTGGTGAGCCCGCAGGAGCGGATGCAGAAGGGGCAGAGTCATCTGGCCAATATCCGCGCCCAGCTGGCCAAGGCCAAAGGCGGGAATTAAAAGGCGGGAATTAAAAAGACAGGGCGCTCATCGCGCCCTGGTCATGTCAACGCTGTTCTTCCAACCGCAGCGTCCAGTGGACGTAGCTCTGCCAGTGGCTTTCCTGCTCCAGCGCCTCGGCGCGCAGCGGATGCTGTTCCAGCCAACCCGGCGGCAAGATCACCGTCAGTTCATCGTCCTGATTGGCGCGCAACCGCACCGCCGGCAGCGTGTCATCGCGGCGGCGGCTGGCGAAGATGATCGCCAGGCGCAAAATGCGGCACAGACGCTGCGCAGTGCGTGGCTGTAGCGCATTTTGCTGATTCAACAGCGACAGATCGAGGGTGTTGCTCTGGTTTTGCAGCAGGGTGGCCAGCAGTTTTTTCTGCGCCGGGGTAAAGCCGGGTAAATCCAGGTGGCGGATCAGGTAGGCGGCGTGTTGCGGCGCCTGCTTGAAATCGACGCTGAGGCCAAGTTCGTGGATCAGACAGGCGCTGTGCAACAGCTCGCGACATCGCGCATCCAGCTGCCACTCGTTGGCGACCTGCTGCGAGAAGTTGGCGGCGAGTTGGCTGACGCGTTCGGCCTGCTCGGTGTCGATCAGATAACGGCGTTGCAGGTTGCGAATGGTGCGGATGCGAATATCCTGCTCCACCGGCAAATGCAGCATGCCGTAAACCAGGCCTTCGCGCAGTGCCCCGCCGGCCAGCATCATGCTCTCGATGCCCAACTCCTGGAAGATGGCCAGCAGAATGGACAGGCCGCTCGGGAACACCAACGCGCGCTCCAGCGTCAACCCTTCGATTTCCAGCTCTTCGAGCTTGCCGCACTGAATAGCGCGCTGTTTCAGCTGGCGTAGTTTGGCCAGGGTGATGCGCTCGTCCATGCCTTGCGCCACCATGATCTCTTGCAGTGCCTGCACGGTGCCGGAGGCGCCGACGCAGATCTGCCAGCCTTGCTGGCGCAGCTGCGGTGCGATCGGCCGCACCATGTCGCGCGCGGCCTGCTCGGCGCGCTCGAAGTTTTCTTGCCCGAGGTTGCGATCGCTGAAATAGCGTTCCAGCCAGGTGACGCAGCCCATCGACAGGCTGTACAGCTGAGACGCCTGTGCGCCGGTGCCGGTGACCAGCTCGGTGCTGCCGCCGCCGATGTCGACGACCAGCCGCCGATCCGGCCCGCCGGTGGTATGCGCGACGCCGTGATAAATCAGCCGCGCCTCTTCTTCGCCGCTGATCACCTGCACCGGGCAGCCGAGAATGTGCTCGGCCGCCTGCAGGAATTCATCGGCGTTGGACGCCAGGCGCAGCGTGGCGGTGGCGACGACGCGGATCTGATCGCGCGGAATGTCCTGCAGGCGTTCGGAGAACAGCCGCAGACATTGCCAGCCGCGTTGCATGGCCTCATGCGACAGGTGATTGTTCTGATCCAGCCCGGCCGCCAGGCGCACCTTGCGCTTGATCCGCGCCAGCGTCTGAATGCTGCCAGCTACCTCGCGCACCACCAACATATGGAAGCTGTTGGAACCGAGATCGATGGCAGCATAAAGCGTGCTGGAACTGAGCATGGCGATCAGCCCGGACGTTTACGGTTGTTGCGCGGCGCGCCGCCGCGACGAGGCGCGGAGTTGCGGCGTGGGCCGTTGCCGCCGCGCGGACGCGACAGGCGCTTCGGCGCCGGCAGATCGGTCAGCAGCGCATCGCTGTTGTACTTGCTCACCGGAATGCTGTGGTCGATATAGGTCTCGATCGCCGGCAGGTTGAGCGCGTACTCTTCGCACGCCAGGCTGATGGAGTGGCCGCTGGCGCCTGCGCGGCCGGTACGGCCGATGCGGTGCACATAGTCTTCACAGTCGTCAGGCAGATCGTAGTTGAAGACGTGCGTGACGGACGGGATGTGCAGACCGCGTGCGGCGACGTCGGTGGCGACCAGGATATCAAGGTTGCCCTTGGTGAAGTCGTCGAGAATGCGCAGACGTTTTTTCTGCGCCACGTCGCCGGTCAGCAGGCCCACGCGGTGACCGTCGGCGGCCAGGTGGCCCCAGATGTCTTCGCAGCGGTGCTTGGTGTTGGCGAAGATGATGGCGCGATCCGGCCACTCTTCTTCGATCAGCGTCTGCAGCAGGCGCATTTTTTCTTCGTTGGACGGGTAGAACAGCTCTTCTTTAATGCGGTGGCCGGTTTTCTGTTCCGGTTCCACTTCAACATATTCGGCGTTGTTCATCTGCTCGAAGGCCAGCTCGCGTACGCGATAGGACAGGGTGGCGGAGAACAGCATGTTCAGGCGTTGATCGGCCGCAGGCATGCGGCGGAACAGCCAACGGATGTCTTTGATAAAGCCGAGATCGTACATGCGATCGGCTTCATCCAGCACGACAACCTGCATCGCGCCGAGATCGACATAGTTCTGTTTGGTGTAATCGATTAAACGGCCGGTGGTGCCAATCAGAATGTCCACGCCGCTTTCCAGCACTTTCAGCTGTTTGTCGTAGCCGTCGCCGCCGTAGGCCAGGCCCAGTTTCAGGCCGGTGCTCTGGGAGAGCGCTTCGGCATCGGAGTGGATTTGCACCGCCAGTTCACGCGTAGGCGCCATGATCAAGGCGCGCGGCTGATTGGTCTGGCGATCCTGTTTCGCCGGGTGAGTCAGCAAATAGTGAAAAGTAGACGCCAAAAACGCCAGCGTCTTTCCGGTACCGGTTTGCGCCTGACCTGCGACGTCACGCCCGGAGAGCGTGAGCGGCAATGCTAACGCCTGGATGGGCGTGCAATTGTGAAACCCTTTTTTCTCAAGGGCTTCAAGGACTAACGGGTGCAGGGCGAAGTCGGAAAACTTCTGTTCGGTCAAGTGTGTTTTGCTCATAGTGTGGTAGAATATCAGCTAACTATTGCTTTACGAAAGCACATCCGTTGAAATAAACGCGGTGCAATAAAATCACCTTGAGTTGGTTAATGCTACACCAACAAGGTAGACATAATCCTGTGGAGTAGAACATGAGCGATAAAATTATTCACCTGACTGACAGCAGCTTCGAAGCCGATGTGCTGAAAGCGGAAGGGCCGATCCTGGTCGATTTCTGGGCTGAATGGTGTGGGCCGTGCAAGATGATTGCTCCGATTCTGGATGAGATTGCCGAAGAGTTCGAAGGCAAACTGACCATCACCAAGCTGAATATCGATCAGAACCCGGCTACCGCGCCTAAGTACGGTATCCGTGGCATCCCTACGCTGTTGCTGTTCAAGAACGGTGAAGTGGCCGCGACCAAGGTTGGCGCGTTGTCCAAAGGTCAGCTCAAAGATTTCCTGAACGCGAATCTGTAATCGGGCGGGAAGCCCAGTATCAGGCGCCTGGCGGTGATGTTCAATTCACCGCTAGACGCCTGCCAAGAAGCGTGTTAAGTTTAACCACACTGCATATAGAACTTGCCCGAAGTTTTAAATCTAAAGAGTTTGAATCTAAAGCTATACTCTGTGTCGAACCACTGGCGTTGAAAGTAAACTGAACTCAGCCCGTGTTTTGGCAATCAAACGGTTTTGCAAAAATCATTTTAAAGGTACCTTCGATCTTCAACCGTCAATGCGTGCGCCCGATGTAAGCCATTTCTTACCGCGACGGCTCTGCGCCCGGTGATCGAACGTCCAGTAAACAGGCACGCATCTCGCTGCCATACCATTCACGATACAAGTTCGAGACATACCCCGAGTTTAAGAACCCACCACTATGAATCTTACCGAATTAAAGAATACGCCGGTTTCTGAGCTGATTACTCTCGGCGAAAATATGGGGCTGGAAAACCTTGCCCGCATGCGCAAGCAGGACATTATCTTCTCCATTCTCAAGCAACATGCGAAAAGCGGAGAAGATATCTTCGGCGACGGCGTGCTCGAGATATTGCAGGATGGATTCGGTTTCCTCCGCTCTGGAGACAGTTCCTACCTCGCCGGTCCCGACGACATCTACGTATCCCCTAGTCAAATCCGCCGCTTCAACCTCCGCACAGGTGACACCATTTCCGGTAAGATTCGTCCGCCAAAAGAAGGCGAGCGCTATTTTGCCCTGTTGAAAGTCAACGAAGTCAACTACGACAAGCCGGAAAACGCCCGCAGCAAGATCCTGTTCGAGAACTTGACGCCGCTGCACGCCAATTCCCGCCTGCGGATGGAGCGCGGTAACGGTTCGACCGAAGACCTGACGGCGCGCGTGCTGGATCTGGCGGCGCCAATTGGCCGCGGCCAGCGTGGCCTGATCGTGGCACCGCCGAAAGCCGGTAAAACCATGCTGCTGCAGAACATCGCGCAGAGCATCGCCTACAACCACCCAGACTGTGTGCTGATGGTGCTGCTGATCGACGAACGTCCGGAAGAAGTGACCGAGATGCAGCGTCTGGTAAAAGGCGAAGTGATCGCATCGACCTTCGACGAACCGGCTTCGCGCCACGTGCAAGTGGCCGAAATGGTGATCGAGAAGGCCAAGCGCCTGGTTGAGCATAAGAAGGACGTCATCATTCTGCTCGACTCCATCACCCGTCTGGCGCGCGCTTACAACACCGTGGTACCGGCCTCGGGCAAGGTGCTGACCGGTGGTGTGGACGCCAACGCCCTGCATCGTCCGAAGCGCTTCTTCGGTGCGGCGCGTAACGTGGAAGAGGGCGGTAGCCTGACCATCATCGCGACCGCGCTGGTTGATACCGGCTCGAAGATGGACGAAGTGATCTACGAAGAATTTAAAGGTACCGGCAACATGGAATTGCATCTGGCGCGTAAAATCGCCGAGAAACGCGTATTCCCTGCGATCGATTACAACCGCTCCGGTACCCGTAAAGAAGAGCTGCTCACCACCTCCGAAGAGCTGCAAAAAATGTGGATCCTGCGTAAAATCATTCACCCGATGGGTGAAATTGACGCGATGGAGTTCCTCATTAATAAGTTGGCGATGACTAAAACCAACGATGAATTCTTCGATATGATGAAACGCTCATAATTCGTTAAAAAATTTGCTGAACGCCACGCCTAGTCGTGGCGTTTTTTGCTTTTGGCGGATACGATAAGTAGCAGTAATGGAAAAGTAAGTTGTTTCCTCGAGTTATTGAGAATTCATCTTGTTTGTCGGTCGGCTATGCACCGATCGGCTTTGTTGCTGTCGTTTTGTCAGCCGAAGCGATGAAAATAGGCATGAATCACCGTTGTCATAGGAAATGACCGAAAGGTAGCGGGGGCCGATGGCACAAGTCATTGCCCGTGGTAAGCTGCCCTATCTTCTACAGAGATCTGTTAACTGTGAACTTACTCACTATGAGTACTGAAATTCTATTTGTTTTCCTGTTTTCTTTGGCTTTTCTCTTTGTTGCCCGCAAGGCGGCAAAACGTATTGGTCTGGTAGATAAACCCAATTATCGCAAACGCCATCAGGGGCTGATTCCCCTGGTCGGCGGTATTTCCGTTTACGCCGGCTTGTGCTTCGCGTTTTGGATTTCGGAACAACCCATCGCGCACGCCAGGCTTTATCTCACCTGCGCCGGTATTCTGGTGTTTGTGGGCGCACTTGACGATCGTTTCGACATCAGCGTTAAAATCCGCGCCCTGGTGCAAGCGCTGGTGGGCATCGCCATGATGGTGTTCGCCGGCCTGTATCTGCGCAGCTTCGGCCACGTGTTGGGCGACTGGGAGATGCTGCTGGGGCCGTTCGGCTATCTGGTCACCTTGTTCGCGGTATGGGCGGCGATCAATGCCTTCAATATGGTCGACGGCATCGATGGCCTGCTGGGCGGGTTGTCGTGCGTCTCCTTTGGCGCGCTGGGTCTGCTGCTGTACCTGAGCGGCCATGACGAGCTGGCATTCTGGTGCTTTGCGATGATCGCCGCCATCGTTCCCTATATTTTGCTCAACCTCGGCATCCTCGGCCGCCGTTATAAGGTGTTCATGGGGGACGCCGGCAGCACCCTGATCGGCTTTACCGCCATTTGGCTGCTGCTGCAAAGCTCGCAGGGAAAGGTGCACTCGATCAACCCGGTGACCGCGCTGTGGATCATCGCTATTCCGCTGATGGACATGATAGCGATCATGTATCGTCGTTTACGCAAGGGGATGAGCCCCTTCTCTCCCGATCGTCAGCATATTCACCACCTGATCATGCGCGCCGGCTTTACGCCGCGCCAGGCTTTCGTGCTGATAACCCTGGCGGCCGCGTTGCTGGCGGCGGTGGGCGTGATCGGCGAGCGCCTGACTTTTATCCCTGAGTGGGTTATGTTGGCATTATTCTTGCTTGCTTTCTTCCTGTACGGTTACTGCATCAAGCGCGCCTGGCGGGTTGCGCGGTACATTAAGCGTATCAAACGCCGCCTGCGGCGTTCGGGCGATAACAAGCAAGTATCTTAACCAGAGACCTGAGGCTTTTTGGCTGTGATGAATCCAGAAACAACGTCTGACAAGCATACCCCGGCGGTGGATAACGAACTCGATATCCGCGGCCTGTGCTGCACCCTGTGGCGCGGAAAACCGTGGATTATCGGCATTGCGGTGCTGTTCGCGGCGGTCGCGCTGATCGTCTCTTACCTGGTTAAGCAAGAGTGGAGCGCCACCGCGATCACCGACAGACCGACGGTGAATGCGTTGGGCGGTTACTACTCGCAGCAGCAGTTCCTGCGTAATCTGGACGTGCGCACGCTGCCGGCGACGGCCGGCGAGCAGCCGGGCATCGCGGATGAAGCGTACAATGAGTTCATCATGCAGCTGGCGGCTTACGATACGCGCCGCGATTTCTGGCTGCAGAGCGATTACTACAAACAGCGTCAGGAAGGGGATGCCCGCGCCGACGCGGCGTTGCTCGACGAGCTGATCAACAACATCCTGTTCACGCCGCGCGACGACAAGAAGGTACCGAACGACGGCGTGAAGCTGACGGCGGAAACCGCCGCGGACGCCAACCGCCTGCTGCGTCAATACGTGGCCTTCGCCAGTCACCGCGCCGCTCTGCACCTGAACGAAGAGATTCAGGGGGCGTGGGCCGCTCGCACCACCTCGATGAAGGCGCAGGTCAAGCGCCAGGAAGCGGTAGCGGAGTCGGTTTACAAGCGCGAGTTGAACACCACGCAGCAGGCGCTGAAGATCGCCGAGAGTCAGGGGATCAGCCGCACGCAAACCGATACCCCGGCCGAGCAGCTGCCGGATTCGGATCTGTTCCTGCTGGGCCGGCCAATGCTGCAGGCGCGCCTGGAAGGCTTGCAGGCTTCCGGCCCGGCCTACGATCTGGATTACGATCAGAATCGCGCGATGCTGGCGACGCTGAACGTTGGCCCGACGTTGGATGAAAAGTTCCAGACCTATCGCTATTTGCGTACGCCGGAAGAGCCGGTAAAGCGCGACAGCCCACGCCGGGTATTCTGGCTGATTTTGTGGGGCGCGATGGGCGCTTTGGTTGGCGCAGGGGTTGCCTTGGCGCGTCGGCCGCGTAGTGAAAAATAATATAATAATCTGATGCAGGGCGCGTGAGCGCCCCATTCGCAGGCGGGGCCTGCGATTAACCGACCAAAAGAGATTCGCTGTGAAAGTGTTGACTGTTTTCGGCACCAGGCCTGAAGCCATTAAAATGGCGCCGCTGGTACATGCATTGGCCCAGGATGAGGCCTTTGACGCAAGAGTCTGCGTAACGGCACAGCATCGCGAGATGTTGGATCAGGTCTTGCGGTTATTTGAGATAACGCCGGATTACGACCTGAACATCATGAAACCCGGCCAGGGGCTGACGGAGATCACCTGCCGCATCCTGGAAGGGCTGAAAGGGGTGCTGGAAGACTTCAAACCGGACGTGGTGCTGGTGCACGGCGATACCACCACCACGCTGGCGACCAGTCTGGCGGCGTTCTATCAACGTATTCCCGTCGGGCATGTCGAGGCCGGGCTGCGCACCGGCAATCTGTATTCTCCCTGGCCGGAAGAGGCCAACCGCAAACTGACCGGCCATTTGGCGATGTACCACTTTGCGCCGACCGAGAACTCGCGCCAGAACCTGCTGCGCGAGCTGTTGCCGGACAACCGTATTTTCGTGACCGGTAACACGGTGATCGACGCGCTGTTCTGGGTGCGCGATCGCGTGATGAGCGATGCCGCACTGCAGGCTGGCCTGGCGCAGCGTTACCCGTTCCTCGAGGCCAGCAAGAAGCTGATTCTGGTCACCGGCCATCGCCGTGAAAGTTTCGGCGGCGGTTTTGAGCGAATTTGCAGCGCGCTGGCGGAAATCGCCCGTAGCCACCCGGAAGTGCAAGTGGTGTATCCGGTGCATCTCAATCCGAACGTCAGTGAGCCGGTGAACCGCATATTGAAAGGCATCGACAACGTCATGCTGATCGAGCCGCAGGATTATTTGCCGTTTGTCTATCTGATGAGCAATGCGTACATGATCCTCACCGATTCCGGCGGCATTCAGGAAGAGGCGCCATCGTTAGGCAAGCCGGTGCTGGTGATGCGCGATACCACGGAGCGCCCGGAGGCGGTAGATGCAGGCACGGTGCGTTTGGTGGGCACCGATGTCGCCAAAATTGTTGAAGCGGTGACCCGGCTGCTGACGGACGAAAGCGAATATCATGCGATGAGTCGGGCGCACAACCCATACGGTGACGGGCATGCCTGTCAGCGTATTCTCGAAGCTTTGAAGAATCATCAGGTGACACTATGAGTTTTGACACGATTTCGGTTATCGGCCTGGGCTATATCGGCTTGCCAACCGCGGCAGCGTTTGCTTCCCGCAAGAAAAAAGTGGTGGGCGTAGATGTTAACCAACACGCTGTAGATACCATTAACCGTGGTGCGATCCACATCGTCGAGCCGGATCTGGACAAAGTGGTCAAGGACGCCGTCGAGGGCGGTTTCCTGCGGGCGGTGACCAAGCCACTGGCGGCAGACGCGTTCCTGATCGCGGTGCCTACGCCGTTCAAGGGCGACCATGAGCCGGATCTGGCCTATGTCGAGGCAGCGGCGAAATCGCTGGCGCCGGTGCTGAAAAAAGGCGATCTGGTGATCCTCGAGTCCACCTCGCCGGTGGGCGCCACCGAACAGATGGCAGAATGGCTGGCGCAGGCGCGCAGCGATCTCAGCTTCCCGCAGCAAGCGGGCGAAGCGGCGGACGTGAATATCGCCTACTGCCCGGAGCGCGTGTTGCCGGGCCAGGTGATGGTGGAACTGATTCAAAACGACCGCGTGATCGGCGGTATGACGCCGGCGTGCTCGGCGCGTGCCAGCGCGCTGTACAAGATTTTCCTCGAGGGGGAATGCGTGATCACCAACTCGCGCACCGCCGAGATGTGCAAGCTGACGGAAAACAGCTTCCGCGACGTGAACATCGCGTTCGCCAACGAGCTGTCGTTGATTTGCGCCGAACAGGGGATCAACGTCTGGGAGCTGATTCGCCTGGCGAATCGTCACCCGCGGGTGAATATTCTGCAGCCGGGGCCGGGCGTCGGCGGCCACTGCATCGCCGTCGATCCGTGGTTTATCGTGGCGCAGAACCCGCAGCAGTCGCGCTTGATCCACACCGCGCGTCTGGTGAACGACGGCAAACCGCTGTGGGTGGTTGACCGTGTGAAAGCGGCGGTGGCCGATTGCCTGGCCGCCACCGACAAGCGTGCGTCCGAGGTGAAAATCGCCTGCTTCGGTCTGGCCTTCAAGCCGAATATCGACGATCTGCGTGAAAGCCCGGCGGTGGAAGTGGCACACCTGATCGCCGAATGGCACGTTGGCGAAACGCTGGCGGTAGAACCGAACGTCGAACAGTTGCCGGCATCGCTGGCGGGCCATGTGGCGTTGAAGTCCGTTGCCGACGCGTTGCAACAGGCCGACGTCATCGTGATGTTGGTCGATCACCAGCAGTTCAAGGCCATTCGGCCGGAAGATGTAAAACAAACATGGGTTATTGATACCAAAGGAGTATGGCGTTGAAACGTATTTTAGTTACCGGTGGTGCCGGTTTTATTGGCTCCGCAGTCGTGCGGCACATCATTGAGGCTACCGGCGACAGCGTGGTAGTGGTGGATAAGCTGACCTATGCCGGTAATCTCGAGTCCCTGGCGGTGGTGGCCGAGAGCGATCGCTATGCTTTCGAACAGGTCGATATCTGCGATCGTGCCGAGCTGGATCGGGTGTTCGCCCAGTATCAGCCGGACGTAGTGATGCACCTGGCGGCTGAAAGCCACGTCGATCGTTCTATCGACGGCCCGGCGGCCTTTATCGAGACCAACGTGGTTGGCACCTACACCCTGCTGGAGGCGGCGCGCCACTACTGGCAGCCGCTGGCGGCGGAGAAGAAGCAGGCTTTCCGCTTCCATCATATCTCCACCGACGAAGTGTATGGCGATCTGCACGGCACCGACGATCTGTTCACCGAAACCACGCCGTATGCGCCGAGCAGCCCGTATTCCGCTTCCAAGGCATCGAGCGATCATCTGGTGCGCGCCTGGCTGCGCACCTACGGTTTGCCGACCATCGTGACCAACTGTTCGAACAACTACGGCCCTTATCACTTCCCTGAGAAGCTGATCCCGCTGGTGATCCTGAACGCGGTAGCCGGCAAACCGCTGCCGGTATACGGCAACGGCGCGCAGGTGCGCGACTGGCTGTATGTCGAAGATCACGCCCGTGCGCTCTATCAGGTCGTGACCGAAGGGGTGGTAGGCGAAACTTACAATATCGGCGGCCATAATGAGCGCAAGAATATCGAAGTGGTGCAGACCATCTGCGAACTGCTGGAAGAGCTGGCGCCGAACAAGCCACAGGGCGTGGCGAACTACCGCGATCTGATCACTTACGTCAAGGATCGTCCGGGCCACGACATGCGTTACGCCATCGATGCCGGCAAAATCGATCGTGAGTTGGGCTGGCGGCCGCAGGAGACGTTCGAAAGCGGCATTCGCAAGACGGTAGCCTGGTATTTGGCTAACGAAACCTGGTGGCGCCGCGTGCAAGACGGTTCTTATACCGGTGAGCGTTTGGGGTTGTCAGATTAATTTAACGCAGTGCCGCTTTGCGGCGGTAGGGCGGTTTTTGGAGTAAGTATGAAA
Source organism: Serratia nevei (assembly GCF_024160145.1). Taxonomy (GTDB): domain Bacteria; phylum Pseudomonadota; class Gammaproteobacteria; order Enterobacterales; family Enterobacteriaceae; genus Serratia; species Serratia nevei_A. Next base: position 54,859 of record NZ_JAMYWQ010000015.1, read on the forward strand.
GGTATTATTCTGGCCGGCGGTTCCGGCACGCGTCTGCATCCGATTACTCGTGGTGTGTCCAAGCAACTGCTGCCGATCTACGACAAACCGATGATCTATTATCCGTTGTCGGTGCTGATGCTGGCGGGGATCCGTGATGTTTTGATCATTTCGACCCCGGAAGATTTGCCGTCCTTCGAACGTTTGTTGGGTAACGGCGAGCAGTTCGGCGTCAACCTCAGCTACGCCGAGCAACCTAAGCCGGAAGGCCTGGCGCAGGCGTTCCTGATCGGCGAGGAGTTTATCAACGGCGACTCTTGCTGCCTGGTGTTGGGGGATAACATTTTCTTCGGCCAGTCCTTCAGCCCGAAATTAAAAGCCGTGGCGGCCCGCACCGAAGGTGCCACCGTGTTCGGTTATCAGGTCATGGATCCTGAACGCTTTGGCGTGGTGGAGTTTGACGACAATTTCCGCGCGCTGTCGATCGAAGAAAAGCCGAAGAAACCGAAATCCGATTGGGCGGTGACCGGCCTGTACTTCTACGATAGCCAGGTGGTGGAGTTCGCCAAGCAGGTGAAGCCTTCCGAGCGCGGCGAGCTGGAAATTACCAGCATCAACCAGATGTATCTGGAGCGCGGTGAACTGACCGTCGAGCTGCTGGGGCGTGGTTTCGCCTGGCTGGACACCGGCACCCACGACAGCCTGCTGGAAGCCAGCAGCTTTGTGCAGACGGTAGAAAAGCGTCAGGGCTTTAAAATCGCCTGTCTGGAAGAGATCGCCTGGCGCAATGGCTGGCTGGATGACAAGGGGCTGAAACGCGCCGCCAACTCGTTGTCCAAAACCGGCTACGGCAAGTATTTGTCGGATCTGTTGCATGTACGTCCACGCCACTATTGAGCCTTTGCCGTGGGAAAGCGAGTTTTTCGCGCTGGACAGCGCGAAACTCAGCTTCTCCCCTTCGGCCCCGGCGCTTGCCGAGGCCGATTTGGCGGCTTACGCCCTGGTACAGGCAAAAATCCCCGCTCAGCATCTGGCGTTGGCGGATGGCCTGGCAGATTTGGGATTCCGCCTGGCTGAGGGCGAGGTCGATTTGGTTCTGGATCTCGAGAGCGGCCGAGCGGGTGAGCCCGGCGGCGGTGCTCAGCCTTCCCGTCTGGCGACCGAGGCCGATATCCCGGCATTGCGCGCCGCGGCGGCTCAGGCGTTCACCGTCAGCCGCTTTCGTGCGCCCTGGTATCAACCTGATGACAGCGGCCGGTTTTATGCCTTGTGGATCGAAAAGGCCGTTCTGGGCGCCTTCGATCACCAGTGTCTGTTGGCGCTGGACGAACAGGGGCAGCCAGAGGGATTCGTCAGCCTGCGTAATCTGGGCGAGCGGGAAACGCGCATCGGCCTGCTGGCGGCTTTTCCCGGCGCATCCGGCCGCGGCATTGGCTCCAGGCTGATGGCGGCGGCGATCGCCGACTGTCGGCGTCAGGGCATGCAGCGTCTGCGGGTGGCAACCCAGGCAGGCAATACCGCCGCATTACGACTCTATCAACGACAGGGTGCCGTGATTGAAAGCACCGCATACTGGTTATACAGAGGTAGACATGATTCCATTTAACGCTCCACCGGTTGTTGGCACTGAACTGGAATATATGCAGGCTGCCATGGGCAGCGGCAAGTTGTGCGGCGACGGCGGCTTTACCCGACGCTGCCAGCAGTGGATGGAACAGCGTTTCGGCAGCGCGAAAGTGTTGCTGACGCCTTCCTGCACCGCGTCGCTGGAAATGGCCGCCATCCTGCTGGATATTCAGCCGGGTGATGAAGTGATCATGCCGAGCTTTACCTTCGTTTCAACCGCCAACGCTTTTGTGCTGCGTGGCGCCAAAGTGGTGTTCGTCGATCTGCGCCCGGACACCATGAACATCGATGAAACCAAAATCGAAGCGGCGATCACCGATAAAACCCGCGCGATCGTGCCGGTGCATTACGCCGGCGTTGCCTGCGAGATGGATACCATCATGGCGCTGGCGAAGAAATATAACCTGTTCGTGGTGGAAGACGCCGCGCAGGGCGTGATGTCGTCCTATAAAGGCAAGGCATTGGGCACCATTGGCCATATCGGCTGCTTCAGCTTCCATGAAACCAAAAACTACACCGCCGGTGGCGAAGGTGGTGCGACGCTGGTGAACGATCCGGCCCTGGTCGATCGGGCGGAAGTGATCCGCGAGAAGGGCACCAACCGCAGTCAGTTCTTCCGCGGTCAGGTGGACAAATACACCTGGCGCGACATCGGCTCCAGCTATCTGATGTCTGATCTGCAGGCCGCCTACCTGTGGGGCCAGCTGGAAGTGGCGGAACGCATCAACCTGCGCCGTTTGGCGCTGTGGCAGAAGTACTATGACAGCTTCTTGCCGCTGGCGAAGGCCGGCCGCATCGAACTGCCGAGCGTGCCGGCAGAGTGTGTGCACAACGCGCACATGTTCTACATCAAACTGCGCGATATCGACGACCGCACCGCTTTTATCGACTACCTGAAGGAAGCCGAAATCATGGCGGTGTTCCACTATATCCCGCTGCATGACTGCCCGGCCGGCGAACAGTTCGGTCGCTTTGCCGGCGAAGACCGTTACACCACGCAGGAAAGCGCGCGCCTGGTGCGCTTGCCGCTGTTCTACAATATGTCCGATGTCAATCAGCGTACGGTAATCAATACCATTCTGAGCTTCTTCGCCTGATATGTCGTTGGCAAAAGCGTCGATATGGACTGCCGGCTCCACGCTGATCAAAATCGGGGTGGGGCTGTTGGTGGTGAAACTGCTGGCGGTGGCATTTGGCCCCAGCGGGGTGGGGCAGGCGGGTAACTTTCGCCAGTTGATCACCGTGCTGGGCGTGCTGTCCGGCGCGGGCATTTTTAACGGCGTCACCAAGTATGTGGCGGAGCACCACCAGGATCCGCAGCGTCTGCGGCTGGCGGTCGGCACCGCGTCAAGCATCGTACTGGGTTTTTCGACCCTGCTGGCGCTGGTGTTTCTGTTTGCCGCCGAGCCTATCAGCATCGGGCTGTTCGGGCATGCCGATTACGTCGGCGTGGTGCGTGCCGTGGCCTTCATCCAGATGGGCATCGCCTACGCCAACCTGTTTATGGCGGTGCTGAAAGGCTATCGCGACGCGATGGGCAATGCGCTGGCGGTGATCGGCGGCAGCCTGATTGGCGTGGTGGCTTATTACCTGTGTTTCAAGCTGGGCGGCTATGAAGGCGCGCTGGCGGGGCTGGCGTTGGTGCCGGCGCTGGTGGTGTTGCCGGCCGGGCTGATGCTGTGGCGGCGTAAAACGCTGCCGCTGCGTTATCTGGCGCCGCGCTGGGACAAGCTGGTGGCCGGCAACCTCGGCAAATTCACCCTCATGGCGTTGATCACCTCGGTGACGCTGCCGGTGGCTTACGTGATGATGCGTAACCTGCTGGCCGCCCATTACGGTTGGGATGAGGTGGGGATTTGGCAGGGCGTCAGCAGCATTTCCGATGCCTATCTGCAGTTTATCACCGCCTCGTTTACCGTCTATCTGCTGCCGACGCTGTCGCGGCTGACGGATAAGGGCGCCATCTCACGAGAGATCGTGCGTTCGCTGAAATTTGTGCTGCCGGCGGTAGCGGCGGCGAGCTTTACGGTTTGGGTGTTGCGCGATTTCGCCATTTGGCTGTTGTTCTCGGACAAATTCGTCGCCATGCGCGATCTGTTCGCCTGGCAGTTGGTGGGCGACGTGCTGAAAGTCGGGGCTTATGTGTTCGGCTATCTGGTGATCGCCAAAGCGTCGCTGCGTTTTTATATCCTGACGGAAGTCAGCCAGTTTCTGCTGCTGACGCTGTTCTCGCACTGGCTTATCCCGCTGCATGGCGCGCTGGGGGCGGCTCAGGCCTATATGGCAACCTACATCGTGTATTTCACGCTCTGTAGCTGCGTGTTTCTTATTTATCGTAGACGAGTATGACCACACTGATTCACGTTCTGGGATCCGATATCCCGCATCATAACCAGACGGTGCTGCGCTTCTTCAACGACGTGCTGGCGCCGCGTCTGCCGGCTGAGCAGACGCGGCATTTTATGGTGGCGGCCAGGGATGTGGCGGCACTGGGGGATTTCCCTGCCCTGAACATTGAGCCTTACGCGGACAAGAAAAGCCTGGCGGCAGCGGTGATCGCCCGCGCGCAGGCCGATCGCGATGCGCGCTTCTTCCTGCACGGCCAGTTCAATCCGGGGCTGTGGCTGGCGCTGCTGAGCGGCAAGATCAAGGCGCGTCAGGTCAGTTGGCATATCTGGGGCGCCGATCTGTATGAAGACGCTACCAGTTGGAAATTCCGGCTGTTCTATCTGCTGCGCCGTATTGCACAGGGGCGAGTGGGGAACGTGTTCGCCACCCGCGGCGACGTGATTCACTATCAGCAGCGCCATGCGCGGGTGCCGGCTTCGCTGCTGTACTTCCCGACCCGTATGGATCCGGCGCTGACCGACGTTCACGTCGAGAAAAACCTGGCCGGGCCAATGACGATTCTGGTGGGCAATTCCGGCGATCGCAGCAATCGACATATCGAAGCGCTGCAGGCGATACATCAACAGTTCGGTGCCGACGTGCGCGTGATCCTGCCGATGGGCTATCCGGCCGACAACGATGCTTACATCGAGCAGGTACGCGCCGCCGGGTTGCCGCTGTTCGGCGAGAAAAACCTGCAGCTGCTCACGCAGCAGGTGGCGTTTGAGGACTACCTCAATATGCTGCGCGCCTGCGATCTCGGCTATTTCATTTTCAATCGCCAGCAGGGTATTGGCACCCTGTGCCTGCTGATTCAGTTCGGCGTGCCTTTCGTGCTCAGCCGGCAAAACCCGTTCTGGCAGGATTTGGCGGAACAGCGCCTGCCGGTGCTGTTCTACGGCGATTCGCTGGACGAGGCGGTGGTGCGCGAAGCGCAGCGCCAGCTGGCGGCGGTGGATAAACAGGCGATCGCCTTCTTCAATCCGAACTATGTCGACGGCTGGCGGCAAGCCCTGGCGCTGGCGGCGGGAGAGAGCTCATGACGTTGGCGCAATTCGGCGGCCTGTTCGTCGTCTATCTGGTCAGCCTGACGTTTATCCTGACGCTGACCTACCAGGAGTTTCGGCGCGTGCGCTTTAACTTCAACGTCTTTTTCTCGCTGCTGTATTTGCTGACGTTTTATTTCGGCTTCCCGCTGACCTGCCTGCTGGTGTTCCAGTTTGACGTCGAGGTGGTGCCGGTAGAGTTTCTGCTGTACGCCCTGCTGTCGGCGACGGCGTTTTACGCCATCTATTATGTCACCTACAAGACGCGGCTGCGTAAACGCCGCACAGAGCCGCGTGCGGCGCTGTTCACCATGAACCGGGTCGAGACCCATATTACCTGGGTGCTGCTGGCGCTGGTGGCGATTGGCACCGTGGGGATGTTCTTCATGCAGAATGGCTTCCTGCTGTTCAAGCTCAATTCCTACAGCCAGATCTTCTCCAGCGACGTTTCCGGCGTGGCGCTCAAGCGGTTCTTCTACTTCTTCATTCCGGCGATGCTGGTGGTCTATTTCCTGCGGCAGGATCTGCGCGCCTGGTTCTTGTTCCTGGTGGCGACGGTGGCGTTCGGCATTCTGACCTACGTGATCGTCGGCGGCACCCGCGCCAACATCATCATTGCCTTTGCGCTGTTCCTGTTTATCGGCATCGTGCGCGGCTGGATCACGCTGTGGATGCTGGCGGCGGCGGGCATAGTCGGCGTGGTCGGCATGTTCTGGCTGGCGTTGAAGCGCTACAGCCTGGACGTCAGCGGCGCGGAGGCGTTTTATACCTTCCTCTACCTGACCCGCGATACCTTCTCGCCGTGGGAAAACCTGGCGCTGCTGCTGCAAAATTACGACAAGATCGATTTCCAGGGCCTGGCGCCGATCGTGCGTGATTTCTACGTCTTTATCCCGACCTGGCTATGGCCGGGCCGGCCGGACGTGGTGCTGAACTCGGCCAACTATTTCACCTGGGAAGTGCTGAACAACCATTCCGGGCTGGCGATTTCACCGACGCTGATCGGTTCGCTGGTGGTGATGGGCGGCGCGCTGTTTATTCCGCTCGGCGCGATTTTGGTGGGTATGATCATCAAGTGGTTCGACTGGCTGTACGAGTTGGGCAGGGCCGAACCGAACCGTTATAAGGCGGCTATCCTGCAAGGGTTCTGCTTTGGCGCGGTGTTCAACATGATTGTGTTGGCGCGCGAAGGGGTGGATTCGTTCGTGTCGCGCGTGGTGTTCTTCTGCATTATTTTCGGCGCCTGTCTGGTGCTGGCGAAGTTGCTGTATTGGCTGTTCGATACCGCCGGGCTGATCAGGGCCAGGGTCACGCGCGCTCGCGCGCTGGCGTCTGTGCCTCGGGCGAACGGTCTTTTGTAAGGGTAATGAGAACGATGGAAGCAAAGATTTCGGTGCCGCAGTATGAGCTGCGCGGTTTCAGCCTGTGGGGCTTTCGCGATATGGCGCACTGCATGGACTTTTTGTTCGACGGCGGCCGGGTAAAACAGGGCACGTTGGTAGCCATGAACGCGGAAAAGATCCTGAAGGCGGAAGAGGACCCGGCGCTGCATGCGTTGCTGGATGAGGCGGAGTTCAAGTACGCCGACGGCATCAGCATGGTGCGTTCGATTCGCCGCAAATACCCGGCGGCGGAGGTGTCGCGCGTTGCGGGCGCCGATTTGTGGGAAGCCTTGATGCAGCGCGCCGGCCGTGAAGGCACGCCGGTCTTCCTGGTCGGTGGCAAGCCGGAGGTCTTGGCGCAAACCGAGCAGAAGCTGCGCAGCCAGTGGAACGTCAACCTGGTGGGCAGCCAGGACGGCTATTTCAAACCGGATCAGCGAGACGTTCTGTTCGAGCGCATTCGCGCCAGCGGCGCCGCTATCGTGACGGTGGCGATGGGATCGCCGAAGCAGGAGATTCTGATGCGCGACTGCCGCAAGGTGCATCCGCAGGCGCTGTATATGGGCGTGGGGGGCACCTACGACGTGTTTACCGGCCATGTGAAGCGGGCGCCCAAAGTGTGGCAGAACCTCGGTCTGGAATGGCTCTACCGCCTGCTCAGCCAGCCCAGCCGCATCGGTCGGCAGTTGAAGCTGTTGAAGTTTGTCGGTTATTACTACAGCGGCAAAATGTAACCCCCCATCCGGGGCGGAAAGTGCCGTTCCGCTCCGGTTTGCTGTACCAATAATCTGCTTTTGCGCATTTATCCCGCATATCTATAACCCCCGGCCCTAAACGTCGCTGCATTTATTCCATAAAGTTTTAAATTGCGGTTTGCTTATAGCGGCGAAATGCGAAACGATACCGCCCGGAAATTATCCCTGGCCGCTGAAGCCTGATGCGACAGCGCTGAACGACGTTCTTCTCACGGTAACTTCGCTCCGACTACCCGTTGATGCCAACCCGATCGGCAGGGGATGATTTATTCTTTTAATAATGACAATAACGACCGGCAGCGGCCGGCAGGCAAACACAACCCGAGAAAAATTATTGAGGACTTATGGCACACAAAGAGAAACCGCAAGGGCTACACCGGGGCCTTGAGGCCCGGCACATCGAGCTTATCGCTCTGGGGGGCACCATCGGCGTGGGCCTGTTTATGGGCTCGGCCAGTACGCTGAAGTGGGCGGGGCCGTCGGTGCTGCTGGCTTACATCATCGCCGGGCTGTTCGTGTTCTTCATTATGCGTTCGATGGGGGAAATGCTGTTCCTCGAGCCGGTTGCTGGGTCGTTTGCCGTTTACGCCCATAAGTACATGAATCCCTATTTCGGTTACCTGACCGCCTGGGGCTACTGGTTTATGTGGATTGCCGTCGGCATTTCGGAGATCACCGCCATCGGGGTGTATGTGCAGTTCTGGTTCCCGGAAATACCGCAGTGGGTGCCGGCGCTGATCGCCGTGGCGATGGTGGCGCTGGCCAACCTGGCGGCGGTGCGCCTGTACGGTGAACTGGAGTTCTGGTTCGCCATGATCAAGGTGACCACCATCATCGTGATGATTCTGGTGGGGCTGGGGGTGATCTTCTTCGGCTTCGGCAATGGCGGTGAACCTATCGGTTTCGCCAATCTGACGGCGCACGGCGGCTTCTTTGCCGGCGGTTGGAAAGGCTTCCTGTTCGCGCTGTGCATCGTGGTGGCGTCCTATCAGGGGGTGGAGCTGGTGGGCATCACCGCCGGGGAAGCCAAGAACCCGCAGGTAACGCTGAAACGCGCGATCAACAATATCCTGTGGCGCATCCTGATCTTCTATGTCGGCGCGATCTTCGTCATCGTCACCATCTTCCCGTGGAACGGCATCGGCACCACCGGCAGCCCGTTTGTGCTGACCTTCGCCAAGATCGGCATCGTTGCCGCCGCCGGCATCATCAACTTCGTGGTGTTGACCGCCGCGCTCTCCGGCTGCAACAGCGGCATGTACAGCGGCGGCCGCATGCTGTACGCCCTGGCCAAGAACCGCCAGCTGCCGGCGGCGCTGACCAAGCTTTCCGCCAGCGGCGTGCCGGTGAACTGCATCGCCGTCACCATCGGCTGCCTGTTGGTGGGTTCCGCGCTGAACTACATCATCCCGAATCCGGAACAGGTGTTCGTCTATGTCTACAGCGCCAGCGTGCTGCCGGGCATGGTGCCGTGGTTCGTGGTGCTGATAAGCCAACTCTATTTCCGCCGCGCCCATAAGGAAGCGATCAAAAATCACAGCTTTAAGTCGATCATGTTCCCGTATGTGAACTATCTGACCATCGCTTTTCTGATTTGCGTGCTGGTCGGCATGGGAATCAACCCGGATACGCGGATTTCCCTGCTGGTCGGGGCGATTTTCTTGGCCGGCGTCAGCCTGTGCTACTTCGCTTTCGGCATGCACAAAAAACATCATCCGGCTGAAAATCGGGTAGAAACGCGCCAATAAACGGTGAAAAGGGGCTACGGAGTGCGCTTTTGTGCGCGGGAGTGAGCAAAGCGTAATCAAACGCGACATTTCTGCGAAAAAGCACTAGACAGGATTGGCGTAAATCCGTAGTATCCCCTCCCGCAACGGCGCTACGCGCCCGTAGCTCAGCTGGATAGAGCGCTGCCCTCCGGAGGCAGAGGTCTCAGGTTCGAATCCTGTCGGGCGCGCCATTAAGTTTGTGCGCAGGAGCTGCGGTGGTAATATTACCGCGTGAGTAAGAAGTAGCAGTAATGGTGGCTATAGCTCAGTTGGTAGAGCCCTGGATTGTGATTCCAGTTGTCGTGGGTTCGAGTCCCATTAGCCACCCCACTTCCTAACGAAGTGAAGATTTAGCAGTATTTTGTGACAGTGCGAAGGTGGCGGAATTGGTAGACGCGCTAGCTTCAGGTGTTAGTGTTCTTACGGACGTGAGGGTTCAAGTCCCTCTCTTCGCACCACGCAAAATAACTGATAAATATAAGATTTATATGGACAGCAGTCTGATAAATCGGGTAGTATGAGCAACACAAATCGGCGAGTAGCGCAGCTTGGTAGCGCAACTGGTTTGGGACCAGTGGGTCGGAGGTTCGAATCCTCTCTCGCCGACCACATTCAAAGAAACCGACGCAAGTCGGTTTTTTTACGCCTGCAGTTTATGAGGATGAGCACCTCCGCAGGAGGTTCGAGCCTCGCACAGCGAGATGAACATCGACAAGCCCGTGCAGCACTGCGCGGGCTTTTTGCGTCTCTGGGGATTGGCACCTTGTGCCTGCCTGCAGCCTGTCGGTTTTCAGCGACAACGGCATCCGGCGCTGTCGTCAGGTTGAGACAAATAATTCATTGATTTTAAAATAAAAAAATAGCTTTGGTTTAAGCCGTCGTTTCAAGGCGACATCCTCATACCGGCCGCAGGCAAGGAATGCCAGGGAGTGGCATAGGGCAGGAAAGGCAGGGTGAAATAAAAAATAAATATATTTCAATGTGTTGAATGCCATCTTCTAAGAAGAATGGCCTCAATATAAGAGTTGGCATGCCAAGTGCATTATCTATTGCGTAGATGCTCATTCCATTTCTTATGTTCGCCTTAGGCTTCATAAACCCTGGGAATGACGCAGAGCCGATTTAGGGTGCCTATCGCCCACGAGAACGATGACTAACCCGTCATCACGCTCAGGGCAGAACGTTGAGTGAGGCACCGCCCCTGTTGTCCTAGACCTGATTGCTTCTTTATACACTTGCCCTGCGGCAAGTGTTTTTTTTTGCGCCGCAGAACACCATTGGGCAAAAAAAAAGCGCGGCATCGGGGCCGCGCTTTTCTCTCTCGGGCAGGGCGTTATTCGCCGCCGTTCTGTTTCAGCGTCAACATCAGCCCCTCACGCCGCATCTGCGCCGCTTCATCCGAACGATGCAGTTTCTCCAGCGTATCGGCCAACCAGGCGTAGTCGTAGGCGTCCGGGCGCTGTTTCAGCGCTTCGCGCAAGGCGTCGGCCGCCTGCTGCCACTCGCCGTGCTTCATCAGCAACTGCCCCAGCGTGCTGTTCAACAGCGGCGTCGCGCCGTGCTGTTTCATCTGCTGACGCAGCGCTCTTTCCAGCTGCTCGGGGTTGCCGGACTTCAGCCGCGGCAGCAACAGCACCAGGCGCTCGTCGTATTGGCGCTTCAGGCTGTCGAGCACAATCTCCTGCGCCAGTTCGTGGTCGTTGCATTCGATCAGGTGCTCCACCATGGCGATTTGCAGCGGCACTTCGTGACGCGTCTTGCGGCTCTGATCTTTCCACCAGCGCTTCAGGCCTTCGCTGCCTTCGTCCGCCATCGCCTGATTCATCAGCCCGATATAAGCCTGTTGCTGCAACGCCTGCAGCTGCTCTTCGCTGTGGAGTTCGATTTTACGCATCGATGGCAGCACTTCCAGCAGCGACGCATAGGCGCCGGTGCGCAGATAGGCCTGTTCCGCCAGGCGCAGCACTTCCGGATGACGCGGCGCCTGGTTCAGCAGGCGATCGACGCCGTGGCGTGCGGCGTGGTTCTCGCCCTGCGCCAGCTGGATACGAACCCGGGTGATATCCACCGGCAGCTGATCGGTGTCGGCCGCCTCGGCGGCGCGCTCCAGATACTGATTGGTGCGGAAGTCGTCGCCGCGTTGCTGTGCGGCCTCGGCGGCCAGCAGGTAGTTCACGACCGGCTGTTCGGCGTGATCGGCGTTGCGCGTCATCAGCTTTTCAACCTGCTTGTAGTCGCCTTCCGCCAGCTTGATCAGTGCGGCTTTGGTTTGCTGGCGCGCGCGGGAGCGCTTGCGGCCGATAAACCAACCGCGCGTGCGGGCGCCGGTACGGAAGAGACGGCGCAGGATCCACTCGATCGCCAGCAGCACCACGAACAGCAGCACCAGCATGATCACCAGGCCGGTGACGCTGGTTTCAATATTGTAGTTGTCGGTCTGGATCAGCACATAGCCCTGATGCCCGGCCAACATCGGCCCGAGCACCACGCTGGCGATCACCACCAGGAACAGAAATAGCACGCGTAACATGGCTTAACCCTCCTGGTGAGCGGCAGGGGACTGGGTCATCAGGTTGCGTACCCGGGTCTGCATCACTTTTTCCAGCAGCGGCTGGCTTTTCAGCTGATCCGGCACGTCCATCGTGATCGACTGTTGGCTCAGGCTGTCCAGCTCTTCCAGGAAAGCCTTGGTCGCCGGATCGGTGGTGTCGAAATAGGCGCGCACCCAGGTAGAGACGGTTTCCAGCGATTGCTTGTAGGTCTCGTTCTGGTGGCGTGGGATGGCCTGTGCGGCCACCAGCAGGCGCGAACGGATGTTTTCGCGCAGGTAGATGTCCTGGTTCGGTGCCAGCAGCGGCTCGGCGCTGGTGTCGCGGCGGCGGACGGTGATGAAGTCGGCCATGAAATTGCGCCAGCTCTTGGCCAGGTTCTGCCGCCACTCGCCGATCGAGCTGGAGAGTTCGCTGCTGTTTTGATCCATCGGCGCTTCGTCGGTGTCGTTATCCGCCAGACGCAGGTTATCCACCTGATTGGACAGCTGATTGACCTTGAGGATGATACCGTCGTAATCGACCTGGGTCAGCGTAGCAAGCGTGCTGATGTCTTCGGTAATGGCGCGGCGCACGTCGAGCAGGCTCGGATCGTTCATGTCCGCCAGGCTGGCGTCGGCGCTTTTCAGCAGCGCGGCGGCGCTGGTCACGTCCTGATCGCTCCACAGCTTGCGGCCGGCCATTTTCACCAGGAAATCAGCCTGCGCCAGCAGCCAGGTTTTGGCGTCGCTGCCGGAGATGGTCGCCACTTTTTCCTGCAGTTCGCTCAGTTGGCGCGCCAAATTCGCCTGCTCGCGATCGGCGGCGTCCAGGCTTTTACCCTGCTGCTGCAACAGGCCTTCCAGCGCATTTCTTTCCTGCTGCTGGCTCTGTTTCACGCCTTCCAGCTGCTGCTGCAGCGCCTGATTGGCGGCGATCAGCTGTTGCGCCTGCTTGTGCGTGTGGTAATAGCCGCCCGCACCGAGGGCGATGACCAGCACGATAGCGATCGCGCCGAGCACCGGGCCGGTGTTCTTTCCTTGGCGGCTGGCAGCGGCTGGCTGCTGGGAGCTCTCAACCGCGGTGGTTGGCTCTTCAACCGGGGCGGATGGGGTATTTTGTTCCGTCATAGTGGCACATCCCATAGTCAGATTATTGTAGCGCGCGGATCAGCGCGTCATTATCGGCGTTGTCAGCTACCCGAATCGTACGCCAGCCCAAGTCCCGGGCGAGGGTAGCCAGGCGTTCGCTCACTACTACCAGGCGGCAACGCAGCAGCCATGAAGAACGATAGTAATCAGGAACTAAAGTATAGAGCTGTTGTAACATTTCACCGCTGGTCACCACCAGCGTATCCACACCGGCGCGCTGCCAGTGGGCGCTTTGCTCGCTGCCGTCGTAGTGCACCGGGCTGCGTTGATAGCATTCATAATAGCTGACGTCGGCGCCGCGCTCGCTTAGCGTGGTGCCCAGCAGCTCGCGGCCGCCGTTGCCGCGCAAAATCAGCGCGCGTTTGCCCGCCAGCTTTTGCAGCGCCGGCAGCAGCAGCAGCGTTTCGCTGATCTCGCGTTCGCGCGGGTATTCCACCGGCAAACTGCTGATGCGGTGCAGCGCCAGCCCGGTGGTGCGGCCGATGGCGTAATAGGCCAGGTGCGCGGGCCAGCTCAGCCCGGCGCGGCCGATGACCGAATCGGCATAGTTCACCGAATGCTGCGACAGCACGAACACCAGATCGCCGGGGTTCAGCTGCTGCAACGCCTGCGGCAGCTGCGGCAGATCGCCACCGGGAGCGAAGTCGATCAGCGGTGCATGATAGGCAACCCGGCCGAGTGCGCGCAGCCGGCTCACTAACTGCTCGCCCGAAGGCGATGGGCGGGTTACCAGGATCGTCATGCCGGCGGATTTCCCTGATAAACCTCGCGCAGGATCTCGCGCGCGCCGCGCGCCAGCAGCTCTTCCGCCAGCTCAACGCCCATCCGTTCGGCCTCGGTGGCCGGGCCGCGGCGCTCGCCGCGCACCATCCGGCTGCCGTCCGGCGCACCGACCAGGGCGCGCAGCCACAGGCTGTCGCCATCCAGTTCGGCATAGCTGCCGATCGGCACCTGGCAGCCGCCTTCCAGACGGGTGTTCATCGCCCGCTCGGCGCGTACGCGGGTTTCGGTGGCCGCATGGTTTAGCGGCAACAGCAGCGCGCGGGTGGCGCTGTCGTCGAGGCGGCATTCAATGCCGACCGCGCCCTGGCCAACGGCCGGCAGGCACTCTTCGGCGCTCAGCGGGCTGCGGATGCGTTGCTCCAGCCCCAGGCGTTTCAGGCCGGCCACCGCCAGAATAATCGCGTCGTAGTCGCCGTTGTCCAGCTTGGCCAGGCGAGTGCCAACGTTGCCGCGCAGGTCGCGCACGATCAGATCCGGGCGGCGTTCACGCAGCTGGCACTGGCGGCGCAGGCTGGAAGTGCCGACCACGCTGCCCTGCGGCAGCTGATCGAGCGAGGCGAAACGGTTGGAAACAAAAGCGTCGCGCGGATCTTCGCGTTCGCAAATGGTGGTCAAACCCAGGCCGGCAGGGAAATCGACCGGCACGTCTTTCATCGAGTGCACGGCGATGTCGGCGCGGCCTTCCAGCAGCGCCAGCTCGAGTTCTTTAACAAACAGGCCTTTACCGCCGACTTTCGCCAGCGGCGTATCCAGAATAACGTCGCCGCGCGTCACCATCGGCACCAACTCGACCTGCAGGCCGGGATGGCAGGCCATCAGACGTTGCTGCACATAATGTGCTTGCCAAAGTGCAAGCGGGCTTTGTCGGGTGGCAATTCGAATAATTTTGTCTAACATGCTTGTTACCGTTTTTATATTTCGCCATCCATCCTACCACTGAGAGCCAATACTGTCAGTGCAAGAAGCCGGAGGCGGAAAAAGGACAACGGAATCAAAGGGACGTGTGATGTGCTTTGGGGCAGTTAACACTGCGGGTAAATCGTTTAGGGAAGCGCTACAATAATTGTGAAGCGTTACCTCCTTTACGGTCAATCAGCAAGGTGTTAAATTGATCACGTTTCCAGCAATAAGTCGCCAAATATTCTTCTTACACTAACGGCGCTTATGGAATACGGGTTTTTTTCTAAACACCGGGATAATCAGGCGAGACGTCTTGTACCTCTACATCGAGACATTGAAGCAGAGACTGGATGCGATCAATCAGCTACGCGTCGATCGCGCCCTGGCGGCTATGAAGCCCGCGTTTCAACGGGTATACAGTCTGCTGCCCACCTTACTGCACCACCACCACCCGCTGATGCCGGGTTACCTGAACGGTAACGTTCCCCACGGCATTTGCCTCTACACGCCTGATGAAACTCAACAAGATTATCTGAACGATTTAGAAGACAAATGGGGCAGCCCGTTTGACAAGCCGGCCAGCGGCGAGCTGCCGATCACCGGCGTCTATTCGATGGGCAGCACCTCGTCTATCGGCCAAAGCTGCAGCTCGGATCTCGACATCTGGGTCTGCCACCAGTCCTGGCTGGACAACGAAGAACGCACCCGCCTGCAGCAAAAATGCAGCCTGCTTGAGAAGTGGGCCGCCTCAATGGGGGTGGAAGTCAGCTTCTTCCTGATCGACGAAAACCGCTTCCGCCATAATGAAAGCGGCAGCCTGGGCGGCGAAGACTGCGGCTCGACGCAGCACATCCTGTTACTCGACGAATTCTACCGCACCGCGGTGCGCCTGGCCGGCAAACGCATCCTGTGGAACATGGTGCCGGGCGAAGAAGAAGCGCACTACGATGAATACGTGCTGTCGCTGTACGCGCAGGGCGCGCTGACGCCGAACGAGTGGCTGGATCTCGGCGGCCTGAGCTCGCTGTCGGCGGAAGAGTACTTCGGCGCCAGCCTGTGGCAGCTGTACAAGAGCATCGATTCGCCTTACAAGGCGGTGCTGAAGACCCTGCTGCTGGAAGCCTATTCCTGGGAATACCCCAATACCCAACTGCTGGCGACGGACATCAAACACCGCCTGCATCAGGGCGAGATCGTCAGCTTCGGGCTCGACGCCTACTGCATGATGCTCGAGCGTGTCACTCGCTACCTGACCGACATCAACGACACCACCCGTCTCGATCTGGCCCGCCGCTGTTTCTACCTGAAAGTCTGTGAAAAGCTGTCGCTGGCCAAGGCCTGCGTCGGCTGGCGGCGCGAGATCCTCAGCCAGTTGGTCAGCGAGTGGGGCTGGAGCGAAGAGCGTCTGGCGATGCTGGACAACCGCGCCAACTGGAAGATCGAGCGGGTGCGCGAAGCGCATAACGAACTGCTCGACGCGATGATGCAGAGCTACCGCAACCTGATCCGTTTCGCCCGCCGCAATAACCTCAGCGTCAGCGCCAGCCCGCAGGATATCGGCGTGCTGACCCGCAAACTGTATGCGGCGTTCGAAGCGCTGCCCGGCAAGGTGACGCTGGTGAACCCGCAGATTTCGCCGGACCTGTCGGAAAACGATTTAACCTTTATTCACGTGCCGGTTGGCCGCGCCAACCGCACCGGCTGGTATCTGTATAATCAGGCACCGGCCATGGATTCGATCGTCAGCCATCAGCCGCTGGAATATAACCGCTACCTGAACAAGCTGGTGGCCTGGGCCTATTTCAACGGCCTGCTGACGCCGCAGACCCGCCTGCACATCAAGAGCGGCAACCTGTGCGACACCGCCAAGCTGCAGGAGCTGGTGGCCGACGTTTCTCATCACTTCCCGCTGCGCCTGCCGGCGCCGACGCCGAAAGCGCTGTACAGCCCGTGCGAAATTCGCCATCTGGCGATCATCGTCAATCTGGAAAACGATCCGACCGCCGCCTTCCGCAATCAGGTGGTGCACTTCGATTTCCGCAAGCTGGACGTGTTCAGCTTCGGCCAGCAGCAGCAGTGCCTGGTGGGCAGCATCGATCTGCTGTACCGCAACTCCTGGAACGAAGTGCGCACCCTGCACTTCAGCGGCGAGCAGTCGGTGCTGGAAGCGCTGAAAACCATTCTCGGCAAAATGCACCAGGACGCCGCGCCGCCGGAGTCGGTGGAAGTGTTCTGCTACAGCCAGCACCTGCGCGGCCTGATCCGCACCCGCATCCAGCAGCTGGTGTCGGAGTGCATCGAGCTGCGCCTGTCCAGCACCCGCCTGGAGCCCGGCCGCTTCAAGGCGGTACGCGTCGCCGGGCAGACCTGGGGGCTGTTCTTCGAGCGCCTGAGCGTGTCGGTGCAAAAGCTGGAGAACGCGGTGGAGTTCTACGGCGCCATCTCCAACAACAAGCTGCACGGCCTGTCTATCAAGGTGGAAACCGATCAGGTGCATCTGCCGCCGGTGGTGGATGGCTTCGCCAGCGAGGGGATCATCCAGTTCTTCTTCGAAGACACCTCGGACGACAAGGGCTTCAACATCTATATTCTGGACGAGTCGAATCGGGTGGAGGTGTATCACCACTGCGAGGGCAGTAAAGAGGAGCTGGTGCGCGACGTCAGCCGCTTCTACTCCTCATCGCACGATCGCTTTACCTACGGCTCCAGCTTCATCAACTTCAACCTGCCGCAGTTCTATCAGATCGTGCAGCTCGACGGGCGCACGCAGGTGATCCCGTTCCGCAGCAATGTGCTGTCCAGCCTGTGCGTGACGGTGGCCGATGGCGCCCCGCAGCCGCTCAAACAGCAGTTCCAGCTGCATTGACGCCGCAAGGGCTCGGTTGCCGAGCCCTGCATCGCCTCAGGAAAAATGCAGTTCCTCACCGGCCTGTGCGCTGGCCGCTTCGCTGAGCAGCTGATAAAACGGCTGCCCGCTGCGATCGCATAGCCAGACGCCGTCGCGGTAGTTGAAGTGGTAACCGCCGGCCTTGGTGGCGAGCCACACCTGGTGCAGCGGCTCCTGGCGGTTGATGACAATTTTGGTGCCGTTTTCGAAGCTCAGCGTCATCACGCCGCCATTGGTTTCGTAGTCGATGTCCGCATCGCCGTCAAAATCGTCCAGTGTCTCTTCAATATTCAGCATCAGCTGGTCGGCCAACTGATGAAACTCGCTGTCGTTCATATTCAATTCCTATTGCTTTTCATGATCCACCTGCGATTATAGAGACCTTGGACGCATGAATTACAGGCATTAATGCAAATGAAAAAACAACTACGCTATGCGCTGATGGCAGTTCTGCTGACCGGCCTCGCCGGCTGTGGTCTGAAGGGCCCGCTTTACTTCCCCCCTGCCGACTCCGCCGGCCAAAAAACGGCCCAGCCGCCGGTGCAAACGGGCGAACAGGTGCAAAAGAATCAGCAGGAGCAGTCTGGCTCTCAGCAAAAACCGTCGATGGTCGACCAGTAACACCCTGTTTGCGGTGGCGGGCGCCGCCGCAAAATCAAGACGGATAGCGCGTCCAGATAGCGGAGTATGATATGCAGTTCTCCAAAATGCACGGTCTGGGCAACGACTTTATGGTGGTCGATGCCGTTACACAGAATGTCTATTTTTCACCTGAGCTGATCCGCCGGCTGGCCGATCGGCACCTGGGCGTCGGCTTTGACCAGATGCTGGTGGTAGAACCGCCTTACGATCCCGAGCTGGATTTTCACTACCGAATTTTCAACGCCGACGGCAGCGAAGTGGCGCAGTGCGGCAACGGCGCGCGCTGCTTCGCGCGCTTTGTGCGGCTGAAAGGGCTGACCAACAAGCGCGATATCCGCGTCAGCACCCAAACCGGGCGTATGGTGCTCAGCGTTACCGACGACGATCGGGTGTGCGTCAACATGGGTGAGCCGAACTTCGATCCGCAGGCGGTGCCGTTCCGCGCCGCCAAAGCCGAAAAGACCTACATCATGCGCGCGGCGGAACAGACCGTGCTGTGCGGCGTGGTGTCGATGGGCAACCCGCATTGTGTTTTGCAGGTGGATGATGTAAAAACCGCCAAGGTGGAGCTGCTCGGGCCGGTGCTGGAAGGGCATGAGCGCTTCCCGGAACGGGCCAACATCGGCTTTATGCAGGTGGTCAGCCGCGATCACATCAAGCTGCGCGTTTACGAGCGCGGCGCCGGCGAAACGCAGGCCTGCGGCAGCGGCGCCTGTGCGGCGGTGGCGGTGGGGATCCAACAGGAATTGCTGTCAGAAGAGGTGCATGTAGAACTGCCGGGCGGCAGTCTGCATATTCGCTGGAAAGGGCCGGGCAACCCGCTGTTTATGACCGGCCCGGCAACCCATGTCTATGACGGATTTATTCATCTATGAAAAGCGTAGAAGAACAGAGCGTTGCCGGCCTGGCGCTGGATGACGACACCGTGATGCAGTATCTGCTGCAGAACCCGGATTTCTTTATTCGCAACGCACGCCAGGTTGAGCAGATGCGTGTGCCTCACCCGGTGCGCGGCACCGTTTCGCTGGTGGAATGGCACCTGGCCCGCCAGCGCAACCACATCGAGCGGCTGGAAGAAGAGATCACGCTGTTGATGGAACAGGCCAGCGCCAACGAGGGGCTGTTCGCCCGGTTGCTGCACCTGCAGGCCGATTTGGCCACTGCCGACAGCCTGCAGGACATGCTCAACCGGCTGCAGCGCTGGGCGCGCGGCTTCGGTTTGGCCGGTGCCACGGTGCGCCTGTTCGCCGAACGCTGGAAGATCGGCGCGCCTTCCGACTTTACCCACCTGGCGCTGACGCGTTCGGCGTTCGAGCCGTTCCGCATTCAGCGGCTGGGCAGCGAACAACACTACCTCGGCGGCCTGAATGGCCCCGAACTGCTGCTGCTGTTGCCGCAGGCCAAACAGATTGGCCAGATTGGCTCGGTGGCGCTGTCGATGCTGGGCGACGACGGCGAGCTGGGCATGGTGATCTTCAGCAGCCGCGATACGCAACACTATCAGCAGGGCATGGGCACGGTGATGCTCAATCAACTGGCGCGCATGCTGCCGGAACTGCTGGAACGCTGGGTCGAACGCGCATGACGCCGATTGCGCCCAGCCTGCAGCAGCCGGTGGACGCTTTTCTGCGTTATCTCAAGGTAGAACGGCAACTCAGCCCGCTGACGCAGCTCAGCTATTCACGTCAGCTGGCGGCGCTGATGCGCCTGGCGCAGGAGATCGGTATCACCGACTGGGCGGCGCTGGACGCCGCCCGGGTGCGGATGCTGGCGGCGCGCAGCAAACGCGCCGGCCTGCAGTCCGCCAGCCTGGCGCTGCGGCTCTCTTCGTTGCGCAGTTTCCTCGACTGGCTGGTCAGCCAGGGCGTATTGCACGCCAACCCCGCCAAAGGCATCCGCACGCCGCGCAGCGGCCGCCATCTGCCGAAAAACATCGATGTCGATGAAATGAACCAGCTGCTGGAGATCGATCTCAACGATCCGCTGGCGGTGCGCGACCGCGCCATGCTGGAGGTGATGTACGGCGCCGGCCTGCGCCTCTCCGAACTGGTGGGGCTGGATTGCCGCCATGTCGATATGGCCGCCGGCGAGGTATGGGTGATGGGGAAAGGCAGCAAAGAGCGCAAATTGCCGATCGGGCGCACCGCCGTCACCTGGCTGGAACACTGGCTGGCGATGCGCGATCTGTTCGGGCCGGAAGATGACGCGATGTTCCTGTCCAATCAGGGGCGGCGCATCTCGACGCGCAACGTGCAAAAGCGCTTCGCCGAATGGGGCGTAAAACAGGGCGTCAACAGCCATATCCACCCGCACAAGCTGCGCCACTCCTTCGCTACCCACATGCTGGAGTCCAGCGGCGATCTGCGAGCGGTGCAGGAGCTGCTCGGCCACGCCAACCTGACCACCACGCAAATTTATACCCACCTCGACTTTCAACATCTGGCGAACGTGTACGATGCCGCGCATCCGCGCGCCAAACGGGGGAAATCCTGATGCATTTTTATCGCCCGCTGCGCCCGCTGGCGGCGCTGACTTTCGATCTGGACGACACGCTGTATGACAATCGCCCGGTGATTAGACAGACCGAACAACAGTCGGTGGCCTTCCTGCAGAGCTACCATCCCGGTCTGAACAGCTTCCAGTCGGCGGATTTCCACCGCCTGCGCCAGGAGCTGCGCGAACAGGATCCGGAGATCTACCACGACGTCACCCAGTGGCGCTGGCGCGCCATTCATCTGGCGCTGAGCCGGCAGGGAGTGCGCGATGTCGACGCGGCGATCGGGGCCGACGCGGCGATGCAAAACTTCGCGCTGTGGCGCAGCCGCATCGAGGTACCGGAAGCGACCCACGCCACGCTGAAGGCGCTGGCCGCGCGCTACCCGCTGGTGGCGATCACCAACGGCAACGCCGATCCGGCGCAGTGTGGCCTGGACGGCTACTTCCAGTTCGTGTTGCGCTCCGGGCCGGACGGGCGCGCCAAGCCTTACCAGGACATGTATCACCTGGCCGTCGAGCGGCTGGGCGTGGCGCCGGAACAGATCCTGCACGTGGGCGACGATCTGACCACCGACGTCGCCGGCGCGCTGCGCGCTGGGTTGCAGGCCTGTTGGATCAACGATCGGCAACGCAGCCTGATGCAGGCCGCCGACAGCCGCCTGCTGCCGCATATTGAGATTTCGCAGTTGGCATCGCTGACAGCATTGTTATAATCCCTGCCAGAACTCTGTATAAATTTCCAGTGAAAAACCCGCCGCCGGCGGGTTTTCCCTTAACCATTAGTGGTGCCTATGGACGTCTCCGATCTGCTCGACAGCCTGAATGAAAAACAACGTGAAGCCGTGGCGGCGCCGCGCAGCAACCTGTTGGTTCTGGCCGGGGCGGGCAGCGGCAAGACCCGGGTGCTGGTGCATCGCATCGCCTGGCTGCTGTCGGTGGAGAACTGTTCGCCGTATTCGATCATGGCGGTGACCTTCACCAACAAGGCGGCGGCGGAAATGCGCCACCGTATCGAACATCTGATCGGCACCAGCCAGGGCGGCATGTGGATCGGCACCTTCCACGGCCTGGCGCATCGTCTGTTGCGCGCCCACCACCTGGAAGCCAACCTGCCGCAGGATTTCCAGATCCTCGACAGCGACGACCAGCTGCGGCTGCTCAAGCGCATCATCAAGGCGCTGAACGTCGACGAGAAGCAGTGGCCGCCGCGTCAGGCGATGTGGTACATCAACGGCAAGAAAGACGAGGGCCTGCGCCCACAGCACGTCGAGACCTACAACAACCCGGTGGAGGCCACCTGGCTGCGCATCTATCAGGCCTATCAGGAAGCCTGCGATCGCGCGGGGCTGGTGGATTTCGCCGAGCTGCTGCTGCGCGCGCACGAGCTGTGGCTGAACAAGCCGCATATCCTCAACCACTACCGCGAACGTTTCACCAACGTGCTGGTGGATGAATTCCAGGATACCAACAGCATCCAGTACGCCTGGATCCGTCTGCTGGCGGGCGGCAACAGCAACGTGATGATCGTCGGCGACGATGACCAGTCGATCTACGGCTGGCGCGGCGCGCAGGTGGAGAACATCCAGCGCTTCCTGAAAGATTTCCCCGGCGCGGAAACCATCCGCCTGGAGCAGAACTACCGTTCCACTAGCAACATCCTGAAAGCGGCCAACACCCTGATCGCCAACAACGACGGGCGCATGGGCAAAAACCTGTGGACCGAAGGCGGCGAAGGCGAACCGATCTCCATTTACTGTGCCTTCAACGAACTCGACGAAGCGCGCTTCGTGGTCAACCGCATCAAGACCTGGCAGGACAACGGCGGGGCGCTGAACGACTGCGCCATCCTGTACCGCAGCAACGCTCAGTCGCGCGTGCTGGAAGAGGCGCTGCTGCAGACGGCGATGCCGTACCGCATCTACGGCGGCCAGCGCTTCTTCGAACGCCAGGAAATCAAGGATGCGCTGGCTTACCTGCGCCTCATTTCCAACCGCAACGACGATGCGGCCTTCGAGCGCGTGGTCAACACCCCGACGCGCGGCATCGGCGATCGTACCCTCGACGTGGTGCGCCAGGCGGCGCGCGATCGCCAGCTGACGCTGTGGCAGGCGACGCGCGAGCTGATGCAGGACAAAGTGTTGGCCGGCCGCGCCGCGTCGGCGCTGCAGCGTTTTATCGAACTGGTGGAGTCGCTGGCGCATGAAACCGCCGACATGCCGCTCCACGTGCAGACCGACCGGGTGATCCGCGATTCCGGGCTGTTCATCATGTATGAGCAGGAGAAAGGCGAAAAGGGGCAGGCGCGCATCGAAAACCTTGAGGAACTGGTGACGGCGACGCGCCAGTTCAGCTATCAGGAAGAAGATCAGGATCTGATGCCGCTGCAGGCGTTTCTGTCGCACGCGGCCCTGGAGGCGGGCGAAGGCCAGGCCGACGCCTATCAGGACGCGGTGCAGCTGATGACCCTGCACTCCGCCAAGGGGCTGGAGTTCCCGCTGGTGTTTATCGTCGGCATGGAAGAGGGCATGTTCCCGAGCCAGATGTCGCTGGATGAAGGCGGCCGTCTGGAGGAGGAGCGCCGCCTGGCCTATGTGGGCGTCACGCGCGCCATG
Organism: Serratia nevei; assembly: GCF_024160145.1. GTDB lineage: Bacteria > Pseudomonadota > Gammaproteobacteria > Enterobacterales > Enterobacteriaceae > Serratia > Serratia nevei_A. The sequence goes on from NZ_JAMYWQ010000015.1 coordinate 77,803, forward strand.
CAGAAGCTGACGCTGACCTATGCCGAAACGCGCCGTCTGTATGGCAAAGAGGTTTACCACCGGCCGTCGCGCTTTATCGGCGAGCTGCCGGAAGAGTGCGTGGAAGAAGTGCGCCTGCGCGCCAGCGTATCGCGCCCGGTCAATCACCGCCGCATGGGCACGCCGATCAGCGAGAACGATACCGGCTACAAGCTGGGCCAGCGCGTGCGCCATCCCAAGTTTGGCGAAGGCACCATCGTCAATCTGGAGGGCAGCGGCGAGCACAGCCGGCTGCAGATCGCCTTCCCGGGCGAGGGCATCAAGTGGCTGGTGGCGGCCTACGCTCGCCTGGAAACGGTATAAAGAAAGGGGAGAGTTGCAGGGGCACGCCCCTGCAATGGTTCATTATCAGTGAGGGAAACGGTCGCCGACCTGCGCGGTGGCATACCAGCGCATCACCGCTTCGGTGCCTTCACCGCCTTCCTGCGGCGCCCATTGCATGCAGTCCTCTTCGGTCAGCGCCTGATACGGGCCCTGCTTCACTTCGAACACCACGCCGCCGGCATCGACCGACAGCACCGCATGCCAGGTAAATGCCGGCATCTCCAGCACTTTGGTCTCTTCGCCGAGCAGGGTGCGCTGCGTGACCACGCCGTCATCGTTGAATTGCAACACGACAAAACGGCCGCGCAGCGGCGTCAGCAGCTCCCAGGTTTGCGGGTGGCGGTGCGGGCGGATATAGGTGCCGGGCTCCATGGCGATCGCCAGGCGTTGCACCGGGTCGCTCAGCTCTTCGTGTAAGGTGCGGTGCGCACGCAGGCGAGCCACGCTGGCAGCCTGTTCGCTCATCGCGGTCAGTTCATGGGCGGTAATCTGTTTCATCATTTAAATCCGCATGCTTGTCGTACCATTAGGGTGATGCCATCTTAACAACATTCTTGGTGGTGGTAAGCGATCGCCGCGACTTTTTCAGCACGGTTTAAGGCCCGTTTTGCCATTGATCATAGTGATGATTTGTTGCGCAATTATCCCGCCTAACGTGTTGACAGGCTTTTTCCTCTCGGCGTAACATGCGCGCACTATTATCATTGAGGACAGACGCCTTGGACACACCCAGTAGATACTGGCTCACTGACCTGCGCCGCAGGTATAACTTCTAAGGCTCTCCGTTTCTGCTGATAGCCTTCGTGGTTGTCGGCGACCCCGCAAAGCGTCGCTATGAGTCAGATCTCTTCATGGTCTGAAACAAATCGGTGATACGCATCCCCTCTGTTTCTGTGCTTCAACGCGTTGTCCGCACCCGTTACCTTCACGGAGTTTTGGCACATGCTGAGCGCTTTTAAATTAGATAACCGCCGCTTGTCCCGTCTGGAGCTGGACGACTCGGATGATCTCACGTCATCGCTGTGGGTTGATCTGGTCGAGCCGGAAGAGGGCGAGCGTGAGCGCGTGCAGAATGAGCTGGGACAAAGCCTGGCGACGCGTCCCGAACTGGACGACATCGAAGCCTCCGCCCGTTTCTTCGAAGACGAAGACGGTCTGCATATCCACTCCTTCTTCTACTTTGAAGATGCGGAAGATCACGCCGGCAACTCCACGGTGGCGTTCACCATCCGCGACGGTCGCCTGTATACCCTGCGCGAGCGTGAACTGCCGGCGTTTCGCCTGTACCGCATGCGCGCCCGCAACCAGACCATGCTCGAAGGCAACGCCTACGAACTGCTGCTGGATCTGTTCGAAACCAAGATTGAGCAGTTGGCGGACGAGATAGAGAACATCTACAGCGATCTGGAACAGCTCAGCCGGGTGATCATGGAAGGGCATCAGGGCGATGAATACGACGCCGCGCTGTCGACGCTGGCGGAGCTGGAAGACATCGGCTGGAAGGTGCGTTTGTGTCTGATGGATACCCAGCGCGCGCTCAACTTCCTGGTGCGCAAGGCGCGTCTGCCGACCGGTCAGCTGGAGCAGGCGCGCGAAGTGCTGCGCGACATCGAATCCCTGCTGCCGCACAACGAATCGCTGTTTCAGAAGGTGAACTTCCTGATGCAGGCGGCGATGGGCTTCATCAACATCGAGCAGAACCGCATCATCAAGATCTTCTCGGTGGTGTCGGTGGTGTTCCTGCCGCCGACGCTGGTGGCCTCCAGCTACGGCATGAACTTCGAATTCATGCCGGAGCTGAAATGGTCGTTCGGCTACCCGGGCGCCATCACCTTGATGATCCTGGCCGGCCTGGCCCCTTACCTGTACTTCAAGCGCAAGAACTGGCTGTAACCCGGCGCGGCCGGGCTCAGCGCAGCTTGCGCTGGGTGTAGAGCGCGTCGAGGGTAAACAGGATCAGCGCCGCCCAGATAAAGCCGAAGGTCACCAGTTTGTCCTGGCCGACGGTTTCGCCGTAGAAGGTGACCGCCAGCAGGAACATCAGCGTCGGGCCGAGATACTGGAAGAAACCGAGCGTCGACAGGCGCAGCCGGGTGGCCGCCGCGGTGAAGCACAGCAGCGGCACGGTGGTGACGATGCCGGCGGCGACCAACAGCAGGTTCAGCGACCACGGGTTGGCGCTCAGGTGGCTGGTGGGGCTGTCGGCGAACAGGAACAGATAGGCCGCCGCCACCGGCAGCAGCCACAGCGTTTCAATCAGCATGCCGGTCTGGGCGTCGATGGCGATTTTCTTGCGCAGCAGGCCGTAGAAGGCGAAGCTGAACGCCAGCCCCAGACCGATGATCGGCAACGAGCCGAACTGCCAGAGCTGCACCAGCACCCCGGTGAACGCCAGCGCCACCGCCACCCACTGCATGCGGCGGAAGCGTTCGCCGAGAAACAGCATCCCCAACAGCACGTTAACCAGTGGGTTGATGAAATAGCCCAGGCTGGCCTCGAGCATATGGTGGTTGTTCACCGCCCAGATGAACAGCAGCCAGTTGCCGCCGATCAACAGCGCGGTGACCGCCAGCAGCAGCAGCCGTTTGCGATTTTGGCAGGCGGCCCGCACTTTCGGCCAGTTGCGGCCCAGCGAGATCAGCGCCAGCATGAAGAAAAACGACCAGATGATCCGGTGGGTGAGGATCTCATCGGCGGGCACTTGCTGGATCAGTTTGAAATAGGCCGGGGCGATGCCCCACATAAAATAGGCGGCCAGGGCGAAGAAAATGCCCTGACGCGTTTGCTTTGCGTCCATGACGTCACTCGGGTGGGGAACGTAAGATGCGGTGAGTGTACTGAAGACGCTCACCGCACACAATCATCAGCCGACCAGATAGGTGGCTGTGGCGGTGGCGATATGCAGGCCGTCGTGGTTATGCAGTTCTACGCGCGCGACGGCGACCTTGTTGCCGCTGCGCAGCACGCTGGCGGAGGCGACGAAGTGCTCGCCGCGGCCGGGGCGCAGGTAGTCGACGCGCAGATCGATGGTGCCCATGCGCGACAGCTTGGCGGCGATCTCCTCTTCGATCAGCGGCTCCATACGCGTCAGCACGCCGCCGGCGCACGCCAGCCCGGCGGCGACGTCAAGTACGGCGGCGATCACGCCACCGTGCAGAATTTCCTGTGCGGCGTTGCCCACCAGCTTGCGCTGGTTGGTGAAGCTCAGCTCGACGTAATCATCGTCGAAGCGGCGCAGCTCCAGGCCTAGCTCGCGGTTGAACGGCATGTGGTAGACAAAGATTTCGCCGATCTTGCGGCGGGCGGCTTCCAGGGTCAGTGGTGTGGTCGACATAGCGGGTTTCCGTTTTTCTTTTGCGTTTTAAGGGAGCTAACTGGTCAGTCCAGGTTAATGGAATGTTGATTTTATGCTTAACCTTTGTTGCTTTCCAGCCTGTTCAGGCAAAAGAGTCGCACGCGCGTTGGTGTCATGCTGAACGATATTATGTAATCATACCCGGTGGGTGTGTACCGATGAAAAAATGGGGAAGTGTGTGTCAACCGCAGCAGTGATTAACAGAGAGTTGCTGGCCGAGCAGGTATTGCGCGATACCTTTGGCTACCAGCAATTCCGTCCGGGGCAGCAAACGATTATCAATGCCGCGATCGGCGGGCAGGATTGCCTGGTGGTGATGCCGACCGGCGGCGGCAAGTCGCTGTGTTACCAAATCCCGGCGCTGGTGATGGACGGCCTGACGCTGGTCGTTTCCCCGCTGATCTCGCTGATGAAGGACCAGGTCGACCAACTGTTGGCCTACGGCGTTTCCGCCGCCTGCTACAACTCGACGCAAACCCGCGAGGAGCAGCTGGACGTGATGGCCGGCTGCCGCAACGGCACCATCAAGATGCTGTACATCGCGCCGGAACGGCTGATGATGGAAAGCTTCCTCAACCTGCTCGATCACTGTCCGCCGGCGATGCTGGCGGTGGATGAGGCGCACTGTATTTCGCAGTGGGGCCATGACTTCCGGCCGGAATATCGCGCGCTGGGTCAGCTGAAACAGCGCTTCCCGTCGATGCCGGTGATCGCGCTGACCGCCACCGCCGACGAAGCCACCCGTGGCGATATCGTGCGCCTGCTGTCGCTGCAGGACCCGCTGGTGCAGGTCAGCAGCTTCGACCGGCCGAACATCCGCTACACGCTGGTGGAAAAATTCAAACCGCTCGATCAACTGTGGCGCTTCGTGCAGGATCAGCGCGGCAAGAGCGGCATCATTTATTGCAACAGCCGCGCCAAGGTGGAAGACACCGCCGCGCGCCTGCAAAGCCGCGGGCTGAGCGTCGGTGCCTACCACGCCGGGCTGGACAACGATCGCCGCGCGCAGGTGCAGGAAGCGTTCCAGCGCGACGATCTGCAGGTGGTGGTGGCCACCGTCGCCTTCGGCATGGGCATCAACAAACCCAACGTGCGCTTCGTGGCGCATTTCGACATCCCGCGCAATATCGAATCCTACTACCAGGAAACCGGCCGTGCCGGGCGCGACGGCCTGCCGGCCGAAGCCATCCTGCTGTACGATCCGGCCGACATGGCCTGGCTGCGCCGCTGCCTGGAGGAAAAACCCGCCGGGCAGCAGTTGGACATCGAACGCCACAAGCTGAACGCCATGGGCGCGTTCGCCGAGGCGCAAACCTGCCGCCGCCTGGTGCTGCTCAACTATTTCGGCGAAGGCAAGCACGAGAACTGCGGCAACTGCGACATTTGCCTCGATCCGCCCAAGCGCTATGACGGGCTGGAGGACGCGCGTAAGGCGCTGTCCTGCGTATACCGCGTTGGCCAGCGCTTCGGCCTCGGGTACATCGTGGAAGTGCTGCGCGGCTCCAACAACCAGCGCATTCGCGAATACGGCCACGACAAGCTGCCGGTGTATGGCATCGGCCGCGATCAAACCACCGAACACTGGACCAGCGTGCTGCGTCAGCTGATCCACCTGGGCTTTATCACCCAGAATATTGCCATGCACTCGGCGCTGCAATTGACCGAGGCGGCGCGCCCGGTGTTACGCGGCGAAGTGGCGCTGCAGCTGGCGGTGCCGCGCATCCAGAGCCTGAAGTCGCGCAGCAGCGCCAACCAGAAATCCTACGGCGGCAATTACGATCGCAAGCTGTTCGCCAAGCTGCGCAAACTGCGCAAATCGATCGCCGACGAAGAAAACATTCCGCCCTACGTGGTGTTCAACGACGCCACGCTGCTGGAAATGGCCGAACAGATGCCGATCAAGGCCGGCGATTTACTGAGCGTCAACGGCGTCGGCCAGCGCAAACTGGAGCGTTTCGGCGCGCCCTTTATGGCGATGATCCGCGATCATCTCGACAATGACGAAGACTGAGGGCGATAAATCATGCTGATGCTGTTTCTCACCGTGGCGCTGGTGCATCTGATTGCGTTGATGAGCCCGGGGCCGGACTTCTTTTTCGTGTCGCAAACCGCCGCCAGCCGCTCGCGCCGCGAGGCGATGATGGGCGTGGTCGGTATTTCGCTCGGCATCGTGGTATGGGCCGGCGTGGCGTTGATGGGGCTGCATCTGATCCTGCAGAAGATGGCCTGGCTACACCAGGTCATCATGGTCGGCGGCGGCATTTACCTGTGCTGGATGGGGTGGCAACTGCTGCGTTCCGCGCGGGCGCAGCAAGCGCAGCCCGCGGCGGAGGCCCGGGTGGCGTTACCGAAGGCCGGGCGCAGCTTTCTTCGCGGTTTCCTGACCAATCTGTCCAACCCGAAAGCGGTGATCTATTTCGGCAGCGTGTTCTCGCTGTTCGTCGGCGACAGCGTCGGCGCCGGGGCGCGCTGGGGGCTGTTCCTGCTGATCGTCGCCGAGACCTTCGTCTGGTTCAGCCTGGTGGCGGTGGTGTTTGCGCTGCCGGCGATGCGCCGCGGTTATCAGCGGTTGGCCAAGTGGATCGACGGGATGGCGGGCGTGCTGTTCACCGGCTTCGGGTTACACCTGATCTTTACCCGCTGACCGGCAATGAACTGCCAAAGGCCGAGCAGCGATGCCCGGCCTTTTTTGTCAGGCTTTGCGGGCGGTCGCCAGCAGCCCCGCCACCAGAATGAACAGCGAGCCGAACAGCCGGTTGAGCAGCTGCATCTGGCGCGGCGTTCTCAGCCAGCCGGCGATGCGCGTCGCCAGGGTGGCGTAACCGATCATCACCAGAATATCCACCACCACGGTGGTGACGCCGAGCACCAGATACTGCTCGGCCTGCGGCTGATTGGGCAAGATGAACTGCGGGAACAGCGCGGCGAGGAACACGATGCTTTTCGGGTTGGTCAGGTTGACCAGCACCGCGCGGCGGAACAGACGGCGGCGCGGCATGCTGCCCGCCAGCGCATGCAGATCCAGCGCCCCGGCGGCGCGCCATTGCTGGATGCCGAGCCACACCAGGTAGGCGGCGCCCAGCCATTTCAGCAGCTCGAACGCCAGCAGCGATTGCGATATCAGCGCGCCGAGGCCGATGCCTACCAGCACGATGTGCGCGCTCAGCCCGACCTGCAGCCCGGCGATCGACGCGGCGGTGCCGCGATAGCCGTGGCTGATGCCGGTGCTCATGGTGTTGATGGCGCCTGAGCCGGGGGACAGGCTGAGGATAAGCGTGGTCAGCAGGTAGGTTAACCACCAGTCCAAGGTCATGGTTCTTGGCTCCCTGAAAGTGTCGTTTTGTGCCACAATGCGCCGAGGCGGCGCCGTTTTTTGTAAGAATTGAATCACAATACGCTAGTATGATTTCTTGTGCCAGCGGTCACATTTTCCGCCGGCCCCACAGGGAAAACGCTCTCGATGACCTCGTTCACTCTCAGCTCCGATGACTGGTTAACGCGTGAAACGCAGTTCGCTGCCTTCGCCACCGGGCCGCTGCTGGACTTCTGGCGGCAACGGGAAGAGGGCGAGTTCAGCGGCGTGGACGGCGTGCCGATCCGCTTTGTGCGTTTTCGCTCCGCGCGGCATCAGCGGGTGGTGGTGGTCAGCCCCGGCCGCATCGAAAGCTACGTGAAATACCCCGAGGTGGCCTACGATCTGTTCCACTGCGGTTACGACGTGGTGATCGTCGATCATCGCGGCCAGGGGCGCTCCGGCCGTTTACTGGCGGATACGCACCGCGGTCATGTGGTAAACTTCGCCGACTACGTGGACGATTTCGAGCAGCTTTGGCAGCGAGAGGTCGAATCGCGCGGTTATCGGCAGCGCTTCGCGCTGGCGCATTCGATGGGTGGCGCGATCCTGGCGCAGTTCCTGCAGCGCCGGCCGCAGGCGTTCGACGCTGCGGCGCTTTGCGCGCCGATGTTCGGCATCCAGCTGCCGATGCCGGGCTGGCTGGCCGATCGCATCCTCGACTGGGCGGAGAGCCGCCCGGCGATCCGCGACTACTACGCGGTGGGCACCGGCCAGTGGCGGCCGCTGCCCTACGTGGTCAACGTGTTGACCCACAGCCGCGAGCGCTATCGGCGCAGCCTGCGCTATTACGCCGATTACCCCGAGCTGCAGGTGGGCGGGCCGACCTACCATTGGGTGCGGGAGAGCATCCGCGCCGGCCGGCAGATTATCGCTCAGGCCGGGGAGATAACAACGCCGCTGTTGCTTTTGCAGGCCGGTGAGGAACGGGTGGTCGACAACCGTTCGCATCAGGCTTTTTGTCAGGCTCTGTCAGACGCGGGGCGCCCTTGCGAAGGGGGGCTCCCGTGGGTTATCAACGGCGCACGCCATGAGATCCTGTTCGAGCGGGACGCGATGCGCGCCGAAGCACTGAACGCAATCCTGCGCTTCTTTGCTCAACACTTAGGCGGCGCGCTGCCGCCGACAACTCCATCAGAGGTTAGAACATAACGCTATGTATCACGTCGTCGCTTCCGATTTAGATGGCACGCTGCTGTCTCCCGACCATACCCTGTCACCGTACGCCAAAGAAACGCTGAAGTTGCTGACCCAGCGCGGCGTGCATTTCGTGTTCGCCACCGGCCGCCATCATATCGACGTGGCGCAGATCCGCGACAGCCTGGAGATCAGCGCCTTTATGATCACCTCCAACGGCGCGCGGGTGCATAACACCGCCGGCGAGTTGATCTTCAGTCACAACCTGGACGGGGATATCGCCCGCGATCTGTACGGCATGCTGCACGACGATCCGGAGATCACCACCAACGTCTACCGTAACGATGACTGGTTCATCAACCGTGAAAGCCCGGAGCAGGAAGAGTTCTTCCGGGAGTCGGTGTTCAAATATCAGCTGTTCGAGCCGGGCCTGCTGGAAACCGACGGCGTCTGTAAGGTTTACTTTACCTGTGAAGACCACGAGCGGCTGCTGCAGGTGGAAGACGCCATCAACGCGCGCTGGGGCGATCGGGTCAACGTCAGCTTCTCGTTCCCGACCTGCCTGGAAGTGATGGCGGGTGGCGTGTCGAAAGGGCATGCGCTGGAAGAAGTGGCCAAGATCATCGGCTATACGCTGCAAGAGTGCATCGCCTTCGGCGACGGCATGAACGATCTGGAGATGCTGTCGATGGCCGGCAAGGGCTGCATCATGCGCGATGCGCATCAGCGCCTGAAGGATATGCTGCCGGAGCTGGAAGTGATCGGCTCCAACGTCGATAACGCGGTGCCGCACTACCTGCGCAAGATGTTCCTCTGAAATACCCCTTAAATAACAAGGGCGCCGAAAGGCGCCCTTGGCATTACTTGTGCTGGCCCTGTTTCTGCAGGAACTGCACGCCCTTGTCCGGGAAGTCGGTAAACACGCCGTCGACGCCGGCCTGGTTGTAAATCACGTCATACAGCTGGTTCACGTCGGTCACGTACTTCGGCAGCGCATCGGCGCGAATGGTGTACGGATGCACCGCCAGCTTGCTGGCGTGCGCTTCTTTCACCATGTCGGTCAGCACCACGTGGCCCGGCTTGGATTGATCCGCTACCACCAGCATGTGGTAGTCCGGCCCGATGCCGTCGGCATACTGAGCGATTTTCTTCATCGCGCCCGGCTTGAACATCCAGTCGTAGTCGTATTCAACCCACTTGCCGTCGGCTTTCTGCTCGTAGGTTTCCTGCCAGTCGTTATAGGCGATCAGCTGCACCAGCTTCAGATCCATGCCCAGCTTCGGCTCCAGCTCGTTCTTGATGCGTTTGAGCTCGTTGGCGTCGAAGCACTGCAGGTAGACGTTATCGTTCTTGCCGGTGTAACCATACTGCTTGAGCACCGCCAGCACTTTGCTGGAGATGTCTTTGCCTTCCTGTTTGTGGAACCACGGCGCCTTGATTTCAGGGTAGATGCCGATGTTCTTGCCGGTCGAATGATTCAGCCCCTGCACGAACTCGATCTCTTCCTGGAAGGTGTGTACGCGGAAGTCGGATTTGCCCATCGGGAAGCGGCCAGGATAACCCTGTACCTTCTTGCCGTTTTCGATTTCAAAGCCTTCGGTGAACTTCAGCGATTTGATCTCCGCCAGCGTAAAGTCGATGGCGTAGTAGCGGCCGTCTTTGCGCGCGCGATCCGGGAAGCGTTCGGCGACGTCGGTGACGCGATCGAGGTAATGGTCGTGCAGCACCACCAGCTCGTTGTCCTTGGTCATCACCAGATCTTGTTCGAGGTAATCGGCGCCCTGGGCGTAGGCCATCGCCTTCGCCGGCAGGGTGTGTTCCGGCAGGTAGCCGCTGGCGCCGCGGTGGGCGATTACCACTTTGTCCGCCGCCTGGGCGGCGCTGACCATTGAGGTGGCGAGAATGATCCCTGTCAGCAGGGCTTTGACTTGAGTCCGCATTCCGTTTTTCTCCGTGTTGTTGGGGGCAGGGTAGTAAAAAGGCCGCAGGGCGGCCTTTAAATCATGCAAAAGTCGTGTGACGGTTAGCCGCGCTTGCCGGCGGCGATTTCCGCGTGGTGTTTCTTCTCGTTCAGCATGGTCAGCAGCAGCAGGATAACCGCCAGCACGCCGCCGCCGATCATCACCATGAAGCCGCCGTCCCAACCGAAGAAGTCTACGGTGTAGCCGACGATGGCGCTGGCCGCGACCGAGCCGCCCAGGTAGCCGAACAGGCCGGTGAAGCCTGCGGCGGTGCCGGCGGCTTTCTTCGGCGCCAGCTCCAGCGCGTGCAGGCCGATCAGCATCACCGGGCCGTAGATCAGGAAGCCGATGACCAGCATACAGATCATGTCCACGGTCGGGTTACCGGCCGGGTTCATCCAGAACACCACGGTGGCGATGGTCACCAGCGTCATGAAGAACACGCCGGTGGCGCCACGGTTGCCTTTGAACACTTTGTCCGACATCCAGCCGCACAGCAGGGTGCCCGGGATACCGGCGTATTCATACAGGAAGTAGGCCCAGGACGACTTGTCCAGCGCGAAGTGTTTCACTTCTTTCAGGTAGGTCGGAGACCAGTCCAGAATGCCGTAACGCAGCAGGTAGACGAATACGTTGGCGACCGCGATGTACCACAGCAGCTTGTTCGGCAGAATGTACTGCATGAAGATCTGCTTGGCGGTCAGCTCTTCTTCGTCTTTTTCGCTGTAGTCGTCCGGATAGTCGTTTTTGTACTCTTCAATCGGCGGCAGGCCGCAGGATTGCGGGGTGTCGCGCATCAGGGCGAAGGCGATCAGGGCCACCAGGATGGCGCCGAAGGCCGGCATGTACAGCGCCGCGTGCCAGTCGTTGAACCAGGCCATACCCAACAGGAACAGCAGCGGCGGCAGGCCGCCACCCACGTTGTGGGCGCAGTTCCAGATGGAAACGATGCCGCCGCGTTCTTTCTGCGACCACCAGTGCACCATGGTACGGCCGCACGGCGGCCACCCCATGCCCTGGAACCAGCCGCACAGGAACAGCAGGACGAACATGATGGCGATGCTGGAAGTGGCCCACGGCACGAAGCCCATGAACAACATCACCGCCGCCGCCAGGATCAGGCCGGCAGGCAGGAATACCCGCGGGTTGGAACGGTCGGAGACCGAACCCATGATGAATTTGGAGAAGCCGTAGGCGATGGAAATGCCCGACAGCGCGAAGCCGAGGTCACCGCGGCTGAAGCCTTGTTCGATCAGGTAAGGCATAGCCAGGGTGAAGTTCTTACGCACCAGGTAGTAAGCGGCGTAACCGAAGAAGATCCCCAGGAAAATTTGCCAGCGCAGCTTACGGTAGAGCGGGTCTACCTTATCGCTCGGCACACGGGCGATGTGTGCGGCCGGCTTAAAAATACTCAACATGAGCGCCTCCGATGGCTTTATCTGTTATCACATCAATATGACTTTTTACGTTCATTTGATGATTGAGCGGATATCGAATGTGGTGTTTTTGTGTTCCATAACGAGCGCCATTGTCATCAAATACGCCTGGTGTCGCTGTGACGAATGGCGCAATTGTTACACTTTCATGAAACCACGGCGGATTTTGAGCGATTCGTTAACGTTATGAAATAGAAAAACGTCCAAAAATCGTGATTATGATCACATTGATGGTTTTTTGTGGACATTTTTATTTCGTTTCATGTTCGTTATTGTTCCTTATCAAACAAAGGCCCTAATAACCGTGGCTCAATAGGCTCATAACTACCGATCCTGAGGGAGCGACATGAGCAGCTATTTTGACGGCGGCGAAACGGATGTGATCATCATCGGCGGCGGCGCCACCGGCGCAGGTATCGCCCGCGACTGTGCGCGGCGCGGCCTGCGCTGCATCTTGCTGGAGCGCCACGACATCGCCACCGGCGCCACCGGCCGCAACCACGGTTTACTGCACAGCGGCGCGCGCTATGCGGTGACCGACGGCGAGTCGGCGCGCGAGTGCATCGAAGAGAACCGCATCCTGAAACGCATTGCCCACCACTGCATCGAACGCACCGATGGGCTGTTCATCACCCTGCCGCAGGACTCGCTGGACTATCAACAGCAGTTTATCGCCGCCTGCCGCCAGGCCGACATTGACGCCGAAGCGATCGAGCCGCAGCTGGCGCTGCGGCTGGAGCCTGCGGCCAACCCGGCGCTGATCGGCGCGGTGCGGGTGCCGGACGGCACCGTCGATCCCTTCCGGCTGACCGCCGCCAACATGCTGGACGCGCGCGAACACGGCGCGCAGATCCTGACCTACCACCAGGTGGTGGGGCTACTGCGCAGCGGCGACCGGGTGACGGGCGTGCGCGTTTACGACCATCAGAGCAAGCGGCGCTATGAGCTGCACGCGCCGGTGGTGGTCAACGCCGCCGGCATCTGGGGCCAGCAGATCGCCGAATACGCCGACCTGCGCATCCGCATGTTCCCGGCCAAGGGCGCGCTGCTGATCCTCGGCCACCGCATCAACAACATGGTGATCAACCGCTGCCGCAAACCGGCGGACGCCGACATCCTGGTGCCGGGCGACACCATCTCGCTGATCGGCACCACCTCGACCCATATCGATTACGACCAAATTGACAACATGCTGGTGACCCCGCAGGAAGTGGACATTCTGATCCGCGAGGGGGCGCTGCTGGCGCCCACCCTGGCGCAGACCCGCATTCTGCGCGCCTATGCCGGGGTGCGGCCGCTGGTGGCCAGCGACGACGATCCCAGCGGGCGCAACGTCAGCCGCGGCATCGTGCTGCTCGATCACGCCAGCCGCGACGGGCTGGAAGGGTTTATCACCATCACCGGCGGCAAGCTGATGACGTACCGCCTGATGGCGGAGTGGGCCACCGACAAGGTGTGCGAAAAGCTTGGCGTAAACCGCCCGTGTACCACCGCGCAGGACGCGTTGCCCGGCTCCCGCCAGTCGGCGGAGGAAACGGTGCGCAGCGTGGTTTCTCTGCCCGCCAGCATCCGTGGCTCGGCCATTTACCGCCACGGCGATCGCGCCAGCCAGGTGCCGGCGGCCGACCGGCTCGACACCAGCCTGGTGTGCGAATGCGAGGCGGTGACCGCCGGGGAAGTGCGCTATGCGGTCAACTCGCTGACCGTCAACAATCTGGTGGATCTGCGCCGCCGCACCCGCGTCGGCATGGGCACCTGCCAGGGCGAACTCTGCGCCTGCCGCGCCGCCGGGCTGCTGACGCGCTTCAAGGTCAGCACGCCGCAGCAGTCCATCGCGCAGCTGTCGCAGTTCCTCAACGAACGGTGGAAAGGCGTACGGCCGATCGCCTGGGGCGATGCGCTGCGCGAGAGCGAATTTACCAGCTGGGTTTACCAGGGGTTATGCGGGCTTGAGGCCCAGGCCGATAAGGAGCAGGAGGCGGATGATGCGATTTGACGTAGTGGTGATTGGCGGCGGCCTGGCGGGCCTGAGCTGCGCCATTGCCGTGGCCGAACAGGGCAAACGCTGTGCGGTGGTCAGTTCTGGCCAGAGCGCGCTCTACTTCTCCTCCGGTTCGCTCGATCTGCTGGCGAGATTGCCGGACGGCACGCCGGTCGAGATGCCGCTGGCGGCGTTACCGCAGCTGGCGCAGCAGGCGCCGCAGCATCCGTATGCCCTGATCGGGTCCGGCCGGGTGGCGGCGCTGTCCGCCGCCGCACAGCGGCTGCTGGAGCGCTGCGGGCTGAACCTGCAGGGCGAGGGCGCCAATAACCATCTGCGCATTACGCCGCTGGGCACGCGCCGCGCCACCTGGCTCAGCCCGCAGGCGATCCCGACGCTGCCGCTGACCGGCCAACTGCCGTGGCGGCGCATCGCGGTGATCGGCATCGAGGGGTTCCTCGACTTCCAGCCGCAGATGGCCGCCGACTCCCTGAGCCGGGAGCTGGGCGTGCAGACGGATGTGGCCTATTTGCACATGCCGGCGCTGGACAGATTGCGTAATAACCCCAGCGAATTCCGCGCGGTGAACATCGCCCGGGTGCTGGATTTGATGGAAAGCCTGCCGCCGATGGCCGAGGAGCTGCGGCGGCTGGCGGGCGAGGCCGACGCGCTCTTCCTGCCGGCCTGTTTGGGGTTGGAGGACGATGCGTCGCTGGCGGTGTTGCAGGATGCGGTCGGCAAACCGATTCGCTTGCTGCCGACGCTGCCGCCTTCGGTGCCCGGCATGCGCTTGCATCAGGCGCTGCGGCGGCGTTTCCAGCAGCTTGGCGGCGTTGTCATGCCTGGCGACAGCGTGCTGCGCGCCGAGTGCGAGGCCGGCCGCGTCACCGGCCTGTATACCCGCAACCACGGCGATATTCCGCTGCGGGCGCAGCAGGTGGTGCTGGCCAGCGGCAGCTTCTTCAGCAACGGGCTGGTGGCGGATTTCGACGGGGTGCGTGAGCCGGTCTTCGGGCTGGACGTGCACAGCCGGGCGGATCGCGCCGACTGGAGCCGGCGCGAGCTGTTCGCGCCGCAGCCTTATCTGCGGTTTGGCGTGCGCACCGACGGCAGGCTGCGGGCGATGAAGCAGGGCATGCCATTCGACAATCTGTATGCCATCGGTGCGGTCGCCGGCGGCTACGATCCGCTGCAGCAGGGCTGCGGCGCCGGCGTGTCATTGATCGGCGCGCTGCATGTCGCGCAGCAGATCGCCGCGGAGGAAAACGCATGAGCCTGCATCAGGACCACAGCTTTGAAAGCTGCATCAAATGCACCGTCTGCACCACCTACTGCCCGGTCGCCAAAGTGAACCCGCTCTATCCGGGGCCAAAACAGGCGGGGCCGGACGGCGAGCGGCTGCGGCTGAAAGATCCGGCGCTGTACGACGAAGCGCTGAAATACTGCACCAACTGCAAGCGCTGTGAAGTGGCCTGCCCGTCCGACGTCAAAATCGGCGACATCATTCAGCGCGCCCGCGCCGACTTCGCCCAGAGCAAGCCGACGCTGCGCGACGCTATCCTCAGCCACACCGACATCATGGGCTCGCTGTCGACGCCGTTCGCGCCGATCGTCAACGCTGCTACCGGGCTGAAACCGGTGCGCAAGCTGTTGGACAAGGCGCTGAAGATCGATCACCGTCGCGAACTGCCGAAATACTCGTTCGGCACTTTCCGCCGCTGGTACCGGCAACAGGCGCAGGCTCAGCAGCGTTATGCCGAGCAGGTGGCGTTTTTCCACGGCTGCTTCGTCAACTATAACCATCCGCAGCTGGGCAAGGATTTGATCCGCGTGTTCAACGCGCTGGATATCGGCGTGCAGCTGCTGAAACGCGAGAAATGCTGCGGCGTGCCGCTGATCGCCAACGGGTTTATCGAGCAGGCCAAAAAGCAGGCCAGGGTCAACGCCGAGTCGCTGCATGAAACGGTGCTGGAGCGCGGCATTCCGGTGGTGGCGACCTCATCGAGCTGCACCTTCACCCTGCGCGACGAATACCCTCATCTGCTGGACGTGGATACCACCCCGGTGCGCGATCGGGTGGAGCTGGCGACGCGCTATCTCTACCGCCTGATCAATCAGGGGCGCAGCCTGCCGCTGAAACCCACGCCGCTGAGGGTGGCTTATCACACCCCTTGCCATATGGAGAAGATGGGGTGGACTGCCTACACCCTGGAGCTGCTGCGGCAGATACCGGGACTGGAGCTGGTGGTGCTGGATTCGCAGTGCTGCGGCATCGCCGGCACCTACGGGTTCAAATCGGAGAACTACGCCACTTCGCAAGGCATCGGCGCGCCGCTGTTCCGGCAGATAGAAGAGAGCGGGGTGGATCTGGTGGTGACCGACTGCGAGACCTGCAAATGGCAGATAGAAATGTCCACCAGCAAGCGCTGCGAACATCCGATCACCCTGCTGGCACAGGCGCTGGCATAAAAACGAAAGGGCCGGCAAGCCGGCCCTCTGTGGGATTACTGCTTCAGCTTCAGGGTAGAGATGATGCCTTCGGCTTCGGTCTGCGCCTGTTGCTGATTGTCCGCCGGCAGCGTCACCTGAATGGTCAGCATATTGTTGTTCAGCGAGCCGATCAGGACGGAAGAATAGGCTTTTTCACCGCCGCTGGTGATGATGCTGTCCAGCTGACGCAGCGGCACGCCGTTGACGTCGAGCGCCTTGTTGGTGATCACCTGCAGGTCGGCGTCACGCGCGCGCTGGGTATTCTCCAGGCGCTTGGCCAGGGTCTCCAGGCTGTCGGCGGTCTTGTCGCCCAGGATCACGATCACCGCACGCTGGCCGGTGCTGTCTGCGTAAACATGCATGTTGTTGGCCTGGTTGCCCAGTTTGCCGCTCTGATCCGCCATGCCGACCGGCAGGGTGAACGCCAGTTTACCGTCCAGCAGGCTCACCTGCTGCCCGGCCGGCGCGCTGGCCGCCGCGCCGTCTGGCGCTGCCTTGGTGTCTTTGGTGTTGCCGTCGCAGGCCGCGAGGCCAAGCGCCAGCAGGCTGATACCCATCAATTTCGCTACTTTACGCATCGGGCTTCCTTCTTCCTTTCCGGTAGGGATTTACTGTCGTATCGCAACCTATTCCAGGTTGAAATGCAAGGCAGATGTTGTCACAAGTTTTTTTCCAGTAATAGCCGATAATCAGCCACTTCGCCTTTCTTTTCCAGCTGAACAATCTGATAGTGGTGGGCGAGCAGCATCGTCAGCATGGCGCGGAACCGGTTACGGGTTTTAACCGTCAGCTGGCGATAGCCCTGCGCCCGCGCCCAGCGTTCCTGTTCGGCCAACAAGGCCTGTGCCACGCCGTGGCGACGAAATGCCGGCAGCACGCCGCCCAGCCAGCTGTAAAACACCGTTTCCCGCTGTTGATAACCGAGCTTGAAACCGGCTGGCTGGCCGCCTATCTCGGCGATCAACAGGCTGGCGGGGGCGGGGCCGATGCGCCGCTGCAGATCGGCCAGGCTATGCAGGCTGCCGAATTCGGGGATGCGTTGGTAAAGGCGGTGGATTTCTTCGAGCGTGGCGTTGCGAACGATTGGGGTCATGGGCGGCCTCCAAAGGATAGGGCCGCCCAGAATAGCACGGCTCAGCTCAGCTCAGCTCAGCTCAGCTGCAGGCTGCCGCTGCGCGCCGCGATGCGTTTGAGCAGCATGTTCAGCAACACGCCGTACATCGGCAGGAAGAACAGCAGGCAGATCATCACCTTGAAGCTGTAATCCACCAGCGCGATCTCCACCCAGTTGCTGGCCATGAAGGGATCGCTGCTCTTGTAGAAGGCGATGAAGAAGAACGCCAGCGTATCGCTGATGTTGCCGAAGAACATCGCCGCCGCCGGCGCCACCCACCAGGCGCTGCGCTGGCGCAGGCGGTTGAAGACGTGTACGTCGAGGATCTGGCCGAGCACGTAGGCCATAAAGCTGGCGACGGCGATGCGCGCCACGAACAGGTTAAAACTGCCCAGCGCCGCGAATCCCTGCCACTCTCCCTGATAGGTGACGGTGGAGATCACGTAAGAGATGAACAGCGCCGGCACCATTACCGCCAGGATAATCCGCCGCGCCAGCGGCGCGCCAAAAATGCGCACGGTCAGATCGGTTGCCAGGAAGATAAACGGGAAGGTAAAGGCGCCCCAGGTGGTATGGAAGCCGAAAACGGTGATCGGCAGCTGCACCAGGTAGTTGCTGGAGGTAATGATGGCGATATGAAACAGCGAAAGCCAGACCAACGCCGTGAAGCGCTGCTGTGCGGTAAACGAATACATGTTGTAGCCTTTTTAGCAGTGGGGTGAGGGAACCCAGTGTGTCTTGTTAAAACAGCAAAAAACGCTGCGCGGCGGCATGATACGCGTTTGCGCAACCAATGCAATGGTTAAATTTAACGCAAACGTTAACGCATCTTGCGCAGAAAAACTACCGGCGTAAACTAGGCGCTAATGAGATGCGGCGAGCGTTCGCCGATCGTTTTTGAACGAGAAAAATTGCATGACTGACTTATTTGCCCAGGCAGACCAGACGCTCGACGCGCTGGGCCTGCGTTGCCCGGAACCGGTGATGATGGTGCGCAAAACCGTGCGCCATATGGACAACGGCGAAACGCTGCTGATTATCGCCGACGATCCGGCCACCACCCGCGATATACCGGGGTTCTGCCGCTTTATGGAGCACACGCTGGTGGCGCAGGAGACCGAGCAGGCGCCATACCGTTATCTGTTACGTAAAGGTGTATAGTTTTTAATCGCCTCGTGAGATAAGCTCCCTGCGATCGGGGAGCGTTCGAAGGGGACAAACGATGAGTATTTTACTACTGCCTACGGTTGCCAAGATGGAAAATGAGGAACGTACACAGGGCTATGAGCGCTGGTTTCTTGAAAAAGTTCAGGAAGCCATGGATGAGCCGCAGCCAGGTATTCCTCATGATGACGTGATGGCTGAAATGGATGCTGTTATCGCTGCTGCAGAAGCCAGGATTAAAGCGAAGCAGGCATAATGCTCAACATCGAATGGACTCGAGCCGCACGTCAGGATCTGGTGGAGATTGTGGGATTCATCGCCAATGATGACCCTCTGGCGACCAGAAAAATGAAGGTTCTCATCATGGAGGCCGTCATTCCCGCCGCCAGACATCCTCGAATTTTCCGGCGTGGCAGAGTGGACGGCACGCATGAAATCCCCCTGCATCCCCATTATCTCCTGGTTTACCAGGTGCTGGAAACTCACATCCGGGTGTTGCGGGTTTTACATACGCGCCGACAATATCCTTAATATCGCCGCTGCAATCGATAATGCCGGGCTCCCCTTGAGGAACCCGGCCTGGCGCCGCGTTATTGGCGCTTTTTCAACAGCCGCAGCGCGTTGGCGGTGACCAGCGCGGTGGCGCCGGAGTCGGCCAGCACCGCCAGCCACAAACCGGTCAGCCCCAGCAGGCTGGTGATCAGGAAGACCCCTTTCAACCCCAGCGCGATGGTGATGTTCTGCCGGATATTGGCGTGGGTGGCGCGCGAGATGCGGATCATCTCCGCGACGCCTACCAGCCGGTTGTGGGTCAGGGCGGCGTCGGCGGTTTCCAATGCCACGTCGGTGCCGCTGCCCATCGCGATGCCGATGCTGGAGGCCTTCATCGCCGGGGCGTCGTTGATGCCGTCGCCGATCATCGCCGTCGGGCGCAGTTCGCTCAGTTCGGTGACCGCGCTGACCTTATCTTCCGGCAGCAGACCGGCGCGATAGTCGAGGCCCAGCTCGCCGGCGATCGCCACGGCGGCGCGCGGGTTGTCGCCGGTCAGCATCACGCCGCGAATACCCAGCGCGTTCAGTTCGGCTATCGCCTGTTTGGCGTCGCCGCGCAGCGTATCGCGCAGCGCCAGCAAGCCGATGGGCGCGCCGTCTTCCAGCACCACCACCGCCGTTTTGCCGGCGTTTTCCAGCTTGTCTACCTGGCTCTGCCATTGGGCGTCGAGCAGGCCCGGTGCCAGCTTGCCCGGCGCGCTGATCAGCACGGTCTTGCCGTCCACGATCCCTTCCACGCCGACGCCGGCCAGCGCGCGGCGCGCCTGCGCCAGCGGCAGCTCAGCCCCGCTTTCGGCGGCGCGGCTGATGATCGCCTGCGCCAGCGGGTGATGTGAACCGGCTTCCACCGCGGCGGCAAGCTGCAGCAGCCGCTGTTCGGTGAGCGCGCCGATCGGCAGCACGTCGGTCACCGTCGGCTTGCCTTCGGTCAGGGTGCCGGTTTTATCGAAGGCGATAGTTTGTATCTGGCCCAGTTGCTCCAGCGCCGCACCGCCTTTAATCAGCGCGCCGCGCCGCGTGGCGGCCGCCAGCCCGGATGTGATCGCCGCCGGGGTCGAGATCACCAATGCGCATGGGCAGCCGATCAGCAGCAGCGTCAGGCCGCGATAGATCCAGGTATCCCACGGCTGCGAGAACAGCAGCGGCGGCACCAGGATCACCGCGACGGCCAGCAGCATAATGGCCGGGGTGTAATAACGGCTGAACCGATCGAGGAAGCGTTCGATCGGCGCGCGGCGCTCTTCGGCCTCTTCAATCAGCTGCAAAATGCGGTCGATGGCGTTTTTGCCGGGCTCGGAGATCACCTTCATCTGCGCCGCCTGATCGACGGACAGGCTACCGGCGGCCACTTTCTCACCCTGTTGGCGCTCGACCGGCACCGATTCGCCGGTCAGGGCGCTTTCGTCGAAGCTGGCGAACGGATTGAGCAGCTCGGCGTCGGCCGGCAGGCGCCCGCCGGGCGCGATTTCAATCACGTCGCCAGGGCGCAGACTGGCGACCGGCACGCGTTTGCGCTCCGCACCTTGCAGCAGCAGCGCATCTTCCGGCACCAGCTCCATCAGCGCCGTTACGCCGCGCCGTGCGCGGTTGGCGGCGTAGGATTCCAGCAGTTCACCGACCATAAACAGCAGCAGCACCATCGCCGCTTCGGCGGTGGCGCCGATGAACAGCGCGCCGATGGCCGCCACGCTCATCAAGGTTTCGATGGCGAACGGCGTGCCGGAACGAATCAGACGCAGCGCTTTGGCGGCGACCGGCGTCAACCCGACCAGCGTGGTGGCGATAAAGGCGATGCGGCCCAGCTCCGGGTTAACCCGATCCAGCACCCAGCTGACGACCATCAGAGTGGTTAACAGCAGCAGCGGTGCGAATTCGGCGAAGCGTGAGGTTTTCGGCGCGGCGGTTTTGGCGGCCTGAGTGCCGAGCAGGGTAAAGCCAGCCTGAGCGACCGCGTCCTGGATCCGCAGGCTGATGTCGGACTGTGCGTCGACCACCAGTTTCTCGGTGGCGAACAACACGCGCGCGCTGTCGACGCCGGGGAGAGCGGTGACGGCATTTTCGATTTTTTTGGCGCAGCTGGGGCAGTCCATACCGGTGACTTTCCAGCTGAAACGTTGGCTGCCGGAAGGGGGAGCGGCGGCCAGCCTGTCGCTTTCCTCGTCCGGATCGTCGGGTGCGGCGGTGCAGCAGCCGCCATCGCCATGATCGTGATGGTGGTGGGCGTGTTCGGCCTGTGCGGCGGCGTTTTTCGGCTCGCTGCTGCAGCCATGCTGCGTTTTGCTGTGGCTGTGGTTGCAGCCGCATCCACCTTCGGCGTGGTGATGTTCCTGATGATTATGGTTTTGCTGATTGTGCATAACGTCCCCCTTCGGGCAGTTAACCGGGTTTGCTCAGCTGACTCTACACCCTGGAGTCCACTCCAGAGTCAAGCGCAGGATGAGAATTATTGCTAACGGCGTTCGAAGGTTTAAAGGGGCATTCATTCAATAATGAATAATGCGGATTTCAATCTATTGGTTTTACTTATTACCTATTTCAATGAAAAGGCTCGCCGCCGTTAGTGTAAATAAGAAAATAATATTCCTATAGAAACTAAAAAATCGCCAGACCTAATAATAAAGAGTTATTAATCTATAACGCTTTAGTAAAATTTATCTTTTTGCACTCAGTCAGCCAGCATGATTCGCTTGTGCCTGCAGGCCGCGTTGTCATTGAAGTTTGGTGCCAACTTATCCTGCTTAAGTTTCATTTGTTTTGTAAATAAGACAATAAAGTAGCATAACAATCTTTCGCTGAGCTAATAAATGGTTGATTATTTTATGTGCAGTTTTGTGGCCCTGCCTATAATTGGAATCGATTACCATTTTTAATGGTGATCTTATTTGCTGATATATATGCATTAATTCTACCTAACACACTGCCGGCAACGGCGCATAAGCCCCTTCCAGCAAGCTTTAAGGTTCATTAACCGTGGCTTACGGGGAGGTTGTGTCTATCTGTCTGATTGATATCAATCAGGTAATGAGTGGAATCGAACCAATGCAATCTACTAAAAAGGCAATTGATATTACTGAATCCAGCCTTGCAGCCGCAGCAACCGGCTACGATGCTGTAGACGACCTGCTGCATTATCATGAGCGTGGTAACGGGATTCAGATTAATGGGAAGGATTCATTTTCTAACGAGCAGGCTGGGCTGTTTATTACCCGTGAGAACCAAACCTGGAACGGTTACAAGGTATTTGGCCAGCCGGTCAAATTAACTTTCTCCTTCCCGGACTATAAGTTCTCTGCCACCAACGTCGCCGGCGACACCGGGCTGAGCAAGTTCAGCGCGGAACAGCAACAGCAGGCTAAGCTGTCGCTGCAGTCCTGGGCCGACGTTGCCAACATCACCTTCACCGAAGTGGCGGCCGGTCAAAAGGCCAACATCACCTTCGGCAACTACAGCCAGGACCGTCCCGGCCATTATGATTACGGCACTCAGGCCTACGCCTTCCTGCCGAATACCATTTGGCAGGGCCAGGATCTGGGTGGCCAGACCTGGTACAACGTCAACCAATCCAACGTGAAGCATCCGGCGACCGAAGACTACGGCCGTCAGACGTTCACCCATGAGATTGGCCATGCGTTGGGCCTGAGCCACCCGGGTGATTACAACGCTGGTCAGGGTAACCCGACCTACCGTGACGCCACCTATGCGGAAGACACTCGTCAATTCAGCCTGATGAGCTACTGGAGTGAAACCAACACCGGTGGCGATAATGGCGGTCATTACGCCGCTGCTCCGCTGCTGGACGACATTGCCGCCATTCAGCACCTGTATGGCGCCAACCTGTCTACCCGTACCGGCGACACCGTATACGGCTTTAACTCTAACACCGGTCGTGACTTCCTCAGCACCACCAGCAACGCGCAAAAACTGATCTTTGCGGTCTGGGATGCAGGCGGCAACGATACCTTCGACTTCTCCGGCTATACCGCTAACCAGCGCATCAACCTGAACGAGAAATCGTTCTCCGATGTGGGCGGTCTGAAGGGCAACGTGTCGATCGCCGCCGGTGTGACCATCGAAAACGCCATTGGCGGTTCCGGCAACGACGTGATCGTCGGCAACGCGGCCAACAACGTGCTGAAAGGCGGCGCGGGTAACGACGTGCTGTTCGGCGGCGGTGGGGCGGATGAGCTGTGGGGCGGCGCCGGTAAGGATATCTTCGTCTACTCCGCCGCCAGCGATTCCGCACCGGGCGCTTCGGACTGGATCCGCGACTTCCAGAAAGGGATCGACAAAATTGACCTGTCGTTCTTCAACAAAGAAGCGCAGAGCAGTGATTTCATCCACTTTGTCGATCACTTCAGCGGCGCGGCCGGTGAAGCGTTGTTGAGCTACAATGCTTCCAACAACGTGACCGATCTGGCGGTGAACATCGGGGGGCATCAGGCGCCGGACTTCCTGGTGAAAATCGTCGGTCAGGTAGACGTCGCCACCGACTTTATCGTGTAACACAGTAATGGAACGCCCGGCGCAGTCTCGGCCGGGCGTGATGCGGGAGCCCGGTATGAAAGGTACTTTAACGCGCACCGCTCTGGCGGCGGGCGGCATGATGATGACCAGTGCGGTCATGGCCGGCAGTTTGACGCTGCCGACCGCACAGTCGCTGGCGGGGCAATGGCAGGTCGCCGACAGCGAACGGCAATGCCAAATCGAGTTTCTGGCGAATGAACAAAGCGAGACCAACGGCTACCAGCTGGTGGATCGGCAGGGTTGTCTGCCAAGCGTGTTTGCGGCCGAGGTGGTAGGCTGGCGCCCGGCGCCGGACGGCATCGCCCTGCTGCGGGCGGATGGCAGCACGCTGGCATTCTTCTCGCGCGACGGCGATTTGTATCGCAATCAGCTGGGCGCCGATGATGCCCTGACGTTGAAAGCGCTGGTTTGATAAAACGGGTTCGGCACGCCGAACCCGCGGCAGGTATTTACAGGTAGAGCGAACGTACGATCAGGAAGTGGCCGGAGAAGTAACAGAAAGCCACGATGGCGTCCGCCGCGCGGAAGGTGAAACGGTAGCGGTTGATCAGCCAAACCACGTTGGCCAGCAGCAGCAGCGAGGTGCCGGTCAGCAGCGAGAAGCCGAAATCGGTGCTGCGCAGGAAGTATTGTTCACCCGCCAGCCAGACCATCAGCAGCGTCATCGCCACGTAGGTGACGATCGGCCAGCGCATCTCTTCCAGCCGGGTCCAAAGGGTGGCCAGCAGCAACGCGCCGATCGCCAGCAGCGTCAGCGGCAGCGGCCAGAACAGACTGAACGTCATCTGGCTGGCGAAGCTCAAGGTATACAGCAGGTGGGACAGGAAAAAGGCGCCGATGGCGTACAGCACCCGCTCACGCGGCAACAAGAGCAACGCATCGCCAATCAGCGTCGCCAACAGGCCGAGTACGATCAGATAACCTGCCGCGCCGAGCACCGGCGCTTGCCAGGCCAGCAGCAGCAGCAGCAGCAGCGTGACGGGTTTGAACACCCAGCGTTGCCAGCGCGGCCCACGGTAAGAGGCGTCGACGAATAGCCAACCGGAAAAGAATACGGCAAGGAACGGCCAACTCATTTATGTCTTCCTTATGCATGAGGGAGCCGCAACCACAACCGGCTCCAAACTGTCACCAATGTCACTTCTTCATTTCAGTGTAGGTAGCCTGCCGACGATCGACAATGCTTTCTTGAGAATGCTATGTTTACGCCGATTTGGCCGCGAAGGAAATGGGAAACCGATGAGTAAACCACCGTTATTTTTTGTCGCCGTGATTGCGTTGATCGCCGTGCTGGCCACGCAGCGCTACTTCAAACAGCGCCAGCAGGAGGCGGAAAACGATCGTGCGCCGATGCGCAGTCTGCAGGTGACGGTAAGCGACAAGCGGAGTTTCCCGGTTGCCAAGACCCGCGCGCCGCAGCGCGAACCGCTGGTCAATGAGCCGATGTATTACGAGGTGGTGTTCAGCCCGCGACAGGGCGGTGAAGACGTCACGCTGCGGCTGAAACAGTGGCAATACAACCCGATAGAAAAAGGCGCGCAGGGCACGTTGAACATGCAGGGCACGCGCTTCGTCTCTTTCACCGTTCAGCCGTAGCGGTCACTTTTTCTTGATGGGCGGCTGTTTCTTCTGCCAGGCCAGCAGCTCGAACACGCCAAAGATAAAGATCTTGGCTTCTTGCCAGTAGCTGATCGGTTGATCCTTCGGCTGGGTGGATTTCAACAGCACCAGCTGCAGGCCGTGCATCACCACCATAAAGAACAGCGCCACGTCGATGAAATACTTCAGCGGCTTGGGAAACGGATGGAACAGGTTAGAGAGCAGGAAGCCCCACACGCACAGCATCAGCAGGCGGCCCAGATTAATCAGCATGGTCGGTTTTCTCTTGCGAACGAATATAAAGGCGATAGGCCACCTGGCCGGCGACCTTTTCCCGGTGCAGCTGCCAACTGGCAGGCACGTCCGCTGCGGCGCTTTCCGCCTCGGCTTCTACATAGATCCAGGCCTCGTCGGCCAGCCAGCCTCGCTGTTCCAGCAGTAAGGCGGTCTCCGCCAGCAGGCCTTTGCGAAACGGCGGATCGAGGAACACCACGTCGAACGGTTGGCCCTCGCCCGCCAGCCAGCCCAGCGCATTGGTGTTGATAACCACCCCTTTACCCTGCAGCAGCGCCAGATTTTTTTCCAGCTGCTGCGCCACCGGCCGCTCAAATTCCAGCAGCGTGGCGCTGCCGGCGTAGCGCGATAGCGCTTCCAGCCCTAATGCGCCGCTGCCGGCGAAACAGTCCAGACAGCGCGCGCCCTGAATCACCGGCGCCAGCCAGTTGAACAGGGTTTCGCGCACCCGATCGGTGGTGGGGCGCAGCCCCGGGCTGTTCGGCACCGGAAGCTTGCGACCGCGCCATTGGCCGCCGATGATGCGGATCTGTCCGGCTGCGGCCTGGGGCGGTTTTTTGGCCGCCGCCCGTGGCGAGAGTCTTGTCATAAGCGTTGTTTGATTTCTTTTGCGGCGCGGGGCCGCAGAGGTTAACGAAAAGTTGTCCCTATTCTACCGGTGACGGGCGTCGGGGGGAACGGTAAAACTTTGTTGTCTGATTTCACACCGGAAAGCATGCCGGATGCGTGTTGCTGCGCGAGGGAAAGTGATAGACTCGGCGGATTATTGTCAGCATATATCCTTCAGGTATGTAGGGTAAGCGAGCCTTCGGTACGGAGTAGAGTCATAACATGGCAAAAGATAAGAAACGTGGGTTTTTCTCCTGGCTGGGCTTTGGCCAGAAGGAAAAGGAAGAAGCGCAACAGCAACCTGAGCAGCCGGTAGAGCAGGCGGAGCCTCAGGCCGCGGAGACGCCGGCTGAACCGGTCGCCGCCAAGCTGGATGACAAGCTCCCCGCCCAGGAATCTGAACCTGCCGCCTCCGTCGACACCCTGGGAGAGTGGGATAACGGTCAGGCCGGCGAACAAATCGCGGAGAACCTGCCGGCGGCGGCCGAGCACCCAACGGCGCAAGCGTTGGCCGAAGAGATTGTCAGCGTGACCGAGCAGGTAGTAGCGCAGCAGCAGCCGATCGTCGAGCCCGAGCCGGTCGTTGAGCCTGAGCCGGTCGTCGAGCCCGAGCCGGTCGTCGAACCCGAGCCGGTGATTGAACCTGAGCCGGTCGTCGAGCCCGAGCCGGTCGTTGAGCCTGAGCCGGTCGTTGAGCCTGAGCCGGTCGTCGAGCCCGAGCCGGTCGTCGAGCCTGAGCCGGAAGAAGAAAAGCCGCTTGAACCTGTGGTGCCGGCCGCTGCGCAAGAACAGGAGCGCCCGACCAAAGAGGGCTTCTTCGCTCGCCTGAAGCGCAGCCTGCTGAAGACCAAGCAGAACCTCGGCTCCGGCTTTATGGGGCTGTTCCGCGGTAAAAAGATCGACGACGACCTGTTCGACGAGTTGGAAGAACAGCTGCTGATCGCCGATGTCGGCGTAGAAACCACGCGCAAGATCATCACCTCCCTGACCCAGCACGCCAGCCGCAAACAGCTGAAAGACGCCGAAGCGCTGTACGGCAAGCTGAAGGAGGAAATGTCCGAAATTCTGGCCAAGGTCGATCAGCCGCTGGATGTCAGCGGGAAAACCCCGTATGTCATCCTGATGGTCGGCGTGAACGGCGTGGGTAAAACCACCACCATCGGCAAGCTGGCGCGCCAGTTCCAGGCGGAAGGCAAGTCGGTGATGCTGGCGGCGGGGGATACCTTCCGCGCCGCGGCGGTGGAGCAGTTGCAGGTGTGGGGCGAGCGCAACCGCATCCCGGTAGTGGCGCAGCATACCGGCGCGGATTCCGCTTCGGTGATCTTCGATGCGGTGCAGGCCGCCAAGGCGCGCGGCATCGATGTCTTGATCGCCGATACCGCCGGCCGTCTGCAGAACAAATCGCACCTGATGGAAGAGCTGAAGAAGATCGTCCGCGTCATGAAAAAACTGGACGACCAGGCCCCTCATGAGGTTATGCTGACGCTCGATGCCAGCACCGGCCAAAATGCGGTCAGTCAGGCGAAATTATTTAATGAGGCCGTGGGCTTAACCGGCATCACGCTGACTAAACTGGACGGTACCGCCAAGGGCGGGGTGATCTTCGCCATCGCCGATCAGTTCGCAATCCCGATTCGCTATATCGGCGTCGGGGAAGGCATCGAAGATTTGCGGCCGTTTAAGGCTGACGATTTTATTGAGGCACTTTTTGCCCGAGAGGATTAATACGGATGATTCGCTTTGAACAGGTCAGTAAAGCTTATCTGGGCGGACGGCAAGCGCTGCAGGGGGTCGATTTCCATCTGCGCCCGGCGGAAATGGCGTTTCTGACCGGCCATTCCGGCGCGGGGAAAAGTACCCTGCTGAAACTGATTTGCGGTATCGAACGGCCCAGCGCCGGCCACATCTGGTTTGGCGGCCACGACATCAGTCGTTTGAAAAACCGCGAGGTGCCGTTCCTGCGTCGGCAGATCGGCATGATCTTCCAGGATCACCACCTGCTGCTGGATCGCACGGTGTATGACAACGTGGCGATGCCGCTGATCATCGCCGGCGCCAGCACCGAAGACATCCGCCGCCGCGTCTCCGCCGCGCTGGACAAGGTCGGGTTGCTGGATAAAGCGAAGAACTTCCCGATTCAGCTGTCCGGCGGTGAGCAGCAGCGCGTGGGCATCGCCCGTGCGGTGGTGAACAAGCCGGCTGTGCTGCTGGCGGATGAACCGACCGGCAACCTGGACGACGCGCTGTCGGAAGGCATTCTGCGCCTGTTTGAAGAATTCAACCGCGTCGGCGTCACCGTATTAATGGCGACCCACGACACCGGGCTTATCGCCCGCCGCAATTACCGCATCCTGACGCTGAGCCAGGGCCGCATGCAAGGGGGCGCTCACCATGGCCAATAACGCTAAAACCGCCAAGAGCAAGGCGCTGCGCGGCGGCTGGCGCGAACAGTGGCGTTACGCCTGGATGAACGCCATCAAAGACATGCTGCGTCAGCCGTTGGCGACGCTGCTGACGGTGATGGTGATCGCCATCTCCCTAACGCTGCCGAGCGTGTGCTACATCGTGTGGAAAAACGTCAGCACCGCGGCCAGCCAGTGGTATCCGACGCCGCAGCTGACGGTCTACCTGGATAAATCGCTCGATGACGACGCGGCGCTGAAAGTGCTCGACGCCATCAAGGCGGAAGCCGGCGTGGAGAAGGTGAACTACCTGTCGCGTGAAGAAGCGCGCGGCGAGTTCCGCAACTGGTCGGGCTTTGGCGGCGCGCTGGACATGCTGGAAGAGAACCCGCTGCCGGCGGTGGCGATCGTCACGCCGAAGATGAGCTTCCAGAGTTCGGACACCCTCAACACCCTGCGCGATCGCGTAGCGGCGGTGCAGGGCGTGGAAGAAGTGCGTATGGATGACAGCTGGTTTGCCCGCCTGGCGGCGCTCACCGGGCTGGCGGGCCAGATTGCGGCGATCATCGGCGTGCTGATGATCGTGGCGGTGTTCCTGGTGATCGGCAACAGCGTGCGTCTGAGCATTTTCAGCCGTCGCGACACCATCAACGTGATGAAGCTGATCGGTGCCACCGACGGCTTTATCCTGCGGCCGTTCCTCAACGGCGGGGCGATGCTCGGCTTTGCCGGCGCGCTGCTGTCGCTGGTGCTCTCCGGTGCGCTGGTGTGGCAGCTGGAGTCGGTCGTCGCCGGGGTAGCCAAGGTATTCGGCACCACCTTCACCCTGCACGGGCTGGGCTGGGACGAGGCGCTGCTGCTGCTGATCATCTCGGCGATGATTGGCTGGATCGCCGCCTGGCTGGCGACGGTGCAACATTTACGCCGATTTACACCACAGTAAGATTTTTTTGGTATACTCTTCTCCTGCTGCTTTTGATCGCATTGCGGGAGAAGAGTGACCTCAAGCGAAGTCAGCACCACCCTCTCTTCTTAGCGCACAAATTCCCTATCGGCCTGCACCCTCGTCACGTATTGTCAGCAACAATGCGATTAAAAAAGGGTGAACTTATAGGGCGGAGTACGGTCAAAAATTGCAGCAAATGTTAAGGTGCCCGGCGTGTGGAACCGCTTTTGCTTCAGCAACTGCCGTAGAATCAATCATTTCCCCGCTGTAATAATCACCTGCATGATTTTGTATTCTCATAGAGAGGGTTTGAATGACCAAAGAAATGCAAACTTTAGCCTTAGTACCCCAAGGTAGCTTGGAAGCCTATATCCGGGCAGCCAACGCCTATCCGATGCTGACGGCAGAGGAAGAGCGGGAGCTGGCTGAACGGCTGCATTATCAGGGCGATCTGGATGCCGCTAAGCAGCTCATCCTGTCTCACCTGCGCTTTGTCGCTCATATTGCCCGCAACTATTCAGGCTACGGTCTGCCGCAGGCAGATCTGATTCAGGAAGGTAATATCGGCCTGATGAAAGCTGTTCGCCGCTTCAACCCTGAAGTCGGCGTGCGTCTGGTTTCCTTTGCGGTGCATTGGATTAAGGCGGAAATCCACGAGTACGTATTGCGCAACTGGCGCATCGTGAAAGTGGCGACCACCAAAGCGCAGCGCAAGCTGTTCTTTAACCTGCGCAAAACCAAACAGCGTTTGGGCTGGTTCAACCAGGACGAAGTGGAACTGGTAGCCCGCGAGCTGGGCGTAACCAGCAAAGACGTGCGCGAGATGGAATCGCGCATGGCGGCGCAGGACATGACCTTCGATCCGACTCCGGACGACGAGGCCCGCGATGGCCAGGCGATGGCGCCGGTGCTGTACCTGCAGGACAAGAGCTCCGACTTTGCCGAAGGCATCGAGGAAGATAACTGGGAAAGCAACGCCGCAGACAAACTGGCCTATGCGCTGGAAGGTCTGGACGAGCGCAGCCAGCATATCATCCGCGCCCGTTGGCTGGACGACGACAACAAGTCGACGCTGCAGGAGCTGGCCGATCGGTACGGCGTTTCCGCCGAGCGCGTGCGCCAGCTGGAAAAGAACGCCATGAAGAAACTGAAAATGGCGATCGAAGCCTGAGTCGATGCGATATGACTAGTCCTGGCATAGGTTGACACTTTTATGCCTGTAAAACGCCTGATGCACCGCATCGGGCGTTTTATATTTTAGCGACTGGTGAGGCCGCTCTCCGTTGTAAATTTCTATCGATTCCCTCACC
>NZ_JAMYWQ010000016.1 GCF_024160145.1 Serratia nevei
AGCAGGTGCGGACTTCATCGTGGCGCGGGTAACGCAGTGTTACCCATCAGACGCCGTATAGATTTAAGCAAGCCCATCATAAATCAAAATCGGTGTTGCAAAAACGGGGGTGACCATAGATTTTTTTTTTGCCTGCGAATTATCGGGTGGCTAAGCAAAATGTTTATTTCAGGTTAATAGGTTAACCAGGTGATTAACATCGGCGGGCGGCGTTGAAATAACGGCGGTTATTAAACTAAAGAAAGTCATTTTTTTATTTACCCTTGCCGCCGGCTGCGGGTATTTTATTTGCTTTAAGGAGAAAGCCATGACATGCCGTTATTGGGCTACGATATCGTTATTTTTGTTGAGCGGCTGCAGCGCGATTCAGCCGACGTCGACGTCACCAGACTGGTCTCAGCCGCAGCCGGCCACGCGAGAGCAGCGGCAGCGCATCATGGCGGGCGAGTCCGCCTCCTCGGTATTGCACGAAGGAAATGTCGGCATTGGCGGCACCTTCGATGGCTCGAAAATATTCGATCGTTAAGCCGCTAAATATATTCAGCCAAATTAACGCGCGCATTCTGCCGATATTGTCGGAGGGTTTACCTTTCCTGCGTTATTCTGCCGTAGTTCGACCATTCATTACGTTAACAGACAATTCGTTTTCCATATAGGGAGCCGCCGGTTTATTTCGGTGTAATCAAAGGAGTTGCCCATGACGAAGGACATGGCCGCGATCTTTCTCTTTCTCTTGCTGTTGCTGCCGCTGAGCCAAAGCGCCGATGCGGCGCGCTACGACAGGCCGTGTGACGGGATGTCGCCGGTGCTGTTTCAAAAGCGGCTGAAAGCGCTGGTGCAGGATCTGCGGCAGGAAATGAGCGAGGAAGCGCCGCCGGCAGAGCGCGATGCGGAAGAGCTGGCGCGGTTGGCGGAGTGCGGTATCGAGCCAGGCAAAGCGCCCGTCACCGGCGGGCAGCGCGCGCCCCGTTCAGCGGAAAAGCCGGCGGCATCGCCGAACGGTTGCTGAGCCGGCGTGCGCGCAGAGTAAACGATGTAAAAGGAGTCATTGATGAAAAGGATAGTGTTGGCCGGCGTGGCCCTGTGTTGCGCCAGCTTCGCGCAGGCGCGGGTGGATTTGGAATACCATGCGGCGGCGCCGAAGGACAGCAAGGTCACCGAGGAGTACCAGAAAAAGCGCGACGCATTGCGCCACAAGGTGTGGAATGTCGATAATCTGACGCTGGCCAACGAGCAGGCGATTGCGCGCGAACAGCAGCGCGAGGCGGCAGAGAGCGCCAAGCGGCAGCAGCATCACCTGGAACAGCAGCAGAAAAAGCAGCGCTGCCTGCGGATACACTCGAAAGATCCTCACCGCGAGGCGAAGTGTTACATGCACAGCTTCTAACCTTAACCGTCCGGGCGCCATCCGCGCCCGGCGTCGTTTAGGCCGGGCGGCAATGCTCCTTCAGCATGGCGATCGCGTCCGGTTTCAGCTGATACAGATAAACCGGTCGGCCGGTGGCGCCGTACAAAATACGGGTGGCGAGAATACCACTCTCCGCCAGGTAGATGAGGTACTTGCGGCAGGACACCCGCGAAATGCCGATGGCGTTGGCCAGGTTGTCGGTGGAGAATTCGCTGTCGTGCTGCTGTTCGATCCACTCGCACACCGTGCTCAGGGTGATGCTGGTCAGCCCTTTCGGCAGCTTCTTGCTCTCCTGGCCGCCGGGTTGGCGGCGCAGCAGGCTGTCGACGTCGGCCTGCGAAAACTCGCGCTGCGCCAGAATCTGCGACTGTTGTCGGTAGTGGCTCAGCGCCTCCTTGAAGCGGCTGAACTGGAACGGCTTGATCAGGTAATCCACCACGCCGTAGTGCAGCGCCTTTTGCACCGTATTCACGTCGCTGGCGGAGGAGATGATGATCACATCGGTCTTCTCGCCGAGCTCGCGCAGGCCGGGCAGCAGATCCAGCCCGTTCTCCTGCTGCATGTAGATATCCAGCAGCACCAGATCGATGCTGACGTCGGCATCGGCCAGCAGGGCGCGCGCCTGGCTCAGGGTGGCGACCGTCGCCTGGCAGTGAAAACCGCTGACCTGGCTCAGGTAGTATTTGTTCAGCTCTGCCACCATCGGGTCGTCGTCGACAATCAGTACGTTAATCATGGGTTCTGCTCTTGGCCTGATAGGGAAGGTGCACGAAAAATTGGGTCAGCTCGCCCGGTTCGGATTCGAAATCGATGCTGCCGCCCAGCTTCTCCAGATGGCTGCGGATCAGCGCCAGGCCAATGCCGCGTCCCGTTCCCTTGGTAGAAAATCCGTGTTCGAAGATGTGCGCGCCGATCGCCGGATCGATGCCGGGGCCGTCGTCGCTGACGATACAGTGTAATTGATCGTCGTGATGATGAAAGCTCAGGCCGATCTCGTGGCCCTCGACGCCGTCGATGGCGTCGATGGCGTTTTCGATCAGGTTGCCGAGCACGCTGATCAGCACGTGGGTGGTTTCCGCGTCGTCGGTTTCCGGCAGCAGGCTGGTTTCCTCGATGGTCAGCTCGATGCCGGCTTCGTGGGCGCGGCTGATCTTGCCGATGAAGAAGCCCGCCACTTCCGGCGAGTGGATCTTGCGCAGCAGCGCGCCGATCTCTTCCTGATAGTTGCTGGCGGTATTGATGATGTAGTTTTCCAACTGCTGGTAGGCCTTCATGTGCAGCATGCCGAGTATCACGTGCAGCTTGTTCATAAATTCGTGCGACTGCACCCGCAGCGCATCGGCGTAGTGCGCCATGCCGCTCAGGCGCTGCAGCAGGCGGCTGACCTCGGTCTTGTCGCGGAAGGTGGCGATGGCGCCGGTCACCTGGCCGTTGACGATCACCGGCACGGTATTGGTCAGCAGTTCGCTGCCGTTGAAGCCTATCTGCCTGTCGCGCAGCGGTTTGCCGCTGGCCAGCACCTCCGCCAGATGCAGCTGCGCCGGCCAATGCTTGCTGGCGGCTTCCAGCAGTAGGTTTTCCACCGGGCCGCTCTGGCGCAGCAGGCGCTTGGCTTCGTCGTTGACGATGGTGATGCGGGATTCATTATCGACCGCGATCACGCCTTCTTTAATCGATTGCAGCATGGCGTTGCGCTGTTCGAACAGGTTGGAGATTTCGTAAGGCTCGAAACCCAGCATGATGCGCTTGAGCGCGGAGACCAGGAAGAAGGTGCCCAGGCTGCCGACCAGCGCGGCGAAGGCGATGGTCCAATAGATGATCCAGCGGCTCTCCGCCACCACCCGCTGCACGGTGTCCAGCGCGATGCCGAGCGCCACCACGCCGATTTGCTGTTTCTGCGCGTCATACACCGGCACGAACACCCGCAGCGCCGGGGCCAGCGTGCCGCGGTTGATGGCGCTGTTGACGCTGCCTTGCAGCGCGGGCGCCAGATCGTCGCCGATAAAATGCTTGCCGATCAGCCAGGGTTTGGGGTGCGAATAGCGGATACCCTGCATATCCACCACCACCACGAACAGCAGCTCGTTTTGATGGCACACCTGCTCGGCGAAGCGCTGAATGGCGCCGCTTTGGTCGCGCTGCTGCAGGCCGTCGACCACCGTGCTGGAGAGCGCCAGCGTATTGGCGATGGCGATGGCTTTTTGCTGCAGCTGATCTTGCCCCTCGCGGCTCATCTGCACGAAAAACAGCGCGAACACCACCAGCAGCACCGAAGCGATGATGGCGGACACCATCAGCGTGATGGAGGTGCTCAGCTTGAGCGGCACCCGTTGTTTTGGCATGGCGGTTCTCCGAATGGCGATATCACGGCGTATTCTAGCGAGGAATGAGGCAAGCTGCAGTTACCGGCAGCAGGTTATAGCATGCTGCCGGGGAGCGGGGGGCTTATTTTAGTTACAAAAGCGGGTCACTGCTGGTGGTAGATCTCCAGCGCCTGTTGGCCGCTGGCGCCCTGGTGGATGATTGCCATCAACGCGCGCACCACCTGCGACGGATTGCTGTGTTGATAGACGTTGCGGCCGTAAACCATGCCGGAGGCGCCCTGGGCCATCAGCGCGGCGGATTTCTCCAGCACCGGCCCCAGCTCCCCCTTGCCGCCGCCGCGCACCAGCGTCGGGCAGCGCGCCGCTTCCACCACGCGGTGGAAGTCTTCCACCCGCTCGGTCGGATCGGCCTTGATGATGTCGGCGCCCAGCTCGCGCGCCAGCCGCACCAGCGGCACGATCTTCTCCACGTCGCCGAGCGAGCCGTAGGCGGCGCCCTGGCCGGCCGGGGCCATCACCAGCGGTTCGATCATCAGCGGCATGGCGTATTGATCGCAGGCGTGGCGCAGGCGGCCGATGTTCTCTACGCACTGGCGGAAAATGCCGGGCTCATCCGGGATCATATACAGATTGACCACCACCGCGGCGGCGTCCATTTGCAGCGCCGCGAGGATCGGCGCCTCCGGGTTGTGAAGCACCGCCCACATTTCGCGGTGGCGCGCGGCGTTATAGGCGTTGCCGACGTCGGTGCGCATCACCAGCGCCGGTTTTTCGCGCTGCGGCGCGCGCTGCAGCAGATCCGCCTGGCCGTAGTTGACCTGAATGGCGTCGGGGCGCGCGGCGATCAGGTTGCCCATCACCCGTTCGATATCTTCCAGGCCGATCAAGAAATCCGGTTCGTTGGCGATGCCGTGATCGATCGCCACATCCAGGCACTTGCCGTTGTTGAACAGGCGGTTCATCCGCACCTTACTGCTGAGCTGCATGTCAGGTCCTCCTGAGATAGGGATATGTCCATTATTATTGCCGAGTAAGGATGGTCGGGAAACGCGGAAACCGCAAACTGCGTGGCCGCTCGCAGTTTTTGCCGGCGCACGAAAGGGGGACCTTTCCCGGCGGCTTTCATTTCATTTGTTAGATCCGTGTCATGTTTTTGTTAATAAGCCATTCCAAAATGCATGTTTCGCTTGTTTGGGTTAAAAAGTTTCAATAACCTCAATTATGAAATAAACATTTAAAAACGCGCTAAAGGTGCCGTTTGCTGTGCCAGGGGTTTATTTCAATTGGTTGTTTTTAATCTGTTTTGAGATATTGATCACCATTTTTCCAATGGCCTTTATACGGCGATAACGCGGTAAATTCGCCGTATCAAAGGGATAACACCGACCGTATTGTTGTTTGAATGTAAAAAATATTTTTCATTAGCTGTCAACCAACAGACCTCTTCATTCTAACGATTAAAGGGTAACGAACATGAAGCTGAAGAAACTGATCGCCGCCTCGGTACTGATGTGCATGCTGCCGGCCAGCGTGTTGGCGAAAGACATCAAGATCGGCGTTTCCATGGCTTACTTCGATGACAACTTCCTCACCATTCTGCGCCAGTCGATGCAAAACAAAATGAAAGCCGACGGCAACGTCAGCGGCCAGTTCGAAGACGCCAAGGGCGACATCGCGCAGCAAATTCAACAAATCGAAAACTTCGTCAGCCAGGGCGTCGACGCCATCATCCTGAATCCGGTGGATACCCAGGGCGTCAAGCCGATGATCAAGCTGGCCGAGAAGGCCAAGATCCCGCTGGTGTTCGTCAACCGCAAGCCGGAAGTGGCGCTGCCGGCCAGCATGGCCTACGTCGGCTCCGACTCCAGGCTGGCCGGCAAGCTGCAGATGGAAGCGTTGGCCAAGCTGATGAACGGCAAGGGTAACGTGATGATCCTGATGGGCGAGCTGTCGAGCGAAGCCACGCGCGACCGCACCCGCGGCGTGGAAGAGGTGGCGGCCAACTATCCCGGCATCAAAATAGTCGACAAGCAAACCGCCAAGTTCTTCCGCAAAGAGGCGGTGGACGTCACCACCGACTGGATTTTGTCCGGCCAGCAGATAGACGCCATCGCCGCCAACAACGACGAAATGGCCATCGGCGCTATTTTGGCGCTGAAGCAGGCCAAGAAAGCCGGCGTGCTGGTGGCCGGCGTTGACGGCACCCCGGACGCGCTGGAGTTCATCAAGAAGGGCGATCTGGCGCTGAGCGTGTTCCAGGACGCCAAAGGCCAGGGCGAAGGCGCGGTGCAGACCGCCGTTCAACTGGTGAAAGGCGAGAAAGTGGAGAGCAACGTGCTGATCCCTTACCAGCTGATCACCCAGGCCAATTACCAGCAATTCGCCGATAAAAACAAAAAATAAGCCTTGAAGCCCGCCGCGGCGC
The DNA here is from genome assembly GCF_024160145.1 of Serratia nevei. GTDB lineage: Bacteria > Pseudomonadota > Gammaproteobacteria > Enterobacterales > Enterobacteriaceae > Serratia > Serratia nevei_A. Next base: position 6,158 of record NZ_JAMYWQ010000016.1, read on the forward strand.
CGGGTGTGGGGCGAGCGCGGCGGAAAACGTGGGTCAGTGCGGAGGTAGGCAGTATGTACCCTTATGTTCTTGAGGCCGAAGGCATCAGCAAGCAGTTCCCCGGCGTCAAAGCGCTGGATAAGGTCTCGATTAAAATCAAGCCCGGCAGCGTGCACGCGCTGATGGGGGAAAACGGCGCGGGCAAATCGACGCTGATGAAATGCCTGATCGGCATCTACCACCCGGACGAAGGTTCGATCAAAATCAAAGGCCGCCCGGTCGCCTTCAGCGACACGCTGCAGGCGCTGCATGCGGGCATTTCCATGATCCACCAGGAGCTGAACCTGGTGCCCGACATGACGGTGGCGGAAAACATCTGGCTGGGGCGCGAGCCGGCGCGGCTGGGGTTCGTCAACCACGAACAGCTGAACGAACAGACCCGCGAACTGCTGGCGCGGCTGAACATCAAACTGCAGCCGGACACGCTGGTGGGCGATCTGAGCATTGCCAACCAACAGATGGTGGAGATCGCCAAGGCAGTGTCCTACAACGCCGACGTGTTGATCATGGACGAACCGACCTCGGCGCTGACCGAAGGCGAAGTGGTGCACCTGTTCGCCATCATTCGCGAGCTGCGCGAGCAGGGCAAAGGCATCATTTATATCAGCCACAAGATGGACGAGATCTTCGCCATCACCGACGAAGTGAGCATCTTCCGCGACGGCACCTTCATCGCCTGCGACAAAACCGAAAACCTGACCAAGCAGTCGCTGATCACCATGATGGTGGGGCGCGAACTAACGCAGATGTTCCCCAAATTCAACAACAATATCGGCGAGGAAGTGCTGCGGGTGGCGGGGCTGCGCCGCAGCGGCTGGTTCGAGAACGTGTCGTTCAGCGTCAAGCGCGGTGAGATCCTCGGCGTCGCCGGGCTGGTGGGGGCCGGGCGCAGCGAAGTGATGGAAAGCCTGTTCGGCATGCACCCGGCGGACGGCGGCGAGATCTTTATCGAAGGCCAGGCGGTGAAGGTGGACTCCCCGGCGAAGGCGATCGAGAGCGGGCTGGCGTTCCTCACCGAAGACCGCAAGAAATCCGGCCTGTTTCTGGTGCTGTCGGTGGTCGAGAACATGAGCATCGTCAACCTGTCGGAATACATCGGCAAGAACGGTTTCGTCAGCCACGTGCAGATGGCCAAAGACTGCATGGATCAGATTAAAAAGCTCAACATCAAAACGCCGACCATGGATCAGATCATCAATAACCTCAGCGGCGGCAACCAGCAGAAGGTATTGATCGCGCGCTGGCTGCTGGCGCAGCCGAAAATCCTGATCCTCGACGAACCGACGCGCGGCATCGACGTGGGGGCGAAAGCGGAAATCTACCGCCTGATCAGCGAGCTGGCCAACCGCGGCGTCGCCATCATTCTGGTCTCCTCCGAGCTGCCGGAGATCCTCGGCATGAGCGACCGGGTGATGGTGATGCACGGCGGTCGCATCACCGGCATTTTGGACAAAGACGACGCGGACCAGGAGAAAATCCTGGCGCTGGCCTCAGAATAACGAAGGGTGAACATCATGAGTAACGTAAAGATTGAGAAGCCGCTCTCCGCCGATGCAACGGGCAAGGGAGGGCTGTTCTCCGGGCTGAGCGGCAAAATGCCGAAGGATACCGGCATCTTCATCGTGATGATCGGCATCGCGCTGATCTTCGAAATCCTCGGCTGGTATATGCGCGATCAGTCGTTCCTGCTGAACCCGAACCGCCTGCTGCTGATCGTGCTGCAGGTGGCGATCATCGGCATCATCGCGGTGGGTGTCACCCAGGTGATCATCACCACCGGCATCGATCTCTCCTCCGGCTCGCTGATTGCGCTGACGGCGGTGGTGGCGGCCAGCCTGGCGCAGACCCCGGACAGCATCTCGCCGATGTACCCGGGGCTGCTCGATCTGCCGGCGGCGATCCCGATCGGCGCGGGGATCGGGGTGGGCATCGTCTGCGGCTTTATCAACGGCTTCCTGATCACCCGCACCGGCATTCCGCCGTTCATCGCCACGCTGGGGATGATGGTGTCGGCGCGCGGCCTGGCGCAGTACTACACCAAGGGCAACCCGGTCAGCTTCCTGTCGGACGGCTTCACGTCAATCGGCCAGGGCGCGATGCCGGTGATCATCTTCCTGGTGATTGCGGTGATCTTCCATATCGCGCTCAAGCACACCCGCTACGGCAAATACATCTACGCCATCGGCGGCAACATGACCTCGGCGCGGGTCTCCGGCATCAACGTCAATAAGTACCTGGTGACGGTGTACACCATCGCCGGTGGCCTGGCGGGGTTGGCGGGCGTGGTGCTGGCGGCGCGCGTCAGCAGCGGCCAGTCGAGCATGGGGATGTCCTACGAGCTGGACGCCATCGCCGCAGCGGTGATCGGCGGCAGCAGCCTGATGGGCGGCGTCGGGCGCATCACCGGCACGCTGATCGGCGCGGTGATCCTCGGCCTTATTAAAAGCGGCTTCACCTTTATCGGCGTTGACTCTTACATTCAGGACATCATCAAAGGCGTGATTATCGTCGCCGCCGTGTCGATCGACATGCGGCGCAACCGCAAAAAACACTGATTGCCGTGAATGGCCGCCGGCGCCAGGGTTGGCCGGCGGCGTTTTTTTACCCGGAGCATCATCATGAGCGGACTGACGGTGTCGGCCAATCGGAAACAATACGCGAACCCTGAGTTAACCGTCAGATTCGCGTTGCCGGGGCGCTGCTTGCAGCGCCTTTTTTATTGGCGTCAGTTACATGTCCGCTTGTGGCCAGCGCGGCGCGGGATCTTGCCTCACACTGAGGATCTTTAAACCGCGTGAGGATGAACGATGAACGCATTAAACGGCAAGGTGGCGGCGATCGGCGGCGCCAGTTCGGGGATCGGCAGGGCGGCGGCGCTATTGTTCGCCCGCCAGGGCGCAGCGCTGGTGTTGGGCGCCCGGCGTGAACAGCTGCTGGCTGAGCTGGTGGAGGAGATTCGGCGCGAGGGCGGCCGGGCGCTCGCGGTGGCGGGCGACGTGCGCGATGAAGCCTTCGCCGAACGGCTGACGGCGGCGGCTGTCGATGAGTTCGGCGGACTGGATATCGCCTTCAACAACGCCGGCACCTTGGGGCCGCTGGGGCCATCGCTGGCGTTGAGTGCCTCAGAGTGGCGCGACGTGCTGGAAACCAACCTGTCCAGCGCCTACTATGGCGCCAAATATCAAATTCCCGCCATGCTGGCGCGCGGCGCGGGCTCGGTGATTTTTACCTCCACCTTCGTCGGCCATACCGCAGCGTTTCCCGGCACGGCGGCCTATGCGGCCGGCAAGTCGGGGCTGATCGGCCTGACGCAGGCGCTGGCGGTGGAATTCGGCGGGCGCGGCATTAGGGTGAACGCGCTGCTGCCGGGCGGCACCGATACGGCGATGGGCCGACAGATGAGCAATACCCCGGAGGCGCTGGCGCAGGTGGCCGATCTGCACGCGCTGAAGCGGCTGGCGATGCCGGAAGAGATCGCGCAGGCGGCGCTGTATCTGGCATCCGACGCCTCCTCATTCGTCACCGGCACCGCGATGCTGGTGGACGGCGGCGTGTCCATCCAGCGCGGCTGAGGCCACGGGTGCCGTGGCCTCAGCGGGCGTCAGAAAGCGGACAGGTGGCGGCGCACGATCTCGCGGCCGATCTCCAGCGAGGCGGTCGCCGCCGGAGAAGGGGCATTGCACACGTGCAGCGAGCGTTTACCCTGCACGAAGTGGAAGTCGTCCACCAACTTGCCGTCGGCGGTCAGCGCCTGAGCGCGCACGCCGGCCGGGCCGGGCCGAATATCCTGCTCCTGCAGCGCCGGGATCAGCCGACGGGCGTTCTCGGCAAAGCGGCGGCGCGACAGCGAACGGCGCATTTCCGCCAGCCCTTCGCCGAGGTAGTTGCCGGCGATTTTCCAAAAGCCGCGATAGCCGAGCACTTCGCTCAGATCGCGCAGGCTGAAGTCGCATTTGCGGTAGCCTTCGCGTTTGAAGGCCAGCACCGCATTGGGGCCGACGTCGCGTTTGCCGTTATACATGCGGGTAAAATGCACGCCGAGGAAAGGGAAATCCGGGTTGGGCACCGGGTAGATCAGATGGTTGACCAGGTGGTTTTTCGCGTCGTCCAACACATAGTATTCACCGCGGAACGGCACGATCTTCATGCCGGTTTCGTAACCGGCCAATTTGGCGATGCGATCGCTGAACAGCCCGGCGCAGTTGATCAGCAGCCGTCCCTCGAAGGTGTCGCCGGCGGCGGTGACGGTAACGCCGGCGGCGTGCTCGCGGATGGCCTCAACCTGATGGCCGTAGGCGATCTCGCCGCCGCGCCGCACAATGACCTCCGCCAGCCTGGCGGCCACCTCCGCGTAGTTGACGATGCCGGCGTCGGGCACCAGCAGCGCTTCAAGGCCATTGACGTGCGGTTCGCGCTCCCGCAGCTGCGCCTGTGACAGCCGGGTGACCTGCAGGCCGTTTTGCAGGCCGCGTTGATAGATGTTCTCCAGCCGCTCCAGTTCGTTTAGCTGGGTGGCGACGATCACCTTGCCGCATTGGTCGTGATACAGGTCGTGTTCGCGGCAGAAGGCGAACATGCTGCGGTTGCCCTGTTTTGCCAACCGCGCTTTCAGGCTGCCGGGCGTGTAGTAAATGCCGGAATGCACCACGTTGCTGTTGTGGCCGCTTTGGTGCGCCGCCGGGCCGCGTTCTTTTTCCAGGATCAGAATGCGCCGCTGCGGATCCGCTTCCTGCAGCGCATTCACCACGCCGAGCCCCACCAGGCCGGCACCGATCACGATCGCGTCGTACATCACGGCTCTTGCTCCTCGTTTTCCAGGCGGCGTAATTTGCCGCGTACGTTGTTCAGGTGGCTTTGCATGGCGGCGGTGGCCGCCGCCGCATCGCCGTCGCGAATGGCGATAAACACCCGCTCATGTTCGTCGATCACCCGCTGGCGCTCGGCCTGCCGCCCTAGGTTTTTGCTGAGCGAGTACACCAGCACCCCCAGATACAGCTCGTGCATGTTATCGAGGATCTGCACGAAAAACGGGTTATGCGAAGCCTGCATGATGGTGCGGTGGAACAGGTAGTCCTGCCGATAGCCGATCTGGCCGTCGTTCAGCGTACAGTGACGAAAGGCGAGGTGCGCCTGTTCGATCGCCTGCAACTCCTGTTCGGTACGGCGCTCGGCGGCCATGCGCGCCGCCTGCTGCTCCATGACCTCGCGCATTTCCAGCAGCGCTTCCACCTCGCGGCGGTCGGCTACCTCCATCACCAGCGGTTCGTATTTGCTCAGCAGCGAATGCTGTTCCACCCGGTGGCCGCCGCCCTGGCGTGAGGAGATGATGCCGCTGACCTCCAGCACGCCGAGCGCCTCGCGCACCGGTACCCGGCTGACGCCGAACGCGTCCGCCAACACGTTTTCCGACGGCAGCTTCTCGCCGACCGGAAAGGTGCCGTCGTTGATGCCGGCTTTCAGCTGCGCCAGCACCTGATGAGAGGCTTTCTGGCGCGTGACCTTGCGGATCATGACGCGCCTCCCGGCAGCGCGGCGCGCTGTTTATAGCGCAGCAGGTGCATGGCGGCGGCGGCGGCGATCAGGGCCGCACCGCCCAGATCGGTCATCAGGCCCGGTTTGATCAGTAAAATCGCCGCCGCGGTAAACAGCACCCGCTCCAGCCAGTGGGTCTTCATCAGCCAGAAATTGGCGCTCGCGATCGACAGGGCGTAGATCCCCACCAGCGCGCTGATCACCATATGCAGCACCGACAGCGGGTTGAGATCGTCACCCTGCATCAACAGCATCGGGTTGTAGACAAGAATGAACGGGATGATAAAGCCCGGCAGCGCCAGGCGCACCGCGTCCCACGAGGTTTGCATCGGATCGGCGCGGGCGATGCTGGCGGCGGTGTAGCTGGCCAGCGCCACCGGCGGCGTGATGTTGGACAACGCGCCGAACCAGAACACGAAGAAATGCGCCGCCAGCGGCAGCACGCCGGCTTTGATCAGGATCGGCGACACGGTGACCGCCACCACGATGTAGAGCGCGGTCGAGGGCAGCCCCATGCTGAGCACGATGCACACCAGCATCACCACCAGCAGGATCATCCACAGGGTGTTGTCGGTCATGGCGACGATGTTGAACGCCAGCGTGGAGCCGATGCCGGTCATGGTCACCACGCAGATGATCACGCCGATGGCGGCGCAGGCGATGGTGACCTGGATCGAGCCGCGCGCCGCGTCATTCAAGGCTAGCGCGATTTTTTTCGGCGTCATGCGCACCGAACTGTCGGGGGTGAGCCAGCTGGCGACGATGATGGCAATGATGCCGAGGAAGCCGGCATAGATCGGCGTTTTGCCCAGCAGCAGCGTGCCGATGACGATGACGAGCGGCAGCAGCAGCAGCCCGCGCGCCTTCAGCACCGCGCGCACCTGAGGAATGTTCTCCTTGTTGATGCCTTTCAGGCCCTGTTTTTTGGCTTCCAGATCGATGGCCATGATCAGCGCGGCGTAATAGAGCAGCGCCGGCACGATGGCGGCGATGACGATGGTGGTGTACGAGATGCCGAGGAAACCGGCCATGATAAACGCCGCCGCGCCCATGATAGGGGGCATGATCATGCCGCCGGTGGAGGCGGTGGCTTCCACGGCGCCGGCGAAACGGGGCGATAGCCCGATGCTTTTCATCAGCGGAATGGTGAAGGTGCCGGTGGTGGCGACGTTGGCCACCGCGCTGCCGCTCAATGAGCCGGTCAGTGCCGACGAGATCACCGCCACCTGGGCCGGGCCGCCGCGGCGGCGTCCGGCGGCGGCCAGCGCCAGATCGTTGAACAGCGCGGTTGCGCCGCTGACGCTGAGAAAGGCGCCGAACAGAATAAACACCACGATGGCCGTGGAGGCGGTGGACAGGGTGATGCCGAAAATCCCCTCGCCGGTCATGAACAGCCGATACAGCAGGCGTTCTACCGAGAACCCCCCGTGGCCGAAGATGCCCATGAAGTATTGCCCGAACAGCGCATAGAGGATAGCGAAGCTCGCCAGGCCGGGGATGAAATAGCCGGTGGTGCGCCGCGCGGCTTCGAACAGCACGCCGATACCGATCGCCGCCATCACATAGTCGGTGGCGTTGGGGATGCTCTTGCGCACCACGTGCAGATCGACGTAGTTAACGTAGAAATAGCCGTAGCTGACCAGCGTCAGGATGATGAACAGATAGTCCCAGCGGTTGAAGCTGCGGGTGGCGTACCGGGCCGAGAAGGGGAACAGGATAAAGCCCAGGATCAGAATGCCGCTCAGGAAAGTGGTGTTGCGGTAGAACTCCTGCGTGTTGGACAGCGCGTTGGCGTAGATGGCATAGGCGGAGATGGCGATCGCCAGGACGGTTGCCAGCTGCAAATAGATGCCGCTCAGCGGCCGGTTGCCGGCGCCGGCTTCTTTGTCCAGATCGACGGCGGGCTGCGGTGAAGAAGAGTGAGTGCTCATACGTCCTCCTGGATTAGGGGTTGGCGGCCAGCGCGGCAGCTTCCGGCGGGATCAGATAATCGGGGATCTCGACGCCGGCTTCGCGGTAGTAGCGATAGGCGCCGAGGTGCAGCGGCACGGAAACGCCTTTCAGCGCATTTTCCAGCGAGATGTATTTGGCCGAGCTGTGTACCTGGTGCACTTCCGGCAGGTTCTCGAACATCGTTTTGGTCAGGTCGTACACCAGCTTTTCATCGAGCCGGCTGAGGGCCACCAGAATATTGGGCTGCGCGATGGTGGCGATCGCCTTGGGCTGGCGCGGGTAGGTCTCCGCCTTGATGTCGAAGCGGAACCAGGAGTTGGCGATGGCGTTGATGCTGGCCAGCTGTTCGTCGGTGACTTCCAGGATGCGTGCCGGCACGCCGCTGGCATACATATCGGTGACGGCGGCGGCCGGCACCCCGGCGGGCAGGGCGCCGCCGTCCAGGCGCCCGTCGCGCATCGCGGAAACCGTGTCGCCGTAGCCGAGGTACTCCGCCGACAGCGACTTCTTGGTCAGGTTGACGCCCTGCAGGATGATCATTGTCGACTGTTCGGTGCCGCTGGCCTGCGGCCCGACGGAAAAGCGCGTGCCGGCGATATCGTTCAGCGTGCCGTCTTTCACCCGGCTTTCCAGCATCACGAAGTGTTCGACGTTGGGCCACAGCATGGAGATGGAGCGCAGATCGCCGTAGGCGCGGCCGTTGAAGTTGCGCACGCCCTGATAGGCTTCGACGGCGATCAGGCTTTGTAAAATCGCCAGCTGCGCCTCGTCTTTTTGCAGCAGGTCGATATTCTCGATCGAGCCGGCGGAGGATTGGCCGGTGACCTGTATCCCCTGGTGTTTCAGCCGGTTGCTCCAGACGTTGGCCAGCCCGACGCCCATCGGGTAGTAGGTGCCGCCGGTGGAGGCGGTGGCGACGGAGAGGAAGGTTTTATCGGCGTTTTCCGCTTTGCCGGCGATGGCCAGCAACGCGGCGCCGACCACGGCGCAGGTAACAAGCAACGTTTTGATTTTTCTATTTTTCATTATTTTCCCCAGCGGTTTTTTGAAACAAATAGAAAACATTTACGCAAACTTGTATACAACATGGCAGCTTTATTCACCTAAAGCGCAGTGCTTGATTTGTGATCTAAGTGGGCGAAAATTGAACGGTGCGGCAGAGGGCGGAAATGAAAAACCCGTGGCCGGGCGCCACGGGCATGCGGGGGAGGGTTACCAGCCTTTGACGGCGTCGCCCTTGTAGATGTCGGCGGCGCTGGCCGCCACTTCGTCGGTCTGATAGGCCTTGACCAGATCTTTCACTTTCTCGCTGTCTTTGTTGTCGATGCGGCTGGCGAAGATGTTGACGTACGGCGAGTTTTTGTCTTCGACAAACAGCCCGTCCTTGGCCGGCGACAGGCCGATCTGGCTGGAATAGTTGGTGTTGATGATCGCCAGCGTCACCTGTTGGTCGTCCAACGCGCGCGGCAGCTGCGGCGCTTCAATCTCGACGATCTTCAGCTTTTTCGGGTTGCCGACGATGTCCAGCGCGGTCGGCAACAGGCCGACGCCCTCTTTCAGGGTGATCAGCCCCTGTTTTTGCAACAGCAGCAGCGAGCGGCCCAGGTTGGTCGGATCGTTCGGTACCGCCACCTGTGCGCCGTCCGGCAGCTGGTTGAGTGCGGTTATCTTCTTCGAATAGCCGGCGATCGGGTAGACGAAGGTGTTGCCCACCGCCGCCAGCTTGTAGCCGCGCTCCTGCATCTGCTTGTCCAGATACGGCTTGTGCTGGAAGGCGTTGACGTCCAGATCGCCGTTGTTCAGCGCTTCGTTCGGCAACACGTAGTCGTTGAAGGTCACCACCTCCACGTCCAGATCGTATTTCTGCTTGGCGACCTTTTGCACCACTGCCCACAGCGACTGATCGATACCGGCGCTGATGCCGACCTTGATGTGGTGATCGTCCTGTGCCGTCGGGCCACAGGCGGTCAGCAGCAGCGTGCCGGCGGCGGCCAGCGCCAGGGTGAGGTTTTTCAGCGTAAATGTCATTTTCCCAGGGTCCTTGTCAACATTGCCTGCTAATTTTGGCGGGCAGAATAGTGGCAGTGACTGTAGGTAATCGCTGGGCTAAAACAAAATACTGATTCACTATGACTCATAGCGATTAGCTATGAGCGGCCGCCGCCAGGCGCGGTGCGGATTGTTTTGACGGCGAATCGGCGGGCTTATTATGATAGCCGTTGGCCCGCGAGGGCAGACTGGGTACTGAAACGAAGGAAAAGACAATGCGATTGAACACTTGGAGCAAGGCGCTGCTGCCGCTGGTGGTGTTGGCCTGCGTCTCGGCGACTCCGGTTCGGGCGGCGGAGAGCGATACCGGGCCGATCCCCAAACAGCTGCTGGGCAACTGGCGCGTCAGTAAAATTGTGCCGACCCAGACCACCGGCTGCTGGGATCAACAGCAGGCGCAGAGCCTGATCGGCGGCAAAATCAGCTACAAAGCGGATGCGTTCAGCTGGAACGGCACGGCGCTGAAAAGCGAAGGGGCCACCGTCAGCACCGTAGAAGCGCAGGAGTTTGTCGAGGACAATTCCGGCAGCAGCTCCTACATCGATTTCCCGATGCTGGGCATCAGCACGCCGTCGGTCGAACGCGTGGCCATTCAGCACGCGGATACCACTATCAAAGGCATTACCGATCAGGGCAGCGATGGGGTGCCCGGCGATAACGTGCTGGTGAAAGACGCCAACACGCTGATCCTGTCGCTGTGCAACGTCTGGTTTGAGGCGCAGCGCGAGAAGTAATTCCCCCTCAGCCCCGGTAACGGGGCTTTCCCACCCCCTTGCCGGCCATCATGCGCGCCATTTCTGAACTAAAATTAACCTTAACGATATGACCTTGGCGTGATATCGGAGCCTCGGCTCTACCGAGTCCATGACAGGAGGCGCTATGTGTTACCACCATATTGTCATCGCCACCGATCTGAGCGATGACGGCAAACGGCTGGTCGAAAAGGGGGCGCTGCTGGCGGAGGCGCTGCAGGCCAAACTCTCGCTGATCTATGTGGATGTTCACTACGACACCTACCACGCGGCGATCGGCTTTTCGGAGCGCAGCTATGACGGCGTGCCGTTCGAAGAGAAGATCCGCAAAGAGCTGGAGCCCACCACGCAAAACGTCAATTACCCGATCGCGGAGGTGATTATCGGGCGCGGCGGCTTCGTTGACGAACTGCGTACGGCAGTCGTGGATAAGAACATCGATCTGCTGGTGTTCGGCCATCACCACGATCTGTGGAGCAACCTGTTTTCTTCCACCCGCAATGCCATCAACCAGCTGAATATCGACGTGCTGGTGATCCCGATCCGTTCATAACTGCGGTTAATTTACGATTGTTCCTCTACAAACCACTCCGCGCCCCGGCGCGGAGTCTCGCTTTGCGGAAAAAATTCCTGCCCCGGCGTTTGCATAATACATAAGTGAATACTAATGTGTTTATATGAACGAAAATGACATTTTCAAAGCGTTGGCCGATCCGACCCGCCGCACCATCTTTGACAAACTCGCCGCCGGCAGTATGAACGCCAGCGCGTTGCGCGAAGGGCTGCCCATCAGCCAGTCGGCAATGTCGCAACACCTGGCGGTGCTGCGCAATGCCGGGCTGGTGCGCGAGGCGAAGCAGGGGCGCTGCGTCAATTATCAGGTCGACCCGGACGGGCTGGCGCAGATCGCCCAGTGGCTGGCGAAATACCGCGCCTGGTGGCCGGCGCGCATCGACGCGCTACAAACCTTGCTGAAGGACATGGATCAATGAACAAACGGGCTGAACCGCCGCCGCGCGATCGGCTGGTGTTGGAATATTCGCTCGATGCGCCGCCGGAAAAAGTGTGGCGAGCGCTCAGTATTCCCGAGCTGCGCGAGCAGTGGCTGCCGACGGGCGACCTGGCGCAGGCCGAGCCGCTGGCCACCACGCCGGGCGAGGCGGTGAGCTACCGTCTGCGCGACGACCAACCGCCGTTCCTCGAAAGCGTGGTGACGCTGCAGATTGTGCCGGATGCCGGCGGCGGCAGCCTGCTGCGGATTATTCACCAGCTTGACGCCGCCAACGACGGCCCGACGACGGTGATGTGCGCCGCCTGACGCGTTAAACGCATTTCCCTTTGTTGCCAACCCAGGAGTTCACCGATGCGTGAGAAGATGAGGCTCGTCCCGATGGTGGTGGAACAGACCAGCCGGGGAGAACGCGCCTTTGATATTTATTCGCGCCTGCTGCGCGATCGGATCGTGTTCCTCAACGGCGAAGTCAACGACGACATGGCCGAAATGCTGTGCGCCCAGCTGCTGTTTTTGGAGGCGGAAAACCCGGAAAAACCGATCCACCTGTATATCAACTCGCCGGGTGGAGCGATCACCAGCGGGCTGGCGATTTACGACACCATGCAGTACCTGCGCGCGCCGGTGCATACCCTGTGCATGGGCACCGCGCGTTCGATGGGGTCGTTCCTGCTGATGGCCGGCGAACCGGGGCACCGCATGGCGCTGCCCAACGCCAGCCTGCACGTGCACCAGCCGCTGGGCGGCTTTCAGGGGCAGGCCTCCGACATCTTGATCCACGCCGAAGAGATGCAGCGCACCAAAGACCGGGTGATCCGGCTGTACGCCCAACATTGCGGCCTGAGTGATGACGCGGTGGAGCAGGCGCTGGATCGCGATCGTTTCATGACCGCCGACGAAGCGGCGGCCTGGGGCTTGATCGATAAGGTGCTGCGGGAGCGGTAAACGTTGGGGGCCGATCATTGATTTTTGTCGGTCCTTCCTCAGGATATCCACATTCGTGTTAATGAAATAAATAATAAAAATGAGCGTGCCTTACCTGGAGTTATTTGATATTTAACTTGCTTATTAGTGATCTGTTTGATTGGTTAACCCTCGACCAAGCCACGCTGTTCATTTTTATCGCGACAGATGAAGCTTGGAACATTTCTTCTTTATATATCGTCTGTTTTAATTTTTCTTTAGCCTTATAATTCTAAGGTATATGTTCGTTTTTTCATTTGCCAACACCAGCGCCGATCACACATTTAGAAAAATAGTCTTGCCATTAACTTGTCTATACAACTATAGCTATGGCCGGGAAATATCAACATCAGACTTTCCGCCATAACATCATCGTTCCGATATCAGTGATGTCAGATGAGGGGTGCCAACCGTCCAGACATTATCAGGTCATTCTCATTAGCGGCCGTTTTTCGGAGTAATGTCATTGGGAATGGCTTGAAAACCTATGTGGGTGCGGCACGTTATGGTACGTATTTCAAAGAAGGCGGTGCGGAGCCCAATTTCCTAAACTCGAGCCTTGGCGAACAACGTGTTAATTGCGACGGGAATTCATAATGAAAAAGATGAGGTTGTTCCGCGGTTGGTATATGGTTGGCGCCGTGCATCTCTTGCTGGCGGTTATTTTCGGTGCCGCTTACTCATTCGGAGCATTTTTTACTGCATTACAGACGAACTTTGACGCAGGGCGTTTTTCTACCGCCTCAATCTTCTCGCTGACGGCGTTAATTTACTATGCCGTTGGGGTATTTTCCGGTGCCTGGAGCGATCGTACTTCGGTGAGGACGGTAACCGGCATCGGTATTTTACTGCTTTCTCTGGGATTCTTCGGCAGTAGCCTGCTGGCGTCGTCACTGACGGCGTTTTTGCTCACGTTTTGCCTGCTGGTTGGGGTTGGCGTCGGATTGGTTTACGTGCCGGCTGTTTCAACCATTCAACGTTGGTTCGTCGTTCATCGCAGTTCGGCTTCCGGCCTGGCGCTGGCCGGCACCGGCTTGGGAACGCTGGTGGGGCCGATGGTGGCCGGTGGGCTGATGCAACATTTGTCCTGGCAAAGCACTCTGCAAGTTTATGCCGCCGCTATCGCGGTGTTGGGGTTGGCTGCCGCCTTCATTTTACGAGGCCGGCCAGAGGACGTGGGCGAATATCCCGATGGGCTTCATTCCATTGAGGTGACCTCAATGCAGCGTCCAGGGTTCAGCGGTAGCGTCACGCTGCGAGAGGCCGCTGGCCGAGCCCGATTTTGGTGGTTTTTCATCGCGATATTTTTCGGTTCGATCGGGCTGTTTCTGGCGTTGGTTCATATTAATCCCTATGCGCTGCAACAGGGGCTGAATGCAACACAGGGCAATCTGCTCATCGGCTTGATCGGGGTAGGCAATATCGGCGGCCGTCTGGCGTTGGGGCGTATCGGCGACCGCATGGGCGCGCGACGCTTTTTGGTTATCGTAACGTTGAGTTTGGCCGTGTTGTGCGGCTTTTGGAGTGTGGCGCACAGCTTTACCGCGCTGGTGATTTTCGCGCTGTTGTTCGGTGCGGCCAACGGCGGTTGTATCGCGCTGTATCCAGCCGTGGCCAGTACATGGTTCGGCACCGCCAATCTGGGCGCCATTTTGGGGGCGTTGTATATCGCCGTGGGGATCGCCGCCGTGGGTGGAGGCAGCGCCGCCGGTTGGTTGTATGACCAATATCAGAGTTACACGCTCTCCATTGCGTTGGCCGGCATTGCGGCAGTGTTATCTGCCGGGAGTGTCGCCTTGGCCGCCGCCTACGGGACGCCTCATGACCGCCGACGAAGCGGCGGCCTGGATAAGGTGCTGCGGGAACGCTAAACGGCTCAGCGGGGCTCGGCAGCCTACGGCGTGCGCCAAACCCGTTCAAGCCCGAATTCAACCATCGCGAAATAGAGGCTGAAATAGCGCTCCGCCATGATAAAGAACGAGCTGTTGAGCTCGATCACCACGTTATTGGTGGTGGTCAGCAGGCCGGATTTTTCCGCCGCCTGCAGGATACGATTCACGTGCGCACGTGAGACGGAGCACGACTTGGCGATTTTTGCCGAGGAGAGCAGCAGAAAGGGGGAATCCTGCCGGATGCTTTCGATATGCAGCATCAGTAGCACCATGTGGCCGGCGTCCTTGCTGATAAACAGCCCGGATTGCGGCACCCGGTCGATCAGGTAGATCTCCTTAAGCATCAGCTGCCCGTAGGCGGCGAAAAAGGTGGGCAGAAAGCCGGGTGCCGCCAGCAGCGCCGCGATGGGCATCTGTGGCGCCAGCGCCTGATAGGGCCACGCCATGGAGGCGATCAGCGCCTGGGTTTCCGCCAGTGCGTGGGGTGTAGGCTTATAGCGCAGCTGGCGCTTGTCATGTTCGCAGGGTTTGACCTCCAGGCGGCGGCCGACCCGCAAAAAGAACAGAAAGGAGTCCAGGGAGTTCTCGCTGATCAGATTTTTTCCTTTAAAAAAGGCTTTGATGTCTTTCAGCCCGGCGGCAGGCAGGTGGTAGTAAATGGACAGGATGGTGGAACAAATGATGAACCGGCTGTTCCTGAAGATGATTTTGTAAAACAGCGGATGCTTCTTGTAGGTCTCTTTCAACAACTCCCCGTGTTTGACGATGGCGGCGTGGAACGCCGGTGACTGTCTGATGATGTTGGCCTGTTTCTCCAGGTGAAACTGTAGCTGGAATCTGCTTAGACTCATTTCCCTATTTCCTGTACTTAAAAAAATGTGCTGCTTTTTATCGTTATGGGTTTGCTGTGTATGACTTGACGATCTGTTGGCCCTGGTCGTTGATGAGGGTGGCCTGAACGGTGACCTGAGAAGGGAACGCCGGCGCCGCAACGCCGTCGAGGTGATAATCCCGCACGCTGAACGGCGCGGTCATCATGTCGCTTTCTTGCCGCACCGGGTAATCGCGCCTGTCGGTTTGCACGGCGATGCGGGCGAAAGAGAGATAGAACGCCGAACGGTTGTGACAGCGCAGCAGATAGCCACCCGGCGATTTTTGCAGCGTGAACGAAACGGCCTCGGCCGCGTTTTCGGCGTTCCCCGGCAGCGCTTTGGGGCGGTAGAAGATTTTCATCTGCGTGTTCATCGCCAGCGTCACGCGCGACGCCAGCGGTGGCGTGGTCGGCTGGCTGGGCGGGATCTCATACAGGTTAAGCCAGAACACCGACTCCCTGTCGGTGGGCAGGGCCGCGCCGGCAAACAGGATGCGCAGCCCTTTCAGCGCCGAAGGCGGCAGGGCGAATACGCTGGGCAGGGTGACAAACGGCGCGCGCGACAGTTCGGGGGCGGCGTTGACGTCGCCGTTATCGACCCAGGTTTGCGCCACGATCGGGTAGCCGTTGGTGTTGAGCAGCATCAGGGTCTTTTCCGTGTCGCCCTCGCGGAAGATCACCCGGGTGGCGGAGGCGATGATGCCTGCCTGCGCACCCATGGCCGCCAGCGCCAGCAGCAGGGCGCATCCTATTGTCAGATATTTCTTTCTCATCATTATTGCACCTTAACCCAGACGTAGGCCCTGGCGTCCACTTTGCCGGCGGTGACGGTTTGCCCGGGCAGCCGGGCGAGCGTGGCGGTGAGCTGGGTGGTGTAGTGGGTGAACCCCGCCGCGGTGCTGCCGCCGCCGCTGGCGCCGTTGAGTACCGGGTACCAGCCGGCGTCGTTGCCCTGTGGGCATTGCCCGGCGCTGCAACGCGCCCAGCCGACGAAGTTCATCGGCGCGCCGTTGCCGGCGTTGGCGAGCGCGATGCCTACGCCGGTGGCGACGCTGCTGTCGGTGCCGTAGCCGCTGGAGAGCAGGTAGCTCACGCCGCCGTTGGCGCTGACCAGCCCGAGCTGCTGCGCCGCGATATAGCTTTCATACGGCACCTGCAGGCCGAGGGCGGTGTTGTTGCTGCTGACGCCGGACACGGCGGCATTGTCGCATTCGATATTGAGGGTGAACTGCGCCTGAGAGGTTTGCCCGGCGGTCAGCTGGCTGACGGAAATGGTCGGCAGGATCACCAGCGGCGTGACGTTGCGCGCCACGCAGGTGGCGGTATAGGTCAAGGAGGAGATCGGTGCGGTGCCCATGCCCATCGCGTTCCAGCGCCCGGTGCCCCAGGTGGCGTAGTTGGTGGCGGAGTCGCTGCCGACAGGATCCGAGGCGATGCCGGGCCCCTGAAAGGTGACATAGCCGTTCGGCTGCGTGCAGGTATAGTTCGAATTGCCGGTGGTCGAGGCCATGCCCACCAGCGGGTTGCCGGCGCTGTAGCCACAGTAGTTGCTGGCGCCCGCGCCCGGCAGCGAGCTGATGCGGATCAGATCGGCACGGATGGCGCTGAAATCTTTCACTCGGACCTGAATTTTGCTGCCGACGGAGGCGTAGCGGGTAATCGGCGCCGACTGCCAGTAGCGGGTAAAAACCTTGCCGGAATCCAGATGGGTCAGGCGGATGCCGACGTAAGGGAAGTAGGTGGCGTAGTAGTTGGGGTTACCGTCCTGGGCGCCCAGATCGTAATAGCCGCCGACGCGATCGTCGCCGTTGGTGGCGAAGACTTCATAGATCTGCCCCGCGTCGCCGGCGTCGCATTCATACAGCACCTTGTTGGGATCCGGATAGCGCGTGCCGGAGGTGAGATCGAACACGCTGGTGCCGAGCGGCGTGCCGACGGGCTGCAGGTAAGTGCTGGTCAGATTGACCCGGCCCAGCGCCGTGCCCACCCCGCAGGGATCGCAACCGGAATCGATCGTGGGGGAGACCCGGGTGCATTGCGCCAGCGCGGCGGGCGCGCCGAACAGCGACAGGGTGAGCAGCGCCAGGGCGGCGATCGGGTAAAAAATGCGTTTCATCGTCTCTCCTGAAAATAAGTTTAACGGGCTAGCGGCACGGGGCGCTGAGCCGTTGAATCGGGCCGTCTTCACCGGCAGACAGGTGGTAACGCAGCGTGCACTGCTGGCCGGGGGCGTCGCCCCAGTTCAGCGTCAGTGCCCCGGCGCGCTTATCGCTACGCAGATACACCTGATTGGCCTGGCCGACCATGCCCACGCTGTTGCCTGCCGCGTCGAGGACGTTGGCGCCCATCGGGATCGGTGCGTTATCGGGCCGCCGGGCGGTGATCAGCAGCGCCTGGCCGCGCACGGTGTTGAAGCGCAGGCGCACCGTGGCACCGGCATAAGGAGCCACGCGCCGCTGGCCGTCTTCCAGTTCCGCTTTGTCGTTCATGCCCTCGGGATTCAGCGCGACGGTGTTGTAGTGATAGGGCACCAGCGACGGTGCCAGCGCGTAGCCGAAGCGATCGACGCGTGCGCCCTGGCCGTCCATCACCCGTGCGCCGCTGGCGCCGGGCGCCTCGATCAGGGCGAAGGTGTCGCCGACATACGGCCCTAATGTCACGCCGCCGCGGTGTGCCACCACCGCCCCCTGCAGCGACAGGGAGCCTTGTCGGTACTGGCGCGCGGTGGAGAACGAGCCGGTGACGTTGGCATAAGGCAGGCGGGTTTGCAGGTTGCCGCCCCAGATGCTTTGTTGGCGATCGTCGTCGGTGGTGAAGTTCAGGCCGTAGCTGACCGGCTGTTCGTCGCCGACGCTGCCCGACAGCGCAGCCTGATAGTTGCCCCCCTGGCCCTGGCTGTGGTTGGCCAGCAGCGAGACGCTGGGGGCGGAAGACGAATGCCCGAGCGGGAAGCTCAGCGACAGGGCGGTGACGGTCTGCGCGCTCTGCGCCAGCGGCGCGCTGTAGACGTTATCCAGCGGCCCGTAGCCGCGGTAGTCGCCGTTGCTGTAGCCCAGGCTGCGGGTGCGGGTGACGGAGAGGTTAAGCGCCACGCCGTTGCCGAAGGTTTTCCCCCAGCCCAGCTGGAGCTGATTGTCGCGGCCGCGCTGATCGCGGTAGTCCTGGGTAGAGCCGGACATCGTCAGGCTGCCGAACGCGCCCATCCCCTGATTGACGGCGACCTCGAAGCGCGAACGCTGGCGGTAGGAGTCGGACTGCCAGTTTTGGCCGGTAGTGGCGGCGCGCCGCACGCCGAGCACGTCGCTGAGATCGCGAAAGCCTTCGGTAGAGTAGCGATAGCCGGCGATGGATAAGGTCGTGTCCGTCGGGCTGAAGGTTCGGCTGTAAGAGAGGTGCAGCATCCAGCCGGAGGCGTTGCCGTCGGGCAGACTGGCGTGGGAATAGGTGGTGTCCATGCCGAAGGCGCCCAGCCAGCTGCTGTACACGCCGCCCAGCATCATCGCCTGATAGCCGTCCGCCAGCTGGTTGCCGAGGTTGAAGGTCAGGGCGTTGGTCAGGCCGTGCTGCCAGGTCACTTCGCTGAACAGATCGTTGTCGCCGACGTAGCGGGAACGGCCGACGATCGCGGAGTAGCGCGACTGGCCGGGGCGGATGGATTCCGGCACCGCGGCGAACGGTACGGTGAAGGTGCTGACGCTGCCGTCGGCTTCCGTCACCACCACGGTGAGATCGCCGGCGTAGTTGGTGGCGTACAGATCGTTGATGGCGAACGGCCCCGGTGCGACGGTGGTTTCATACAGCGTGCTTTTGCCCTGCAGCACCGTCACGCGCGCGTTGCTTTTTGCCACGCCGCGCACCACCGGCGCATAGCCGCGCTGCGAATCCGGCAGCATGCGGTCGTCCGAGCTGAGCTGAATGCCGCGAAAGCCCAGGCCGGAGAAGAAGTGCCCGTCGGTAAAGCCTTCGCCCAACAGCATTTCGCTGCGCCAGGGCAAGATCGCGCGCTGCACGTAGCGGCGGCTGGTGTCCAGATGGCCGCCGAACTCGCGATCGTAGCGGTAGCTGGACTGCTGGCGGTAGCGCCATAGCCCGAGGTTGAACCCGCCGTTCAGGTTGGCGTAGGTCGAGTCGAGATCGCGGGTTTGCCCCTGCCGGTAGCTGACGTGGTACTGGTTGAGGTTGTAATTGAAGAAGGCCATCGATTCGCCGCTGTCCAGGCTGGCGGGATTGACGCTGCCGCGCGGCTGGCCGTTCAACAGCGCCTGCGGAATGCCCAGATCCAGACGCAGCCGCGAAATATCGGCGTTCACCGCGATGTCTTTAAGATCCCGGCCGGGCAGCAGGCATGCCGTTTCGGCGGCCACCGGCGGATTTTTCAGCCCGAAGCGCGTTAGCTGCGGGCGATCGAAGCAGGGCAGCACCTGCTTGCCTGCGCGCACGAAGCGAATTTGGTCGCGCTCGAGAAACTGGCCGTTGAGGTACAGATCGATCTGATAGCTGCCGGGAGCGACGGCGTCCTGTTGGTTGAACTGGCTCAGGGCGCTGTTGCTCAGCACGCTGCCGCGCAGCAGCGCGGGATCGAAGGTATAGCCGTCGGCGGCGGCACAGCCCAGCGGTAGCGCCAGCAGCGCGCAACACCAGCGTGCGGGTAGCGGCGTCGCCTTGCGGATATCGAACATGAAAACCTCCCTGTCTGGTTTCAACGCGCGACGTTCAGGGTGCGTGAGATTTCCACCCCATAGTCATTGATGACGCGCAGTGCGACCTGCCGCACCTCCCCGTTCACCGGCCAACTGGCCTGCGAAAACGGCGGGATCAGTTCCGCCTGCGGGATGGCGATGCGCTTCGCGCCGCTGAGGATCTCGGCCTGGCTGACGTTGGCGTAGTAGCCGGTCGGGTTGTCGACGCGCAGCGCGTTACCGGCCTGGCGCAGGCTGAGCCGATCGATGACGTGGTTGGCGTCGCCGGCCAGCCCGGCGGGGCGATAGAACACCTTCAGCCGGTTGGTGACCAGCAGCAGCAGTTTGTTCTTGTCGCTGTCGGTCTGGCGCACTGCGGGCACCTGCAGGAAGTTGAGGTAGAACAGCGATTCGCGATCGCGCGGCAGCGGCTGGCCGACGAACGACAGCCGCACCATCTGCCCGCTGTGCGGATTCATGCGGAAGATCTGCGGCGAGGCGACAAAAGGTGCATCGGCGTTTTCCGGCGTGGATTTGGGGTTATTGATATCGAGCCAGATCTGCATCAGCGCCGGGGTGCCGTCGTCGTTGGTGAACTGCAGCGTTTTTTCCCGTGCCTCGGCGGGGTAGATCACGCGGTTGCCGAGCAGCGTCACGCTGGCCAGGGCGTGGGTGGCGGCACAACTCATCAGGCAAAGCGACAGGGCGGCCCATCGGCGGGCTGAGCGGGTTATCTGCGGCATAAATGTGAACCGATAAAGGGAGCGAGTCATTCAGCGCCGCCCGTAAAAGGACGGCGCTGGCATCAACAGGTATGGCGCCGGACGCCGGCTTATTTGTAGCTAATGGCGAACTGTGCGGTGGCGATCACGGAACCGGCCGCCACGCCGGTGTCTTCCGCGTAGTAGCGGGCCACCAGGCTCTGCGAGGTGGAGGTGGCGTCTTTCGCCAGCGTCATCGCCGACGTGGTGACGGTCGAACCGCTGGCGAAGGACAGCGGCGTGGTGGCGTCGCTGTCCAGCAGTTGAATGGACACTTTGGCCGCATCGCCCGCGTTGCCCAGGTTGCCGTTGGTGGTCGGGTTGTTGCCCGCCAGCACGGTTTTGATCGCCGTATCGCTGGTTGCCGCCGCACAGCCGGTCACGTTGACGGTAAAGGTGGTGTCGCCGGCGGTGGCGCCTTTGGTGGCGAGTTTGCTGGCGGCGACGGTCGGTAGCAGCACGACCGGGTTGGATTGGTTACCGTTAATATTTACCGAGCAGGTTTGCGTGCTGACTTCGCCTTTAAATTGCACCGTATTGGACGAAGCGGCCGCACAGGCGCCGGAGAGAGCCAGCATGGATAATGCGACTAATTTAACATTCATGTGAAATGCCCTTTAATTTACTTTAGAGAAAAGTTTTCCTGACAGTAATAAATTACTGACGTACGGTTGTGGATTAATCATGTTGCGCAATTGTTTTTTAAACGCGTCGGCAAACATGGATTTTCATCCTAACAAACTAAGAATTTTCCCTATAGATATTTTCAATCCGGCAATAAGACGATGATGTTGCCTGTTACATTTGTTTTCACTTTTTCTTATGTCATACAAAATGGAAAATAGATCTATATCATTGTGTTGCGATTTTATTGGATCACCAGTTTTTGTGATTGAAATAATTAGAAACATTCATGCCTTTTTTGCGTATTAATCAATGTGCTGGCGGTTACGTGATTATTTGAAAAACATGTTATCAAGATGTTTTATATCGGTGTGCTTTGCAGGCAAATTACCCCAAAAAAGAGCAGCGACAAGCCGCCTGAGGTGTGGAAGCATGCTTTCATGCTGATAAGGAGAATTAAAGTGAGAGTGATTTATATCGACGGTTCGCCGCTGTGCCGGCTGGGTATGAAAACATTATTGGGCGACGAAGTGATAACCTTATCCTCGCCCAATATGAATATCATTAAAAATATAAGCCCGGCGCCTGATTTAATTATTATGGAATTTCCTCAGGAGATTTACCGGTTCGAGGCGTATTTAAAATTCATCAATTATTCACGTGGTGAATATAATGATGTCCGGTTACTGTTCTTTATCGATAAAACCTCGCCGCTGATCCTGGCGTTTATCGCCGCGGCGCTGCCGGATGCGATTTTGCTTAAACGGGAAGCGCTACAGGTGGTGCGAGAGACCTGCGCAACGCTAGCCCTCCACCGGGAGGCGAGCGAGCGGCACGTAATGAACCGGCAGCGGGCGGCGGCAATCACGCCTGGCGAGGCGGCGGTGCTGTGTGAAACCGCCCGCACGGAAGATATCCGCCTGACCGCGCGGCGGTTGAACCTGCACCCGAAAACCGTTTATTCGCACCTCAATAACGCCGGCAAAAAGTTCGGCATTCGCAATCGCGTGGAACTGCTGAAGATGATTGCGCTGTTGTAGCGCGCCGTTAGCGGGTTTTGCCGACGGCCAGCCGCCATCGCGTCACCTCGTCGGCGCCCGGCCCGGCGGCTAACGCCAGGTTTTGCGGCGGCAGCGCTTCGCCGGTCACGGCATCTACCACGCGCAGGATGGCGGGGTGGCCGGTCGAGCGGTCAACCACGCGCAGCGGCGGCCCGGCCAGCTCGGACAGGTTCCATTTGTCGCCAATCTGGATCATCGCCATCACCACCAGCCCGAGATCTTTTCCCTTTTCCGTCGGCAGATACTCGTAGCGGTCAGGGCGCGTCTGGTATTGCCGCTTTTCGATAAGGCCGTTGCCTTCCAGCGCCCTGAGCCGATCGGCCAACGTATTGTTGGTGATACCGGTCGACTGGCGCAGATCGTCATAGCGCGCGAGCCCCAGCAACAGATCGCGCATGATGATGGCGCCCCAGCGATCGCCTATTGCCGACAGCACGTGGGCCACCGAACACGTCATGCCTTCAAACCCTTTTGCCTTCACCTTGTTTTCCTCCGTTTACCGCCCGCATGCGGATAATTTTATCGTCTCGCCTTGATAACTTCAATGATTGGAGTTATTACTCTTATTATTGGAGTTTGTGCTGACACAATGAAAAGAGAGGACAGTATGCAAAAAATCGCAGTGATCACCGGCGCTTCATCTGGGATCGGCGCTGTTTATGCCGACCGGCTGGCGAACATGGGATATGACCTGATCTTGGTGGCCCGCCGTCGGGACCGGCTGCAAGCGCTGGCGGAGCGCATCACCAGACAGCATTCGCGCAGGGTTGAGGTTTTTCCCGCCGATCTGGCGGATGAGCGGGATCTCGCCGCCGTAGCGGCGTTGTTCAGCGAGCAACCGGCGATCCGTTTTCTGGTTAACTGCGCCGGTAGCGGCGCCCTGGGCCCGACAACGGCGGTGGGGTCACAAGAGATGGACAGTATGTTGCGGGTCAATGTGCTGGCGCTGACCCGGCTTTCCCGAGCCGCGGCGCAGCGATTTGCGCAGGAACGGCAAGGAACGATTGTCAACATCGGCTCGGTGATGGCGATGATGCCGGCGAATGGCGCGGGGGCGTACAGTGGATCAAAAGCCTACGTGCTCAATTTCAGCCGGGCGTTGAGGCACGAACTGGCCGGTTTCGGCGTCAACGTTCAGGTGGTGATGCCGGGGCCGGTGCGCTCGGAATTCTTTGGCGAGAAGCCGGCGCCGTTCCCCGAAACCCTGTTTATGACGCCGGAGACGCTGGTGGACAGCGCGCTTAAGGCGCTGGAACAGGGGGAGTGGGTTTGCTTCCCGACGTTGCAGGATAACGAGGTATGGCAACGTTTTGATGCCGTGCGCGGCGAACTGGCGCAGGCGCTGATACAAACCGGGCGGCCTGCCGATCGTTACGCCTGATACCGCGGCGGCGTTCATCGCTGTTGACACACAAACCGAGGAAAACGCTATGCCAATGTGGCAAATTTATCATCCGGCACACGCTCTTGATGCCGAAGAGAAACAGGCGATCGCGAGCAAGATCACGGCGATGTACGAGAGCTTCTTACCACGTTTTTACGTCAACGTATTTTTTCACAGTATGCCACCAGGCTCGGTTTACCTTGGCGGCGAACCGACAGAGGATTTCGTGCGGGTGACCATCGACCATATCGCGCGCGCCATGAAAGACGACGCGCAGCAGCAACAGTTTCTGGCGGGCTGCAACCCTATATTGCGGCGCACGGGCTGCGTTGGGAACTGCACGTGGACGAAACGCCGTTCTCGCTGTGGACTATCGAAGGGTTGAAGCCCCCGTTGCCGGGGACGGCGGCGGGAGAGAAATGGCGCAGCGAGAACCGGCCTTCGGTGTGGGAGGGGGAAGATTGGCTCGCTTGTGATGAAGGGGACCAAAATTAACGCAGAGACTTGGACTCTATGACTGAAGAAACCGCCTGTGAACGACGAACGAAGGGCCATCATGCCGAATTTGATAAAACCAAGGGGACGTATGGGATGAACCGTGAAATGGTACCTACACCCATGGAGGTGAAAAACGCAGAACGCAGGGCTTTTGCCGCTGGGAATGGATGACCTGTGATGATCGGCCGGTGACGGCTGGTTTCAGGCTGCCGGTTTCGCCAACAGCAAAAGCTCGATTTCACCAAATCGTGGGATGACGTCGTGGTGGCGGGCGGATTGCTCGAAGAAACGAGCTCTCATCCGTTTCCTACTTCAAGATGGAAACGGCTGAGACGGACTACAAACGGCGAGAACTTATTCGACTTTGCTGCGGTGTAATTGGAAGGTCCCATGTCATCCGATGCCATCTTTGTATCCCGACACGCGGCGGGAAATCATCGACATTGCATGCGAGCTTGAACAGTAAGCTTCGCGCTGGTGGGAATTCAATAATTAATCGGTATGTGAAGGCCAGCACTGCGCTTTTTTGGCGTGCTAAGAAAAAGCCAAGCGTACCAGCAAGTGTGAACGGCTTGGGGCATTTGGGATAACCAATGCGGTATGTCACGGCAATAAGGGGCCGTACCAGCACGTATTCGATGGATTTCAACCCGCGCCCAAGTGTATGTCTGTTGTCATATACTTATCATCATCCATTATACCTCTCTCCTTCAAATTCTCGCTATGCCTTCAGGATGCCAGTCTACGGTCATGATAGTTTTCACCGATTCTTTGCCCTGAGGGAATACACTGCCTTCAGCGATTTCAATCGCAAAGACCTGGTATTTTTAGGGGGTACTAGAGATAAATCTTAGGAGCGCTATCTTGTTTCCAAATACGGGCTGAACAAAAAAACGATAGTGATGGACTATGCGCAGCATTAACTATGCCATGACTATCCGAGGTCACAAAGGCTGAGTCTCTTGATCTAAGCTAGCATTATAGAGATTAAAGAGTACTGCGGTATAACTCACGTCTTGGATATTAAATGCTGAATTATCCTTGTATATCTCGCCATTAACTTAGAATAGTCTTATTTAACAATCTAAATGTTTCCTTCTGAATGATTTATTTTAATTATTATTGTCTGGGATTGAATATGTGTGAGATTAAAGTTTGTAAGAATCCAGCTTAACCGAACTATTCACTTCTGGATATTTTTCGAAATTCTTATCATGCCTCTAAGGAGAGTACCATGCGCAAAAGCCGATTGGATGAAATAGTAACCTGTGATATCAAAGAGATGAAAAAATTGAGGGTGAAAATCTCCGCTTCAAAAAGATTTTTTCTGACTTTGATTTCGAAAAAATAGAGGGGTTAGAGTCCGAGCATGATATTGCTCAAGGCATGATTTGTTGGAGTGAAAAGCTGTTTTAGCTAGGGTTTATAGGCGGGGCGGGGTAATTGTTGTGATTAATGTATGTGATTCTTAATGTTCTTCTGGATATTTCCCTCTGGTATTTATTTAAATATCATTGCATTAATCTCCATTCTCGCAACAAAGTGATAAATTTATTAAATTCATATTGACTTGAACGGTTGACACAAGCTTGCGAGCTATGTAAGCATTAATTTGCATTATCCAGTACACGAGGCGAGAAAAGGAATGAACCGTCACGAAGGAATGTATCGTTACAGTTGTATGCTGAATGCTGCGCAGAGGAAATCACTGCTTGGAATCTATAACACTCAACATAACAGCCTGTTGGATTATGCCACATTAAATCTGAGAATTGATAGCGCCATTAAAATATCAAATGCTGATGGTTGGTGAGGAAACCGTCGTTAGTTACCAGCAGGTATGGCTGGGATTTCATCAGCATGAAACTCAACATGGATAAATATGGGGAAGTTTTATGATTGCTATCGCCAGACTGATTTTTATGGGAATTTTCATAGTGCTGAGCAGCATTGTGGTATTGTTTGTCTGCCTTTTTCGGCCTCGTAATATCATGAACGTTCACTTTGCTGCTCGCCTTTACAGCAAAATCTCTTGGTTGCTTGGGGTTAAAATCATTGTCACCGGTAGAGGAAATATTCCTTCAGGCAGTTGTGTCTACGTTGCCAATCATCAAAGCAACTATGATATTTTCTTCCTTACCGCTGCTGTACCCCCTGGGGCCGTGAGTATTGGAAAAAAAAGCATCCTCTATTTTCCTTTTTTTGGTCTCATTTATTGGCTGTCCGGCAACATATTTATCGAACGCGGAAATAAGATTAAGGCGATGCAGGCGCTGAAAAAAACCAAAGAAAGGATGCTGAAGGAAAATATGTCCGTCTGGTTATTCCCAGAAGGAACGCGTAACTATGGTAAAGGCCTAAGGCCTTTCAAAACTGGTGCTTTCCATCTTGCCCGTAATGCCGGGTTGCCTCTAGTCCCGGTTAGTGCCAGCAATTATTATGGCAGTTTCAAGCTTAACAAGATTGATAACGGAGAAGTCATCATCAAATTTTTACCGCCGGTGCCGCACGAAATCATTGCTACGTTGCCTGTTCGTGAAGTTGTTGCCACTGTATATGCGCAAATGAGCACAGAAATTGAAACGTTGGATAAAGAGCTCATTCCCTCGGGTGAGGATTTTTTAAGGTAGAGGAAAGATGAGCTTCTGGTCGATTCCGTCTCGCTGAAAATCCTGTTTAACTTTTTTATCAATCTGCCAGTTAATACTGGCAGGCGCTATTGGTAGGTTTGACCGACTTGATCTTCATGTCTGTGAGCAGATTTTCGGGCATTGTTAGACCCTACTGCGGGGAAAAGTACCCCACGGTTGAATACGAGTACCCCCAACGCTACCCCTAAATTTTTCAGAACTCGATGATCAATAGGAACACTCAGTAGGCCGTATCGTTTGATAGTCCCTTGAGTTAAGGGGGTAACCAGTCCGCTGAGTGCTATTGAACGCTACTGAGTTCGGAAAAAATCGTCAGACGTTGAACAGGAAGTCTGAAAAGCCACCGGCCGGGAAGCCCCGTCTTTACTAGCTCTCCACTGAGGAAGAGGGTTGTCGAGGCTTCGGCACTTTCGGAAAGTACCCCCGGTTGTACCCCCAAAGTGAATGCGTGGGGGTATCGCATGTAGCAACGAAATCATAAACCAGTATGACCCGACCCGCTAAGCCGTTGGTGCGCACCAAAAGAATGGGGTATGCGCCATACCGCATTGTTGCCCGACAAATCGTGGTGGCTCAGGTGAGATGAATGGCGTCGGCCCTGTGGGGCCTATTTCTGGAGCGAACGCCATGCAAGACACCCCATCCCATTCTTCGGCCCATGAATTCACTACGCCAGCAGCCCTGATGCTAGACCCATGCCTGACGCCGTTGGATCGCAATGGCTGGCAAGTGCTGCGCATGCTCAAGGGGGCTGATGGCCTGAGCCAGCTCACGAGCTATAACCAGTTGCGACGCTACCTGACCACCGTTCCCCTGGGGCAGCGTGCAGGCTTTGAAACAGCCGCACGCACCCTGCTGGTGCTACGCCTGACCGGGTGGATTAGTCTTGTTGGCCAGCGGCGCGACCCTCTGTCCGGGAGCGTTCTCTGCGAACTCTTCGTGGCTCATGACGCTCCTGCACGGTTCCAGCAGGCATGCACCTTGGACGCAGGGTATGTGGAACTGGTCCAGCGGGCTTGCGAATCCGGAAATGCCATGGTTGAACGTGTCGCCAACCATATCCTGGCCGCCGCCCGGCACGATGCCGAGGCAATGGCACTCATGCCTCCGATGTTGCTCAAGCAACTGCAGCACTTGCCTCCTGATATGCTCGCCGCCGCCGTGCCAGACGAGCAAGATGATGATGAGCCGCCGACATCGGGCGGCACTGCTGGGACGCTGTCCCATGAGGACGCCGATGATGCCCTAGCGTCGCCGCTCGCCACCTCACCGAAGGATGAGGGCGCTGTTCCATCCGGTCTGCCGCAGACCACGGCTGTGCAAGATAAGTGTGGCCCACCAGTACGTACGTATAAGTATTTAAATAAAAAAGAAGTACGTACGTACCGCGCGCGCGAGCAAGAAAACACCCAACCGGCAGCAGCCGGCACCCTGCGTTTGCCGTCGTGCCTGAGCAAGATGGCACCAGACCAGCACCGCGATGTGCAAGTGGCCTTGCGGCGCTTGCCAGGTGAGGACCAGCAAGCCGTTCTGGACGAGTTGGAAGCCCGTGTGCAGCTGGGGACTGTGCGCAACGTCGTGGCCTATCTGTTCGGGCTGGTACGGCGCGTGTTGGCAGGGGAATTCCGTTTGTGGGCAGCGAAGAAACCCGCCAGCCCTGAGCCTGCCGAGCAGCCTGCCGTCAAGACCCCTTCGGCCGCGCCACCTGCTCGGCCTGCGCTGTCTACTGAGCCTGCACGGGAATACACGCCTGCTGCGCCTGAGGTGGCACAGGCGCATCTTGCTCGGTTGCGCAGGCTGATGGGGCTACCAGCACGGGCCGGTGACCTGGTTGCTGAAATGTTCCTGCAGGACCGTCTCTTGCAGTCAAACTCTGCGTAGGCGGGCCGCCTGAACTGCAGCAGCGGTGTGAAGCTGCTGGGCTCGTAGGTAGACGGTGCGGATGAGTTCAGGCTGCTCGTTCCAGCCGTAGTAGTCTGCCTGTTCCTAAGGAGCATCTATTGTTTGCCGCACCCAAATATCAATGAGAATCTTGTTTTCATCAAAACCCCAATATATTGTTTTGTCCAAACTGGTGTAGGGAGTATTCTCATAACTACCAATATAATACTTTATATGTGCAGCCCCCACATTCCTAGGCTTATCTTTGGTGTAGTCACTTGGTTGGTATCTATAGCCTTTTGACTCATTTGAATCGCATCGCAACTTCAGACTTTCGCAGTGCTTTATCACATCCGCCCAACTCGTTCCGAGTGGCGTATGCTTTAAAACCTGGGCCAGTATTTCTTCATTTGAGTCTTTAATATTATATGAATAATTACCCTGTCCGCAGGCAGTCATGACAAAAACCGCAAAACAAAAAATAATCTTCTTCATGGCATTGGAGGCTCAAACCGTTCAGAGGGAACTGGGAATTCATATCCAGGAGTTCTTGTGCCAGACGGTGGAACGTTGAAACCAGATGAGCGAAGAATTCCCGAGATAAAGCTATTTGAATTGTGCTCATTTACATTACCAAGAAAAAGAGTGTAGGGCAATGTTTGCTCATTATAATTTTCGACTCTCTGCATCAGTTCATATATGGCAGAGTCTTCGTTACCCTTGAATTTTTCAGGAATTGCCAGCACTGATGGGTTGTTGCACCCTAGTGAAACATCCTTATCTCTATTGAAGCCACCAAGCAAATCTCCTCCAAATCCTTGCGTTGGCCCAGCACCTATAGTTATATACGGATCACCATTAGCCCTAGCCAAAAATTCAGGGCTTTTTTCATAAGCCGCTTTGTTTTTTGGCAAAATTACGATTTTTGAATGGTGATTTCCAAATGCGACGGGATGATTGCAGTAAACGATATCCAATCCGGTTGGGTCGGTAATTAAAATGGGGTTTCCCATTGAATAGGAGTAGCTATTAATCCCTCCTTCAAATCCTATAGGATCTTGATTGATATATCCGCCAAGCTGTGAATCGTAGTACCTGTGCCGGTTGTAGTGCAGCCCCGTATCCCCATCCTCATGCTGCCCCGGCAACCGGATCGGCTGATACAGCTTCTTGGGGTTGTGCTCCTGCTGCACATTTCCCCAGGCGTCCAGCGCTGCCGCCCATTCAACCTCGCCTTCCTGGCTGATGAGCGCCTGGGGCGTGCCCAGGTGGTCGCAGAGATAGTGCCGCACCTCGATCTCTTTGGCCAGGCGCGCCTGGTTCTCCGCCCGGTCCTGCTGCAGGAGCGCGAACTGCTTGGCTATCAACTCGCGCATATCCTGCGTCATATAACGCTCGGCATTGCCCATGATCTGCTTTTGCGTGGCAGCCAGGTCGCGCAGCATGGGCTCCAGCTTGTCGCGCACCATGGGATGCAGGTTGTGCCCCATGATTTCTTCGTTCAGCAGGGGAGCGGGCTTTTCAGCCTCACTTGTAGACTATATGGTTCAGCTTGCTCCAATTTTTTGAGAGTAGCCCTATATACAATCTTTAAAAATAGAGCATGCACTCATGAAATACGCCCCCATAAAAATCACAGGGCAAACGACAATAAAAATCAATGCATCACTAATTCTTTTAAAGAAAATAAAACAACAAACGCAAAACCAAAAAATTGAGAATGCTATATTAATAACTTCCAAGTTTCTTGCCAAAAAAACAGAATTCCCATGATATGCAAAATAATATGAGAGCAGAAAAAAAATCCACAGGGACGCGCCGTATAATAAAATTGATAAAAAATTCTTCTTCATACAGCCATCTCCACACATCCAATTGAAGTGTCTCAACTCTTAATTTTCATTGGACTATTTAGAATGCATCAATTTCTCGGCGAAAATATATATCAAGCAATTTATCCGAGCTATCGAACCCCCAGCTGACCGACGCTGTTTCAGTAAAAATAAAGAATGCTCGCTCCCATAAAATCGCATCAATGGATGATACTCCTATCTTCCCACCATTTCGGCTATCGTAATAACCAAAATTCGTATGAAGCGTGCATTTAATTTCGCGTGTGCTGCAAAACTTTAAAACATCATCCCTTGAAGTCCCAATCGGGGTTAATCTAACAATATCACTCTTGTTAGAAAATTGATTTTTAGAACCAAAACCAAAGTAAAATATGAGTGCAACGAAAGAAAATATAATCAATAAGAAGATGTATTTTTTCATTTCCCAAACCATCCTGCTGGCAGCGGATTATTATAGCCTGGAGCAGTTTCACCAGTCCCCCCCGGAGCAGCCCTATATGCAATCTTTAAAAATAGAGCATGCACTCATGAAATACACCCCCATAAAAACCACAGGACAAACGACAATAAAAATCAATGCATCACTAACTCTTTTAAAGAAAATAAAATAACAAACACAAAACAAAAAAAATTGAGAACGCTATATTAATAGCTTCCAAGTTTCTTGCCAAAAACACAGAGCCCCCATGATATGCAAAATAATATGAGAGCAAAAAACAAATCCACAGCGACGCGCCGTATAATAAAATTGATAAAAAATTCTTCTTCATACAGCCATCTCCACATATCCAATTGAAGTGTCTCAACTCTTAATTGGCATTGGATTATTTAGAATGCATCAATTTCTCGGCGAAAATATATATCAAGCAATTTATCCGAGCTATCAAACCCCCATCTAACCGTAGCAGTTTCAGTGAAAATAAAGAGTTTTCGCTCCCATAAAACTGCATTAATAGACGCAACCCCTATTGACGCCCCATTTCGGCCATCATAATAGCCATGATTCGCATAAAACTTGCATTCAATTTCGTGTGCGCTGCAAAACTTTAAAACATCATCCCTCGAAGCTCCAATCGGGGTTAATCTAACAATGTCATCCCTGTTAGAAAATTGATTTTTAGAACCCAATTTAAAGTAAAGCATGGGTGCGGCGAAAAAAATTACAATCAATAAAAAGATATATTTTTTCATTTTCCAAACCATCCTGCTGGCAGCGGATTATTATAGCCTGGAGTGGTTGCACCAGTCTCCCCCGGAGCAGGCATGTTAAACCCTGCTGCCTGGCCAAGTCCAGAGATAAAACTGTTTGAGTTAAATCCACAAAATCCTCCGCAGCCTCCCACCGGAATCAAGGTATAGAATGCTTTATTTTCATTATATTTTTCAGACAACCTAAACAACTCAGCTATGGCTTCATCCTCATTCTTGTAAGCACAAGGTATCGCAAGTTTTTTGGAGTTTTCGTTCGGCTCGGATACATCCTTTGATCTATTATCCCCGTATTCCAGCATAGCCCAGGAATTAGGACCGGCCCCTATAGTTGCATACCTTTGACCGAGAGAATTCACATTGAAAAATCTTAGGTCATTGGCATAAGCAGCTTGATTGATTGGTGTTATTATCAATTTCGAATGATATGCACCGAGTGCGACTTCATGATTTGCATATACGATATCCAACCCGAGCGGATCCTTCGATTGCAAGGGCTTGCTTGTGTAGCTGCTCATATTTGCCCCGCCAAGAAGACCAATAGGGTCCTGATTGACGTAGTTGCCCAGCTTCGCGTCATAGTAGCGATACCGGTTGTAATACAGCCCGGTATCTCCATCCTCATGCTGCCCCGGCAATCGGATCGGCTGATGCAGCTTCTTGGGGTTGTGCTCCTGCTACACATTCCCCCAGGCGTCCAGCGCTGCGGCCCACTCGATCTCGCCTTCCTGGCTGATGAGCGCCTGGGGC
Organism: Serratia nevei; assembly: GCF_024160145.1. Classification (GTDB taxonomy): domain Bacteria; phylum Pseudomonadota; class Gammaproteobacteria; order Enterobacterales; family Enterobacteriaceae; genus Serratia; species Serratia nevei_A. The sequence continues at coordinate 38,572 of NZ_JAMYWQ010000016.1, forward strand.
GTGCCCAGGTGGTCGCAAAGATAGTGCCGCACCTCGATCTCTTTGGCCAGGCGCGCCTGGTTCTCCGCCCGGTCTTGCCGCAAGAGCGCGAACTGGCTGGCGATCAACTCGCGCATATCCTGCGTCATATAACGCTCGGCATTGCCCATGATCTGCTTTTGCGTGGCTGCCAGGTCGCGCAGCATGGGCTCCAGCTTGTCGCGAACCATGGGATGCAGGTTGTGCCCCATGATTTCCTCCACCAGCGTCGGGGCGGCTTTCTCGGGGGCGGCGGGCCGCCTGAGCTGCAGCAGCGGCGTGAAGCTGCCGGGCTCGTAGACGATGTGGAGAGTTCGGGCTGCGGGTTGCTCTTTCTTTAATATCCGCTAACAGCCGTTAATACGTCGTTGCTTTGCCTTGTCGTACTACCTGCGGCTTCGAGCCTCGTCTCAACCGCCAATCTTTGATTTACTGGGTTGTATTAGCGCCTCTAAGGGTAAAGCAGTCACTTCCCATGCAACATGAATAAAACTTCACCACTTTTCTTGGAGATGTGCATTTCTAGCAGGCCACCCTTACCATAGGTTGATTTTCCTCGACTGCCTCTAATAATCCACTTATCTCCATCAAGCTCAACCAAAAGAGGAATTTGTTCTTCTATTCGTTTGCGACCATATACCTCTGAAGCAATGATGAGTCCTATTTCTCTCGCAATCTCCTCGGTTGGAACAAAACCATCTTTAGGAACATACCCTTTTGAAAATGCTGAGCCGCTTAATGTCATGATTACCACCATAAGAAAATATAGTATCTTCTTCATTTCAATGTATCTCCAATGGTTCTGACCTTTCCGGTGGCCGGGTCATAAACCTTAATCTTTCCTCCAGGCGTACCTAGGTACCCCGGAACGTTTTCGGCATCGTTGCCCCGAGTATCAACGGATGAGAAATTCTCATTATCATAACCGGGATCATTTGCACCATGGGTATGGTAGTCACCAGCATTTTTCTTTCCAGCTGGACAGCTTCCCACAAACGTCTGATCCAAAGTTCCTGGTATCGGAGCAGTATAAGTATATGTTCCATCTTTATTTTTGCATATTCTACCGCCGTATTCTCTACCCTCAGAAATAGAGGTTTTATTAATGTCTTTGATGGCGCGCCTTCCGGCATCATCCCTGTTTTTAAAGGTATCTCCAGGCTTCAGGCCTTCAGGGTCAACATAGCTTAATGGATTATTGTCGACGTAAAAATTTTTATTTACCCCTCCAAGAAGACCAATAGGATCTTGGTTGATATACCCCCCCAGCCTAGCGTCATAGTACCGATACCGGTTGTAATACAGCCCCGTCCCTTCATCCTCATGCTGCCCCGGCAGCCGGATCGGCTGATGCAGCTGCTTGGGGTTGTACTCCTGCTGCACATTGCCCCAGGCGTCCAGGCTCGCCGCCCACTCGATCTCGCCCACCAGGCTGAGGAGCGCCTGGGGCGTGCCCAGATGGTCGCACAGGTAGTGCCGCACCTCGATGCGTTGGCTGCGGTAGGCCTGGTAGGCCTCGGTCTGCGCTTGCAGGCCCTTGAGCTGCTCCAGCATGAGGGCCTGCGCGTCGGCGGGCATGCCGATCTGCCGCACCTTCTCTTGCAGCTGGGCGCTGGTGGCCGCCAGATCGGCGAGCATGGGGCGCAGGGCATCCTGCACGATGCCTGCGGGCACGCTGTCCAGCAGGGCCTGTATGGGGGCGGGCTCGGGCTTCTCGATAGCCCGCAGTTGCAGCAGCGGCGTGAAGCTGCCGGGCTCGTAGACGGTGTGCAGGAGTTCGCGCTGCTCGCTGCCGGAGCGGTAGCGCTCGGTGTGCACCAGCCGGTCGCCGTCCCAGCCGTAGTAGTCCGCCTGTCCGGCGCTACCGCTGCCGCTGCTGTATTTGACCAGCCTGCGGCCAAAGGCATCGTAGCGGTAGCGCTGGTGGCGCAGACTCTCACCCTCCTCAATGTGAATCTCGGTCAGCTGGTTGGCACTGTCATACGCCAGCACCATGCGCCGGCCGCTGGCGCCGTCGCGGCCTGTGTCCCAGCATTCCGTGCGGTTGCCCCGGCTGTCGTAGCGGTAGTGCAGCCGTGCGCCTTGGCTGCCCGGGTCTTCGCTGTTGCTGTAGTTGCCTATACGATTACCGGCCCAGTACAGCGCGGCGCTGCCGGGCTGTCCATCTGGAGCAGCCGCGCCGTGCAGCACGTTGTAGTGCGGCTCCATCCAATGTGGTTGGGCCTGGTGAGGTTCGCCTGGCGTGGTGAAGCGGGCCTGATCGTGGGCGCGCTGCTGCGCCCGCTGGCGGTCGATGGTGGTGAGCTGGCCGGTGGGCTCGGTGGTTGACGCGGGAGCCTGCGGGATGCCTCCGGGCAGGCGGTTGCCCGCCGCATCGAAGCGCCATTGCTGCTGCGTGCCCTGCGGGCCCTGGGCACCGATGAGGCGGCCGGCCATGTCGTAGGCAAAGCGGCTGGTGCCCGCAGGCGTCTCGATGCCGACCATCTGCCCCAGGCTGTCGTAGTGGTAATGGCGCGAGGTGAGCGCGCCGACCAGGGCTTGCGGCGGGCGCACCTGGCGGGCAGCGTAGGCAGACTGGGCGGGCGCGTCCAGCATGTCGGCAGGCATGGCCGCGGGCAGGCCCGCCAGCCGCATGGCCCGCAGCCGCCCCACTTCGTCCCATTCGAGCTGGCGGGTGAGCTGCTGCGCCGGGGGCTGCATGTCGGCAGTACCGATATCCTGGCTCCACAGGCGCTTCGTTTCGCGGTGCAGCGCATCGCGCTCGATGTTCACCAGAATGTGCTCCTCCCAGGTGAGGCCGTGCAGGTGGCCCGCACCATAGAGCAGGTAGCCGACTTCGCCCAGGTCTTGCAGCTGGCTGGCCAGTCGGTTGCCCAGGGCGTCAAGCCGGTGGCTGATGCGGTGCTCGAATTCGATCTCGGGCTCGCCACCAGCGGCCGTGGCGCTGTACAGGCGCTGCACTTCACCAATCACCCGGCCCGCGCTGTCGCGCTCGACGATGGCCTGGCTTTGGAGCCGCGCGTGTGCTTCGCCCTGGCCCTCGGCGGCGGTGTCTAGCGCCCATACGCTGGCTTGCTCCAGTTCGCCCACCCGGCTCCATTGGTAGCGGTGGAGGGTGGCGGGGGCTTCGCCCGCAGCCGGCAGGTGCCTCGCGGTCAGCCGCCCGGCAGCGCTCCACTCGTAGCGGGTGGTGTGTCCGGGCTGGCCTTGGTCGTTGGCCCAGCCGTCGCTCGATTGGCTCAGTTGCCCGGCCGCGTCGTACTGGTAGCTTTGCACCCGGGCGTCGAAGCCGGTTTCCTGGGTGAGCCGGTCCATGGCGTCCCAGGCGAAGTGGGTGTGTTCGCCGTTCTCGTTGGTGAGCTGGGTGAGTCGCCCGGCGCTGTCGTAGGCGAATGCCAGGCTGTTGCCAGCGTGGCTGCGGCGTACCAGGCGGCCCCAGAGGTCGTACTCCATGCTGACCGATGCCGCGGTGGTGCTGGGGGATGCGCTGTTGTGGCGGCCTGCCTGTACCTGGCTGACCCGGCCCTGGTCGTCGTACTGGTAGCGCTCGATGCTCTCGTCGGGATGGTGCACGGCCAGCAACTGGCCCCGGTCGTTGTACTGCCAGCTGGTGCGCTCGCCCTGCGCGTTGGTGGTGGCTGTGCTCTGGCCCCAGCGGTTGTATTCGTAGAGGGTGGTGTAGTCGGAGCAGTCGGTGTAGCTGGCGAGCTGCCCGGTAGGGGTGTAGGCCAGCCGCTTGCTGCCGCCGCTGGCGTCGGTGATGTGGATGGGTTTGTCGGCGTTGAGCCGGTCCAGCGCCAGCTCGGGATACTTGAGGGTTTCCTCGCTGCCGTCACCTCCGGTGAGGCGGGTGAGCCGGTGGTGGTGGTCGTAGTGGTAGCGGGTGGTGCGGCCGGCGGCGTCGGTGGCGCTTTGCAGCAGGCCGGTGGTGTCGTCATAGCGGTATTGGCTGGTGCTGCCGTCCGGGCCCTGGGTGCCCAGCAGCTGGCCTGCCGGGCTGACCTGCAGGTACGTTTTGTAGCCCAGTGGGTCAACCATGCCGCTCAGGTGCCCGTAGGGGGTATAGGCGTAGCGCAGCATGCTGCCATCGGCCCGCGTGTGCTCAACCAGGCGCGCGAGGCCCGCCTCCCCCTGGAAGAGGTAGGCCTGCACGCGGCCGAGGCTGTCGGTGACCTGGCAGCTGTAGCGCGGCTGGCCATCCAGCTCGGGCAGGGTCCGGTAGTCGAACCGGTAGTCCAGGCCCTGCTGGTTGCGCTGCTCGATCACTTTGCCTCCAGGCTCGTCGCGGTCGTAGGCGTAGTGGTGTTCGGGACCATCGCGTTCCTGGTGGAACGCCATGAGGTGGTTGCGCCAGCCAAAGCGGCGCACCTGTTCGCCATGGCGGTCGTGCACGCTGATGAGGTCGCCTTCGGCGTCGTAGCCGTAGCGCACGAGCGGCATCGGCTTGGCGGCCTTCGTGCCCTGGTTGAGCAGCGGGTGAACGGGGTCGCTCACGAGATCAATGCCGCTCAGGCGCAGGCCGCTGTCGGCCTGCCAGAAGTGGCCCGAGGCGTAGTGCCGGGCTTCTCGCGCGGCATGGTTTTGCACGTAGCGCAATTGGTATTGGCGGCCCACGCCGTCTTCGATGGTGGTGATGCGCGGCGGGCCGTCGCTGTTGGTCCAGCGGTAGCGCTGCGAGCGGCCCAGGCGGTCGAGGACGCCGAGCAATACCCATTGTTCGCTGGGGGCAGGCAGCGCCTCGGCTGCGGGGGCTGGCTGGGCTTGCAGGGCCTTGCGTGCGGTTTCTATGGCCTGCCAGTTGACGGGCGCGAAGATCCAGATCTGGCCGCCCTGGCCGCTGGCCGCAAAGATGAGGTGGGCGCTGCAGGCGAGGTCGCGGCGCACCCAGGCAAAGCGGCCGCTCCACCACGCGGGGGCCTGCTGGGGCGCTGCGGTGTTTGCCGCAGTGGGCTCGTCGGCCGCTTCCGCGCTCGCGCCGGATTCGGCGGCGAACCGTGCCGCGCCGCTTATACCGGCCAGCTCCTGCGCCAGCCCGCCCGGCTGCATGCCGGTGCGCAGCAGCCAGATATCTTCGCTGGGGCTGTGGATCGATTCGCCCACCGGCAGGGCGTCGAAGGTGATGGTGCGGCCCTGGCTGTCGTGCAGCAAGGTGGCGCCGGGCAGCACGGTGAGGCGCAGTTGCAGCGGCGTGCCCCAGCCGTAGCCGAGCATGCCGCAGTGGCCGCCTTGTTCAGCATTGACGTAGCTGCTGTACTGGCGCTGCCAGGTCAGCGGCATGGCGCCCGGCAGCGCAAAGTCCAGATCGGCCGCGCCCGACAGCACCTTGGCGCCGAGCTGGGGATTGACAGGGCTGCCGACCTTGACGCCTCCGGGGCAGACGGAGCAGGCCACGCCGCCCTGGCTGCCGATGAGGACGGTGCGCGAGCCGGTGATGATTTTGCCGCCTTTGACGCTGTCGCTGATGCGCGCTGCTGGTTTGCCGCTCATGGTGTTTTCCTCTCTTGGTATTCGGTGATGCGGTAACTACGGTAGGGCGGGATGCGCCGTCAGCAGTTTTTCTTGATCAGATTCGCCAGGGCCTGGATCTGCTCTCGAGTGATATGCACGTTGGAGGAGCCGCAGGCGAATACGACCTCTTCGATGGCGTTCAGCACGATCTTTTGGGCAGTCAAATGGTATGTTTCCTCGACCTTCACGGTGTCGCTCTTGAGCGTGGTGGTGCGCGGGCCCTTGACTACCTCGGTCTTGTCCACGCCGCTGATTTCGATGCGCTTGCCGCCCACGATGGAGCTGTGCAGCAGGCCCACGTTCTCCGAGTGCACCAGCCCTACGTTGAAGGTGGACAGCAGGCCGACTTTCTCCATGCGCATCTGGCCGACCGTGATGCTCCATTTCTTCTTGATGTGGTCGGTTTCGTTCTGGTCGATGGTTTTCTTGCGGCTCTGGTGCACCGTCAGCGTCTCGTCGAGGTCGACTTCTTCCGTGCGCCAGCCATGCACGTTGATCTTCTCGTTGCGATCCACCACCTCCGTGCGGTCGCGGTGGATGGTGCTGAACTCGTCGCGGTCGATGGTCTTGCGCCTGTCGTTGCCCACCCACTTGTCTTCGTCGTGTTCGACCTCGGTGAGCTGGTCTTTCTGCGCGTGCAGCCACAACTGTTCTTCGCCGGCCTTGTCCTCGAAGCGCAGCGCGTTGGCCGTGCCGGGGCTGTCCTTCATGCCGTCGCCCGGCGTGCCGCCTTTGCTGCTGCGCGTCTTGATGCCGCTCTGGGTCTTGTTCGCCGGTAACTGCCACGGCGGCATCTGCATCGCGTTGTAGACGCTGCCGGTGATGATGGGATAGTCCGGGTCGCCGTTCAGAAAATCGACGATGACTTCCTGCCCGATGCGCGGGATGTGCATGGTGCCGTAGTTGGCTCCGGCCCAGGTCTGCGATACGCGAATCCAGCAACTGCTGTTTTCGTCCATCTGGCCGTAGCGGTCCCATTGGAACTGCACCTTCACGCGGCCGTACTGGTCGGTATAGATTTCTTCGCCTGCCGGGCCGGTGACGACGGCGGTTTGCGAGCCGATCGCACTGGGTTTGGGCGTCACCCGCTGGCTGCGGTAGGGCACCCGCTTGGGCACGGCCGTGAAACTGATGCGGTATGTGGTCGGGTTATCGGTGCCCGCACGCTTGCCGCCGCCCGATCCTCCGGCACCATCGCTGCGGCGCACGTTCTCCGTAAACTGGTATTGCGTCGATTCGATCAGGTAGTCCTGGTTCTGATCGTCGCGCGGGTATTTGTGGAAGGTGAAGAAGTAGCCTGGCGCGATATTGCGGGCATTGCCTTCGCCCTGCACCAGCTCGCGCTGGGCCTGCTGCTGCTCGATGCGGATGCGGGCGTAGTTCTCGCCATCGCCCATGTCGGTATAGCCGCCCGGCCAGTCGTAAATCTCCCGGCTGTCTTCGGCATGGCCTGCGGGCTGCTGCTGGCGCGTGGTAAGGTCGGCCTTGGGTTTCTCAAAATCGTAGTCGTCGGCCTCGAAATGGCCCGAGGCAATGTCTTCGGCAAACGACCAACCGTCGATGAAATCTTCATCCTTCACATGGGCGGCGCGGTCGCCCGAATAATAGGGAATGGTGCTGGGGCCGGGCAGAGGCCCATGGCTGCCGATATCGTCGGCCAGCACCAGGGTATGGCTGCCGTTGCTGTGGGTAAAGTAGTAGTGCGAACCTTCTAGTTCCATCAGGCGCGAGACGAAATTGAAGTCGCTCTCGCCGTGCTGGACGATATAGGGCCATTCCCTGTAGGTTCCGGTCAGTTTGTCCTCGATGGGGAAACCGTATTTACCCAGCACTTCCTTGACGATATCGGGGACTTTCTTGAACTGGAATATCTTGAAGTCGGTGCGGCGCGTGGCATGCCACAACCAGGGACGCAGCACCGCGTCATAGGCATAGAAATCTCCGTCTTTTCCGCTGTAGGTGAATTGGGTCACCTGCCCCGACAGAAACCGCTGGCCGCTGCCGCCGATTTCGGTGGTCAGGTCCACCTCGATACTCATGTCCTTGCCGAGCAGGGATTTGGCGGAGATGGATGCGGACTCGCTGATGAGCCGTACCCGAAACTCGTACAGCTGGGAGATTTTTTCCTTCCCGGCCAGCGCGCGAAACTCCAGTTGCTCGCCCAATGGGCTGTGCGCGATGAACGTTCGATTCCCCATTTTGCCTCCCTCTGGCCACCGCGAAGGTGCGCCAGTCCATCCCTGTTGTTTCAACTATTGAGTGATATTTCCGGTCACTGAAATCAACAGTTCCGGGTTGCTCTGCGCCGCATCTTAGGGGCGCAAGGGCTGGGCGGAGCTTAAAAACCTTATGGTTTGGTTGAATTAACTATCAATAACCAAAGTTCAATCCGTTTAACCTATTTAATCGAGGGGAAGTGGTTTTCCTGATGTCCGCCTTTGTCCGTGGCGGGCTCGCAAGGTCAAGGTTCGGGCATGCCTTCGCGGCCTGCGGCCTTGACCAAGAGGCGCTGCCTCTTGGAACTCCGTTCTCGCCGAAGGGCAAGGGTGCAGGGGTAAAGGCCCCCTGCACCCCGCCATGAGGCTGGGTCGCTGCGCGGGCGTCAATGGTGCGCTGCGCCGGGTGCTCGCCTGCGGCTGCGCGCCCGCCATTGACCCCCGCTACGCTCAACAAATCAAGCTGCCCGCTTTGGGTGGGCAATGGGGGGCCATTGCACGGCCAAAGCGGGTAGCCGGCAAGCCCCGCAGGGGCGCGTCAGCAGGGGCGCCGCAAGCTGGCCCAGGTCCATTGCGCTGCTGCCGCAGGGCCTTTTGCACGGTCCCCAGCAACGCGAAGGGCCGTCACTGCACACCGCAGTGACGGCCCCCCACCTCCCGCGCGAAATATGGGCTTGGGCACGTTCCTATTGTTTGCGGCATGCGTGACGATGCCCACCTACACTGGGCCTGCACGACGCCAAGTCCGATGGGCTTTGTACATCGGCATCCCCAACGGCGCAGGTTCCTGCAAGCGTCTCCCTACCCAGGGCGGAACCCTCCCCAGGCATGCCCAGGCTCCCCCGCATGCCGCTCCTACCCACGGAGCAGAGCCATTTTTCTCCGGCTGTTCTCGTCATTCCTGCGCCCACGGCGCGCTATTCCTGTGGCCACGTTTCGAGTGCAACGCTCGCTGGCCGGTCTTACCCATCTCACTCACTCAAAGGAGGTTTTTGTCACCGCTATCCGCATTGCGTTGTCTTGCTGTTCCTCCGTCCCACCTCCCCGCAGGGAGTGCGACGGACGCCTCATGAGAGGCAAACCGGTGTTCTGAGCACCATGCCCTTGTCCTTCGGGAGCCTCGCCTGGCGAGCCGGCAATTTCACTTACCTGTTGTTTCTCAGAGATCACGATTTGAATTTGCACGGCCAGGAGGGCGAATGGATGACTTGACCTACTCTCTGCGCCAACTGTGTCGGCGCAACCGCGACGGCAGCCACAACACGCAGGCCGACCGCCTGCGCGGGCTGACGCTGGTGGCACGGCAGTTGGAGGAAGGCGGGTTTCGGCGGATGACGGCGACTTCTCTCAAGGGCAAGCATGTCGATGCGCTGGTCGAGCGCTGGCAGGCCGAGGGGCTGTCTGCCGGTACCCTGAAAAACCGCATGGCGCATTTGCGCTGGTGGGCAGAGAAGGTGGGCAAGGCCGGTGTCATTCCGGCCGACAATACGCGGCTCGGCATTCCGGAGCGGCAGCATGTCACCAATGCCGATAAGTCGAAGACGTTGGGGGATGCACTCGATGGCGTGCGCGATGCGCATGTGCGGATGAGCCTGCAATTGCAGCAGGCTTTCGGGCTGCGGCGCGAGGAGTCCATCAAGTTCCAGCCGGGCTATGCGGACCGGGGCGACCATATCGCGCTGAAAGGCAGTTGGACCAAGGGCGGGCGCGAGCGCACGGTGCCGGTCACCACGGCCGAGCAGCGGCACGTGCTGGACCTGGCGCACCAGGTGGCCGGTGCGGGGTCGCTGATCCCGGCGCACAAGAATTTCATCCAGCAGCGCCACACCTATGACGGGCAGTGCAAAGCGGCCGGCCTGAGCCATATGCATGGGCTGCGGCATCGGTACGCGCAGGATCGCTATGAGGCGCTGACGGGGTGGAAAGCGCCGGCCGCTGGCGGGCCTTCGGCGCGGTCGCTGACGCCGGCGCAGCGCGCGCTAGACACGCAGGCGCGGCAGGCGATTAGCCGCGAGCTGGGGCATGAGCGGACGCAGATTACGGCGGTTTATCTTGGGAGGTAGTGCTTTCCGTCAAGGCTTGATAGCCCAAATTTTGAAGCGTCAGCGGTGCTGCACTACCGGGCACGCGACGGACGAAATGCAGGCTGAGATTTCCCGGCTTTGACCGACGTTTTGTCGCGCCTTGTAAAAGTGCCTGGTACCTTCTTCTTCGGAATCGGCACCAGGCGCTCAACACCGTTGTGGCGAAGAATCAGCCGTATGCGATGCCTCCAATCTCGCGCAGATAATCCGCCCACTCCTGCATCAACTGTTTTCTGTCGGCCAGCAGCAGGGCCTTGTTGTAAGTGGCCCGCACCCTATTGCTTTCCACGTGGGCCAGTTGTCGCTCGATGGCATCAGGACGATAGCCATGTTCGTTGGCCCAGGTTGAGAAAGTTGTACGCCAGCAGTGCGGCGTTGCCCTGGGGCCCAGGTTCATGTCGCGCATGGCATAGGTCAAGCGATTGGGGGTCGTAAAACCCTTGCCGCTGCGATGCGGGAACAGGTAGCGCCCGGTTCCTGAAATCTGCTTGATCTGGTGAAGTACTTCGATCGCCGAATCTGAGAGAGGGCAGATATGGTCGCGCCTCGCCTTCATCTTGGCGGCAGGGCGACGCCATAGGTTGTCCACAAAATCGAACTCGTCCCATTCGGCATCCGCCGCCTCACCGGGGCGGCAGGCGGTCAGCGCGATGAACTTGAGGCACAGAACGGTTTCCGGGTAGCCGCGATAGCTCTGCAACTTGTGATAGAAGGCCTGGACCTGCTCACGGGTCATGACGGCCTTGCTTTGGCTCACTGGCATGCGCAACAGGCCGCGCAATCCGGGAATCGGATTGCTTTCTGCCAAGCCACGGACCACTGCAAACTCAAACAGTGCCGACAGGTCGCCTTTCACATGAATGCCCGCCCAGGCCCCGTGCGCCTTGCACGCTTCCAGAATGGGACGAATCAGGTTCGGACCGATTTCATCCATGCTCAAGCCGTCCAGCTTGGGGGCCAGATACTTCCTTATCCGCGACTCTTTCGTGCGGTACGAACTGACGGCAAACACCGGCTTGATATCGGCTAGATAGGCTTTGGTCACCTTGGCAAAGGTGCCGTCCTTTTCCCGCCTGAGCGCCTCGGCCTCTTCGATATTGCGACGTTTGACGTCCTGGCGATCACGGGACGGATGAATCCCTTGCTTGATAAGCGAACGTGCAGTATCCCGTGCAGCCCGAGCCTGAGCGAGGCTGACTTTGGGAAAGGTGCCGATGGCGAAGAGGTTCTCCTTCCCCTCGATCCGGTACTTCCACCGCCAGCGTTTTCCGCCAGACGGTGTGATTTGAAGGAACAGGCCGCCCCCATCTGAGAGCTTGTAGGTGCGCTCGGTCGGTTTGGCTGATTTGACTTTGAGGTCTGTTAGCAAGTTTTCGGGCATATCTCATCTCCCGAGCGGGGAAAAAAGTACCCCCACTCTTGAACTCAGATACCCCCAAAAGTACCCCCAGCTTTTCTGGACCTCAGCAAACAATAGGAATTCTCAGTGGACCCTATTGTTTGCCTCAACTCTATGATTCAAAAGAGTTTTATTGTCCAGGGAGTGCTCTTAAGCTCCACTGAAATCCAGCCCGAAACCGTCAGACGTTAAACAAGAAGTTCATCACGTCGCCGTCTTTGACGATGTAGTCTTTACCTTCGGAACGCATTTTGCCGGCCTCTTTGGCGCCTTGTTCACCCTTGTAGGTGATGAAGTCGTCATAAGAGATGGTTTGCGCGCGGATAAAGCCTTTCTCGAAGTCGGTGTGGATCTTGCCGGCCGCCTGCGGGGCGGTGGCGCCGACCGGGATGGTCCAGGCGCGTACTTCTTTCACGCCGGCGGTGAAGTAGGTCTGCAGGTTCAGCAGTTCATAACCGGCGCGGATCACGCGGTTCAGGCCCGGCTCTTCCAGGCCCAGTTCGGCCATGAACTCGTCGCGCTCTTCGTCTTCCAGCTCGGCGATGTCGGATTCCACCGCGGCGCACACGGCAACCACCACGGAGCCTTCGGCGTCGGCGATTTTACGCACGGTGTCCAGGTACGGGTTGTTCTCGAAGCCGTCTTCGTTGACGTTGGCGATGTACATGGTCGGCTTCAGCGTCAGGAAGCTCAGGTATTTGATCGCCGCTTTGTCTTCTGCGGTCAGATCCAGCGCGCGCAGCATGCCGGCGTTTTCCAGGTGCGGCAGGCATTTCTCCAGCGCCGCCAGCTCGGCCTTGGCGTCTTTGTCGCCGCCTTTGGCTTTCTTCTGCACGCGGTGGATGGCGCGCTCGCAGGTGTCCAGGTCAGACAGCGCCAGCTCGGTGTTGATGACGTCGATGTCTTCGGCCGGATCGACCTTGTTGTTGACGTGGATGATGTTGTCGTTCTCGAAGCAGCGCACCACGTGGCCGATGGCTTCGGTTTCGCGGATGTTGGTCAGGAACTGGTTGCCCAGGCCTTCACCCTTGGACGCGCCTTTCACCAGGCCGGCGATGTCGACGAATTCCATGGTGGTCGGCAGAATGCGCTGCGGCTTGACGATCTCGGCCAGCTTATCCAGACGCGGATCGGGCATCGGCACCACACCGGTGTTCGGTTCAATGGTGCAGAACGGGAAGTTGGCTGCTTCAATGCCCGCTTTGGTCAACGCGTTGAACAGGGTGGATTTGCCTACGTTAGGCAGGCCGACGATACCGCATTTGAATCCCATGTTGTAATCACCTTAAATATCTTAACTATCAGCCGGTTAGGTTTAACCGGCTGCATAAAGGGCAAAATAATGCCGCTATTATACACGTAATGGGCGTTTATCTCGATCAGACTTGCTTGGCCGGGGCGAGCGCAGCGCGGGCGACCGGTTTTTGATTGAGATTTGGATCACATTTACCCATACTGGCCGTTCTGATTAACCGACAGGAAACGCGCCGGATGTATTTCTTGCCTACGCCACCCTGAGCTGTGCCCGCCTGCAGTCTGCCGCCCCTTGCGGCCCCTCCTGCCCGCTACGCGGGGAGATGATGTCATCTGTCATAAGTGAATAATGCATGTTTAACCTGAGTAACGTCAGGATCGCGGACGTTAAAAATGAAGTCCTGGCGGGCTTTGTGGTGGCGGTTTCGATGATCCCCGAGGCGGTCGGCTTTTCGCTGGTCGCCGGTCTTTCACCGATCGTCGGTTTGCATACCGCGTTTATTATCGGCCTGGTCACGGCGCTGTTCGGCGGCAAGCCGGGCATGGTTTCCGGCGCCGCCGGCTCCATTGTGGTGGTGTTGATGAGCCTGGCGGCGCAGTACGGCATGGGCTACGTGCTGTGGGCCACGCTGTTTGCCGGGGCGATTCAAATCCTGATCGGCGCCTTCCGGCTGGGCAAGTTCATTCGTCTGGTGCCGCTGCCGGCGATCCACGGCTTCGTTAACGGTCTGGCGATCGTCATCATGCTGGCGCAGCTGAAGATGATCGCCGGGCAGGGGCCGCTGATGTACGGCCTGGTGGCGCTGGCGATTGCGGTGGTGGTGCTGTTCCCGCGCCTGACCAAAGCCATTCCGTCTTCGCTGGCGGCGCTGCTGGTGGTTTCGGCGTTGGCGATCGGCCTCAATCTGCACACGCTGCGGGTGGGCGATCTGGCGGACATTTCCGGCGCGCTGCCGCACTTTAGCCTGCCGACGGCGCCGCTCACGCTGGAGATGGTACGGGTGGTGTTGCCCTATGCGGTGGTGATCGCCCTGGTCGGTTTGATTGAATCGCTGCTGACCATGACGGTGCTGGATGAAATGGGCGGCAAGAAGGGGAACGGCAACCGCGAAAGCATCGCGCAGGGCGCCGGTAACGCGGTATGCGGCCTGTTCGGCTGCTTCGCCGGCTGCGCGATGATCGGCCAGTCGATCATCAACTTCACCTCGGGCGGGCGCGGGCGTATCTCCGGCACGGTGGGCGCCATCCTGCTGATTCTGTTCGTGGTCAGCCTGTCGCGCTATATCGGCCTGCTGCCGGTGGCGGCGCTGGCCGGGGTGATGCTGGTAGTGTGTTACAACACTTTCGAGTGGAGCTCGCTGCGCCGTTTGCGCCGCATGCCGAAGGCGGACGCGCTGGTGATGCTCGCCGTCACGCTGATCACCATCTTTACCGATCTGGCGGTGGCGGTGATCAGCGGGGTGATTATCTCGGCGCTGGTGTTCGCCTGGCAGCAGGCGCGCATCCGTGTGCGCCAGCGGCAGGTGACGGGCGAGGTGGCGGTGTATCAGCTCGATGGCCCACTGTTCTTCGGCTCTACCGCCGCTTTCGCCGAGCTGTTTGACCCGCAGAGCGATCCGCAGAACGTGGTGCTGGATTTTGCCGGCACCCGGGTGATGGATTCCAGCGGCGTAGAGGCGATCGATAAGCTGACGGCGCGTTATCTGGCGGCCGGGAAAAGCATTCGGCTGCGCCACCTGAGCGGTGACTGCGTGCGCTTGCTCAAGCGCGCCGGGCCGTTCTGCAGCCATGAGCTGGACGATCCGCAGTATTACGTGGCGGAAGAGGGCTTCACCGCCGATGACTGCCGCGTGAGCGAGGAGACCTTCAACCCGCGCGGTTAGAAGCAGGCAGCGGGCAGGGCGCCCGCTGCGGCAAGGTTCAGGCCTGCGCCTTGAAGCTGTGCAGGCGCTGAACGGTTTTTTCCAGCCCGTCCTTCATCAGCATTTCGGTGCAGCGCAGCGACTCGTCGATCGCTTCGTCAATCATCTTCTGCTCGCTGGCCGGCGGCTTGCCGAGCACGAAGCCCACCACCTTGTTCTTGTCACCCGGATGGCCGATGCCGATGCGCAGGCGATAGAAGTTCGGGTTGTTGCCGAACTTGTTCTGGATGTCCTTCAGGCCGTTGTGGCCGCCGTTGCCACCGCCGAGCTTGATTTTGGCCACGCCGGGCGGCAGATCCAGTTCGTCGTGCGCCACCAGGATCTCGTTCGGTTCGATGCGGTAGAAGTTGGCCATCGCCAGCACCGCTTTGCCGCTCAGGTTCATGAAGGTGGTCGGCACCAGCAGGCGCACGTCGTTGCCCGCCAGGTTCAAGCGGGCGGTGTAGCCGAAGAACTTGCTCTCTTCTTTCAACTGCTGATTGTGGCGCTGGGCCAGCAGATCGACGTACCAGGCGCCGGCGTTGTGGCGCGTCTGGGCGTATTCCGCGCCCGGGTTGGCCAGGCCGACTATCAATTTAATACTGCTCACTGGGAGATTCGCTATGATCAGGGTAATGGAAAGGGCCTTAGTCTACCTGCCGGGGCGGCGAATGACAAAATTCGATCTGCGCCGGTGCCTTAGGTAAGAAAGACGAATGATTCATTAGCTGAATAATTCAATTTGTCCGCTAATTTTCAGCGGCGTGTTAAGAAGTGTCAATAATTCTTTACCATTTGTGATCGCCTCCGCAATCCCCTTGCCGTAACAAGGACTATACTTAACTTATCAAAGTGGGTTAACAAGTTGCAGCGTTATCCCGGTTGGCACATGGCAATCATGGAGGTGGCATATGAAACGTAGAAACGCGGACAGAATGGGCAACTTTTTTATGGGGCTGGGCCTGGTCGTGATGATCGGTGGCGTTGGATACTCCATTATTGCTGAAGTATCCCAGTTCGATTTACCGCAATTTTTCGCCCACGGCGCCATCATGAGTATCTTCGTCGGCGCGCTGTTGTGGCTGGTGGGCGCGCGTATCGGCGGCCGCGAGCAGGTGGCGGATCGCTACTGGTGGGTAAAACACTTTGATAAACGGTGCCGTAACGACCAACATCGTTCGTCGCATTGATTAAAAAATCAGAAGGGAAGCGAGAGCAGGGCAAGGGAATATCTGCCGTGCATTAAGGTTTGAGGTCATGTTGGACTACGAGTAGAAAACCCGTTGTTGCTCACGCACCAACGGGTTTTTCTTTTGCTGCTGTCGGGCTCGTTATCTTTCCGGCACGGTGGGCGCCGCACCGGAAAGACGACGAATCAATGCTCGAACATCGCAGAGATCGACTCTTCGTTGCTGATGCGGCGGATGGCTTCAGCCAGCATGCCGGACAGGGTCAGAGTGCGAACGTTTTTCAGTGCCTTGATTTCCGGCGACAGCGGAATGGTGTCGCAGACGATCACTTCATCAATCACCGAGTTCTTGATGTTGTCCACGGCGTTGCCGGAGAAGATCGGGTGCGTCGCGTAGGCGAATACGCGCTTGGCACCGCGTTCTTTCAACGCTTCAGCCGCTTTACACAAGGTACCGCCGGTGTCGATCATGTCGTCGACCAGCACGCAGTCGCGGCCTGCCACGTCACCGATGATGTGCATCACCTGAGACACGTTCGCGCGCGGGCGGCGTTTGTCGATGATGGCCATGTCGGTGTCGTTCAGCAGTTTGGCGATGGCGCGGGCACGCACTACGCCGCCGATGTCCGGGGAAACCACGATCGGGTTTTCCAGGTTCTGCTGCAGCATGTCTTCCAGCAGGATCGGGCTGCCGAACACGTTGTCTACCGGTACGTCGAAGAAGCCTTGAATCTGCTCAGCATGCAGATCCACCGTCAGAACGCGGTCAACCCCTACGCTGGAGAGGAAATCGGCAACCACCTTGGCGGTGATCGGCACACGCGCGGAACGCACGCGGCGATCCTGGCGGGCATAGCCGAAGTAAGGGATAACGGCGGTAATGCGACCTGCGGAGGCGCGACGCAGGGCGTCGACCATCACAACCAGTTCCATCAGGTTGTCGTTGGTCGGGGCACAGGTGGACTGGATGATGAAAATATCACCGCCGCGTACATTTTCGTTGATTTGCACGCTCACTTCGCCGTCGCTAAAACGACCTACAGCGGCGTCACCAAGGCTGGTGTACAAACGGTTGGCAATACGTTGTGCTAGTTCCGGGGTGGCGTTACCAGCAAAAAGCTTCATATCAGGCACGAGAAGAACCTCAGGCTTGCGTCCAGAGAAGATATTGTCATGCGACATCGCCAAGGGGCAGTCGGCGATGCCGGCGCAATATACATACGGGTATGTAAAACTAAAATTGAGACCGCAGGCAGCGCAGGGATAACAGGGCCAGGTGTGCATGACCCTGCGCAGCGAAACGTTGAGCTACGACTCAAACCGCCCGGAACGAATGCGATGTAGTGGGGAGACGTTAACGCCGCGCGCTACAAAACCACGCAACCACTCCGGGGCTTGATTTAACACCTGACGGGCGGCGATTTCTGTGTCGAATTCAGCAAACACACAAGCACCTGTGCCAGTCAGGCGTGACGGGGCGTATTCTAACAGCCATGAAAGAAGCTGTTCAACCTCGCGAAAACGTTTTCTTGCGATCGGTTCGCAATCATTTGCGTACGGCGCCTGCAACAGCTCACTTAAGGAGCGAACCGGGGTGTCTCTTTTCAATTCGGCGTCGCCGAAGATAACCGGCGTCGGGATGCCGACGCCGGGATGCGCCACCAGATACCATTTTTCCTGCGGCTCGGCCGGCTGCAGGCGCTCGCCGATGCCTTCGGCGAAGGCGGCGTGGCCGCGCACGAACACCGGCACGTCGGCGCCGAGGCTGAGCCCCAGCGCTGCCAGTTGGTCGTCGTCAAGACCGCAGCGCCACAGTTCGTTGAGCGCCACCAGCACGGTGGCGGCGTTGGAGGAGCCGCCGCCCAAACCGCCGCCCATCGGCAGGCGCTTGTCGATGCTGATGTCGGCGCCGCGCGGTGCGGTGTGCAGGCCGCGTTCATCGCAATAGCGTTGCAGCAAGCGGGCGGCGCGCACGATCAGGTTCTGCTCGTCCGGCACGCCGTCGACCGGCGTCAGCAGATGAATACGCTCGTCCTGGCGCGGGTCAATGGTCAGGGTGTCGCCGTAGTCCAAGAACTGGAACAGCGTCTGCAGCAGGTGATAGCCGTCCTCACGACGGCCGGTGATGTACAAAAACAGGTTGAGTTTCGCGGGGGAGGGCCACTGGCGGATCATTTGAGCGTCCAGTTATCCATTTTCAGCTTGATGCGTTGGTCGCCCTGTTGCAGTTCCAGGCGGTTCGGCAGCGTCGGCTGCACGTCATTGCTGTAGCCCTGGTAATCCACTTTCCAGGTCTGGCCGCCTTGCTGGTAAGTCAGCTTGCTCAGGCGATATTGGTCATCCAGCGCAAAATCGCTGGCTTCGCCCGGCAGGCCAAGCATCCACTGGCGCAGGTTATTCAGCGGGATCGCCATGCCGGTCAGCTTGCGGATCATCTCTTCCGGGTTGTCGCTGACATAGCGTTTGCCCTGGTTGTCGGTCAGCTGCACCACGTTTTTCTGCACGTTGAGATCCATTTCCGTGCTGCCCAGCGGGTTGGTCAGCAACAGGCGGTAACGCTCCGGCGAGAACTGCTGCCAGAAGAAGCGGGCGTAGACTTTTTTCTGATCAGACAAGTAGGCGAAGGAGCCGCGGGTCTGATAGGTACTGAGCTGTTGCACCGCCTGCTCATGAGCGCGCCACTGCGGTGAAGTCGGGCTGGTGGCCGGGCCGGTCGGCTTGGTGGTGGTACAGGCGGCCAGCACCAGGCTGGCCAGCGGGATCAGACGGAGCAAACTAACTTTGCGTATTGGCATAACTTTATCTTGTCCTTTTGTCCTTGCGGGCATGTGCGACGAAACCCGGATTCAGCGCTCACGCTAACGGGGCGGCGGCGGCGCGTCAATTTTTTGCTGCATCGCGTTGAATCTTGCCGCTTTTACCGGCGCAATGCCAACCCGATACGCGCGTCGGGGTCGCCGTTAAGATTAACACAACCGTGTCGTATCGCTGCCCGGGGGCAACAATTTTCGTTGCGTCGGGGGCCGCCGTTAGCCTTTGGTTGATGTTTGCCTCGCTATGCTGCCGGGGGTTTTGTTGCGGGAAATAATCGAATGAAGATTGCGGTGCGGATAATCATTTCGCTTCTGTGCTTTGCCGGTGCGGTATTCTTTTACTTTCAGGCCAAGCAGGTTTTTTGCCAGCAGGTCTCTTTTATCCTGGATCCCACCTACCGTTGCGGCACGCTGGGTTGGTAAGCGCGCGGATTATCAGCGGATAACCTGCGGGTTTTACCGAATCCTGTGCGGGAGATCGCATCCTGCGCTAAAATTCAGTATGTTATGTCGTCAAATTATAAATCATCTCACTGTATTTATTAATGATTCATCGATTGATGCCGTCTATGGCAATGATTGAACGGAAGATGCGGTTGTTACTTTTATTGATCCTGCGCATCAAGTAGAATGCCGTTCAACGAGAACCCGTACCAACAGAAGTATTACTCGAAGCAATGACCCTGCTGGCGTTAGGTATAAATCACAAAACCGCACCGGTTTCTCTGCGTGAAAGGGTGACCTTCTCGCCAGAGTCTATCGATCAGGCGCTGACCAGCTTGCTCCAACAACCGTTGGTGCAGGGCGGCGTCGTGTTGTCCACCTGCAACCGCACCGAACTGTACCTTAGCGTGGAGCAGCAGGAACACATGCACGAGCAGCTGGTCGCCTGGCTGTGCGCCTACCATAACCTGCGTCCGGAAGAGGTGAAGAAAAGCCTGTACTGGCATCAGGGCAACGACGCGGTCAGCCATCTGATGCGGGTGGCGAGCGGGCTGGACTCACTGGTACTGGGTGAACCGCAGATCCTCGGCCAGGTGAAAAAGGCCTTCGCCGAGTCGCAACGCGGCCAGTCGCTGTCCGGCGAACTGGAGCGTCTGTTCCAGAAATCCTTCTCCGTCGCCAAGCGCGTGCGTACCGAAACCGACATCGGTGCCAGCGCGGTCTCCGTGGCGTTCGCCGCCTGTACCCTGGCGCGCCAGATCTTCGAATCGCTGGCCGATCTCAACGTCTTGCTGGTGGGTGCCGGTGAAACCATCGAGCTGGTGGCACGCCACCTGCGGGAACACAAAGTGCGGCATATGATCATCGCCAACCGTACCCGCGAGCGCGCGCAGCTGCTGGCGGACGAGGTCGGCGCGGAAGTGATCACCCTGCCGGAGATCGACGAACGCCTGGCGGACGCCGACATCATCATCAGTTCCACCGCCAGCCCGCTGCCGATCATCGGCAAGGGCATGGTGGAGCGGGCGCTGAAGGCGCGCCGCAACCAGCCGATGCTGCTGGTGGATATCGCCGTACCGCGCGACATCGAACCGGAAGTCGGCAAACTGGCCAACGCCTATCTGTACAGCGTGGACGATCTGCACGCCATCATTCAAAGCAACCTGGCGCAGCGCAAAGCGGCGGCGGTGCAGGCGGAGTCGATCGTGCAGCAGGAAAGCACCAACTTCATGGCCTGGCTGCGCTCGCAGGGCGCGGTGGAAACCATCCGCGACTACCGTTCGCAGGCCGACCAAATTCGCGCAGAGATGGAGGCCAAAGCGCTGGCCGCCATCGCGCAGGGCGCCAACGTGGAGCAGGTTATTCACGAGCTGGCCCATAAACTGACCAACCGTCTTATTCATGCTCCCACCAAATCCCTCCAGCAGGCCGCCGGCGACGGCGACGTGGAGCGGTTGCAGTTATTACGCGACAGCCTCGGGCTGGATCAGCATTAGTTTTCTTTATTAACAGGGTTTATTACCACGCATGAAGCCTTCTATTGTTGCCAAACTGGAAGCGTTACAAGAGCGCCATGAAGAAGTGCAGGCGCTGCTCGGCGACGCCGGCGTTATCGCCGACCAAGACCGGTTCCGCGCGCTGTCGCGAGAATACGCGCAGCTGACCGACGTCAGCCGCTGCTTCCTGGAATGGCGCCAGGTGCAGGAGGATCTGGAGACGGCGGAAATGATGCTGGACGATCCGGAAATGCGCGAGATGGCGCAGGAAGAGCTGAAACAGGCGCGGGCGGCCAGCGAAGCGCTGGAACAGCAGCTGCAGGTGTTGCTGCTGCCGAAAGATCCGGACGACGAGCGCAGCTGTTTCCTCGAAGTGCGCGCCGGCACCGGCGGCGATGAGGCGGCGATCTTCGCCGGCGATCTGTTCCGCATGTACAGCCGCTATGCGGAAAGCCGCCGCTGGCGCGTCGAGGTGATGAGCGCCAATGAAGGCGAGCACGGCGGCTTCAAAGAAGTGATCGCCAAAGTCTCCGGCGACGGCGTGTACGGCCAGCTGAAGTTTGAATCCGGCGGCCACCGCGTGCAGCGCGTGCCGGAAACCGAATCCCAGGGGCGCATCCACACCTCCGCCTGCACCGTGGCGGTGATGCCGGAAGTGCCGGAAGCCGAGCTGCCGGACATCAACCCGGGCGATCTGAAAATCGACACCTTCCGCTCCTCCGGCGCCGGTGGCCAGCACGTTAACACCACCGACTCGGCAATCCGCATCACCCACCTGCCGACCGGCATCGTGGTGGAGTGTCAGGACGAGCGTTCACAGCATAAAAACAAGGCCAAGGCGATGTCGGTGCTGGGCGCGCGCATTCGCGCCGCCGAGATGGCCAAGCGCCAGCAGGCCGAGGCGTCCACTCGCCGCAACCTGCTGGGCAGCGGCGATCGTTCCGATCGCAACCGCACCTACAACTTCCCGCAGGGGCGAGTGACCGACCACCGCATCAACCTGACGCTCTACCGTCTGGACGAGGTGATGGAAGGCAAACTGGACATGCTGATCCAGCCGATCGTGCAGGAGTATCAGGCCGATCAACTGGCTGCGCTGTCCGCCGAGCAAGAGTGATGGACTATCAACACTGGCTGAAAGCCGCCGCCGCGCGTTTGACCCACAGCGACAGCGCCCGGCGCGACGCGGAAATCCTGTTGGGTTTCGTGACCGGCAAGGCCAGAACCTTCCTGATGGCGTTCGGTGAAACCCTGCTGACGCCCCCGCAGCAACAGCAGCTGGAGACGCTGCTGGCGCGCCGCGAACGCGGTGAGCCGGTGGCCTATCTGGTGGGCGAACGCGAGTTTTGGTCGCTGCCGCTGTCGGTTTCGCCCGCAACGCTGATCCCGCGCCCGGATACCGAATGCCTGGTGGAGCTGGCGCTGGCGCGCCTGCCGCCGCAACCCTGCCACTTCCTCGATCTTGGCACCGGTACCGGCGCCATCGCGCTGGCGCTGGCCAGCGAGCGCTCCGATTGTTCGGCTATCGGCGTTGATGTGCAGCCGGAGGCGGTTGCGCTGGCGCAGCACAATGCGCACAAGCTCAAGATCGACAACGTCCGATTTCTACAGGGCAGCTGGTTTGCGCCGGTGGCGGGGCAACGCTTCGCGCTGATCGCCAGCAATCCGCCCTATATCGACGCCGCCGATCCGCATTTGTCGCAGGGCGACGTGCGCTTCGAGCCGGGCAGCGCGCTGGTCGCCGCCGATCATGGGTTGGCGGATCTGGCCGCCATCGTGCGCCAGGCGCCGCACCATTTGCAGCCCCAGGGCTGGCTGCTGTTGGAGCATGGCTGGCAGCAGGGCGAGAGCGTGCGCGCGCTGCTGCAGGCCGCCGGATTTTCCGCTGTCGCCACCCACCGTGATTATGGCGACAACGACCGCGTGACGCTCGGCCAATGGCCGGGATAAGCGCCTCTCATAATAACGACGCCCGGGCTATTTAAGGGAGCATCATGACTGCATACACCGCGTTGAAACATTTCCATTTGCTGACGGTCGCCATCAGTATTACCTTGTTTGTGCTGCGTTTCTTTTGGCAGTGGCGCCGCTCGCCGATCCTGGGCCGCCGCTGGGTCAAGATAGCGCCGCACCTGAATGATACGCTGCTGTTCGTCAGCGGCATCGCGCTGGTGGTGACGTTCGGGTTTTATCCGCTGCTGGGTATGGACTCATGGCTGACCGAGAAGCTGTTTGGCGTTATTATCTATATCCTGCTTGGCTACGTCGCATTGGGCAAGAAGACCAAAAGTCAGCGGCTGCGAACCGTGGCGTTCGTGCTGGCGTTGGGCTGTCTGTATCTGATAATTAAACTTGCCACGACGAAAATACCGTTTCTGATGGGATACCTATGAGTAGCATTGCTGATTTTGAATTTAACACCTCGCCGCTGAGCGAAGGGGTGATCCTGGTGTCGCAGTCGGTGCGGCGCGATTTCCCGGCTGCCGACGTGGAGCGCAAGCTGCAACAGCTGGTGGACGAAGCGCGTGCGCTGGTGCCGGCGGATATCACTCAGGAGCAGCAACTGGATGCGCTCATCGAGCTGTTCTACAAGACCTGGGGATTCGGCGGCGCCAGCGGCGTGTACCGTCTGTCGGACGCCATCTGGCTGGACAAGGTGCTGGAGGGGCGGCAGGGCACGCCGGTCTCGCTGGGCACCATCTTCCTGCATATCGCCAACGCGCTGGATCTGCCGCTGCTGCCGGTGATTTTCCCCACTCAGCTGATCCTGCGTGCCGACTGGCTGGACGAAGAGCTGTGGCTGATCAACCCGCTGAACGGCGAAACCCTGAGCGAGCACCAGCTGGAAGTGTGGATCAAGGGTAATCTGGGGCTGGGGGCAGAGCTGGAAGACGACGACCTCGACGAGTCGGAAAACGTCATGGTGGTGCGCAAGATGCTCGATACGCTGAAGGCCGCCCTGATGGAAGAAAAGCAGCTGGAAATGGCGCTGCGCACCAGCGAAACGGTGCTGTGCTTCGATCCGGAAGATCCGTACGAGATCCGCGATCGCGGGCTGATTTACGCCCAGCTGGAGTGCAACCATATCGCGATTTCCGACCTCAACTATTTTGTCGAGCAGTGTCCTGAAGATCCGGTCAGCGAAGTGATCAAAGTGCAGATCCATTCGATTGAACCGAAACAGGTGACGCTGCATTAATTCAACGACTCCGTGCAGTTTGCAAGGCGACGGTTACAACCTTAACAAAGGCGAAAGCATGAAACAGAAAGTGGTTAGCATTGGCGATATCGACGTAGCAAACGATCTGCCGTTTGTGCTGTTTGGCGGTATGAACGTGCTGGAATCGCGCGATCTGGCGATGAGCATCTGCGAACACTACGTCACCGTGACGCAAAAACTGGGCATCCCTTACGTATTCAAAGCCTCTTTCGACAAGGCCAACCGTTCTTCCATCCACTCGTACCGCGGTCCGGGCCTGGAAGAAGGGATGAAGATCTTCGAAGAGCTGAAAAAAACCTTCGGCGTGAAAATCATCACCGACGTGCATGAAGCGGCGCAGGCGCAGCCGGTGTCCGAAGTGGTTGACGTGATCCAGCTGCCGGCCTTCCTGGCGCGCCAGACCGATCTGGTGGAAGCGATGGCGAAAACCGGCGCGGTGATCAACGTCAAGAAGCCGCAGTTCGTCAGCCCGGGGCAGATGGGCAACATCGTCGACAAGTTCAAAGAAGGCGGCAACGACCAGGTGATTCTGTGCGATCGCGGTAGCAACTTTGGCTATGACAACCTGGTGGTCGACATGCTGGGCATCAACGTGATGAAGAACGTGACCGGCGGCCATCCGGTGATCTTCGACGTGACCCACGCGCTGCAGACCCGCGATCCGTTCGGCGCCGCGTCCGGCGGCCGTCGCGCTCAGGTGGCCGAGCTGGCGCGTGCCGGCATGGCGGTCGGCTTGGCCGGCCTGTTCCTCGAAGCGCACCCGGATCCGAATAACGCCAAGTGCGACGGCCCGTCCGCGCTGCCGTTGGACAAGCTGGAGCCGTTCCTGGCGCAGATGAAAGCCATCGACGACCTGGTGAAGAGCTTCCCGGAGCTGGATACCAGCAACTAAGCGCGCATCGCCATAAAAAAAAGCCCGACTTGTCGGGCTTTTTTACGTTTAGGCGCCGGTGGCCGCCAGCGCTTCCGGCAGCGTCGGGTAGAACTGCAAACGGCCCTCAATCGGCTGCACTCGCGCGCGCGCCAGGGTTTTCAGCGGCTGGAACGGCACGTCGGTGATCACCAGCTTTTTGCCCGCCGGCAGCACGTCGATAAAGCGCCGCAGGGCGCTCAGGCCGCCGGCGTCGAGCACTGGTACCGCATCCCACTGCAGCACGATCGTCCGGTAGCCTTCACTGCGCGCCAGCAGTTCGGTAAAGATGCGCTCGGCGGCGGCGAAGAACAGCGGGCCGTTTACCCGCAGCACCAGGCGGCCGTCGGCGGCGCTCAGCTCACTCAGCCGCGTCATGCGCGCGATGCGGCGCATAAACAGCAGCGACGCCAGCACGATGCCTACGGTAATGGCGATCACCATGTCGAACAGCACCGTCAGCGACATGCACAGCAGCAGCACCAGAATGTCGTCCTTCGGCGCCCGGCGCAGCAGATAAATCACCTTGTGCGCCTCGCTCATGTTCCAGGCGACCATCAGCAGCAGTGCCGCCATCGCCGCCAGCGGCAGGTAAGAGAGCCACGGTGCCAATACCAGCAGCGCCAACAGCACCAGCAGCGCGTGGATGATGGCGGACACCGGCGAGGTGGCGCCGGCGCGCACGTTGGCCGCCGAACGGGCAATCGCGGCGGTGGCGGTAATGCCGCCGAAGAACGGCGCGATGATGTTGCCCGCACCCTGGCCGATCAGCTCGCTGTTCGAGTTGTGCTTCTTGCCGGTCATGCCGTCGAGCACCACCGCGCACAGCAGCGATTCGATCGCGCCGAGCATCGCCATCGAAAACGCCGCCGGCAGCAGGGCGGAAACGGTTTGCCAGCTCAGGGTGAACGGCTGCCCGCCGCCGCCCGGCAGATCCCAGGGCAGCAGCAGCTGCGGCAGGATAGGCGGAATGCCCTGGCCGCTGCTGCCGTCGGCCAGCAGGTAGCTGAAGCGTGAGCCGATGGTCGCCACCGGGTGATCAAACAGCGCCAGCAGCCCCATCAGCGCGGTGCCCGCCAGCAGCGCCGGCAGGTGGCCTGGCACCCGCAGGCCGAGCTTGGGCCAGAAGATCAGGATCAGGAGCGTCACCGCGCCGATCAGGGTATCGCCGAGATCCAGCGTCGGCAGCGCCTGCAGCAGGGCGTACAGCTTGCCGACGTAATTTTCCGGCGTGTGCGCCAGCTGCAGGCCGAAGAAGTCTTTGATCTGCATGGTGGCGATGGTGATGGCGATACCGGAGGTAAAGCCGAGCGTCACCGGCAGCGGAATGTACTCGATCAGCCGGCCAAAGCGCGCCAGCCCCATCAGCAGCAGAAACACCCCGGAGATCAACGTGGCCACCAGCAGGCCGGCCAGGCCGAACTGTTGCGAAACCGGATAGAGGATCACCACGAAGGCGGCGGTGGGGCCGGAGACGCTGTAGCGCGAACCGCCGCTGACGGCGATGACGATACCGGCGATGGCGGCGGTATACAGGCCGTACTGCGGCGGCACGCCGCTGGCGATCGCCAGCGCCATCGCCAGCGGGATGGCGATAATGCCGACCGTCACCCCGGCGATAGCGTCTTTCAGCAACCGCGCCAGGCTATAAGGTTCCCGCCAGCAGGCGTCGATCAGCGCGCTGAAGGGGCGAATTTTGTTTATTTCATGCGTTTTCATCTACGGTGCGTACCAAATCTTCAAAAGTGAAAGGAATGGCGGGCCCGATGAGGTCCGTCTTGTCACGTGACAGATACCATACGCCTTTTGTTCAGCGGATTACCAGACCTGCATCAATTTGGCGCAGGAAATCAGAGAGTCGCCGTTTTATCCGGCGCTAAATGTCATGAATAGATAAGTCAGCCGCAGAATATGCGGCTGATCAGGAAAGGAATAATCAAGGTTTCAACGGTTAGTGTCAGGTGGGCAGGGATAAGCCGAGAAAGTGGGCTAAAGTGCTCACCAGCAACTGATGGTCTTCTTTCTGCGGCGCGCCGGAAATGCTGATGCTGCCGACGCAGCCGAGGCCGGTCAGGATGAGCGGGAAGGCGCCGCCATGCACCGAATAGTCGCGCACGTTCAGCCCGTAACGCTCCTCCAGCGACGTTTGTCGTTGCTGCAGGCGCAGGCCGATGGCGTAAGAGCTTTTGTGAAAATGGTTCACCAGATTGCGCTTGCGCCGCACCCAGTCGGCAATGTCCGGCGTGGCGCCCGGCAGGGCGTAATAAAACAGTGTCTGCCCGGCCAGCTGGATCTCGATGGCGATGCTCAGGCCGCGCCGCTCGGCGGCGGCTTTCAGCGCCGCGCCCAGCTCCCAGGCGGTGGCGGCATCAAAATGGGTAAAGGCCAGCGTCGCTTCCTGTTCGCTGAGCGCCTGCAGTTCATCGTCGATATTCATGCGGTTCTCCCCCGATAACACCAGGCACAGAGTAGCCTGAAGCGTGCGCCGTGAGATAGACGGCTTGGCGATAAGATAGAACTGCTACTCTATTAATAGATTGTGTAAAATCGCCGCCGCCGAAGCGGAGACGACAGGGATGCGTTATTCAACGTTTGCACATCAACCCCTGTCGAACCGAGGAGCGCGCTGACTATTTATGACTTACATTGCGTCTATTCCCGCCATTTACAGCGACGCCTGCATCACCTATGCCACGCTGTCGGTAAGCTATTTCGTTCTCAGTAAAAACGCGCCTTTCTCCTACCGTTCCGCGCTGTGGAAGCGCATCGTATTCGGCCTGCTGGCCGGGGTGGCGGTGCTTTATCTCAGCCAGGATCGGTTGGAGCTGACCGACAAGGTACACTACAGCTTTGCGATGATCCCGATGATCCTGGTGACTTTTTTCGGCGGCGGGATCAGCGGGCTGGTGAGCTTTTTGTTCGCCATGGCGCTGACCGGCGGTTTCACCGTCGATAATCTGTTTATCGCCTCAATCCTGGTGCCGCTGCTGCTGTCGCGCGTGTGGCTGAAGAAATCCCACTGGGTGTTTTACCTGACGATCGGCACCATCGCGCTGTACCGCATTGCGGTGGTATGGCTGCTGGTGGACATGAGCGGGCTGTGGTTGGACGTGTTGCTGTACCAGGCGGTTTCCGCGCTTTGCCTGGCGATCTGCTACCATGCGCTGAATTTCAAAGAGCGCCACATCTACGCCTATTTCGCGATGCGCGCACGCGCCACCACCGACAGCCTGACCCATATCAACAACCGCGCCAGCGTCGATTACCACCTGATGCTGCAGCGCGCCGAACGCCGTCCGTGCGGGCTGATGATCCTCGATCTGGATGACTTCAAAAAGATCAATGACACCTACGGCCACCCGGCCGGCGATGTGCTGTTGGCCAGCGTCGGCCGGCTGCTGCAAAACAGCGTGCGCAATGAGGATTTCGTCGGGCGTTACGGCGGCGAGGAGTTTATGGTGATCACCGCCAGTTACGATCCGCAGGTTATCGGCGGGGTGGCGGAGCGCATTCGCAGCGCGGTGGAAAGTTCGACGTTCTTGCTGAATGCGCAGGACGAGGTGCACATCACGCTGTCGATCGGGGTGTCGCTGTATCTACCCGGCATGACGCTGGACAAGGCGATCGCCATGACCGACGAAGCCTTGTATCAGGCGAAGCGCAGCGGTAAAAACCGAGTGGTGACCAGCCGCGTGATGCAACTGGCGCCGCTGGGCGCCGGTTTCCCGCGCGAGTAAGCCGCCTCCCGCCGCGCTGGCGGGAGGCGTTGGCTCAGGCCGCCAGCGTGTGTTCGCGGAAGGCCTCCAGCAGCTCTTCGGTGAACGTCAGGCGTTTCTGGCGATCGGCCAAATCGAGCGTGAATTTCAGCTTGCTCGGGCCGTCCAGGCGGTAAACCTGCGGATTGCCCTGCAACAGACCGATCAGATAACCGGGATCGACGCGGTTGTTGTCGCCGAACTCGATAAAGCCGCCGCGCTCGTTGCTCTCGATGCGCTTGATACCCAGCTTCTGCGCATGCAGGCGCAGCGCCGCGCACTGCAACAGGTTGCGCGCCGCGTCCGGCAACTGGCCGAAGCGGTCGATCAGCTCGACCTTCAGCTCATCCAGCTCGCCGTCGCTCTTCGCGCTGGCGATGCGCTTGTACAGCGACAAGCGGGTATTGACATCGGGAATGAAGTCTTCCGGTAGCAGCGTCGGCATACGCAACTCCACCTCGGTTTGGCTGCTGGTGAGATCTTCGAGCGACGGCTCGCGACCATTTTTTAACGCATCGACGGCGCTTTCCAGCAGTTCCATATAGAGCGAGAAGCCGACGGTGGTCATCTGGCCGCTCTGGTCTTCGCCCAGCAGCTCGCCGGCGCCGCGGATCTCCAGATCGTGGGTCGCCAGCGCGAAACCGGCACCGAGATCTTCCAGCGATGCGATGGCCTCGAGCCGTTTGTGAGCGTCGGTGCCCATGGCTTTCGGGTTCGGCGTCAGCAGATAGGCATAAGCCTGGTGGTGCGAACGCCCGACGCGGCCGCGCAATTGGTGCAGCTGCGCCAGGCCGAAACGATCGGCGCGCTCGATGATGATGGTGTTGGCGCTGGGGATATCGATGCCGGTCTCGATAATGGTGGTGCATACCAGCACGTTAAAGCGCTGGTGGTGGAAATCGTTCATCACCCGTTCCAGATCGCGCTCGCGCATCTGGCCGTGGCCGATGGCGATGCGCGCCTCCGGCACCAGTTCCGCCAGGCGCTGCGCCGCTTTCTCGATGTTTTCCACGTCGTTGTAGAGGTAGTAAACCTGGCCGCCGCGCAGCACTTCGCGCAGGATCGCCTCGCGCACCACCAGACTGTCGTATTCGCGCACGAAGGTCTTCACCGCCAGGCGGCGCGCCGGCGGGGTAGCGATGATCGACAGATCGCGCATGCCGCTCATCGCCATGTTCAGGGTACGCGGGATCGGCGTGGCGGTCAGCGTCAGGATATCGACGTCGGCGCGCATCGCCTTGATGCGCTCCTTGTGGCGCACGCCGAAGCGGTGCTCTTCATCGACGATCAGCAGCCCCAGGTCTTTCCAGCGCAGATCGCTCTGCAACAGCTTGTGGGTGCCGATGATGATGTCCACCTTGCCTTCGGCCGCCTCGTCCAGCACCTGCTGCTGTTCTTTGGCGCTGCGGAAGCGCGACATCATCTCGATACGGATCGGCCAGGTGGCGAAGCGATCGCGGAAGTTGTCGAAGTGCTGCTGCGCCAGCAGGGTGGTCGGCACCAGCACCGCCACCTGCTTGCCGTTTTCCACCGCCAGGAAGGCGGCGCGCATCGCCACTTCAGTTTTGCCGAAGCCGACGTCGCCGCACACCAGGCGATCCATCGCCAGCGGCTGGCACATGTCGCTCAGCACCGCATTGATCGCCTGTTCCTGATCCGGCGTGGTTTCGAACGGGAAGCCCTGGCAGAACAGCTGGTACTGTTCGCGGTTGTGCTTGAAGGCGAAACCGGCCTTGGCGGCGCGCTGGGCGTAGATATCCAGCAGCTCCGCCGCCACGTCGCGCACCCGCTCGGCCGCTTTTTGCCGCGCGCGCGTCCAGGCATCGCCGCCCAGTTTGTGCAGCGGGGCGTTTTCGTCCGCGCCGCCGGCATAACGGCTGATCAGATGCAGTGAAGAAACCGGCACGTACAGCTTGTCCTCACCGGCGTAGGCGAGGATCAGGTACTCGGCCTTGATGCCGCCGGCTTCCAGCGTGGTCAGGCCGACGTAGCGGCCGACGCCGTGCTCCAGGTGCACTACCGGCTGGCCGGGATGCAGCTCCGCCAGGTTGCGGATCAGGGTATCGGTGTTGATGGTGCGCCGGTTGTCCTGCCGGCGGCGGCTGACGCGCTCGCCGAGCAGATCGCTTTCGCAGATCAGCGCCCGCCGGCGCAGGCCGTCGAGGAAGCCGTGTTCGGCGGCGCCAACCATCATGTAACGGCCCGCCGTTTCCGCCTGATCGAGGCGCTGAATCAGCGCCGGCGCCAGCTTGATGCGGCCGAGCAGATCCTGCAGCGTTTCACGCCGCCCCTCGCTCTCGACGGAGAAAATCACGCTGCCGTCGAAGCCTTCGATAAAGCGCCGCAGGTTATCCAGCGGGGATTTATGCTGCGCCTGTACCGCCAGGTCGGGCAGGGTATGGTAGTCCAGATTGGTATTGCCGGCCTTGGCCGGCAGCTCATCGGTTTTCAGCGCGATGCGCGGCCAGGCCTTCAGCTCGCCGAACAGCGCATCGACGCGCAGCCACAGCGTATCCGGCGCCAGCAGCGGGCGCATCGGATCGACGCGGCGGCTTTCGTAACGCTGGTTGACGTCTTGCCAGAAACGCTCGGCGGCGCTTTCCAGATCGCCGGTGTTGACGATCAGCGTATTGGCCGGCAGGTAGCTGAACAGCGACGGCAGCGGCTGGCTGAAGAACAGCGGCTGCCAGTATTCGATGCCGGCCGGCCAGGCGCTTTTGCTGACCTGCTGATAAATGTGCTCGGCGTCGCGGCGCACCTCAAACTGCTCGCGCCACTGGCTGCGGAACAGCTCGATGGCGTTCTTGTCGGTAGGGAACTCGTGGGCCGGCAGCAGATTGATGGCCTCGACTTCGCTCAGCGTGCGCTGGGTATCGACGTCGAAGATGCGCAGGCTGTCGATTTCGTCATCGAAGAAGTCGATGCGGTAAGGCTCTTCGCTGCCCATCGGATAAAGATCGAGCAACGCGCCGCGGGTGGCGAATTCGCCGTGTTCCATCACCTGATCGACGCTGCGGTAGCCGGCCTGTTCCAGCTGCGCGCGCAGCTTGTCGCGCGACAGGCGCTGGCCTTTCTTCATCACCAGCGCATGGCCGTGCAGGAATTCGTGCGGGCAGACGCGCTGCATCAGGGTGTTGACCGGCAGAATGATCACGCCGCGCGCCATGGTCGGCAGGTGATATAGGCTCGACAGACGGGCGGAGATGATTTCCTGGTGCGGCGAGAAGCTGTCGTACGGCAGGGTTTCCCAGTCGGACAGCGTGGTCACCATCTGGTCGGTGAACTGCTGGATCTCGTCGCGCAGCCGCAGGGCGTTTTGCATGTCCGGCGCGATCAGCATCACCGGGCCAGGGTGGCGTTCGACGATCTCGGCGCACTCCACGGCGCAGGCCGCGCCGGTCAGTTGCCCCAGCTGGCGCAGATCGCCCGCGCGTTCGGGCAGAGAATAACGGGGGGATGAGGAACGGTTACGGTTATCGGAAGTGCTCATTCAGGTATCTTTAATCAATGTGTTAGATTGCGTCCCGGCACGGATAACCCGGCGCCTTTATGCTGTTTATAGTAGCCCAGCGGCCGCTAAACTGACACAGCAAAAAGCGCTGCACCCCGATGTTTCGCCTGATATTTGACCGGTTGAGCGCGTTAATTTTCGCCGGCCAGGGCGAGATAGTGTGCCATCTTGTCAACGTCGAGGTTGCCGCCGCTGACGATAACACCGACCTTTTTATCGCGCAGATCGAGCAGGCCGTTCATCGCCGCCGCGGCCGCCAGGCAGCCGGTCGGCTCAACCACCATTTTCATCCGTTCCATAAAGAAGCGCATTTGCCGACACAGCTGGGCGTCGCTGACCGTCAGAATGCCTTCGACATATTCTTGAATGATCGGGAAGGTCAGCCGCCCGACCTGTTGGGTCTGCGCGCCGTCGGCAATGGTTTTCGGCACCGGGATATGCACCGGTTCGCCGCGCTGAAAGGCTTGCTGAACGTCGTTGCCGGCTTCGGGCTCGACGCCGAACACCCGGCAGCCCGGCGACCAGTGATGCGCCGCCACCGCGCTGCCGGCCAGCAGGCCGCCGCCGCCGGTGCACACCAACAGCAGATCCAATGGCCCGGTCTCTTCAAACAGCTCCTTGGCGGCGGTGCCCTGGCCGGCGATCACCTGCGGATAATCGTACGGCGGCACCAGCGTCAGGCCCTGCTCTGCGGCCAGGCGCTGGGTGATTTCTTCACGATCTTCGCTGTGGCGCTGATAGATGACCACGTTGGCACCGTAGCCGCGCGTCGCCGCCAGCTTGGCCGCCGGGGCGTCGTGAGGCATCACGATGGTGGCGCTAACGCCCAGTTCGCGCGCCGCCAGCGCCATCGCCTGCGCATGGTTGCCGGAGGAAAAGGCGATCACCCCGGCCTGGCGCTGTGCCGCGCTAAGTTGCGCGATGGCGTTATAGGCACCGCGAAATTTGAAGGCGCCGATGCGCTGAAAATTCTCGCACTTGAAGAACAGCTGCGCGCCGGCGATCCGGTCGGCCTGGCGCGAGGTCATGACCGGCGTACGCAGGGCATGCCCGGCGATAACGTCGGCGGCGGTGGCAATATCGGCGGCGGTGATGCTGTGTGGGGCTGAACTCATGACGACCTCGCGCTGGTAAGTGATGGACGATGCGTTGCCTGGTGTGGATTTTTAATTTACTCTTTGTAAAATTATTGTCAAATGGTTAACTCAATGAGCGATCTCAGGCAGGAAAATGCGCTGTTGCTGCGCGAAGCGGAAAAAATTGTTCAGGCGCTGGGCGTGATGTTCGCGCCCGGTTGCGAAGTGGTGCTGCACGATCTGACCCAGCCCGATCATGCCATCGTCGCCATCGCCAACAATCTGTCCAACCGCCGCATCGGCGACGCCGCGACGGAAATGGGGCTGGAACGCATCGCGTCACCGGAGTTTCCTGACGTGGTGCAGAACTACGCCAGCGTGTTTCCGGACGGGCGCCCGGCCAAGAGCACCTCGATCGGCCTGCGCAATAGCCAGGGCCGCTTTGTGGCGGCGATTTGCCTCAACCTGGATGTGTCCATCTTCAACAGCGTCACCGCTATCCTGCAGCAGCTGACGGCGGTGGTGCAAAGCGCCGCGCCGCAGGCGGCAGAGAGTGCCCGCTCGCTGTCGGACATCGCCGCGGCGATCAACGCGTTCGCCGCGGCGCACGCCACCCAGCCGCGCGCCTTGTCTTCGGAACAGCGATTTCAGGTGGTGCAACAGCTGAAGCAGCAAGGGTATTTGCAGCTGCGCGGCGCGGCCACCATGGTGGCCGAAGCGCTCGGCATTTCGCGGGTATCGGTCTATAACCTGCTTAAGCGCGACGCCGGATGAGAGGCCGCCTGGCGCAATAAAAGGCCGTCGGGTGTTCCCTAAACGCGGGAGAGCCTTTATTATCCATGATCACTTTGCTTAAGCCACGGCTATCAAACGGATTTCATGTATCAACCTGTCGCGTTATTCATTGGCCTGCGCTACATGCGCGGGCGAGCCTCAGACCGCTTCGGGCGGTTTGTTTCCTGGCTTTCCACCATCGGCATTACGCTGGGGGTGATGGCGTTGGTCACCGTGCTGTCGGTGATGAACGGTTTCGAAAAGGATCTGGAAAACAACATCCTCGGCCTGATGCCGCAGGCGTTGGTCACCAGCCCGCAAGGATCGGTCAACCCGCAGCAGCTGCCGGCCTCCGAGGTGCAGAAGCTGCAGGGTGTTACGCGCGTTGCGCCGCTGACCACCGGTGACGTGGTGCTGCAAAGCGCCCGCAGCGTGGCGGTCGGGGTGATGCTCGGCGTCAATCCCGACGAGACCGATCCGCTGACTCCGTATCTGGTCAACGTCAAGCAGCAGCAGCTGCAGCCGGGCCAGTACAACATCATCATCGGCGAACAGCTGGCGGGGCAACTCGGCGTCAAACGCGGTGATGCGCTGCGCGTGATGGTGCCGAGCGCCAGCCAGTTTACGCCGATGGGCCGCATTCCCAGCCAGCGCCTGTTCACCCTTATCGGCACCTTCCACGCCAACAGCGAGGTGGATGGCTATCAGCTGCTGGTCAACCAACAGGACGCTTCGCGCCTGATGCGCTACCCGGCCGGCAACATCACCGGCTGGCGCCTGTTCCTGCAACAGCCGCTGGCGGTCGATACCCTCAGCCAACAGGCGCTGCCGGCGGGCACCGTCTGGAAAGACTGGCGCGATCGCAAGGGCGAGCTGTTCCAGGCGGTGCGCATGGAGAAAAACATGATGGGGCTGCTGCTCAGCCTGATCGTGGCGGTGGCGGCGTTTAACATCATTACCTCTCTCGGGCTGCTGGTGATGGAGAAGCAGGGCGAGGTCGCCATTTTGCAGACCCAGGGGCTGACTCGGCGCCAGATCATGTCGGTGTTCATGGTGCAGGGCGCCAGCGCCGGCATCATCGGTTCGCTGCTCGGCACGCTGCTCGGCGTGCTGCTGGCCACCAACCTGAATAACCTGATGCCGATCCTCGGCGCCTTGATCGACGGCGCTTCGCTGCCGGTGGCGGTCGACCCGCTGCAGGTGACGATCATCGCCGTGGTGGCGATGGCGGTTTCCCTGTTGTCCACGCTTTATCCTTCATGGCGCGCTGCCGCCGTACAACCCGCTGAGGCTTTACGTTATGAGTAACCATCTTTTGCTGCAGTGTGACAACCTGTGCAAGACCTATCAGGAAGGCAATCTGCACACCGACGTGCTGCGCAATGTCAGCTTTGCCATGCAGCAGGGCGAGATGATGGCGATCGTCGGCAGCTCGGGTTCCGGCAAGAGTACCCTGCTGCACCTGCTGGGCGGGCTGGATTCACCGACCTCCGGCGAGGTGATCTTCAAGGGCGCATCGCTGAACGCCATGTCTTCGGCGGCCAAGGCCGAGCTGCGCAACCGCCAGCTGGGCTTCATCTATCAGTTCCACCACCTGCTGCCGGACTTCACCGCGCTGGAAAACGCCGCCATGCCGCTGCTGATCGGCGGCGCCAAGCCGGCGCAGGCGCAGGAGAAGGCGCGGGAGATGCTGGCGGCGGTCGGGCTGGAAAAACGCAGCCAACACCGCCCGTCCGAACTCTCCGGCGGCGAGCGCCAACGCGTGGCGATCGCACGCGCGCTGGTCAACAACCCGGCGCTGGTGCTGGCGGACGAACCGACCGGTAACCTGGACAAACGCACCGCGGACAGCATCTTCGATCTGCTGGGCGAGCTGAACGTGCGCCAGGGCACCGCTTTTCTGGTGGTGACGCACGATCTGCAGCTGGCCAAGCGTCTGAGCCGCCAGCTGGAAATGGCCGACGGCCACCTGCAGGCGCAGCTGACCCTGATGGGGGCCGAGTAATGGCGGGAGCCTCACTGTCCTTCCTGACGGCCCTGCGTTTCAGCCGCGGCCGTAAACGCGGCGGCATGGTGTCGCTGATCTCGGTCATCTCCACCATCGGCATTGCGCTGGGGGTGGCGGTGCTGATCGTCGGCCTGAGCGCGATGAACGGTTTTGAGCGCGAGCTGAAGAACCGCATTCTGGCGGTGGTGCCGCACGGCGAACTCGAGCCGGTCAATCAGCCGTTCAGCGGCTGGCCGTCGATTCTGCAGCGGGTGGAAAAGGTGCCGGGCATTGTGGCCGCCGCGCCGTACATCAACTTTACCGGCCTGATGGAGAACGGCGCGCAGCTGCGTGCGGTGGAAGTCAAAGGCGTTGATCCGCAGCAGGAGAGCCGGCTGAGCGCGCTGCCACAGTATGTGCAGGGCGACGCCTGGGCCAACTTCAAGCCCGGCGAGCAGCAGGTGATCCTCGGCAAGGGCGTGGCCGACGCGCTGGGCGTCAAGCAGGGCGCCTATGTGACGGTGATGATCCCCAACAGCGACCCGGAAATGAAGCTGCTGCAGCCGAAGCGCATCCGTCTGCACGTGACCGGCATTTTGCAGCTCAGCGGCCAGCTCGATCACAGCCTGGCGCTGGTACCGCTGGCCGATGCGCAACAGTATCTCGATATGGGTGACAGCGTCACGGGGATCGCCATCAAGGTGAACGACGTATTCGCCGCCAACAAACTGGTGCGCGACGCCGGCGAAGTGACCAACGCTTACATTTACATCAAGAGCTGGATCGGCAAGTACGGCTACATGTACCGCGATATCCAGATGATCCGCGCCATCATGTACCTGGCGATGGTGCTGGTGATCGGCGTGGCCTGCTTCAACATCGTCTCCACGCTGGTGATGGCGGTGAAAGACAAAAGCGCCGACATCGCGGTGCTGCGCACCCTGGGCGCCAAAGACGGCTTTATTCGCGCCATCTTCATCTGGTACGGGCTGCTGGCCGGGCTGCTGGGCAGCCTGAGCGGCGTAGTGATCGGGGTGATCGCTTCGCTGCAGCTGACCAACATCATCCGGGGCATC
Source organism: Serratia nevei (assembly GCF_024160145.1). Classification (GTDB taxonomy): domain Bacteria; phylum Pseudomonadota; class Gammaproteobacteria; order Enterobacterales; family Enterobacteriaceae; genus Serratia; species Serratia nevei_A. The sequence continues at coordinate 75,203 of NZ_JAMYWQ010000016.1, forward strand.
GAGAAACTGGCAGGCCACTCCTTCCTGTCGGGCGATATCTACTTCATCGACTTCCTGCCTTCCGAGCTGCACTGGCTGGACGTGCTGATCGTGCTGGCGACCGCTATCGTGCTGAGCCTGTTGGCCAGTTGGTATCCGGCCAGGCGCGCCAGCCGCATCGATCCGGCGCGGGTGCTGAGCGGACAATAAAACCCACGGGGAGGCAGCGATGCCGCCCCGTTTTTTTAGCCTGGGGATGGCTTATGTACTACGGTTTCGATATGGGCGGCACCAAGATTGAGCTGGGGGTATTCGACGACAACCTGCAGCGCATTTGGCAAAAGCGGGTGCCGACGCCGCGTGAAGACTACCGGCAACTGCTGGCCACGCTGTGCGATCTGACCCTTGAGGCGGATGCATTTTGCGGCCGGCGCGGCAGCGTCGGCATCGGCATTCCGGGCCTGCCCAACGACGATGACGGCACGCTGTTTACCGCCAACGTGCCGGCGGCGATGGGGCGACCGCTGCCGCGCGATCTGGCGGCGCTGATCGGGCGCGAGGTGCGGGTCGATAACGACGCCAACTGCTTTGCGCTGTCGGAGGCCTGGGACGACGAGTTTCGCCGCTACCCGACGGTGCTGGGCATCATCCTCGGCACCGGCGTAGGCGGTGGGCTGATCGTCGACGGCAAGACGGTGCCTGGGCGCAACTATATCGCCGGCGAGTTCGGCCATCTGCGCCTGCCGGTGGATGCGCTCGAGGTGCTGGGGCGTGATGTGCCTCGCGTTGCCTGCGGGTGCGGCCACCAGGGTTGCATTGAAAACTACATATCGGGCCGCGGTTTCGAATGGATGTACGCCCATTTCTATGGCCGGCACTTGCCCGCCACCGAGATCATTGCGCATTATCTGGCGGGTGAGCCGCAGGCGGTGGCCCACGTTGACCGCTTTATGGACGTGCTGGCGATCTGTCTGGGCAACCTGCTGACGGTTCTGGATCCGCACCTGGTGGTGATCGGCGGCGGGCTGTCGAACTTCGACGCCATTTACCAGGCGTTGCCGCAGCGGCTGCCGGCGCACCTGCTGCGGGTGGCCCGGCTGCCGCGCATCGAGAAGGCGCGCTATGGCGACGCCGGCGGCGTGCGCGGCGCAGCGTTCCTCAATTTGGTAAACAGGGAAAAGTAAGGAGAGAGTTAATGCACACTCGCCATCGGCTGTGTCAGTTTCGCAAGAGTAAGCATGTGCTGCATCAGCGCTTTCGTTCACGCATTTTTCACCGTGACACCATGGCGGCGGCCGAGCTGAAAAAGCCGTTTGTGGTGGTGTTGACCGGGGCCGGCATTTCGGCCGAGTCGGGCATTCGCACCTTCCGCGCCGCGGATGGGCTGTGGGAAGAGCACCGGGTGGAGGACGTCGCCACGCCGGAAGGTTTTCAGCGCGATCCGGCGCTGGTGCAGGCGTTTTACAATGAACGCCGCCGCCAGCTGCAGACGGAGGAGATCGCTCCGAATGCCGCGCATCGCGCGCTGGCGGATCTGGAAGAGTGGCTGGGGGACAACTTCCTGCTGGTCACGCAAAACATCGATAATCTGCATGAGCGCGCCGGCAGCAAGCGGGTGCTGCACATGCACGGCGAATTGCTGAAGGTGCGTTGCACCCAGTCGGGCCAGGTGTTCGAATGGCCCGGCGATCTCAGCGTTGACGACCGTTGCCACTGCTGCCAGTTCCCGGCGCCGCTGCGGCCGCACGTGGTGTGGTTCGGCGAGATGCCGCTGGGCATGGACGATATTTATCAGGCGCTGAGCAAGGCCGATTTCTTCGTCGCCATCGGCACCTCCGGCCACGTCTATCCGGCGGCCGGCTTCGTGCATGAGGCGCGGCTGGGCGGCGCCTACGCCATGGAGCTGAACCTGGAGCCGAGCCAGGTGGAGAGCCAATTCGACGAGAAGCACTACGGCCTGGCCAGCGAAGTGGTGCCGCGTTTTGTGCACAAGTTCCTGGTGGGCAAGGTGGCGCGGGCCGACAAGCCCTGAGAAAGGCATCAGGGCGCACTGCGCGCCCTGATAGGATGGCGGGGCGTGTTAGCGCCCGGCTTTCAGCTTTTGGAAGTAGCTTTCGTACAGCGTGCTGGCGTCGCCGACGTCGTTTTGCCACTCGCCGTGCTCAATCACCGCCTTATCCGGGTAGAGTGACTTGTCGTTGGCGATCTCCGGCGACAGCAGCTTCTTCGCCGCCAGGTTCGGCGTCGGATAACCGATGGTTTCCGCCACCTGCACCGCGATTTCCGGCCGCAGCAGGAAGTCGATCAGCTTCAGCGCCCCCTCGACGTTGCGCGCGTTGGCCGGAATGGCCAGGCTGTCCATCCAGAAGATCCCGCCTTCCTTCGGCCAGACGATCTCCAGCGGCGTGCCGGCCTGGCGCGCCACGAAGGCCGAACCGTTCCACACCATACCGACGTTGACTTCCCCTTCCATAAACGGGTTGCCCGGGTTGTCGGAGTTGAAGGCCAGCACGTTCGGCATCAATTTCTGCAGTTCGTGGTAGGCGGCTTCGATCTCTTTCGGGTCGGTGGTGTTGCCGGAATAGCCCAGCTTGAGCAGCGCCATCTGGAACACTTCGCGCGCGTCGTCGGTCAGCAGCAGGCGGCCTTTGTACTGCGGCTGCCACAGATCGGCCCAGGACGTGACGGTAGAGGGCTCCTGCGCATCGCTGTTCACGCCGATGGCGGTGGCGCCCCAGATGTAAGGGATGGAATAGTCGTTATTAGGATCGAACGGCTTGTTCAGCAGGGCAGGATCGAGATCCTTGAAGTGGCTGAGCTTGCTCTTGTCGATTTTTTGCAGCATGCCTTCCTTGCTCATCTTGGCGATGAAGTAGGTGGAAGGCACCACCAGATCGTACGCGCCGTCTTTATAGGTCTTCAGCTTGGCGTACATGCTTTCGTTGGATTCATAGGTGGAATAGATCACCTTGATGCCGGTTTCCCTGGTGAACTGCTCCAGCAGCCCCGGCGGGACGTATTCAGTCCAGTTATAGAAATACAGCGTTTTGCCGTCAGAGGCGTTTGCAGAGCAGAAACTCAGCGCCATCATCCCGGCTGCGAGCAGATGTGACCACTTTTTCATGCAGCGTATCCTTCAGCAGTAATGAGCCGAACCCGTATGGGCAAACCGTTTGGCGGCCGCGCCATACCCCAGAAAGGGGCCATTATAGGGGCCGGGGCGGGGTGGGTAAAGGCGGTTATCCCAGCGGCAAATCAGCGGGTTAACCGAGCCTGGCCGATCAAAAACGGCCGCAGTCATATCACTGCGGCGAATGAAAGAGGCGGGCGCCACCGCGCCCGGCGGCAAGGGTTACTCGGCCTTGGGCGAGCGATCGCGCATCACCCACTGGCTGGCGATCACCAGCACCAGCGACAGCAGCAGCAAAATGGTGGCCAGTGCGTTGACCTCCGGCGAGACGCCGACTTTGACCATCGAGTAGATCTTCAGCGGCAAGATTTCGTAGCTCGGCCCGGTGACGAAGGAGGAGACGACCACGTCGTCCATCGACAGGGTGAAGCTCAGCAGCCAACCGGCCGCCACCGCCGGCATCGCCAGCGGCAGGATGATTTTGCGCAGAATGGTGAGCTCGCTGGCGCCAAGATCGCGCGCGGCTTCCAGCATCTTCACGTCGAAGCCTTTCAGGCGTGCGTAGACGGTCACCACCACGAACGGCAGGCAGAAGGTGATGTGCGAGAACAGCAGCGACCAAAAACCGAGCGAAATGCCGAGCAGCATGAACAGCACCAGCAGCGAGATGGCCATCACGATATCCGGCGACATCATCACTACGAACAGCATACCACCGACGAACGGCTTGCCGCGGAAGCGATAGCGGTACAGCGCCACCGCGGTCAGCGAGCCGATCAGCGTGGCGAAGGTGGCGGAGAGCACCGCCATGGTCAGCGAGTGGCCGGCGGCCTGCAGCAGGCTGTCGTTATTCAGCAGCGTGCTGTACCACTGAGTGGTGAACCCTTGCCAACTGATGCCGAAACGCGAGGCGTTGAAGGAGTTGACGATCAGGATGACGATCGGGATATACAGATAGGCGTATACCAGCGTCATAAAGCCGCCGCGCAGCAGACGTCCGATCATGCCAGATCCTCCTTCTTGTTCAGCAGGCGAGCGGCCCGGTAGTAGACCAGCAGCAACAGCCCCATCACCAGCGTCAGACAGATGCTGGTGGCCGCGCCGAACGGCCAGTCGCGGATATTGAGGAACTGGCTTTTAATCACGTTGCCGATCAGCAGATTCTTGGCGCCGCCCATCAGATCGGCGACGAAGAACAGCCCCATCGCCGGCAGCACCACCAGCAGGCAGCCGGCGATAATGCCCGGCATGGTCAGCGGCACGATGATGCGGATAAAGGTCTGCAGCTTGCTGGCGCCGAGATCGCGCGCCGCCTCCAGGCAGGACTTATCGAGTTTTTCGATGCTGGAGTAGAGCGGCATCACCATAAACGGCAGCAGGATATATACCAGGCCGAGGATCACCGCTTCCGAGGTGTACATGATGCGCAGCGGCTTGTCGATGACGCCGATCCACAGCAGCGCGTCGTTGAGATAGCCGCGGGTGCTGAGAAACAGCTTCAGGCCGTAGATGCGGATCAGCGAGTTGGTCCAGAAGGGCACGATCAGCAGAAACAGCAGCAGCGGCCGCACCTTCTGCGGCAGCCGCGCCAGGATAAAGGCGAACGGGTAGCCAATCACCAGGCAGCACAGGGTGGCGATCAGCGCCATGTTCAGCGAGTGCAGCAGCACCTGGGCGTACAACGGATCGAACAAGCGCCGGTAGTTGTCCAGCGTGAACACCATCTGCACCAGATTGGCGTCGTCGCGGGTCAGGAAGCTGGTGGCGATGATCATCAGGTTCGGCATGAACACGAACAGCAGCAGCCAGGCGACGACGCCGACGATCACCACATTCTGGAAGACTTTACGCGATTTCTTCATCGGCCAGCACCACCTCCCAGCTTTCAACCCAGGTCACCGCCATCTTCTGGTTGAGCGAGTGGTCGACGTCCGGATCGTCTTCATTGAAGAACTCGCTGACCATCACCGTCTTGCCGCTCTCCAGCTCAACCACTGACTCCAGCGTCATGCCTTTGTAGTTGCGCTCGCGCACGTAGCCGATCAGCCCGTCGTGCTGCGCGCTGTCGTTCACTTCTTCTACCCGCAGATCCTCCGGGCGCAGCAGCACCTTCAGCTTTTGGCCCGGCTCTACCGGCAGATCGGCGTAGATGTCGCACTCGCGGCCTTCGACGTTGGCGCGTACCCGCTGCGGATCGAGGCGCTGCAAGACCACCGCGTCGAAGATGTTGATCTCACCGATAAAGCTGGCGACGAACAGGTTCTTCGGCTCTTCGTAGATCTCACGCGGCGTGCCGTCCTGCTCGATGCGGCCTTCGCGCATCACCACGATGCGATCCGACATGGTCAGCGCTTCTTCCTGATCGTGGGTGACGAACACGAAGGTGATGCCCAGCTTGCGCTGCAGCGCCTTCAGCTCGTTCTGCATCTGTTTGCGCAGCTTGTAGTCCAGCGCCGACAGCGATTCGTCCAACAGCAGCACCTTCGGTTTGTTAACCACCGCGCGGGCGATAGCCACGCGCTGCTGTTGGCCGCCGGAGAGCTGGCTCGGCCGCCGCTTGGCGAACGCATCCAACTGCACCATGCGCAGCGCCTCTTCGACGCGTGGCGTCAGCTCCGCCGCCGGCACCTTTTGCATGCGCAGGCCGAAGGCGACGTTGTCGAACACCGACATGTGCGGAAACAGGGCATAGCTCTGAAACACGGTGTTGACGTGGCGATGTTCGGCCGCAATGGCGGTGATGTCCTGGCCGTCGAGCTCAATGCGGCCCCGATCGGCGTCTTCCAGACCGGCGATCAGGCGCAGCACCGTGGTTTTGCCACAGCCGGAGGGGCCGAGAATGGTGAGGAATTCGCCGTGGTTAATCGTCAAATCGAGATCGGCAATGATAGTTTTGCCATCGAACGCCTTGCTCAGGGCATGCAGTTCAACAAGGGGAGTCAGAGAGGATGTCTCAGTCATTTATCGTATTACTCTATCCCGTGGGCTAATGCAGATAGAACCGCAACTGGAAAAGACTGCCGGAGCTTGCGGGAACGCCCGCGATTCAAAATGAAGCTCAAACCAGTTGCGCCAATGGAAATTTTTCGAGCGCGCATGATAGACGCTGAATGCCGGAATTGAAAGCCGATCCGGCCCAGATGCCGCGTTTTTCATCATGATAGCGACAAATGACCCTGTGATGACAGTGTTATTTCCCTCAGAAATCATCACAAAGATTAATGATATTGGCGAATTCTGGTTAAAAATGACCTGACGCAATATTTGATCCTGATCGGTTCCGCATAATGAAACGCGATATTCTGAGGGGCCGCTACCATGGACAAATTACTTGACCGCTTTTTCAACTACGTCTCTTTCGACACCCAATCCAAAGCGAACGTAAAGCATGTGCCGAGCACCGACGGGCAGTTGAAGCTGGCGCGCGCGTTGCAGCAGGAAATGATCGCGCTCGGCTTCGAGCGGGTGTCGCTCAGCGAACACGGCTGCGTGATGGGCACCTGGCCGGGCAACGTCGCCTGGCCGGTGCCGGCGGTCGGTTTTATCGCTCATCTGGATACTTCGCCGGATTTCAGCGGCAAACACGTCAATCCGCAGATCGTCGAGAACTACCGTGGCGGCGACATCGCGCTGGGCATCGGCGATGAAGTGCTGTCGCCGGTGATGTTCCCGATCCTGCACCAGATGCTGGGGCAGACCCTGATCACCACCGACGGCAAAACGCTGTTGGGCGCTGACGACAAGGCCGGCATCGCCGAGATCCTCACCGCCATGGTGCGCCTGCGCGCGCGCAAAATCCCGCACGGCGACATCCGCGTGGCCTTCACCCCGGACGAGGAGGTGGGCAAGGGGGCGCAGCTGTTCGACGTGGCGGCCTTCAATGCCGAATGGGCTTACACCGTGGACGGCGGCGGCGTTGGCGAGCTGGAGTGCGAAAACTTCAACGCCGCCTCGGTGACGATCAAAATCCTCGGCAACAGCGTGCACCCCGGCAGCGCCAAGGGTGTGATGGTCAACGCGCTGTCGCTGGCCACCCGCATTCATCAGGCGCTGCCGGCGGACGAAACGCCGGAGACCACCGAAGGCTACCAGGGTTTTTATCACCTCAGCAGCATCAAGGGCAGCGTAGAGCGCGCCGAAATGCACTATATCCTGCGCGACTTCGAGCGCGAGGGGTTTGAAGCGCGCAAGCGCAAGATGGTGGACATCGCCCGCGAGGTCGGCAAGGGTTTGCCGCGCGATTGCTATATCGAAGTGAGCATCGAAGACAGCTATTACAACATGCGCGAACAGGTGGCGGAGCACCCGCACGTGATCGCGCTGGCGCAGCAGGCGATGCGCGACTGCGACATCGAACCGGTGATGAAGCCGATCCGCGGCGGCACCGACGGCGCGCAGCTGTCGTTCCGCGGCCTGCCGTGCCCGAACCTGTTCACCGGCGGCTACAACTACCATGGCAAGCACGAATTCGTGACCCTGGAAGGCATGGAACAAGCGGTGGCGGTGATCATGCGCATTGCGGCGCTGGCCGCCGAGCGGGCGCGGTAAACGCCTTTGTTCCCCGGCCGGCTTGCGCCGGCCCGCATTCCCTCTTCTGATATGCCTATGCCCGGCGGGGCTCAGTGGGCCTGCCGTTCTCTTAGCGTTCCCTACCTCATTGTTGTCGCCTTCACCACACAACCCGTGGTGAGGGTACCCCATTATCCTTCGATATAGAGTGCTGGTTATGCATACAGGCTTACTGTGTGCTTAACCGGTTTTACAGCTTCGGTGCGGTGAGCCCAGTGGCCTGGGAGTACTGCGGGAATGAGCGCTGTTAACCGCCATCAAACAGGACGTAAGAGGGGAACAATCATGGCAGAAGGAAAGAAAAATGCGCAGGTGATTAACGGCGTCAACGACGACATTACCGAGCTTAAATCATTGTCTACGCTGCGCCAGCGCGTGGTCAGCGACGGTGAAATCGTCTCCAAATCGGCCAATGGCTTTCGACTGGCAAATGGCAATACCGGGGTGATGCTGCGTAATGATGGACACGATTTTTATGCGCTGACGACGCCGGGAGGGCAGGCACTTAACGGGCAGTGGAATACCCTGCGCCCGTTCTCATTCAATTTGGCCTCTGGCCGGGTGGCGCTGCGCAATGGGGTGGATATTTCCGGTGGGGCGGTGGTTTCGCATAACGATGGCATTGCCGCAGTAACTACTGGACCCGCTTCCCTTATTAACGGTCAGACGTATAGTGCCCCTGCAATGAATACCAATTTCATTAGCGGCAATGTGACAACCACGATGGTGATGTCCACCCGTCTTGTAGCGGGAAAAGAAGATATGGGAGTGCTTGCCTATCGTGACGTTAAAGGGACATGGAATGAAATCCAGATAAGGCCAAACCATGAGCTATCGGTAGGGCAGTTGGTAAAGCGAAATGTCAATGGCTGGATTGTCGCAGCGGGAAATCAGACGGTTAATAACAATACAGAACGCACCACTAATGGCTTAAGCATTCAGGGGAATGGTGGCTTATTTGCCGAAACTTACCACCTTGAACGCATTGGGCAACACCAACTGATGGTGCTGCATGTCGGCAAAACAACTGGAGGTGAGGATGGGTGGTATGAGTTTCGTGAGAGGGGCAATGCCTACACCAACGGCGCCTGGCACAGCAGCTCCGATGCCCGCATGAAAACGGACATCACCCAAATTGCCGGCGCATTGGACAAGCTGGCCAATATTGGCGGCTACACCTACCTCAAACAGGGCGTGCCGGAGGCCGGGGTGATCGCTCAGGAAGTGGAGAGCGTATTGCCGCAGTCGGTAACCCAAACCGAATTGAAGCTCAACGACGGCAGCGTGCTGAAGGATGCCCGGGGCATCAATATCAACGGCGTGGTGGCGTTGCTGGTTGAGGCGCTTAAGGAAGAGCGAGCGGCCCGAGAAGGGTTGGAATCGCGGTTGGCGGCGTTGGAAGGCATGATTTCCAGCCAATAACGATAATAAAACGGCGATTTATTCAATCTCTGTGAGCTGGAAATAAAATTGAGCGTCCATCGACGCGGAAATATTTTTGCATGTCGACGTTTGCCAGACAGGGAATAAATCGCCTTCAGTGCATCTGAAGGAATAGTAATATCCAGGAGAAAATAATATGCCACAGGAACTGAATGGCCATGGCCCTACCGCCGGAGATTATATGGGCGGCAGCGGCGATAATCTCAATGCTCGACCTGATGGTTCGACGCCAGGCGGCTCGAACGGTAATGGCGGCAGAGACAGTAGCATCAGTGGGAACTCTCGGGAAGCCGCTAAGCAACGGCAGGTCAATGCTATCAAAAATGATCCTAACGTTAAGAATATACTGGGAAGCTTGCTGAAAATAAGACGAGCCCTTGCACCTTATGCCTCAGTATCTTTGACGGGGTTGGATGATAGCGGCAGATTGCAGGTTCAGGTCAATGACGTTCGCGCTGTTGATGAAATAGGTGTGCGTAACGCATTAAAGTCTGAGCCACAATTAAAAAATGTCATTGGTTTTGATTTTAATAAGTCTGGAGTGACCGGTTTTGTCGGTCATATTGATACTGGCCATAAGATCGGTAATTATCAGAGTGCACCCAACGGGAACAGTAATGGTAACAATTCTACCGCTGAAGATAAGGTGTCATTAGCCACCTATTCCGAGATGCTTAATGGAAAAATCCCACCGGGTTTCTGGCTTGATAATAATAGGGTGATGACTGAAATTACGGAACGGTATGAGATCAACGGAGGCGGAAAAGGGAGCGATCGCACAGGTTACCGGCAACGTAATGTCGAAGTGCCTTCTTTGACCTCGGCCTACCAACAATTTAAACAGGTAGAACGAGAAGTGGCTGAAGTGGCTCGTAAAGCTGAGGAGGCCCGTAAAGCTGAGGAGGCCCGAAAGGCTGAGGAGGCCCGAAAGGCTGAGGAGGCCCGCAAGGCTGAAGAGGCTCGCAAGGCTGAAGAGGCCCGCAAAGCTGAAGAGGCTCGCAAGGCTGAAGAGGCTCGCAAGGCTGAAGAAGCCCGCAAGGCTGAAGAGGCCCGCAAGGCTGAAGAGGCCCGCAAGGTGGAAGCCGCAAGAAAAGCGTTGTTCGCCAAAGCGGGGATTCTGGATGCACCGGGCTACTCCCCGGAAAAGCTAAAAGCGGCCAATGCGGCACTGGCTGCCGCAGGCGCCATGGTGCTTAACCGCGCGCCCGCGATGCTGCAAACGTCGACGGTCGGGCAAGGCGTGATGACGACCACGAGCGAACTGGCCGGCTGGGCAGCGAGCGCGTCGTGGCGGGCGGCTTATGAAGTTGGCAGTATACGCGCCGGCACCGTAGTCGCCGCCGGATCGGTGCTGGGGGCTTTTGCCCTCGGCTTCTACCCGACAGAGGCCGGAGCCGGGAGTGCCCAGGTGCCCGGGCGGGATGTCAATCTGTTTGCCCTCCAGGCGAGCCTGGCGGCGGCGGGCAGGGCGACCATCCAGCCCGGCATGACCTCGGTCGATTTGCCGGTGCGCGGATTTATCACCACCGACGATGACGGGAGACAGAGCGTCAACTTCGTCAGAACGGGCGTCGGCGGCGTATCGCCGAGCGTGCCGGTATTCAGACCCGTTCGCGATGAGCTGACGGGGCTGGACAAAATCACGCTGCCGGCGGTGGCGGGCACACCGGCCAGAACGATACTGATCAACCCGGTGCCGACCGGGCCGGCAGCGCCGGCGCATACCGGCAACGGCTCACCGGGGCCCAAATCGCCAGTGCATACCGGCACCGGCATCAGGCAGGCGGACAGCATCGTGGTCACCACCTTCCCGGCGGATGTGGTGCAGGATCTGCAAGATTTTATCCTGTGGCAGCCGGATGCGCTGGAAACCGGAGTTGAAGCTGTCTATGTGATGGTGCGTAGTCCGAGATATACTCCGGGTAAAGTAAGCGGCAAAGGACAGCAAGTGGGAGACGGCTGGTTGAATACAGCGGGGCAGGAACTGGGTTCCCCGGTTCCCAGCCAGATTGCGGATAAACTGCGTGGGCGAGAGTTTGCGAGCTTTGACGCGTTTCGTAAGGCGTTCTGGACTGAGGTGGGGAAAGATCCTGAACTGAGTAAACAATTTATTCCAGCTAATAAAAAACGAATGAGTCAAGGGTTGGCTCCACGTGCTAGAAATAAAGATACTGTTGGGGGGCGGCGTTCATTCGAACTTCATCATGATAAACTCATCAGTCAGGATGGTGGAGTCTATGATATGGACAATCTCCGTGTGCTTACACCTAAACACCATATTGACATTCATAGAGGTAAATAGTAATGGAACTGAAAAAAAACATCAGTGATTACACTGAAATTGAATTCAAAAAACTAATTGAAGCAATCATTAATTGTGACGGTGATGAGAAAACTCAAGATAACAACCTCGAGAGTTTTATCAATATTACTGAGCACCCTAGTGGTTCAGATCTGATTTACTATCCCGAAGGAAATAATAATGGAAGCCCTGAAGCCGTTATCGAAGAGATTAAGGAGTGGCGAACCAAAAATGGTAAGCCTTGCTTCAAACAAGGGTAACCGAGTTTAATCATTTTATGATTAATAAACGGTGATGAGCATTTCAACTGCGTCCAGCAAACTAGCGTTTGTTGGGCGTTTTTTTCGTATTTCAATCAACTAATCTAGCTGCCAGAAGGTGTTACGAAGCTCGAGTTAAACTCCGGGTAAAGTAAGCGGCAAAGGACAGCAAGTGGGGGACGGCTGGTTGAATACAGCGGGGCAGGAACTGGGTTCCCCGGTTCCCAGCCAGATTGCGGATAAACTGCGTGGGCGAGAGTTTGCGAGCTTTGACGCGTTTCGTAAGGCGTTCTGGACTGAGGTGGGGAAAGATCCTGCATTGGCGAAACAATTTGATCCCGGTAGCCTAGCAACAATGAAGAATGGGCGAGCACCATATGTTCGCAAAGCGGAGCGGGTAGGGAAAAGGGTTAAAGCTGAACTACATCATGTACAACCTATAAGAGATGATGGGGCTGTCTATAATGTAGACAATCTCAGCATTGTAACTCCTAAAAGGCATATAGAGATTCACTCTAAAAAATAGGTGGATAATATGGAAAATAAAATGATATCTGATTATACGGAAAAGGAATTTCTCGAATTTGTAAACGGAATTTATTATGACACTTATCCGACAGAAGAATCGCATATTAATGCGGTTATGGAGTTCGAGAGATTGTCTGAACACCCGTCAGGTTCTGACTTGCTGTATTATCCAGAGAACGGAAATCAGGGCCCTGAGGCTATAGTTAAAGTTATCAAAGAGTGGCGTGCCAAGAACGGGAAACCTAGCTTCAAACAAGGGTAACCGTGTCTAATCGTCTTATGATGATTAAACGGTAATGAGCATTTCAGCAGCGTCCAGCAAACTCGCGTTTGTTGGGCGTTTTTCGTATTTCAATCAACTAGCCTGGCTATCAGAAGGTGTCACGAAGTTTGAGTTAAACTCCGGGTAAAGTGAGCGGCAAAGGGCAGTAAGTGGGGGCGACTGGTTGCATAAAGCTGATCTGGAACTGGTTTCTCTTGCTCCAAGCCAAATCCCCAGTGCATACCGGCACCGGCATCAGGCAGGCGGACAGCATCGTGGTCACCACCTTCCCGGCGGATGTGGTGCAGGATCTGCAAGACTTTATCCTGTGGCAGCCGGATGCGCAGGAAACCGGAGTTGAAGCTGTCTATGTGATGGTGCGTAGTCCGAGATATACTCCGGGTAAAGTAAGCGGCAAAGGACAGCAAGTGGGGGACGGCTGGTTGAATACAGCGGGGCAGGAACTGGGTTCCCCGGTTCCCAGCCAGATTGCGGATAAACTGCGTGGGCGAGAGTTTACGAGCTTTGATTCTTTCAGAAGTGCTTTCTGGAAAGCAGTTGCCGCAGATCCTGAGTTAAGTAAACAGTTTGGTTCTGATGACATGGAGCGTTTGAAACTGGGTCGAGCCCCAACAGTCAGGTTTAAAGATTCAGTAGGCAAAAGAGTTAAGTATGAGATTCATCACCGGGACGAAGTGGCGAAAGGTGGGGAAGTTTACAATGTCGATAACCTTAATGTGGTGACACCTAAGCGACATATCGAAATTCATAAAGGAAAGTAAGATGACGATTAAAAACATTTCTGACTTTACAGAGAATCAATTTATTGATTTTGTAAGGAGGATAAAAGAAGCCGATTTTCCTACAGAAGCAGAGCATGATGATGCTATTTATCAATTTGGTCAGTTAACGGAACACCCCGATGGCTGGGATCTCATCTATCATCCGGCTTCTGGCGCGGATAACTCAGCGGAAGGGGTAACTAAGGCAGTTAAGGAATGGCGTGCCAAAAATGGCAAATCTGGCTTCAAACAAGGGTAACCGTGTCTAATCGTCTTATGATGATTAAACGGCAATGAGCATTTCAGCTGCGCCCAGCAAACTAGCGTTTGTTGGGCTTTTTTTCGTATTTCAATCAACTAACCTAGCTATCAGAAGGTGTTACGAAGCTCACCACCTTCGGGGCGTTTTACTCGTCAGCAACTGGATAAAAAGTACAAGCACGCGAGTGACTTTGGTGTTGCGGATACCAGAAAAAACAGAGAGACTCTGACTAAATACCGCGATGCGCTCGAGGCCCATTTGAATGATAAGGACACGGTTGAGAAAGGGACTTATAGACGAGAAAAAGGATCTAAGGTGTTTTTCAATCCTAACACAATGAATGTTGTTGTTTTAAAAGAAAACGGCGATTTCTTATCAGGGTGGAAGATAAATCCAGACGCAGATAACGGTAGGATATATTTAGATACGGGGGATTTATGAATCGGATGGCAATTATTGATCTGGCTAAGAGTTTTCTAAGAAAAGAGGTCGGTGCATTGGAGTTCTCCGAAAAAATATGTGTAGAAAGACGTATGCTCTACGGGGTTAAGGATCAGGATAGAAACGTTATGAATTGTGGGGAAGAGCTATTTATGATAGCTGAAGTTTACAATCCTGATTCAGAACGTGCTGATTATGAACTTGATGATGCCGGATTGCGTGCCGCAGTTATAACGACACTAGAAAAATTCAATTTTATCTGAACACTTATTAGGATAGGTGCTCTCGTAGATTTGAAATTATCTGGGTATTGGGCAAGGTAAAAAGAACCGCCTTCATAGTGACAGAATAGTTAACAAAAGTGACCCTAACGCCCAATAGACGAGAGTCTATTGGGCATTTTATTGTTTCGTAACGATGGCAAGGAAGTGAAGAGCTAATTTAATAGCGGTTACTCGGTTACCCTTCAAGGTCCGGCATCAGGCAGGCGGACAGCATCGTGGTCACCACCTTCCCGGCGGATGTGGTGCAGGATCTGCAAGACTTTATCCTGTGGCAGCCGGATGCGACGGAGATTGGTGTAGAGGCCATCTATGTGATGGTGAGTAAGCCCAGAAAAGGGGTAAAAGATTACGGACATGACTATCATTCCCCTCCCAAAACGGAGAGTATTAAAGGGTTAGGAGAACTAATACCTGTTCCAGGTAAAACGCCGAAGCAAGGCGGTACTGGGCGCCGTAATCGTTGGAAGGGAGATAAAGGACGTAAGATTTACGAATGGGACTCGCAGCATGGTGAGTTGGAAGAGTACCGAGCCAGTGATGGTTCCCACCTTGGTGCATTCGATCCTAATACGGGGATGCAGGTTAAAGGCCCTGATCCAAAGCGAAATATTAAAAAATATCTATGAGAGGAAATTATGGGGCTAAAATTACATATTCAGTGGTTTGAAAAAAGCTCTGAAGAATTTCAAGGTGAAGAGTACTCCAAGGATTTAGGGGATGATGGTTCGATCATTGAAAGTTTGGGGATACCGTTAAAAGACAACATTAATAATGGGGTCTTTGATGTTGAGAAACTGTGGGTCCCTTTGTTACAGCCTTATTTTTATAATGGGATTGTGCTGGATAGATATTTATATCAAATCTCTTTCGATTATAATGATAATTGGTAGTTCAATAAATGATTTCTAATCAGGGTGACAGCGAGATACTTGACCGTTAAATAGGGTTTAAAGTATAGATTGTTAGTATGGTAATAGAGTGTAGGATAATAAATTTTCTGATAATTTTTTAATCGACATCCAATAAATGAAAGTTTGTTGGATGTTTTTTTATATTTTTTTGAATCAGATAATAAAAATAGGTTCTGCGTCAGTGCATAATGCGCTGGAAACCGGAGTTGAAGCTGTCTATGTGATGGTCAGTGATCCGTTGGACTCGGGGCGTTTTACGCGTCAGCAACTGGATAAAAAGTACAAGCACGCGAGTGACTTTGGTGTTGCGGACACCAGAAAAAACAGAGAGACTCTGACTCAATATCGCAATGCGCTCGAGGCCCATTTGAATGATAAGGACACGGTAGAAAAAGGGACTTACATAAGAGAGAAAGACTCCAAAGTCTTTTTTAACTCAAGGACCAATAATGTTGTTGTAATTAGACGTGATGGATATTTCTCGACGGGAATGAAATTAAGCCCTGGGACGCCACAGTATAAAAACTATATGGAAAAAGGAGTGTTGTTATGAGTATGAGGTTGATTGAAATCGCGCAGGCATTACTCGACTCTAAATTAACCGCTGATGAGTATGAGTCACAGTATCTTAATGTGTGGAGAAAAGAACGCGATGACGGGACATTAAGAAAAGATAGTAATGATGTTGGGTATTGTGCAGCAGAGCTTTTCAGCTTGGCTGATTGCTATACATCTTCTCCAAATCGGGATGGTAGCGATTTGGATGAGAATGAACTCAAGATAGAGGTAAAAAAAACGCTTGAGAAGTATAATTTTCTCAAAAAAGAGTAAGTTCTATATATTTTGTAAATAAATAGACACGCTCTGCCATCATGACGATGAGAAAGAGGGTTTTCTTAGCACCCAGTAAAGAAAGTTTATTGGGTGCTTTTACCTACTCATGTTTGCTTATGGTGGGCATTAGTATTGTAGTCCGATATTCTAATATTGCTGATTTAGATGCGTCGAGACGTTAGCTTATCTGGAAATCTGCAGTGATAGATGCTGTCAGGCCAGAAAGAATGTCCTTTTAACATAGCGCATTTTTATTTTTTGGCACTAGCAACCCCTATGCATACGGGGACGGTAGTGACATCAAATATCGATAACGTACAGCGAATCAGATGGCCTGCATCACCCCGGTTATTCACATGATGGAGGTTTTTTGGGATACGCTGACCTTACTTATAGCCACTCGAATTTAATGGGGTGTTAACCGCCCGCTATACAAAATGCAGTAACCAGGTCTGCAACGTTCCACTCTTTGGTATCCGATACCTGACCATCGCCTATTTCGATTAGGCGCAATTCGCCATTGGCATTTTTGGCGATATCGATCGAATAAAAAGGCGTTTTAATACGCGATGCGATCTGATGAACGATGGCCGGTATTTCGCCATCGGCGGAAAAAACCTGGCCGTTTAGCGAAAAGTATCGGCGCTCACTGTCGTCAATCAAGTTTTCAAAGCGTCTTAAGCTAACGCCGCCTTCAAGCTCCCCTCGGTAATGCGCAATCAGTTTAATAACCTCTCTGATTTCAGCGGCATTGTGAGCTACCGAGCCTCGGGATGTGGTCAGCGATTTCACATAATCCTTAACAAAGTAAGCGGGCCAACAAAGTTGGGTGACCAGAGTGTCGAAATCTGTATCAGCCGTGGTGAGCACGGTCTCTGCGGTATATGACTTACATGGCTCATACCAGCCGGTTATATGATGATTACGCAAATAGTCATCCGGGGACTCAAGCATTTCCCCTCCATTAGCTGCTACCGTACGGTGCAGCTGGCGATACTCCTCTGCATTCAGCATCCAACCACGCCAGATTACCGGTATGCCTGGTTCAAAGCGGCCCGAAAAACGGGTTTTTCCTAATGCTGCGGCTTCTGAGGAAAGTAGAAAGCAGCGTATTCCTCTATCTTTGACGCAGGTAAATTCCTCGGCAAAATTTTCATCCGGTCTGCCTTGGTTTGAATAATCATCAGGATAAATAATTTGCATGGATAACACCTTGTATTAATTAGTATTGTAAATAATTCAGTGATGGCCTTAAAAAATAACGTCAGTGGGGCTGAGAAGCAATGGTTTGTTTGATTTTATGTGATATGCATTATTTTCAAAATAATAATGATAGGGGCATTCGTGTGGTGGATAAATTGAGGTCTCGATAGAAACGTATTGTTGAGGGCGGGCCAGCTTTTGCACCCTAAAGAAAAGGCCCGCATAAGCGGGCCGGTATACATGTTCAGTAGGCGCCGTCGCCCCGAGAACTCAGTCGTTAAAGTACCAATACCCGCTGTTGACCAGCGCGGTCAGCAGCGCCAGGAACGACGGGTCGTCCACCGCGTCGCCGAGCAGGGCGGCGTCGACGCTGAAGTTTTGGCACAGGGCGTCTGCGGCCTGCAGCTGGTCGGTGTCGATCAGCTCGCCGTTGACGAAGCAGCGATCGCCGACGCGCAGCACGCGCAACCCGCCCAGGCGCTGCAGCGCTTCACCCTGTTGCAGCAGCTCGTAGATTTCCCCGGCCTGATACGGTGGCTCCGGCGGCGCCAGATCCAGCTCGTGGCGCGACTGAGAGATGAACTC
This sequence comes from Serratia nevei, assembly GCF_024160145.1. Taxonomy (GTDB): domain Bacteria; phylum Pseudomonadota; class Gammaproteobacteria; order Enterobacterales; family Enterobacteriaceae; genus Serratia; species Serratia nevei_A. The sequence goes on from NZ_JAMYWQ010000016.1 coordinate 92,978, forward strand.
GCCGAACCAGTGCTGGAAGTGTTCCGGCTGTTGCACCAGATCCAGCATCATCTGCCGCAAGGCGTCCACTTCCTGCGGCAGGATCTCCGCCGGGTGTTCGCGCAGTTTAACGTCCGGATCGCCGTAGCGCTTGCTGCCCAGCTCGCGCGCCAGCACGTAGTCGGCGAAGCCGCTCACCAGCTCGCGGCCGTTCGGCGCGCGGAAGCCCACCGAGTAGTTGAGCGCGTTTTCCAGCGCGTAGCCTTCATGCGGGAAGCCCGGCGGAATGTAGAGAATGTCGCCCGGCTCCATCTCTTCGTCGATGATGGCGTCGAACGGTTCCACCTGCAGCAGATCCGGATGCGGGCAGTGCTGTTTCAGCGGCGTTTTTTCCCCGACGCGCCAGCGGCGGCGGCCGGTGCCCTGAATGATGAACACGTCGTACTGATCGAGGTGCGGGCCGACGCCGCCGCCCGGCACCGAGAAGGAGATCATCAGGTCATCCATCCGCCAGTCCGGCAGTTGGCGGAACGGGCGCATCAGCGCCGCGGAAGGCTCATGCCAGTGGTCCACCGCCTGCACCAGCAGCGACCAGTTGTTTTCGCTCAGGTGGTCGAAGCTCTCGAAGGGGCCGTGCGCAACCTGCCAACGGCCGTCCTGGTGGCTGACCAGGCGGCTGTCCACTTCGTTTTCCATCGCCAGCCCGGCCAGCTCATCCGGGGAGATCGGATCGATAAAGTTTTTGAAGCCGCGCTTGAGAATCACCGGACGCTTTTGCCAATAACGTTGCAAAAAATCGTTCCAGTCCAGGTCTAATTGATAATCCATGTTCTATTCCAGGAGAGAGGAGTGAGCCTGAGTGCGATTATAACGGAAGTTTGGCCCCGTGGATCGGGGCCGCAGAGGCATAATTTACTCGTTGTGGTGGGTGTCGTGCTGGCGGGCGAAGGTGACCTGCATGCGCGCGCCGCCGAGCGGGCTGTCGCTGATGACGATTTCGCCGTCGTACTGCTCGATGATCTCCGCCGCCACCGACAAACCCAGGCCCTGGCCGGGGCGCAGGGTATCCACCCGCTGGCCGCGCTGGAAGATCAGCTGGCGCTTGCTTTCCGGGATCCCCGGGCCGTCGTCGTCGATGACGATGGTGAGGTTTTTCTCGGAGTGCAGTGAGGTGATCTCAACAAACTCCAGGCAGTATTTGCAGGCGTTTTCCAACACGTTGCCCATCACTTCCATAAAGTCGTTCTTCTCGCCCATAAAGGTCACCTCTGGCGAGATGTCCAGCGTGATCACCACCCCCTTGCGCTGATAAACCTTGTTCAGCGCCACCACCAGGCTGTCGAGCAGCGCCGGTACCGAGTGGATCTCGCGCGTCAGCACCGTTTGACCGGAGTTGATGCTGGCCCGGTGCAGGTAGTAACCGATCTGCTGCGAGATGCGGCCGATCTGATCCAGCATGATCGGCTCGGCTTCTTCGATGGTGGTCTGCTTGCCGCTGCGCAGCGAACGCAGGGTGCTTTGCAGCACCGCCAGCGGCGTTTTCAGGCTGTGGGTCAGATCCGACAGGGTGGTGCGATACTTGGTGTAACGCTGGCGCTCGTTACGCACCAGAATGTTCAGATTGCGCACCAGCCCACGCAGCTCGCTGGGCGGATTTTCGTCGAGCTGATCGCGTTCGCCGTTCTCCAGCTCGCCCACCTGATTGACCAGCGCCTTGATCGGCCGCAGGCTCCAGTAGGCCGCCAGCCACAGCAGCGGCACCACCAGCAGCAGGTTGGCCAGCAGCACATAGCTGAACCACTCCCACACCACGTCGGAGCGCTGCAGCTCCTGCGGAATGCTGTCGACCACCACGATGGTCAGCGCCGGCAGGCGTGCCGTGGCGGCATAGGTGTTGACCGCCACCGAGTGGGTCAGCGCGTTCTGATCGGTATCGTCGTAATTTTTAAGCTGATCCTGCGCTTTGGGGTTATCCCCCAGCACTTCACTGCTGACGCGGGTGTCGGTGTCGATTTCGTAGAAGCCGGACTCCTCCAGCCACTCCTTGTTGATCAGCTTCTCCAGCTCCGGCACTTTGCGCTGGCTCCACAGCAGGTTGCCTTTATCGTCGTAGATAAACACCAGCGTGGGGAAGTTGAGATCAATATCGGGGGGAATGGCGATGGTGAGCTTGTTGTCTTTCCACTGCGCCAGGCTGAAGAACAGGTTGCTCTCACCGCGCAGCAGGCGGAAGGCGGTCTTGTCGAAGCTGACAATATAGCCGACGACCGCCACCAGGCCATAAGAAAGCGACAGCGCCAGGATCACCCCGGCGGTCGCCATCAGGAAACGGGCGCGCAGCGAAAACGGCTTTTTATCCTTGTTGAACATCATGTTCACTTCGCGTCAAAACGATAGCCCTGGCCACGTACCGTGGTGATCACTTCCTGCGGGTATTCCGCCTGCACCTTTTTACGCAAGCGGCCCATCAGCACGTCGATGGTGTGGCTTTCGCGCAGTTCGGCGTCCGGGTAGAGCTGCAGCATCAGCGAATCCTTGCTCACCACCTTGCCGGCGTTGCGGATCAGGGTCTCGATGATGGTGTATTCAAAGGCGGTCAGCTTGATCTGCCGATCGTTGACGCTCAGCTCGCGGCGCGACAGATCGATCTGGAACGGCGGCAGAACGATCACCTGCGAAGCCAGGCCGCTGTTGCGGCGCATCAGCGCCTGCATGCGGGCGATGACTTCTTCCAGGTGGAACGGTTTGGTGACATAGTCGTCGGCGCCGGCTTCCAGCACCGCCACTTTGTCCTGCCAGCTTTCGCGGGCGGTCAGCACCAGGATCGGCAGCTTGGTCTGGTGTGCGCGCCAGCGGCGGATCAGGCTCAGGCCGTCTTCGCCCGGCAGCCCGAGATCGACAATGGCGATATCCGGCGCGTGTTCCTGTAGGAAATAATCGGCTTCCTTGGCGTCTTCGGCCGCATCGACCTGATGGCCCATCTCGCGCATCTGAACGGCAAGGTGGTGGCGCAGTAAACCATTATCTTCAACAACCAGTACTCGCATGGCGAACTCCTGTGACTATGCGGGTGAACGTCCTGTCACCCACGCGATAAAAGGGAACACGCTCTGCGGCGTGTCAGGGGATAGCGTGCGGCCACCTGAACCATTTTGACAAAAAATGCTGAGGCTATGGTAGGTATAACCCGCCCGGCCCGCAAGAGAGCCGAAGCAATGTAGTAAAATAAGCGCTATCAAGTTGTTCGCCGACATTATCGATAGGTTCTGGTAAACGTCGGATAAACAGCGGCGGGGCAACGTTAAACACAACTTAAACGCGTCGGGCATTGGCTGCGCGATGAAACGATGAACAACATTGCCGACAGGATCAAAAGGTACTAATAAGGTATTATCATCCCATCAGCACACTTTCAGGAGCGACGGATGAAGCAGTTAACCCAGGAACAACGCATAGCGGGCGCATTTTACGGGCAGATGCTGGGCGATGCGCTCGGCATGCCTTCCGAGCTGTGGCCGCGTGAGCGGGTTAAACGCCACTTCGGCTGGATCGAGGGCTTCCTCGATGGGCCGGCGGAGAACACCGCCGCCTGTTATTTCAAGGCCGGGCAATATACCGATGATACCGCGATGGCATTGGCGCTGGCCGATGCGCTGCTGGAAGCGGAAGGCGAGGTGGTGCCGGAACTGATCGCCCGCAACGTGATCCGCTGGGTGGACAGTTTTGACGCCTTCAACAAGAACATTCTTGGCCCCAGTTCCAAACTGGCGCTGAGCGAGCAGAAAGCGGGCACGCCGATCGCCGAGTTGGAAAACAACGGCATCACCAACGGTGCGGCGATGCGCATTTCACCTTTGGGCTGCGTGCTGCCGTCCGCGCCGCTGGAGGATTTCTGCCGGCAGGTGTGGCTGGCCTCCAGCCCGACGCACAAATCCGACATCGCCGTTGCCGGCGCGGTCGCGATTGCCTGGGCCGTCGCGCGGGCGGTGGAGGGGGCGGACTGGGCCTCCATTCGCCTGGCGTTGCCGGGGGTGGCGGAGTATGCCCAGCGCCGTCAAGAGACGACGTTTAGCCCCTCGCTGGCGGCGCGCATCGAGCTGGCGTTTCAGGTGGTGGATGAAGCCACCGGCACCGAGCGGGCCGCCGAACGGGTGTATCAGCTGATCGGCGCCGGGGTGAGCACCATCGAGTCGGTGCCGGCGGCGCTGGCGATGGTGCAACTGGCGCAAACCGACCCGACCCGGTGCGCGGTGCTGTGCGCCAATCTGGGCGGCGACACCGACACCATCGGCGCGATGGCCACCGCGATTTGCGGCGCGCTGCACGGCGCAGAGGCGATCGAGCCCGGGCTGCTGGCAGAGTTGAAACGGGTGAATCCGCTGGACGTCGAGGCTTATGCGCAGGCGTTCGCGCGTTTTCGCCGCCGTCGGCAGGGCGAGGCGTAAGCCGCCGCGTGACGCAGCGGATCAGCTTTCGCTGGTAAATTCGTACATGTCGCTGCGGCAGAAGCTTTCGCTGTATTCGATCGGTTTTTTATGGTGGTCGAACAGCGTCTGGCGCACGATCAGCAGCGGCATCGGTTCCGAGAGCTGCAGCGCTTGGCGGATGTCGTCGTCGGCCATCGCCGCGCTGACCTGGCTGCGCAGCGATCCCATCTCAACCTTATTGCGCCGGAAGTAGTCGTACAGCGAAATGCCGATCTCGTCGACGTTGGCAATCGCTGCCACCACCACGTAGGACACCGCCACCGACATCGGCCGCCGATCGATCAAGTGAATGCGCTTGAGTTTATAGATCGGCGTTCCGGGCGCCAGCTGGAGCTTTGCCGCCAGTTCGGCGCCGGCGGGCATCCGTTCGCGGCTGATCCATTGCGTATCCGGCCGGCGTCCCTGCTGTATCACCTCGCGCGAGAAGCCTTTGACGTCCGCCAATGAATAGAACAGCTTCGGCTCGGGCCGTTGCGGTTGGATAAAGGTGCCGTAACCACGCGAACGGCCGATGATGCCGTCCTGCTCGAGGCAGGCCAGCGCTTTGCGTACCGTGATGCGCGAAATGCCGAGTTGTTCGGTGAACAGGCGCTCGCTGGGTAAAAAATCCCCCGCATTCAGCAATCCTTGTTCGATGGCCTGGCGCACCGAGGCGTTGAAGCGCAAATACAGCGGCATCGCGCCCGCGCTGGCCAGATCCTGCTGCAGTTTGTCCAGCAGACGCTGGTTGGTCTCCTTGCTCATAGCCGGCGGAAGTCCTGTAGCCGTAATGCGATGGCCTATTTAAGGGGATTTCGCCGGGCAGTGCAACTGCCGCCGACGACCCGGTGAAATGAGGTAGAGTAGTGTGTCGGCCCCCTGAACCTGGAGAAACCCCACCCCCTATGAGCGACACCGCACAACTCGCGCACGACGCGGCGATCCTGGCCGCCTTCGCGCAGCAGCGTCGGCAAGGCCTGACCCGGCGTTCGGCGCTGCATCAGGCCCTGTTGCAACTGATTGCCACCGGAGAACTGCCCTGGCGGACCAAGCTGCCGCCGAGCCGTGCGTTGGCGGCCCGATTAACGGTGGCGCGCGATACGGTGGAACAGACCTACGCGCGGCTGGAGGCGGAGGGGTTCATCAGCCGAACGGTGGGGCGCGGCAGCTTTGTACGCTATCGCTGCGACACGCTGCTCGGCCGTGAACTGCTGGCGACGGCGACGGGGCAAGAGGCGCGGCTGGCGGAGCGCGAGCTGAGCGATCGCGGCCGGGCGCTGCTGGCGGTCAGCCATACGCCGCATACCTGCCGCCGGGCCTCGCTGACGCCTTCGCTGGCGGATCTGCGGGCGTTTCCCATCGAGCAGTGGCTGCTGCGGGAGAAGCAGGCGCTGCGGCGGCACGGCGCACGGCTGTTGGGGTATGCCGATCCGCAAGGGCTGCCGGAGCTGCGCGCGGAGATTGCGCTCTACTTGCAGCGGGAGCGGGGCGTGAAGGCCACGGCGGAGCAGGTGATCGTGGTGACCAGCTCGCAGCAGGCGCTGGCGCTGTGTACCCAGGTGCTGTTCGATCCCGGCGATGCGGTGTTCGTCGAAGAGCCGGGCTACCAGGGGGCGAAAAAACTGGTGCAGTCGGCGGGGCTGCAGGCGTGGCCGATCGGCATCGATGAGCAGGGGCTGGACGTTGGGCAGCTGATGCAGGCCTCGGGCGGCGGGCGCGGGGTTTACCTCACGCCGTCTCATCACTATCCGCTGGGGTATTCGCTGAGCCTTGAGCGGCGGCTGGCGCTGTTGCAGTGGGCGCAGCGCCGGCGGGCCTGGATCATCGAAGACGATTACGACGCCGAGTTCAACTACGATCGGCAAACCAAGGCGGCGCTGCAGGGGCTGGACAGCGGCGGGCGCACGCTGTACATCGGCACCTTCAGCAAGACGCTGTTTCCGGGGCTGCGCATCGGTTTCGTGATTGCGCCGCCGCAGCTGGTGCGGCCATTGGTCGCCGCCAGGCAGTTTCAGGACGGCTACACCTCGGCGCTGGCGCAGATGACGCTGTTCCACTTCCTGCACGAGGGCGGCTACGCCGAGCATCTGCGCAATATGCGCACGCTGTACAAGGCGCGGCTGGAGGTGCTGTACGAGGCGGTGCATCGTCACCTGGCGGCCTGGACGCGCCCGGCGCTGCCGCAGGGTGGGCTGCAGCTGGTTTGCCCGTTGGCGGATGCGGCGACGGAGCGGCGGCTGGTGGCGGCCGCCGCCGAACGGGGAATACGGCTGCACGGTCTGGCGGACTTCTACACCGGCACGCCGCAGCGTGGGGCGCTGGTGCTCGGCTTCTCGGCCTATACGCCGGATGAGATCGTGCGCTTTATCGCCACGCTGGCGCAGGTGTTCAACGCACTGCCGGTGGAAAGCGACGGCTAAAATTGGTCTGCTCCGTGTTTTGAATTGGTCCGTATTGCGCCGCCGCCGCGCGGTGTATTCTGCCGCTATCCGATTGTTTCCCTAATGGAAATAATATTTGACTCCGTGAGGCGCTATGTACCCAGCAAACCCTGAAGTGACTATCCGCAGAATCAATGGCGACGACAAAGCGCAATGGCTGGCGCTGTGGCAGGGCTATCTCGATTTTTACCGTGCCGACGTGGCGCCGCAGGTGACCGATCGCACCTTCGAACGTCTGGGGCAGGATGAACAGATGTACGGGCTGGTGGCGGAGGATGCCGACGGCCGGCTGCTGGGGCTGATGAACCTGGTGTTCCATCCGTCCACCTGGAGTGCGGTCGGCTATTGTTATATCGAAGATCTCTATGTGTCGCCGCAGGCGCGCGGCCATAAGGTGTCGGAAAAGCTGTTCGAACAGGCGTATCGATTGGCAGAGGTGCGCGGCAGCGATCGGGTCTACTGGATGACCCAGGAGTACAACGCGCCGGCACGCTCGCTGTACGACAAAATCGGCAGAAGAAGCTCGTTTATCGTTTATTCCCGTTAATCGCAGGAGGGCGTTGATGACAATGAATCGTTATGGTCAGCCGATCGGGGAATCGATGCCGGATTGGCAGCCGGCTCGCCGCCCGGGCGGCGCGACGCTTGGCGGACGTTTCTGCTCGCTGGCGCCGCTCGAACCGCAGCGGGATTACGCCGCGCTGTTCGAGGCGTTTCAACTGGCGCCGGACGGCCGCGACTGGACCTATCTGTCTATCGAACGGCCCGATACGCCGGCGGCGATGCTGCAGCATCTGGAGACGCTGCAGGCCAACCCGGCGCTGGTCAATCTGACGGTGTTCGACGCCGCCAGCGACGCGCCGGTGGGCACGGTGGCGCTGATGCGTATCGACGAAGCCAATGGCGTGCTGGAGATTGGCCACATCAGCTGGTCACCGTTGATGAAACAGCGATCCAGCGCCACCGAAGCCATCGCGCTGCTGCTGCGCTACGCCTTCGACACGCTGGGCTACCGCCGCTGCGAGTGGAAGTGCGACAGCCATAACGCGCCGTCCCGCCAGGCTGCGCTGCGCTTGGGTTTTCACTATGAGGGCAATTTCCGCTTTGCGGTGATCGCCAAGGGGCGCAGCCGGGATACCGCCTGGTTCGCCATCACCGCTGACCGATGGCCGGCGGTGCGGCAGGCGCTGGCGCGCTGGCTGAACGCGGATAACTTCGATGTGCAGGGGCGGCAGATAGCCAGGCTGCAGGTGTTGCGCAGCGAATAATAAGCAAAAAGGCGGCCCAGGGGCCGCCTTTTTATCGGGCTAAAGCGCTTACTTCAGCTCGTCGACCAGGGTGGTGGCGCGGCCGATGTAGTTGGCCGGGGTCATCGCCTTCAGACGGGTTTTCTCTTCTTCCGGCAGCGCCAGGCCATCGATGAATGCCTGCATGCCGGCGGCGTCCACGCGCTTGCCGCGGGTCAGCTCTTTCAGCTTCTCGTATGGCTTCTCGATGCCGTAGCGGCGCATCACGGTCTGGATCGGCTCGGCCAGCACTTCCCAGTTGTGATCCAGTTCGTCCAGCAGGTGCGCCTGGTTCACTTCCAGCTTGCTGATGCCTTTCAGGGTGGACTGATAGGCGATCAGCGCATAGCCCAGGCCCACGCCCAGGTTACGCAGCACGGTGGAGTCGGTCAGATCGCGCTGCCAGCGGGACACCGGCAGTTTGCTCGCCAGGTGGCCCAGCACGGCATTGGCCAGGCCCAGGTTGCCTTCGGAGTTTTCGAAGTCGATCGGGTTAACCTTGTGCGGCATGGTGGAAGAACCGATTTCGCCGGCGATGGTCTTCTGCTTGAAGTGGTTCAGGGCGATGTAGCCCCAGATATCGCGGTCGAAATCGATCAGAATGGTGTTGAAACGCGCCACGCAGTCGAACAGCTCGGCGATGTAGTCATGCGGCTCGATCTGGGTGGTGTACGGGTTCCAGGTGATGCCGAGCGAGGTCACGAAAGCTTCGCTGAACTGGTGCCAGTCCACTTCCGGGTAAGCGACGATGTGGGCGTTGTAGTTGCCGACCGCGCCGTTGATTTTACCCATGATCTCCACGCGCTCCAGCTGACGGTACTGGCGCTCCATGCGGTAAGCCACGTTGGCGAACTCTTTGCCGACGGTCGACGGGGTCGCCGGCTGGCCGTGGGTGCGCGACAGCAGCGGGATATCGCGGTATTCCAGCGCCAGCCCTTTCAGCGCGTCGATGATTTTGCGCCAGTAAGGCAGCACCACGTCCTGACGGGCGCTTTGCAGCATCAGCGCGTGCGACAGGTTGTTGATGTCTTCGGAGGTGCAGGCGAAGTGGATGAACTCGGACACCGCGTGCAGCGCAGGCACCGCCGCCACTTTTTCCTTCAGGAAATATTCGACCGCTTTCACGTCATGGTTGGTGGTGCGCTCGATGGTTTTGATGCGCTGAGCGTCTTCTTCGTTGAATTCCGCGACGATTTTGTCGAGGAAAGCGTTTGCGTCGGCGTCAAAAGCGGGAACTTCCTTGATTTCTGCGCAGGCCGCCAGTTTTTGCAGCCAACGTACTTCAACCTGTACGCGGAATTTCAGCAGACCGTATTCGCTGAAAATGGGGCGCAGTGCGCTGACTTTATCACCGTAGCGTCCATCAACGGGGGAAACGGCGGTCAGTGAGGATAATTCCATCGGTAGCAACTCCTGGGATCGATTAACAATGAGCAACGATATTTTGCGCCTGCTTGAACAGACGATTACGGGAAAACATTAACTGCAGGCGGCTGCCGCCGACCTGTTGCCACAGCACGGCGGCGCGAATGCCGGCCAGCAGCGTGGCGCGAACCTTGGCCTGCACCTGCGGGTTCTGCAAGATTGCCGGCGAGCCGGTCACCTGGATGCGCGGCCCGAGCGGGCTGACTACGTCGACGTAAATGCCGGCCAGCGCGCTGATGATGGTGTCCGACTCCAGATCGAAGTGCGCTAGCTGGCGCTCGAGCTGGCCGAGGCGTTCGCCGAGCGTGTTCATCGCCTGTTTGTTGGCGTTGAGCTTGCGCTCCAGCACCATCAGGCTGATGGTGTAGCGGGTCAGTTCCGCGCCCGGCCCTTTGTTGTTGGCGTTAAGCACGGCCATCAGGGTTTCGAGACCGACCATCAAATTGCGTTCTTCACCGCCGAACACCGCCAGCGTGGAGGGCGGATCCATTTGCAGCAGGCTTTTCAGTGAGGTTTGAAAGGCTTCGCGGTTGCATTGCCCTTCATGGGCCAGTTGCTGAACCAAACGCGCCGCCTGGCTGATACCCGCCATGGCCAACGTGATGTCATAATAATTCTTCGCCACGATTACTCCTGTAAACGCTGTGAACGGTACATGGCTTACTGCATAAGGTTGTGTGTATCGCCAAGGTAACGGCGGCGGCCGCGAACGGGAACGATCGGGCGTGGCTGTAACAACGATGACAACGAATGCCGCGGATCATGCCACAAAATCGAGGGTAAACCCAGCGTCGAATACGCCCGTGACGAGGCAGGGGCGCCGTGCGGCGCAGAACTGCGCAAATAGGCGGCGAAAATCGCCGGTGAGGCGGCGCGAACTTATTGTTGCGGCGGCAAATAAAGTGCGGCGGCTGCATCTATACTGCCAACGTGAGCCCTCAAATAAAGACCTTTATATGCACGTAAAAAACAAGCAGCCGCTGCCGGCGGTGACGCTGGCGGCCATCGGCGTGGTGTACGGCGATATCGGCACCAGCCCGCTGTATACCCTGCGCGAATGCCTGACGGCGGAGGAGGGCATCACCATGACGCCGGCCTCGATCTACGGCTTTTTGTCGCTGATTTTCTGGCTGCTGACGCTGGTGGTATCAATTAAATACGTCTGTTTCGTGATGCGCGCCGACAACGACGGCGAGGGAGGGATCCTGACGCTGATGTCGCTGGCGATCCGCAACCTGGATGCGCGTTGGGTGCCGGCGGCGGTGCTGACTGGGCTGGTGGGCGGCAGCTTCTTTTATGGCGACGGGGTGATCACCCCGGCCATTTCGGTGCTCTCGGCCATCGAGGGGCTGCAGATTATCGCCCCCGAGCTGGACAGCTTTATCGTGCCGCTCTCGCTGCTGGTGCTGACCGCGCTGTTCGTGATCCAAAAGCACGGCACCGGCAGCGTCGGCAAGCTGTTCGCGCCGGCGATGGTTGTCTGGTTCCTGACGCTGGCGCTGCTGGGCCTCGGCGGTATTTTGCATCACCCCGGCGTGCTGCGGGCGCTGAACCCCTATTGGGCGGTGAATTTCTTCCTCGAATACAAGGCGGTATCGTTCTTCGCGCTGGGCATGGTGGTGCTGTCGGTGACCGGCGCCGAAGCGCTGTACGCCGATATGGGCCACTTCGGTAAAAAACCGATCCGCCTGGCATGGTTTACGCTGGTGGCGCCGTCGCTGGTGCTGAACTACTTCGGCCAGGGGGCGCTGCTGCTGGCCAACCCGGCGGCGATCAACAACCCGTTCTTCCTGCTGGCGCCGACCTGGGCGCTGATCCCGCTGCTGGTGATCGCCACGCTGGCGACGGTCATCGCCTCGCAGGCGGTGATCTCCGGCGTGTTCTCGCTGACGCGCCAGGCGGTGCGGCTGGGCTACCTGCCGCCGATGCGCATCATCTATACCTCCGATCAGGAATCCGGGCAGATTTACATTCCGGTGGTGAACTGGCTGCTGTTCGCGGCGGTCCTGATCGTGATTATCAGCTTCAAACACTCCAGCAACCTGGCTTCGGCTTACGGCATCGTGGTGACCGGCACTATGCTGCTGTCGTCGATTTTGCTGAGCATCGTGGCGGTGAAAAACTGGGGCTGGCCGCGCTATCTGGGCGGGCTGATGCTGGTTGTCATGCTGTGCATCGACGTGCCGCTGTTCGGCGCCAACCTGATCAAGCTGGCGACCGGCGGCTGGCTGCCGGTGGCGCTGGGGCTGACCATTCTGCTGATTATGCTGACCTGGAAGACCGAGCGTTCGCGCCTGATCCGCCGGCTGCGCGACAATCAGGAGGGGCTGACCGCGCTGATCGAGTCGCTGGAGAAGGCGCCGCCGAAGCGGGTGCCGGGCACCGCGGTGTTTATGGAGCGTACGCCGCACGCGGTGCCGCTGGTGCTGTTGCACAACCTGAAGCACAACAAGGTGCTGCATGAGCGCGTGGTGCTGCTGACCATCGTCACCACCGACATGCCGTACGTGCACAACGTGCAGCGGGTGGCGATCGAACAGCTGTCGGCGAGCTTTTGGCGAGTGGTGGCGAGCTACGGCTGGCGCGAGACGCCCAATGTGACGGACATTCTGTACCGCTGTGGGCTGGAGGGAATGAGTTTTACCATGAACGAGACCTCGTTCTTCATGTCGCGCGATACGCTGGTGCTGGGCAAGCGGCCCTGGTATTTGCGCATGCGCGGCAAGGTGTTCCAGCTGTTGCAGCGCAACGCGCTGCGGGCGCCGGATCTGTTCGAAATCCCGCCGAACCGGGTGATCGAACTGGGGGCGCAGGTGGAGTTCTGAATAAAAAAAACGCTGCGATAACGCAGCGTTTTTCTTTGCTGGGCAATTACGCGAGGCGCTGTTCGATGATGCCGCCGCCGAGGCAGATTTCGCCCTGGTAGAACACCGCCGACTGGCCGGGGGTGACGGCGGAGACCGGCTCGTCGAAACGCACTTCGATGCGTTCGCCATCGAGCGGGGTCACGGTGCAAGGGATATCCTGTTGGCGATAGCGGGTCTTCACCGTGCAGCGGAACGGGCCGCTCAGCGGCAGGCGATCCACCCAGTGCAGCTGCTGCGCGATAAGGCCGACGGACATCAGGCGCGGATGATCGTGCCCCTGCGCGACCACCAGCACGTTGTTGGCCACGTCTTTATCCACCACGTACCACGGATCTTCGCTGCTGTCTTTCAGGCCGCCGATGCCCAGCCCTTTGCGCTGGCCCAGGGTGTGATACATCAGGCCCTGGTGTTCGCCGACGGTCTGGCCGTCAACGCTGACGATCGGGCCCGGCTGCGCCGGCAGGTAGCGGCCGAGGAAGTCGCGGAACTTGCGCTCGCCGATAAAGCAGATGCCGGTGGAATCTTTTTTCTTGGCGGTAACCAGCTCCAGCTGCTCGGCGATGCGGCGCACCTCCGGCTTCTCCAGCTCGCCGACCGGGAACAGGCTTTGCGCCACCTGCTCGTGGCTCAGGGTATAGAGGAAGTAGCTCTGATCCTTGTTGCCGTCGACGCCGCGCAGCAGGCGGCTTTTGCCGTCCACGTCCTGGCGGCGCACGTAGTGGCCGGTGGCGATAAAATCGGCCCCCAGATCTTCGGCGGCAAACTCCAGGAAGGCTTTGAATTTGATTTCTTTATTGCACAGGATGTCCGGGTTCGGCGTGCGGCCGGCCTTGTACTCTTCCAGGAACAGCTCAAACACGTTGTCCCAGTATTCCGCCGCAAAGTTCACCGTGTGCAGTTCGATGCCCAGCTTGTCGCAGACTGCTTGCGCGTCGGCCAGATCGGTCGCGGCGGAGCAGTACTCTTCGTCGTCGTCTTCTTCCCAGTTCTTCATGAACAGCCCAGCGACCTGATAGCCCTGTTGCTGTAACAGATAGGCGGTAACGGAAGAGTCGACGCCGCCGGACATACCGACGATTACTTTTTTCTGGCTGTTGTCTGACATGGGGATCTCACGAACTTGAACACGAACCGTGCTGATAAAAACAAGCGCAGGATTTTACCACGTTGGCCGCGCCGGCGCACTGTTCATCTTGTGCTGCCCGGCGCCTTTAAAACGGCCAGGCGAAGCTGCCGACCAGTGCCAGCGGGTAGCGCTCCGGCTGCTGGTAGCTGCAAATGCTCTCCGCCACCAGCGCGGAGCGCAGGTTGGGCGCCTGCAAAATCTCGTCGGCGCTCAGCCACAGGCAGCGATCGATGTCGCTGTCGTGCGGCTCGGTCGGCAGCGGCTGTTCCAGCTCGATAACGAAGCAAAAACGCAGGAACGGCGTGCGATCCGGCGCGATCCACTGGTGCAGGCGCAGGAACGCCTGCGGCGTGGCGCGGATGCCGGTCTCTTCCCACAGCTCGCGCTCGGCGGCCTGCACCAGCGTCTCGTCGGCCTCCAGGTGGCCGGCCGGCTGATTCCACAGCGCTTTGCCGTTGATGGTTTCTTCGACCACTAAAAATTGGTTCATCGCGTTTTACCGGGGAATGCTGCTTTGATTTTCAGGAAGAAGTAAGCGTTATCCCGGTATCCATAAGCCATCCGCTTCATCACCTTTATCTTATTGTTCATCCCTTCCAGCACGCTGG